>JAJFTO010000004.1 GCA_021372865.1 Porphyromonadaceae bacterium
AAATTTTGCAGATTCTCAGCTTCTCTCTACTTGACAAGTCTCCTGTAAAAGAGATACTTAACAAAAGCGATTACAAAAATGTCAAAGAACTCAATTATAAACAATTAGAAATCAAGTGGATCTAAGTGTCCACGTATGATATCCTTACATAATCAATCTGAAAACGGTGAGGAAACAATGAATCATCGATTCCCTTCTGTCCACCCCAGTTTCCTCCGATGGCCAGATTCAACAGGAGATGGAATCTCTTGTCAAAAGGCCACTCGGCAAATCCGGTACCTTCATTTTTGAAAGTGAAATAAAGATTTTTATCTACATAAACCCTGTATTCATTCTCCTCCCACTCGAGTGCATAGACATGAAAATCGTTGTAAGATGTGGGGACAAATATCTTTGCATTTTTCTGTGTCCCCTGCACATGGTTGTAGCTTTGGGTATGTGCAGACCCTACAATGGTGTCAGGATCGTAACCTACATTCTCCATAATATCAATTTCACCGCTGGCAGGCCAGCCGCCGTACTCCCAGTCGGTGGAAAGCATCCATATGGCAGGCCAGGTGCCCAATCCTGTGGGAAGCTTCGCCCTAATTTCAAATCGGCCGTAGAGCCAGTCGCCTTTCTCTTTGGTAATCAGTCGTGCCGAGGTATACCGTTTTCCACCCATACTGTCAATCCGGGCGGTGATGGTCAGTAATCCCTCCTTCACATAGGCGTTGGCAGTATCATTGGCTGTATAAAACTGGGCTTCGTTGTTACCCCAGCCCCAGCTGTTCCCTTCCGTGTCGTAGCTCCATTTTGCGGAGTCGGGAAGACCAGTGTAATCGAACTCGTCATCCCAGATAAGTTGCCACTCTCCTGTGGGGGTGGTAACTGTTTCGTAGGAGGGACTGTTTTTGCAACTGCTGAGCAGAAGGGTCAGCAGGATGAAAAGGTTTATTTTGGTCATAGTGTAATAAATTAGATTGCTTGTTATCAGTTATATAATAAGCAATGCAGGTGAATAGTTTATTTTAAAATCCACAATATTTTATTCATCTCGACCTAACTGTTGTGCTGATGATTCGATGTCTTCAAATTGATACCCCCACGTTTTACCCTTTTGCAGGGTCGGCACGCCGCGTGTCATCCAGATTGGAGCAGGCGCTCCCTTGAGGTAGTGATCGAAAAACTGCTGCAGGCGGATGGAGAGGTCTTTGCTATTGCGGCGTTGCACCAGGTTGTGTGCTTCGTTGTTATATTGTAAAAGCCAGGTAGGCTTACCCAGCCGTCGCAGGGTCATGAAGAGTTCGATGCCCTGATACCACGGAACGGCCCCATCTTTGTCGTTGTGCATGATCAGCAGCGGTGTTTCCACCTTATCGGTATGAAATAGCGGTGAGTTCTCAATGTAGAGTTGCAAAGAATCTTTTAATGTGGATCCGATGCGTGACTGGGTCTGCTCATATTGAAACTGGCGACTTCTGCCCGATTCCCAGCGTATTCCTCCATAAGCACTGGTCATGTTCGATACGGGGGCTCCCGCACCCGCAGCCTTAAACATATTGGTTTGTGTGACCAGGTATGCTACCTGATAACCGCCCCAGCTCTGGCCCTGTATCGCCATATTCTTTTTATCCACCCAGCTGTTTTGAGCAAGCGCCTCTGCACCAGCAACTACGGCATTGTAGGCATCCTTGCCCGGGTGTCCTACAGTATAGTGAATATCGGGTGTGAAAACTATATAACCCCGGCTGACAAAAAACGGGATGTTGATGGTCGAGCGACTGGGCGCCGGTGCAAACCAGCGGTAAAGTTCATCGGAGTGCTTCTCGTAAAAATAGATCATCAACGGATACTTTTTGGCCGGATCAAAATCTTCCGGCTTATAGAGGATGCCTTGCAAAGGTATGCCGGCGAGAGAGGTCCATGAGAAAAGTTCAGCTGTTCCCCAGTTGAAGCCGTGCATCTGCGGATTGATATCTGTAAGCTTCTGCGCCGTTTTCCAGTAATCAGTTGTCACATATAGATCGGGAGAGGTATTAAAATTGCTTTTTTGAAAAACAAAAATATCGACATCCTTCGCTTTTTCCAGCCCGGAGAAACTGAACTTTTCAAGCGCCCTTTTCTTGAGCGGATTGCGTCCCTTCTGTGCCAGGGTATAGTAACCCCATTCCTTGGACACATTGTCGAATGCCGAGAGTAGGATCAGATCGTCTGCTGCAATAAACCGTTTTTCGGGATCGGTGTTTATATACCGAAATGTGATGGAGTCGGCACGTCCTGTATGACGTGTGACATTTTCAGGTTTTTTCTTTCCAGTGGGATCAATTTTCCAGAGGTCGAAAGCATCATAGATTAGTACATATGCATCATTCTCTCCCCAGGCAGCAATTCCGTAGGATTCTACCGGAGAGGGGGTATCATGTTTTTCGTTCCAGAAGTTTACCGGAATGTCTCTGGTCAGATTCTGTATCAACTTATTGCGGTTGTTGAGGGCAAACCAGTGTTGCTTTCCGGCATCCCACCAAAAGGTAAAATTCCCGTCCGGTGACAGGGCCGGCCTGCCGGGTAATGGTCTGGCCAGCTGATAGAGACTGTCCGTCTGCAAATCCTTGATCCATACATCCTGTTTTGAAGAAATGTCCCACTGGCTCTCCAGCTGATAGGGTCTGTCGGACCAAAGGAGTGCAAACTGTCCGTTGCCTTCGTCGGCCACGGATGTGTAAGGCATCTTCTCAGTAGCCAATGGAATGTACTGGTTCATGTGCCCGGGAGAGACAATACCCGCATAGGTACGGCTTTCCTCCCTTTTTAACTCTACGAGCTGTTGTGGCGGCGTGAGGGGCTCCTGCCAGTGCCAGATATCGAGACTGGCCATTTCAAAATCCACAATGGTTGTGTCTTTCGGTACTTTTGCAGGAGCAGCACCTAAAAGAATACGTTTGCAGTCTTTGCTGAAGGAAGGAGCCGCATATTCGTTGAATATCCAATCTTCCGGCAATCCCGATGCGTTTCTGTCGGCAAGAATCACTGCCGAATCGGCTCCTGCCACATAATAACGCAGGTCGTATACTTTCTGTGCCAGTTTCGAAGTGTCTGCCGTGGCAAGATAAACCAACTGACTTCCGGGCTCGTCAAATGCAAGCGATTTGTATTCTATGTTTTCGCAGGAGATAATTTTTTTTGTGTTATTCTTCAGATTGATATATGCAACGCTGGACCGGCTGGTCGAATCTTTTTTGTCGGGCTGAATCGTCAACGCAAAGCTATCGCCAAATTTACTGAAAGTATACTCTTTGACATTTCTGAAGGTATCCTCCCGCTGAGTGAGTATATTCCGCAATACCATGATTTCTTTCTTTTTGGCATCGTTTTTGCTCATTATGTCTTTTGGCGGGATGAGGCTGTACGCCACATGGGAATCGAATTCCTTTGCAGTTTTATAAGATTTCACACCGGGAATCTTTTTCACATCAAAAGTAAGATTGTTGATAATCAACAATGAGTCCCCGGGCATCTCATTTGTATTCTTCTTGTCGATGCGGGCCTGGCGGAGGAGGCGGTAAGGTGCACTGACCAGTCCCACTGTCCATTTTCCATCAGGTGAGAGTACGTAACTTTTCACCCTCTCTATGTAAAGAGTACGGTTTCTGCTATTATCCTTTATGAGCAGGGTGGTATCACCCTCCTGCGGGCAAATGAGTGCACCCGTGATCTTTCCGTCCTTGCTGATTGCCGTGCCCGTCAGGCTCTTCCAGTAATCATACACCGAATGGTCGAGCGGTTTTTTTTGTGAGAAGAGAATACACGAGGTCAACAGGAAAGTAATCGATAAAAAAAGAGACTTGTACATAGCAAATGAATAATTTGGTCGTGCAATGTGAATTAACAAAAATACAAATTTTTTATATGGAATAAACTTCATGCACTTATTTTTTGAACCTTCCCTTTTTACAATTGTTCATAACCGGAAAAGAGAATATAAATATGACAACAGATAACAGATACGATATACAACTGGCTGGAAAACATTTACCCCAGCCTGATTTCATTGAAAAAATCAGTGGAGTTTCGTCGGTGCGTTATAACAACAGCAACAACAGTCTTTCGCTCTCTATTGAGGAGAAACATGCCGATGATGCAGCCGAGATTTTGCAGGAGGTCGTCACAACGATTCGCCAATCGGGAGGAGAAGTGGTTACCGAGAAGATTTCACAGCCGGTACTCAATATGACATGTGCAGCTTGTGCTTCCAGTACACAGAATATCCTCTCTTATGTTCCAGGCGTGATCAGTGCCTCGGTAAATTATGGCAACGGAAAGGGGAACATTGAATTCCTTCCCGGAATTGTTGCGCCCTCCGATATGAAGAACTCTTTGCAGGAGATAGGATACGACCTGCTTCTCGAAGAAACTGAATCTTCGTTTGCACAGGTGGAAGAAATAGAAAAGGCGAATTATAAGAAACTGCGCAGTCACACAATCTGGTCCATTCTGCTTGCCATTCCGCTGGTGACCGTCGGCATGTTTTTCATGGATACCCCCTACGCCAATGAGATCATGTTGATCCTGGCAACCCCCATCCTGTTTGTTTTCGGCAAGCGCTTCTTTGTGGGTGCCTGGAAACAGGCCAAACATCGCTCAGCCAATATGGATACGCTGGTGGCACTGAGTACCGGCATTGCGTATCTGTTCAGCCTCTTCAACATGTTATATCCGCAGTTCTGGGAGAGCAGAGGACTGGAGGCGCATGTTTACTTTGAGGCCGCCGGGGTGATCGTCTCCTTTATTTTGCTTGGAAAGATGCTGGAGGCCCGGGCCAAAGGAAATACGTCCGATGCCATTAAAAAGCTGATGGGCCTTCAGCCCTCCACCGTGGTGGTGTTCCGTGATGGAAAGCCGGTAGAGGTACCCATCGCGGAGGTGATGATCAATGATACCGTACTGGTGAAACCGGGTGATAAAATTGCTGTGGATGGTGAGGTGACCGAAGGTAACTCCTTCGTGGACGAGAGCATGATCTCGGGAGAACCCATTCATGTGGAGAAGAAAGCGGGAGAGAAAGTATTTGCCGGCACCATCAATCAGAAAGGGAGCTTCCGCTTCAGGGCACAGAAGGTGGGAAAAGATACACTCCTGGCGCAGATCATCAAAACGGTGGATGAGGCACAGGGAAGTAAGGCTCCGGTACAGGGGCTGGTGGACAAGATTGCCGGCATTTTCGTGCCGGTGGTCATGGGCATTGCCTTGCTCAGTTTTGTGATATGGATCCTCTTTGGCGGTGAGACTGGTTTTGTCTACGGATTGATGGCGATGGTGACGGTACTGGTCATTGCCTGCCCCTGTGCACTCGGCCTGGCTACGCCCACAGCCATCATGGTGGGAATAGGCAAAGGTGCTGAAGAAGGGATTCTGATCAAGGATGCAGAGAGCCTTGAGGCTGCAAAGGATATTGACGTGGTGGTACTCGATAAAACAGGGACAATCACCGAAGGAAAACCAGAGGTGAGCAACATGACCTGGTCGCTTGATGCCACACCGCTACACCGCAACATTCTATACAGCATTGAATACCGCTCGGAGCATCCCCTGGCAGATGCAATCACCGATGCATTGAAAGAGAACAGTACGTTGCTTGAGGATGTGACCGTGCAGCAGGTGAGCGGAAAGGGCATCGAAGGGATTTATGAAGGCAAGCGTTATTACATTGGAAATCTCGACTATCTGGCTTCAAAAGATGTGGTTGTTCCTGCGGACCTGAAACAACAGGTTTACCTTGAACTGGATGCAGCACATACGGTTTCGGTGTTTGCCGATGAGCAGATCGCACTGGGTGTGGTAGGTATTACCGACAAAATGAAACCTACCTCCAAGGCAGCCATCAACCAGTTGCACAACATGGGTATCGATGTAGCCATCTATACCGGAGACAATGAGAAGGTGGCTGCCGCACTGGCCGGCGAGCTGGGCATCACCCGCTTCAAGGGAGGTGTATTACCGGAGGAGAAAGCCGAACTGGTGAAGGCTTTGCAGCAACAAGGAAAAAAGGTGGCAATGGTGGGCGATGGTATCAACGACAGCGGTGCGCTTGCCCAGGCTGATGTGAGCATTGCCATGGGGGCGGGGAGTGATATCGCCATGGATGTGGCCAAGATGACCGTTATCTCATCCGATCTAAAAAAAATTCCGAAAGCAATCCGCCTGTCCCAATTTACTGTACTGACAATCCGCCAGAATCTTTTTTGGGCATTTATTTACAATATGATTGGCATTCCCATTGCAGCAGGGCTGCTGTACCCCTTCACCGGATTCCTGCTCAATCCCATGATCGCGGGTGCCGCCATGGCGCTCAGTTCAGTGAGTGTGGTGACCAACAGCCTGCGGTTGAAGAGTAAAAAAATATGACAAATTCACTTTTCCGGGAAAACCTGCCATAAGGAAAAAAATGCCTGCTTAAAAGATCACACCTACAGGGTGGTGGTCCAATATGGGAATCCGCAGGACCTGCTCTACATATTGGAAATAATAGAACAGTTTGTGATTCAGTTCGAAACCATAATCCTCACCCGGCTCATATCCCACAATGGTCTGGAAGAACGACCTTCTTCCAGGCTGTGTGGCCAGATAATTCCAGGCCGATACATATTGCTGGTTCCATCCTTCGTAGTACTGCTGTGAACGATATCTTGACGGTGTGTTTTGAAGCATATACCACGTATCAAAACCCGGGTCCATCACAATCAGTTCATATTCCAGGGAATCTTCCTGTGCGACCTCGTGGCTGTTCGGTTCAATCTGTACCATCCCTTTGGGGCCTGAGCAGGCAATCATGAATGATGCAGCTGCCAAAAAAAATAATAACTTTTTCATTGGATTGTTTATTTTTTTTACCGTACATTTTGTAACAAATTGCATGTTAGATGTTTGTATGGGAGTAATATTACCATTTTTCTCATTTCTTCTAGATTAAAAGGTATATATTTGTGTTGGATTTTATTAAGAACTTTAATTTAAATTATTGCCCTATGAAAACGAAAACATTTCTTTTGATGATATTGTTCATCGCAACTACCTGTATGCTACATGCTCAAAAAGGATATAATCATCTGGGTACTTGGAAATTAATACAAAGTAGCGGCAATGCATTGCCAGAGGGGTACACGAATATTAAAATGATTACTCCCACTCACTTTATCTGGATCATGAGCGATAAGGAAGGAAATATTATTTCCGGTGCCAGCGGGACTTACACGATGATTGGTGATACTTATACCGAGACTATCCTGTACACGCTACCCGGAATGAAAGCCTGGAAAGGAAAAAAAGCTTTTTATCAAGTAGAATTTAATGATAACATCATGACGAAATCGGGTTATCTCGAGTATGACTCGCAGAAAAAAATCCCCAATTCAGAAGTATGGGAGAAGAACGATTAAAACTGTTTCAATCATGTAAATAGCTATAAAACATAACCTTATTGCATGACATATGTTCATTCTATAATAGGAACGATCCTTTTTATTTTATTTTTTATTGGATGTAATCCTAAAAATGAATCAAACTTTCCGGAAGATGGTTCTGCTTCTGCATATACATACTCGATTTATTTAGATTCTTTAAATCTGCAATATGGCAAGGAATATATAGAGAAAGTAGATTATGCAGAAGCACGGGATTACTTATTGGAAAGTGCCAAATCAGAAAATATCCCAATTCGTACTGAATCATATCTTTACCTAAACTTTATCGAAACACGTCTTCAAAATTGGGATATGGCATTAATATATCTGGAGGAATATCATAAAAGTGCAATGCTCTTATATAACCGGGCAGTACAGGCTGAAAAGGACGTTCATAAACAAAAAGATTCTCTCAATAATATTTTTCATTTAATTGAAAATCAGAAAAGAACCAAATGGGTGACGTTGTCGGTTACAATGATCGTTTTGGTAATTATTATTTTTATATTGGTTCGGGATCACAAAAGGTTACTCGTTTTTTCAAAAAAAGAGAGAAAAGAACTAAAAAAAATAACTTCTGAGATTCAAAAGAAAAGAGATGAAAAAAAAGCGATCTCTTTATCATCCTATCTGTTGCAGGCTGATATTTTTAAAAAAACAACTATTTACACTGAGATAAAGCATTTTGAGGAACAACAAAACAGCATAGAATGTCCGGTACTCACCTACGATAAGCAGGATCAATTAAATGAGGAGTTAGGGCGAATCTTTAAAGATTTTCAGTTTGCGTTAAGAGAGATAAATGCAAAACTAACCGATAACGATATCAAATTGTGCTGCCTCTCTCTATTGCCATTGAGCAATTATGGCAAAGCAGTCTGTTTTGGCTCTACTGAAACGAGTATCATCAAACAAAGAAAACATAACATCAAAAAGAAAATGACTCAGGATTCTGATGAGCTCTTACTTTTTAACTTTATATTTAATTCCCGATGAAAGATGATCTTTCGTTATTTTTCATGAAGGTGTCGTAGCTTGAGATCAGTAAGCCAGCCACTTCGGAGTAGTTCTCGCGTCCCGAGCTGACTTTGTTCGTTTTTAGATAAGCATCGTAGGCCCTGTCCTGCATGTCGGAAAGCGACCTGTTCCTGACGGCCAGCCAGTGTTCCCTGTTTCTTCTCAAATCAGCGATTATTTCCGGTCTTATCGCCGATGTCAGTGAATCCACCTCTTCCGGCAGAAATTCAGCCGCATCGTTCACCAGATAGAGCAATGTGGAGAGATAAGCGCTGTACCGGATTCGTTCATCTTCGCTGCCCATACATACAATGAAAGCATACAAGTTGGCTTCCGACTCGGTCGCAACGCCAAACTGATGGGCCATTTCATGCGCCAATGTGAAAGGGTATGTGGTATTCAGGCTATAGTTGTTCACATGAATTTCATTGAAAAAAGGTCCGAAATATCCGGAGACGCCCATTTTCGAATAGAGCGGTTCAAACAGCATGGGTTTTGCTCTTCTTTTGCCATTGGGGTAGTCGATACCCAGCTTCCCGTGTAATGCATGATAAGATCGCTCAATTTCCTGTCGGACACCCGCTCTGTCCAAGAAATCGAAATCCACATACGCTTCGTTGGCATCTGCAATAAAGCGGGTGACGAATTTTTTGAGGTTTTTCGCATCAAATGGGGTTTCTTTCACGTCGCTTTTCGCATAAAAATCTTCCCTGAAATAGGAGATGCCCCACGCAAAATAAAACCAGGCAACCAGTATCGTCACAAAACGAACCAACGAATAGAGAAACTTTCTAAAACTCGTTCTTCTGATAATTACAAAGAGAATGAGCTTTAAGAGATAGAGAGTTGCCGCAATGACAAACAGGTCGTAGACCGAAAACGGAAAAAGACCCGATAACGCAGAGAGCACAATGGCAATCGCAGGGTAAATATGCCGCATATACCATTCGGAAAGTGCAGTGTTGTGGCTGAAAATCAGAATCACCCCAAGCAGAGCCGCCGTGATGAACAACAGTGACGTGAATTTTAGTTTTTTTTGCTTCTTTGTCATTCCCAAAAATAATGTATTTATTACGAATATTTTCTCTCTTATCCCGTGAAATCGACGTATCCATTTGATTCCGGATGTCTTTCGTGAAATAATTTTGATTATCCAGCCCATCCTCTTACAGGAAAATAAGTCACTATTTGGCAGGGGTATGGCCGTACTATCTCCGTATTTGCTTCAAAAATACTCTTAATATTGCTCCTTATCTTCTCATATCTCCTTATATTTATTCGGGTTAATCCAGGACTTATTACAGTCCGAATGCGGTTCACAATAGTAGGGCCCTTACAATTTATGGAGGTAAATCAACAAAAAAAGAATTATATTTGTTTTTGATAACTGATAGTTCCCCGAACCGGAGACGCAAGATAATTTAATAAAGAAATAAAATGGCGACAATAAAATTTAAAACCAATATAAACTGCTCAAACTGTGTGGCTAAAGTAACTCCTTTTCTCAATAAGAAAGAGGGTATAACCTCCTGGAGTGTGGATATCGACAATCCCGACAAGATACTCACCGTAGAAACGAACGACCTATCGGCAGAGGATATTGTAAAAACAGTGAAACGTACCGGTTTTGATGTGAAACCAATTTAAACTTGAGAATCGACTATCTCATTTTACGACAGTTTAATAGCTCTATTTAACAATTTGTGAAAATTTGAAATCATATTTCTAATTTTCACAACAATAGAGTTTGTTTTTGAGACTATCAGAAATCAATAGACGAGAAGTTATTAAAGTTAAAAAACCCGAAAATGTTGTTTTTTGTTTTTTGATCCTATACTTTTGCATCGAAATAGAAACAAAAAAAATGAATTTACTTGTAAACAGATATTGGTGGCGCTACTTACAACCCGAAAAGTCGTAAGGAAGAGCAGCCGTGTCTTGAAATTAGTAAACACCATATCATTTAAGAGCCTGTCGCAATCCTGCGACGGGCTTTTTTGATTTTTATGACGTAGATGAAAATAACAATTAAAATTAAGATAATATGCAAAAGTATTCAGTAGATGAAAGAGGGTATTACGGTGAATTTGGAGGAGCCTACATCCCGGAGATCCTTCACCAGTGCGTCACCGACCTCGAAAAGGCATACCGCCCCATCATGGAGAGTGCGCGTTTTCAGGCCGATTTCAATTCCCTGTTGCGCGACTATGTGGGGAGGCCCTCTCCGCTATATTTCTCCCGTCAGTTGTCGGCACGTTTCGGTGCGAAGATTTATCTGAAGCGTGAAGATCTGAACCACACGGGTGCCCACAAAATCAACAACACCATCGGGCAGATATTGATTGCCCGCGAGATGGGCAAAACACGCATTATTGCAGAGACGGGGGCCGGTCAGCATGGTGTGGCCACAGCCACTGTCTGTGCGTTGATGCAGATGCCCTGCACCGTTTACATGGGTAAAACGGATGTGGCACGCCAGCAGATGAACGTGAAGAAGATGGAGATGCTGGGTGCTACAGTGGTACCGGTTACTTCCGGAAATATGACCTTAAAAGACGCCACCAACGAGGCCATCCGCGACTGGTGCAGCCACCCGGCAGATACCCACTATATTATCGGCTCCACCATTGGCCCGCATCCCTATCCCGATATGGTGGCCCGTCTGCAATCGGTGATCAGCAAAGAAATAAAAGTGCAGCTGGCAGAGAAGGAGGGTCGTGATTATCCCGATTATCTGGTGGCCTGTGTAGGGGGCGGCAGCAATGCAGCCGGTACCATTTATGAATATCTTGACAATGAGAAGGTAAAGATTGTGCTGGCCGAAGCAGGCGGTAAAGGAGTGGAGAGCGGCGAGTCGGCTGCGACCATCCATCTGGGAACCGCCGGTGTGCTGCATGGATGCAGGACTTTGCTGATGCAGACGGAAGACGGACAGATTACTGAACCCTATTCCATCTCGGCAGGACTCGATTATCCCGGTATCGGGCCGATACATGCTCATCTTGCCAAAACAAAACGGGCACAGGTGTTCGCAATCAACGACGACGAAGCATTGCGGGCAGCCTTCGAACTGACGCGAAACGATGGAATTATCCCCGCCCTGGAATCGGCTCACGCCCTGGCAGCACTCGAGAAAGTGACTTTCGCCTCCGACGACGTGGTGGTGCTTACCCTCTCCGGACGGGGCGACAAGGACCTGGAGACCTATTTTAACTATGAAGATCAATTTTAATGAAGGAATCAGGAGTCAGGATTCAGGAATCAGCTTAGACAGTGGGATGTTGTTATATTCAGCGGTATGATTTGTTAGGAGTCAGGATTCAGGGATCAGAAATCAGGAATCAGGACTCAGGGATTAGGAATCAGCTGAATGCTGAGAACCGATTAAAACCGCCATAGATTACAAGTTTCTACAAACAAAAGCTGACAGCTGATCGCTGACACCTGAATCCTAAAAACTAACAATTATGCAATACAAATTTCAAACAAACAGCAAGCAGATCATGGGCGACCTACATACACCCGTGAGCATTTACCTGAAAGTAAGGGATACCTTCCCTCAGTCGGCGCTGCTGGAGAGTTCCGACTTTCATGCCAACGAAAACAGCATTTCCTACCTGGCGCTGAAACCGATCGCCCGGGTGGAGGTGAACCGGGGTGTGTGTCATTTTCTGTTTCCCGACGACAAGGAAGAAAAACAGGAACTGTCTGAAAAATTTACTATCTCCGATGCGTTAAACAGCTTTATTAGCCGGTTTGAGGTTTCCGGTAGCGAAATGGAACAGTGCGGGCTATTCGGATACTCTACCTTCAACTGTGTAAAGTATACCGAAAACATTGCCATCCGCGAAAGCAAGGAGGAAAGAAACGATGCGCCCGACTTGCTGTACATTCTTTATAAATACCTGCTGGTGTTCAATCATTTCACCGATGAGATCAGCCTGATTGAGCTGCAGGGTGAGAACGAGGTGAGCAACCTGATAAAGGTGGAGTCGCTGATCAACCAGCGCAACTTTGCCACTTACAACTTCTTCACCGAAGGAGAGGAATACAGCACCATCACTGACGAGCAGTTCAAGGAGCATGTGCGCGCCGGGGTGCAGCACTGCCTTCGGGGCGACGTGTTTCAGATTGTGCTCTCGCGAAGGTTCGTACAACGTTTCACAGGTGACGACTTCAAGGTGTACCGCGCGCTGCGTTCCATCAATCCCTCTCCCTACCTCTTTTATTTCGATTTCGGCGGATATCGCATCTTTGGCTCATCGCCAGAGACGCACTGCAAGATCAACGGATCACAGATCAGCATCGACCCCATTGCGGGGACAACCAAACGGAGTGGCAACCATCAGGAAGACATGAAGGCGGTGGAGTTTTTGCTGAACGACCCCAAAGAAAATGCAGAACATGTGATGTTGGTGGACTTGGCGCGGAACGACCTGAGTCGCCATGCCCACGATGTGAAGGTCGATTTCTACAAGGAGCCGCAGTTCTATTCGCACGTGATTCATCTGGTCTCGCGGGTGAGCGGCACACTCAATGAGGGTACCGACCGCATCCGTGCCTTTTTCGATACCTTTCCTGCCGGTACCCTCTCGGGAGCACCCAAGGTGCGGGCCATGCAGCTGATATCGGAGATCGAGTCTCATAACCGGGGAGCTTATGGTGGTTGCATTGGTTTTATCGGACTGAACGGCAACATCAACCAGGCCATCACCATCCGCACGTTCGTCAGCCGCAACAATGAGTTATGGTATCAAGCCGGAGCAGGCATCGTTTCGCAGAGCGACGTTGCGTATGAACTTCGCGAAGTGAACAGCAAGCTGGGAGCACTGAAGAAAGCCATCGACAAGGCGGCTACCCTCTACAATTCATAAACACACAAAGATGAAAACGAATAAGATTCTTATTTTCGATAACTACGATTCATTCACCTACAACCTGTTACATGCTGTAAAATCGTTGGGATACAATGAAGTGGATGTGGTACGGAACGATAAGATCGACCTCTCCGTTGTGGCGCAATATGACAAGATCATCCTCTCACCGGGACCCGGCTTGCCGGAAGAGGCAGGCCTGCTGATGCCGCTTATCAGACAGTATGCAGAAACGAAAAGCATGCTGGGTGTGTGCCTTGGTCATCAGGCCATGGGGGAGGTCTTCGGGGCGAAGCTGGAAAACATTCCGTTCGTCTTTCATGGGGTGCAGACGCCAGTGGATATTATTGCAGGTGATTACCTCTTTGACGGTATCCCGAATGAGATTCTGGTCGGTCGGTATCACTCCTGGATTGTATCCGAAGAGCATTTTCCTGCCGAGCTGGAGATCACCGCAGTGGATAAGGCAGGCGACGTGATGGCGATGAAACACAGGCAGCTCGATCTGCACGGCGTGCAGTTTCACCCCGAATCGATACTCACCCCGGAAGGGATTCGCATCATGCAAAACTTTCTACAACATGGTTAAACAAGCAAACCGGAAGTCTCTGTCGGATTTCAGCGACAGCCACTGCCCGAACCGGTCGGTTTTCAACGATCACAGCAGCAGCGGTGGCACTTCAGTTTGTGAAACAATTTAATTTAAATCTTATGAAAGAAATACTCTATAAATTATTCGATTATCATTATCTCTCGCGCGAAGAAGCCAAAGAGGTGCTTTTCGCCATTGTGAAGGGAGATATCCCCGATACACAGGTGGCATCGCTGATTACCTCCTTTCTGATGCGCAGCATCTCGGTGGACGAGATCCTCGGTTTTCGTGACGCACTGCTCGATATGCGGGTAGAAGTAAATCTCTCCGATTATGCTCCCCTGGATATCGTGGGTACGGGCGGCGATGGAAAAAATACATTCAATATCTCCACCTCAGCTTGTTTTGTGGTGGCCGGTGCGGGATACAACGTGGTGAAACACGGTAACTACGGCGCCACCTCCATCAGTGGTGCCAGCAACGTGATTGAGCAGCAGGGGGTGAAGTTCACCACCGACAATGATCAGTTTCGCAGGAGTCTCGACAGCTGCCACATTGCCTACCTGCATGCGCCGCTGTTCAGTCCCGCGTTAAAGGCTGTGGCTCCCGTAAGAAAGAGCTTGGGTGTACGCAATTTCTTCAATGTGCTGGGGCCGCTGGTGAATCCAGCTCAGCCGGAGTATCAGATGCTGGGGGTATACAACCTGGCCATGTCGCGGTTATACAGCTACATTTATCAGGAGGAGAACAAAAAGTTCTGTATTGTCCACAGCATGGACGGCTACGATGAAGTGTCCCTCACCAGCCAGTTTAAGGTGGTATCAAACAAAGGCGAGCAGTTGTTTGTTCCGGAAGAACTGGGCTTCAAGCGGATCGGGCAGGAGGAACTTTCTGGCGGGAACACGCCAGTGGAGGCGGCCCGGATTTTCAGGAATGTGCTGCATGCCCAAGGTACCGAAGCGCAGATGAACGTGGTGCTGGCCAATGCGGCATTCGGCATCCAGACTATCGAACAGGATAAACCCATCGAAGAGTGTCTCGAGATTGCCAGCGATTCGCTGTATGGTAAAAAGGCGTTGAATGTGTTGGAGAAGTTTATTGAAATCAATCAGTAAAAGAAAATTTTCTGAAAGCAAAACTAACCGTCATACATAACAAGTCTTTACAAACCAGAGCTGACCGCTGAGTCCTGACAACTAAAAATAAACCGCTGAACTTATCACATTTTACCAACAAGAGCTGAGTGCTGAATCCTGAAAGCTAAAAACAAATAATTATGCAAGATATACTGAGTGAGATCGTGGCCCACAAGAAGAAAGAGGTAGCCCTGCAAAAGGAGCGGGTCCCCTTTACAGCGCTGGAAAAGCAGCTACCACAGACTGAGGTTCCTTTCCGGTCGTTAAAGGAAGCACTGTTGCTTTCACGTACCGGAATTATTGCCGAATTCAAACGTTGTTCACCCAGCAAGGGGTGGATCAATCAGTCGGCCCGTGCGGATGAGGTGACGCGGGCTTATGAGGCGGCTGGTGCTGCGGCACTGTCGGTGCTCACGGATGAGACTTTCTTCGGAGGCTCGCTGGCCGATTTGCAAAAGGCGACGCAAGCGGTGCAAATTCCGGTCATGCGGAAAGAGTTTATCGTGGATGTCTATCAGCTTTTTGAAGCGAAGCTGGCCGGTGCGAGTGCGGTGCTGCTGATTGCTGCGGCAATCACCGCGCGTGAATGCCGGCAGTTTACGGAGCTGGCCCATCAGCTGCAGCTGGAGGTATTGCTGGAGTTGCACGATGAGCGGGAAACGGAGTATATCACTCCCATCCACAAGCTTATCGGAGTAAACAACCGCAACCTTGGAAGCTTTGTAACCGACCTGCAGAAATCGTTCCGGATGGCTGAATTGTTGCCCAAAGAGACAGTATGGGTCTCCGAGAGTGGTATCTCTGATCCGGTTGTTCTGAGAGATTTGCGTAATGCCGGCTACAAAGGATTTCTGATTGGCGAGAACTTTATGAAAACTGCCGATCCGGGAGAGAACCTCAGAAAATTTTTGAGGAGTATTGAAAGCTAAAAACTAAATCACTGTATGTTACAAGTTTTTACTTATAAGCTGACTACTGACTGTTGACCCCAGAAAAAAGTCTCCTGCTAAACTTGCAACATTTTACAAACCAAGCTGACAGCTTAAAGCTAAAAAATTATGATTATCAAAGTATGTGGCATGCGTGATGTGTCCAACATCAGAGAGCTGGAGCTGCTCGATATTGACTGGATGGGGTTTATTTTTTACCCCGGTTCATCCCGCTATGTGGAAAAGGGCTTGGATTACATCCCTTCAAAAGTGAAGAGAATCGGTGTGTTTGTCGATCAGGATCTCCAGATTTTACGGGAGCGGGCTGCACAAAATCAGTTGGATGCCATTCAACTTCATGGGAATGAGTCGCCCGGGTATTGCATCAATTTACGCGAAGAGGGATACAAGGTAATCAAGTCATTCGGAATAGATGAAGATGGTTTTGTGCCCATTACACAACTGGATGCCTACGAAGGGAAATGCGATTATTTTCTTTTCGACCGGAAAACAAGACTTCACGGCGGTTCGGGAATGAAATTCGATTGGAACAGGCTGGCTGACTATCAGGGTGACACCCCTTTCCTGTTGAGTGGCGGTATCTCTCCAGAAGATGTGGTGGAAATTAAATCATTTATTCACCCCCGGTTTGTGGGGATCGATATCAACAGCCGTTTTGAGATTGAACCGGCGCTGAAAGATATTGAAATGATCAAGGAATTTGTGAAACAATTGCGATAAAAGCAATAAGCTATCCGCTTTTTAGCTGGGTTGATGTCATTGTAGAAAACAGAAAACTGGAAATAGAAAATAAGAAATAAATAAGAAAATTATGAACAGAATCGACAAACTATTCAAGGAGAAGAAAAACAATATACTATCGGTTTATTTTACTGCGGGCTATCCGGAGCTTAATGACACCGTGAAAGTGATGCAGTCGCTGGAGAGAAGTGGGGTGGATATGCTTGAAATAGGTGTTCCGTTTAGTGATCCCATGGCCGACGGTCCGGTGATTCAGGCATCGGGAACAAAGGCACTACATAACGGCATGAGTGTGAAAACTCTTTTTTCACAATTGGCCGATGTGCGACAGTCAGTTTCCATCCCGCTTGTACTGATGGGTTATCTCAACCCGATCATTCAATTCGGTTTTGAGAATTACTGCAGTGAAGCAGCACGGTGTGGGGTCGATGGATTCATCATTCCCGACCTTCCCTTTGCGGAATACATGGAGTCATACAAGCCGGTGGCTGAAAAATACGGGTTACATATGATTATGCTGATTACGCCCGAAACTTCGGAAGACCGGATCAGGATAATCGATCAGCATACCTCCGGCTTTATCTATATGGTTTCATCCGCCTCGGTTACCGGAGCAAAGAACCGGTTTAGTGATGAAAATCTGGCCTATTTCCGTCGGGTGAACGCCATGCGACTGAAAAATCCGCGGTTGATCGGTTTTGGGATATCCAACAAGGAGACATTCGATGCTGCCTGCCGCGAAGCTTCGGGAGCCATCATCGGCAGTAAATTTATCTCGCTGCTGGGAAGTGAGAAATCAATTGATGATGCGGCCACAAAGCTAATAATTGCGATTGATCCACAATGAAAGGAACTTGTCGTACACGTGATAAGCGCCACGCTCCAGCGTGACGAAGTCCTTGTCGAGTAAACCTCTTATGGCAGACTGCACAGAACTGGATGAAGTGAGACTGTGTTTCTTGACAAACTCCGCAGAGGTAATCTCTCTGGCATTTCCTTCCTTGGCTATGGCTATCAGCAGTTCTTTCTGTCTTGCCGGGAGCCGGAACAGTGTTTCTGAATAACTGTAATCATATGAATTTACGTTTTTCTCAACAGCCTCCTCTACCATGCTCTTCGTCACTTTGCCCGCACCAGGAGTCATCGAGAAGAGCGTGTTCAATATTTTTTGCAGATACCAGGTGATACCTTCAAATTGTCTGTATACCGACTCCACCATCTCAGGAGAGATGTATTTGCCGTTTTCCTCAAAGTGACCCAACGCAAATTGTGTGTATTCCTGCATGGAGATGGCTTCAAGATGCTGTATGGATACACTTTGATAGAATGGATGTGAAGCGCTTGTGAAGATCTTATCCATAATATGACGCTGGCTGCCTGCGAAGATGAAACGTGCATTGTGGCACTGTTGTATGTGGGTCCGAAGCAGTGCCTCCACATTCTTTTCGCTGTAATGATTCATCTGTTGAAATTCATCGATTGCCACCAAACAAGGTTTTCCTGCCTGGTTCAGATACTGGAAGATCTCATCCAGCGTGGTTTCCACAGACCTGATGTCGCCCAGTTTCACATTAAATGACGGTTCTCCCGTCACGTTGAACGAGACTCCGGCCTGCAATGATTTGACAATGGTCAGGAATATTTCTAATGCTTTTTGACCAAAAGGTTTCAGTCGCTCTACAATCTCCCTGCTTAACGTGAAAACAAAATCACGAATGGAGCCGGTCGGATAAATATCAATAAAGAATGTGTAGTATTTATCTGCTATTTCACGTTTTGTGAAGCAATGGGTGATGAGTCCTGTTTTTCCCATTCTGCGCGAAGAAATAAGTGCCACATTGTTGCCATTCGCGATATTTCCGATTAACTCTTTTGTCTCTTCTTTTCGATCACAGAAATAATGCGGCGATAAATAGCCACTGGTAATAAATGGGTTGGTAATCTTTTGCATAATTCTAAAATTCAATCGGGCATCATTACGTAAAGATAATTATTATAAAGTAATAATTGTAAGATAATAATGAAAAATGTAATTTCCGGAATAAAAATGAATAAATTGGTTTACAGATATTACATTTGAAAATCGGACGATTGAAGAAGCGGCGAAAAAATTAATGGAAGCACTCTCTAGTTGATTTTCATGCGACTATTTACCCATGTTGGTTATTTTTTGTATATTGCAAACTTGTTAATTAAAAATTAACGGGAGCTGCTATTGTAGGGGAAAGATTGTATTTTTCCATAATATGAATCATGACATGGAAAAACGAATGTTTAGTTATTTTGCCGGTGTAGTACTCATTATTGCCGTGATGACCGGATGCAACACCCGCCAGTCCGAGTTTTCAAAACTGCTGGAAAAGACGGAATTGCTTATGGAGAAACGCCCCGACAGTGCCTTGATATTGATCGATTACCTTTTTTATCCCGAAGAAAGGCTAAGCCGTGAACAATATATGCATTATATAGTTGCACGCGCACGAGCACGCCATAAAAATCACCGTGGACTTACATCAGACTCGCTCATTTTTGAAGCAGCACATTATTTCTCCCGCAATAACAAAAATCCTCGCCAGAGTGCGTTGGCGCATCTGTATAGTGGTTGTACCTGTTTTGAATGGAAGTATTATGAACGTGCGATGCATTATTTCAAGAAAGCTGAAGAATATGCCCTAAAAACTGATGTTGCCGCACTGAACGGGTTGGTTCAATATAATATGGGTTTACTGCATGCTTCGCAGGGTCTCTACGTTGAAGCATCTGATTATTATAAGGCGGCAGCCTGGTTTTATGATGATCTTCCTGAAAAACAAGTACATTGTTACAGTGTTATCGGGAAAATGTACATGTTACGCCAACTCCGCGATAGTGCATCCCTGTATTTTCAAAAAGGTATGGAAGTGGCCGGAGTGATGGGAAACCAGTACCTTGAATGTTTGCTGGTACAAGATATGAGCGAGGCTTACAGTGAAAACAAGCAATACGACCAAGCGGAAGCTTTTCTGAGAAAATCATTTTTGTTGAATTCCGACAGTATGAAATTAGCTTTTTACTACTTGAATTTTGCTAAATTGTACGGTTTGCTGCAAGAAAATGATTCGGTACAGAAATATACCCGAAAATTAAAAGAAAACTTGACCTTCTCTAATGATAACCGCGTTATCGCTAACGCATATAGTCATCTTGCGGACTTTAGTAAATCTTCAGGAAATTTTGAAGAGGCGATCTTTTACCGTGAAAAGCTTGATGAAACATTCATGCGTGATAAGGAAGAGGCAGAAAAACAATTGGCATATGAAATACAAAAGAAAAACGATTACACACGATTCCAAAACATGTTCAATACCCGGTTTATCCGTTTTCAACAACGGATTCTGATGTTAATGACCGCGTTGTTGTTTGTGACTATTGCATTTTTATTTTTATTGGGCGGAATGTTGAGGGAAAAAAATGCCAAATTAAAAATGATGAGGAATATGGATATATTGCGAAAAACCACAAAAGATTTATTGGAATCCGATACTGGTAATCGTCAAAAAGGTATCACAATGCAGGAGATGGTGCAGTGGAGATTTACTGTTATGAAAGAGACAATACAATTAAAATATCATATGCCTGAAAAGACACGGGATGAGAATCAACCTATCCTTGATAGATTCGATAAGATTGTGTTTGATCGACATAATGAAGCGCCATTAAACGAATTCCTATCTGTCGTAGATAGCCTTAATCCCGGGCTACAGTACTTTGTTCGGGAGCGGTATTCCCACCTTTCCGAAAAAGAATTTAGTGTATGCTTCTTGTCTTTTGCCGGTCTGAGTATAGGAGAGATCGGTTTTTTACTTAACCAGAGTGAAAATTCCGTTTATAAGGCCCGGTCGGCTATAAACCGGAAAATCGGACATAATTTTTGCTCTGTCCTCAGAGAAGAATTCGAACAGAATAGCGATAAATCGAGTGTGCGTTAAATTCGGAGGGAATCAAATTATTAGAAATGAAGAGCTTTAAGGTGACAGTAAATGGGGAAGAGATAATTGCTGCGTCGGATAGAGTCGTAAGTGTTTTTGTAGGAGCCGGAAATCACCACCAAGACAACTATATACACATAGGAGGGATGGATTCAAACTCGTACCATCTAACATGGCTTGACAGACGACTTATGATCGGAGACCGGATAAAGGTCGAAATTTATGAGACAAATATAATTTCTCACTTGAAAAAGAGAATTCCCTCCGACAGAAATGAATTGAAGGCAAAATATTATAACCTCAAAGAAGAGCTTGAAGAAAAAGGACTAATATAGAAATTTATGATAGGATTAATCATTAAGTACAATGGGAAAGAATACATAGTTGGAAATGCCCATAAGGGAGTTTTTATCATTTCTTCTTTGGTTGTGCACAGAAATGAATTTATTCTTGAAGGAGGGGTTGTTGCTTCGTTTCAGACAATAAGGGACGGCATTGAGTTTGAAGTTGAGATTTCTGATATAAATGAAACGGAAATATCATTGCCAATTTCAGAGGAAAATGATTCAGTTGAAATTGGTCCGGAATACTCAAGAATGCTGACTGAAAGAAATTCGGAATGGGAATGGAATGAAAAAAGAAGGACGTTCTATGAAATAAGAAGTATCTTAATTAAAGAAGGTTTTTTGTCAAGTGATGAATAGTTTTCTCAATTGGATAGATACTTAACCACAAATTAGAAGAAAGTATAGACGTTGAAATAAAGGATATTCAAATGAATTCGGAACCAAATGAAAGGAGAATTGCTTTACAAGTTTAACTCCTCTTCCTGAAAATAAAGTCAAAGAGATGTTTCTTGAGAAGTTGAATGGTTTTTATGCTTTCGAAAAATTCCTGAAAAGCGAGTGAGTGACAGTGTCGCTTTTTTATCGATCTTTACAAATTAAAAACAGCGAGTTAAGAATTTGCAAAACTTGGAATGAATTACAATAAATTCGATGAATAATAAACCCAGATGGTAGTGTATCACTCCCCGTCATGACATATTACAATCTCAAATAAGCTGTTTACATTGTTAATTATTTGCCATGATATACCCTTTTATTTCTATTTTATTCTGATAATCAGAATATTGTATTTTTGTTTAATTGTTAATTCTTTGCGTTGACTAATATCCTGTTGTGAGGATAAACCTTAATGGATACCTTTGTTTTTCATGATATTATTTCCTTTTTCGGATTTTGCGTGAGGAAAGAAGGAAAATATACATATTATTTGAAGTAAACCTCCTGTGAAAAAGAATAAAACGGTAGTAACCATAATTTAATTGAACGTAGATGAGAAACAAAAATACAGGTAAATTGTTGATATTCTTAATGATATCGTGTTTTGTGTGTTGTAAAGATAAGTCAGGATTATCTTTCCGTAGAAAAACAGAAAAAGAAGAAATAGGAATCTCAGATAAAATTCAACCACAGATTGCATTTTCTAAAACATTGCATTCTTTCGGTAA
Organism: Porphyromonadaceae bacterium; assembly: GCA_021372865.1. Classification (GTDB taxonomy): domain Bacteria; phylum Bacteroidota; class Bacteroidia; order Bacteroidales; family Dysgonomonadaceae; genus Proteiniphilum. The sequence continues at coordinate 22,231 of JAJFTO010000004.1, forward strand.
AATACATAAAACGGAATCTGATACAGTTTCGGTTAATTTTACTTTTTCTAATATTGGTATTAATCCATTGATAATTAAAAAAGTAGATGTTTCATGCGGCTGCTTGTCTGCAAATTATTCAAAATATCCGATAAAAAAAGATTCAATAGGTTTTATAAGGGTGACGGTAAATCCAAAATTATTAAACGGGTCTTTCAATAAAAGTGTTTTCGTTACTTCTAATTCAATTAATGAGGTGGACTTGTTAAAGGTAAAAGGGACGGTTTATTAAAATCACTATATTATGAGAAAGTTTATTTATGGCCTATTGATATTTATCCTATCGAGATGCTTAATATCATGTGATAGTGACGTTTATAGTTGTGATCCTCTGGCTGATGATTGGGTAAAAGAGAATTTAACAGATGTTCAAACTATGACTCGAAGTTCCTGGTTAAAATTAAATGAAAGGGAGTCAGTTAAAAGAGCCGCTTATGTGGCATTTTATCCTGAAATAAAGAAAAAGTTCTGGACGAATAAAATTAAAGAAGTGATGAATGATTTTAGTTGGAATGAAAAAGAAAAAGATCATTTACGTTTACTTCTTGACTACATTAATAAAACCGATATTTTTAATAGAAAAGAGGTTTCTGAAGATTTTGAATTATTTGTTTACAAGTGGAACGAATACGCTGTCAATGAATTAAACTGGACAAGAAAGCTGATTTATGCAATAACGGCAAACGGAAACAGATTGCTTAGTAAAAGTGGAGATACTACAGGCACGTCTGACGAAGAGTTTGATAATAAAACACGTATGAAAACTAATTCGGAAGATAGTGGATATCCAAATTGTAGCTGTAGTCAACAGAGTGACTGGTGTGATATTTTTGGTGAAATACCTCCCTGGGTTTTATCATGTAGCGGATATAATTGCAAGCAACAAGTAAAAGGCTGTGGGACATTGTGGGAGTTCCCATGTGATGGGATTTGCAAGGAGCCCATTGCCTGAAACAGTGTCTTAATTTGGTTAATGGTATAAAGAACTGAAAAAAATGGCAGGAAATAAAATTGTAATACTTTTGATGTACATAGTGCTAACCATTGTATTATCTCCTTTGAGGGCATTGGGGAATATTGGAGGAAAGTTGTCTTTGCTAATCGGTTTTACGCTATTTTATCTCTTAACCATCGTATTGATTAAGAGATATGCCGGTAAAATATCAGCGTCCGGCATATTATTTATGGGGTTGCTCGGTATATCTGTAATAAATCTTCCTTTTCACGTATTTTATTTCAATGATACATTGGGTACGCTGTTAGAATACTGTTTACATTTATCTGCCGTTATTGCGGGGTACTATTACGTGATGATAAAAAAGTCAAATTACCAGATTCTTTATAATACGGTGTGCATTATTATAGTTCTTATATTGTCATTCTATGTTGATGATTTAATAATAAGAACAATACTCAATTAAAGACGTGCGTAATATTTTATTCGCTAACACTGGATTCAGGTGAGTAAAATGAATTAAATGAAATCAACTATAAAACATATCTCGCTTCCTTACCTGTTTACCCTTTTGGCCGGTACGCTTTTCTTCATTCCCGCCATTTTCGTAAACAGGTTTATTACCGCACCGGCATTGTGGATGCAGGCCGGGATAAGCATCGGGATAGCAGGGTGTGTTTTATTGACAAAAGGGCGGATTCCTCTTCCTCCCAAGAACATTGTCTTTTTAATGATGATGTGGGTAATCTACCATTTATGGCAAAGCCGGGGGAATATTGAAAATGTTATAACAATTATTACACTTATTGCCGTTTTCTTTTTGTTCTACGCAACCTGGTCGAGGTTGAAAGACAAGAAGTTGCTGTTTCTTCTTTTCTCGTTTTTAGCGTTAGCGCTTTCTTTGTGGGGATTGGGACAATTTATCAGTCTGCTGCCATCATACAACAGTTCTTTTGCCGTAACTGGTCCATTTGACAATCCTGCCGGCATATCGGCTTCACTGGCTTTTCTGTTACCTTTTCCTTTATACAGATGTCTGCAAAAAAAATATCGCGAAATCTCAATCATTGCAGTATGCCTGATTGTGACTGCTATCATATTATCGCAGGCTCGGACGGCCGTTTTGGCAACCGTTGTCATTTTTCTTCTCTTTTTTATCCGGTTATTGAGAGAACGGAATATAAAACCGCTCCCTGTCCATTATACCGCCATATCCGTAAGTTGCCTGCTGCTGACTGCCGGATTGTTTTTCATGAAAAAGGATTCGGCTAATGGCAGATTGTTGATCTGGAAATGTTCGGCACAACTGATATCCCGTAAACCGGTATGCGGATATGGCAGCAATGGTTTTACTGCAAATTACATGAATGAGCAGGCTTCGTATTTTACCAAACATTCTGACAGTAAATACCAGATGCTTGCCGACAATGTTCGCCACCCGTTCAATGAGTTCCTGAAGTGGATGGTCAATTATGGCCTGGCTGGGTTATTCCTTACATTAATATTGGTGATTATCCCTTTATCGGTTTCATGGAAGAACAATTCTCCGGAACAGTTTTTTATCCGGTTAAGCCTCTTGTCTATAGGCATCTGCGCATTATTTTCCTATCCCTTCAATTATCCATTTGTCCGGTTGATGACCGTAGCGCTTGTCGCCTTTGCGGTGGCAGCCAATCCGCAAAAAAACAGTATAACAATTAATGGCGGTTTAACCAAAGCAATCGCCGCATTGGTTTTACTAACTCTATTGTGTGGCACTGCATACCAAGCCTTTCATGAGCACGAATGGTATAAGATGGCATATAAATCGTTGAGGGGTGAAACACACCGGATGCTGCCGCTGTATAAATCTCTTTATGTACACTTGAGCCACAAAGACCTGTTTCTCTATAATTACGCGGCAGAGTTAAATGTGGCAGGGCATTACGATGAAAGCCAGCAAATAGCACGGGAGTGCGATAGCCTTTGGGCAGACTATGATTTGCAGATGCTGATGGCAGATAATTGCTTGAAACTACAACAATACAACGAAACTGAAAGTTACCTGAAAAAAGCAGCAGTAATGTGCCCTGTAAAATTCATGCCGTTATACCAGTTGACTGAACTTTACCTGAAAACCGGACGAAAAGAGGAAGCACGGGTATTAACCCAAAAGATATTGGACAAAAATGTAAAGGTTCCTTCTCCGGTCATAAACAGCATCAAAATTAAAATGAGAAATTTATTGAATGTACCGGATAGTTTGGATGATTCGACACAGTTAATCAAATCAGATATAAAAACAACAGTCACCTCCTCATGGCAGGATTACCTTTTGGATCCCCGGATTCCAAGGGCACTCCTGCCTACCTGAAGCAAGGCGGTATAATGTGCGTTCTATTCCGGCAAGCCGCCTGCTTTTAAAAAAGGGTAATTTCAAAATTATCTTAAGAATAAGATATATAATAAGTAACTGTATAACAGTCATTTTTTAAATAGAAATAACATGAAAAAAACTTTTTTTTATAAACAATCATTTAGATTTCTTGGCATCGGAATATTAGTAGCCAGTATGATTTGGCTGGGTATCGTTGTACAAGGATGCAGTAGTGATTTTGATTCTGATGTCAAAATAGAAAGCTTAGATATTCCGGAGGAATATAACGAAGTTGGCGTGTTACATAACGAGGGCTTGGAGTATATTTTTGCAGAGATCAGAGCAGAAGGTATTGAATACGCAAAAAATCCAAGGTTGAAAAACCGTCCCTTCATGGAGAACAAAGATGAGTTTATAAAACAGGCAACGCTTGATTTTTGCAATCAGCACGAAAAGATACGAGAACATAGTAATATCTTCACACATGCTTTGAAAGATACTCCATCCTTGAAATCTTCGGGTGTGGATAATTTTAGTCCTGCCGTACAACAAATGCTTGATGAGATGACGTCTGTTCTTAAACAAGAATTTAAGAAAAATGAACTTCCACAATTGAAAGCGAGGTTAGAAGCAATTAATCAAAAAGCAACTACGACTCTTACTGAATCAGACGCTGCAATAATATACTGTGCTACAAGTACCGGTTATAGCTCTTATCATTATTGGATGAATAATTACAAAAAATGGTATTTTGCTTTGAATTATCCAGAAATTCTGGAACAATACAATAATGAAGAATTAAATCAACTTCAACTGAAAAATAGCACAATAAGGACAAAAGGATGGTTGAACGATATATGGAATACAGTCGAAGATTGGTGGAATTCCGCTTCTAATGCAATTACTGATTGGTGGAATAATGGGGGGCGAGAAGTTGTTGCAGCAGATGCAGGAGGAGCTGCTGCCGGTGCCATGAGTGGAACTGTAGTTGCTGTCTCCACAGCTACAGTAGGTTGGGGAGCAATCCCTGCGGGTGCCGTTGCCGGTGGGGTATATGAATCTGCTGATCAAATTATAACTATTTGGATATTGGAAGAATGAAATACTTAAAGTCTTTTCTGATCGTCATAATTATCTATCCGTTTGCATCATGGATATTTGATCTTGTATTGGGTAGAGAACAACAGGTCTGGCATTATATTTTGTCTGGTCCTTTGGTCGGTATTTTATTTGTGATTCTATTTTATTTACAGGATAGAAGAATAGAAACTAAAAAGAAGAATAAATAGAGTTGCTATAACTACAGGTTGTCGGGAGAGCCAACTCTCGACAACCTCAGTTAATATGATGAAATGTATTACGTCTATATTATTTACTCGCTCTTATTCCTTGTTTCTTTTGCAGTTGCCGAGCAAGGGATTTTGAACGAGAACGCGTATGTAAAGCAATTCGCATTTGGAATTGTTTTTATCGTTGCGCTTGCCATATCCCTTATCCAATCTTCTAAAGAAGGTAAAACAGCGGTCCTGCGTATCACGGGGGGAGATATGATTGCAGTGACCCTGCTTTTTGTCTATCTATGCTTTTATTGGGGGACTTACAACAACTTGGACTTCGCGCTCCCGTTCATCTTTTTTTTATTTTACGTCTTTGCACGCATTTATCATGCGGGGAACAGCAAATATATAAGTGCTTTATACACGATAGCTCCTATTATTATATTATTGCATGTTTTAATTTGCGGGTTGCAGCTTTTACATATCGTGCCTGCATTCCATTCGTATTTTCCGGTCGGAAGTACTTTTGGCAATCCGGATGTTCTGGGAGCATATTTGGCCGTACTGCTCCCATTCTGTTACACACAACCGAAACAAAGAATATTCAATTACTCAGTTCTATTATTGGGAGTGATCTTATTATTGGCATTACAAGCACGGACAGCGTTAGTTGCTACCGTGATAACGGGGATATTGTATTTATTACTATCAGGTAAAATCACCGGAAAACAACTTGTCAGATGGTTGCTATTCCCATTTATTGCCTCTGTGGCATTATTGATATGGTGGCACTCGGCATCTGTGAGCGGGCGACTTCTCATCTGGTTTACTGCCTCTAAAATGATGATTAAAAAACCAATGGGATGGGGATTGTATGCGTTTGAAAAGCATTATCCCGAATTTCAATCCGATTACGTTGCAAGCCACCGGATACCCGACCTTTTTAGTCCCGACCTCGTACATTCGCCTTATAATGAGTTCCTGAATACAGGTGTAACGTTGGGATTTGCCGGGTTGCTCTTGTTTATCGTACTCGCTTTATTTATCATTATTGCCGCTTATAAAACACAGTCACCACTCTTATACCCAATATGCGCGTTCTTGATAATTTCACTTGCTTACCATCCTTCCAAGATAATTCCCCTGATTATAATTCTTATTCTATTTATAGCAATAATACTCAATTCTGACCGTATAAAACCAATATTAACGATCAATATCAGGCACAAGGCAATTGTCTTAATCCCTGTAATGGTTATTACAGTTCTTTTTGTCGGGAATTGTGGGCTTAGTTATAATAGATGGCAAACAGCCTTGGAGAATATGAAAAATGAAGCATATTGGAAGGTAGCGAATGCTCAATTTGTACAAGCTTATCCCATGATGAAAGGGAACGGACGTTTCCTTGTAACATGGGCGGATTTGCAATACAGGATGGGGAATACGTCCGGATCATTATCTTTATTAAAAGAAGCAGAACAATACTTCTGTGATGACATATTATTGAAAAACATGGCAACTTTATATGAAGAAACGGAACAAATTGAAGAAGCGAAAAGGGCGTTTGACAGGGCGGTAAACGTAGTTCCAAGTGCATTCAATATTGCCTATGAACGGATTTTATTCCTTCAACGAATAGGAGAACATCAGGAAGCCTATAGGGAAGCCATAAAACTCAATAATATACCGATAAAATCATCCTATTATGTTGATCCGTTCATAGTCAAATCAAAACTGAGAACAATCATCCGGTCTTATCAGGAAGAACAAATTAAATAAAACAATGAAGATTGAAAAAATAATAATGTCATCCGTTTTATTGGCATTTACTGCCTGTCATACGGAGTATGACGAAGATATTATTCCCATTATTTATGCGGAACGGACAGTTATCGTTTATATGTCGGCAGATAATGACTTGTCGGCAGATGCCCTTGACGACATCGAAGAAATAAAAAAAGGGTACAGAGACAATGACGTCAACCTGGTAATTTTTGCAGATTTAGCAAGGGAATCGCCTTATTTATTGGAGATTGGGCTAGATTCGGGGGAAATAGTAAAAACATATCCTGAAATAAATTCAGCCAACGCCTCTCAAATGCAGGAGGTCTTGAACGATATTATAGATCTGTATCCCGCTAATAACTATGGCTTGGTATTATGGTCTCATGGCACGTCATGGCTTCCTCCAAACACACCATTAAGGTCGTTTGGAAGAGATCATGGAAATGAAATGAATATACCCAGCCTATCAATAGCCCTGCCAATTCATTTCGATTTTATCCTGTTCGACGCCTGCCTGATGGGTGCAGTTGAAGTAGCATATGAATTGAAAGATAAAACAGATTATATCATAGCTTCTTCTATGGAAATAATCTATAAAGGATTTCCTTATGACAGGATTATTCCAGAAGTGGTAAAACCAGTCATCAATTATAAATCCGTAGCGAAGCATTATTTTGATTATTATGACAATATGGATGGAGCATACCGTTCGTCAACCATTTCTGTTATTAAAACACAACATTTGAGGGAATTGGCATTTTGTTTAAAACAACTTTTTGAAAATCACGAAACAAACATTCAGCTATTTGAAAGAAGCACTATTCAACGAATGGATACTTACGAAGAACAATATTGTTTTGATTTAGCAGACTTTGTAAATACAATTTTTTCTGAGATAGATAAAAGCTTATTTACTGGTGTACTTAATGAAACAGTTGTCTACAAGGCATATACTCCGATGTTTCTGTCGGAATACGAGATTAAAACTTATTGTGGATTAAGCTGTTATTTACCCCACCCCAAGCGCAAAGATTTGAATGATTATTACAAAACGTTGGAATGGTGTAAAGATTCTGGTATAGATAAAAAATTTATTGATTAAATTTCAAAAAACAAATACTAATAATATTCAAGTAAGGATATTTAACCCGCTCTTTTCTGTCAATCATTAAAACACAATTAAAATGAACAACATAAGCAAGTTTTTAATTATTTATGTACTCTTGATTTTTACAGCCTGTAGCAATAAAAATGACTATAGATTGCAAGAAGCTTTGTCGCTTGCAGGAAAAAATCGAATTGAATTAAAAAAAGTTTTAAAAAGATATTCAAAAAATGCAACAGATAGCTTAAAATATAAAGCTGCATGCTTTCTAATAGAGAACATGCCCGGTTACTATTATTATGAAGGAGAGGTTTTAGAAAATTACTCTACTTATTTTAAATGGCTTGATGACAATAAGAAAAGACCTGGACAGATTATAGAATCCCTTGAACAAAAATATGGTGTATTTGATATATCTAAACTTAAAGTAAAACATGATATTCAAGAAATAGATTCTGCCTATTTGTGTGAAAATATTGATTTATCATTTGAAGTATGGAAAAAGTTTCCCTGGTGCAAGAATATATCTTTTAATGATTTTTGCGAATACATTCTTCCATATCGAATAGGGAATGAAAAAATAACCAATTGGCGAAAAAAATATTTAGACAAATATGGTGCTTATTTAGATACAATAAAAACGGAAAATCCGGTAACTGCAGCAAGAAACCTGAGAAAAATCATTTTAGATAAGAGAGGAGAGCCACGGTTTACAGTGATTCGGCCAAATGGTTATCCAAATATAGATGCGCTTACAGCAGAGGCCTTTAACGGTTCCTGTGATGACATATCCTGGTTTACTTTATTTTTATTCAGGTGTGTCGGAATTCCATGTACTATCGATTACATACCGCTAAGAGGAAATGATAATGTAGGACATTCTTGGGTTTCAATAAAAAATCACAAAGGAGAATTTTACTTCACAGACTTTTTTAGCAATATTGCGTTTATTTCTGAAAATTCGGGAAACAGATTAGCTTTAAAGACTAAAGCATATAGAAAAACATTTTCAAAAAACAGAGATGCGATTAAAAAAATATCAGAAATAACTCATGACACTCCAAAGGAATTTTCAGACAATAATTACAGGTTTATTGATGTAACCTATTTGTATACTAATTTCCTGTCCAATATAGAAATCCAGGAAAACGCACTGTATCCGGATAAGAGAGGTGAAAAACTTGTCTATTTATGCATGTCGTCAAAATTGGAATGGATCCCTGTTGACTGGAGCATCATAAATAATAATTCGTATGTGTTCAATATCGAATCGGGATGTGTATCAAGGCTGGCAAATTATGAGAATGGGAAATTAATTTTTGTAAGCGATCCTTTTATTGTACAGAGGCAGTCGAGAGAAATACATTTCTTTAAATTAAAAAAAGGAGAATATGAGTCTGTTACCCTGTTTTCAAAATTTCCTCTCAGAGTAGAATCATCATATAGAAACAGGATGATTGGCGGTGTCTTTGAAGGATGTAATAACCCGCAATTTCAAAAGGCTGATACGATCCATGTAATTAAAGGGGCTCCTTCGCGTCTGCTTACTACAGTTTCCGTTTCTCCCCTTAAAGAATACCGGTATGTCAGGTATAAAGGTCCATCAGGCAGCTATTGTAATATAGCTGAAGTTCAATTCTTCTCCGATTCCGTTTATTTAACCGGAAAGGTCATAGGAACTCCCGGAAGCCTTAAAAATGATGGCTCCCGGGAATATACGAATGTGTTTGACGGTTCAACAAACACATCATTCGATCACAATACTCCAAGCGACGGCTGGGCAGGACTCGATTTGTCGACTCCGAAAAGAATAACGAAAATCGTTTATTCCCCGAGAAATAGCGACAATTACATAAAAGAAGGTCAAAAATACGAATTGTTTTATAGTGGTAAGGAAGGGTGGAAATCGTTAGGTCAACAAGTGGCAACTTCCGATTCCTTGAACTACGACAATGTACCCACAGGAACGTTATACTATTTAAAAAATTATTCTTCGGGAGTTCAGGAAAGAATTTTTAATATTGAAGAAGGTAAACCTATTTTCAAATGATGTGATTACAACAATAACGCAAGATATTTATAATGGCTGTTGAAAAATTTTACATATTTATTCGTGATTATACTTTACTTTCAGGATAAAAAATATTAATAAATTTCTCTTATGAAAAAATTTGCATTTACTTTCGTAATGTTCTCGTTTCTTTACCTGATGGCAACATGGGCAAATTATCTTGTTATTCTTCCGGAACGACCTTATTTATGGTGGCTTCATATCTTATTTGCCCTTTTGACCGGAACTACAGGTGTAATAATTACTTATTTTCAGAATAAAAGAAAAGAAAAAAAGAAAGAATAATTCCATTGAAACTAAAGGTTGGCAGAAAATCAGACCGGAAACTCGTAGTGAATCTCATAGGTAGTGAATTACCAATTAAAAATTTCCGACTATGAAAAACTTTAAAAAGGTGAAAACTATTATTTTATCAATCATGTTTTCTCTTACAGCCAATTTAATTATGGCCTAGCCTGTGAGTCACATGGATTTAGGGCGATATTTAAAAACGATTGAATATAACGTGCTTCACCCGGGAGTGACGGAAGAGGGAAACATGTATAATCTGGAGCATAAATCAGAAATTGACAGATTGTTTTTTGGAACAAAAAACTCCTTTGTGGAATTTGTATTCGAGAGTACTCCTGAGGGAAGTAACGAAGCTATTGCATTCCGCATTATTAAAAACCGACAGAATAATTCTTATGAACTGGAAGTGATGTGTTATATACATCTTATCGTCCTGAGCCCTTAAAAATTCAGATTAGTAATAAATTAGCTGAGAAGATACATGGCAAAACTTCAATGCTGATTGAAAATTTCAGAGGAGTAGGAATACCCCTGAATATTGCGGATGGTTTCACTGTTACATTTCGTTGTGTTAAGGATGATGAGTTATGGACTTTGTGGATTCATAACCCTATGGAGGGAAAGGCGTTCCAGTTTTCCGATCTTTTCCGGCAATTAATCAAGGATAGTTTTGATAACAAAATGAACGAAACTAAATATTTGAAGTTACTTGATGAAATATAGGATGAAACAAAATAAATAATTCCGGAATATAACTTGCAAGCCATGTATTGAATATTTTTTTAAAAGCTAACATATTATGAATTTAAAAGAACAATTTAAGGAAAGTTGGACGTTTGCCGTCGCGGCAGGTATATTTATTTTGTTGGTTGTACTCTCAACCTCCGATATATATGAAGTAGGTAATACTGTTTGGGGAATAGCCCATATACTTTTGGCAGTTACGGTTACTTATACTTGCCTCAAAGCCGCGAGAAGATTCCAGGAAAAGGGGAAATATGCTGACTGTACACGGTTAATATATGGAGCCGGATTCTTATCGGGTTTGTGGTTATATGAAGCCATAGAATATCTGTTTTAGTTATTATAATGTAGATCTGAATATGATGATTGTGTAGATGTTGCAGCAACTATTCATTATGGGATTGGGTGTTATTGCCTCTGCTGGTGGTATCCCCGTAGTTTTTTATCAGAGATGATTGAATAATATCCTACAAAACAGCATCGCATAAAACAATATCTTATAAAACAACGTATATTTGCGCAATTTTTATTCTGAATGCGCAACGTTGTACGTCATTTTTCATGCTACTTCAATCACACATTGGTGAAATTGCCTCTTTGCTGACGGCTATTTGCTGGACGCTGAGTGCCATTTTTTTTGAGAAAGCCGGACGGCGGGTAGGATCGCTGTCGGTGAATATCATCCGTATATTTCTTGGAGTTATCTTCCTGGGACTTACCACACTTGTTACGCGTGGCATGTTTTTCCCGATGGATGCCACGCCCTACAACTGGTTCTGGCTGGGTATCTCAGGTATCGTTGGCTTTTTCCTGGGGGACCTGTTTTTGTTCAGGTCCTATCTCATTATCGGGTCCCGTACCTCCCAGTTGGTCATGAGCCTTGCACCCATGCTCACAGCTGTCATCGGCTGGTTTTTCCTGCAGGAGATTCTTTCGCCCAAGAGTATTCTGGGTATTGTGGTAAGTGTGACTGGAATAATGATCGTGGTAGCCGGGAAAAGATTAAAACTGAATGTGCCGCTACGTGGATTTCTCTATGCATTGGGTGGTGCCCTCGGACAGGCCATAGGCCTTATTCTCAGTAAAAAGGGGATGGGCGATTACGATGCAGTGGCGGCCACACAGATTCGCGCCATCTTCGGGTTTGCTGCTTTTGCCCTGCTGGTCACCTTTATGCGCAGGTGGAAGCGGGTCTTCCTGGCTGCCTGCGACAAGGAAGGGATGAAAGGAATCACTGTGGGCGCAGTATTCGGTCCTTTCGTAGGTGTAGCCTTGTCGCTCTACGCGGTACAACATACCGAGACGGGTATTGCTTCGGCGCTGATGGCCCTGACACCCATCTTTATCATTGTACCTTCGGCCATTATGTTCAAAGAAAAGATCACCCCCCGTCAGGTGATCGGTGCGGTGATCAGCATTGCCGGAGCAACGATTTTCTTTTTGTAGGAACGTTTATTTTACTGAGAGGGTTCTTTTCTCCTTGCTGCTTTGGAAAGCAAGTTCGATGATATGTATCACATTGCGCGCTTCCTTTGGATTGACAGCAATCTTCGCTTTACCGAGGATGGCATCACGCAGGTTGATAAAATAGTCGCGGTAATCACCCGGCTCACTCTCCAGTTTTCCCTGTATCTTCACTCCTTTGTATTCGGTGTTGATCGTTCCCCAGATGTTCTCCGGCTCACGTCCCCAATCCTTTCCTTGTGGAATGGCACCACCGTCGAGGGTAGCCTCCTGCACGTCGAGCCCATACTTCACATAGGAACCGTTTGTGCCGTGCAACATAAAGGTGGGTCCCGGAATGCGGCAGATCATGCCTGATTTCAGTGTGGCAATAAAGGTGGGGTAGTGGAGGCGTACATCGAAATGGTCGTCGGCTTTTGCCCATGAGCGCTGAGAGTTGATTTCGGCAGTGACGGCTTCGGGTATACCAAAGAACCATAACGCCTGGTCAACGAGGTGTGCCCCCAGATCGTAAAAAATACCCGAGCCAGGCAGGGGCTGTTCGCGCCATGCGCCATTGGGACGGGGGGCGGTACGGTACCGGTCGAAATGTGATTCATAGTCTACAATTTCACCCAACAGGCCACTATCGAGTAATTTTTTGACAGTCCGTGTGTCGCTCGTAAAACGACGGTTGTGATAGACCGTAAGAATTTTTTTATGCCTTTCCGCCAATGTGATGAGTTCATCGGCTTCTGCCACGTTGACGGTGAATGGCTTCTCCACCACCACATGCTTGCCTGCCAGAAGCGCTTCCCGGGCCCAGTGGAAATGATCGGTATTGGGGGAGGTGACAATGACGAGATCGATTTCAGGGTCATCGATGATGCTCTTTCCGTCGGGTACGACTGCCGTCACGGGGTAACGCTCTTCGATAAGTGCAATACTTTCGGGCTTGGAGGTGCTGATCTTTGTCAGTTCATATCCTTCCACCACATCAATAAAGGGGGCATGAAAAACCCGGCCGGAAAGCCCGTAACCGATAATGCCTGTACGAATGTTGGTCGACATGTGTAATTTTTTTGAGTTATTGAATGTATATTTTCAAAGATAAACAATTTTGTGAAAAGAGCGAAGGGGTGAACGGGAAACAACTCTTATTGTCCGGTCAGAAATTGTGCCAGCCGACGGGTAGCCAGCGCGCGGTGGCTTATCTGATTCTTCACGTCGTTGCCCAACTCGGCAAAGGTTCGCTCATATCCGTCAGGAATAAATATTGGATCATATCCAAAGCCGGCTTCGCCTCTTCTCTCTTCGATGATCTTTCCATTGACCACCCCTTCAAAGAAGTGCTTTTCATTGCCGATCAGCAGTGCGATTACCGTACGGAAACGGGCGTTGCGGTTCTTTAATCCCACCAGTGCATGGAGAAGCTTTTCCATATTGTCCGCAGGGTTACATGCTTCACCGGCATAACGCGAAGAATATACTCCCGGGGCACCGCCAAGTACTTCCACTTCCAGACCCGTGTCATCGGCAAAACAGTCGTAGCCATATTTCTCTTTTATATAGCGTGCCTTAAGAAGCGCATTCTCCTCAAGCGTGGAACCTGTTTCCTCAATCTCATCGTTGCAATGGATGTCAGCAAGGCTGAGAATTTGTAATGATCCGTCTGTGATTTTCCGGATCTCGTCGAGTTTGTGTTTGTTGTTGGTCGCGAATATTATTTTCTTCATTATCGTTGTTGCTTGCGCATTTGTTGTTCCCGTTGTTGTTCTCTTTGTTTTATTTCTGCTTCCCTTTTGCGTTCTCGCTCCCTGAGTTCCTTTTCACGTTGACGGATCTTTTCCTTTCTTTCTTTTTCCCGTTCTTTTAACAGTTTCTCCCTGTTTTTGTTTTTCCCGGTCTGCTTATTTTGTTGTAATGCAGCGGCGGCTTTTTGTTCAAGTTGCTTTTTCAGCTCCTCCATTGTTTTGGGTTTGGGAGTTACCGACGATGGTTGTACTGGCAGGGGACTGCTTATTTCGGGATGTGGTGAAGGTTGGAATATGGAATCGGTCGCCGCCTCCCTGAATACGGAGCGTTTGAGATATGCCTGATAATAGTCCTGGAATTGATGTGGCTGTGCCCGATCGATCAACAGCGTAGAATCGCCGCTCAGCTCATTTGAGGAAAGACGGGCAGTCGTTGTGGTGTTGGGTTTTTTAGTCAGGTTGAGCTTTTCAGCCGTATCCGGTTTTTCAGCCGAACCTGTTTTTTCGGTTGGTTTCTGTATTTCAGTCCAGGCCGGTTTATCTTTCAGCGCTCGTTGTGCCAGGTTGGCCTGACTGATGAATTCTGCCGGTGTACTGAGTCCTTTCACTTCCTCAAAAGCTTGCCAGGCCATTGTTTTTTCACTGTGGAGTGCATAGATTTGTCCGAGTAAATACTGGAGACGCTTTTTCTGCCTGAAATTTTTCTCCCGGTCTATGGTCTTTTTCAACCAGGGTATGGCCGTAGCGTACTCCTTTTTGTGAAGAAGACTGGCAGTATATGTTTCCGTATAAAGATCGTTCAAATAAGCCGGTATTGTTTTGCTTTGCAGTACATAGAGTATGTTCTCTGCATCATAATCTCTGTCCATCTCCGTGTAGGCGCGCAATAGCCAGATCTCAGTCTCGGTAATCAGTGCTTTGTTCTGATGAAACAGTCTTTGTATTTGCATGAATACCGCCAATGCCGCATCATGGTCTCCATTTTGCAGATAGGCTTTACCCAGTAACAGCCACGCGTTATGGATGAACGGGTTAAATTCTTCCTGCTGCAGCCATTTCCTGAATGCCTCTGTCTGGGGTTGTGACGGATCGCGTCGGGGTTTGGCTGAGATGGAATGCTCCTGAATAGCCCTGGATATCTTTTCTATTACCGGATCGAATGGGCCCCCGGCCAATGTCTTTTCCTGCACGGGTACAGAAGGATAAAAAGGGAGTAAAGCCGCATAGTTCTCCGTAAAGTATTCTGACTGATTCTCCAGAATCTCATTGTAGGCCTTCTCCGCATTGTAATAGATGTTGTAACGGGTGGTCAGTTCATGGTAGGCACGTGTTCCCTGGGTGTTCCTTTTGGTGGAACAGCCCATCGCGAGAATCATTCCATACAGGATCATCACACAATATATGGGATTGATTTTTACCGTCACTGCAGTTCTTTTTAACGAACAATTGCTACCCTTTGATAACGGTAGAAGCCGGATTTTATTTTGTCGGTTGTGGCTTTTGGACTTTTCTTTCAATGGATTTCACTGCTTTGGCAATGAAAAACATGACGATGAGCACGAAGATGATGAATGCTCCCGATGGCACATTCAGATAGTACGATAAAATGAGCCCCGTCACACAGCCTGCAAAACTGAAAATGACGGAAAGAGCGATAATTTTTGAATAGTTCACTGTAAAAAGGTTGGCGGTCATCTGTGGAACGGTGATGAGCGACATGAGCAGGACAATACCGACCAGGCGAATGCTCAGTACGATGGTGACGGATACAAACAGCATCATCGCATATTCAATGAACTGCGTTGGGATATGCCGTGTTTGGGCAAATTCGGTGTCGAATGATATGGAGACAATGGCATGATAAAAAAGCGCAAAAAACAGGAGTAGCACAAGCGATAAGATGGCCAGCGCCATAATGTCGCCCGGGGTGATCGTGAGGATATTTCCAAACAGATACTCCGACAAGTTGGGGGCATACCCCGGTGAGAGGAAAGTAAGTACAATACCCACCGCCATGCCGAGCGACCAGAAAACAGCGATGGCAGAATCTTCCCTCACGTTCTGTTTGCGGGAGAGCCACTGGATGCCGAAGGCTGAAAGTATCGAAAAAGCCATGGCCGACAGAATGGGAGGAAGTGAGAAATAAAATCCGATACCCAGCCCCCCGAAAGAAGCATGGGTAATCCCTCCGCTAATAAATACGAGCCTGCGGGAAACAACATATGTTCCGATGATGCCGCAGGCGATGCTTGCGAAGAGACTCCCCAAAAGGGCATTCCGGAAAAAGGCATACTGAAGTAGTTCGGAGATATTCATCTGTCCGGGGTCAGGCGTGCATTTTGAGTGTTCTCAGCTCATTCACAAACATCAGCACTTCATCTTTCAG
The DNA here is from genome assembly GCA_021372865.1 of Porphyromonadaceae bacterium. Taxonomy (GTDB): domain Bacteria; phylum Bacteroidota; class Bacteroidia; order Bacteroidales; family Dysgonomonadaceae; genus Proteiniphilum. Next base: position 38,437 of record JAJFTO010000004.1, read on the forward strand.
CTGATCGGGGAGAGAGATTCCCCGCATTTGCAGACTACGTACCCAGCGAGGCTTCTCCTCATCGAGGACGGAGTAAAATACTTCTCTGAATTCATCCACTTCGCTGTTCTTATATTCCCCTGAATCGCGACGTGCGAACTTGTCAAGCTCTTCGTCGTCGAAGTATTCCGGTTTTTCTATAAAAGCTGCAATAAGGCTGTCTTTTTCACACACCTCATGCGCACCGCAACAGCCGCCCCCGCTTAGATCGATGGAGGGAGGAGCCATTTCACGGGTTTGCGTATTTCCTTTCTTTCTCTGAATATAATTGGTGATGGCCAGTGCCAGCACAAAAAAGAGAATGATGCCGATAAATAATACGATGGGTTGCATAATCAGTTCCTTTCTTCTATTCTTTTATAATAAACCCTGCATCCTTTAAATCATCCCAGAAACGGGGATATGACTTTGTCACGACCTGCGGATCGTTGATGATCAGCGTACTGAATGGGATTGCGCCGGGTGTAAAGGACATGGCCATGCGATGATCGTCGTAAGTATTTATCGCGGGATCTTTTTCCGGGAAACAACGTTCTCCCTCCCATTCAAGCATGCCGTTATCACTTTCTTTGAGTACAAAGCCCAGCTTTTTCAATTCATTAATCAGGGCCTGCACCCGGTCTGTTTCCTTAATTTTCAGGCTTTGAATGCCTGAAAATAGAAACGGTATACCCTTAAAACAACAGGTAGCTGCAAATGTTTGCGCCAGGTCGGGTTCATTCACAAAATCGTGAAAGAATTTTTTTGCTTTTCTCTTTGAATGATGAATGACCACACCCTCTTCCTGATATTCCGTGGCGACTCCCAGATCGTTGAACAGGTTGGCGACATTGGCGTCGCCCTGCAGACTTTTTTTACGCAGTCCTGGCAGTCTGACTTCGGCGCCGGGCATCAATGCTACCAATTCGTACCAATAAGAGGCTGCAGACCAGTCGGTTTCTGCTTCCAGCTCAATGGCCTGATATTGTTGCGGTTTCACAATAATATCGTTGTCGGCCCATTTGGCTGTGACGCCGCATTGTGCCATCATCGCCATGGTCAGGTCGATGTAGGGTTTTGAAACAATATTTTTTTCGATGTGCATGATCAATCCGTGCTCCATGATCGGTGCAATCATCAGCAAGGCAGAGATAAACTGTGAGCTGATATTTCCGGAAAGATACACTTCCCCTCCCTTGAGCTTTCGTCCTTTGATTCGCAGGGGAGGGAAACCCTCCTTTTCGAGATAGTCGATCTCGGCACCCAGTGCAGTGAGCGTTTCCACCAGCGGATGGATGGGGCGTTCGTGCATTCTCTTGGACCCTTTGATGACCCACTCTCCTTCCATTCCTGCCAGAAAGGCGGTAAGAAAACGCATGGCAGTACCTGCCCCTTTCACGTCGAACACGTTTGAGTCGGAGTTAAAAGCATCAACGATGACCCGGGTATCTTCGCAGTCGGAAAGATTCCGGATGGTATAATGGCTGATACTGAGGGCGTTGAGTATGAGTGCCCGGTTGCTCATACTTTTTGATGCAGGAAGCTGCACGGTGGTGTGAATTGTATCGGGAGGATAAATTTTATATTGCTTTGGCATCTCTGTGAAGCTTTTTGTACAAAAATAATCATTTAAAAACGAAGACAGGCAGATTCTTTTCTGTTTTAGGTTGTTTAAAGTCCTTTAAATTAATTTTTCCTCTTTTTTCCGTTGATTCTCAATGTTTAATCATATGGGTAACTGAAATGTACCGATATATTGTCAGCCCGTTAATCCATAGACAAATATGGCGAGGATGGCCGGAGGAACGATGTATCGTAGCAGGAAGATGTAGGTTTTCAGAAAGCCGACAGCCGTTTTCAACGTACCCTGGTTGGTCAGTTGGGCATATACCATTTTTTTATCCAGATACCATCCCACAAAAAGACTGATAAAGAAGCCGCCGATGGGAAGCATAAACTTGGCAGAACTGATGTCGAGAAGATTAAAAAATGGAGCCGAGATCGATGAAATTACTCCCAGCACGATGACACCCGCGGTGACAATGAAAGTACTCATTTTTCGGGAAAGACGATATTCTTCATGCAGGTAGAGGGTCACTACTTCCATCAATGAGATGGTGGATGTGAGTGCGGCAAGTGCTAGCAGACAGAAGAACATGGCTGCCCACAACATGGAGACGGGCATTTGATTAAATAATCCTGGGAGGGTGATAAAAAGTAGTCCGGGGCCGCCGGCTACCAGCTCATCAACAATGGTGCCGGGGTTGGCTGTCAATGCAAAGGCGGCAGGAAAAATAATCACCCCCGCAAGTATGGCTACCATCGTGTCGAGTACGGCTACCTGCATCGCAGTTTTTGTGAGGTTGATGCGATTATTGAAGTAGGAGCCGTAAGTAATCATACAGCCCATCCCGAGGGAAAGTGAGAAGAAGGCCTGTCCCATTGCGTCAAGGAAGACGGTCGGCTTGACATGCTCGAGGCTGGGCATGAAGAGAAAAGAGAGCCCACTGGAAGCACCTTCCAGCAAAATGGCCCGTACAGCAAGTATAATAAGGATCAGAAAGAGCATTGGCATCATAATCTTCGACGATTGTTCAATTCCTTTCTTCACGCCCGAGAGTATAAAGAATGCTGTCAACAGGGTGAAGAGGATCATCCAGAAGATCTGCCGCAATGGGTTATTCAATAATGAGGTGAAGTTCGCCGAAAAATCATTTACCTTATGCAGGCTGCCTGTGAGAGATTGCACCAGATAGTCGAGTGTCCAGCCACAAACCACCATGTAGAATCCCATGATGATGAAACCGGTGAGTACACCCAGTCTACCCACCCATTTCCAGGGAGCGCCGGGAGCCAGTTCATGAAAAGCTCCTGCCGTGTTGGCCTGTGACGATCTGCCAACAATAAACTCGCTGATTATCAGTGGAATTCCGAAAAATAGGATACATCCTAAATAGACCAGGATGAAAATTGCACCTCCCCCGTCGGCTGTCTGGCTGGGAAAGCGCCATATATTACCCAAGCCGACGGCAGATCCCGCTGCCGCTGCAATTACCCCCACTTTGGAAGCAAAAGTTACCCTTTTTTCGTTCATATGTTATTCCTTTATCTCACAAAGACCCACTCATTTTCTTTTGACAGGGCGGGGTTGTAAAAATATTCTTCATAATGAAAGCCTTTCACGTCCTCCGCGTCGGTAAGCCTGTTCTTGATGATATAACGTGCCATAAGTCCCCTTGCTTTTTTTGTGTGGACGATCACCTGTTTAAAGTCATTGTGTTCCAGTTGCAAAAACCGGATGTCTATAATGCGTATCCCTGCGCGAAGTGCATTTTTCTTTATCACACTGGCATACTCTTTTGAAGCGACATTGATGATTGTTTTGTCTTCATTTTCGAAACGGGTTGCGAGATGCTTGTTTACCGTTTCTTGCCAGAATTCATAGAGCGTGCGATACCCGGAAGGAACAATTGGCCTTTGCATCTCCAATCGGTAAGGCCTGATCAGGTCAAATGGACGCAAAATTCCATAGAGACCCGAAAGGATATTGAGGTGACGCTGTGCAAATGCAAAATCAACTTCCGAAAAATCATGTGCATTTAAACCGGCATAGGCGATCCCGTTGTAAGCCAATGCTGCGGCACGTTTGGGAGTGGAGTTGAAGTAAAAAGTCTGAAACTGTTCATAGACATCACGGGCCATTTTGGCGTTAATCTTCATGATGGTTCCAATCTCTTTTTCTGATAACTGTTGACAAACCGTGATCAACTCCTTCGTTTTATCCGGGAAAAGCGGTTCTGCAGTCGTGAACCGGTCTTTCTTATCAGTGAAAGACATCAGTTTAGCCGGCGACATCAGTATCTGCATGGTCACAGCCTCCATTCCACACCCTCTTTGGTGTCCTTGAGCGTGACGCCCGCTTCTTTCAGGGCATCCCTGATCTTGTCTGAGGTACCCCAGTCCTTGTTGTCTCGGGCCGACTGGCGTATATCTATAATCAGCTGCATCAGTCCCTCTATCACTTCACTACCGGCCATTTGCTTTGTTTCATCCACCAACCCCAGCACTTCGAAGATAAAGGTGTGCATGATCTTTTTCAATTTTTCCAGATCTGCTACGGTAAGTGTTTCTTTTTTGTCGAGTGCAGAATTGATGATGCGTACTCCCTCAAAAAGGTGAGCAATGAGTGTGGGGCTGTTAAAGTCGTCATTCATCGCCGCATAACAGCTTTGCTCCAACTCGTCGATATTCACCGAAGTGGCGTCAGAGGGGACAATCTTTTCCAGCGCAGAAAGGCTCTCCATCAATTTTTTATAACCTTTCTCGGCAGCCTGCAGCGCTTCGTTGGAGAAATCGAGCGTACTCCGGTAATGTGACTGGGCCATGAAGAAACGGACTGTCATGGGAGTATAACCTCGTTCCAGCAGCGGATGGTTGCCGGTAAAAAGCTCTTTGGGAAGGAAGCCGTTGCCGGCAGTCTTCGACATGCGTGCACCGTTGACGGTGAGCATATTGGTATGTACCCAATATTTGACGGGCTCGGTATGATTGCAAGCCTGCGATTGAGCGATCTCATTGGTGTGGTGGGTAGCTTGCAGGTCCATCCCCCCGCCGTGAATATCGAAGGTCGTTCCCAGATACTTGGTGCTCATGGCTGAGCATTCAATGTGCCACCCGGGAAATCCCCATCCCCAGGGTGAGGGCCACTGCATCAGTGTTTCGGGTTTTGCTTTGATCCAGAGGGCAAAGTCGAGGCGTCCTCTTTTTTCGTCCTGGCCGTCCAGCTCCCGTGTCCCTTCCATCAGGTCTTCCAGTTTTCTGTTTGTCAGTGTGCCATAATCGTTTCCCCTGCTGTATTTTTCCACATCGAAGTAGACCGTTCCGTTTACCTCATAGGCATATCCGGCCTCAAGTATTTTTTTAATCATTTCTATCTGCTCCAGGATGTGTCCTGTGGCTGTGGGTTCAATACTTGGGGGCAGGGTGTTGAAAAGCGCCAGCACCTCATGAAAGCCAATGGTATATTTTTGCACAATCTCCATTGGTTCCAGTTGCTCCAGTTTGGCTTTTTTTGCGAATTTGTCTTCTCCCTCGTCCCTATCACCCTCCAGATGGCCTGCATCTGTGATATTTCTTACATAGCGTACTTTGTAGCCGAGATGAAGCAGATAGCGGTAAATCAAATCGAAAGAGATAAAAGTACGGCAATTGCCCAAATGAATGTCACTGTAGACGGTGGGCCCGCATACATACATACCCACGAGGGGTGGATGGAGTGGTTCAAAAGCTTCTTTCCTGCGACTGAGTGTGTTGTAAATGACCAAATTGTTTGCCTTGTCTGTGTTCATACCAGAGCAGATAATTTTAAAAAGACAAAAATACAAATTTATGCGTTAAGAACGGCAATCCAAATGAAAAAGAGCAGAAAGTCAGCAGAGTCTGATGGCAGTTTGCCAATATTTTGATACTTTTGTCGTCTCTAAAAATTAAACAAACCTTCATACAATTTTTTATGTCACGTAAAATTTCAGTTGTATTTCTAGTCTTCTGTTGTACGCTTGGAGCTATACGGGCACAGAATCTTCAGTTACATTTTGACCCGCGTCATTCGATGTACGGCGAGAATGTATCACCTGTAAATTATCTGACCGCAACCTTTGAGATGTTTAAGGCGGACCGGTGGGGAAGCACGTTTATGTTTGCAGATTTCGATTTTAATTACGACAAGAAAAATATCGGGCTTGTTTACACAGAAATTGCCCGTGAATTTAAATTGGGTAATTTTCCGTTTCGTCCCCATATCGAGTATAATGGGGGACTGGGATTAAGAAAAGGTACTGCCGCCGGTTTTTCCATTCCGTCATCCTATATGGCAGGGTTAGGCTACCCGTTTCAACAGAGAAGCTTTTATATGAATACCTATGTGGCCTATAAGCTGAATGCTTTTCAGAAGGTGAGCAACGATATACAGTGGACTGTCACCTGGAATGCCTCGCTGGCAGGAGATAAACTCTCGCTGGGTGGATTTGCGGATCTTTGGACCGAGGACAGATCATTTACGGAAGGCAACGATGTCGAAGGGAAAAAAGTGGTTTTTTTGAGTGAACCCCAGATATGGTATAACATCACGCCCAACTTTTCTTTTGGCAGTGAGATAGAACTGAGTTACAACTTTGTAAATAAATTCATAGAAAGTAAATTTTATGCCATTCCGACCCTGGCCACAAAGTGGAATTTTTAATGTGTAAGACGGAATAATTATGCTGGAAAAAATTTTCAAGTTAAAACAAAACAAAACAACAATACGTACAGAGCTGGTTGCGGGAATCATCACCTTCCTCACCATGTCTTACATACTGGTAGTGAATCCAAATATCCTGAGCGCATCGGGAATGGATAAAGCAGCACTCTTCACCGCCACGGCGCTTGCCAGTGTGTTGGGAACCCTGTTCATGGCCTTCATTCCGAACCTGCCCATTGCTCAGGCTCCGGGAATGGGACTAAACTCCTTCTTTGCTTTCTCGGTGGTGCTTGGTCTGGGATACTCCTGGCAGATGGCGCTCACTGCTGTTTTTATTGAAGGTATTGTCTTCATCATTCTTACTTTTTTCAATGTGCGCGAAATGATTGTAAAGAGTATTCCTACGACGATCAAAAATACCATTCCTGTGGGAATTGGCCTTTTTATTACTTTCCTTGGTCTGCAGAATGCCGGACTCATTGTAAGGGATGAAAACACGATGGTCACCCTTGGAGCCATGTCGAACCCACACGTATGGGTTGCCTTATTGGGACTTATTCTCACGGCCGTACTCTATTATAAAAAAGTACAAGGCGCTTTTCTGATCGGAATTGTTGCATCCACTGTTTTTGCAATTATTCTGGGACTTGTACAGTTACCTTCTGGAAGCATCGTCTCCATGCCTCCGGATATATCTCCCATATTTATGCAGTTTGCGTGGGATCACATTTTCACACCCGACATGCTGATCGTGGTATTTACTTTTCTGTTTGTGAATCTGTTTGATACAATCGGCACACTGCTGGGTGTTGCCTCAAAAATTGGGATCACCGACAAAGAGGGTAATTTCCCACAGATCAAAAAAGCACTCTTTGCCGATGCCCTTGGAACTACCTTTGGTGCGATACTGGGTACCAGCACGGTGACGTCATACGTGGAGAGTGCATCGGGTGTGGCTGTGGGAGGTCGCACCGGTCTAACCGCGTTTTCCACGGCGACCATGTTTGGCCTGTCGTTGTTTCTGGCTCCGCTCTTTTTAATGGTTCCCGCATCTGCTACCGCGCCGGCACTCATCGTGGTCGGTTTGTTCATGATCACGGCGGTGGTGAAGATCAATTTCGACAACATGACTGAAGCTTTGCCTGCCTTCCTTACCATCGTGATGATGCCCTTTGCCTTTAGTATTGCACAGGGAATTGTTTTTGGCATGTTGTCTTTTGTTTTGTTAAAAGCATTCTGCGGTAAATGGAAACATATCTCCGTGACCATGTGGGTTATATTCGTGTTGTTCATTGTTAAACTGGTGTTGGATGCAATGGAAGTCTTATAAACAATAGGAAATTCATTTGTATATTATCGATGGATTGACTACTTTTGCGCTCAAATACAAATCATTATAAAAGATTATTATAACTATTTATGGCAACAACCGCTGATTTTAGGAACGGCATGTGCATCGACCTGGACGGACAATATTACTTTATTGTCGAATTTCTTCATGTCAAACCCGGCAAAGGTGCTGCATTTGTACGGACCAAACTGAAAAATGTGACGACGGGACGCATTCTCGAGAAAACTTTTAACTCTGGCGTGAGGGTGGATGAAGTGCGTATTGAACGTCGTCCTTTTCAATACCTGTATCGCGACGACATGGGATACAATTTCATGAATACCGAAACCTACGAACAGATTCCTATTCCGGGAGAACAAATTGAAGGAGTTCAGTTCCTGAAGGAGGGAGATGTGGTGGAAGTACAGATTCATGTCGACAGCGGTTCCATCCTGACTGCGGAAATGCCCACACATGTGGTGCTGGAGATCACCTACACCGAACCAGGTATCAAAGGAGATACAGCAACCAATACATTGAAGCCTGCTACTGTTGAAACCGGTGCGGAGGTAAGGGTGCCCCTGTTCATCAACACAGGTGAAAAAATCAAGGTAGATACACGCGACGGATCGTACGTGGAACGCGTGAGGGAGTAATGTTGTAACAAATTGTTTGTTAATTCGTTGTTTCTTTGTATGTTTGTTTCGTTTTATGCCTGAAATGAACATCATGAAGAAATTAAGTATCAAACAATGGGCCGAGGAAGATCGTCCCCGTGAAAAATTACTGCTTAAAGGTGTATCTGCCCTGTCCGACTCCGAGTTACTGGCTATTTTGATTGGTTCAGGCAGTGCAGAAGAAAGTGCTGTAGAATTGGGGAAGCGAATCCTGTTGAAAAGCGGGAATGATTTGAATCTGCTGGGAAAGATGGGTGTTTCCGACCTGACAAAGCAATTCAAGGGTATTGGACCGGCGAAAGCAGTGGCATTGATTGCCGCGCTGGAACTTGGGAGGAGACGAAAATCCACGGAGACTGCTGAAAGGAAAAAAATCACCTCATCCCGCGATGGGTATGATCATTTCTATCCGATTCTGACAGATCTGAATCACGAAGAGACCTGGGCGCTGTTAACAGATCGTTCCAACAAGGTGCTGACTACCATGCAGGTGAGTCGTGGCGGAATCTCCGGCACAGTAGTGGATATTCGCCTGATACTCAGGGAGGCGCTCAATCATTATGCTTCGGGTATCATTCTTGGACACAATCACCCTTCCGGAAACTGCAGACCCAGTCCGCAGGACACGCAGATTACGAAGAAGCTGAAAGAGGCTGCCCAATGGATGGATATTGCCCTTCTGGATCATCTTATATTGTGTGGAGACGTCTATTTTAGTTATGCCGATGAGGGAATCATATGACGGCATTAAACATTATGCCTGAAAATCGGTTTAATAAAAAAAGCAGATTATGAACGAAGAATTACAAGCGTTACAAGATAAGATCGTGGTCATGCTCCGTACGGTGTATGATCCTGAGATTCCGGTAAATATTTATGATTTGGGAATGGTTTACGATGTGGATATCGATGACCACAACAACGTGACCATCGAGATGACTTTTACATCGCCCAGTTGTCCGGCGGCCGATTTCATCCTGATGGATGTGCAGTTGAAGGTGGAATCCATTCCTGAAGTGAACAGCCTGGATCTCAATCTCACTTTCGATCCTCCCTGGGATCGGTCCATGATGAGTGAAGAAGCCCTGTTGGAACTGGGGATGATGTAACTTTTTGCGACGACTTTGAACAACATCACCGTGAGTAAAAAAGTCTATTTTCTCGCCGATGCCCATCTGGGCTCCCTTTCGCATACACACTCTATTGACGCAGAACGTAAGTTGTGCCGATGGCTGGATGCCGTGAAACAGGATGCATCGGCAATATATCTTCTGGGTGATATCTTCGATTACTGGTTTGAATACAAACATGTGGTGCCGAAGGGGTTTACCCGCCTGCTGGGTAAACTGGCAGAGGTAACCGATGGGGGGGTGGAAGTTCATTTTTTCATCGGAAACCACGATATATGGCTCACCGATTACCTTTCGAAAGAATGTGGAATGATCCTCCATTTTGGGCCATTGACTACCGACATGCAGGGGAAACGATTTTTTTTGGCGCATGGTGATGGTCTGGGAGATGAATCGCAGTCGTTTCACCTGCTGCGGAAAGTATTTCACAGCAAGTTCCTGCGAAAATGTTTCTCGGCCATTCATCCCCGGTGGACGATTCCACTGGCACATTCCTGGTCGAACAGCAGTCGTGAGAACGGTGGTGTGCAGCCGTATCTTGGCGAAGAGCGGGAATATCTGATCCTTTTTGCGAAACAAAAGCTGATTGCATCACCCGATATCAACTACTTCGTTTTCGGCCACCGCCATGTTTTGCTGAATCTTTCCATTGCAGAAAAGAGCCATGTTGTTATGCTGGGCGATTGGATCACTTTTTTCTCCTATGCCGTTTTTGACGGAGAAACCGTGAAGCTGGAGCAATTTGAATCCCAAGGACAGTGATTTCCTGTACCGTATGAAATCAGTGGTGCAACATCCCCACTTATGAAAACATCCTTGCAGGATTACATCAACTTACTGAAAAAGTCCCAGATGACAATGCCTGCCGTGACCGACACGTTCAAGGAATGTTTGGTACCATATTGAGGGATCTCGATGCAACCATCGGCAGCATCCACCACCGTTTGTTGTACCCCATGTACCTCATGGCCGAAGATCACGGCATATTTTTTTTCTTTTTCCAACGCGACCGGTCCCAGTGAAATGCTGTTTTCAGCCTGTTCAATGGCATAAACGGCATATCCGGTATTTTTTAATGCTTGCACCGCCTCCAGGGTCTCTTTGAAATAACGCCATTTGACTGCATCTTCAGCCCCGAGGGCTGTTTTATGAATCTCCACGTTGGGTGGAGTCGCCGTGATGCCGCACAGCAGGATCTCCTCCACACGGAAGGCATCACTTGTCCGGAAAACTGATCCGATGTTGTGCAGGCTTCTTATATTGTCAAGTACCACAATCAGCGGAATTTTCCTCGCTTCACGGAATTCATCTACGCTAATGCGGTGCAACTCCTCCAGTTTCAGTTTTCTTCGGTTCATAATTTTTGTGGTTCAATCCCTCGCAGATTATTTCAGTACCGCCCGTATTGCAAACCAAAGATGGTGCAGAAAGGTGGATATTTGTCCGTAATACTTTACCATAATACGATAACGTTCTTTCAGTGACGCTTTCCGGTGGGTGGTAGTCATCCCCTCATGCAGGTAGTTGATGAGGGTGAGGTGGGTGTTGTGCAGTTTTTTTGATTTCTTCATCATGCGGATGCACCAGTCGAAATCGGAAGAAAAACGGTACGACAGGTCGTATGGTTCAAATAGCTCCCTTTTCACAACAAATGCTTGATGGCATACCAGCATTCCCTGTTTGAAGCTTTTCCATGAAAGTTTCTCCGGCGCACGCAGTCTGCGCATATGTAAAAAAACTCCTTTTTCATCCACGATGGCCGTCTCCCCGTAGATAATATCGGGATTGTTCCCGGGTTCCACAGTACGCATCATCTTCTCCACACTGTCGGCTGCGAAAAAAGTATCCCCCGCGTTCAGGAAGCAGAGATAGTCGCCTGAAGCCATCCCGACAGCTTTGTTCATGGCGTCGTAGAGTCCTTTGTCCGGCTCGCTCACCCATACCATCTTCTCACCTGCATATTGTCGTATCAGCGCTACCGTGTTGTCTTTCGATTCTCCATCCACAACCAAATGCTCGATATGAGGGTACGTCTGTTCCCTGACGCTCACTAGCGTCCTCTCGAGCGTGGAAGCCGCATTGTAGGTGACTGTGATGATGGATAATGATTTCATTTACGGGCGTATATGGCGATGAAGGGTGACAACGGCTTGCCCCGGAGAGGAAACAGTTTGATGGCGTAACTCAGTGCTTTCACCCATTTCCGCATTTTTTTGTTCTCCGGTTTGGGCTCAAGCCATACCACCGGCTTACCGATGTATTCCACCGAGACATCGTGGAGATGAAAGGAGCGTAAGATCTCTTCAAGCGCGGGAATCTCCATCGACTTTAGATTGTGTGCCTCCAGGTTCTCCCTGTCCAGTCTCCGCTGTATCATTCCGTTCAGGCCCAGGAAATTGGGGATGAGGATCAGCAGTTGACCGTCATCCGACAGCAGATCGACATGCCTTTTAATCACGTCCGCTGTATCTTCAAAATGTTCGATAAATCCGGAAGAAAAAACCACATCATATCTTCTCTCCGGTACAAAAGAGAAAAAATCGGTGTGAATACACTGAATACTGTGTTCTGGCAATCCATTGATCTTCTCAAAATTGCGTACAATATCCCTGTTCATGTGAAAATCAAGGACAGTTACGTCGCTGATACCGTGTTTGTAAAACCAGGCGGCGAACACACCGGGAAAACCGCCGATATCGATGAGGCTCTTACCCCGGCTTAACCGATTCATAAAAGGATGAAATACCACCTTCTCGGGAATCTTATCATACCTGTAATTCGCCCAGTACGCATCCCAGTGCGCCTGATCGGTGATGTTGTTATTCGTTTGCATAGAGTTGCCTGTAACGTTGAACAATTTTTTCCTGACTATATTCTGATAACACTTTGCGACGTGCTTCCGATGAAAGCTGTCCTGCGTTATTACCGTACAATATCCGCAGAATGCCTGTTGCCAGATCATTGGCATCCCTGTACGCCGCCACATAACCGTTTGTACCGTGCGAGATCATCTCGGGGATACCACCGGTATGAAACCCCACGCAGGGTGTGCCGCAGGCCATCGCCTCCATGATGGTGTTGGGTAGGTTCTCCTGCAGTGAGGGCGTCACGAACAGGTCAGCGGCATTGTAGACGCCGGGCATATCCTGCGGTGCTACATATCCCAGGCTCCTTGCAGGCAGTAAGAGGCGTTTACCCAGCTCCTCGCCTTGGTTACCGGCAATCAAAAAGAGGATATCTTCGTGTTGCTGTGCCATGATGCGGCTCGCTTCCGCCAGATAATCCATCCCCTTTCGCGGATCAGAGGCTTTTACGGCTGCAAAAAGCACTATTTTTTTATCTTCCGGCAGATTCAGCCGCTGGCGTACCTCACTTTTATCCATGGGCGTATAGACAGCAGTGTCGATGGGGTTGGGGATGGAGACCACCCGATGGCCTGCAGTGAGCGGACTTTTTGCTGCCAGCTCTCTCAGCCAGTTGCTGCAGGCTACGAAAGTAATCTGTCCTCGGGCATAGACAGCTTGTTTTGCAAGAAACGACCGATGAGAAAGGTCGTTCCGTGAAGGGCTCCCGAGCCAGGGGCATTCCCCGCAGGATCTTTCGTAGCGGGTACACCCGGCAGCATGATGACAGATACCGGTGAAGGGCCACATGTCGTGCATCGTCCAGACAATTTTTTTGCCTGAAACGATAATGCGGCTTATTTCATCCAGGGAGAGCATCCCCTGGTTGATCCAGTGCAGATGAATCACATCGGCCTCCCTGAATGCGGGAAGATCAGTGATAGAAAGTCCCGTGTTGGCAATGGAGATATCAAACAGGTGCCGTTTCGTGAATCCGTTGCAGAGAAAGATGACACCCCGCTCCATGTAGAAATTGAGTCTGTTCGGCAGCTTTCCGCCGGCAGCGATGACATCCGTGTGATCGGCCTGTTTATCGCGTACGACCATCTTCACGTGCTCTCCTTCCCGGAGCAGCGCGTTCATCAGCCGGTAGGCAGCAATGGCTGCCCCTCCGTGTATATCGGATGTGTTGACGATAAGGATGTTCATGAGATGATTTTTCTAAAGGCATCCAGATAGCGGTCGCTGACACTCTCCATGTTGATCCTCTCTTCAATCACGCGGAGGGAAGCATCTCCCATCTTCAATCTCAGTACAGGATCCCTAAGTAAGAGGGCTATTTTTTCAGACAGATCGTCCGCATTGTTTTCCTGGAAGAAGAGGCCGTTGTCATTGTGGGTGACCAGATCGCGTTCGGTGCCGTCGCAGACGGAGCAAATCACAGGCAGTCCGTAAGCCATCGCATCGTTGATGGACAGTCCACCCATACCTGCAAGCACGTAGACAGCAGATACGCTCATGTAGGCGCCGATTGTTTTGGGGTTGTACACCCCGCCGGTAAAAAGTACCCTGTCAGTGATGCCCAGTGCCCGGGCTTGCCTTCCGAGAGGTTCTCTTTCAGGTCCGTCACCCACCACCACCAGCTCCGCATCGGGAAACTCTTTCAACACCTTTGCGAAAGCGTCCATCAACAAATCAACCCTTTTCCATTTGACGAGCCGTCCTATATGAATAATTCTGCGGCTGTTTTCAGTGAGGATGGGGGGCTCCTGCAGGAGCAGTTGTTTTTCGCGCAACAGGGCTTCACTGTCACCGGTGTTGTATGTGACGAAAACACGTCCCTCGGGGATACCGTAAGTAGGCATGAGGGCCTTTCCCAGCGAAGAATAGGCCAGCGCACCATCGGCCCTGCGATAGCAATATTTCCTGATCATCATGGTGCCCCACTGCCGAAGATAGAAAAAGAGTCCTTTACTTAACAGTTTCATATCCTCATTGTACATCGGGTGTTCCCTGAAGTAGGCATGTATTTTGCCATAAGGAGGCACCTGGAAAGGAATCTCCCGTATCACAAAACGGACTCTGTTTTTATGGAGTGCCTTCCTGAGTCTGCGATATTTGAAAAACTGCAGAAAGTAAGGCCAACCGGTAACAAGTATGTCAGGCTGTTCTCTTTCAATGATTTCCGGCAGATCAGGGAAATAATTCTTGCCGAAAAGCGTTTTTTTCTCCTTGCTGTCAATGAGTTTGTACGCTGCCTGTTTTTCATCGATCACTTTTACTCCTTTACCCAACACCTTGCTCCTGTGTACAGGAATCACTGCGACAATCTCAACATTCTTTTTAACCAGCCTGTTGAGCATTGCGTTCGCATAGGGAGGGATACCGCCGAAGACATAGAGTATTTTCATTCAGAACTCCGTTTTATCTGATAGGATGTTTCTCTCCAACACATGCAGTGATACGTGCCTCCCTACTTCGATCCCTTTAAGCAAAAGCTGATGTTTCGTCGTATTATAAGCCAACTCTGGATTATTATTGTCTCCACTTAAATGGCAGAGCCATATATTACGCAGATCGGAGGTGAAGTTGTTTGCCAGGAACTCAGCCGTCTGACGGTTGCTCAGGTGTCCGGTGCCAGAGGTAATCCTGCGTTTGAGGTAGTATGGGTAACGTCCATTTTGCAACATTTCCTCATCATAGTTGCTCTCGATCACCAGATGGTTTGCTTTGCAGAGATAGTAGGCTACCTCGTCGGTGATGGTACCTACATCAGTTGCCAGTGTCATTCTCTGTCCGTCGAACTCGAAGAAAAAACCTGCATTGTCGTTGCTGTCGTGCGGCACGTCGAATGCCGTAATGCGAAGATCTTCGATCTGAAAAGGAACTCCTTTCTCGATATATTTGGTGGAACCGTTGAGGTTATTGTTTATCATGGGGCAATTGGCAATGCCACGATGTACCTCGCGCGTGGCATAGACAGGAATGTGCAGCTTTTCACCGAGATATCCTGCCGATTTTATATGGTCGTAATGATCATGGGTGATGAGGATCGCCATGATAGACGCAAGCTCTATCCCATATTCGGCGAGTCGTTTCCTGATCACACGGGGCCCCAGGCCGGCATCGACCAGAATGCCGTAATGCGCATTGCCCAGATAGTAACAGTTGCCGCAACTGCCGCTACTTAGGCTGAAAAAAGAGATCCGGTCTGCCTGGAATAGTTTGTACTGCATAGTGGATGCAAAGATAACAAGTTTTTGAAAACTATCTCTTAAAACGTTTTTGCCGACAAGCTCGCTATCGTCTGGTGATAGTCTTCAATCATCTCTTTTATTACCTGTGCGGCCGGGATTACCTGCTTGATGTGCGATGCGATCTGACCTATCTCCAGCTCGCCCTGCGTAAGGTCACCCTCAAAAATCCCTTTCCTTGAACGGCCCCTTCCCAGCAATGCACGCAGTTCGTCAGTTGTGGCTCCCCGGTCTTCCAGTTCCTGTACCTGCTGAAGGAACTCATTCTTAATCATTCGTGTAGGACTCACTTTCTTGAGTGAAAGGAACGTGTCGCCCTCGTTCAGTGAAAGACACTTTTGCTTGAAGGCTTCACTGGCAGAGCTCTCTTCGGTCAGCGCAAAACGGGTGCCGACCTGCACTCCCTCGGCACCCAAAGCCAACATTGCAGCCATTGCCCTGCCTGTGGCAATCCCACCGGCAGCAATGAGCGGCAACGCCACTGCCTGCCGTACCTGTGGAATCAGCGTGAGGGTGGTTGTTTCTTCTCTGCCATTGTGACCGCCTGCTTCAAATCCCTCTGCCACAATTGCGTCTACGCCCGCCTCCTCCGCTTTCATTGCAAATTTAGAGCTGGATACGACGTGGGCGACAAGTATCCCTCTCTCTTTTAATTTGGTTGTCCATGTCTTGGGATTACCCGCCGATGTGAAGACAATGGGTGCTTCTTCCTCGATCACAATCTGTATGATCTCCTCAATCTGCGGGTACATGAGGGGAATATTTACACCGAACGGTTTGTCGGTTGCCACCTTGCATTTTTTTATATGTTCCCGCAAGGTGTCGGGATACATCGATCCGGCTCCCATAAGTCCCAGTCCACCAGCATTGCTTACTGCCGATGCGAGCCGCCATCCGCTACACCATACCATCCCCGCCTGTATAATCGGATAGCGGATACTGAAAAGTGTAGTAATCCTGTTTGTATTCATTTTTTGAAATTTATGCAAAGATAACACTATCTCCATTTTTCACCATCTAAACTCTGGTTTAGATTTTTTTTAGTAGCTTTGTACCTCATTGCCCATTGTACCCGCATCGGCTTGAACTGTAATTTCAAAATTGATTTATCAAAGACATTATGAATGTTCTTCTACTTGGCTCTGGAGGCCGCGAACATGCCATGGCATGGAAAATACGCAAGAGTAGTTATCTCAATAATTTATACATTGCTCCCGGGAATGCCGGCACGGCGATGCTGGGCACCAACGTGCCCATCGGAGTGACCGATTTTGAAGCAATGAAACAATTTTCACTCAGTCACGATATCGACATGATTGTTGTGGGGCCCGAAGACCCGCTGGTGAATGGTGTATATGATTTTTTTCATAACGATGAAGATGTTTGTCATATTGCCGTAATCGGCCCCTCGGAGAAAGGTGCTCAACTGGAGGGAAGCAAGGACTTTGCCAAACATTTCATGATACGGCATGGTATTCCCACAGCCCACTACAAGAGTGTAACGAAGGAAAATATTCAGGAAGGGAATGAATTTCTTGATTCACTTTCTTCGCCCTATGTATTGAAAGCCGATGGCCTGGCTGCAGGGAAAGGCGTACTTATTCTCCAAGATCTGAATGAAGCAAAACAAATGCTTTGGGAGATGCTGAACGGAAAGTTTGGTGAAGCAAGCAACAAAGTAGTGATTGAGGAGTTTTTGTCGGGTATTGAGTGTTCCGTTTTCATATTGACCGATGGCATCTCTTACAAAATTTTGCCTGTGGCAAAAGATTATAAACGGGTTGGAGAGAAGGATACCGGATTGAATACCGGCGGTATGGGAGCTGTCTCGCCCGTTCCGTTCGCCAACGATGTTTTCATGGAAAAGGTACGTACCCGGATTGTGGAACCCACTGTGAAGGGGTTACAGGAAGAGAAAATCGACTACAAGGGATTTATCTTTCTTGGACTGATCAATGTGGCGGGCGATCCGAAGGTAATTGAATACAATGTACGCATGGGTGACCCCGAAACGGAGGTGGTACTGCCAAGAATCAAGTCCGATTTGTTGGAACTTTTTGTAGGTGTAGCTACCGAAACACTCGATCAACACGTGCTGGAGATTGATGACCGCTATGCCACGACGGTCATGATGGTTTCCGGAGGCTATCCCGAAACATACGAAAAAGGTAAACGGGTAGATGGGCTCGACAGTGTACTGGATAGTATTGTTTTTCATGCGGGTACCGTCAGCCGAAACAGTGAGGTGCTTACTTCCGGGGGACGGGTGCTTGCCATTACCTCATACGGCAATACCATGGAAGAGGCACTTTCTACATCATACCAAAATATTGGCAAAATAAGTTTCGATAAAGCTTATTTCCGAAAAGATATCGGGTTTGATCTTCGCAACAAGTAAACAAGACAGTGAAGTCATGCATGCGATTGTCAAATCTTTCAAAACATACATTGTTGAGGGACGTTTTGTCTCACTGTTTGTTTCTTTGGTAATCGTCGTCATGCGTGCAGCCATGTTTTCCAGGGGGGATACCCTTTTGGTCGTTTACCCTGATACCGGATATTTGTGGCAGTATGTTGCGCATTGGTTTGCCGACCCGATGGTCTCGCATGCTTCTTCCACGCTTTCGGTCTTCCTGATTGCCGGACTGATTTCAGCGATGAATCACCGGTTTACATTGATCCGCTCCCGTTCCAGTCTTCCTTTTACTGCCCCTCTCTTTCTGCTGAGCCTTCATCCTTGGTTTATGGTGATGAGAGCCGATTATGTAGCAATAATTTTTGTACTGATTGCTTTTTTCCCTCTGTTGAAATCCTATCAAATATCCAATGACCCGCTTTTTTCCTTTCGTTCCGCCATTCTGATTGGCATCGCTTCCCTGTTTCAGATTTATGCACTTGCCATGCTCCCATTATGGTGGCATGGAGAATGGTCGATGCGTGGGCCCCATTTTCGTTCATTTTTATCCTCTTTATTTGGCCTTTCTCTAGTGTATGTTTCCCTCTTTGCTCAATATTTTCTGGTAGATGATGTGGAAGGCTTTGTCAGGCCTTTTCTTTCCTTTGCTGCTTTCTCGTTACCGCAACTTCCTGCTTTCTCTCTGATGGAGTGGGGTGTGGTGGCGCTGGCCGGCCTTTATTTTATTTCAAACATGGTACTCAGCATCCGTGTTTATTCACGTGATAAAGTGCTTACACTAAATTTCATGCAATTTGTGGTATTTTTGATTATTCTCCAGTTACTGCTCCAGTTACTTTATTGGAAGGAGACACTTTTTTTCCTCTCACTCAGTATCGCACTGATATCCTACCTGAATGCCTATTTTTACACGAGGACACAATCACCTGCTTACATTTATCTGGCTTTGCTGATCGTGGCGACAGGTTTTCTTTTCTATTTGTCGCATTTTTCCAAATGACTTCTTGTAGGTTAAACAATCTCTTTGTATTGTTTGTTTATTTAATAACTCCATTTGATTATCAGGTTAATACCCTGATTTATATAAAAGAGTGTAAGATGTGGTAAGGAGGAAAATTATGAAGAAATTTGCACTTTTCGGAATTGTGTTGTTCTTTACAGTTCTTATTTTAGGAGCTTGCGGTGCTACCCGTTCGGCAGCAGAAAAAGAACAATTGGCAGCTGACATTCGTCAGGCGGTGGAAACGTCTGATTTTACTTTTGAAGCCACCTATGCGTATCCTACCGGATATAGATCATTGTATCTTTCGCCTTATTACGATGTGAAGATATCGCCCGACACGGTGAAAGTCTATCTCCCTTATTATGGACGGGCTTATAGTGCCCCGATGGATCCCCGGGAAGGCGGCTTCCAATTCACCAGTACCGATTTTAAGATGTCCACATCTCCCGGACGCCGTAAGGGAAACTGGATTGCGGAAGTAACCTTCCTCGATCTGGATCGGCCTGTGACTTTTCGGTTCGATCTATGGGAAAACGGAACAGCCCGCCTCGATGTGAACGACATGAACCGGCAGGCCATCAGTTTTCAGGGGAACATTGAAACTAAAAAGAAGGAGCAACAGTAAACAAAATCCACCGTTCAGGTGGATTTTGTTTACTGTAATTTTTCTGCCAGCGCGGAAGGCAGATAGAAGGTATTGTTTTTGTCGATATAAACTACGACGGATCCTATGTCGAAAGGCTTTCCGTTCATCGTGGCTACTGAAGAAAATGCTTTTATCTCCAGTATATTCTTTCCTTTTTTTATCCTAAGCAGGGGTGCAGTGGGATTCTTCTTGTCGATTGTAAAATTCATGCCTGCGAAAACCTGATCGTGCTTTACAAATATTCTGTCTGAAAGTTCCTGAAGTGAGACTTTCAATCCTGCTGCTTCCTGCAGATACCGGTTTACATCCCGGTTTGTGACATGCCCTCTGAGCAGATCACCCTGGGGGTGGAAAGAAGACAGAAGTACCTCTTCGCCGGTGTGACCTCCTGTGGTAAAGCCGAAACAGTTGTGTGAATTGAGAATATTTACGATGTTGTGTGCGAGGTTGTCGCTCGTGCCCACTTTTGTGTAATCCCCTTCCTTATAATTTTTGGAAGAAAGCAAAGTTTGTAGTTCTTCTTCGGTAATGTCAATGCCGGTATATTCTTTAAACACGGCCTTTATATTCTCCGGTTTTGTGTTCACAAGCATCGATTCAATACCGTTGGCACTCAGCTTGATTTTAGAAACCGCTCCAAATAATTGCTCCAGAGAAAGTTTGTCATAACCGGGACATTGGTTTGTACCGATTGAAAAGCCACTGTTCCCATGATCTGAGAGGATCACTATCGCTGTATTCCCGTCTGCTTTGGCAAATTCCATCACTTTTCCCACCGCCTCATCAAAAGCCAGAAACTCGTGAATGATGGCGGCTGCATCGTTGGCATGGGCTGCCCAGTCCACCTGACTTCCTTCCACCATCAGAAAGAAGCCGTTCTCCTTTTTAGATAGAAGCGCCAGTGCTTTTTCGGTCATTTCGGCAATCGAGGGAACCTTGTCCGGATTCCTGTCAATGTCATAGGGCAAAGCTTTTTTCCCGAACAACGCCCACACTTTTCCGTTTCCTTCGTAATTGAGAAGTGCATTCCGATCATCGCTGATGAGAGTAGTGCCGTTGTTATTGAAATGTTGCCGGATGTCCTCCGTAAGGATGCTGTTTCCACCACCAAACATTACATCCAGGTTTTGGTAGGCCATTTGAGATGCCAGTGCGTCATAATTACTTCTCTTATAGTGGTGAGCCGAGAAGTCGGCAGGTGTCGCGTGTGGAAATTCGCAGGTGACGACCAGTCCGACTGCCTTTTGTTCCTCAATCTTCATTGCTTCAAGTATGGTCGCTGCAGGCTGCCAGGTACGTGATCCATCTACCTGAAAAAGGTCATTCTCCGACACTTCGGGATGCATGGCCACATTTCCTGTTTGCTGCAGAACGCCCGTTGCATAGGCAGAACTTGTAGGAGCCGAGTCTCCGATGGGCGCGTTGGAGGAGAAGGTACCCACGGTACCCGTGATGTATGGATCGATATGCAATTCCTGTCCAAGATTATTATACTGTTTAAACCAGCGGGCAGCTGAATAGACACTTAGGGAAGTGCCATCGGGAATCATGACGATAATATTTTTTACTGGCCTTACTTCCTGTGCTGTAAGGACGACAGAAAAAAAAGACAGAAATAAAAGGATGCTTATTTTTTTCATAGAGAAATTATTTTTGTTTTATGATGTAGAAGGCGCAAAGTTATAAAATAGTTGTTACTTTTTACTCTGGACGGAGCAAAAGTGTATTTTGGTATTTCCAGAGATTGTTAAACAGCTTGATTTTCCCTATATTTGTATTTAAAAATTGAATGATAATGAGTAACGGAAAGCCCCTGATATTGATTACCAATGACGATGGTTATCATGCAAAGGGTATTGTGTCGCTGACTGAGGCAATGAAAGATTTGGGAGAAATTATCGTGTTTGCTCCCGATTCACCCCGTTCAGGTATGTCGGGTGCCATCTCTACATCAACTCCACTGCGAGCCAGGCTTATTCACAGCGAGCCAGGGTTAAGTTCTTATATTTGCAATGGTACCCCGGTAGACTGTGTGAAACTGGCACTGAATGAATTCATGGAATGCAAACCCGATTTGCTGGTTTCAGGAATCAATCACGGTTCCAATGCGGGAATAAGTGTGTTGTATTCAGGCACGATGGGTGCTGCCATCGAGGGTTGTGTTTTCAATGTTCCTTCCATCGGTTTCTCTCTTTGTGACTTTACGCCGGATGCGGATTTCACGGCCACTGCTGCCTTGGCACGAAAAATAGCAATCAAGGTTCTGGAAACGGGTCTTCCCTCAGGTGTCTGCCTGAACGTGAACGTACCGATGGGAGAAATAAAAGGGACACGGGTGACCACACAGACACAAGGAAAGTGGGTGAATGAATACCATCGTTCGAAAGATGGATCAGGGAAGGATGTTTTCTGGATGACCGGTAATTTTGAAAACTGGGAACAGGAAAATGACAATAGCGATGAATGGGCATTGGCCAACGGATATGCAGCCATTGTGCCGGTAAAGATCGATATGACAGCCTATGATTTTATGCCGGAGTTGAAAAAATGGGAGATATAGCGGTCAGGAGTCAGCAATCAGTGGTCAGCTTCGGTAATAAAAGCTTGCCAACGGCAGCGGTTTGCAAGTAATTTTCACATTGACACATCATCAAATCATTACATCATCAAATCAGTAATCATATGAAGTATTATCTTGTAGTGGGTGAGGCGTCAGGCGATTTACATGCCTCCAACCTGATGCAGTCACTCGGGGAATTGGACAGAGATGCAGATTTTCGCTACTTCGGGGGTGATCTGATGCAATCGAAAGGTGGCACGCTGGTGAAACATTACCGTGAAATGGCATACATGGGAATTATCCCGGTAATATTGCACGCGCGGACTATTTTGCACAACCTGGACTTTTGTAAAAAAGATATTGCAACATACAAACCCGATGTCGTGATACTGGTGGATTATCCCGGTTTTAATTTAAAGGTGGCAAAGTATGTGAAGAGCCGGCTGCATATTCCGGTACATTATTATATCTCACCCAAGGTATGGGCCTGGAAGGAGTATCGTGTAAAATCTTTTAAAAAGTATGTGGATGAGATGCTTTGCATACTGCCTTTCGAGGTGGATTTTTTCAGAAAGCATCAGTACATGGTACATTATGTAGGCAATCCCACTGTAGATGCCATCGCGAACAGAGACTACCTCGAGGAATCTTTTGACGGGTTTATACAAGCTAACCACCTTGATAATAAGCCAATTATTGCACTGCTGGCCGGAAGCCGTAAACAGGAGATTGCCAGTAATCTGCCTGTGATGCTGGAGGCAGTAAAAGGTTTTACCGATGGTTATCAGATCATTGTGGCAGGTGCGCCGGGAATAGATCCGCTCTTTTACAAGAAGTTTGAATATTCGTTTCAATCTGTCAGGGTGTTGTTTGGTCGTACCTACCGGATTTTAGCACAGGCCGATGCGGCGCTTGTAACCTCGGGTACGGCCACGCTCGAGACCGCTTTGCTCAATGTGCCGCAGGTTGTCTGTTACAGAACACCCTTGCCGAAGCTGACCTGGTTGGGATTTAAGTATATTCTGCATACGCCCTTTATTTCGTTGGTGAACCTGATTAGTGGCAGAGAGGTTGTCAAAGAACTTTTTGCGAAAAAATTTACTGTTGATGATCTCAGGATGGAACTCAAACAATTGCTCCATGTGCAAAGCTACCGGCAAAATATGCTCAATAATTACAAGGAAATGCAAATGAAGCTAGGGGAACCGGGCGCATCTCACACCGCAGCCAAAATTATTTACCGTCAATTACATCCCTGACCTTTTGTGTCACCATGGACTTTTGAATAGAAGATGGCAGGGTATCACGATTTTCAAAATGAAATTCTAAATTAATTTCTCCGAATAAGTATTTTTTTCTCTCTTTTTTGTTTTCTTTGTAATGATATAATAATAAAAAAATGAAGATAGGTATTCTCAGTTCTGGTGGAGATGCTCCGGGTATCAACGCAACGATTCGAGGCGTGGGTAAGACCGCCATTAATAATTACGGCATGCAGGTGATTGGCATCCAAAACGGTTTTTCCGGATTGTTGTATAAAGATGTGGTAGAACTTTCAGATCCCTCTTTGTCCGGGATATTGAATCTGGGGGGAACAATCCTGGGAACGGCACGTGAAAAAGTATTCAGGAAGATGATCACATCACCTGATGAGAAAGACCGTGAACAGATAAAAGCAGCATACCATGAATTGGAACTGGACTGTCTTGTGTGTATCGGCGGGAACGGTACACAACGTACCACATGTATGCTCTCTGAGTTGGAACTGAATGTGATAGGCGTACCCAAAACCATTGATAACGACGTATATGGTACGGACATCACTTTTGGATTTGATACTGCCGTGAATATTGCCACAGAAGCCATCGACAGGCTTCATTCCACGGCCAGTTCACACCGACGTGTAATGGTGATTGAACTGATGGGGCATCATGCGGGATGGATTACACTCTATGCAGGAATGGCCGGTGGCGCAGACATTATTCTTTTACCCGAGCTGGGTTATAATATGAAGATTGTGATCGATAAAATTCAGCGAAGGATGGAAATGGGTAAGTCTTATTCTATCGTGGCTGTGGCGGAAGGTGTGGAAGTGCCTACACGAGAACGTCCGGCTGCCTACTTTGCCCGTGAAATTGAAGCACAGACAGGTTTTGAGACACGAGAAACAGTCCTTGGGTACATTCAGCGCGGGGGCTCACCTTCTCCATACGACCGAATTCTGGGAACCCTGCTGGGCGGGCATGCCGCCGAACTGATCCACGAAGGGAAATTTGGCAGAATGGTGGCCCGGCTGGACAATAAGATTTCAGACGTACCCTTGTCGGAAGTAGCCGGAAAATTGCGTCTTGTGAAGCCGGAATCTGACCTTGTAGTACAGGGAAAACGAATGGGAATATCATTTGGTGTGGTGTAATAAATAAAAAGAGGCATTTCAAGGTGCCTCTTCTTCTGTGTCTTTTTTTGTACGGTCAGAGTTTATCAGCGGAATGTTCGTCTTCTAAATCGGAGAGTGAAGTTTTTTCCACACGATTGTCGGAGTTTGAATCACCGGTATTGGCTGTTCGGGCAATCACTTCCTGTAATTCGTTACTTTCCCTCAGTTTCCTGATAGCCACCTTCGCAGCCATCTGGTGTGATTCTTTCTTGGAATAACCTTTCCCTGCCCCTATTTCCACTCCGCCCACTTTTACGCAGGAACTGAAGACAGGATTATTTTGTGCATCGTACGACGAATCGGTGACCTCGAAAAATACATCTACTTTATTTTTTTGACCCCATTCTATGAGACGCGATTTGAAATCGACCTCACTCTTGAGCACGTTCTCTATGTTCAAATGTTGTTTGATGAGTGTCTCATATACGAACTTCTTGGCTACACGGTAACCCTGGTCGAGATAGATCGCACCAATCAATGCTTCCAGTGCATCGCCGTAAATATTGGTGTTGTGTGCCAGGTTGCGCGTCGATGAGATGATGAGTTTGTCGAGTCCCAGCTCCACTGCCAACTTATTAAGAGTTTCCCTTTGTACAATACGTGAGCGCGTACTGGTGAGAAATCCTTCTTTCTTGTGTTCAAACTTTTTGTAAAGAATGTCGGCAACGATGGCGTCGAGAATGGCATCACCCAGAAACTCAAGACGTTCATTATTCACCCATTTCCCTTTCTTTGAACGGATTGAGGACGAACGATGCGTCATGGCTTCCCTGTAGAGATCTATCAAGTCAGGATAGAAACCCAGTACATTGTAAAACGAAAGATAAGGCTCCTTGCCTTTATGCGGAAGAGCCTTGATCCTTTTTACGAATCTTCTTAACACACTACTTGTTGTATTGCTTGAGAATTACACTTGCGTTGTGTCCCCCAAAGCCAAAAGTGTTAGATAACGCAGCTCTTATCTCCCTTTTTTGAGCTTTGTTGAATGTAAAGTTCAGGTTGTAGTCAATCTCGGGATCCATGTCCCCATCTTCATGGTTAATGGTCGGGGGGACAATCTGATCTCTGATTGCCAGGATGCAGAACATAGCCTCCAGCGCACCGGCACCTCCCAAAAGATGGCCGGTCATAGATTTGGTAGAACTGATGTTCAGTTTGTAACTGTGATCACCGAATACATCAAGGATGGCTCTGACTTCCGAGAGATCTCCCACAGGTGTGGAGGTGCCATGCACGTTGATATAGTCAATATCTTCCGGCGTCATTGCGGCATCTTCCAGCGCGTTACGCATCACCAGCTTTGCACCCAATCCCTCCGGATGTGAAGCCGTGATATGATATGCGTCTGCCGACATACCTCCGCCCACCACTTCGGCGTAGATGTACGCACCGCGTGCCACGGCGTGTTCAAGCTCCTCAAGGATAAGGGCTGTCCCCCCCTCACCAATCACAAAGCCATCGCGACTGGCGCTGAATGGGCGTGATGCGGTTTGTGGCGTATCATTGCGCGTAGATAAGGCATGCATGGCATTAAACCCACCTACTGCCGAGGGACTGATGGTCGCTTCGGCACCACCGGTGACGATTGCATTCGCTTTGCCTAGTCGAATAAGATTAAACGCATCTGTGATGGCGTTTGTAGATGAAGCACAAGCAGAAACAGTAGCATAATTGGGACCTCTCAGTCCATAAATCATAGAGATATGCCCTGCAGCAATATCCGCTATCATTTTCGGAATGAAAAAGGGATTGAACCGCGGTCCTTTCTCCTTGTTAAGATAATAATCACCTACTTCGTCTTCAAATGTTCTTATTCCCCCGATTCCTGCAGAAAATATTACACCTATTCGATCTCTGTTTTCGTTTTCCAGATCGAGTCCCGAATTTTCCATCGCTTCTTTTGCTGCATAAATGGCCAATTGGGCATAGCGGTCGTACTTTCTTGATTCCTTGCGCTCAAACAGATCGCTTGGGTCGAAATCTTTTACTTCACAGGCAAACTGTGTTTTAAAAAGCGATGCATCGAAATGAGTAATAGGCCCGGCTCCACTCTTACCTGCAAGGGCATTTTCCCACGTGGTTCGCACGTCGTTCCCGAGCGGGGTGATTGTACCCAGGCCTGTTACTACTACTCTTTTTAATTCCATGAAAAAATGGATTATTTCGCGTGTTGTTCTACATACGAAACAGCGTCTCCAACAGTAGAGATCTTTTCTGCTTGATCATCGGGAATAGAGATATTGAATTCTTTTTCGAATTCCATAATCAGTTCCACTGTATCAAGAGAGTCTGCTCCCAGATCATTGGTAAAACTTGCTGTTTCAGTAACTTCTGATTCTTCAACACCTAATTTGTCGACAATGATCGATTTTACTCTTTGTGCTACTTCAGACATAACTTTCGATATTAATTAATAAATAAAAATTTTATTCTTAAATTTGCGATTGCAAAGTAACGCAATTTTTCTCTAATTGTGCAAACTTTTGCTTACTAAAATCAAAAAAAGTGCACAAACTACGTTTTTTTGTGCATAAAAAGACCCCGTTTTTTCATGACAAGAATTGCCATCATCGCATCAGGCAGCGGCAGCAATGCCGAAAATATCGCCAAATATTTCAAAGGGCATGCCGAAGTGCATATTTCACTTATTCTTTCCAATAATTCAGATGCTTATGTGCATGAACGGGCGGCGAAATTGGGTATTCCTTCATTTACTTTCACAAAAGCCGAGTTCGACGAGGGTAAGGAAATACTGGAAGTCCTTCGTGAATATGAGATCGATTTTATTGTACTGGCTGGTTTTCTTTTAAAAATTTCCCAGCCTCTTCTCGAAGCATATGCAGAACGGATTGTAAATATTCACCCCGCTTTACTCCCCAAATACGGAGGAAAAGGGATGTATGGCGACAGGGTACATCAGGCGGTGATTGATGCAAGTGAAACCGAATCGGGTATCACCATTCATTATGTAAACGAGCATTACGATGAGGGAAACATCATTTTTCAGGCAATCTGCAAAGTGGAGCCCGACGACAATTGCGAAACGCTCGCAGCCAGGGTACATGCCCTGGAGTACGCACATTTTCCCCGGGTAATTGAAGCGGTTATAAAGAACAGCATACACTAAATAAGTCCTCTTTCCAGGAGAACAGCTCTACCATGGAGAAGGGCGAAGGTAAAAAATAGAACGGGATCGCAGAGGTTGTAAAATTAATTGTATCTTTGTTGTCCAATCTGCGGTTGTGGCGTAATTGGTAGCCGCGCCAGACTTAGGATCTGGTGACGAAAGTCGTGGGGGTTCGAGTCCCTTCAGCCGCACAACATGCTCCTTCAAAAGAAATTTTGAGGGAGTTTTTTCGTTTTCGGGTCTTTCATTACTTCTGCTGTCAAGCGCTTTTTTCGTTTAATTTGAAAAAAATAAAGCAAAAGATTTTTCACGAAATGAAAAAATCGATGCATTGCCCAGGGAAAAGCCAAGCCGATGATTGTGGCGATGCCCAACGGACACACACAGAATGCTGCCGCTCCAGGGGAGTCGAGCCGTAATTACGTTCCTCCCATGGGAGGTGGCCCCCGCAAGGCAGAAGCCAGTATGGAGGATAGTTTCGGCGATATCAAGAAGTTTGTGGAAAGCAACTACCCGAATTCAGTCAATGCTGTGGTCGAGTTTGTGAAAAAGCTACAGGTTCAGCAGAAAAACGGGTTCAAACTCTACTGGATTGCCTGCGGAGATACCGACTTTCTCTATCAAAGCGTGAAGGATGGTATGAAGAAAATGGATGAGATCGGGTTCAACTATAGCTATCGCGAAAGCAGCGAGGGGCATATCTGGAAGAACTGGCGGATTTATCTCTCTGAATTTGCGCCCATGCTGTTTAAGTGACAGAAAACCAAAAAAAAAATTAGAGAATTTGGAAAATCGAATTATTGTTCGTATTTTTGCGAACAATAATTCGATATGGAAACAACAAAACATATGTTACACGTGGCAGAGCAGGAGATGTTGGCCCGAATGGCAAAAGCTCTGGGACACCCTACCCGGATTGAGATTCTGCTGTTTCTCGCTTCCCAGAACAGCTGTTTTTTTGGCGACATTCATGACGAACTTCCCATAGCAAAATCCACGGTTTCGCAGCATCTGAAGGAGTTGAAAGATGCCGGCTTGATTCAGGGTGAGATTGAAGCGCCCAAAGTCAGATATTGTATCCACAAGGAAAACTGGGAAGTAGCCCGGAAGCTTTTCTCTGATCTCTTCGGTTTATTAGAAGGGAAGGAGATGAATTGCTGAGTAGGCATATATTTTTTGCCCCCAATGTTCGTCGTTCGGCGAACGAAGAACTTCTGATCGCGAATTTCTGAAAATATGAACAACCAACCAAATGAATAAAGAATGAAGACAATCGAAATTTTTGATCCGGCCCTGTGTTGTCCTACGGGATTGTGCGGCCCAAATATTAACCCGGAATTAATGCGGATGGCCACAGTGACGGATACTTTGAAAAGAAAAGGAATAAATATCTCGCGTCATAATTTAAAGGATGAGCCGGGAGCTTTTGTATCAAATAGGGTGGTAAACCAATGTCTGCAGGAACAGGGCGCTGAAGCCTTGCCGATCACACTGCTCGATGGCGAAATTATCCTGTCAAAGAATTATCCTTCCAACAAGCAGTTGAGCGAATGGACAGGAATTCCACTCGACTTCGTGCCTGTCAGGTAATGCACAAAATGAAGAAAGATGAAAATATTTAATTTATCAGAAGCGGCATTCACCAAATATCTCTTTTTTACCGGCAAAGGAGGGGTGGGAAAAACATCGGTTGCCTGCGCCACCGCAATAGGTTTGGCAGATCGGGGAAAAAAAATCCTGCTGATCAGTACCGACCCAGCTTCCAACCTGCAGGATGTGTTCGCACAAACACTGAACGGACAAGGTACATCCGTCGCTCAGGTGCCCGGGTTGACGGTTGTAAACCTCGATCCGGAACAGGAAGCGGCTGCTTATCGGAAAAGTGTCATTTCTCCGTTTATAGGAAAACTTCCCGATAGTGTGCTACAAAATATGGAAGAGCAGCTTTCCGGTTCCTGTACCGTGGAAATTGCTGCGTTCAATGCATTCTCGGACTTTCTTACCGATGCCTCGAAAAGAGCGGGATATGATCATATCATCTTCGACACGGCACCTACAGGACATACGTTGCGCATGCTGCAGTTGCCATCGGCATGGAGTACCTTTATCAGTGAAAGCACCCATGGCGCATCGTGTCTGGGACAATTGTCGGGACTGGAAGAGCGGAAAGATATCTATAAAGGAGCGGTTGAAACTTTGACAGACAGGAACAGCACCCGGCTTATATTGGTCAGTCGTCCGGAAACATCCGCCTTGAATGAAGCCGCCCGTTCATCGCATGAGTTACAACTGCTGGGCATTCATAATCAGATCCTGATTATAAATGGTGTTTTGCAGCAATGGCAAAATGAGGACAAGGTGTCGGCTGAAATTCACGAAAAACAACAAGAGGCTTTACAAAACATACCGGATCAAATAGCTGGTTACCCTACTTTCATCGTTCCTTTGCGTTCCTATAATTTATCTGATATTAAAAATATCCGCAGGCTATTGTATGAGGATGAGGTGGATTTGAGAAAAAATTATGAACCAATCAGAAGAGCAAAAGATTTGGAGAATTTAACGGATGATCTCTTTGCATCCGGCAAACGGGTCGTATTCACGATGGGAAAGGGAGGAGTAGGCAAAACCACTCTGGCTACAGAAATTGCACTTGGATTGTTATCCCGCGGTGCCAAAGTTCACCTGACAACGACCGATCCGGCAAACCACCTGAATTACGATCTTGCCATAAAGTCAGGCCTCTCAGTGAGTCGCATTGACGAGACTGTGGAATTGGAAAAATACAAGAATGAGGTGCGTAGCAAAGCCCCGGCAAACATGACCGACGAAGATAAAGCATACATAGAAGAGGACCTGCGTTCTCCGTGTACCCAGGAGATAGCTGTATTCAAGGCTTTTGCCGAAATTGTTGACAAAGCTGGAGATGAAATTGTGGTGATCGATACGGCACCGACAGGGCACACACTGCTTCTTTTGGATTCCACACAAAGCTATCACAGGGAAGTGGAGCGGACACAGGGTATCCCCGACTCGGTCAGCAGGCTTTTGCCCCGACTGAGAAATCGGGACGAAACAGAGGTGGTGATCGTGACCCTTCCCGAAGCAACACCTGTATGGGAAGCGGAAAGGCTGCAGGCCGACTTGCACAGGGCTGGCATGAACAACAAATGGTGGGTGGTCAATGCCTGTCTTTCGCTGGTCGACACAACAAATCCGTTCCTGCGGTCAAAGGCACAGGGCGAAATTGCGTGGATTGACAAAGTGAGGGAACTTTCGGATGATAATACAGCGTTAATTGAATGGAAAAATTTATAATCAACATGATGGATAAAAGTGTTCAACTAAAAGAAGCGGTGAAGCAAAAATATGGAGAAATTGTTTTGCTAAAAAAGGACGCCTCCTGCTGTGCTTCGCCTTGTTGTTGCGCCGGAGGTAATGGCACAATGAATGAAGACTACAGCGCTGTGGACGGATACGTTGCCGATGCGGACCTGGGTCTGGGGTGCGGACTTCCTACTCAGTTTGCAAATATTAAAAAAGGAGATACCGTTTTGGACTTGGGATCAGGAGCAGGGAATGACTGTTTTGTCGCTCGTGCTGAAGTGGGTGAATCGGGGAAAGTGATTGGCGTTGACTTTACTCCGGCAATGGTTGACAAGGCGCGTGAAAATGCCGCGAAAAGAGGATTTAAAAACGTTGAATTTCGTGAAGGTGATATTGAAAATTTACCCGTTGAAAATAACTCTGTGGATGTCGTTATCAGCAATTGTGTACTCAATTTACTTCCCGCCAAGGATAGAATATTTCACGAAATATACCGGGTGTTAAAGCCTGAGGGCCATTTTTGTATTTCAGACATCGTGTTGCAGGGCGAACTTCCACAGGAATTGTCGCGTGCGGTAGAGATGTATGTCGGCTGTGTTGCCGGAGCCATACCTCAGGAAGAATACATCGCGGAAATATCGAAAGCAAAATTTCAGAAAATTGAAATCAACCGCAGGAAGAAGGTGGACCTCCCCGATGAACTGATTTTGGAGTATCTGGATCAGGATTCTTTGCACGCATTCAAATCGGGAGGAACTGGAATCTTTTCAATCACTGTAAGCGCAAAAAAATAGAGAGATGAAAAAACGAATCTTGATTCTGTGTACGGGAAATAGCTGCCGTAGCCAGATGGCACACGGATTTCTGCAGTCGTTCGATCCCGAACTGGACGTACATTCTGCCGGTACCCATGCCAGCGGGAGGTTAAATCACAAGGCGGTGGAAGTAATGAAAGAAGCGGGAATCGATATTTCACATCACACCTCCGACCCTGTGGATAAATACCTGGATGAAGAGTGGGATTATGTGATTACGGTCTGTGGTGGCGCCAACGAGAGCTGTCCTGCTTTCAATGGAAAAGTAAAACACCGGTTACACATTGGATTCGATGATCCCTCGGCTGCTACAGGAACACCTGAATTTATTCAATCGGAATATATCCGTGTGCGTGACGAGATAAAAGAGGGGTTTCTCGATTTTTACCTGAAACATATTCGTGAATAATCAACCAGATAAAAGATACAAGATGTTTCAGAAGTGGTACGATGTCACTTCCTAATTAAATACAACACTCATGAGCAAAAGTAAAATGCGTTTTCTGGACAAATACCTTACTCTCTGGATATTTCTGGCAATGGCCATTGGTGTGGCGTTGGGCCATTACATCCCCTCTTTCGGTGAACGGGTCGATTCCCTGTCGCGGGGAACCGTCAATATCCCGCTGGCTGTCGGTTTAATCCTGATGATGTACCCTCCCTTGGCAAAGGTTAATTATAGGCTGATGCCCAAAGTGTTCGCTAATGGGAAGATACTTACCCTCTCACTGGTGCTGAACTGGATCATCGGACCCATCCTGATGTTCCTGCTGGCGATTCTCTTCCTGAAGGATTATCCCGAATATATGATGGGTGTGATCCTTATCGGATTGGCGCGTTGCATCGCCATGGTGTTGGTATGGAACGACCTGGCGGGTGGAAATAGCGAGTATGGAGCCGGCCTGGTCGCACTGAACAGCATCTTTCAGGTATTCTTTTACAGCTTTTATGCGTGGCTGTTTATTACGAAGCTGCCTCCACTGTTCGGTTTTGAAGGGGCCATCGTGGATATCTCCATCGGTACCATTGCCGAGACCGTGGCCATTTACCTGGGTATTCCCTTCCTGATGGGAATATTGAGCCGGTTGATTCTGGTAAAAGCTAAGGGAGTGGTATGGTACGAGCAGAAGTTTATCCCCGTCATTTCACCTCTCACGCTGATTGCCTTGTTGCTCACCATTGTGCTGATGTTCAGCCTGAAGGGCGACCTGATTGTACAGATTCCAATGGATGTGGTACGTATTGCCATCCCGTTGATCATCTACTTCACCCTGATGTTTTTCATCAGCTTTTTTGTTGGTAAGGCAATGAATATGCCCTATGACAAGAATGCTTCCATCTCGTTTACTGCATCGGGGAATAATTTTGAACTGGCCATTGCCGTGGCCATTGGTGTTTTCGGCTTATACAGCGGACAGGCATTTGCAGGTGTGGTAGGCCCTCTGGTGGAGGTCCCGGTACTCATTTTGCTGGTGAATGTGGCGAAACAACTCAAAAGAAAATATTATCCTGCACACACAATAGTGAAGTGATTCACTTTGAAGAGGTATCGCAAACATTCTGACAGAAATATTTGTTTAACTAAATATGTAATTGCAGTATAAACTATATATTATGATCCGCAAAGAAATTATTATTGACCAGTCCGTTGAGAGAGTGTGGGAGGCACTTACCCAACCCGAAGAAATGAAAAACTGGTATTTCAATATCCCAAATTTCGAACCCAAAAAAGGAGAAATATTCGATTTTATCGTTTCTTTTACCGACGAAGACGGAGAACACAATTTTCGTCACCTGTTTAAAATCATGAAAGTGATTCCGACTGAAAAGTTGCAGCATACCTGGGAGCATCCCGGGCACAGCAAGGGAATCTCCATGCTTACCTGGGAGCTTTTTCCCCATGAAGGGTCCACCACCGTAGTGCTTTCGCACGAAGGGGTTGAGGCCTTTCTCGACGAAGGTAGCAGGTATTTTACAGAAGCAAGCTATCATGCAGGATGGACTGATATTCTACAAGGATTAAAAGAATATCTGGAAAATGAGATATAGCAATCTGCTGTATGGAAGCCGGATGTCTGCATTCATTCGGGAATTTGTGTAAAGACACTGCCCAAAGTGTATAAACCCAACGAACGGCCATGGATTCAAATGGAGAATGCCACAAGTCAGGAAATGATTGACCAGGTAGCCAAATGTCCCTCTGGAGCATTGAGCATAAAAAAAGAAGACAAATGACGAGGATTGAACAGAAAGACAATGGCAAGAAAGGCCGTTTTATCATTTACGAAGATGATCTTCGTGCCGGAGAGATGACTTATGTGTGGATCGATGATGCCAAAATAATTATCGATCATACCGAAGTCGATGAGGCCCATGGAGGAAAAGGGTACGGCAAACAGCTGGTGATGGCAGGTGTTGAATTTGCACGGAAGCAGGAACTGAAGATTATTCCGCTCTGTCCCTTTGCAAAAAAAATGTTTGACAAAGATGCCGGACTTCAGGATGTAAGATTCTAAACCTATTTAATCATCAATTCATATCCTATGGGAAAAACAATCATCACACTCCTTAAGGAGTCTGTGGCAAAATATGGAGAATTGCCCTATCTCTATGAGTCACGTCTGGGGGCGGAATATACTGCGCTCACTTATGGCGAAGTACAGGAGCTTGCCATCCGTTTTGGAGCAGGACTGATGGCGCTGGGTCTCAAGGTAGGGGAGCGGGTATCGCTTATCTCGGAAGGAAAAAACAACTGGGTACTGGGTGAACTGGGCGTGCTTCATGCAGGAGCGGTCTGTGTGCCGCTGTCGGTGAAACTGGAGACAGAGCAGGATATCACCTTCCGTATCAATCACTCCGATTCAGTGATGGTGCTGGCTTCCGATCAGCAGATCGCGAAACTGCGTCCTATGAAGGAGAAGCTCTTCACAGTGAAACGGTATATCCTGCTTGATCCGGTGGAGCTGGCGGGTAAGGATGAGATTTATTTCGATGCAGTACTGGCATTGGGTGACGCACTGTTGGCGACAGACAGGAAACAGGTGGAGGAGCGGATGGCGGCTGTGGAGCCCGACAGCCTGGCCAATATCTCCTACACCTCCGGTACGACGGCCAACCCCAAGGGGATCATGCTTTCACACGACAACTACGTATGCAATGCAGAGCAGGCGGTGGACCACCTCAACGGCATCCCCTCATACTTCCGTACCCTGTTGATCCTACCGTGGGACCACTCCTTCGGACACACAGCCGGCATCTACTCCTTCATGAAATGCGGTGCTGCCATTGCCTCGGTGGCAGCCGGTAAGAGCGCCATGGAGATATTGCGCAACGTGCCGAAGAGTATCAAGGCTATCAACCCGCATCTGTTGATGAGCGTGCCGGCGCTTGCTGCAAACTTCAGAAAAAATATCGAGTCAGGAATCGAGAAGCAGGGTAAGACAGCCTGGCGCCTTTTCCGTCAGGGACTGAAGGTGGCCTATGCCTACAACGGCGAAGGCCATAACCGGGGAAAAGGGAAAAGGGCACTTCTCAAACCACTGGTGACCTTCTACGACAAGCTGGTCTTCTCGAAAATACGGCGGAACTTTGCCAGTAACCTGCAGTACTTCATCGGCGGTGGTGCGCTGCTCGACATTGAGTTGCAGCGTTTCTTCTATGCCATCGGTATCCCGATGTATCAGGGTTACGGCCTTTCGGAGGCCTCTCCCATCATCTCGGCCAACTGTGCGGCCGCACACAAGCTGGGCTCCTCGGGAAAGACCATGCCGCGCATGGATATTCGCATAGGCGACGAAGCGATGAACCCGTTACCGGTGGGTGAGAAGGGAGAGATCCTGATCAGGGGAGGCAATGTGATGAAGGGTTACTGGAAGAACCCGGAAGCGACTGCTGAGACCATCGTCGACGGGTGGCTCCGTACCGGCGATATGGGCTACCTTGATTCGGACGGTTATCTTTACGTGTTGGGACGTACCAAGTCGCTGCTGATCAGCAACGACGGCGAGAAATTTTCACCCGAAGGAATTGAGGAGTCTATCACTGCCAAGTCGGAGTACATCGACCAGTG
This sequence comes from Porphyromonadaceae bacterium, assembly GCA_021372865.1. Taxonomy (GTDB): domain Bacteria; phylum Bacteroidota; class Bacteroidia; order Bacteroidales; family Dysgonomonadaceae; genus Proteiniphilum. Next base: position 74,330 of record JAJFTO010000004.1, read on the forward strand.
TGTCCTGCACAACAACCAGAGTCCCTACACCACGGCACTGCTTACGGTGAACCGGGATGCGCTGAAGAGGCGCACCACAGACCCATCCGAGGCTACACAGATTATTGCTGGAGAAATATCTGCCTATATGAAAGGTGGAAAACATGACGGACTCTTTCCTTACCGCTGGATCCCGACAGCCTTTGCAATTATTGAGGATCCCTTTAGCGAGAAGAACGGGATGGTCAACTCCACCATGAAGATTGTGAAGCACAAGGTGTATGAGAAATATGCCGATCGGATTGCGGAGTTGCATACAGCCGAAGGGAAGAAACCTGATTCGGCAGACAACCTGGAGATATTGTCACGCTTGCTGATATGAGAGAGGAAATTTAATTTTTATTTTGAGACAACTTCTTCTTTTTTTAGTTTGGGTAGATCGCACATATTGCAACCACCGCAATGGGAATTGTTACTGCGGGAGAAAAAATGCCGGACCCACCGCAGGAGAACGATTCCTGTGACAATACCGATGAGGATGACGATGAAAAGTTGTATATCCATAATCTTATAACAAAAAATATCTGTATAAGTTTGACAGGTAGTGAATCCTAAACAAGCAGGTTTCCAACCTGATGTACCACAAAGGCAATGAGCCATGCCAGCCCGGTGGAGTAGAAGACGCTGAACAAGGCCCATTTCCAGGAATGCGACTCCTCTTTGATGGCTGCAATGGTAGCGATGCAAGGGAAGTAGATCAGGACGAAGAGCAGGAAGCCGATGATCACGAGCGGGGTGAAGACGGGAGATCCGTCGGGATAAACTTCGGCTTGCAGTCTGGTCTGCAACGACTGCTGGTCTTCACTGTTACCCGTATAAAGTACACCCATGGTGCTGATTACAATCTCTTTCGCTGCCATCCCTGAGAGTAGGCTCACCGATATTTTCCAGTCGAAGCCCAGCGGACGCATCACGGGTACCATGAACTTGCCGATTTTACCGATATAGGAGTTTTCCTGATGCGCAGTATTTCTTGCATGGGCGATATCGGCCAGCTGGATATCCCGTTCGCTTTTGCTGATTGTATTTTGGGAGAACTTCGATTCAACATGTGCTGACTCTATCTCAAATGCAGCATCTTTCTTCCTGTCTTGCGGGAAATAACCCAGGAACCAGATCACGATGGAGGCAACCAGGATGGGTCCACCCATCTTTTGAAGATACTGCTGCGACCGCTCCCACATATGTGTGACGATTGCTTTCAGCGTAGGCATCCTGTAGGGAGGCAGTTCCATTACGAAAGGAGTTCCCTCCTCCCGAAAAAGTGTCCTGCGGAATAGTCGCGCTGTGAGGGCGGCAATCAGGATGCCGAAAGCATACAATCCCAGCAGGACGAGACTCGCCCGGGCAGGAAAAAAAGCGCCGACAAAGAGGATGTAAACCGGGAGACGGGCGCTACAGGACATGAACGGGACAATGAGCATGGTGATCATGCGACTGCTGCGGCTTTCAATGGTGCGGGTTGCCATCACGGCAGGTACATTGCAACCAAAACCCATGATGAGCGGAATGAATGATTTCCCATGAAGCCCGATCTTATGCATCAGCTTATCCATGATGAAGGCGGCACGGGCCATATAACCGGAGTCCTCCATAAAGGCAATAAACAGGTAGAGGATCACGATGTTGGGAAGGAACACAATTACGCCACCCACACCACCGACGATACCATCCACGATGAGTGCTTTCAGGGGACCCTCTGCCATATTCTCACGGATCAGATTACCGAGTGCAGCCACCAGCCAATCGATCCATTCCATCGGATAGTTACCCAGACGAAAGGTGGCTTCAAACATAATCCAGAGAAAGAGAAAGAAGAGCGGAAATCCAAGATATTTGTTTGTGACGATGGAGTCGAGTAGTTTTGTTTTTTCGGCAAAATGAATTTTCTCGGTGAGTGTCTCTTTCAGCCCGCCGGCAATGAATCCGTAACGGGCGTTGGTGAATGCCGACTCGGGATCTTCACGCAATAGTTTCTCTATGTAAGTGCGTTCCTTGTCTCTGCGCGCGAAAATCTGTTCATGGCCGGCGAGCACGCGTATGCGATCTTCTACCTCCTTATCGCCTTCCAGCAATTTCACGCATACATATCGCAGGGGCATCTTCCAATTTTTAACCTCACTCTGCGCCAGCTCCCGTTCGATAATCGAGATGGACTTTTCCAGTACTCTGCCATAAGGAATTTGCACCGGTGTCCGTTCATTGGTACTGTAAACCTGGATTACTTCTTCGAGAAGCTGGGGTATGCCTTCGCCTCTTTTACCCACCGTAGGTACGATGGGCGTGTTGATGAGTGCGGAGAATTTCTTATGATCAAACTTGCGTCCACTCTCCTGCAGTTCGTCATACATGTTCAGGGCAATCACCATCGGAACCTGCAGATCCAGCAATTCGGTTGTGAGGTAAAGGTTCCGTTCCAGCGTTGATGCCGATACCACATTCACAATCACGTCGGGTTTTTCCTCCAGCATATACTTTCGGGCGTACAACTCCTCGGGAGTATAGGCGGAAAGCGAATAGGTGCCGGGCAGGTCGACCAGCGTGAAGGTGTATCCATTGTGTTTCAGCGTGCCTTCCTTGGCATTTACAGTCACACCGCTGTAGTTTCCCACCCGCTCGTGTCCTCCCGATGCCAGGTTGAAAATGGATGTTTTCCCTGAGTTGGGGTTTCCCAGCAAGGCTACTTTGATATTTTTTTCGGATATGTGGTGCTGATCTCCAAGATTCTGTCTCCGCCGCACTCCTCCGTTCCCTTTGTCGGTATTAGCTGACAAAGGGGTGTCATCAGCCGCCAATAGGTCATCGGTATATAAGCCGTTTTTCCTTGTCTCCTCCTCAAGCATGGCAATCTCAACCATCACCGCTTCACTTCGACGCAATGATACCTCATACTCCATGATTTCATATTTGATGGGATCTTTTAGCGGTGCGTTCAGCACCGACTTCACCTCCTCACCACGAACAAATCCCATTTCCAGGATGCGCTTTCTGAAAGCGCCGCTACCATTGACCTTTATGATGTATGCTTTTTGTCCTGTTTGTAGTTCTGACAGTCGCATGATTAAACTCTCTGATTCGCCTGCAAAGATATGATTTTTCTCTGTATTATTTAAATTAATTATAAATAATACATCGTTTCGTGCTGTTTTTTGTATATTTGAAAAGTATATGGTGTCGCAAGTATAAAAACAATTTGATATGAAACGAGCGTAATAATCATTATCACATTAGAACATGATTAAAGCGAGTTCCATGTGATACCTTTGAAAATAAATAATTTTAATCATATGAAATACAGAATTGAAAAAGATACTTTGGGAGAGGTGAAAGTACCCGCCGACAAGTTGTGGGGTGCGCAGACAGAACGGTCGCGCAACAATTTTAAAATCGGACCCCCTGCCTCCATGCCGATAGAGATCATCCATGGCTTTGCATACCTGAAAAAAGGTGCAGCTTATGCGAATCATAAGCTGGGAGTCCTCTCCCGTGAAAAAAGAGATATGATCGCACGGGTGTGCGACGAGATTCTGGAAGGGAAACATGATGATCAGTTTCCGCTGGTGATCTGGCAGACCGGTTCGGGAACACAGAGCAACATGAACCTGAACGAAGTGATTGCCAACCGGGCTCATCAGCTTGCCGGAAAGGTGATCGGAGAAGGAGAGAGGACCCTGCATCCCAATGATGATGCGAACAGGTCACAGTCTTCCAATGATACTTTTCCCACCGCCATGTATATTGCCTGTTATAAAAAAGTGGTCGAAGTTACCTTGCCGGGATTAAGACAGTTGCAGCGTTCGCTGGCCGCCAAATCAGAAGAAATGGTCCATGTGGTAAAGATTGGCCGCACCCATCTGATGGATGCGACGCCGCTTACATTGGGACAGGAATTCAGCGGCTACGTGGCTCAGCTTGATCATGGTATAAAAGCGATTGAAAATACATTGCCTCATCTCTCGGAGCTGGCCCTCGGTGGTACTGCTGTAGGCACGGGACTGAATGCTCCCAGGGATTATGATGTGATGGTGGCAAAATATATTTCCGAATTTACCGGCCTTCCTTTCGTCACCGCCGGAAACAAATTTGAAGCACTGGCTGCCCACGATGCCCTCGTGGAGACGCATGGCGCACTGAAACAGGTGGCCGTGTCACTCAATAAGATTGCTAATGATATCCGCCTGCTGGCATCAGGCCCCAGAAGTGGTATTGGAGAGATCATCATTCCAGCCAACGAACCGGGATCGTCCATTATGCCCGGAAAAGTAAATCCCACCCAGGCGGAGGCACTCACCATGGTATGTGCCCAGGTGATGGGGAACGACGTGTCGATCGCTGTAGGGGGTATGCAGGGCCATTTCGAGTTGAATGTATTTAAGCCAATGATGGCAGCCAATTTTCTGCAAAGCGCACAGCTCTTGGGTGATGCGGCACGGTCGTTCGATATACATTGTGTTTCCGGTATCGAACCCAACAGACCCCGTATCAAAGAACTGCTGGATAACTCGCTGATGCTGGTGACAGCACTCAATACAAAGATCGGTTATTACAAGGCAGCTGAGATCGCACATGCGGCCCACAAAAACGGTACCACCCTCAGGGAAGAAGCGGTGCGGTTGGGATACGTGACGCCGGAGGAGTTTGATGAATGGGTGAAACCGGAAGAGATGACAGGTTCCATGGATCATTGACAATCATGGGGATAACCAGCCGCTACTTCTTACGGCGTGAATATGAACGGCACCGTTTTTCGATGCCGTTTTTTATTTGTATATTTGTCACTAAATTAACAAACCGGATCATCATCCAAACGATTATAACCAATTTTCTTATGGCAAATAAACCATTCAGGTATCAGTCACCTTTTCCCATGTCGAAGGACCGGACTGACTATTATCTGCTCACCAGAGAGCATGTTTCTGTATCAGAATTTGAAGGAAAAGAGATCCTCAAAGTATCCAAAGAAGGATTGACATTAATGGCTCAAACCGCCTTTCGTGATGTGGAATTCCTGCTTCGCCCCGAACACCAGGAGCAGGTAGCCAAAATCCTCAGCGACCCCGAAGCAAGCGAAAACGACAAATTCGTGGCACTTACCTTTCTGCGCAACGCCGAGATTTCGGCCAAAGGGATTCTTCCTTTCTGCCAGGATACAGGTACGGCCATCATCATGGGCAAAAAAGGACAGCAGGTGTGGACCGAAGGAAACGATGAGGAGGCGCTTTCGGAAGGAGTCTATAACACGTATGTCAACGAGAACCTGCGATACTCTCAAAATGCTCCCCTCAACATGTATGACGAGGTAAATACCGGTACCAACCTGCCGGCACAGATCGACCTTTATGCGGTACAGGGCAGTGAGTACAACTTCCTCTGTATTGCCAAGGGGGGCGGTTCTGCCAACAAGACCTATCTTTATCAGGAGACCAAAGCGTTACTGACACCGGGTAAGCTGGAGAACTTCCTGATTGAGAAAATGAAATCGCTCGGGACTGCTGCCTGTCCACCCTACCACCTGGCATTTGTAATCGGGGGAACTTCGGCTGAGGTCAACCTGAAGACGGTGAAGCTGGCTTCCGCCAAATATTATGACAACCTGCCTACCGAAGGAAATGAACTGGGTCAGGCATTCCGCGACATTGAGCTGGAAGAACGACTAAAGAAAGCTTCCGAAGAGCTGGGCCTGGGTGCGCAGTTTGGTGGGAAATATTTTGCACACGACGTACGGGTGATCCGTCTACCTCGACATGGTGCTTCCTGCCCGGTGGGGATGGGCGTATCCTGCTCGGCAGACCGCAACATCAAAGCGAAGATCAACCGCGACGGGATATGGATCGAAAAAATGGAAGACAACCCGGCACGGCTTATTCCGGAGGAATATCGTCAGGCAGGTGAAGGAGGTGGCGTAAAAATCGACCTGAACAGACCCATGAACGAAATACTGGCAGAACTCTCCAAGTATCCGGTATCTACCCGTCTTTCGCTGAACGGTACCATCATCGTGGGACGTGATATCGCCCACGCGAAATTGAAAGAACGGATTGATCGGGGTGAAGGACTGCCGCAGTATATCAAGGATCATCCCATCTATTATGCCGGGCCGGCAAAGACACCGGCAGGGTATGCCTCCGGATCAATGGGGCCCACCACTGCGGGACGCATGGACTCCTACGTGGATCTGTTCCAGTCGCATGGCGGAAGCATGATCATGCTGGCCAAAGGGAACCGCAGTCAGCAGGTAACCGATGCCTGCAAGAAGCACGGCGGCTTCTACCTGGGTAGCATCGGCGGGCCGGCTGCGATCCTTGCACAGGAGAGCATCAAACGTCTGGAGTGTCTGGAGTATCCCGAACTGGGTATGGAAGCTATCTGGAAGATCGAAGTGGAGAATTTTCCGGCTTTTATTCTGGTGGATGACAAGGGAAACGACTTCTTCAAGGTGGTGACACAACCCAATTGTGCAAGATGAAAAAATCGATATTGATATGCATAACCCTCATTACCAGCCTTTCTCTTTCATGGGGACAGGGTAGGACACAGGTGACACTGGAGGAAGGGTGGAAGTTCACGAGGAACGATGATCCGCACGGGTCTGAAGTCGGTTTCGACGACAGCAACTGGCAATCGGTGCGGGTACCGCACGACTGGGCCATCTACGGCCCTTTCGACAAGCAGAACGACATTCACCGGATGGCCATCGTGCAGGACGGGCAGACTACTGCCATTGAGCACTATGGCCGTACCGGCGGTCTCCCATTTACCGGGGTGGGATGGTATCGGAACAATTTCTCAATACCTGATTTTACGGATGATAAACGTGTAACCATACAATTCGACGGAGCCATGAGCAATGCCCGCGTATATATCAACGGGAAGGAAGCCGGCTACTGGCCCAATGGTTACAATACGTTTTATTTTGATATTACGGAGCTGCTCAACGCCAACGGACTGGACAATACGCTGGCGGTACGTCTGGAAAATTTCAATGAGCAGTCGCGCTGGTACCCCGGTGCAGGGTTATATCGCAATGTACATCTGATCACAACCCATCAGACCCATATTCCCGTATGGGGGACCCATGTCACAACTCCGGAGGTAAATGATAAATTTGCCCGGGTGAAGGTACAGACCAAACTACAGCAGGACGAAATACCTTCCGATGATGTTTTTTTTAAACTGAAGACCTCGATCCTCGATCCCTCAGGAAAGGTGGTGGCTGTGTCGGAAGGTGAGTTCACGAAATATGACAAGGACGGGATAGAGCAGACACTCATTGTTGAAAAACCGCTGTTGTGGGATGTCAGACAACCCAATCTTTACAAAGTGAACTCGGTACTCAGCAGAATTAAGAGAACCATCAGTAAAGAAGCGAACAAAACTACTACAACCGAGTCGGCCCGGTCTGTGGATGAGTACACCACCCCTTTTGGTATCCGGACAATTAAAGTGGTGGCGAACGAAGGTTTTTACCTGAATGGACGAAAGATTAAGTTTCAGGGTGCCTGCATGCACCACGACCTGGGACCGCTGGGGACCGCCGTGAACGAGGCTGCCATCCGTCGCCAGATCCGCATCCTGCAGGACATGGGTGTGAATGCCATCCGCACTTCACACAACATGCCGGCACCGGAGTATGTGCGCATTGCCGATGAGATGGGGATGATGCTGATGGTGGAGACCTTCGACGAGTGGGCAATTCCCAAGGTGAAGAACGGGTACAACCGGTATTTCAAGGAATGGGCGGAGAAGGATGTCACAAACGTGATACATCATTACCGCAACAATCCCAGCGTGGTGATGTGGTGTATAGGCAACGAGGTGGAAGAACAGAGCAACCCGCAGGGTGCGAAGGTAGCCCGTTATCTCCAGGATATCTGTCACCGGGAAGATCCCACCCGTCCTGTGACAAACGGCATGGATAGGGTGGATCAGGTCTTCTCCAATTACATGGCTGCCATCATGGATGTACCCGGTTTCAATTACCGTTCTTTCCGCTATCAGGAGGCGTATGAAAAATTGCCTCAGCAAATTATTCTGGGCAGTGAAACCACGTCTGCTTTGAGTTCACGCGGGGTATATAAGTTTCCGGTACAGAGAAAAGCGATGGCCAAGTACGAGGACCACCAGGCTTCCTCCTATGACCTGGAGCATGCCAGCTGGTCGAATTTACCGGAAGATGATTTTATCCAGCACGACGATTTGCCCTACACAATGGGTGAATTTATATGGACGGGCTTCGACTATCTGGGTGAGCCCACACCCTACTACAGCAACTGGCCCAGCCACAGCTCACTTTTTGGTGCAGTGGATCTGGCAGGTATACCCAAAGATCGTTTTTACCTCTATCGCAGCCAATGGAACAAGGAGCGGGAGACACTTCACATCCTACCTCACTGGAACTGGAAAGGACGTGAAGGTGAGGTAACTCCCATTTTTGTCTACACCAGTTACCCCTCTGCAGAATTGTTTATAAATGGCAAAAGCCAAGGCAAACGAACCAAAGATCTTTCGGTTCCTCTTGAAGGGAGCTACACCAAAGAAGCGCAGCAGTCGCTGGAACGGCAGAAGCGATACCGTTTGATGTGGATGGATACGAAATATGAACCGGGTACAGTGAAAGTGGTGGCCTATGATGAGAAAGGTAATGTGGCTGCTGAGAAGGAGATCCGTACCGCTGGCAAACCCCATCGCCTGTTGCTGGAAGCCGACAGGAAAGTGATCAATGCCGACGGAAAGGACCTTTCGTTTATCACAGTATCGGTGGTTGACAAAAACGGCAACCCCTGTCTAACTGTGGGCGACCTGGTTACTTTTAAAGTAAAGGGAGCTGGTACATATCGTGCAGGTGTCAATGGCGATCCCGCCAGTCTCGACTTGTTTCACCTGCCACAAATGCATCTTTTTAACGGGAAGCTGGTCGCCATCGTAGAGTCCACAGAGGAGCCGGGCAACATCACCCTGGAGGCATCTGCCGGAGGATTGCAAAAAGCTTCTGTCATTATTCAGTCAAAGTAGTTCTGTATCAAATAAAATAACTTGCACGCTCCATCGAAAGGTGGAGCGTTTTGCGTAACTTTGTATTTCAAATAACAGATTGATGGCAAGAAAAAGAAAAGAGCTTCCCCTGCTGGAGTCGGTACCTATCACCGACGTGGCTGCTGAAGGCAAAGCAATTGCAAAGGTGGATGGTATGGCGGTATTTGTACCCTATGCTGTGCCAGGTGATGTGGTGGACCTGCAGCTTACTCGCAAAAAGAACAGTTATGCAGAGGGGAGAGTGGTGCGCTTTGAGAAATATTCCGAAACCAGAATAACGCCTTTTTGCAGCCATTTCGGGGTGTGCGGGGGATGCAAATGGCAGCAGCTGCCTTACAGTGAACAACTGAAGTACAAACAGAAACAGGTGCAGGATAATCTGGAGCGTATCGGCAAGATCGATCTGCCTGAAATAACTCCCATCCTGGGGGCACCCAAAGATATATTTTACCGGAACAAGCTGGAGTTTACCTTCTCCAACAAGCGCTGGCTCACGGAGGAAGAGATTAACTCCGACAGAGAGTTTACCCGGATGAACGCGCTCGGTTTCCATATCCCGGGAATGTTCGACAAGGTGCTGGATATCGACAAGTGCTGGCTAATGGACGACCTGGCCAATCAAATAAGAAACAGCATCCGCAACTTCTGCCTTGAGCAGGGATATTCTTTTTTCGATCTTCGCAATCAGCAGGGACTGATGCGCACGCTGATGATCCGCAACAGTTCTATTGGCGAATGGATGGTGGTGGTTGTCTTTTATGAAGAGGATGCAGAAAAAAGAGAGAAGCTGATGAATTTTATAAGTGGACGGTTTCCACAAATTGATTCGCTGCTCTACATCGTAAACCAAAAAGCAAATGACACAATCACCGATCAGGAGGTGATAACCTGGAGTGGACGTGATCATATATTTGAAGAGATGGAAGGCCTGAAGTTTCGTATAGGCCCCAAGTCGTTCTACCAGACCAACAGCGAACAGGCGTATCACCTTTACGAGGTGGCACGCAGCTTTGCTCAACTCAAGGGCGACGAGTTGGTGTATGATCTCTATACTGGTACCGGTACCATTGCCAACTTCGTGGCACGTCACGCGAAGGAAGTGATTGGCATTGAGTATGTGGAGGAAGCAATTGCCGATGCGAAAATCAATTCAGCGATCAACCACATCGAAAATATCCGTTTTTATGCAGGTGACATGAAAGATGTACTTACTGAGGAGTTTATCGCAGCGCATGGTCATCCCGATGTAATCATCACCGACCCGCCACGTGCAGGGATGCACGAAGATGTGGTCAACGCCATATTGCTTGCCGAACCGCAAAGAATTGTCTATGTGAGTTGCAACCCTGCCACCCAGGCACGTGACCTGAACCTGCTGGATAGCAAATACCGCGTTACCCGCGTACAACCCGTGGACATGTTTCCGCACACCCATCATGTGGAGAATGTGGTGCTTTTGGAGAAAAAATGAGTTATAGGTTTCTGGTTATAAGTATTTTTTGTATAATATAAAGGATTAAATCATCTTCCAAAAAATATTGTATAACTTGCGACATTAAAAGTGTTTATGAATATTCACAAAGCAATCTCTTTCCTGATCTTGATAGTTGTTTCTGCTGTTTACGGCGGAAATATTTTGGCCACTGATACGCAGCAGGATCAGGTGCTCAGGAGATTGTACGGGATGATGGAGAGTAAGCAAACATTTATGTCGAAAAAAGAAGACCGGATATCAGCAATAAAAATGATGCTCGCCACACCCAACATAAGCAATCTACAGCAATATGAGATAAACCTGCAGTTGTATAACGAATACAAAACATACATCTCCGATTCGGCCATATATTATGCAAAACAGAATATAGCGCTTGCCGGAAGTTTGGATGATCGTTACAGGATGAATGAATCGAAACTTAGCCTCACCTCTTTGTATATCATATCAGGATTGTATATTGAATCGCTGGATATTTTAAATCAAATTGACCGGAGCGAGCTCACTGACAATCTGTTAATATATTATTATGACAGCTATAAACAGCTTTACAGGAACTATTCCTTCAATAATCCCAATACTTCTGTCTATACTGAAAAGAGCAGCCTCTACCGCGATTCATTGCTGAATGTCCTGAATAAAGGGTCCAACCATTATCAGATTGTTTTTGCAGAAAAACTGTTCGATGAGAATCGATTGGCCGAATCAAAGCAAATTTTAGAGTCTCTTGTTAATCAGTCGAAAGAGGAAGATCATGAGAAGGCTGTTCTGACCTATGCCCTGGCAAACATATACCGGAAAGAGGGAAATGTTAATAAGCAAATAACCTATTATGCTATATCGGCAATTTGTGACATAAGGAATGCTATTATGGAGAATGCTTCAATGCAGGCATTGGCAGTTACGTTATTTGAAATCGGCAACATAGAAGAAGCCTACGATTGCATCAAATCGTCTATGGAAGATGCCATGTTTTGTAATGCACGGTTGAGGACGTATGAAATTTCACAAATACTTCCCATCATTGACTCGGCCTATCAGGAAAGGGTCCGCAATCAGAAATCGGAGCTTCAGCTCTTCCTCATCCTGGTAAGCCTGTTGTCGCTGTTCCTCATTATTGCCGTCATATATGTCTATCGACAAATGAAGAAGATTGCAAGGATCCGGAAGGAGCTTTATCAAACCAATCTGAAACTGAACGAACTGAATGAAGATCTGCAACACACCGTTGATCAGTTGAATGATACGAATAAAAAGTTATCAGATGTAAATAATGAACTCTCTGAGTCGAACGAGATTAAAGAGACCTATATTGGTCATTTCCTGGATCTCTGTTCAACCTATATCGATAAACTCGAGAAATACCGGAACACACTCAATAAAAAAGCGGTAGAACGAAAGCTAGAAGAGCTTTTCAGGATGTTGAAATCGCATGAGATGATTGATCAGGAGTTAAAGGAACTTTACAGTTTGTTCGATAACATTTTTCTTAATCTGTATCCGAATTTTGTAGAGGAATTTAATTCTCTTCTGGTCGAAGAAGAGCGATTCAATTTAAAACCAGATGAGTTACTGAATACCGAATTGCGTATATTTGCACTGATCAGGTTGGGGATAACCGACAGTTCACGCATAGCCAATTTTTTACGTTATTCCGCAAATACGATCTACAATTACAGGACAAGAGTACGAAATAAAGCTGCCGTCCCTCGTGATAAGTTCGAAAGTTATGTGATGAAAATTGGGGTTATACAAAAGATTTAAATATATTCCATCTACTTTTTTTGTCGATGTTTGAACAGACATTAAGCTGATTGATAATCAATTGCCTTTTTTAGCATCTATATGTTAACTATTCTGATTTTTTCCCCATTATTTCATCTTTTACATTTGCTAAGATAAACGTAGGGGGAATACTTTCGGATTTTTTTATTTTATAAATTTATTAACATGAGGGAAAAACAGAAATTTTTCAAAGAGCCATTTGCGTACAGATTGGTTTTATTTGTATTGTGTGTAGTCTTTACAGCGAATCTGTCGGCTCAGAATCAAAAAACTATTTCCGGGAATATCACTGATGAGAATGGTGTTTCTGTGATCGGTGCTTCCGTTTTTGTAAAAGGGACTACGACCGGTACCGTAAGTGATATCGATGGTAATTTCTCTTTGGCGGTGTCCGAATCATCAGTAATTACCATATCTTATATAGGATATCACCCGCAGGAGATCGCGGTTGCAGGGAAAACACAACTCGCAATCGTGCTGAAGGAGGACAACCAACTGTTGGACGAGTTGGTTGTAATCGGATATGGTGTGATGAAAAAAAGAGATCTCACAGGCGCTGTATCATCGGTTTCGGGGGAGACGATGAAGGACAAGCCGGTAGCCAGTATCGGGGAAGCGCTTCAGGGACGGGCTGCAGGTGTGCAGGTCATCTCCTCCGGTAAACCGGGCGACAATGTCTCCTTCCGCATCAGGGGAGTCAGTACCATCAACAACAGTGAACCGCTTCTGGTTATAGACGGAGTACCCACCGACCTGGGAATCAATTCACTGAATATGGAAGATGTGGAAACCGTGGATGTGCTCAAAGATGCCTCTGCCACTGCCATTTATGGGTCGAGGGGGGCAAACGGCGTCATATTGGTTACCACGAAGAAGGGCAAATCGGGTGACGGATCTATCTCATTCAGTGCAAACTGGGGAATACAAACTGCTACCGGCATGCCACAGATGTTGAATGCCACACAGTTTGCCTCGTTACATAACGAGATGATTGCCAATTATAATCAGTTCGCCTCCTCCCCGCTGACACAGCGCCCCGACTTTGCTGATCCAACGGTCTGGGGTGAAGGTACCGACTGGCTTGATGAACTCTTCCGTTCGGCGTGGATGAGAAACTATACGGTTTCCTATTCCGGAGGTAGCGATAAGGGAAATTATTATGTGTCGGGAGGAGTATTCGATCAGGACGGTGTTGTGTCTAATACATCATACCGACGATACACGGTGCAGTTCAATAGCGAATCGAAGGTGCGTTCATGGATAAAATTCGGGAACAATATAACCCTGAGTCACGATATCAAGAAACAGGGTTCTTATGATATTCGCGGTACGATGGCCTCGCTGCCTACGCAGCCTGTTTACAGCGAAGATGGTTCTTACTCCGGTCCCGGAGAACCGGCTTATCAGTACGGGGATATACGCAATCCTATTGGAACAGCAACACTTAGCCGAAACAGAACCAACGGATACAACGTGCTTGGAAATATCTTCGCTGAGATAAAACCGGCAGATAAACTTACTTTTAAGTCACTGGGTGGCATCGACTTCAAGTTTTGGGATCAGAACAGCTTTAGTCCCAAATATGACTGGAAGCCTATCCCACAGCCGCAGTCATCACTGTATGAAGAGTCGAATAAAAGTCTTACCTATCTGTGGGACAATACGCTTACTTACCTCGATACCTTCGCAGATAAACACAACGTCAATGTGATGATTGGTTCCAGCGCCCAGAATAACGTGTATAACCGCATGAACGCAAGTGTGCAGGGATTCCTGAGTGATAATAACAGCCAGTTAAATAACGGGCTTACCGACCCCACTGTCGGGGGTACCAAAAATGATTGGGCTATCCTTTCGTTTATGGGGCGAGCCAATTACAATTACGACAACAAATATCTTTTCACCGCAACAATCCGTCGCGACGGCTCCTCCCGATTTTCCAAAGAAAACAGGTGGGGTACTTTTCCCTCGTTCTCCGCAGCTTGGCGCTTGTCGGAAGAACCTTTCTTCCACGCAAACGAATGGGTCGACGATGTGAAAGTCCGTTTGGGATACGGTGAAACGGGAAACCAGGGAGGTATAGACAACTACGCCTATTTTACCCGGTTGAAAACGGGGCAGTATGTGTTCAACGGCACACCGGTTTCTACGCTTTATCCGCTGGTGATGCCCAATCAGGATGTACAATGGGAGACGGTAAGGCAGTTTAATGCCGGGGTGGATCTCTCTTTATTGAATCAACGGATTAATCTGACGCTTGATGCTTACCTGAAAAATACGAGCGACATGCTGGTACCCATGTCTGTACCCATCACTACAGGTTATTCGGATATTTACGTGCCCAGTGTAAATGCCGGAGAGATAAGGAACAAAGGGCTTGAACTGACTGTCTCCTCCAGAAACCTCGCTGGCCAGTTTGAGTGGGACACCGATTTCAATGTTTCTTACAATAAGAATGAAGTAATCAAAATGAATGATGGTATTTCCCTGTTTACCGGTGGGGATATCAATATGACCAAGGTGCAGGTGAGTGCCGAAGGACGGCCTGTTAACGCGTTCTATGGTTATGTAACCAACGGCATCTTCCAGAATCAGGAGGAGGTGGACCGGTATGCTACGCAGGTAACCGGCGGAACAGCACCTGGCGATATCAAGTTTCGTGATCTTGACAACAACGGAGTCATCAATGCCGATGACCGTACCTTTATCGGTAATCCATTCCCTGAATGGACGTTCTCCATGAACAACAGCTTTGCTTACGGAAATTTCGACCTGCAGGTCTTTTTCCAGGGTGTGGCCGGAAACGACATTTACAATGCCAACAGAATATGGCAGGAAAGTATGTCAGTCCCGCAGAACCAGACGACAAAAGTGTTGGACCGCTGGACAGGAGAAGGAACAAGTAATAGTATCCCGCGTGCTGTCTACAGCGACCCCAATCAGAATGTACGCCATTCCAACCGGTTTATTGAGGATGGATCATACCTTCGTTTGAAAAATCTCACGTGGGGATATACGCTACCGAAATCAGTATCACAGAAGGCACAACTAAGTATGGCACGACTTTATCTCTCTTGCCAGAACCTCTTTACATTGACCGGTTATTCGGGTTTTGATCCTGAAGTAGGGGCAGGAGGTGTCGATCTCGGCACCTATCCGGTAACACGTACAATCAGTTTAGGCCTAAATATTCAATTTTAATCGATGACAATATGAGAAAAATAGCATATATAATTGGACTTTTATCGGTATTGACACTCTTTGGATCCTGCTCCGATTTTTTGGATAAAGTTCCGTATGAAGACCCCAGTGCCGAGGCACTTACAGACGAAGCGTCGGCTATTGCCCTGGTAAATGGGGCTTATCAGCCGCTACAGCGTCCCAAATTATACAACATGAGAATCTGGACGCTCGATATCATTGCAGGAAACAGCGAAGTGGGTGCTGGTGGAGGCACCGACGGGATAGAGACTGTTACCTTGGCAAATTTTGTAGCTACAGCCGACAATGCAGCTGCACTGGACATATGGCGAGGTCCCAATCCCGGGATACTATACTGCAATACGGTATTGGAAAATGTGCCGAAGATGGATATCGACGAATCGTTGAAAAACCGTTCTATCGGAGAAGCGAAGTTTCTTCGTGCCCACTATTATTTCATTCTGGTGCAGCTTTTCGGAGATGTCCCGATGACGGTCTCTACACCGAAACCTGGAGACAACCTGCTGCCCGAACGTACCGACAAGATGACCATCTACAACGAGGTGATAATTCCTGACTTGAAGGATGCAATTGAATTGTTGCCGGTCAGGGAAACATATTCGGGAAGCGACATCGGGCGTGCTTCAAAGGGTGCGGCTGCCGGCATGCTGGCAAAGGTTTACCTGACATTGGGAATGTATGCAGAATCACTACAGATGAGTGAATTGGTAGAGAGCCTCGGTTATACCCTGAATCCCGATTACAGCGATAGCTTCGGGGGTGAAGAACGGCATAAGAACACAGCAGAGTCGCTATTTGAGGTGCAATATTACGGACTGACCAAGGCTGGTTTCTGGAGTGATGAAAACCAGGCCAACTGGCTAAGCACTTACATGGGGCCGCGTAATACAGGATGGGTTGGCGGTGCTTATGGCTGGAACCAACCGACACAGGAGTTCGTGGATCAATATGAGAATGGAGATTTGCGTAAAGACAAAACCATCCTGTATGAGGGAGGTCCCGATTTCGACGGCAAATCATACAAGGCAAATATGTCGAACACGGGTTACAATGTTCGTAAGTTCCTCGTGCCGCTGTCCGTTTCTCCCGATTATAATACCAACTCTGCAAACATTGTGGTATTGCGTTTTGCCGATGTGTTGTTGATGAAAGCTGAAGCGCTGAATGAGCTGGGGAGAACAACAGAAGCAGAAGAGCCATTGTACCAGGTGCGTAAAAGAGCAGGCCTGACGAATCGGGGAGATGTGGAAAATCTCACAACCGAACAGATGAGAGAGAAAATCAGAAATGAACGTCGCATTGAACTGGCCTTCGAAGGACATCGCTGGTTCGATATCATCAGGTGGGATAACGGACAGTATGCATTAGACTTCCTGCACTCCATCGGTAAAATCAACGCGACGCAGAAACACCTGTTGTTTCCTATCCCGCAAAAGGAGAGAGATGCCAATCCTAATCTCACACAAAATCAAGGATATTAATATCAAAAAGAGAAACTGTTATGAAGATATACAGATTACTATTTTTACTGTCGTTGGGGGTTACACTGTTTGTAGGGTGTGCCGACGATAATTACATGGAACTGGACAAGGGAAGTGGTCCGCTGGAAATAACTGCTTCATCGGCTGAAATCGACCTGGATGCTGCAAATCCAACTTCTGAAGCCCTGAAATTGTCATGGACAACCGGTTCCAACCAGGGTACCAATGCCGGAATCAGCTATACCTTTCAGATGGATTTGCAGGGTAACAATTTTGCCGGGGGCGTATCAATTGATTTGGGAAGGGGTGTATACGAAAAAATCTACAAGAACGAAGCGCTGAACGAGATATTGCTAAATGATTTTGGTGTTGAAGTAAATAAGGAGGTGGTACTGGAGGCCCGTGTTATTGCTACGATCGCTGCAGAGGGTGTCGAGCCTGAGATTTCAAACCTGCTACGCCTCTCGGTCAAAACACACAAACCGATTACAAAAACATTGTACATGCTGGGTGATGCAACACCCAACGGATGGAATGCCGACGATGCCACCGAAATGCGCCCCGTCAGCAATGTTCCCAAAGGGTTTACCTGGACCGGATCGCTTTCGCCAGGAAAATTCAAATTTATCGCCACGCCGGGAGAGTTTGCTCCCTCTTACAACAAGGGAGAGAGCGATACGAAACTCTATCTGCGCGAAAGTTTTGATGATCCCTACGACGAACAGTTCGAAATAACTGAAGGAGGAACCTATACGGTAAAAGTGAATTTGATTACGATGACAATCAGTATTGTAAGAGGTGAAGGACCGGAATATAGCGAATTGTGGTTTGTAGGCAATCCCACCGGATGGAGTTTTCAGCCGATGACCGTGAATCCTGTGGATCCGTTTATCTTCCATTACAATGGTGACCTTTCAGCCGGGGGTGAATTCAAAATAGGAACTGCCGCTGGAAACTGGGACGCACCCTTTTTCCGTCCCACTGTTGATAAGACAGCAGAAGGCATAGGCCTCGATGTGGACAAATGGGCGGGTGATCCTGATTATAAATGGAACATTACTGGCGGCTTATATAAAATCAAACTGGATACACGGGACATGAAGATAGATATCGTTCCATTTGTGCCATTTGAAATGATTTACCTCGTAGGCGATGCTTCACCCAACGGGTGGGATATTGGCAATGCCACTCCCATGACGGCCACAGCCGATCCCTACAAGTTCACATGGAGTGGATCACTTAAGGGCGGAGAGCTGAAGTTTACATGCGACAAGCAATCCGATTGGAATGGTGCCTGGTTTTTGGCGAGCGAAGCGGATAAATCACCTACGGGGCAGACAGAACAGATACTGTTTAATTATCCTGGTGCTGGTGTAGACTACAAGTGGAGGATTTCGGAATCCGGCACTTATAAAATCGAACTCGATCAGTTAAAAGAAACCATCACCATTCAAAAACAATAAACAAACAAGGATGATTTGCCGCACCGGATGAGCGGTGCGGCAAATCTCCGATTCAAATTATGATCAAAAAAATCACCTTTCTGTTTTTACTCTGTTTGCTGACATTGATTTCATGCAAAGATGATTATGATACCAAAAATAATCCGATAACTTATGGAGATACCTATCTGTCGGTTGACATCACTACCGATAAGTCGGTATACAAACCCGGGGAGACTGTCCGTTTTACTTTGAAAGAAAAACCTTCCGGTAACCCAAAAGTGCGTTATTCGCACCTTGGAAAAGTAATAAAGGAGGAAGAGCTGCAGGGGACAAGCTGGTCATGGATTGCACCAGCAGAAGACTTCAAAGGGTACATGGTTGATATTTACGAAGATGATGGAAAAGAAGAAAGAATTTATAACACCATTGCTGTGGATGTTTCTTCCGACTGGACAAAGTTTCCCCGTTACGGCTTTCTCTCTTCGTATGGTGATCTGTCGAAGACGCAGATTGGGAAAAATATTGAGTTTTTAAACCGTTACCACATAAACGGGGTGCAATTTTATGACTGGATGCACGACCACCACCGCCCGCTGGCAGGAACCGTAGATAATCCGCTGTCCCAGTGGTCCGATCTCATTGGTCGTACCAACTATCTCTCTACAGTGAAAAGTTATATTGATGCCGCACACGGGAGAGGAATGAAAACGATGTTTTACAATCTCGCTTTCGGCGCATTGAGCAATGCGGCGGCGGATGGTGTAAAGGAGGAGTGGTATATTTTCAAGGATGCCAACCGCTCCGTTAAAGACAGTCACCACCTTGATTCCCCCTTTCGCAGTAGTATTTACCTCACAAATCCGGCAAACAATGCGTGGCAGAACTATCTCATAGCACGTCATAACGATGTATACCGGGTATTCGATTTCGACGGTTATCATATTGATCAGCTGGGTAACCGGGGAGCAGTATACGATTATGACGGCAACCTGCTTAACTTGGAGGAGACTTATGCGCCTTTTATAACTGCCATGAAGCAGTCCCGTCCCGACAAAAGGTTGGTGATGAATGCGGTTAGCCAGTTTGGGCAAAGTTATATATCCCAAAACGAGGTCGATTTTCTCTATACCGAAGTGTGGGATGAAAGCAAAACTTTTGGAGAGCTGGCAAATGTGATCCTTGAAAACAATGCCTATTCGGATAACAAGAAGCAGACCGTGCTGGCTGCTTATGTTAACTATGCAAAATCCAGCAGCTCTGGTTATGTAAACGCACCGGGTGTGTTGTTGACCAACGCGGTGATATTCTCGTTCGGAGGAGCTCACCTTGAACTGGGTGAACACTACCTGGCAAACGAATACTTCCCCAATTCGAACCTGCAGATGAAGAAAGAGTTGAAGGAGGCTTTGGTTTGTTACTACGATTTTCTTGTGGCTTATCAGAATCTTTTACGTGACGGAGGAGCACTTGCTTCGTTCAGTGTGCAGTCGGCCAACAACCGGGCCAGGTTTGAAAACTGGCCTGCATCACAGGGAGCCGTAGCCGTTACCGGCAAAAGATTTACAGACAAGGAAGTGATCCATCTGTTTAATTTCTCTGATGCAAACTCCATGGAGTGGAGAGATACCAATGGAACCCAAAAAGAGCCTCTGGCCATCATCGGTGCTGAAATAAAAGTGACAGTGAACCGCCCTGTGAAAAAAATCTGGTTTGCTTCGCCCGATATAAATGGAGGAGCAGCCAGAACGCTCGACTTCACACAGGCAGGGAATGAAGTCAGGTTCACACTTCCGTCGTTGAAGTATTGGGACATGATTGTCATCGAGTATTAACTATCACGTAAAAGAAATTTGATGAAGTACCTACAATTTATATTACTGCTAACTCTCTTCACTCCTTTTGTCATCTATGCACAACAAGGTGGTAGATCGAAGGAGGTTACCTCATATACAAAAGAAGGGAATAGGGTTGTGTTTAACACGGAAGATGGATCGAGGCTGTCACTGGACTTTCTCAGCAACTCCGTCGTGAAAATATGGTTCGATCCCCATGGCACATTTGTTCGCAAAAATAAATCGTTTGCAGTAATCAACGAGGACCTCGAAAATATGGGGAAGATAGCGGTGAACGACGAACCATCATCCTACGAGATATACACTTCCAGGCTCCGAATCAGGATGAACAAGAGCCCGATGCAACTACAGATTTTTGATAAGTGGCAAAAACTGTTGTTCAGCGATTATAAGGAGATCGGTCACGTGTCTGACTCCACGGCGAAGAAAGCTTACAAGGTATTGCGAGACGACGAACAGTTTTTCGGTTTGGGAGAAAAGGCCGGGCCTCTCAATCGACGCGGACGGGAGTACAAGATGTGGAACAGCGACCGCCCCTGCTACAGTGTAAACGAGGATCCGCTATATAAAAGTATACCCTTCTTTATGAGTAGTTACCAATATGGGATTTTCCTTGATAATACTTATAAAACAGAATTCAAATTTGGTACAGAGTCCAATGAATATTATTCGTTTGAGGCACCAGACGGAGCATTTGTCTATTACTTTATTTTCGGGAAAGATTATAAGGATATCCTGAGTCAGTATATCTCCCTGACAGGGAAACCTATTATGCCGCCTAAGTGGGCGTTTGGCTTCTCGCAAAGTCGTGGCCTTTACACGAAAGAAGCACAGGCCTTGGAGGTGGCTGCCGAATTCCGTAAGCGTCAAATCCCATGCGATATTATCTATCAGGATATCGGTTGGACACAATATTTGCAGAATTTTGAATGGAGAGAGGGAAATTACAACAATCCAAGACAAATGCTCTCTACTTTAAATGAGCAAGGTTTTAAAGTGATTCTTTCACAGGATCCGGTGATTTCGCAACCCAACGGAAAACAGTGGGCAGAAGCCGACAGTCTCGGTTATTTCGTAAAGGATTCCCGAACAGGGAAAGCGTATGATATGCCCTGGCCATGGGGAGGCAACTGTGGGGTGGTGGATTTTACCATTCCCGGGGTGGCCGACTGGTGGGGGAAATATCAGCAGAAACCATTAAATGATGGAGCTGCCGGATTCTGGACAGATATGGGCGAGCCGGCATGGAGCAATGAAGAGGATATTGACCGGCTTCATATGCAGCACCATATCGGTATGCACGATGAGATTCACAATGTGTACGGACTGACCTGGGACAAGGTGGTAAAAGAGCAGTTTGAAAAGAGGAATCCTGGCAAACGAGTATTCCAGATGACGCGTGCAGCTTATGCCGGACTCCAGCGCTATACGTTTGGTTGGAGTGGCGATAGCGGCAATGGCAATGATCTCCTCGAAGGGTGGGGACAACTACAGAACCAGGTGGCGATTGGCATTTCTGCCGGATTGGGAGGTATTCCGTTCTGGACAACAGATATTTCCGGTTATTGTGGTGATATTACCGATTACCCGGCGATGGCAGAACTCTACACCCGGTGGATGCAGTTTGGCATTTTTAATCCATTGAGCCGTGCTCATCACGAAGGTGATAATGCGGTAGAACCTTGGATGTTTGGAGAAACAGCTGAGAAAAACAGCAAAGCTGCCATCGAGTTGAAATATCAGCTCTTTCCTTACCTGTACACTTATGCCCGGAAGGCGCATGATACAGGATTGCCTATTATGAGGGGGCTGTTTATGGAATATCCCTACGACGAAGTGGCTCTGAAGGTCGAAGATCAGTTTATGTTTGGCGGGGAACTGCTTGTTGCGCCGGTACTGAAAAAGGGAGAAAGGGTGAAGCGTCTCTATCTGCCCGAAGGGGAGTGGATCGACTTTAACGATAAGAAGACCGTTTATTTAGGCGGCCAGCAGATTGCTTATCGCGCTCCCTTAAACGTGATTCCGATCTTTGTGAAGAAAGGTTCCATCATCCCGATGATGCCGGTGATGCAATATATACACGAAAAGAAAGACTACCCGTTGTTTATTCATATTTTTCCCGACTATGAAGATGAAACGGCGGAATTTGAACTCTATGAAGACGAGGGAGAGAACCTCGATTATCACGATAACATCGCCTCAAGAACGCAGTTTACCTGTACCACGCTGTCCGACGGATACCGTACGGAAATTGTACCGTCGGATAATGGATTCAAACAATCGGACAAAAGGAACATGATCCTGGCTTATCATCTCGATAAAATGCCTGTTTCGGTCACCGTGAATGGTAAAACAGCCAAAAAAACGGATGAAGCTTCTATTTACCGCACAGCGGAGAACGATGTTTCATCTATAGCATGGTGGTGGAGCGAGGAGTCGAATGAGTGTCGAGTGAAAATACCCGATCATAGAAAAAAGATAACCATATTAATTAATTAAAAAAGCATATAAAAGAATCCATTGTAACCAAGACTTATGAATAAGGAACTTATAGACAAATGAAGATCCGGTTTTTTGTCTTGGTTCTCATGTCTTAATTTTAATCATATGAGGAAAATATTTATACTATTATACTTTTGCCTGATTGCCGGCATCATAGCGGCACAGAATCTGAGATCACCAAACGGTGATCTGGAGATGAATTTTTTGGTCGACCAACAAGGAACAACGGTTTATACCTTGAAGTATAAAGGGAAAACGGTGATCAATCCAAGTAAATTGGGCCTTGAGCTCATTGGAAGCGACAAGGTGGAGTTCGGGTCTGAAGTGAATCGTAAAAAAGATCCCAAAACATCTTTGTATGACGGATTTAGTGTAGCTGACACACAATACAGCTCATTCGATGAGAGCTGGGAGCCCGTATGGGGTGAAACCAACGAGATCCGCAACCATTACAACGAGATGGCGGTCACACTCAACCAGAAGGATACTGATCGCGATATGGTGATCCGTTTTCGTCTGTTTGACGACGGACTTGGGTTTCGGTATGAATTTCCACAGCAGAAGAATCTGGTTTACTTTACCGTCAAAGAAGAGCTGACCCAGTTTGCTATGACCGGCGACCATACCGCTTACTGGATTTCTGGCGACTATGATACCCAGGAATATGATTATCATATTTCCAAATTATCGGAAATCAGAGGCATCAATGAAGGAGGCAGACAGGGAAACCTCTCTCAAACAGGATTTTCAGATACCGGCGTGCAGACTGCATTGCAGTTGAAAACCGACGACGGCATTTACATCAATCTGCATGAAGCTGCACTCGTGAATTATGGAGCGATGCACTTGAATCTCGATGATAGGGACTTCATATTTCAGTCCTGGATCACTCCCGATGCCAACGGCACAAAGGGATATTTGCAATCGCCCTGTACCATACCCTGGCGTACCATCATCGTGAGTGACGACGCCCGGGATATACTGGCATCCAACATTACATTGAACCTCAATGAGCCATCAAAGATTGAAGATACTTCCTGGATTAAACCGATGAAATATGTGGGCGTATGGTGGGAGATGATCACTGGAAAAAGTGACTGGTCATATACCTACGATTTACCAAGTGTACAGATAGGGATCACGGACTATTCCACGGTGAAACCTCACGGACGGCATGGAGCGACCACGGCCAATGTAAAAAGATATATCGACTTTGCGGCAAAGCATGGGATGGACGGTGTCCTGGTGGAAGGGTGGAACATAGGCTGGGAGGATTGGTTCGGCAATTCGAAAGATTTTGTCTTCGATTTTCAAACGCCCTATCCCGATTTCGATATCGACGAGATTCATCGCTATGCGAAGAGCAAGGGTGTAAAGATGATTATGCATCATGAAACATCATCATCTGTTCGTAATTATGAACGACATCTCGATAAGGCGTACGCATTGATGAAAAAGTATGACTATCCTGCCGTGAAGAGCGGTTATGTGGGCAATATCATTCCCCGCGGTGAAAACCATTACAGTCAGTGGATCAACAACCATTACCAATACGCGATTGAAAAAGCGGCGGAGTATCAGATCATGGTCAATGCACACGAAGCAGTGCGTCCCACAGGTCTTTCCCGTACCTGGCCCAACCTGATCTCCAATGAGTCGGCACGTGGTACCGAGTACCAGGCTTTCGGCGGTAGCAAACCGAATCATGTGACGGTACTGCCCTTCACACGCCTTATCGGCGGACCGATGGATTATACTCCGGGCATTTTTGAGATGGATATTTCGAAGCTCAATCCCAACAATAATTCACACTGCAATGCTACGATTGCTAACCAGTTGGCGTTGTACGTGACTATGAGTAGCCCATTGCAGATGGCTGCTGATCTGCCGGAGAATTACGAGCGTTTCCCCGATGCATTCCAGTTCATCAAAGACGTGGCATTGGATTGGGATGAGAGCATATACCTCGAAGCAGAGCCGGGAGAATATATTACAGTCGCCCGTAAAGCCAAAAGTACCGATAACTGGTTTATCGGGAATACCACAGGGAACAGCCCGTTTACTTCTAACATCTCATTTGATTTTCTGGATCCGGGGAAACAGTATATCGCTACCATTTACGCCGATGCGAAAGATGCCGACTACAAAACAAACCCGCAGGCTTATACTATCCGGAAGGTGGTTGTAACAAGCAAATCCAAACTGCGACAGAAAGCGGTAACTGGAGGTGGTTTTGCCATCAGCATATTTCCGGTAAAAGAAAAAGTGCAGATGAAAGGATTGAAGAAATTGTAAAGAACAAAAAACGGGGCAATAAGCCCCGTTTTCTATTATTTTACAGCTTCCACACGATAACCCAGTTTTCTCAGTCCTTCAATTAAGCCCTCTTCTCCTGGAAGGTGAAGGCATCCCACGGCAATAAATGAAGATTTTTCCTTCATGATTGCGGGTAGTTTCTCCAGCCATTTCTCATTGCGGTCTTTGTTCAGTGCATTTTTTTCCTCTACGCTGGAGGGACAGGGATCGTCGGGCAACTCTTTTACAGAGAGTGTATACAGGGCATCAATATCCTGTGCATGATAAGCTACCTGCAGCTCGTCCATCTGCTCTTTCAGTAGTTCGGGATGTTTTACCATGCAGATCAATAATTCTGCCTGTCTTTCCAATGTTTGTGCATTGAGCAACAGATGAATCTGATCTTCGGTGGTTTCCAGTCCGATCACCGGGCGTGCACGCTTCAAAGCCTCCTCCTGGAAATACTGATCGAGTCCCTTCCCGGAAGAAAGGGAGGGGTAGTACTGTTGGTAGAGGGTTACAGATATCAGATTTGAGAGGAGTGACGGTTTGAGGGTACCCAGTTGATCCAAACCGACACCCATCAGCCGAGTCAAGATGCTGTCGAGCAATGCCACCTCTTCCTGTGATAAAAGTGAATCATAGGTGACACCGGCTGGCATGGTGGATTCACCCATAATTTTCATCTGCATCTGAGCCATATCGCTCATGTCCAACTCTCCCACCATCTGAGTTGTGCTTTCAAACGCATCCTTTACTCCCGAAACGGAATCGAGAAAGGAAACAGTTACCAGATGATGTGTGCCGTAGAGATAGGAAGGCTGCTCAAGCCCATTACCGGATACTTCCCACAATAAAGAGCCGGTGCCTCGTGACGAGGCACCAATGCAGGAAAGCAACAGTGTGAATGTTGCAAGTAAAAATATATATTTTTTCACAAAATTTTTTTCACTGAAATATTAAAAAATCTCTCATTTAAGGATTTACGGAAGTGTCGAGAGGCGTGTATTTCCTCTGTGCCAGTTCCTTGTCCATAGTGTAGATTCCAAATCCGTTGCCGCCAATCAGTTTCAGGCTGTCAATCATTGCCTGGGCTGTTTCCTCCTCTTCCACCTGTTCATTTACAAACCACTGCAACATGTTTTCGGTAGCATAGTCGTTCTCTTTGCGTGCAAGCGAAACCAAATTGTTGATGAGCGAGGTAACAATTCTCTCATGTTTCAGCGTGTCTTGAAAAGCATTCAACAGTGACTCCCAGGAGGTATCTACCTTTTCAATCGGTGTTAACTCCACTTTATTCCCTTTTGAAATAAGATAATTCATGAACTTGATTGCATGATCCTGTTCTTCCTGAAACTGTACCTTAAACCAGTTGGCAAAACCCGGAAGGCCAGTGTGTGAAAAATGTGCTGACATTGACAAATAGAGATAGGCCGACCAAAACTCGGCATTAATCTGCTTATTAATAGCAGTTTCCAATTCTTTGCTAACCATATTTTTTTATTTTTTATTCGTTAAATGTTTCCAATAATGTTAAAACGTTCTCAACTCAAAAATGTTTAACTAAAAAGGTCGGAACTTGTTGCTTTTATCAAAAAAAAAGAGTTGTTCCTGACTATTTAAATTAATTGCTATCTTTGCATTTGGTCTTTTGAAAAATTGATTCTTCTTGCTCTGTTTTTTGAAGAAGTTTAATTTTAATTTCCTTTAGATGAATTTTTTAGAAGAAAAAATGATGAAATATGATGCTCCTCAGCGTGCAAAAGCTGCCGGCATCTATCCCTACTTTCGGGCTATTGAAAGCGATCAGGACACCGAAGTAACTATTAACGGGAAGAAAGTTTTGATGTTCGGTTCAAATGCATACCTTGGACTGACCAATCATCCGAAAGTAAAAGAAGCTGCCGTGGCTGCTACCAAAAAGTATGGTACCGGAATGGCTGGCTCCCGGTTTTTGAATGGCACCCTTGACATCCACCTGGAGCTGGAAAGAAAACTGGCCAACTTTATGAATAAAGACGAGGCTGTTGTATTCTCTACGGGGTTCAGTGTAAATGAAGGTGTCCTGGGTTGCCTCACAGGTAGGGATGAGTATATCATTTGGGATGAGAGAGACCATGCATCTATTATTGAAGGAATCCGGACATCATTCTCCACAAAATATAAGTTTCGGCACAATGACATGGATTCTCTGGAGAAACAGC
Source organism: Porphyromonadaceae bacterium (assembly GCA_021372865.1). Taxonomy (GTDB): domain Bacteria; phylum Bacteroidota; class Bacteroidia; order Bacteroidales; family Dysgonomonadaceae; genus Proteiniphilum. The sequence continues at coordinate 101,681 of JAJFTO010000004.1, forward strand.
TCAAGCGTTGTGATTCAAGAAAAGTGAAACTGATTATTGTGGATGGAGTTTTTAGTATGGAAGGCGATCTGGCCAATCTGCCCGAGATCGTAAAGCTGGCACGCAAGTACAACGCCAATATCATGGTCGATGAAGCGCACGGCCTGGGCGTGCTGGGTAAAAAATACAGCGGCAGGGGAGTTTGTGATCATTTCGGCCTGCTCGACGATGTGGATCTGGTGATGGGTACTTTTAGCAAGTCGCTTGCTTCTATCGGTGGATTTGTCGCCGGTTCCTACCCGGTGATCAACTTTTTGCGTCACAATGCAAGAACCAATATTTTCAGTGCCAGCATCACTCCTGCTGCCACAGCTGCCGCTTCAGCGGCACTCGATATACTCAAATCAGAGCCGGAACGCGTAAAACGGTTGTGGGAACTCACCGAATATGCCATCAATCAGTTCCGGGAAAGAGGGTTTGAGTTGGGCCCCACTTCTACGCCTATCCTGCCGCTCTATGTAAGGGACAATGATAAAACCTTTCTAATTACCAAAATGCTTTTCGAAGAGGGTATCTTCGTCAATCCGGTTGTGCCTCCTGCCGTTTCATCCAGCGATACGCTGATTCGTTATTCGCTGATGGCTACGCACACCATTGAGCAGATCGATCACTCTATTGAACGTATTACGGCAGTCTTTAAGAAGGCAGGTGTTCTGTAACGGATATACGCACCCCATATCTCAGATCTGGAAAAGTTCAGTATGCGGAAACAGGGAAAATATTGAATTCTGCTCATTTGGCTTAACGAAATAGTGTCAGGCTTTACAACAGTTTTATTTTTTTCTTAGATTTGCGTAATAGTGACTCTTATGGAGAAGAAAAGTGAGAAACTGATGCGCTGGTTCGATCTACGCAGCGAAATGGAAGGTTACGATGCCATTCACGAGAACATCGAACAGGGAATTGTTTTCAAGGGCACAAACCTTTGGATCTTGGTTTTTGCCATAGTAGTGGCTTCTGTGGGGCTCAATATGAACTCCACGGCGGTGATTATAGGTGCCATGCTTATCTCCCCGCTGATGGGACCTATTAATGGCATGGGATATAGTCTGGCTACTTACGATTTTCAATTGTTGCGCCGTTCGCTTAAAAATTTCTCTTTCGCTGTTGGGATCAGCCTCATTACCTCTGCCTTTTACTTCCTTCTCTCTCCAATTAACGAAGCCCACTCTGAACTGCTTGCCCGTACCAGTCCTACCATATACGACGTGATCATTGCTCTTTTTGGAGGGCTGGCTGGTATTGTGGCTATGAGTAGCCGTTTAAAGGGAAATGTGATTCCCGGTGTGGCTATCGCCACCGCGCTGATGCCGCCCATCTGCACGGCAGGTTACGGACTGGCAACGTTACAGTTTAACTTCTTCTTTGGAGCGCTTTATCTTTTCACCATAAACACTGTTTTTATTGCTTTTGCCGCACTTATTGTCTGCCAGCTGTTGAGGTTTCCTATCCGGTCTATCGTTGATCCTGCCCGAAAAAAGCATGTAAACCGGGTTATCTCGATAGTCATTCTTCTTACACTTGTACCCAGCATCATTTTTGGTGTGAACCTGGTGAAGAACGAGGAGTTTACTCGAAATGCCGAAAGCTTTATCAGTGAGGTAACATTGTTGGGAGGTAATTATCTTCAGGATAAACAGATTAATCCCTCCGGTCGATCAATAGGGCTGCTCTACGCTGGTTATGGTCTGGGTGATACTACGATCACGGAGGTATGGGAAAAAGCACTGAATTACGGTCTCGATACATCCCGGATAGTGATTCGTCAGGGATTTGATGTAAATCTGATACAGGAGAATGTAAAAAAGTACCAAACGGAATCGGAACGTCTCAGCAGTCAGCTGGCAGCTACTACCTTTGCCCTGAAGCAGGCCGTGGGGAGAGGTGACAGCATTCGCAACATCCCACTGTTTGGGGAGAAGATCCTGGGTGAAATTAAACCTCTCTATCCGCAAATACGTTCCTGCTCTTATTCGGAAACGTATCTTTTTACTCTGACCAATGACACTACACGCCGTTCGGAGATGATTCCAGTCGTGATCTTCACCGTTCCCCGCAACAGTCTGCGCACCCCGGACAGAAGCAAAATTGAAGAGTGGTTGAAAAACCGACTTGGCAACCCTCGTGCGAAGATGGTGATCGATGAGTCCTGATGCCCGCGAGAGACAGATACGGAATTATGCGAAATTCTTTCCCGGGAAAAGTGACTACTGATTGTAAATTTTAATACAGGGTAAACTATTCCGTCCTTTTTGCTGTTATAGTTTAAAATCATTACTTTATTGCGGCATGTTTTTGTAAAAAGGCCGGAGCTGTTTCTTTACAGGACACCCGTTACCGGACGTTTACATAAAGCCTTCACCTGAAAATTAACATCATATGAACAACCTGGAAACATCCTACATGGGTATTAGGCTCGGCAGTCCGGTCATTCTCGGTGCCTGTGATCTCTCTTCCGACCTCGACATGCTGAAAAAAGCAGAAGAACAGGGCGCAGGTGCTGTAGTGTATAAAACCCTCTTCGAGGAGCAGATACAGATGGAGAATCTGTATCACGACGAGAAAGTGAGTCAGTACGACGATATTCATGCGGAGATGATTACCCTCCACCCCGACATTGACCGTTCAGAGATTGAATATTATCTGGTAAAACTACGTCAGATAAAAGAAAGTCTTTCTATTCCGGTTATTGCCAGCCTCAACTGCGTGAACGAGTCGAGTTGGATACGGTACGCCGGAATGATCGAAGAGGCCGGAGTGGATGGCATTGAGCTGAACCTGTATCAGATTCCGGTAAATTTTGATATTGATGCAACCAGTATTGAACAACAACAGGCTGGTATTGTAGCTGCCGTCAAACAACAACTTTCAATTCCGGTAAGTGTGAAACTGAGTTCAGACTATACCAATATCCTGCATTTTGCTACACGGCTTGATGAGAAGGGCATTGACGGTATGGTGCTTTTCAACGCATTCTTCCAGCCCGACGTGGATATCTGGCATGAAAATCACAGGAGAGCATTCAACCTGAGCCACAAAGGTGAATATAAAAAGTCGCTCCGCTATGCCGGAATGCTCTACGGACGTGTCAAAGCCGATGTATGTAGCAGTCGCGGTATTTATGACGGTGACGATGTGATCAAGGTGCTTCTGTCCGGTGCTTCATGCGTGCAGGTTGTGAGCGCAGTATACCGGCACGGATTGGAACGGATAGGTGAGATAAACCGGAGCATCACCGACTGGATGCAACGCAAAGGATATGATCAGATTGATCAGTTCAGGGGTAAGCTTTCCGACAGTTCACTAAACAAAAATAATACCCTGCTTATTTACAGGAGAGCACAGTATATTGACATGCTGATGCACTCCGACAAACTGCTTGAGGATCTGGAGTGGTAAATACTCTAGGGGCTGAAATCAATGACACCTACAAGAAAGATCAATAATTTACACTTTCTAAATCCAATAATTTAGTATTGACTTTGCCTTTCATAATCACGTATTTACCGGGTTGAATGTGAAAATCAGTGAGATTTTTCTTCCTGTAAGCGTACAACTTATATTTATTTCCCTTATTTCGTTCAATAATGGAATAATTACCCTCGTCCCAATTTGTAAGTAAAATGCTCATTTTATTTTTTGTTGTATGGTCAAGTTCCGTGATAACTCCCTCCTGCCGACCATCCCATTGATTCTTGCTATGCTTTACATTTGGGAGTATGGTTAGATGAAGTATTCCATCAATTTCTTTTAGAAAATAAAGTCCAGTCCCATTGTATTTTACCAACGATGAATTACCAAGCCCAATAACTTCTTTTACATTCTCGCTTACATTTAGTGGATTCCATTTCGTTATGTCACCTGAATAATAAAGCCTGTTCAAGTCTGAATAAATGGCCACGTTCCTTTCTTTTGAGATGGCGTAATAATCCGTAACCTGCTCATTCGGGGAATCCATCTCATAATTGGTGTAGAGCCTTGTCGATTTGAAAATTTCATTTGCGATGATGAAACTAGCAGCTTTACCCGGAGTGGAGGTTACACTTAGTACATGCGATCCGGATGAGTATGGACCATATACACTAAGCGAATAGGTCCACATTTGCGCTGCTTGTACTCCGAGCGCTCGAAAATATTGAGCCTGTATTGGATATAAATACCTGCTCTGATTAAAAAAAGTCTCGAATTCATAGACAACCTTCGCTTTGTTCTTAAAAGCATCCGATAAAGCCCAGCCATAGCCAGTCACGTCGTTATAATAGGTTTTGAACCACTCGGAGAAGTCCGTTTCTGTCAAATCTTTCGGATTGCGCCCATAATTTTCACCTACCAAGTCTTGTCCAGGATAATTACACATCGCCACGACTTCAACATGAGAGCTTGCAACAGCACGGAAAACATCTTCGTGTTCGCGCATATAGCGGTGCCAGTTTAGATTCCAGACAATTGGGTGTCTTGCTCCCGAGTCACGAATCAATTTATGCATCGTGTTGATGTAGTTACGCACAAGTTCCTCACGATATTCTAGATACGTTCGTTGATCTTCTTTTTTCCCTTTACCTTCTGCCCAAGATAAAAAGTCCTTGAAATAACCTGTATTTTTAATCTCATCGTAGGAATATACACTTGGTTCGTTCATGATCTCCCACATTGCAATATGCTTCGTCTCTTTATAGGTCACATTAAGATACGGGTTACTACGGTTTAGTAATTGCGTAATATAATTCTTCGTTTTTTCTACAACCTTCTTGTTGTGAATCCACTCTTCCCTATTTAACCCTACCCACATTGAGTTTGAGACATGTGCACTGCCCATGTGATTAATGAAAGCGAGTGTGACATAAATACCTCTTTCTGAGGCTTCTGCAATCATGTAGTCGAGTATATCGAGATAGATCGTTTCTACAATATTTCCCTCATGATCTACAAAATCTGCCGGTGTAAGGTGGCATCGTATTGAGTTGACGTGCATCAGTTCTAATTCCGTAAAACTTTCATCCGTCACTTTTTTCAATTCATTACTTGATAGTTGTACTCCAATTTTTTGCAGACGCTTATATTCCCAACTTAGATTCGGTTGGAAGTTGACTCCAAAAATTGCCATTTCTTTTCCGTCTGGCATATAAAGCTTCCCGTTTTTTGTATACGTATAATCTTGAGAAACGACTGGCTGTATACAAAGAAAAAAGACGAACAGAGAAAAGATAAATTTAAAATTGTTCATTGGGAATATGAAATAAACGTGAACGAATTATTTGACGTAAGAACCTGTATCAGTAAAAAGTGATATAAAAGGAAAGGCTGTATTCCGATCCATTTAAAACGTATTCTTGATGCACTCTTGGTGACCAGCTGTCATCGCCACCCAATCCCATTTGTTTATGGTCGATGTGGACATACGTTTTATCACCGCGTTGGAGCTTGTGAGAAATCTTAGAATTATTAAGGGCTGTGTCTGCGTAGTTTTGAATGTTGAAATTAATAGACGGTATTCCCCTGAAACAGATAGAACTATTCTCTGCCATTACTTTCACCCAGCGTGTATCTGTCTTATTCCCATTTTCTTGCGGCATGACATAGTCGAAATACTGATCTTCCACTTTTCCTTTCCACAGTCCCACAAAAGCAGCATCTTTGCGGTCCTCGTAACTTTCAAACGAACCTCTTCCGTACCACTCCAGGTTGTTGAAATCTTTTGGGAGAGATGTGGTCATTCCTACTCTTGCCAATGGAGGCAGTTGCTCATCCACTTGAAAATTGTTGTCAACCCGTATGCTTCCATCCGACATAACCGTATATTCTGTAGTTTGCAGAATCGATCCTGTTTTGAAAATCAGCTTATTTACAACGCTTATCTTGACTTCATTTGGCTGTTGATTGATAACCGTGAATTTGTTGTTTTCAATGGTGTAACGATCCAATCCGGCTTCTCTCCATCTTGAAGCGAATGAATTATTACCTCCCCCTTCATCGTTATCGGTTGGAACACGCCAGAAGTTAGGCAATAATGGGTCGGTAAACATCGCTCGTTTTTTCTTGATATACGAAACAAGTGAGCCTTGTTTTTTATTGAAAGATACTGAGAAATCGGGTCCCTTGATCGTCAAATCTGTTTTGTTATCCGAAACGGTTAGATTTCCAGTCTGAGACAAAACATCACCAATTGTATGAATATGTGTTGGTAAATTGAGCCTGATCTGTTCTTTTGCAACCTCATATCCTTTGTCAGCCCAAGGAGTAGCTTGCTTCAATACAAAATAAACATTGAGGAAGTACTCTTTTCCCTTTTTAATCAGATTCTTGGGATACGATAACTGAATCAACTTCTGAGACTGTGGCAGAATTTGAAGATCGTCGATACTACCTTTGTGAACGACAACCCCATCTTCAATTAACTCCCAGTTTAGCATTACATGACCGGTAGAGACAAAATAGTTGCGATTTTCAACTGAAATGAGACCGGTTATTGCATCAATTTCATTTACCGTAAAATTCTGATGTATTTTTTTCAACTCATTCAATTCAGGTTGTACCCTTCTGTCCGGAGTAACCAATCCATCGTTCACATTGGCACCATCGCTATAATTGATGATGTTCCAATATTCGTTGCCGTTTTTATCTTTCGAACGGAGCCCTTGATCTACCCAATCCCATGTAAAACCGCCCTGCAGACGGGGATATTTATAGTATAAATCCCAGTATTTATTGAAATTACCCAAGCTATTTCCCATTGAATGTGCATATTCGCAGATAATGAAAGGGCGTGTCTCATCTTCATTGAACAGACGAACGATGTCCTTTAGAGATAAATACATTTGCGAAATGATGTCGTAACGCGAAAGTACTTTCGCATACGTTGGATTCTGCGACTCATAATGAACAGGACGTTTTTGAGGATCAGTTTTTTTCATTTCTTCGTATGCAGCATCGAAATTTGCTCCCCAACCCGATTCATTCCCCATTGACCAATAGACAATGGATGGATGATTTTTATCTCTGAGAACCATGTTCACGTTTCGTTCCACGATAGCTTGCTTCCATTCCGATTTTTCTCCAACATAATAACCATTAGCCCACAATCCATGACTCTCCACGTTTGCCTCATCCACTACATACAGACCGTACTCATCACATAGATTATACCATTCCGGGTGATTGGGATAATGGGACGTACGCACGGCATTTATATTGTGACGTTTCATGAGCAGAATATCTTCTATCATCGATTCACTTGTAATCGTCCGACCATTGTGCATGTCAAATTCATGACGGTTTACTCCTTTTATTTTAATAGCTTGACCATTTACAAGAAACAGCCCATCTTTTATTTCTATTTTCCGGAAACCTGTATGTACAACAAAAGCTTGAACGGCTTTTCCATTTGCTGCTACCAACTCAATGCCAACCTTGTATAAATTAGGTGTTTCAGCTGTCCATTTCAATGGATTTGTCACATTTCCTTTCAACGAAATGGTTCTTTCCACACTTTTTTGAACGGTAAAATTTTCACTCTTTAACGTCATAATGGGATTATCCATTGCATCCCTAAGTGTTACACGAACAAAATATGGTTCGTTTTTCTTTTCGCGTACGTTTTCAATGGCAACTGCCACATGCAACTCGGCGTCCTTGTAATCCTCATCGAGTTCCGGAAGAACGGAAAAATCACGCATCCTTACATTGGGTGTAGTGAAGATATACACATCACGATAAATTCCGCTCAAACGCCAAAAATCCTGATCTTCGAGATAACTACCATCCGACCAGTTAAAGACTTGCACGGTTAACTCGTTGTTCCCCTTTTTGATGTAGTTGGTAATGTTAAATTCTGCCGGAAGCATACCATCTTCGTGATAACCCACTTTCCGACCGTTAACCCAGAGATACATGGCCGACTGAACACCTCCAAAATGGATAAACACCTGCTGTTCATCCCAATCGGCAGGAACAATAAACGACTTTTTATACACACCTACGGGATTATACTCTTTGGGGACATAGGGCGGATTCGGCTCAAAAGGATACTTTATATTGGTGAACACAGGAGGGTCGTATTTTCCATCTCCTTGCAATTGCCAGTTGCTCGGAACCTGTATATCATCCCACTTGGAGTTATTTTTTTTTGTCGAATGAATATCAGAAGGAATCAGCGATGGATTTTTAAAGTATGCAAACTTCCATGTCCCATTTAAGAACTGTACCAAAGATGATTTCTCGAGTGTGTTATTATTCCACGACAATGTTTCAAACGGAACATACGTTGCGTGTGCCTTTTCAGCATTGATTTGCGTTACTGCAAGGTTTTCCCAATCATTCACCTGTGCAGACACAACACCAACATAAAAAATAACCAATAAAAAACCGACAAACTTTTTGTTCATGACGCTATTCTAATATAATTACTACTGATCGTAAAAATGGAGGAACATCTATTTTGTTATCCAGAACATGAATCGTATTATCCCATTTATCTTGCCATGGATCATAGAGACTTACTTTATTTACTTTCTTCAAAGATAGATCATTTAGCGTAATGGCAAAATTTTCCTTTGGCTTTGCAGGGATTTCATCTTCAAGTTCCGTCTTCCAGTTATTTGTACCATCTCTACACCAAATCATTGTTTTCTTCTTTCCGTTCAATATATAACATTTCACCCCATCCTTTTCAAAATAGGAAGGTGTAAATTTTTCTTTTACTGGATCCACATCGTGGATTATGTTTTCAAATCTTTTAAAATGAGACCATAAATCCTGAGGGTAAATATAATGATTCCAATGCCACATGCTACCACTACCTGCGCTTCCTGAGAAAAAAGGTGCAAAAATCATGTCGTGGATAAGAATCCCCTGCCTGTCTTTTTTATAATGACGAAATGGTCCCGAATGGCTTGGTTCCACCGCACCGATCTCGTTCATTACAACAGGAATAGGATTGTTTTTGGTAAGTTCGTTACCAAAATATATTGCATTGGACGTTAGTACATCAATCGCCCCTTTAATGATATCATATTGCCCCCAGTCAGATCCCTCGTCCAAGTAACGGTGAATGGACAAAAAATCGTTCTTGGTGATTTTTGCAAGACTCCTGTAGTTATGATCGGCAATTTCAGAATGTAAACTTCCCAATGTTTGCGTAACAAGTGTGTTGGGGAACAATGCTTTAATGGAATCCAACATGAATGACGTAAAATCCATGACCTCTTTTTCGTTGGCTAATGCATCCATCTCATTCCACAATTCCCAACCGTAGATATGTGAGTGATTTTTATACCTGTCGGAAAGCGCCTTTGCGCGCATTATGTATGAATGCCTTCCTTCGGGAGTATTGATGTATTCCTTGATGTCCTTAAAACGCGTAGCTAAGGCTTTACTATTTGACCAACCCGCACTTGAAGGAGCTTTTTCGGAAATAGACCGGATATGTTGCAGCGTAAACTTGATGTAAATATCGTATTTCTTTGCAAGTTCCAACACCTTGTCAATACGTCGAAATTTCTCCTCGTTATACACTCCCTCAACCGAATCTTCGATTTCAAGACTGGCCGTACTAATCCAGATTCGCATGGAATTACCGCCGTTTTCCGAAAACCGTTGAAAGTACTGTTCCATGTTTTCCATGTTATTCTCCGGCAGATAATTGATCGAAATAGGGATCCAGGCATGACCCTCCTTTTCGAAATATCTTGAGTATTCCTTGCCGATCTGAATGTGACTTCCTCTGTACGAAGCTATATCTGCATTCTTGTTGCAGTTAATTAATAAAAAGCTTAGCAGGAGTAAAGAGAAGGTAATTGGCTTCATCTGAATGTTTTGATTAGTCCCATATAATAACGAGCGTGTCTTCGCTGTCGATATGGATTGTCTTGTCGTTTAGCTTACTTTTTTTATTTGAATACAAAATGCGAGCGTTCTTGTAGGCCGAAAGACCGGTCAACCTGATTGTTACATTCTCCTTGTTCTTGTTGATAATAACAGAGATTACCTTATTCCCAGACTTCAGGTTTTTCATCAGCACACCTTCCTGAAACGATTCGAATCCAATTCTATCAGATGTGTTGAAGTATGGATCCAAGAATTCAAGGAGAGGGCGATAATCATTTGCCTTTCTCGCACCCAATCCTATTAAAGAAGGCACCCATACCACTTTACCCTTTCCGAAGTTATTTATAATTCCAACCATTTCACCTGCCTTGTCACCGATGTTTTTCCCTTTTTCCACATCGATTATCCCTTTTAGCGCATGCGTAGAAAGTGTGTTGTCTTCCGTTATTTTCAAATCAAATAGATCTTTCTCAAAAATGAATTCCGAAACACTTCCTCCAAAAAGGTCCGCTAACGGAAAGCTGTTCACCATCTTCGACATGGCTTTTTCATCGTAGAAAGCGGTAAGACCATCGACGATCAATGTACCTCCGTTTCGTACAAAATTCCGAAAATGATCATAATAAGACTCAGGTATACTTATTTGATGAGCCAGTATGACGGTCTGTCCCGAATAATCTTTCTCCGAGAAGGAGAATTCATTGAATTCCTTGAACGTTGGCTGCAAACCTATCTGAGATAACGCTTCAAAATAGCTGATGCCCGACTTCATTACAGCTCCGGGTTCCCGGATTTCGTATTTGTTATTTTTAATATCAGGAGCCATCATTTGCTCAACCCAAATCGATTCTCTATTATAAAGGATATGGATGTTGCTATGGATCGGTTTGGCCACACGGAATAATTTCTCGTTTTCGTTGATTAGATGAGCAATTTTCCCTGTCTCGATCAGCCTCTCTGTTGGCCTATTCTGAAAGTCAATCATCGCCCATTCACCGGCTTCCGTACCGGACATTCTTGGATTTAAACACCAGAAAATCGCCCCTTTGCTCCCGGTACCGACAACAATCCACAGCCACTGGGCAATCTCTTCTTTGGTGGGACAAAACGGTTCGTAACCGCTGTAAATATTGTTGCCACCTTGAAGTTCTGTCATCAGCCACGGAATATTTCCTGCACCCGATAGAATAATTTCACTGTTCGCCGACATTGCCAATGCATATTTATTCCGCGTGAAATATCCGAAATGCCAACTGGCATGAGCCGAACCGCCCAAGCTAGTCAAGAACCTGCTCCAAGCCGGAAAATCATATTGCGCAACGTTGTCAAAGATCTGATGCGTATTCACATGAACAGGATTCCGGGCGTCGTATTTTTTAATCTCGCTCGTCAGCCAATTTAGATACCATGTATTGTAATAAAGTATAAACTCTTGCTTATCGAAAGAAAGATAGGGAGTATCCTTTAGTGGATGTATTGTTGCAATCTGTTGACTGTTTTTCCATTCAGCAAAGATCTCTTTTCCAAGAGGATTTTGTACACTACCCCCTCCCGGTTCATTAATCGGGACCCAACCGTACAACGACTTGAATTTTTTGAAGTGCGTCACTACAACTTTTATGTATTCAGCGACCCGTTCGAGGTGTTCCCTGTCGCTAGGATACTTGAAGCCTCCCACATCGGTAAAATCCGTTGCAGGAAAAAGATTCGCGTAAATCTTCACATTGTATTTTTCTCCGTACTGGAACGCTTTGTCGAACAGTGAAAAATCCCAATTTCCGTTCTCGTCTTTCATATAGTTTTCGAACATCCTTATACGAGTCAGGTTCATATTGTTGTCGCTAAGCGTTTTGAACCAACTCTCCACATTCTTGTCAGATTGTCCGGGCTCAATGAAGATTTCAGCACCAAACATCAAGGCATCCTCTTCACTCATCTGGGCACTTACAACCGATGAGGCCAACAGGAACAGTACACACAGGATTATTCTACTACTATTTTCAAAAAATATTCTCATGTTTGTTTTATTGTGAATCGATATATGTAAAATTTTGACAATCATCATGGTAAATCGGGAAAGTGTTTTTTTACATTTTATTTCCAACAGAAGAGCAATTAAATCAACTTTATATAATACGCTACAATGTCTTTCCATTTGTAGTATGGAGCCATGTTGGTTTTAACGGGTATATGTACTTCACGTTCGTTATGTAATATTTTCACGATAATTTCACCTTCACTATTTTTATAAAAGATCCATTGAATGTTCGCACCCATCGGAGCTACCTTATAATCGTTCCACACTTCATAAACTTTTTGAGGATCCGGTTCCGTGATGCTGGCCTCTTTTATGCCCAACAAGGCTGCAAATGGAATAATACCTTCTGCGTGGGCAAAGCGTAAGTTCGCTGAAATATCCTTCTTTTCAATTGCAGCTTGCGAAGTTTCAATGAAGTTTTTCAACATCGGCTTTGCTATTGTGATGGCTATGTTGTTATTTATTCCGGAAGGTCCTTTACGCAGATATTGATTGAGGTTTTGAATTTGCCACAGCGCGAAAATTTCATCTTCTGTAAAAACATCATAGAGAGAGATATTGATACCCGAAGCTTCCAAGATAATAACAGCTGACCAAAAGTTTGTCATGAAGTTTTTCTTGTCACCCAACCGCGCGGGAACGCTTGACTTGAAAAGTGATGAGATGAAACGATCCGTAGAAAGTATTTTATCCGTAAAGCTATCGCGAATATCTCTCCATGGACCCTCTTCGTAATAATCCCGGTATTCTTTGCTGTAAAAGTTTAGATAATAATTGTTATAATCGCTTGATTCCATGTCAATTGAAATAGATGGATTCATCTCTTTCATTTCCAGGCAAAAATAACTCATGCTTAAGATGCAACGAGGGACTAAAGTGGATTTTGCATCTATCACACACTTTTCATCATTGAATATTTCCGGATAATTATTAAACATTCGTTTGGCAATTCCTTTCTGTTCTTCTGCTCCTATCGATGATAAGTCACCATATCGCTTATACATGTAACCATTGATCTCGTCAATTTTTTGTTTTACCTCTTTCCCTTTTTCCGTTAGCAAATTATCATTGTCAGCATCTTTAAAAATTGAAGCCAAGTCAGGAAAAAGAGTTTCAGAGGTATGAACTCGAGAGCCATGCCTGCCTACATGGTTTACATAAAAGGGAACATATCCCGTTGGAGGTGATGTATACTCCTGATGCTGGAATTTGTATGCCATGGATGTGCCGGCGCTATTTGAAATAGTTTTTACAACATCGTCACGTTTACTTTGTGAGATGACCTGTAATGGAATAATACCTAACAGTAAATAAATGATTATCTTCTTCATTGTTCTTTTACTTTGATGATTCACTGTTACACTTGCGTATTGAAATGGTTTTATAAAATCGATCATAATTTTCAATTTTTCTCAATCGGTTCGATTAGTGAATTATTAATATGTGAAAACTTTCATTTCGTAACGCTTCAATTCAACAATTTTTTGTGAATTTTCAACACCTTCTATCTTCACTTTCACATGCTTTGGAGTACTCTGTTTATTGATCAGCATAATGTGTTTTGTTGAAGTCAATGATTCTACAAATTCGTTGGAACTGATACTTTTTACAATTACTGTCCCTGTCGGAAAGTAGTTCTTGAAATTCTTGAATACCTCAAGGGTTGGGAGTGGCTTTGCTCCATTATTGGAATCAATATGCGTATACATTCCCTCTGGAGCAATTTGTTCGGGATCCGTTCTTTCCTTTCCTTCGTCCTCCGGTTGCCATTTATCCACAAACTCAGCCCCTCCTAATAAATGCCACCGAAACATCGATGCCAGTCCTGCAGCTTCAAGATCTTCTGGAAAATGTCCTTTCAAACATTGGTTGTCCACTACCCATACCGGGACATTTGGAAATTTTGCCGATAAAAGCTCGCGACATTGACGATGAATTACTTCATTAAATTGTGTATAGCGTAAAATTGAGTCCATGTGATATGGAGACATATCATTGTTTTCCTTCAAATTCCGATCTATTGCAAAGAAATCAAGTTTTCTGGCTTTGTTTATAAATACTTTCAATGCTTCTTTGTCTGTTGAGCTCATTTCTCCGGACCATAAAGCCATGTTTTTTCCTTTTGGGGATGACTCAACATGCACAAAAGGTCCTCCCACCTTTATTTTAGGATCTACATTTTTTATCGAGTCGTACGCAATATTATACAAATCGGCATAGTCTTCAAGTAGCCATCGTCCCAACTCTTTAGACCAATACCCCCTAGTCTCACTCCAGACATTTACGGCAAATATATCGATTCCTTTCTTTTTGTAATGCCGTATTATATCAGCAGACATGTGACCAAACTCTTCGTACATATCAACTCTTGGAGCGGCATCGACACCTTTCGAAGCGTCATCCCGTCTCATCCATTCCGGACAACGACAAAGAGTAAGTACTATTTTTCTCCCCAGACGGTAATACAATTCAACCCTAGAATCCAAGTACTTAAAGTTGTATACATTCTTTGAAGGATTTGTGTTTCCGGCTCCCCAGTCCATTGTAAATTGAGCCAAACAATCGGTATATTGTTCAAGATAACTTTCTGCGCGTGCAACCGCCTCTGTATATTGAGGATTTGAAAAGGAACGGTGCGTAAGTGTTGTACTCAACAGCAACTTGCTTGTCATTATTTGTTCTCCAGGATACACAATTACTTCAACATCTTTTCCCAAAGAGTCTTGATTATCGTCGATGCTATCCTCACTTGCGCTACAGCTCATTGTTAAAAAAAGAGCTAAAGACAAAATCATCATTGAAATAAGTATACTATCGTATTTCATTATTTTGCACAATTATTGTTGTACAAAAATACATTCCAGTAATTTGACAATTTAAGAGGATATCATCATTTTTTGTAATAATTTAATCAATAATTATATATATGTGTCTTGCATTTCTTTTGATTCTTGAGAAATTTAAACTTTCGGTGATACTCGTGTTTTGTCATGTTTTTTGGCTTTTGAAAATGGATTTTTCAAAAGTGAGAAATAAACTATTTTGAGAAAACTTGTTTTAGCAAAAAATAAAAAAAGCATAAATCACTTTTCTTTCTCTTCAATATACTCTGTAGGAGCAACTCCATAGTATTCACGAAAACATTTTGTAAAATATGAGTGAGAGTTAAACCCTACTTTATACATTATTTCCGAAACCCTTAAATCACTCTGTAGCAAATATTGTCTGGCTCTTTTTAATCGCACTCTACGAATGAACTCATTGATTGTTTCTCCTGTTAGAGCTTTTATTTTTCTATATATTTGCTGATAAGAATAATTGGTCTTTTCACATAATTCTTTGGTCCCAAAATCAGGATCTTCCATATTTTTTTCAATAATATCCATTAAAGAGTTAATGAACTGATCATTTTCCGACTCAATCATAATTTCTGCAGGCTCGGTTAAAATTTTCTGCCTGAAAGTTTGCTGCATTCGTTCTCTGAGTTCGATCATTTTGTCGATGCGAACTCGTAGTGTTTTGATACTAAATGGTTTGTATATATAGCTGTCGGCACCTCTGTTATACCCTTCGCTGCGACTCATTTCATCGTTTTTTGCAGTAAGCAATATGACGGGAATGTGCGAAGTAATGATATTTTCCTTTATACGGCTACAAACTTCAAATCCATCCATTCCAGGCATCATGATGTCGGATATGACTAAATCGGGAAGGTTTTCATTGACCAATTGTAACCCTTTCTCCCCATTATTTGCGGTAATAACTTCGTAATGATCCTCAAGATTAATTTTTAAAAATTCAATCATGTCGTCATTATCTTCAATGACAAGGACTTTGTTTTTTAAAAAATGATCGGAAGAATCCATTTCAGCATCAAAGAAATTTTCAGTTTTTTCATTTTGAGCATGAGCAGGTAACAGATCGGTTGGAATTGTAAATTCAAACTCTGAACCCTTGCCCAACTGACTAACAAGGGATATCTCGCCACCATGTAACTGGACAAACTCTTTTGTTAGATATAAACCTATTCCGGTTCCATACGTGTTATCGAATCCTTTAACGGGTGCTTGATAGAAGTTGTCAAAAATTTGCTTTTTATCTTCTTCATTCACTCCAATACCTGAATCGCGGACAGATACGACGAGATATCTTTCTTTTTCATTTATTGAGACTTGGATATGGCCATTGTTGGGCGTATATTTTATTGCATTTGAGATAAGGTTGTATAGTATTTTTTCTATTTTGTCAGAGTCAAAGAATATATATTTGGTTTCTACATGACTATCGAAAATATAGGTCATGTTTCTACGGCTTGCGTAATCACCAAATCCATCAAAAATTCTTCGGATGAATGAAATGAATTCACCATGTTTCAATATTAGGGTCATTTTTTCGTTTTCTACTTTGCGTACATCCATTATCTGATTTATCAGTCTTAATAATCTTTCAGCATTTTGCTTCATAATATCAAGTTGGATACGCTGCTTGTCACTATTTAGACTCTCTTTTAAGCTTTCGATGGGTCCTAGTATGAGGGACAATGGAGTTTTAAGTTCGTGAGAAATGTTTGTGAAAAAACTCATTTTTATCCGCCCCAATTCCTCTACTCTCCCTCTTTCAATTTTTTCCATTCTTAACTCGTTTCTTAGGGCTAATCTATTTATTGTTAATTTGTAAGTGTAGTAAAGAATGATGGATATTACAAATAATAATACTGAATAGGCCCACCATGTTTTCCACCATGGTGTTTTTATTAAAATATGTATACTAGCTACCTGATCATTCCATATTCCATCTGAATTAATGCCTTTTACCCAAAAAGTATAGTTGCCGGGTGGTAAATTCGAATAATAAACATAATTTTCTCCGGATTCTCCCACTATCATTTTCTCATCATAACCCTCTAACATGTACGCATATTTGTTGTTGGCTGAAGTTGAAAAATTCAACATAGCGAATGATAGCTTAAAAGAATTCTCTTCATGATTCAATACAATTTTTTTTGCTGAAGATAAAGATTGTCTAAATTTTTTTTGAATATCACGCGGGTTGTTTTTATTTAAGCTCTTCCCCCAAAGTTCAAGATTCGTAAGAACAACAGGAGCTTTATCCATATTTAATACAATTTCGCCAGGTTGAAAATAGATAACGCCTCCATTTCCTCCCAAAAGAATTGTTTCGTTCTCCATGTTGAAAAAGCTGTTGAATTCAAGTCCCATGAGGCCCACATCATCGTACAAGTCCACAATAATTTTTAGATTTTTGTCGTGGTCGAACATGATGAGCTTGTTATCTTCGCCTATCCAGAGCCTTCCTTGCATGTCAGAAGTAAGCGTGCGAATGGAACCGGATAGGTCAGAATCGTCGTTAAATCGGGTAAACGATTCTGTTTGATCATCAAACAAACACAATCCCATATCTGTTCCAATCCAGATTTTCCCATTTATATCTGTACGAATGGAGTATATTCTGTTGCTGTTAATGCTGTTAACATTGTTATCGTCAAACTTATACTGTGTAAATTTGTCTTTGGCTTTATCGTAACGAAATAACCCTTCGTTGATAGTTCCAATCCAGATACATCCTTTTTCATCAATATCAAAATAGGTAACATCATAATTTACGGAGGTTATTATTTTGTCAATCATTGCCGTTTTGTATTTGAAAGAGACTGGCATGTTATCTGTGGTTATCTGAGGTGAAATAAAACATATACCGCTACTAATATTGGCCACAATGTCTCCATCTTTATCTTCTTTTAGATCGTAAATATACTTTAGTGGAATTCCATTTACATCTTTATCCAGCGAACGAAAACGGTCACTCCCGGGATCATAATAATTAACGCCATCATTCGTACCTATCCAGATGATACCTCTGCTATCCTGAAGAATCCTTTTTACAATGGGATGCGATATTCCATCGTCCTTACCTTTGTATTTTCTTATTAGGTTTTTGTTCTTGTCATACCGTAAGATACCTTCGTTATACGTTAACCAGGATTCTGAGTTTGAGGTAACAAGGATATCGTTTACGCCAATCAGCTTTGTTTGGTTATTCTCGCTTGAAATGACATTCAAGAAGTTGATTGGTTTTCTTCTTTTATCAAGTATTGCAATGCCATTACTGGTGCCTAACCAGATGTTTCCGAGTTTATCTTCGTGTATGCACCAGACTGTTTCATTAGGGAGAGAGGTCTTGTCTAAGATATTGCTGTTGTGTTTTTCGAATTCTCCTGTTTTTATATTAAACAGCGATATTCCGTTTGCTGTAGCTAGAATCAAATGAGAATCATCAAATCTATTTATTGACTTTACATCATTGTCTGATATTTCTGAATATTCCGTTCTGTAGGACTCCAGCATCCTACCACTTTCCTCATCGATAATGGTCAATCCTTGAGAGGTGGCAATATATAGCCTATCTGGCTCTTTATCTGATATATAAATATCAGATACCAATGTGTTTATGGGGTCGTGGGGCAATCCGCGTCGTACTTCAAATCGTTCAAAACTATTATCACGTATATTCATGCGATAAAGTCCATCAAACGTTGCTATCCAAAGAAACCCATTTTTTGATTCATGCATTCCTCTTATTTCATTCGCCATTCGTTGATTTTGATCAGCAACAAACGTAAAATAACTCATGCTGTTACTTCTTTGATCTATTTTAATCAAACCCTCTAGCGTGCCAACCCAGATGATGCCATTCCTATCTTCATAAAGCGATCTGATTCGTAAATTATCCAAGAGGTGATTTGTATCGTTTGATACGTTGCAGGAGGTAAACGTGTTTTCAAGAGGATTGTATATTGAAATTCCTTTTTCTGTTCCAATCCATAAGTCTCCAGATTTTGTTAGAAGAATGCAATTTACCCAAGATGCACTCAAGCTTGTGGAGTCTCCCGGAATATGCTTATATACCTTAAACTCATATCCGTCGTATCGGTTAAGGCCTTCTGCCGTACCAATCCAGATAAAACCTGTCGTATCTTGCTGAATGCTTAAGACCATTTTGTTGGATAAGCCCATACCGGTTGAGATGTTTTTAAAATGCAAATTATCCCTGTTTTGCGGCAAGGCAAGTTGAGATGAAAGCAAATAAAACAGGAGGAGCAGATTGAATCGGTTGGAATTCATGATAGACTATTTTTTATGAGATGATATCACAAGCAAAAAATTATTTCTACCTGATTATTTAATACAAAAGTACTTTTTTTGATTGCCCTATGCTATCGTTATTTTGTTAATTAATATGACATTTTTATTCTTTTCCTGGAATAAACTGTAGAGGTACTGATTTTTATCTCTTATTATTACGTTAAAATTTGGAGTGATTAAAAAATCACAGTTTTTGATGTATTTCTAATATCTTTATTTTTTTTTCGGTTTTACTTTTGTACCGTATCGTTTTATAAAAAATTCTTAAATTGAATATCAACAAAATGAGTATGAAAAAAACAAGTAGCTATCTTATTATTAAAACAAAAAGAACAATAAAAAAGATAGTATTAGTAATTGCAGTTCTTGCATGTTTGAACTCACTGCATGGACAAGATGCTGGAGGAAGTAATTTTGTTGTTCTCACTCGGAATAATAATTTTTCTTTACTGCCTGACAGTGCGAGCCCTGTTATTTCACCCTCTGACAGAGAGAGTCAGGTCGTTTCAACGATCGAAGAATTAGTGACAGGTCGTGTTTCAGGGATACGGACGGTAAAATCTGACGGTTCTCCTGGAGCATCCTATAGTATGCAATTAAGAGGAGTACGAAGTTTTAGAGGTGATAATGAACCGATCTATATACTTGATGGAATAGTACTTAACTCAGTTTGGAATGATGCATCCAACACCTTTTGGAATGATCCTGAAGATTATCAGGCAGCACACAACATTTTATCACGTATTAATCCGAATGATATTGCAAAAATTGAAATTTTGAAAAATGCCGATGCTACTGCAATCTATGGAAATATGGGGGCAAATGGTGTGATTCTTATAACGACAAAGAGTGGAAGCGTAAATGGTTTTCATGCAAATGTGCAAACCAATTTAGGCATCGCTACTTTTAGCCGGAAAATAGATATGCTCAGCGGAAATGATTATTTGGCGTATCAGAACATCGTAAATCCCGGGAATGCGTTGCCCTTTCAAACTGGGGCTCCGGTTGATTGGCAAAGGGATGCCACTCGAACAGCTGTTATGCAGAATTACTATCTGGATATTGGAGGTGGTAACGATAAAATGAGATACTATATATCCATGGGATATGCAGGAAACGAAGGAATCGTGAAGGGTAGTGACATTACCCAAGCTTCTATTCGTGTTAATCTGGACCGACTCATTGGGGGAAATTCAGTATTTGGGACAAGAATGTTATTCGGATATACGGAGAATAATATGATACAGGCTACTGCTCCTTATGGGAGTTATAGCTTGACAAAATTGATGACCAAAGCGATACCATTTGAATCTTCGGCCGATAATAATTCTATTGTGAATGAAAATCCAAGAAATTGGATCGATGGATACGACGACAACAGTGTGCAATATTTTGCAACACCGCAAGTATATTTTACAACGAATATATTTAAATGGTTGCAATTTAAATCTGTTGCAGGAATCGATTATCGTACAAAAGAGCGTTTGCGTTGGATTGGCAATGAAATAACCAGAGGAAGAAGTGTGGAAGGAAGGGCTGGAAGGAGCAATATAAATGCTTTCACATACAATGTTGATTCGCGCTTAAACATTCGTTTTATTTCGAATAAACATTCTTTTACCGGATTAGGTGGCGTTTCTGTAAACGGAGATTTTTTATCGAATAAAATGAACGAGGGTACAAAGTTTTTTAACCAGGATCTTCGGGGCGTAGGTATTCAGTTAGCAGAGAACATATTTCCGTATAGAAATTTGGATTGGAATAACAACTATCTATCCGGATATGTGAGCGGCACATACACATTTGACCAAAAATACACATTGAGCGCAACACTCAGAAAAGATAAAACAAGCAATTTTGATGAAAGCTGGAATGATTTAGACTATTATCCCTCTGTGGGTCTCTCATGGAATGTCATGAACGAAGACTTTTTATCGGGGCAGCAGATTGTTTCCACACTCAATGTACGAGGTAGCTGGGGCCGTTCGGGCAAGCAGACTATACTACCCCTGGATTTATCGCGTGCATATATTACCGGTGTGAGCCCGGAATTAGAGGTAGAGAATGGAATGACAAATTATTATGACATGCGTTGGAACAATATAAATACACAGCAAAATATTGGTATTGATTTAGGATTCTCAGGCGATAAAATTACCGCTACAATCGATTTATATAATTCTGATTCAGATGATCGGTTGCAATACTATTATCACAAAAGATTAGGTGCATATGAATCGGTATACACAAACGAAGCTTCTGTGAATAACAAAGGGATTGAAATTTTATTGAATGCGGTTCTGCTGAAGAACAGTGAAATAGAATGGAATGGGGGAGCCAGTTTTGCGTATAACCGAAACGAGATAACGAACACAGGTGCCGATGGAGATGTGTTTGGCAGTAAAATAGGAGAATTAAATGAAAATCCTCTGGTTGTAAATATAAATAGGAAGGGGGAGCAAGTCGGTGCTTTTTGGGGGTATAAAACGCAAGGCATCGTAGAAAACCAACATCTCTTATTTGTTCCGCCTTTTTATAATGTCAGATTACAGCAGGGTGATTTAAAATTTATTGATACGAATGGTGATGGAAATACAACGGAGGAAGACTACACAATCATTGGAAACCCGATACCTGAGTATGTATTTGGATTTAATACCGATGTGCGTTATAAAAATTTTACGGTTCAACTGATATTTGAAGGTGCAGCAAAATATGATATTGCTAATTTAAATCTCTTGGATAATTTGTATGTTTCAGGAAACGTGTGGAATATACGTGAAAACACGTTTAAGGATGCTTATTCGGGATCTAATACGAATGGAAAATCTCCACGTTTCAACGCGGTAGGAGTTAAAGAATTCACTTCGCGCGTTATTGAAGATGGTAGCTATGTACGACTTTCTGATTTCATTGTTGGGTATAATTTACAACTTCCAATGATAAAATGGATAAACTCTGTGGACTTGACATTTGCTGCGAGGAATTTATTTCTGATAACCAAGTATTCGGGTTATGACCCAAATGTGAATAGTTATAGCTACAATCTTTCTTCTATTGGTATCGATAACGCTGCTTATCCAAGTGCCCGATCTTTCCTGTTAGGAGTGAAAGTAAAATTCTAATCTAGAAAAATAGTATGAACAACATGAGAAATTATATATATAAAATTGTACTTAGTGCATTCTGTGTATCTCTGTTAAGTATAATGAACGTCGTTGCACAGACAACTGTTTCCGGAAAAGTTACAGATACCAGTAATTTACCGCTGGTTGGGGCAACAGTTACAGTAACAGGCACGACTATTGGAACAGTGGTCGATCTTGATGGCAATTATACGATTACGATTCCAGCCGGAGCAGAGAAAGAATTACAATTTAGTTTCATTGGATATACATCCGTTACCAAAAAGGTTACTGGCAGCAGGCTGGATGTGGTGCTGCAAGATGATAATGTTTTGCTGGAAGATGTTGTGGTTGTAGGATACGGCACAATGCGCAAGAGTGATATTACGGGTTCAGTTGCCAGTGTTAAGTTGAGTGACACGGAAGTTAATCAGGTGGCTACTTTTGATAAGCTTCTCCAGGGAAAAGCGGCAGGCGTGCAAGTTGTTACGGGAAACTCCGCTCCGGGTGGGGCTGTAAGTGTGCAGATTAGGGGTACTACCTCATTTAATAGTAGCGGAGAACCGTTGTATGTAGTGGATGGTATTATATTGAATTCTGTTTCTCAGGACGTTAGAAACCCAATCGGAAGTTCAGGTCAAGAAGCGCAAAATGCACTTACCTCGATCAATCCACAAGATATTGCAAGCATTGAGATCTTAAAAGATGCATCTGCAACCGCTATTTATGGATCGTTAGGTGCAAACGGTGTTATTCTTATTACGACAAAAAATGGAGATTCAGACAAACCCAGAATAGAGTGGACAACGAGTCTTGAATTGGCCAATGCGAGTAAAAAGATTCCTGTTCTTGATTTTAATGGATTTTTGGAATATGCAGATGCAATTGGGTATACTATTGAGGATAGAGATTTCTTGCAAGCGATCGACTGGCAGGATTATACCATGCGCACAAGTATAAGCAACACGAACAGGTTGACAATAAGTGGGCGTGGGGAAAAGTCCCGGTATTACATTGCAGGAGGGTATCTTACCAACCAGGGTATCTTAAAAAATACGGATGTACAACAAGGAGACGTACGCATGAATTTTGATGCGGATGTTGCAAAATTTCTGAAAGTAGGGACCAAATTTACCTTTACAAAAAGAGTCAATAACATGACTCAGGGAACGGAGCCGGGAGGTACACAAAATGCAACCAGGGCAACAAACATGATGCGGCAAATGCTTGGTTCCAAGCCTTATTTATTGACAGACTTAGCTGAATCGTATGACGATGAAGCAATAAGGGGGACCGATATTTGGTTGCAAAATTATGATGACATAAGTAAAGAGAATCGTATCAATACGGTTGCATATGCGGATGTCACATTTACCAAAGGAATGAGCTTCAAAACAACAGCAGGTATCGATTTTAGAGACAAATCTCGTACCAGGTGGTATGGACAATATATTGATAATGCACGCAACGGTAGAGCGGGAATTGCAGAACTGAATGCACTCCGTTGGAATATTGACAATACATTGAATTTTGATCGTGATTTTGCAAAATACCATCGTATCAACGTTATGGTTGGTATGTCATTAAGTAGCAATTTAAACCAAAATATCACCGTAGAGGCCAACGACTTTCCCGATCATGAATTCAGGGCGGGAGGCATTAAAACAGCGCGCAGTATTTCTCCAGGTTATAGCGAAGATAAAAGTGCGTTGGTTTCCTATTACACGCGTGGAATCTACAGTTTAAAAGATCGTTACATATTGACTGCTACATACCGGGCTGATGGAAGTAGCAAGTTTAGTCCTGGAAATAAATATAGCTTCTTCCCTTCGTTTGCCTTTGCTTGGAGAATGAACGATGAGCCTTTTCTGAAAGAAGTATCATTTCTTACAAATTTAAAACTAAGGCTGGGTTGGGGACAGGTAGGAAATCAAGCGTTATCTCCGTATCAAACATTGACAACCTATAGCAGCATTAAAATGGCTGATCCTAACTCTAACTATGATTTATCAGATAATGGTAGTTTTTTAATTGGAGTTAAACCGGCTATTCTTGCAAACAAACAATTGCGTTGGGAAACATCGGAACAGACGAATGTCGGTCTTGATGTTGGATTATTCAAAAACAGGATAAATGTCACGGTCGATCTATACAATAAAAGTACGAAGAACCTTTTGCAGAATATCGATATTCCTCCACAAGCTGGTTTTTCCAATATGTGGGTTAACAGGGGTGAGATCCAAAATAAAGGTATAGAATTAACGGCAGATGGAGTATTAATTGATAATCGTGATTTCTCCTGGTCATTGGGTGGAAACATTTCTTTCAATCGCAACAAAGTACTTGATCTTGGTAAACCTGCAGGACAATGGGGTTCAATATATGCACCTGCTTTCTTAGGTCAGGACATAGGTAATGACAATACATACTTTAAAATGCCCGCGAATATATTTATTGAAGGATATCCTGTCGCATTATTTTATGGATTTAAAACAGACGGGCTTGTCTCCGAGGCAGATGTCGCTTCAGGTAATTTGCCAACATATCGTGGTAAACCGCTGGAAGCAGGAGATATCAAGTATGTAAATGTCAATAATGACGATCAATTGAATGACATAAATGATGCGGATAAAACCATCATTGGGGATCCGAATCCAAAGTTCATATATGGTTTCAGTAATAATTTGTCTTATAAGGGGCTTACTCTTTCAATGATGTTCACAGGAGTCTACGGTAATGAAATCGTAAATGGTAATCTTTTACAGGAAGAAGATACCTCTCCTGCTAATCCGGCAAGTAATATTAATAATATTCGTTCGGATGCATTTTATAAAGCGTGGACGCCGGAAAATCAAGACACTCGATATCCCAGACTGCGTAAAACCAACAATTCAGGAGACTTTACGGATCGTATTGTTGAAGATGGTAGTTATTTACGTTTGTCTAATCTGACGATTAGCTATAATATCTCATTAAAGGATAAATGGATTAGAAATATAGGCTTGAATTTAACGGCTCGTAATCTATTTGTCATTACAAAATACAGCGGATGGGATCCTGATGTGAATAGCTTCTCAAGCGGGAGTCAGAAAATTGGAGTGGATTGGGGATCATATCCGTCTGCCAAATCATATCTTTTGGGTTTAAACATGACTTTTTAAATAAACAAATTATGAGAAACCTTTATACATATTCTTTATTATTACTCTGTTTTCTTTTTGGTTCTTGTGAAGAGTTCCTCGAGGAAAATCCTACAACTCAGTTTAATAAGGGGCAAATATATTCATCTGTTGACGGTGCACAAGCTGCTCTGAACGCTTGTTATGCGTATATATCGAATTCATCATTGTATGGTTTGAGGCTACAGGTAGTCCTCACCTGTGGAGCAGGAACGATGACTGCCGGCACAACTTCCTCGGCGTATGTGGAATTGGCAAAGCTTGACATTCAAACGAACAACACTGCTGTAGCGGAGGTCTATGAAGGACTTTACATTACAATAAATGCAATTAATGATGTTTTGCTCAACTTGAAAGATAGTCCCATTGATCAGGTTGAACGAGACAGGATCATAGGTGAGGCATATTTTCTACGGGCATTGTGTTATTTTAATTTAGTCAGATTGTTTGGACCTGTACCGTTGGTTATTGAACCCGCATCTTCCATTGAAAGTGCACACAAACCCCGTACATCGATAGGTGAAGTCTACACGACAATTATTGAAGATTTGGAAAATGCATGGGAATTATTGCCAGTCGCAGGAAAACAACCAAAGGGTAGACCATATAATTATGCTGCAAAATTTCTATTGTCGAAAGTGTATATAGCCATGGCTTGCATTAAAGAAAATCCGGGTGAACCGTTTGATGCTTCCTGGTTAGAAGAGAGTACACAAAGCTACTGGCAAAAAGCATATGATTATGCAAGCGACGTGTATACGAATGGAGGGTATTCTTTGGTCGATCAATTCAATGAGTTATGGGATTGTTATAACCCATACACAGCGGAATCAATATTTGAGTTGGAAGAAAATGTCATGACAGGGAGCACCACGTTTATGTATCATTATTTACCAGGTTATTGGGAGGAACTCCCGTTAACAGCATCAAGCAACAACTATGGACGATTGCGTGCAATGCGAGAGAGTTATGATTTACACTTTAATCGTTACGAAGGTGATTTCCGTCTTGATGAAACCTTTATACAATATTCGTATAAACGGAATATGACAACGACAAGTAATCCCGGAAGAGTATATTACACGTATCCATACACAAGAGATAATTTACCTCCAACGGGTGAAATGTCAAGTAGCGAAGAGTTACCCTACTTAAGAAAATACAAGGATCCACGTTTTACAGCATTTGATGCCAATGTAAATGTGATTGTATTTCGATATGCTGATCTAATTTTGATGATGGCTGAGTCCGCAAATGAATTGGGGAAAACAAGTGAAGCAATTGGCCTTGTCAATCAGTTGCTTGATAGAGCTAGAAATACGCCTACCGGTCGTCGGACAGCACCGGCTGATTGGAACGTTTCAATGTCGAAGGAGGAAACCCGTCAATATATTATGGAGGAGAGATTAATTGAATTGAAAGGGGAATTACATGAATGGTTTGACAACCGTAGACGGGGAATAGCGTACTTCAAGAATATTCTTCAGAAACACAATGATCGGTTAAATGAATTATCCTCAACAATGACGTACGATTATTATTTTGGAATTGCTTCAGGATCTGGAGGTAATAAGGTGTACTCTTTAACTCAAGATTATGTGAAGAAAAATATGTTATGCCCATTCCCGATGGTTGAGATAACATCAAATAATAATATATCGGAGAAAGATCAAAACTTTGGATATTAGTAAATAGACCAAGATAATACTAATTGGAATCATACGTATGAAGAAGTTACTTGATATAGCAAAAAATAAAATAGTCTCATGAAAAAAATAATTTTAAAACCGCTATTATTAGTAGTCCTACTACTGACGTTGTGTTATTGTTCGGAGGAGGTTGATTTTTACAGTTCTAGTACCGAAACTCCAATTGTTGGCATTGACGATAATGAATTGGAATTAACGGGAAAAAAGGAAGCTAGCAAAATATTCATAAAGTCTAATTTTTGGTGGAAAGCTTCGGTAATCTATCCTTCAGCAGCGGAGGAAGAGTGGATTCAATTGGATTCCACTCGGGGATATGGAAACATAGAGATAAATGTTACAACAACAAGAAACTATTCTCTTTCTAATGATAGAACGGCTACAATTGTAATAGAAGCTGACGCGGGTGAACCTGCGTTTAGAAAAGAATTTACAGTAGTCCAGAAATCCAGTTTGCCATATATTGAAGTTGTTGATATTGAGAATGATGGTACCTATATGATACCTCTCATAAACAGTAATACGATACTTGAACTGATGTCAAATGATGAGTGGACCGCGGAAAGTGACCAGGAATGGATTCGAGTTACAGCTGCAGGGATCAATGGTAAAAATAGTTTTGCCTTGAATTACGACTTTAATGAAACAGGTGTGACTCGTCTTGCTACGGTTACAATTAGGGCTGCCAACGCAAAAAATATTGTATATTCTTTTAAAGTGTCTCAAAGTGCAATATTTGATAAAGCGGTGCTTACGGTTGATAGATCACCGAACACATTCAAAGCAAGTTGGAATGGTGTAATTGGAGCACAAAACTATTTCATTGATGTGTATGATATCAATGAACAGCTTGTCGGTTCAATTGATGTAGGAGTGAATACGGAGTGGGATTTAGCCTCAGATCCACTATTTAAGACGCCAATACATGCAGGATACACAAAACTTGTTGTTCGTTCAGTGACTGAAAACGTAAATATTTTTTCTGAAAGTGATCAAGTGGAAGTCAATAGCCATTTTACTTCAGGTAAGGGGACAGAATCAGATCCGTATATAATTGGTGAAATGGAAAGCTTGTTAAATATTACGGATGCGAATAAAGTAGCGGTAAATCAAGGAGCACATTATAAGTTAGGATTTACGCCCACCCTGAATAGCGATTTCATACCGATATGTACACCTGAAAACGGCTTTAATGGAATATTCGATGGAAATGGCATTACTATTCAGAATTGGAGCCGTATTGCGCATCCAGATGAACGAAATTTTTCTGCTCTCTTTGGTGGTATAGGAAGCCAAGGTAAGGTTCATAATATCAAATTCAAAGATTGCACTATTAAAATTGAATTGTCCCCGGCTTCAGGAAAAATCTCCAAGACGAATAATGGTTTTTCGTTTGTGGCTGCCGTGAGCAGAGGAGAAATTCATGACATCACCCTAACAAATTGTAGTATTTCAACCGAAGCTGGTGCATCTCCTATTATAGCGGGTACCATTGCGGGCATTAATTATGGAAGTATAATTAATTGTAAGACAACTGGTGGTGTTTTAAGTGCAGCTCCTGATAGAAACAAAAGTGATGAATTTGAATGTGGAGGAATCGCAGGGAACAATAATGGCCTGATTGATAGATGCCTTAATGATAAAACGGAGATAATTGGGATGAGTTATGTGGGAGGTATTGCAGGTAAATGTTCGGGTTCTACGATATCTAATACGGGCACGAATGCAAAAGTAACCGGAAACTATTACTTTGGAGGTATTGGCGGATATACGGATGGAACGGCGTCAAGTTTTAGCAATTGTTTTTTTTCAGGTACTTTGGTTATGGACGAACCTACAGGACAATCTCGTGGGGCAGCTTATATGGGAGGAATTGTTGGCCGCATGTATCGGGATAATGATTTAATAGAAAACTGTTTTGTTTCTGGAGATCTAATCGTAGGAGTTTCATCTTCAAGTTCAAATGTTCGCGTAGGTGGCTTAACAAGTCAGGTTTACAGAAACGGCAACACTGTTATAAATTCATACTTTTGCGGTTCAATTCAGGCTTCAGGCAAAGTGGATCTTGGGGGTATAGCAGGTTTGATGGATAACAAGACAAGTTTGGTTGAAAATTGCTATAGCACAGGGAAAATAATTAGAAATGAAGGAGTCACCGGTAATATTTATGATGCCTTTGGGTCAATGACAGCCAATCCTGTAATAAAAAATGTTTTTGCTTTATCGAACGGAGGAGTTGCATTTTCACCTTCGATAACCAGTAATACCACTAATTCAGGAACAAGGAGTGACGCAGAGTTAAAAGATCCGAACTCATATTTGGAATGGAATAATTTCGCATCTATATGGGAGTTTAAAGGAGGGAATTATGCTTTTCCTTCACTAAAAAATAATCCGCATAAGGGAAAAGGAGAATTGTAATAATCGCTACTGTTCCATTTAATTATTAATAATGTTGCAATTTTATAAAATGCCAGTATAATGAAATTTATTACTAAAATTACTATTTTAATTACTTCTTGGTTGTTGTGCTCAACATTACTCCTTGCACAAAAACCTATAGATAGCCTGAAGACATATTATAGCGGCGAAGTTCATAATGTAAAAAAATATCCTCAAAAATTTAGGAACAAGACCCCTAAAAATATTATCCTTTTTATCGGAGATGGGATGGGTGTGGCACATTTATTTGCCGGTTTAACTGCTAACAAAGGAAAATTGTTTATAGAAAATTGTAAATACATAGGTTTTTCAAAAACAGCATCTTCTAACCGATATGTAACTGACTCTGCCGCAGGTGCTACAGCTATTGCTACAGGAGTCAAAACATACAATGGAGCGATAGGAGTAGATTCAAATAAAAATCCTGTAAAAAATATTCTTGAAGAAGTTTCTGAAAAAGGAATGGGAACGGGCATTGTAGCTACATCCTCAATTACTCATGCTACTCCTGCTGGTTTCTCAGCGCATCAACTAAATAGAAATCAAGAAGAAGAGATAGCTATTGATATTCTCAACTCTGGAGTTGATGTTTTTATTGGTGGGGGATACGATTTTTTTTCTAACCGGGAGGATGCAAGAGATCTGATCGGAGAGTTGATTCAAAAAGGTTATACTGTTGAACAAGAATTGGACAACATCGAGAATTTTATGGGAACTAAATTAGCTGGATTAACTTCACCTAAAGGAAATGGACGAGTGGCAGAACGGGGAAACATGCTTCCAATTTCTACGCAAACGGCCATTCATGTATTAAAGAAAAATAAAAAAGGTTTCTTTCTCATGATCGAAGGATCTTTCATTGATTCGGGTGGTCATGCAAACAATACGTCCCAGGTAATTGAAGAAGTATTGGATTTGGATAAAGCAGTTGGTAGAGCACTTGAATTTGCTGCAAGAGATGGGCGCACATTAGTAATTGTTACTGCAGACCATGAAACCGGAGGAATGACTGTTAATGATGGCTCATTTGAAACAGGAATGGTAAAAGGTGAATTTACGACATCCAGCCATACAGGTGTGATGGTTCCCATTTTTGCGTATGGCCCGGGAGCATCAGAATTTATCGGAATTATGGAAAATACAGATGTTCACTCAAAAATTAGAAAGTTATTGTTGGGAAAATAGTCAAGTAGTTGTGAATTAAGTGCTAAGCCAGGGATTATATGTTTTGATTGTCAGGATTCTAGATTTAACATAACAATTGTATTAATTTCCAAAAAATCAAAACTGAATAGATTTGATAGGACTCTAACTCGCTATCTGATTTCTATGCATAACACTAAAATTACTTGAATGAATAGATTTTATTATAATTGCATCATAACATTATTAAGTATTTCTTCCGTTGGCTATGCTCAACAGAATGTTCTTGATTTGGCATCTAATGATTCTTTTACTATTGCAGTAATGTCAGACACACAATTGTACAAAGAAATAGAAATAGAGACTGAATCTGAATCAAATAATGTAGGAGAAATAACTAATGAGGTCTTAGATTCACAAACACAATGGATTATTGATAATTTTGAAAATCAAAATATTATCTTTGTTAGTCACGCAGGGGATGTCGTTGATGTGAATTGTGAAAGTCAGTGGAATGTGGCAAAAAAGCTTTTAAATAGATTACATGGAAAAGTTCCATATGGTATTTCATTGGGGAATCATGACATGACTTCTACCGGTGATACCTATTTGTTTCAGGAATATTTCCCTGCTTCCATGTTTGAATCTTTTAATTGGTATGGCGGAAATTTTGAGAATAACACTAATAGTTACCAATTGCTATCTTCGAACGGTATTGACATTATCATCATCCATATTGAATGTAATGCACCTGACCGTGTACTCAATTGGGCTAATTCAGTACTGGAAAAATATTCAGATCGTCTTGCTATTATTATAACTCACATGTTTCTAGGTCCAAGAGAGACACCTGTTGAAGACACTGATTTTTATGATAAACCCAAAGGTATGATGAAATGGCATAAAACCTTTGGGAATGAAGGTAACTCTCCTTATCAATTATGGAATAAATGTTTCAAGAAACATAGCAATATCAAAATGATTCTCTGTGGAGATCAAAGTAGAACGAATGCTTTGTATCAGAAATACCTAGGCGAGAATGGCAATCTTGTCCATGTTTTTCTTAGTGATTACAACTTAAATCCAGGAGGAGGGCTGAGACTCTATAAATTCCAGCTTTCTGAGAATAGAGTTAATGTTATTACGTATAATACTATTGACGAGGCAATTGTGAAAAGTACAAGAATTGTTCCCAATTTTACAGAACATTGCCTGACAATTACAGATTTTTTTTAAATTACTGATCTATTCCTTTAACTTTTGTTACTTAGTAAGTTGTGAGGGTGGTGTACTAAGTAATTATAAATATATCATCGGACATTCCCTCGCTGTGCCAGGTGTTCAGCCCGACATGGTGGTGATATCCGCCGGCGGAGAGGAAGGCTGCAAACCTTCCATATTTCCGCCGTAAGGACTTAAACTGAAAGCAGAGCTGCCGCGGTAGCTGGTTACAACAATAGAGGGACCTGACAAAACATCTCCGGTAAAATCATTCCGCACGGGATATACACGGAGCATATTGTTGGGTAGATGTACTGTGGGATAAGCAGGCACCAGAAGATGGCTGATATTACCCATATAGGGATTACCGTAGTCTAAGGGGTCACTCGCGGTTACACTTAACTGTTGCCTGTATCCTGTAAGAAAAAAGAGAAGGCTACAATTATTTTTGTAGAGATCGAGAAATATTCAAAATTTTGATTTACAGGTCCTCCGCCTCGTGCAACAGATCACGCACGTTGAGAGCTTTGGTGAACATATTTAATGAGCCGTCGGCCTCGACCGGCCACTCATCCTTAGGCTTATCCCAGTAAAGTTCTACGCCATTACCGTCTGGGTCGTTCAGGTAGATCGCTTCAGACACGCCGTGGTCGCTCGCTCCACTGAGCGGGTAATCAGCCTCGAGTAGCCGCTTCAGGATTAACGCCAGGTCGCGACGGGTGGGATAGGCGATAGCGGTATGGTAGAGTCCCACACTCTTCAATGGTGCCTCGGACATTCCCTCGCTGTGCCAGGTGTTCAGTCCGATATGGTGGTGATATCCGCCGGCGGAGAGGAAGGCTGCCTGCTTACCGTACATCATGGTGACCTCAAAGCCCAGTAGATCATGATAAAATGAAAGGGCACGATTCAGATCCGACACCTTTAGGTGAATATGTCCGATACGTACCTGTGATGGTATAACATATTTGCTCATAGGATATAATTTTTTCTTTTATTTCCATTCTCTTGACAATTTCATCGCCTTCACTTTTTTGATTTTTGTATCTGCCAAAAAATTTTGATATGCCGCAGTCTCTATTCCATAAATGGCCACTTTTCCCTCACTATTGCAATGGATACCATATCCATAGCTCTTGGCTAGTGGTGATGCGCGAAAGCAGGGCTGTCCCGTGGAAAAGAATTGTTTCCGCGCCTGTTCCTGTTCTTCCCTGGGTATATTGTTCCTCTCTGCATATACACGAAAGAGGATTTCGTCGGAATTGTACTTGTAGGGATTTTCAATAATCAGTTCATACTCTATTTCTGCTACTGTCTTCTTATCTCTGGAAGGAGGGGGAGTTCCCTCCCTGACTTTTGTATCTAAAGAAACTTCGATAAATGTATCAAAATAGTTGGTAGTATGCATATTGATCTTCTGGATTGATTACAATTGATTCGATTAAAGATATAACAAACTTGACCACGAAAAGGATCATTCTCGGGCGTCGCAAATTCTGATCTCTTATCATTGATATTGCAAATCCAAACCAAGCTACGATATATGTTGTCTCTTGTTTTTATTTCATCGGATTCACTTGCTGGTTGTTATAAATTTTTATATCTTTGTTTATCAACCAAATAGTTTTGTAAAGAAAAGTTTATGAAGAGAAAAGTGTTATTTTTTGGATTGGCGGCGATGCTGATGTCGGTATCCTGTGTGCGCCCTCAAAGTGAGGAAAGTCAGCCGGCAGAGGTGCCTGCTGATAGTGCAAGGACGGTTGAGTTCCGTGATTTTGGTCCCGAGCCGCTTGTGATTGACATTGAGCAGTATACCCTGCAGAATGAAACCTTCCGCACCGCCATATGGACCGGCAGCCTGATGCAGATGACGGTAATGACCCTGCAGCCGGGTGAGGATATCGGGTTGGAACTGCATACCACTACCGATCAGTTCCTCCGAGTGGAACAAGGGAGCGGTATTGTGATGATGGGTGACAGTGAAGAGAACCTCGACTTTCAACAGCGGGTAGAGGATGATTTTGCAATTTTTATTCCGGCAGGCAAGTGGCATAACTTACGCAATGATTCCGATGTGCCGCTGAAGCTTTATTCTATCTATACACCTGTGGAACATCCGCATGGTACCGTGCACAAAACCCGTGAAGAGGGAATTTTACACGATCACGACCATTAAATAAAATGAGGCTGTTTCAAGATTTAGTTCACTACAACTCTCTTGTCAAATATACACTTATTTGTAAGAATATATTAATACTGTAAGGGTAAATGTCTCAAAATTGAGTCGGTCTCTTTTTTGTACTGTTAAAAAGAACGGCAAGCTCTCATTTCTATTAACGAAGACCTGCCTGATTGTTTACAGATTAGTATCTTCTTGTTCGAAACCCTTTCCGGTTCTGTTTTCAGATCCGGACACAATCATTGTTAGCGTTAAATTATGTCAAGAACTTGACAAATAAAAATCAATTTTTTTAATTTTGTGTCAGGGAGAAACCTTATCCCTTTTTACTATGCCGGCCTTCACCGGAATGAAAAAGCAGGTCTGATCCAGGATATCATTTTGCTGAAAGTGACCGGCAGTTTTTTATATACAACAATTAAAAGTTTATTATTTGATTTTTTGTGAACATTGAAAGGAGGATTATTTATGTTAAATCGCAAGCAGATTTTGACCCGAATTTTTCTGCCATTCTTACTGGTTATGCTATCTGGCAGCCTTACTGTAACCGCACAGTCACTACGTCTGTACACACCCTACCCGGAAATCACTGTCCCGCCGGGAGAAACCATCGATTACTCCATTGACCTGATCAATAACGGAGCATCTATCGCCACGGCGGAGGTCACCGTGGATGGAATTCCTGAAACATGGTCATATACGCTTCGTTCGGGCGGCTGGAGCGCCCGTCGTATCTCGGTCCTGCCGGGAGAGAAGAAAACACTTAATCTCAAGGTTGAGCTGCCTTATGATATAGACAAGGGAAGTTATACCTTTCGGGTGCTCGCTCGGAACCACGCTGTGCTGCCCATCACCATCGAGGTTTCCGAGAAGGGGACGGTGAAGACAGAGTTCACCGCTGATCAGGGTAACATGCAGGGACATGCCACCTCAAACTTTAACTATAAAACCAAACTGGAGAACCAGACCGGAGAAAAGCAGCTTTACGCACTCACTTCCCATGCACCACGTGGCTGGACGGTGGTTTTCAAACCCAACTATCAGCAGGCCTCTTCGGTGGAGATTGAGCCCGGACAAAGCAAGGATATATCCGTGGAGATCAAGCCACCCTACAATGTAAAGGCAGGAAAATATACCATTCCGGTGATGGCTACCACCGGCTCCTCCTCAGCACGACTGGAGCTGGAGGCCGATATCTCGGGAAGTTACGGCGTTGAGCTGACCACCCCCGACGGTCGCCTCAGTGAGAAAATCACCGCCGGCAGGCGTAGGAACCTGGAACTGATGGTGCGCAACAGCGGCTCTACCGACCTGAACAGCGTCCGTATGACTGCTGTCAAGCCCCGGGGCTGGGAGGTAACCTTTACACCAGACACCATCCCCTTTATTGCCGCGGGTGAGAGTACTCAGATAAGGGCAGAGGTGAAGGCTTACGGGAAAGCTATCCCGGGCGACTATGTCATTAACCTCACTGCACAGACCCCCGAGATTAATGCTGATGCTTCGTTTCGCATGTCGGTCAGGACACCCCTGCTCTGGGGCTGGCTCGGCATACTGATCATCCTTAGTGCGATTGGTACTGTTTATTGGCTGTTTCGTAAATATGGAAGGAGGTAATTTATGCAGTCATCAACCATTGAAATCACCCATATCACCAGGAAGTATGGAGATTTTACGGCGGTGGATAATCTTACTCTTTCGATAGGCAAAGGTGAGGTCTTTGGGTTGCTGGGACCCAACGGTGCCGGAAAATCGACTACCATTCTAATGCTGATGGGGCTGACTGAACCCTCCTCGGGCAGTATGCGGATCTGTGGATTGGACCCTGTACGTCAGCCTATTGAGGTGAAAAAGAAGGTGGGCTACCTTCCTGAGGATGTGGGTTTCTATGACGACCTCACCGGACCGGAGAATCTGGTTTATACTGCCCGTCTGAATGGTATTCCCGAGCGTGAGGCCGAAGAGAGGGCTCTTCTGTTGATGCGGCGAGTAGGTTTGGGGGAGGAGATGGATAAAAAGGCTGGGAAGTACTCCCGTGGCATGCGTCAGCGCCTGGGTCTTGCCGATGTGTTAATGAAAGATCCGGAGGTGATCATCCTCGACGAACCCACGCTCGGTATTGATCCGTCGGGGATCAGGGATTTTCTGGGGTTGATTGTCAGCCTTAGCCGTGAAGAGGGCATTACTGTGCTCTTCTCGTCTCACCATCTGCATCAGGTACAACAGGTGTGCGACCGTGTGGGCATCTTCGTGAAAGGCCGTCTGCTAGCGCAGGGCGATATCGCTTCGCTGGCACGTCAGCTGTTTGCCGACAGTGATGAGAGTGGTCAGGAATATGGTCTGGAAGATATTTATTACCGTTATTTTGAAGGAGAAAGTAAAGATGAAAGTAACAGCCATTCAGCATAAGTATATGACCAGAGCGTTCTGGGAGGAACGACTGCGTAATATCATACCTGAGCTGCGCGATCAGTTGATCTCTTACCGCCGGTCGGGTGCAGCACCGGGTGTATTCCGGTCGATGGTTTTGAAGGAGGTAGGCGATCATTTCCGCAGCTGGAGGGTGATTATCCTGATGGTGATTATCCTGCTCACCTGTATCGGGTCGCTCTATACCGCACTCACCGCGATTAGTGATACTGGTAGTGCGGGTAACAGTGACGAGACCTTCTTCTTTCTGCATCTCTTTACCCTGTCCGACGGAAGCTTGCCTCCCTTTTTCGTCTTCATAGGGTTCCTGGGCCCGCTGCTGGGCATCAGCCTCGGCTTCGATGCCGTTAACTCGGAGCAAAATAGGGGTACACTAAGTCGTCTACTGGCGCAGCCTATTCCGCGAGACTACGTGATCAACGCCAAGTTTGTCGCAGCATTACTGGTGATCGCACTCCTTTTCTTCGTACTGAGCTTTACGGTAATCGGTGCAGGGTTGCTGACCCTGGGCATTCCGCCCACACCCTCAGAGTTTATGCGGATCCTCTCTTTCATGCTGCTCAGCATTGTCTATGTGGCGCTGTGGCTTAACTTGTCGGTCTACTTCTCCGTCCGGTTCAGGCAGCCCGCCACCTCGGCGCTTGCCGGCATCGCCGTCTGGCTCTTCTTCACGGTCTTCTACCCGCTTATCGCCAATCTGCTGATCAAGGCGGCGGCACCGTCGCCCTACGCTTCGGGACGATCGGTCTACCTGTTTGAGCGGTTCCGTTTTCTGCTGATGCAAGTGATGCCCAATGAGCTCTACAGCCAGGCCACCTCCACATTGCTGATGCCTTCCGTGCGTAGCCTTGGACCGCTTACAATGGAGCAGATGGAGGGGGCCATCCCCGGCCCACTGCCGCTGGGTCAGAGTCTGTTACTGGTCTGGCCACAACTCACCGGACTGATCTCTCTCACTATCTTCTGTTTTATCCTCTCCTATCTCGCCTTCATGCGACGTGAAATCCGGTCGAGATAAAAGGTAAATGGACAGAGTTGTAAATTTTTTTCAATAATCCGTGTTCCAGCGGATTGGAAAAAATATGGAGGGTGTCTCCTTGCCGCAGAAAGAGTTGCCAGTTCATTCATGTCACCCCATGATGCTCTGAATGAAACATGGCCTAAAAAATGATGGAATGATCTCGTTATTCTGTAATACTGAGGTAGAATGATGCCTCATCATTTAAAGAATGGAGGCAGATGGATTTGTGCGGTCATTAAAAACAAACAGAAGGGTTGAAGTCGTAATACTCCAACCCTTCCGTATATAAGCGGCATGTCAATAACGCTTTCTAAAGCTGTCAGCCGTATACCTGTTTCACCGGGTATGGCCTGTGAATGTTGCAGGTGCTCAAGATGGTTTTTTAAATAAACATTATAATAATAGACTTACTTCTTGGACAGGTAATCGGCAATTCCTTCCTGTGTGGCTGAAAGCCCTCTGTCCCCTTTGTGCCAGTCGGCAGGACACACTTCACCATATTCTTCGGTGAACTGCAGCGCATCAATCACCCGCAGTATTTCATCTACACTTCTGCCCAGAGGCATATCATTTATAACCTGGTGACGTACAATTCCCTCCTTGTCTATCAGGAAGAGTCCACGGTAAGCTTCTGGCGAACCTTCAAAAAGCGTATTGCCAGAATCATCCATGGTATACTCTCCGGCAAGCACATCGTAGGCCATGGAGATGGTCAATGAATGATCCGCCACAATGGGATAAGTGACACCCTGGATGCCTCCATCACTCTTGGGAGTCTGCAGCCATTTCCAATGCGATACGGCTGAATCGGTAGATGCGGCTACCACCACAGTATCCCTTTCCTCAAATTCCTTTAGCTTTTGCTGAAATGCGTGGAGTTCTGTGGGGCATACGAAAGTAAAATCCGCAGGATAAAAGAAGAATACCACATATCTTTTCCCCAGATAATCATCCAGCGAGAAATTTTCTACTATTTCTGATCCGTTAATTACGGCAGGAGCCCAAAACACAGGGGCTCTTTTTCCAACTAATACTGACATAATAATTCAATGATTAAATATGATTAATCGTTGGCCAAAGATAAGGATTTTGGAACCGAAAAGAAAATTACCACGAGAATATGATATATAGAAATTTTTTATCAATTGGAGCAAACAATCTTCGTCCCTGAACTGTTATGCCGCTCAGAATAATAAAATTAACATTCATTTCGGCATATTATCTGCGAAAAATATGTACTTTTGCATGCAATAAAAAATAAAGGGTTATTCTTATGTCATTTATTGCAGATAAAATTGTTATGGAAGGGTTAACGTTTGACGACCTTCTGTTGGTTCCGGCTTATTCTCAGGTTTTACCCCGGAATGTAAATCTCACCACCAGGTTCTCCCGAAACATCTCGCTCAATATTCCAATGGTCTCGGCCGCTATGGATACTGTGACCGAAACCACGCTCGCTATTGCTATTGCCCGGGAGGGTGGGATTGGCGTGATTCACAAGAATATGAGCATTGAGGAACAGGCCAGACAGGTACGCGCCGTAAAACGGGCCGAAAATGGTATGATCCTGAATCCCATCAGCATCACCCCCGATAAAACAGTGGCCGACGCACTGGCCATGATGTCGGAATTTAAAATAGGCGGCATTCCGGTGGTCAGGGGTGACAATAAGCTGGTCGGTATCGTCACCAACCGCGACCTGCGATTTGAAAAGTTGATGGACAAACGTATTGAGGACGTGATGACGAAGGATAACCTGGTGACAACCCGTCAATCGACCAACCTGGAAGATGCTGCCGAAATCCTGCAGCAGTACAAGATTGAGAAGCTACCTGTGGTGGATTCCGACTATAAGCTGGTGGGATTAATCACCTACAAAGACATTACGAAGGCGAAGGATAAACCGTTTGCCTGCAAGGATGAACAGGGCCGTCTGCGTGTGGCTGCCGGAATAGGGGTTACGCACGACTCCATTGAACGTGCCACTGCCTTGATTGAAGCAGGCGTGGATGCCATCGTCATTGATACGGCACATGGTCATTCGAAAGGAGTGGCAGATATGCTGAAACTGGTGAAAAAGACATTTCCTTCGATCGATGTCGTAGTAGGCAATGTGGCTACAGGTGATGCTGCCCGCTTTTTAGTCGACGCTGGAGCCGACGCCGTAAAAGTGGGTATTGGCCCCGGCTCAATATGTACCACCCGTGTCATTGCAGGAGTGGGGGTCCCTCAATTATCGGCTATTTATGATGTCGCCCAGGCGTTAAAAAATACTGATGTTCCGCTGATTGCCGACGGAGGGTTGCGCTACTCGGGTGATATCGTAAAAGCACTTGCAGCCGGTGGTTCATCGGTAATGATGGGTTCGTTGCTGGCAGGTACGGAAGAGTCTCCGGGGGAGACCATCATATTCAACGGCCGTAAATTTAAATCGTACAGGGGCATGGGTTCACTTTCGGCAATGCAGCAGGGATCGAAAGACCGCTACTTCCAGGATGTGGAAGATGACATCAAGAAGCTTGTGCCGGAAGGTATTGAGGCTCGTGTACCTTTTAAAGGTACCTTGCAGGAGGTTGTTTATCAGATGGTGGGAGGATTGAGAGCCGGAATGGGTTATTGTGGTGCGGAAAACATTGAAAAACTGCACGATGCCAAATTTACCCGGATCACTTCGGCCGGATATACAGAGAGCCATCCACACGGTGTGATGATTACCCGCGAAGCACCGAATTACAGCAAGGGTACCGAATAGGTATCGTGTAGCCACAAAAGTATAAATAATCAGAAAGGGACCGTTATTCGGTCCCTTTCTGCATGGGTACAAAGATAAAGTCTCCATGCGTGGTCTGGCTGTATCTGTCCTCACCTGTGCGCCTGACCACGGTCATCTTCTGACCGTGCCGTCCGCCCAGCGGGAGCACCATCCGTCCGCCGATGCTGAGTTGTTCCTTTAGTTTTTCCGGTATCACTTCCGGTGCTGCCGTGATCAGGATCTTGTCGAAAGGAGCTTCTTCCGGCAACCCTTCGTAACCGTCTCCAAAAAAGAGATGGGGATGGTATCCCAGTCTGTGGAGCGTCTCTTTTGCGGTAAGATACAGCTCTTCATATCTTTCAATGCTGTACACCTCTGCCCCCATCTCACAGAGAACGGCTGCCTGATAGCCGCTTCCGGTACCTATCTCCAGCACTTTTTCGCCTGGTTTCAGTTGAAGCAACTCTGTCTGGAAAGCAACGGTATAGGGCTGGGAGATGGTCTGCCCCTCTTCGATGGGTAGCGGCCGGTCGAGATAGGCGTATTCGATCAGGCTCTTGTCCACGAATTGTTCTCTGGGGATTTTTGCAATGGCCGCCAACACGCGTTCGTCCCTGATCCCTTTTCTTTTCAGATCTTTGGCGAGTTCCTCCGCTTTTTCGTTTTTATTTTGAGCGCTATCGGCCATGAGTGTATCCGTTTTTTCTTTTTGTTTGTTCTCTGTCTGTGGTATGCAGGTAACAGTCAGGGTACCGTAAAACATCACAAAGAACAGTAACAGGATTTCTCTTCTACTTGTTCTCATTGTTTCAATTCATTGATTTACCGGACAAACATAAATAAAAAAGAGGAGATTTTACTACAATCAACTAAAAATCAAACAGGACAGAATATTCTTTTTCCCGAGTGTACCGACTCTTTCCGGTCAGATAAAGCAATTCAAAGCTACATCGCTTTTACGAGCTTCTTCCTGAACGATTGTGAGCGGTATTCAAATAAAAATTGTATATTTCGCCCAATTTTAAACAACAGACAGGAAGCATGGGAAAAGTAGCAGTCTTCATTTTCTTATGGATCTTTTCAACGTTACATGGTATGGCCCAGAACAGTGATATACAGCAGGTAGTAGCAGGGTTAAAGGAGAAATATGCGCCGGACAGCCGCGTGGAGTTGTTTCAAATAACAGTTTTACGCCTGAAAGATACCCTGGTGCTGCGTGGTGAAACGACCAGCAGGGAGGCATATGAGGAACTTCTTGCGCAGGCTCGAAAAACAACTACACTGGTGAAGGACCACATCCGGCTGTTGCCAGACAAGGCTCTTGGTGAAGAGGTTTGGGGAATCATATACAATTCGGCGGGGACGCTCCGTGCCGAACCCCGCTACGGCGCGGAGCTGGTATCGCAGGCGCTGCTCGGAATGCCGGTACGGATACTGGAACGGAAAGGAGGCTGGCGCAGGGTGCAGACACCCGACCGGTATATCGGCTGGATGAACGGATCGGTGGTACCCATGACGGATACACAATGGCAGCAATACCTGAAGCTGCCGAAGGTGATCGTCACCTCCCTGTATGTCCGCTCTTTTGAGGATACGAACAAGGAAGCACTGCCTGTCTCAGACCTGGTGGCAGGTGATATGCTGGTGATGAAACCGGCAAAAGGAGAGTTTTATCAGGTGCAATACCCCGACGGACGGGAGGCATTTGTGAAAAAAAGTGATGTGATGACTGTGTCCGACTGGCTGAAAAATAACCGGCTGACGGGGGAAAGCATTGTGAATACTGCAAAACAGCTGCTGGGTGTGCCCTATCTCTGGGGAGGTACCTCCACCAAGGGGATGGATTGCAGCGGTTTCACGAAACAGGTCTATTGGATGCACGGCATTGTCCTTGCCCGCGATGCTTCGCAACAGGTGCGCTATGGCAGGCTGATAGACGAGACTAGTGACTTCAGTAACGTCCTGCCAGGTGACCTGGTATTCTTCGGTACGAAAGCAACCGCTGACAATCCGAAGGAACGGGTGGTGCATGTGGGGATTTATATCGGTGACAGACGGTTTATCCATGCATCGGACTATATTCGCATCAACAGTTTTGATCCGGCGGATCCACTGTACGATGAATTTAACGCCCATCGTTATATCCGTACCAAACGTGTCATCGGTGAGGTGAACAGCGAAGGGATTGAGGAGATATTTGAGAACAGCTTCTATCATCATACCAGCAATAAAAAATGAAACAGGACCGTCGCCAGTTTCTGAAGAAATCAGCCGTTGCAGCTGTCGCATTGACAGCACCCTCGTTCATCATGCAAGCGGCGCCACATAAAACCACAAGATCATCATCCAAAATGAAACTATCCTGGACTCCATACGATTTACAACTGAGACATACCTTTACCATTTCCGGCTTTTCCCGTAAAACCACACCTGTAGTGCTTACCAGACTTGAATATGACGGCCTTGCAGGTCATGGCGAAGCATCGTTGCCGCCCTATCTGGGCGAAACGCAGGATTCGGTGATTGAATTTCTGAAAAAGGTGGACCTGTCCGGATTCTCAGATCCCACACAGCTTGAGGAGATATTAATGTATGTCGACTCAATTGTTCCCGCCAACACCGCGGCCAAAGCATCAGTCGATATTGCCTTGCACGACCTGGCAGGAAAAATCATGGGTAACCCCTGGCATAAAATCTTTGGATTGGATAAAAAGAGTGTGCCCGATACCACCTTCACCATCGGGATCGACAGCGATGAGGTGGTGCGGGAAAAGACCCGCGAAGCAATGGGTCGCTTTAAAATTTTAAAAGTAAAGGTGGGTGGACCTGACGACAGACGGATGATTGAAGCCATCCGGTCGGTCACCGACCTGCCCCTGGCGGTAGATGCCAATCAGGGATGGAAAAGCCGTGACGAAGCTTTGGAGATGATCTTTTGGTTGAAAGAAAAGGGGGTGGTGATGGTGGAGCAACCCATGCCGAAGTTTGATCTGGACAATATCGCCCGATTGACATCGGAGAGTCCGCTTCCCATCTTTGCCGATGAATCGGTGCAGCGGCTCACTGACGTGGATCGACTGAAAGGCGTTTTTTCGGGGATCAATATCAAACTGATGAAGTGTACCGGAATGCAAGAAGCATGGAAGATGCGCCAGCTCGCAAAATCGTTGGGGATGAAGGTGATGATGGGGTGTATGACCGAAACCTCCTGCGCCATATCTGCTGCTGCACAACTTTATGCGGGCATGGATTTTGCCGATCTCGACGGGGCACTGCTCATTGCGAACGACTGCTTCATTGGGGCCACACTGGAAAATGGCAAGATTATCGCCTCCGACAAACCGGGCATCGGTGTGGTTCCAAGCAAAGAACTAACCTTTGGTAGGTGAAAGATCGCGTTTAAATGACCAGTTCCTGAAACAGGCGGTCGAATGTCTTATCCAGATCAGTAGTCTTTCCGGCATGTACTGGCGATGTCTGGATGATGGAACTGCGGGTGGCAGTAAGCCAGCGGAAACGCTCTGGGATATCCAGCAAAGCAATGGGACCACAATCCTTGTTGCCTGCGGCAATCTGTCTGAGTGTCTCCAGGTTATTCATCACATCCTCATAATCCGTTTCTGCCTGCATAAGCCGGTATTTCTCCGGACACAGATGGGTGGCCAGCCGGATATATTTCGCTTCCTTAGAAAAAAGAATCAGCCCAATGTTGAAGAACTCCTCCCGTTCCACTTTTGGCACCATGCGGATTACCGCGTAATGATATAATTTATCCTCTTGCATCGCGGGCACTGTTTAGAAAGAGGTGAGAATTCTGCAGTCGCATTTTCATAAAACGGAAATAGACATCCCTGATTGCATCAGGTGTTTCAGTCGTGTGTGGCCACCGGAGCCAGTCGTCTGGTATCAGCCCGGAAATTTGTTGCAACAGCTTGTCGGTCAATAGCTCTTTCCCCAGTTGGTCGGCCTTTTCGAGCATCGTCGCCTGTGGCAGTAAAACATG
The DNA here is from genome assembly GCA_021372865.1 of Porphyromonadaceae bacterium. GTDB lineage: Bacteria > Bacteroidota > Bacteroidia > Bacteroidales > Dysgonomonadaceae > Proteiniphilum. Next base: position 145,944 of record JAJFTO010000004.1, read on the forward strand.
ATCCTTTATATGCGGGAAGGGATTGAGGGCATGCTTCTCAAAATTCTTCCAGCCGTGATGAAAATAAAAGGAAGCGCCATTGTCGATGACCCACAGTTCGCGGTGCCACCATAACAGGTTCGTGTTATTGAATGTGCGGTCGATATTGGTGGTGAAAGCGTCGAACCAGACAATCTTTGATGCTGTGAGCGGATCGATTGTCATGGTGTGATCAAATGCGATCGCACCCGACAGGAAGTGTAATCCCAGGTTGAGTCCTTTGCTCCCCTTCAGCAGATCCTGAATCTCCTCATCCCCTTCGGTGCGGCCAAAGTCCTCGTCGAGGGTGGCAAAGACCAGTTCAGGGATGTGCAATCCCAGTGCGGATGCAATTTTTCCGCCCAGCAATTCGGAAATCAGCATTTTGGTGCCATGCCCTGCACCCCGGAACTTCAGTACATATTTAAAGCCGTCATCTGCTTCTGCGAGTGCCGGCAACGAACCCCCTTCGCGGAGGGGCACTATGTAACGCATTACTCGGACGGTACGCAGAGAAAGATCTTTTTCCATTCGGCAAATATAAGACAAAACGTCAATTCTTGGGAAGAATTGACCCTGAAAGTGGGAAGAATTTTAAATCTCCTCAGATTCCATCAAGATACAACCAGCAGCATACATCTCGTGTAACGCGCTGCGATCATCTCCGGGTTGAGCATTGACGGCGGCAATGGCATCGGTAATTACGAAAGTATGGAATCCCTGTTTCACCGCATCGAGGGCGGTTTGTTTTACGCAGTAATCGGTCGTCAGTCCGCAAACATATATTGTTGTCACTTCGTGATCGCGGAGATATTTGGTAAGCGCCACGTTTGTTGCTTCAAAAGCTGAGTAACCATCATCTTCATTGTCTGTTCCTTTTCGTAGTTTCAGGTCAATCTTATGGTCCTTCAAATCAGCATGCAGTTGTGCACCCCATGTGCCGGCCACACAATGCACCGGCCATTTCTCAAAATGTACCGAGTCTGCCGGATGCCAGTCCTGTGACGAGATTACCAGGTCGAACTGTTTCATCAGTTTGTTGATTACGGGAACCACTTTGTCTCCCTCTTTTACTCCCAGGGCACCACCTGGACAGAAATCGTTCTGCACATCGACAATCAGCAATGCTTTTTTCATGATTACCTTATTTCTCTCTATAACAACCGAATCGGGAAGGTGTTCAGATCACTACTGCTTATATTGCATTCTGAAAGTTACCGCAAAAAATAATCGCATGAATAACCTTATCCGGAGAATAATGTTGATGTAAAATGTAGTATTTTTGCGCAATTTTTTACTGAAAGATGAACTATTTTTTTACTATCGGACTGTTGGTTATTTCCAACCTCTTCATGACCCTGGCCTGGTACGGCCATTTAAAACTGGCCGAGTTTAGCTGGTTCAGCAAATTACCACTTGTGGGTGTCATTGTGATCAGCTGGTTGATCGCCTTTTTCGAATATTGTTTTCAGGTACCTGCCAACCGTATCGGTTTTCAAGGCAATGGGGGTAGTTTTTCGTTGCTCCAGCTTAAGGTGACTCAGGAGGTGATTACCCTGCTGGTATTTGTGTTCTTCTCCTCGGTGGCTTTTCAAACCCAGATAAGGATGAATCATTTGATCGGCTTTTTGTTTCTGGTACTGGCTGTATATTTTATTTTTAAACCGTAGCAACAAGGAAAAATATCACTAATTGTAGTGATTGACAGGTGACATTTAATCGCTTTCCTTTGCATGCAGTTAAGAATCCAATAAAATGTACACGATGAAACAATTGTTGATAGTATGTATTGCATTGATTTGTAATATATTTTTGACCTTTTCGGGAGAAAAAATGCCCGCAAATGAGGTGAATCCTCAGGATACCTTAAAGGTATATTATCTCGATGAGGTAGTGGTGCGCAGTTCCGTGAAGGAAACGAGTGATCTGAAAAATTTACCTACTGCCGTTTCGGTGGTTTCTCCACGACAGCTTCAGGATGCACAGATTGAGTCGCTTCCGGCTTTGAGTTCATATATTCCCAATTTCTTTATTCCGCAATATGGTTCCAAGGTTTCCACCCCCATCTATATCCGCGGTATCGGGGCCAGATTGGGAGCCCAGACAGTAAGTCTGTATGTGGACAATGTTCCCAGCTTCAACCCCTCGGCGTTCGATTTCGAGTTTCAGGATATTCAACGTATAGAGGTGTTGCGTGGCGCCCAGGGGACGCTCTACGGACGAAATGCCATTGGGGGAATCGTAAATATATATACATTGTCGCCCCTTACCTTTCAGGGAACACGACTGTTGCTGAGTGGCGGCAACTATGGACAGTTCACAGTAAAAGGATCCAACTACAGCAAACTTTCCGACAACTTCGGCCTTTCAGTGGGAGCTTATTATACGCGCGACGATGGTTATTTTATGAACAGCCATACCGGTAACAAAGTGGATGCTTCTGAAAATGCCGGTGGCAAGGTGAAGCTGGAGTGGCAGACAACACCCGATTTTAAGGCAATGTTCTTTGCCAATTACGACTATTTGTCGGGAGGGGCATTTCCCTATATGCATGTGGATTCCACGGCTTCCAATTTCAACGAACCTTCTTTTTACGGTCGTCACCTTTTTACGAACGGCTTATCGCTCGATTGGGTGAAAAATGGATACAGCATCCATTCTACTACCGGTTTTCAATATTTGAAAGATGATATGAAGATGGATCAGGATTACACTTCAAAATCTGTGTTTTCCATCAATCAGAAGCAGAAACAGCATTCGGTGAGCCAGGAGATCACGGTGAAATCAAATGCTGATCGCAAATATAAATGGGTGGTGGGAGCTTTTGGATTTTATGACCGTCGGGTGATCGATACGCCGGTAGCAATTAAAGAGGATGGAATGGTTGCTATGCAGAGACATCTGGATGTTGCAATGCAGCGAATGGGCGCTCCGTTAAGAATTGTTTATGCAAATGAAAGGATTGATCTCCCCGGTATTTATACAAAACCTTCACGTGGGGCGGCACTCTTCCATCAGTCCACGCTGGCTGATCTTTTCGGATTGGAGGGTTTGTCGGCAACGGCCGGATTGCGACTCGACTATGAACACAGCGGCATCGATTTTTCTACCAAAAGCGATGGCGGAGATGTGAATCTGGTATTCAATATTCCCAACAGGCCCATTCCTCCCATGTTTGTAGAAGGCGATACGCTGCTTCAAGGAAGCTATAGCAAGGATTTCTGGAAAGTACTTCCCAAGTTTGCACTCAAGTATGCATTTTCGCCCACTTCCACCATTTATCTCTCTGCATCGAAAGGGTATAAAACGGGAGGATACAACGAGCAGGCTTTCTCAAAAATATTACAAAACGCACTTGCAGCTTCAATTATGCGCAATGCCACGAAAGGAATGCCCGCCGGTATGTTTCCCGGTGGTACGACAGGCACTGGAGGTAGTGGTTCCGAAGCAGTCTCACTTGAGGATCAGCTTTCCTACGATCCGGAAACCAGCTGGACCTATGAACTGGGCGGGCGGTATGAGATGCTCGGGAATAAACTCACACTCAATTATGCATTGTTTTATTCACGTGTCAACAACATCCAGATCACCAAGCTGGAAGACCAGGGAACTTCTGGTCGTACAGTGAAAAATGCAGGGACATCAGATAGCAAAGGATTTGAACTAAGTCTGAAATACAGTCCCGTAAGGAACTTCTCTTTATACGGTGATTACGGCTTTGCAGATGCCCGTTTTGTGGATTATGAAGCATCAGAAAATGTAGATTATTCGGGTAATTATATACCTTTCGCCCCGCGACATACAGTAAATCTGGGAGCCAGTTATGTACATCAGTTCGGCTATGGTGCCTTTGTCGAGAGAGTTGTTGCAAACGTACAGTATTCGGGTGTTGGTAAAATATACTGGACTGAATCAAACAAAGCAACCCCGACCGCCACTGAAGAAGGGGTAGAGCTCTATCAACCTTTTTACGGACTTGTCAATGGCAGCATTGCTGCCGAAAAAGGCGCTTTCTCGCTTGAATTTTGGGTTAAGAATCTGTTAAACACCGATTATAATTCCTTCCTTTTTGAAGCATCGGATATGACCACAGGAAAGGTCAATCAATTTGTACAACGCGGGTATCCCACACGGCTTGGGGTAACCTTACGTTATACCATCAGCAGATAAAATGTTGAAATTTTCCCATTAGTGAATAATTTCTTCGACGATCTTCCAGGTATTTTCTCGTTGGTTTCATCGGTGTCAGGGATTAATTTTCCCGTACAGCATCAAACCGGCAATAATTCCCGAGCCGGTCAGTAAAATTATGATGACAGCCCATTCCCAGCGTTTGGGCTGTTTTTTTTGTTCCCTTTTTGCCCGGATAAACAACAACGAGCCGATACCATAGAAAAGTACCGAAAGGAAAAGGTACCTGATACCCACAGCGTATATCACATAGAGAGAATAAAGGGTCCCAAGCAACGCGACAATAAGGTGGTGTGGCGATTCTTTTTTTCTGAGGCTCAGGGCTGTCTTCATTGCATAGAGCGAAGCAAGCAGATAAGGTATAAGCACCAGTGTGGTCCCTATAGTGATTGCTGCAAGATAAGTCTCATTGAGCTGGGGTGAGAGGATGGAGAAGAGGAAGAGCTGGGTGAAACATTGCGTGAACAGCAATGTATTCACTGGTGTACCTTTTCGGTTTACCTTCCTGAATATGCGTGGCAATACCCCATCCTGTGCGGCGGCGTAAAGTGTTTCCACAGAGAGTAGGATCCAGGAGAGGCTTGCACCCAGCACAGAGATCATAATTCCCAGCTTGATGATCGTGCCTCCTGCTGCACCGATGATTGTGCGGGAGAGGACCAGTGCCAGCGGTGTGTCGGAGACTGCCAGCTCCCCGGCAGGGACAGTGGACATCGCAATAAAGGTAATCAGCATATACACAGCAAGGACAATCAGCAGGGAAAGGATGATGGTCAGGCGCACGGTTTGTTGGTCCTTTGCCCGCCCTGATAACACGGAGGCCGATTCCATACCGACAAAACACCAGAGAATAATCGCCATTGCCTCCTTCACCTGCAGCAGGGGAGTGGAAGGCTCACCCGTAGAAGCCAGCCGGTTTTGCCATTCGGAGGTAAAGAAAAGATCGCTTCGTACCAGAGAGATACCCAGAATTATAATCAGCAGTATGGGAATCAGTTTCGCGGTCGTCACGATAAAGTTGAGGATGGCTCCCTCCCGGATGCCAGCCATCAGGATGGCATAGAAGAACCAGAGCAGGGCTGATCCGATCAGAAAAGCGGTGAAAGGTGAGAGCGCCCGCTCACCCAGCAGGTCGTTTAGTGTCTTGAAGAAGAGCACCAGGTAACTGATGTTTCCCAGCCAGCCTACTGACCAGTAGCCCCAGGCCGAGTTGAAACCCATATAGTCGCCGAACCCGTCGCGTGCATAGGCATAGACACCACTTTTTAATCCGGGTTTGCGTGCAGCAAGATAAACAAATACCAACGCCAGCATCAGCGCCCCAAAACCGCCTACTATCCAAGCAATGAGGGTACCTTGCGGGTTGGCCACACGGATCAGGTCCTTTGGAGAGTTGAAGATGCCAGATCCAATCATGGAGCCTATCGCCACGAAAATCAGCAACCACAAACCTAACTTTTCCTCTTTTTTTGTCATTTTTTCTATGGGACCAAACGCCGGTGTTATCCAAAAATCCAGATCAGCAGCACAACGACAACCAGTGACGGGAGCATATTCATGATGCGGAGCTTCTTGATCCCGAGAATGTTAATGCCCAGGCCGATCAGCAGGATACCGCCTACGCTGGTAAGACCGAGAATGATGTCATCGCTGAAGAAGCTTCCTAAATAACCTGCCAGCAGTGTAATGGAGGCCTGAAAGATAAACAGGGGGATGGCGGAGAAAACGACGCCAATACCAAAAGCAGATGTCAGCAGAATTGCAGAGAAAAAGTCCATCAGTGATTTCGTGAAAAGCAGATCAGGTGAGCCTCCCGTTCCCTCCTGAATAGTGCCCAGGATGGTCATCGACCCTACGCAAAACAAGAGAAACGCCGTTACCAGTCCCTCTGAGAATTTTTCACTGCCTATGCGAAAACGGCTCTTCAGACTTTCGCTCATCTTTTCAGCTCCTTTTTCCAGGTCCCACCATTCGCCAAAAAGCGAACCGATGGCAAGGCTGCTTACCACAATGAGTATCTTTTCCATTTCAACGGCCATATCTACGCCGATGGCCAGTGTGAAAAGGCCTATTGCCTGAAAATAAATGGTGGTCACACGCTCCGGCATCCGTTTCTTCAACAGCAGCCCGATTGCTCCGCCACCCAACACGGCAGCTGTATTTACAAGGGTTCCAATCATCGTTTTTTTCAATAATTGGCAAAAATACCCAATTATTGTGAGAAATGGACGCATGTTGTTGATTTTTACGGAGACCCATGTTCATGGCGTATCCATAGGAGGGTTTCACTACATCATTTTTTCCCGGTTTCAAGGATTTGACACAAATAAAAAACAGATGTTTTGGCACAAAATTCGTATCTTTGCCTCCCCTTTACAGATTATAAAAACAGGATATGTACAATTGGTTTGAATGCAAGATAAGATACGACAAGATGCTGGAGACCGGCATGCAGAAAACAGTAACCGAACCCTATCTGGTCGATGCGCTGTCGTTCACCGAGGCGGAAGCAAGAATCATCGAAGAGATCAAACCCTTTATCTCGGGTGAGTTCTCGGTGTCCGATATCAAAAGGGTGAAATATACCGAGTCTTTCTTCAACGAGACGGGAGACCGTTACTACAAGGCAAAACTTTACTTTATCACCCTCGACGAAAAAAGCGGCGCCGAAAAGAAAACAGCAGTCAACATGCTGGTACAGGCTTCGGAACTGAAAGAAGCGGTTGAAATCGTGGAAGCGGAGATGAAGAAGACCATGATTGATTACACTTTTGCGGCAGTGAATGAAACGGCCATCATGGATGTATTTCCCTATTCGGGAGATAAAGTAGCAGAAACAACAGTATGAGTATTCGGGCGCATATCGATGCATTGCGGAAGTCCGTTCCACAGGATGTGACGATTGTGGCAGTCTCCAAATTTCATCCATCCGCAATGATCCGGGAAGCCTATGATAGCGGACAACGCACCTTTGGCGAAAGCCGCGTGCAGGAGTTGGTGACCAAACAGCAGGAATTGCCAGAAGATATCCAGTGGCATTTTATCGGTGGTCTGCAGCGGAACAAAGTGAAACAGATTGCCCCCTTCGTTTCACTCATTCACAGCCTCGACAGCGAAAGGCTGTTGCTGGAGATTGAAAAGCAGGGCGCAACAAACGACCGGATTATACCCTGCCTGATTCAGTTACATGTAGCCGAAGAAGAGACCAAATCGGGATTCTCTCCCGATGAATGCCGGCAGTTCCTGGCAAAAGGAGTATGGCGGGAGTGTTCTCATGTACAAATTGCTGGCGTGATGGGAATGGCTACGTTTACCGAAAATAAAACACAACTCAGGACTGAATTCAGACTTTTGAAATCTCTTTTCGAGGAGTTCAAAACAACCTATTTTACCAAAGAACCGGACTTTAAAGAAATATCGATGGGTATGTCGGGCGATTATACCATTGCCATAGAGGAAGGCAGTACCATGGTGCGACTGGGAACGATTATTTTTGGCGAGCGATAGTATTCATTGTTAAACTCCTCCCTCCGGTTTATTTTGCCGACAGGACATCGATTTTATCGATTAAATTGTTTATTTTTGTTGATCCATAAATTGAAAAACAGTTGTCGGCACATGATTAATCTAGAAACATCCTTTGCAGGTTTAAAACTGAAAAACCCGCTTATTGCAGGTAGCAGCGGACTGACCAATTCAATCCAAAAAATCCAGGAACTGGAAGAAGCCGGAATCGGCGCCATTGTATTGAAATCGCTTTTCGAAGAGCAGATTGAAAATCATTCCGAGAAACTGTTACAGTTGTCTGACTATCCCGAAGCCGCCGATTATATCGGCACCTACATTGAGATGAATCACGTGGAGAAGTATCTCGAGCTGATTCGTGCAGCGAAGGAGGTTTGCTCGATACCCATTGTGGCCAGTATTAATTGCTACAAATCGGCCCGGTGGGTAGATTTCGCCAGGACCATACAGGATGCCGGTGCCGATGCGTTGGAACTCAATCTCTTCGTGCTGAATGCCGGCGAGTTCAACGATTCCTATCTGGAAGATACCTATGTGAATGTAGTCAGAGAGCTCAAAAAGACAATCCGCATCCCATTGGTCATCAAAATGGCAAAGAACATCAGCAACTTACCCGGATTGGTGGCAAAGCTAAAAGCACTGGGCGCTGACGGTGTGGTACTCTTCAACCGTTTTTATCAACTTGACATCGACATTAAGAGTATGGAAATCACCTCGGGGCCGGTATTCAGCAATCCGGCCGATTTCAGTGATACCCTGCGGTGGACCGCCATCGTCTCGGGTCACGTACCCGATTTCGATGTGGCCTGTTCTTACGGTGTACATACCTGGGAAGATATCATCAAAGGTATTCTTGCCGGTGCCGGGGGGATTCAACTCTGCAGCATTCTTTATGAACAGGGCCCGGAGGTCATCGGCGAAATTCTAACCCTGATGGAGGAATGGATGCGACAAAACAATTATAGCCGGATTGATGAATTCAAAGGTAAACTAAGCTATGCTAATATCGAAAGCCCCGCGCTGTATGAACGGGTACAGTTCATGAAATATTTCTCCAGATACAAATAAGATTATGAATATCCAACAGCTCGAGTATATTATCGCCGTCGATAATTACCGCCATTTTTCAAAGGCTGCTGAAGCATCCTTTGTTACCCAGCCCACGTTGAGCATGATGATTCAGAAGCTGGAAGAGGAGCTGGGCGTGAAGATATTCGACCGTTCACAATTGCCTGTACATCCCACAGAAATAGGGAAACGGATTATTGATCAGGCACGAGTGGCTGTGGCTCAGGTAAACCAGATCAAAGAGGTAGTGCAGGAGGAGAAAGGCATCATAAAAGGTGTTTTTCGGCTGGGAATCATTCCGACCATATCTCCCTATCTCCTTCCCCGGCTGATGCAGGTACACAGTGAAAACAAATACGATATCCGTATTGTGATTTCAGAACTGACTACCGATCAGATATTGCAGGGCTTGTCGACCGATTCCCTTGACGGCGGAATTCTGGCCACTCCACTAAAAGAACCGGCCATAAGGGAACATCCCATCTACTACGAACGTTTTTACGCATATGTTTCACCTCTGGAGAAAGCGCTCTTTGTAAAGACGTCGCTCGATGAGAGTGACCTCACTGCTGCCCGGTTGTGGCTTCTTGATGAGGTGCATTGCTTCAGAACCCAGATTTTGCATCTCTGTAACCTCAGAAAACGGAGAAATGGCAATCAGCAATCTATATTTTCCTATGAAGCAGGCAGCATAGATACCCTGATCAACATTGTAGACAAGAACGATGGACTGACAGTAATTCCCGAGATGGCGTTGTCAAATCTGAGTGAAACGCAGATGAAAAATGTGCGTCCTTTTAAAAACAGTACACCCGTACGGGAAGTAAGCCTGATTACACGAAAGGAATTTTATCGGGAAAGGCTGCTCAACATCATTCTTGAGGAGGTGAAAACAGCCGTCCCCGGTTCGTTGCAGGATGAGGCGTTGAAAAAATATGTAGTTCCGCTTTAAAAGTTTGGTAAATTACTTTTATGGATCCACTGACGATCATTCGGAAATACTATAAGGAAGGAACTAAATTGTATGATATTTATCTGTCGCATGTGACCCAAGTGACAGATAAAGCGCTTTCCATAGTTCACAATCATCCGGAGCTGGCAGTGGATGTCAGGTTTATCGAAGAGGCAGGCATGCTTCATGACATCGGGATATTTCAGACGAATGCACCCCATATTGCCTGCGAAGGCACTTTTCCCTATATTTGTCATGGTTATCTGGGACGGGAACTTCTCACAACTGAAGGATATCCGAAGCATGGACTGGTTAGTGAACGGCATACAGGTACGGGACTTAGCCTGGAAACGATCATCAACCGCAAACTGCCCATCCCGCACCGGGATATGCGACCGGTAAGTCTGGAGGAGAAGATTATCTGCTTTGCAGATAAATTTTACTCCAAATCACAGTTGGATAAAGAGAAACCGGTCAAAAAGATAAGACAGAATCTCAGCAAACACGGATTGCACCAGGTGGAAATATTTGATGAATGGTGTGAATTGTTCCTGTAATATGTGTTTTTTACGGTCCTCCACTATTTTTGGCAAACTATTTGCAGTGTTCATGTTGGTAAATTTAAATAAATATGATACAAAACGATAAAAGGCATACAGATCCCCTCGGCAGGAATGAGGAGGTTCCCGACGAAGTGACAAAAGACGAAAATATGAATGTCGATGAAGAGAATGAGGACAAATTGACAGATGATGCTGTGGATACAGGGGGAGAATTGGAAGAGTTGCAACAGAAATATGATGATTTGAACAACAGTTATCTTCGTTTACATGCCGAGTTCGATAACTTTCGTAAGCGTACTTTGAAAGAGAAAGCCGATCTGATTAAAAGCGGAGGTGAAAGGGTGTTGCTTGATATCATCTCCCTGACAGATGATTTTGAACGGGCGCTTGCTATTGTGCACGATGCCGAAGACAAAGATGCCATGCTGGAGGGGATGGATCTTATTTACGGGAAATTTATCAATTTCCTGAAACAACACGGAGTCAAAGAAATAGAAGCCATTGGCCAGCCTTTCGATGCCGACCGTTTTGAAGCGGTGACAACTATACCGGCGCAGGAAGAATCGCAAAAGGGGATGGTCGTGGATTGCATCATGAAAGGATATGTCCTGAATGAAAAGATCATCCGTTTTCCAAAAGTAATCGTAGGAGAATAAGATGTCAGCAAAAAGAGATTATTACGAAATACTGGAAATCTCCAAAACTGCCACAGCGGAAGAGATAAAAAAAGCTTACCGGAAAAAAGCCATTCAGTTTCATCCAGACAAGAATCCGGGCAACAAGGAGGCGGAAGAGAAGTTTAAAGAAGCTGCCGAAGCCTATGAAGTGCTGAGCGACGAGAATAAACGCGTCCGTTATGACCAGTATGGCCATGCCGGAGTGGGTGGTGCAGCGTCTGGTGGTGGTTTTGGTGGTGGCATGTCGATGGACGACATCTTCTCCCAGTTTGGCGACATCTTTGGCGGTCATTTTGGCGGCTTCGGTGGCTTCGGCGGGTTTGGCGGTTCACAGCGTGGCCGGAGAGTGAACAGAGGTTCAGACCTGCGTGTGAAGGTGAAACTGAACCTCAAGGAGATTCTCAATGGCGTAGAGAAGAAGATCAAAGTAAAAAAATATGTATCCTGCTCGCATTGCGATGGAAATGGTTCAGAGAACGGAACTTCTCTTTCAACCTGCCCCACCTGTAATGGTTCGGGTGTGGTCACCCGGGTGGCAAACACCATTTTGGGACAGATGCAAACTTCATCCACCTGTCCCACCTGCAACGGAGAAGGAAAATCGATCACAAAAAAGTGCGTGCATTGTAGCGGCGAAGGAATTCTTCGTGAAGAAGAGGTGATCCCCATCAGAATACCTGCCGGTGTAGCCGAAGGAATGCAGCTCTCCATGTCGGGTAAGGGAAATGCAGCCCGCAGGGGCGGTGTCAACGGAGATTTGCTGATTGTAATCGAAGAAGAGGAAGATCCCAATCTGATCCGCGACGAAAGTGATGTGATCTATAATCTGTTTCTTAGCTTCCCCATGGCAGCGTTGGGCGGTACCGTGGAAGTGCCCACCATTGACGGTGTGGCCAAAGTAAAGATTGAGCCGGGTACTCAGCCTGGCAAGGTGCTTCGGTTGCGAAATAAGGGGCTGCCCTCCGTAAACTCCTATGGCAAAGGCGATGAGTTGATCAATGTAAATGTATATGTCCCGGAAACGCTGAGTGAGAAAGAACGAAAATTGATGGAGGAGATGAACAAGTCGGAAAACTTTGTTCCTTCCTCTTCTGCGAAAAAGAACGTGTTCAACAAGTTTAAGAAAATGTTCGATTGATAGGTACAGTTGACGAAACGAATAAAGTTTGAAGCCGGATCACCCCATACTTGTGGTAGATCCGGCTTCCCTATTTATATTCTCTGAAGAATCAGATTTTGTTGCATCTTTCAAAAAAACCGATTGCTTCGAGTTCTCTCCTGATGATTGATTCTTCCTCATCCGTCACATTCTGAAAGGGGGTGCGGTTGATACCCAGGTCGATGCCGATCAGTTTCATAATCCTTTTCCCGGCCACGATGTTGCCTCTGTAGCGGGCAATCACGTTGATCACCTCCTGTGCGAAGTTTTGATGGTCGACTGCCGCCGGGAGATTGCTGTTGTTGTACTCCTCAATCACCCCTACCAGTGAACTGCCGATGTAACTTCCGGTACCACTGATGCCGCCTTGCGCGCCACCCATCACAAGTGCTGAAAGGATGGTCTCATCCTGGCCATGCAGCATATCGAATTTACCGTTTTCATACAACATGCATTGATTGTACTCATAGAGGCTTTCGTAGGTGTACTTGATCCCAGCAAGGTTGGGAATACGTTCGTCTGCTGCCTTCAGGAAAGGGAGCATCGGCAGGAAAACACCATTCAGAGCTGGAATATGATAAAAATAGAAAGGCAGGTCGGGTGCTCCGCATGCGATCTCTTCACAATATTTTACCAGTTCTTCCACTCGTCCCGCTTTGGGAAATGGAGAGGCCATGGCGCCGATGCCGAAAGCCCCGATCTCCTGTGCATGTTGTGCCATCTTGTTACTGTCTTTGATGCAGGTGGCACCTACGTGCACAATCACTTTGAATCCTTTTGGCGCAACCGAAATCCATTTTTCGGCCAGTTTCAGTCGTTCTTCTACGGTAAGCATGTAACCTTCTCCCGATGAGCCGTTGATGAATACTCCGATCAGTCCGTTTTTCTGCAACATGGCTGCATAGTCCGCAATGGGACCCAAATCTACTTCGCCTTTTTTGTCGAAGGGCGTGAAAGGCGCTACAATTAACCCTTTAATTTTTTCAAATTTTTTCATATGATTAAAATTATTGAATTTCAAACGTATCATATAAAACTTGCATTAATCATCTGCTTGGATGATAATGGTTTTAACGCTCGTTTCATATCATTTATTTATTTGGTTGTTATTTTGTCTTGTTCCGGATAGGTAAGTTCACGTTTTGGTTTCACGAAAATGAGCATCAATACAATGGCTGCAAGCACTACGACGGAGAGTTTGCTGAAATCAGCCCCCAGGTTGCCCGCATCGGTGGAGCTGCCCAGCATCAGGGTGACTGCATATCCGGCAAAGACACCCATCATGTTCATTATGCCGTACGCCGTAGCCCGCTGTTTTTGAGGAATGATCTGACAAAGAATTGGCATATTGTTTGTATCGAACATCCCATAACCAATGCCAAAGAGCAATGCTGCACCAATCAGTCCGGCATAAGTGTGTCCATAGCCCAGCAAGACGAGGGAGGGTAGTGTAAGCATGAGTCCGATGACACTGGTATAGATCCTGCCGCGAATATTTTTCTGTACCCAACGGTCGGACAGTGGTCCGCCAATCAGTACCCCGATAAATGAAGCAATGGCAATGGAAATGGTGGCCATGGGTCCCGCTTTGGCCATCTCAATTCCCAGGTTTTCGGAAAACAGGGTGGGAAGCCAGTTTTTTGTTGCCCATCCCGGGAAGCTGGGAGCCATGAAATAAAACAGCATGATCCAGAAAGATAAGGTACCGAGGATGAGCCCGAGTGACTGTGAGACAGATTCCTTCTTGACGGGTGGCCTTTGCGGATCGCTCTGCAGCTTGGCAGTTTTTGTGCCGGCATGTCCTTCCTTGTCATGTAAAAAGAATATAAGCAGGACGGCATAAATGATACCGACTATTCCAAACCAGTGAAAAACGACCTGCCAGGAGTAGTTTGCCGCGATGGTAGCGCCGAAACCTCCCAGAGCCTGACCGGTGTAGAGTCCCGACATGTGTATGCCGATGGCCAGTGACCTCGTTTTGGAACTGTGAAAATCGGCGATCATGGCCAGACCGGTAGGCAGATACAATGCTTCGCTCACGCCCATGAGTGCACGCAGCCAGTAAACTTGTTGGAATGTTTGGGCATAACCCATGCCGAAGGTTACGGCAGACCATACGAAAAGACTGCCCACAATGAGCCATTTGCGGTTGATTCGGTCTGCGATGACGCCTGCGATGGGGCTCATCAATCCGTAAATAAGCAGAAAGATCCCCATGATCCTTCCAAAATTCTCTGCGACAGCCAGCTCTCGGATGTCGATCTGCATCGATGATTGCATGGTGGAGAGCATCTGCCTGTCAAGGTAATTGAGCAGGGCCACAAACCAAAGCAGGCCGACCACGACCCATGGATAATACTTACTGTTTCTCATATCACTTCTTTTACTGTTTCTATTTTCTATTTAGCGGGTTTGAAAAGTGAATCTCTCCTCTGAATGTTTGCGGAGAACGTACTCCTGGTTTCAGTTCACCCTGGACAGCGTAAAAATGGTCTGACTTACCGACGAGCGTGGCACCCGCACGCGCAAAGTCGGATGAACTGTCAATGGTGCTCCATACTCCTGTCTTTGTGTCGAAGATACGGCATTCCCGGTTAAACTTATAATATGCTACCGGTTGTGTCATATATTTCTTTGAAAACTCCAGATTTTGTTTTTGCTTTTCTTCAGGAGAGAGCGTCGGATTCTGCCCGATATGATATTGTGTGGTGATGGCATCAAGAAAGACATTGTAATTCACTCCCCCCAGACACAAGATGTAACGGCCGTCGAGCTGCATTGCAGTTGCGCCGCCTAGCGAGAATGGTTTTCCTGTTTCCGGGTCGGTCTGAATACCTGCCTCGGTCCATGCTTTTGCCGCTACATCATATTGCAGGATGGTGGTTGCCATGGTAGGCCCTGTGGTGGCATCCCCGCCAAAAAAACCGCCCAGCAGATATACAGATTGCTTTCCTTCCATCACAATGGAAACCATCACAGGTTGTACACGGGGCACACCTGGAAAAGGAGGCAGTTCTTTCCAGACACTGTCTGTTTTTATATTGATGGAGAAGAATGCATTCGACGGAACTCCGTTCACATTGCCTCCACCCACGAATATCAGGTCACCCGATGCACATCCCGCAAAGTTATCCATGGATGCGGGCAAAGAGGGAAAGGATTTCAGTGAAATATCTCCACTTTCAGTCAGTGAAACGCTGTAGACGTTGTTCAGTGAGCCCGTAGCGTTGTTCCCGCCAATCCACAGAGCGCCTTCTGCAGTTTGTACCGATACACCGTAGGCCGCAAGCTCGGGCAGTTGCCCTATTTCTTTCCACTCTTTTTTTATCTCATCATACCGCATAATTTGGTTGTAGAAGGTCTTGCTTCCACCTTCAAACCCCTGTTTACCCGGAAAGTTTGCACCACCGCCCACGATGAGCTTATCGTCGATGAGTGCGGCGTAAGCTGCCGACACCCCCTTTGTCAGATCGCCCTGCAACCCTTTTGTGGATAGTTTATCCCATTTTACCTGCATTGTTTCAATGTTGTTTTTGTCACTTCCGGGTGGACGGCATGACAGAAAAGCCGCTGCAAGGGATGCAATGATCAGCCATCGTACAGTCTCGGAAAGTGAGTGATACATGTTTTATTCTTTTAATGTTGACGGATCGTAAATTAATCCCGACACGGCTTTTTCTCCGTCGAGAGTGACAAATACAAAGGTAAACATCCACTTCTGCAGCCGCACTTCTGGTGTGCTGAATTTACCCACCGGCAGTTTCAGGAGTACTTTGTTCCATCCTTTCTTCAAGTGTACCGCTATGGGAGGACGTGCCGTGAAGTTCTCATTCTTCAGTGTTACCTCATTTGTTTTCGTTGTATGTCTGTTTTCCCAGACGGGAGGATCAATGAGACTGTCGTTGACAAAGATACGGCTTCTCCTGTAATCCCATTCCCCTTGCGGTGGTGGCAGATCGTTCTCGGAGCGGCTGTATTCCTGTGTGGATACCCGAAGCCCTACCGTTTGGTCTTTTGTTGACCAGACCCGGGTGTAGGCGTAGGCTGTATGATTTTCCTGCGGATTTTCAAAAAATGCTGGTACGATGTTGCCCCACACATGGCGCAGGTATATGCCTGCACCGGTTGCAGGACGTACACCATAGTTTTTTCCGTTGTATGAATAATTGTCGCTGAGAGCTGAGTCAGGAGGGAATGTAGCATCGAGGACACCCCCATTGGGAAAAGGATCGGTAATCAGCCATTTTACCTGGGTTTGTTGTACATAAGGAAAGGGTTCACCCGCAAAAGTATGTTCCTTGTGCCAGAGCATGCGGCGCTCAAAGTCGGCGAAAGATTTGAAAACATCGTCACTTTCATCCGTCGGGAGAATAACACCATTCTTGTCGAAATATTCTGATCCACCTCCCAACCAGCTGCGTTCAGCGAGAGCGAGCATGTGTGGGAAGAAGGAATTCTGTAATAGGATGTCGCTCTCGTGAGGTAGCACCCGGTCGTTCCATACCGCCAGGATGGATCCGGCCAAATCATCGCTTCCATGGTCGGCATTGTAAATACGGCTGTTATATAAAGCCACGATATCTCCAAACACATCGAAATGGTTGATGTAATGAAACCGGGAATCGATTGCCGGAATGCCCGGTTGTGCTTTTCCCCGGTAACTCCAGAGCTGTGTGGCATCGATCTCACCCGATTGGTATTTCCAACCCGGGTTCCATGAGATCACTTTTTTACCCAGGCTTCGGATGTAGGCTACCATCTCCGGCACAAAAGAGGGGTTCGTGAACTGGACCTCATCGGTTCCGATATGAATCCAGGGAAGTTCGGGAAACACCTCGGTACAGATTTCATCCATCAAATCCTTCAGAATTTTCATTCCCTCTTCCGATTGCATGTCGACGCCGGTAGCACGCACAAAGGCGGCACTGTGGCCGGGCATGTCAATTTCCGGAATCAACAGCATATGGTGTGCCCTACAGTGTGCAGCAATCTCACGGGCATCCTCGATGGTGTAGAATTGTCCCGGCAGGCGGGAGAAGTTGCTGCTGTCGTTAAGCTGCGGATAACGTTTGCTTTCCAGCCGCCACCCCTGATTCTCGGTCAGATGCCAGTGAAAAACATTTATTTTAAACTGGGAGAGCAGGGTGATTTGTTTTTTTAATTCTTCCACCGAGATAAAGCTACGCCCCACATCGTGCATGAACCCGCGCACACGGAATGCAGGCCAGTCGGTGATCTCCAGTGCAGGGAGGGTGTGGCCGCCAGAAGAGGCAACGAGCTGGTTCAGCGTTTGTCGTGCCCGGTAGAACCCTTCCCCGGTGACAGCTTCAATCATGACAGAATCTTTCGTGATGCGCAACCGATAAGCCTCTTCGGGATTGACAAAAGCTTCCGGAATATGACTTACCCATATTTCCCGGATCAGGGAGGGGGCAATCTTTCCATTGGTCAGGCGGTGTTTCTGTTTTCCATAAAGATTCACCTGTTGCGGTTTCGGAAGCAGATTCCATGACACAACTTCTTTTTTCGGAGCGCAGGAGAGCAGGAGCATCGAAAAAAGCAAAATTTGAATATAAAACCGGGATGCTGACATCATTTATCTTTTGTTGTTTTATACTGACTTGAAAATGTGGAGGCCGGTAATTCGTCACCATTCACCAGATTTCCGTCTGAGAAAGCGTTCCAGCCATAACGTACATATTTTGGATTTTTTACCATGGGCGAATTTACCCTGATCACCTTGTCGTGAATCTCTGCCGTGGCCGGATAATACAATCCCTGGTATTCAGCCAGTTCAAAAGAACGAAGCGGTTTACCGTCGGATGTGTGCAACTTCTCGGCATAATCAAAAGAGAGCAATAGCGATTTGCCCTCCACGGAGAAATCGCGGAATAATGGTCCGGAGGGAACAATCCCGGTCATCCCGTAGGTATGGTGTAATGCCAGACGTGCAAGCCGTTCCCCAACCTCTTTTTTCCGACGGGGATGCACGTCTGTACTGTCCCCCAGGTCGGAGGAGACTGCCATCCCGCTGTTCGGGACGACTGAAAGCAGCCGGCGCTGGCTATCACGGAAGTGTCCCCATGTTTCTCTGCCCACTGCCATGCTGGAGAGTTGTACGTAGTAAAACGGAAAATCATTGCCCCACGCGTTTCGCCAGCTTTCCACCAGGGTAGGAAAGAGCACTTCGTAAAGCTCCACGTTTTGTTCATTCGATTCACCCTGATACCAGATAACCCCGGAAACAGACAGTCTTGTCATCCCTGCAATTGCTGTTTCATAAAGGTATGAGGGATGATAGGGATGACGTTGCAGCGGGTCCCCGGAAAGTTCGCAGTTTCTGGCAGCCCGCTCCCTGCACCACGGATGGATATAATCGTTGTTTTTCCAGTTGCTGAACAGGTTCACCAGTCGCGGATGGTGTTCCAGGGTGAACCGGTCGATCCACGCTTCCGCAGGGGACCCGCCCACAGCATTCAGAATCAGTCCGATGGGCACTTCTGTTTCTTCATGAATTTTTTTCCCGAAATAATATGCTACTGCTGAGAAATCTTTGGCTGTCTCCGGCGTACAATGCTGCCATTCCGTATCCCGGAAATATTGCAAGCGGTCAATTTTTTTCAGCATCTCTTCATCCCATGCCTCGTTGTTGGTATAGGCTACAGGTTGCATGTTGAACAGACGTATTTGAGGAAGACTGGCGACGGGCATATCTTCTGTTGCGGTGGTTGCCTGCTGTAGCCTGAACTCCATATTCGATTGGCCGGAACAGATCCACAGGTCGCCGATGAGTATATCTTTTAGTTCAATTTTATTTTGTTCGTTTTCGATGGTAGCCAGGTAAGGTCCACCTGCTTCGAGTGGAGGAAATTCAATTTCCCAGTTCCCGGCATTGTCTGTAATGGTTGTTTTTTTCTGTTTGTTAAAGTGTACGGTGACGGTCGTGCCACTGTTAGCCCTGCCCCAAAAGGTAATGGGTTTGTGACGTTGAAGCACCATTCTGCTTCCCAGGACCGGTGCCAGTGTAAATCCTCCGTATTCCCCGGTTATGGCTCCATAAATTGTTTTTGCGATCATCTCAGCTCCTTCTCCTGTAGGGTGCAGGGCATCAGGAAACAGATCAGGCCGTCGATGGAGTGGAGTATGCAGGTCGATCAGGTCCACATTGTTTACTTTTGCCACGGTTTCAATGGCTTCCTGCACTTGCCAGTACCAATCGCGGGTACTCGATGTAAATCGGCGGTGATCGGTAAAGATGGGGGTCAGCCGGCATATTTTTACTTCCGTGTTGGATTTCACCTGCCGGAATGTGTCGATCAGCCGGGAATAATCCCGTACGAAGTCATCACGGTAACGGGGCCAGTTGCGCGGGTCGGTGTCATTCAGTCCGAGGTGTATGATGACAATATCAGGTTGAAAGGAAAGCGCTTCTTTGAGTTCAGGTAAATTCCAATAGGGATTGTGCCCTTTTTTCAGCAGTGTGGCGCCGCTATGTCCGAAGTTCTTCACTTCGTATATATCTCCCAGCATCGATTGCAGTCGGGCGGGATATTTTTCTTCCGGATTTTCAATTCCTGCTCCGAAGGTGACTGAGTTACCCACGCAGGCCACCCTGACAGGCCGTGCACAAATCAGACCTGAAGCGAAGCATGATAGCAATAATAATATGATCCGGGACTTTGACATTTTACTTATCGATGTATGGTTTTACCAGTTCCGCCCATTTTAAATATCCTGCTCCCATCAGGTGCAGGCCGTCGTTGCTGTAGGCTGGGTTCAGTTTGTCGGTACCGGGTTCAACGAAGTGGCTGTAGAGATCGATATAGATGACTTTTCTTTTTTCGGCCAGTTGTTTCAGTCTTAGATTGAGCGGAGCGATGATCTCCCTCTGGCGGGTATGTCCTTCAAACATTCCAAATGACTCGTTTACCGGGAGGATACTCTGCAGATAAATGGCTGTTTCGGGCGACTCATTTTGAATTTTCCCTAGTATACGGTCTGTCTGACAGACAATGCTGTCGGGTGAGGTCCCCCTTCCCAGGTCGTTGATCCCTATCATTAGAAATATTTTTGCCGGCCTCCCTTTTAACATTGACAGGAGTCTGTCATATACACCCATGCAGATGTCACCGCTGATACCCCTGTTTTTCACCTTTGGGTTGTGAAAGAGCTCTGCCCATTCGCCTCCGTTGGTGATGCTGTTCCCCACGAAAAGTATATCATCTTTATTGACAGAGAGCTTCTCAAACAGCGAAACCCGCTGATGCCAGAATGTGGGGTACGTCCTGTTTTGTGCGGAGAGCGGGAATGCAAGGCTTAGTGCCATCAGTAAAAGAGGAATCATCTTCATTGCGACAAACATTTAGGGTTAGGTAATCAAGAAACCAAAGATAGCGATAAAATTTATCGCCATCTTTGGAAAAGTGTGTATAATTATGGGATAGATTAGTATCCGGGTGTTTGCTCCAGGGCGTCGTCGTTATCGAGCAACGATTTGTCGAGTGGCCATAACACCTTGTACGCTTCAGTAGCCTCATTCAGGATCGGGGTTCCTTCAAAACTGCCTTCCGTAGTGAAGACAAGAGGTTTTCCTCCCTTGGTAAGGGTCATCCTGCGCAAATCCCACCAGCGTTGTCCTTCCTGTACGAACTCTTTATCTTTCTCTCTCAGAATGGCCAATTCGTTGGTTGTGAAATTACCTGCTGTGAAGGCAAACTCAGGGGCCCAATTGGCACCATATGCGCGCTGACGGACAAGGTTGATGTATTCTTCCACTTTGGGGTTGTTGCCTTCCATATTGGCAATTTCAGCCAGGGAGAGATAAACCCATGGGAGTCGGTAGAAGATAAAATCGCCAACCCATTGGCGGATACCGTTTGAATTTTCGAGACCGATGTTTTTGATGGTCGAAACACCCCTGTAGACGAGATTTCCCTGAGAATCTTTGTTGTAGGAAGGCAGGAAAGTAGCGTTGCGCCGGCTGTCCTTCTTGTCGAATATTTCAAAGAATTTTTTGGTGTATTCGTAACGTTGTTGGGAGGAGGAGGTGGCGATATTTAACGGATCGTTAAACAGGGTTCCATCTTCCAGGTAGGCATTTTTGTTTGTTTGGCCTGTACCTACGTTGTATATGTACTGGTTGACTGCATTGGACGCTTCTCCTTCGGCATACCGGATGGCAAAAATGATTTCATCGTTGGCTTTGTTTTTGGCGTCGAAGACTTTTGAGAAGTCGGTCAACATCTTCAATCCATAGTTTTTAGCCACATTCTCCAGGTGCTGCTTGGCAACGGTCAGGTCCGCTTGTTTTGCCACATTGTCGCCTGTGGTCACTTTCGCATTCCAGAGATAGACCTCGCCTATGAGTGATTCGGTGGCTGCCTTGTTCCAGTATACTTTCTTTCCCAGACCGTAAGGATTGAAATCGTTCACACTGCCAAAGTAGTCGAGTGACTTTTGTAAATCACTTTTAATTTGTGTCATTACTTCAGATGCTTTGGCACGGGGCATATAGAGCTTGGTCGGATCCAGTTCCCCGTCGATCACTTCCACGCCGAGTCTCAAAGGAACCCCTCCGTAGATACGGTATAGGTCGAAATAATAGAAAGCGCGTATTCCGTATACCATTCCCAAGTAATAATTTTTCTTTGCTTCCGAGATATAACCGGCATCCGTCACGCGGGCTATAAACAGGTTACAGTTTGTAATCCTGCCGAACAGATCGCCGAATTTGGATACACCGGTATTGTTTGCATCAAAGTTTTGCTGAATAATTGATCCGTTATAAACAGATGAGCCATCGCCGCTTGTCCCGGAGATGTAGTTACCTCCCCGTAATTCACCAAAAATAATTGTGTGTTGCCAGGCAGCGTCTCTCAGGTGTTTGTGAATGCCGTCGATGTAACCGGTGGCCTGTGCTTCGGTTTTCCAGTATGAGCCGCTTCCATAGTAATCTATGGGAGCAAGATCCAGTGCGTCACTGCATGAGGTGTTTGTGGCTCCGATCAGAAACAGCATTACACCCGATATGATTGTTAATTTTGTAATCTTCATAATGTTGAATTTCTAAAGATGTTTAAAATGTTAAGTTAATACCAAACAACAGGGTCCTTGGAAGGCCGTAACCGTTACCACTGGCAACTCCTGCACCGATAGAACGTTCGGGGCTGGCCACAGGTGCTGCGGTGAGGTATCCCAGGTTCTGTCCGGTGATTGATACGTTCATAGCCTGCATATAAAGCCTTTTTGCAAGGGTCTCGGGCAAAGAGTAGGCCAGAGAGATTTCTCTGAAGGAGAGATAATCCCCTTTATAGGCAAAAAGTGTGGAAGGACGGTTTACGTTGCCAGTTCCAAGCTGATCGGCCCATACATAACGGGGATACTTTGCGTTGGGGTTCTCAGGTGTCCAGGTGTTGAAGACATCCGTGGTCGTATTGTAGGTTCCCTGCATGGCTCCCAGGAACCAGGGAGTTGTATTGTCGTATGTCCAGAAACCCAATCCAAAGTCGAAACGACCGTAGAGCATGAAATTCTTGTATTTGAATGTGGTGTTGAACCCGCCGGTCCATCGTGGAGTGGTATTGCCAATGACAATCCGGTCGAAGCTGTCTATCATTCCGTCACCGTTGATGTCTTTCCACTTGGCATCTCCCGGTTCTAATAAGATGGCACGACCCTTTTGTGCATCGGTCAGCGCGGCGTAAGCAGCAGGCCCATACTGGTATTTACCCTGGTCGTTTCCGGTCTTCACTACCAGATCTCCGGGAATTTCATCTACGCTTTTGTAAATACCGTCAAATTGATAGCCAACCATCAGGCCCGGTTCCTGTCCTTCCTGGTAACCTCCGACGAATATTTTTTCATCTACTTCGAGTCCAGTTTGCGGATCGGTAATTTTCTTACCCGTATAGATTTCGGAACCTCCCTGGCGGTTTCTTTCCAATCCATTGTCAGGCAGTGAGATAATTCGGTTTTTATTGTAGGTGATGTTTCCTTTCATCTCCCAGCTGAAGTCCTTCGTCTGCATGATTCTTCCAGACAATTCCAGTTCCAGACCCCTGTTCCGGAATTCACCATTGTTGTTGGTGATGGAAGAGAAACCAGTGGTGGAGGGCAATGCGAAAGCTGCATACTTATCCATCGTCAGACGACTGTAATAGGTAAGGTTGGCGTTGAGTTTGTTCTCAAAGAAACTGACATCGGCACCCACTTCAAAGGTGCGGGTTTTTTCCCATCTCAGTCCCGGGTTTGGTAAAATGCCAATCAGGAAGCCGGTACGGCCGTTATAAGTTTGCGGATTGTATGCACCCTGGAGGGTGTAGGCTCCAATGCCGCTTGCGTTTCCATTGACTCCAAAGCTGGTGCGAAGCTTTCCAAAGGAGAGCGCGGGCAGGTTTTCCTTCACGAAATCTTCGTTCCCGAAAATCCATCCGGCAGATAATCCCGGGAAGAAGCCCCATCTGTTATCGCCAAGGAGTGATGAATAACCGTCGTAACGGAATACACCGGAGAGTAGATATTTCCCAAGGTAATCGTAGTTTACCCGGCCGAAATATGAATTGATACGATATCGAGAATGCCATGAGTCGATATTTCTCTTATTTTCTCCCGTCTCGGTCAGCCCCAGATCCCAGAAGTCATCGGTGGGTGCACCTGTACCTGATGCGTTGAATCCTTTATTTTCCCTGTCAAAATACTCTGTTCCCAGAAGGGCATCCACGTTGTGTTTGCCAGCGAACATCCGGTTATAGTTTAACGTGGCATTGTAAGTTTGTGAAAAATTACGGTCGAACTCAGCGGATGAACTTCTGGTCCTATTCCATTTTCCAGGATTGGTTTCATAATCCCGGTTGAATGATTCATAGAATCCCTCTTCGTAATACCACTGTGCCGACGCTCTTAATGTGAAATTTTGCAATATTTTTGCTTCTGCAGACTGAATCATGGTGAACTTATCGGTCTGACTGTCTCTTTTAAACCGGTCTGACTGGTAAGATTGGTTTCCGTCACCCGAGTTTGCACCAAGCAACATTTTCCCATCTTCATCCTCAAAGCGTGCAGTGGGGGGAACAGACTGGATGCGACCAAAATAATTTTCTTCGCTTGTTTGCGTAGGTGGCATCGACTGCCAGTTTGCCCTGTTGTAATTAAAGTTTGAGTTGGTTTTGAGCCAGTCGGTCACCTTGTATCCTCCATTAAAAATGAAGCTGTATCGTTTGTAGTAAGAGGTGATCGGTAACCCCTGCGAGTGGTTGTAACCCAGACCGGCATAATAGTTCCCCTTGTCATTTCCGCCAGACATATTCAGATTGTAATCCTGCGTAACGGAAGGATCGACAAAACTGTACTTGGCAATGTCTGTTTCACGGTAAATAAGCTGGTCATTGGCATTGATGGGATCGACCATGGTCTTCCATCCCTTATCCAGCAGAAACTTATTGTTGTCATTTAGTTTCATCAGATTCCAGAGCATGCCTTCACCGTAAACGTTCCCCGTTCCCAGCGGAGAAGAACCGGTGAGATTGGTCTTTGCTGCCCAAGGTGTGTTTTGATATGCTTTGCGCATATAGGTAATATAATCTTCTGCACCCAGAAAGGTATAAGGATTATTTACATAATTGAGTCCGAATTTCGCTTTCAGGTTGATCGCACGTTGTCCTGATTTTCCGCTTTTTGTGGTGACAAGGATCACACCATTGCTGGCACGGGCTCCATAAAGAGCCGTTGCACCGGCGTCTTTCAATACCTCCATCGATTCAATATCCTCCGGGTTGATGTCATTCAAGCCATTGCGTAGCTGACCATCGACCATTACAAGCGGCGCTCCCGATCCGTCGAGGTTGGTACCTCCACGCAGTACAATTTGCGGTGCTGCACCCGGATTTCCCGATGTCTGTATCACACGAAGTCCCGAAACTGCACCCGAGAGGGCCTGCGCGGGATTAGAGAAAACACCCACGGTGAGTGTTTCATTCGTTACCTTGGCGATGGAGTTGGTCACTTTGCTTCTCAGCTGGGTGCCCCCGTAGCCGGTAACCACAACCTCTTCCAGCATTTCCGAATCTTCCCGCAACGTGACATTTATTGTCTTTCTGTTATTGACTGCAATAACCTGAGCCTGCATTCCCACGTAGGAAAATTCCAGGTTCCCACTTGCCGGAACATTCGTTAAGGTGTAGTTCCCGTCGATGTCGGTGACAGTTCCCTGTGAAGTACCCTGCACCCGTACGGTCACGCCGATCAGTGGCTCGTTAAGCACATTGTCGCTGACTTTCCCATTTACTGTGATGTTTTGAGCATACAGCGAGATAGAACAAAGCATCAGGAAAAGACCCGATACTCCGGCTTTCAAAAGATTGAAATCTTTAAAGTTTCTCATTTTTCTCTCTCAATTAATAATTAAACATGGTTGTTTTGATTTTACTCTCAATATTTATATTTTCCAAGATTTTCCAACACTGATAAAGTCCCCTTGGCACGTGGAAACATCCTTTCCATTTTCCTCCTTTCAGGTCGAGCAGCACTTCACCCTGCCTGTTCAGATAGCCCCACCATTCCGGATATTCGGGATCTTTAAAATGGCTCCAGGTATAGTCGTGAACTTTTTCGAACCACTGCAGGCACTCTTTTGATCCGGTAAGCTGGTATCCTTTCAACAGGGAGATGAGTGTTTCTATATGTACCCACCAGAGTTTCTGGTCCCACTCAAGTTGTTGGGGCGGGAATCCCTTCCGGTCCATAAAGTAGAAGATACCCCCATGTTCCTTGTCCCATCCGTATTTGAGGGTTTTAAGGGTCGTCTCCACCGCTTTTTCAACCAGTTGCGATCTGTTCAGCCGCTTACCCAGGTCCATGATAAACCACATTGCCTCGATGGCATGTCCTGGATTCATAAGCCGGCCTTCGAAAGAATCGGAGAGTGATCCGTCTTCGTTCACGTTTTCAACGATCAGCCCCCCCAAATCTGGGCGTAAAAAGACTTCCATCACCTCATGAATGCAATCCTCCATGGTTTGCTCGAGAAATTCTTTGTCGAGCAGGTGCTCGATCTCAAGTGAGAGGTTGCAGAGAATCATGGGCAGTGAGAACGATTTCAGGTTTCTCGTTCCAGGATATGCTTTGTTCCATTTTCCTTTCGGATTGTCTCTTTTTGAAAGGATGATATCGAATGTTTTTTTTGCGATCTCAGCGTATTCTTCGTCTCCTGTAGCCTTGCTCAGCTGACCGAAAGCCATGGTTGCAAAAGTGTAGGAAAAAATGTTATAGGGTTCAATGATGGGCTTTCCTTCACGTGTCAGTGAGAAATACCAGTTGAAGTTGCCATCATGTCCGAATTTTTTTAGGAACTCTCCACCCTGTATGGCACAGTCGAGCCATTCCTGTCGCTTTTCTACATTATTATATAACATGGAAAACATCCATACCTGTCGTCCTTGCAACCAGATAAATTTATCGGTGTCATAGATGTTTCCCTGCCGGTCGAGACAAGTATAGTAACCACCCCAGGTGAGGTCCTGCGAATTGTTTAACCAAAATGGCAACACATTTTCGAGTAATTCGGCTTTGTATTGCGATGCTAAAATGTTAAAATTAGTCATTGGTGTTTATACTTATAATAATGCAATCAATAATTTTGTTCGAATTTAGTGGACAAATTTTATTTATAGACGACAAAATAAGTTATAAATTTTCATATATGCAACTATACAAATAAAATAATTTATTAAATAGGTCATGATTAATAATAATTAACTAATTATCACGAAGCTCGTTTTTATAAGTTTTTGCTTATATGATTAACAAAATGAAAAAACTTCTCTCTTGGAGCGATTTTCCGTAATTTAAATAGTATGGTTTACAAGATTCAAGTTTTTTCCCGATTAACAATCATGGTTTCATGAATCGGTATCAAAGCAGCGGGAAAATATAGCAAACTCTAGTAAGAAAGGTCAAAAGTTGAAAAAAATTTGACCTTCCTGCAAAGAACCTGGTTTTCCCACATCCATTATTTGAAGGTCCCTGGGTGTGTAGCCGAAAAGTTGAACTTTGTCACAAATTGAGAGATAGAAATCGATGATCGAGAACTTGTCCGGAAAATTTTCCATGTAATGGAAAACCGAAGGTTGTAGAATATGAATTCCTGAAAAAGCAAGTTTTTGATAAACTTTCGGATTAAAATCAGGGAAGGGCGATTTTACTTCTCCGGTCTTCTCATTGATCCATCCTTTCAGGTGGTTACCACCGTCGAACAGCAGGTAGCGTGCTGTTCGACGATTGCTGCATAGCAGTGTAGCAGGTAAATGGTTCTTCAGGTGAAAAGTATAAAACTCTTTGAGATTAATATTGGAGAGGATGTCTACGTTGTGAACCAGGAATGGTTTATCGTCGTCGAAGAACCAGGATGCTTTCCTGACACCTCCGCCTGTATCCAGCAGTTTTTCCCGTTCATCTGAAAATTCGATACGAATTCCGAAATGGTTATTTTGTTCCACGAATTTGATGATCTGTTCCGCAAAATGATGTACGTTGATGATGATCTCATCAAAACCGGACAAAATGAGTTTTTCAACGGAATGCTGCAGCAAGGGTTTTCCTCCCACTGGCACCAATGCCTTGGGCATTGTGTCTGTCAGTGGCTTCAGTCGTGTGCCGAGTCCGGCGGCGAGGATCATTGCTTTCATTTTTTTCTGAATTCCTGTTCCAGGTTTTGCTCTCGGTGAATCAGCGATACCTTTACACCGAATTTATTTGAGATATGTTCAGCCACATGCTGGGCAGCATACACCGATCGATGCTGGCCGCCTGTACAGCCAAACGACACCATTAGGCTGGTAAAGTTACGTTCCATGTAACGGGTCACATGCCGGTCAATAAGGGGAAAGATAGCATCCAGAAAAGTGATCATCTCGCCATCCTCTTCCAGAAACTTGATGACCGGTTCATCAAGACCGGTGACATTGTTGTATCGTTCGTATTTTCCCGGATTGTTGATAGCACGACAGTCAAACACATATCCTCCTCCATTGCCTGACGCATCATCGGGGATACCCTTTTTGTAGGCAAAGCTGTAAACGCGTACTTCCAGTTCCCTTTTGCGCGAATCGGCAAATTGTTTGAGTTCCGTCATCTCCTGCAATAAATTGCATAAATAAGGATATTCGTCAAATCCATCCCTGAGCAGCTCCCGCAGGTTATTCAGAGCAAAAGGCACGCTTTGAATAAAATGAGGTTTTTTCTCGAAATAGCCCCTGAAGCCGTATGCACCCAATACCTGGAGCGTTCGGAAAAGGACAAACTGACGCAACTGGTCACGAAAATCTAGCCTATTTACAGATCGGTATTTTTGCAGCGAGGCGATGTAACTCTCAATCAGTTCTTCACGTAGTCCGGAAGGAAAGTTTGCTTTTGCCTGCCAGAGAAAGGAGGCCACATCGTAATAGACCGGCCCTTTCCTGCCACCCTGAAAATCGATAAAGTAAGGATCGCCGTGCATCAACATCACGTTGCGCGACTGAAAATCGCGATACATAAACGTATCCGTTTTATCTTCCAGCAGGACCTCAGTCAGCTTTTCAAAATCGTTTTCCAGCAGATCCTCCCGAAAATCCATGCCGGTAGTCTTTAGAAAGCTGTATTTAAAATAGTTCAGATCCCACATTACCGAACGGCGATTGAATTCCGGCAAGGGGTAGCAGAAACTGAAATTGAGATTCTGTGCCCCTTTATACTGGAAATCGGCCAACAGTGAGATGGCCCTGTGCAGGAGTGCTTTCTCGTCGTGGTCAAACACACCGGTCAGTCTTCCTCCCTTGATTACATCGAACAGATGGGTGTCTCCCAGGTCCTGCTGCAGATAAAACATGCCGTCATCCGATACGGCAAGCAGCTCCGGCACATTCAGTTGTTGTGTGCTGAAATGTCTGGCTAAATGAATGAAAGCCTGGTTCTCATCGTATGACTCCCCATGTACACCGATAAGGGATATCCCGTCACGCTGAAGCCGGTAATATTTTCGGTTGGAACCCGATGAAGGCAGAGCTTCCAGACTGGGATTACTTATCCCGGTATATGCAGTAAAGAGTGAGACGAGTTGTTGCATGTTTTTAAGTTCAAAGGACGATGTCTGGATGTGTCGACGTGTTGTTGTTTCGTTATTTCAATGTTCAGTGTTCAGAATTTTGTTGGCCGGTATAACTCTCGAGTTCTTTAAGCCAGACGGTTGCCACCGCATCACTGGGCATTCGCCAGTTGCCGCGGGGGGAGAGGTTGATGGATCCCACTTTGGGGCCATCGGGCAGGCAGGAGCGTTTGAACTGTTGAGAGAAGAACCGTTTGTAAAAGACCTTCAACCATTTCAGGATTACGTCCTGTTCGTAGACGTTGATGAAAGCCTGTTGTGCCATCAGCAGAATGCGTCGGGGATGGTCGCCGTAGCGCAGCATGCGATAAAGGAAGAAATCATGCAGCTCATAGGGACCGACAAAATGTTCGGTCATCTGGGATATTTTACCTTCTTTGTCTGCCGGAAGTAGCTCGGGACTGAACGGGGTATCGAGCACATCGTGCAAGATCCTGCGAGAAGATTCTTCCATCTGCGTGTCCGCAATCCAGCGTACCAGAGAAGCTACCAGCGTTTTTGGCACACTGGAATTCACACTGTACATCGACATGTGGTCGCCGTTGTAGGTAGCCCATCCCAGCGCAAGCTCCGAGAGGTTTCCCGTTCCTACCACCAACCCGCCGATCTTGTTGGCATAATCCATCAGTATCTGTGTTCGTTCGCGCGCCTGACTGTTCTCATAGGTGATACTGAGGTCATTCATGTCATGGCCGATATCACTGAAATGCTGTTTTACCGCGTTCACGATGGATATCTCCTTCACGGTTACCCCGGAGGCTTTCATCAGGGCGATGGCGTTGCCATACGTCCTGCCGGTTGTGCCGAAGCCCGGCATTGTGATGCCTGTAATGTTCTCGCGTGGCATTCCGAGGATATCGAATGTCTTGATTGTGACCAGCAATGCCAGTGTGGAGTCGAGTCCGCCGGAAACGCCAACGGTAACTGTCTTTGCACCCGTGTGCTGCATCCTTTTGACCAGCCCGTGTGTCTGGATATGGAACACCTCCGACAGGTTCTCTTCCGCATTCTCTTTTGAGGGGATGAAAGGGTGCGGGTGGAAGGTGCGGTACATCTTGTCCGGGGATACAGGCTCAATTCTGCAATCGATCTCCAGGGTGCTGTCGGTGGCCACTGTGATGTAGTTGGTGTTTATCATCCGATCGTGGCGGAGTGCCTCAATATCTATATCGGCAATGATCAGTTCACTTCCCAGTGAGAAACGTTGTGATTCCGTCAGCATCGTACCATTCTCGGCGATAAAACAGGC
Source organism: Porphyromonadaceae bacterium (assembly GCA_021372865.1). GTDB lineage: Bacteria > Bacteroidota > Bacteroidia > Bacteroidales > Dysgonomonadaceae > Proteiniphilum. The sequence continues at coordinate 176,483 of JAJFTO010000004.1, forward strand.
GCCGGAGAAGACCAGGTCGGTGGTCGACTCGCCACACCCCGCCGAAGCATATACATAGGCCGCATTGCAGCGTCCCGACTGCTGCAGTACCAGTGATTTCCGGTATCGGTTTTTACCTACCAGCTCATTGCTGGCAGACAGGTTGACAAGCACATCGGCTCCCTGCAGGGCCAGCTTTGATGAAGGAGGAACCGGCATCCACAGATCCTCGCATATCTCGATGCCGAAATTGGCGAAGGGTGTACGGAAGATCATCCCTTCGGGGGATACAGGCACATCCTCATCGCCTATTTCCACCGAGAGATCACTCAGGTCGGCAGCCGAGGCGAACCATCGTTTTTCATAAAACTCCCTGTCGTTTGGTATATTTGTTTTGGGGACAAAGCCCTGTATACCCTCTGATGAGATGACTGCCGCCATATTGAAAAGGCTACTTTTGATGCGCAGCGGCAGGCCTACGATGGCGATGAGTGAGGTTTTTCCTTTCATGAAGGCAGCCAGCTCTGTCAGCGAAGTTACCGCCTTGCGCTGTAACGCTTCCTGGAAGAAGAGGTCACCACAGCTGTAGCCCGTGATGCACAGCTCTGGGAAACAGACCAGCTGCACCTCTTCCCGGACTGCACGCTCTATCACCGATTTTATCTCAGCCGTATTGAAATCGCAATCCGCAACCCTCAGTACGGGTGATGCGGCAGCTACACGCAAAAAACCGAAATCATTGATATGCATATGCATCGAATTTACAGGTGTTTTGACACAAAGATAATAAAAATAGGATGAACTACCGATAGGTCACTTCCATCTTATAATTCCATTGATTGAAATAAAGGTTCCAACTCTCAGATTCAGCTTCTCCGCGTTGGAAGTCGACCGTTTCGCTGCGTGGAAACTGTTTCTCCGGAAAGAATTCATCGGAAAAATCGGAGTTGACAGTGAGTCTGTAGGAGTCGATCCCCGATAGGTAGAACTCCCTGCCGGTTTTGTTCGTGAGCGGTTCCCCGCGTCCGAAGGATACATCCACCGGTACCCAGCCTGTTCCCTCGAAATATACCTCTGCCCAGTCGTGCAGGTTCACCTCTCCCGGATGGGTCATCCATCCGCTCTGCCAGCGTGCCGGAATTCCCTTGTAACGCAGCATGGTAATGAGTAGCAACGTCACCTGTCCACAATCGCCCCTGCCGTTTTCCAGTACGTAGGCTGGTATATCGGGTATCGTGGAATACTCCAGCGCACTGGCCCATGGATAGTTCGCGGTGATATAACGATAGATGGCCTGCAGGTTTTCAACTGGCGTGAATGCATCTTTGGTGATGTTGTCGGTGATTACCCTGATTTGATCAGAAAACCGGATATGGGGTGTTCGTTCCGAGGTGTATTTCTTGTATTCTTCCGTTTGGGTCTGATAGGGTTGTATGTCGATCTGAGAAAGATCGAACCACTCTCCCTGCGAAGTAAACGCATATTCTACCGAAAAAACAGCCGCCTCTCCAATCCGGGATGGCTTTTCCATATAGATAGAGGTATGCCCCGTTTTATCCGCTGAAAAAGTGTACTCCTCCTGTGAGGCACCGATGAACTGCACATCACCTTGTCTTCGTATATCTTGCCTGGGGTAGGGCAGCCATGTACGAATCGTCTCACCCTCTTCCGAAACACCGGGTTCGACGGTGAGGGTGTACTTTACCTGCATGGCGACCTTCGGCAAGAGATATTTCCCTTTTATTCCTGTAGGAATGAGTTGCGTAAGATGGCTGTCCAGTATTTTTTTCGTACCATCTGCGACTGTGTCGGGCAGAGCTTGTGAGAGGCTTCTTGCCTGTGAATCCACCCTGAATAGGTTGGCCGCTGCGTTGCGGAAGTAACGTTTGACTCCGTCGATGATCCTATATTCCAGCACCCCGGATGTTTCCCATGCTTTCAACTGGTCATCGGTCGGAGTAAAACGGTGGTGTTCCTTAATCCAGCCGATGACCTCTTCGCGACTCCTGTTGAAGTCTAGCTCCACTCTCCTGATTGAATCAAGGGAATAACGAAGGGCGACTTTTTTTTCTTTGCTTAATGTTCCGAACCAAATCAGCGAATCGATGATCTTTGCAGCGCAGGTATAGTTGCCTGCTTCCAACGCTGCGGTTATCTTCTCTTCGGGTGTGGGCGGTCGATTGATTGAACAGGCAGAAAGCAGGGTGAAGAACACAAAAAAAACGATCTGTTTCATCTTATTTGGTATTAAGAAAATAGATATTCATTTGGAATGTGTCGTCCTGATTCAATCGTAGCCACCTGACAGTAAAATCTCAGAAAATGAGGGATTTGGTCAGACGGAGTATACCCGGTAGCTCCGTAAGTAATGTGGTCATGGAATCGAAGACCAGCGAGGCGCCCGCATCTCTCAGTACCGAGTCGGACAGCGGGCCGGTGTTCACTGCGATCGTAAAGATCCCTGCTCCCACTGCTGCTTCAATGCCCAGCGGCGCATTTTCGATCACGATGGCCTGGTTGGGTTGCAGGTTACCACCTTTTTGTAAACCCATCAGAAATGGTTCAGGATGCGGTTTGCCGTGTACCACATCGAAAGCGGTCACCATGGTGGCAGGGGTAAATATTCCCGGAAAATGCATGTCCAGTTTGTCGAGTAGGGAAGGCTGACCGGAGCCGGTCACCAATACAGGGGTGAGTCCCCCTCCTTTTACGTAATTCAATATCTCCTTTGCTCCCGGCATGGTGGCGCCGCTGTTGTATTGCTGAAATAACACCGACTTCCGGGCATAGATCTGTTGTTCCTCTTCCTCTGTGGCATCACGATGCAGGTTTCTTTGAAAGATGGCGTTGATGGTCGATTTGCCTATTCTTCCTTCCTGTAGGTAAAACTCATAAGGAATATATTGCAGGTTGAGCTCGTCCATTGTTTGACGCCACGATTTGTCATGTGCAGGCATCGAGTCATACAGCACGCCGTCCATATCGAAAATCACGGCTTTCAGCGAAAAATTGCGATACTGCTTAATCTGCAGGTATTCTTTCAGTAATTCATTCATTTTCATACGATAAAACCGCTGAGCCACTTTTTTGCAGCCCGGCGGTTTTTCAAATTATGGTGCTATTACAGTTTTGTCTTGATGGCCCGTGTGGCTTCTTCATATCCCGGTTTCTCGAGCAGGGCGAACATATTCTTTTTGTATGCTTCCACGCCCGGCTGGTTGAAAGGGTTGATTCCCAGCAGATATCCGCTGATGCCGCAGGCTTTCTCAAAGAAGTAAATCAGTTGTCCGATATATTTTTCGTTCAGCTCCGGCAGTTCAATCTGCAGGTTGGGTACGCCGCCATCTACGTGCGCGATGCGGGTACCCAGTTCGGCCATCTTGTTTACTTCATCTACCCGCTTCCCTTCCAGGAAGTTGAGACCGTCAAGATTCCTTTCGTCATGCGGTATCTGTACTTTCTTGTTGGGCTCTTTTACTGAAATCACCGTTTCAAAAATGGTCCGCTCTCCCTCCTGAATCCATTGTCCCATGGAATGCAGATCGGTGGTGAAGTCCACAGCCGCAGGGAAAATGCCCAGGTTGTCCTTCCCTTCACTCTCTCCGTAGAGCTGCTTCCACCATTCCGCCAGGAAATGGAGTTTGGGATGATAGTTTACAAGTATCTCAATCTTCTTGCCCTGTTTATAAAGCTCGTTGCGAATTACCGCGTAGATGGCCGGCAAATTGTAATCGAAGGAGACAGCGGGTACCGTAGCCTTTTCAATTTCCATTGCACCTCCCACCAGTTTACGGATATTGATCCCTGCGACTGCAATGGGCAGCAGTCCCACGGGAGTAAGCACCGAATAACGCCCCCCCACATTGTCGGGGATGACAAAGGTTTTATAGCCCTCAGTGGTTGCCAGGGAACGAAGTGCTCCCTTTGATGCGTCGGTGATGGCGACAATCCGCTGCCGGGCTTCTTCCTTGCCGACCTTGTTCTCAAGCATATCTTTCAAAAGGCGGAATGCTATTGCCGGCTCGGTGGTGGTTCCAGATTTTGAGATGTTGATGATCCCGAACTCCCGGTCTTCCAGCCAGCTCATGAGCTCATTCAGATAATCTTCGCCGATGTTATTGCCTGCGTACAATATCACCGGATTTTTGCGTTTATCGCGCTCCTGCAGCCAGTCGAACGATCCCGTAAGGGCATCAATCACCGCACGGGCACCAAGGTAGCTTCCACCGATACCCACCACTACGACGGTGTCGCAGTGTGTCCGTAACAGGGTGGCCGCATCCTCAATCTCACGGAAATCATCTTCAGTGATGGAAGAGGGGAGGTTTACCCAACCCAGGAAGTCACTTCCTTCGCGCGACCCGTCGTGTAATGCCTGATTGCAGGCGGTGGCAAGAGCTGCCTGATTCAATATTATCTCCTCTGAGAGGAATCCGAATACCTGTTTGATGTTTAATTGAATATTATCCATTGTATGTTTTTTAGTCTGTAGAATGTGTGTACTGTTGTATGCTTTTAAAAATAATCGATCAGCCTGTTGATGGCAGCCTGGGGTGCCAGCTTCTCGTATAAAATCTGGTAAACTGTCTGTGCAATGGGCATATCTATTTTGAAACGGCTATTCAATTCATAAATACACTTTGCGCCGTAATATCCCTCGGCAATCATCTCCATCTCCAGTTGTGCCGTTTTTACAGAGTAACCTTTGCCGATCATGGCACCCAAAGTCCTGTTGCGGCTGAACTGCGAATAACCGGTTACGAGCATATCTCCCAGATAATGCTGTTCGGTGATCTTTCGTTCAATGGGCAAAACGCCGTTCAGAAAACGCGCCATTTCACCGGCACAATTGCTCATCAGCACTGCCTGAAAATTATCGCCATACAACAGACCCTGACAGATGCCGGCGGCAATGGCGTATATATTTTTTAATACAGCTGCAAGTTCTATGCCCACCACATCGTTTGATACCCGAGCCTTCAGCAGCCGGGATGTAATGCCTTCGGCGAGTAGTCTGGCTTTCGATTCGTCCTTGCTGGCGACAGTCAGGAACGACAATCTTTCCAGTGCCACCTCCTCGGCATGACAGGGCCCGGAGATGACACCGATGTTTTCTGCGGGGATCTTAAAATTGGAGGCAAGAAACTCACTCATTACCATGTTGTCGTTGGGAATAATTCCCTTGAGTGCCGACACCATAAATTTATCACGGAAGGTGCTGTTCCATATCCTACGGAAATATTGTTTCACAAAAGGAGAGGGAATGGCAATGATGATGGTGTCGGATTCTTTGATTGCCTTCTCGAAATTGGAGTAAAAGGTGATCTGGGCCAGATTGAATTTTACGTTGGTCAGGTAATTGGGATTATGGCCGAGTTTGTAAAACCCTTCAATCTGATCGTCACGGCGGATAAACCAGTTCAGATGTTTTTGGTTCATCAATACGATTTTAGCCAGTGCCGTACCCCATGTACCACCTCCCAAAATACAGATTTTCCCGATTGAATCCGTCATAATATTAGTCCGCAATTCCGGTTTTGATTATTCCGATATACTGGTTATCCATACTTTAACTTCCTCAGGGGTGGGATTGCTCAGTCCCATTTTGAACTTTTTGTTCAATCCGCAGATCTCCTGATGGAACTTGTTGGGGTTTAATTCCCGAAGACTTTTTACCTGTAGGTACCCTGCTTTTTGAATCACGGCTACCCATTCCTCTGGAATGCCGATTTGTGTAAAGTCTGATACGGCATCTCTTTTTTCTTTCTTTTCGGGTCGCATCAAGGGAAACAGCAGCACTTCCTGAATGGTGGTCTGCCCGGTGAGCAGCATAGTCAACCGGTCCATACCAATTCCCATACCCGAAGTGGGCGGCATCCCGTATTCAAGGGCACGCAGAAAATCCTGGTCGATAAACATCGCTTCGTCGTCGCCCTTTTCAGAAAGACGGAGCTGTTCCTCGAAGCGTACACGCTGATCAATGGGGTCGTTCAACTCCGAGTAGGCATTCGCAAGTTCTTTTCCGTTGACCATCAGCTCGAAGCGTTCTGTCAGCTCCGGATTGTCGCGGTGCCGTTTACAAAGGGGTGACATCTCTATGGGGTAATCAATGATGAAAGTAGGCTGAATGTAGTGACCTTCTGCCTTCTCGCCAAAGATCTCATCAATCAGCTTGCCTTTGCCCATGGTCTCATCCTGCTCAATTTCCAGTCTTTTACATACATCGCGGAGCGCTTCTTCATCCATCCCGTTTATATCGATGCCGGTATGCTCTTTGATGGCATCCACCATGGTAACCCGTCTGTAGGGTGCCTTGAAGTCTATTTCATGATCTCCCACTGTTACTTTTGTGGTCCCGAGCACCTTCAGTGCGATATGTTCCAGCATCTGCTCGGTAAACTCCATCATCCAGCGGTAATCCTTGTATGCCACGTAAATTTCCATCACGGTGAACTCGGGATTGTGTGTCCGGTCCATCCCTTCATTCCGGAAGTTGCGGGAAAATTCGTAAACTCCTTCAAACCCGCCTACAATCAGCCTTTTCAAATACAATTCATTGGCTATGCGCAGGTAAAGGTCGATGTCGAGCGCATTCATATGGGTGATGAACGGACGTGCTGCAGCCCCCCCGGGGATGCTTTGGAGTACGGGGGTATCCACTTCAAGATAACCTTCGTTGTTGAAATACGCCCGCATGGCGTCGAAGATACGGGTGCGTTTTACAAATATATCCTTCACTCCCTCGTTTACCAAAAGGTCTACGTAACGTTGGCGAAAACGTAATTCGGGATCAGTCAGTTTATCGAACGCCACACCATCCTTCATCTTCACTACCGGCAGTGGCCTGAGCGATTTTGACAAAATGGTGAGTGTTTCCGCATGCACTGAGATCTCACCGGTCTGTGTCCGGAAGACAAAGCCGGTAATTCCCACGAAATCGCCAATATCTGTCAGTTTTTTAAATACGACGTTGTAAAGATCTTTATTTTCTCCGGGGCAGATGTCGTCGCGGGTGATATATACCTGAATACGCCCTTTGGAGTCCATCAGCTCAATGAACGAGGCTTTTCCCATGATGCGGCGTGTCATGATGCGGCCTGCGATGCTTACATGACGTCGATCCGCCTCATTCGTAAATTCTGACTTTATATCTGTGGACCAGGCATTTACATCATACAAGGCGGCGGGATAAGGTTCTACTCCCACCTGTCTCAATTCATCCAGACTCTGCCGGCGTATGATTTCCTGTTCGCTAAGTTCTAAATTTTGCATGCTCATTTAAATAGTTGGGCACCATGCCCAAATTTTCCACAAAAGTACAAAATAATTCAGTACGAATGTATACTTTTTTCAGGAGACTACTGCTTCCCGGTTATTTCCACTCCCTGCATCCTTCTGACAGCACCGGCTTCCTCTTTGGGCTTGAGAGAAAATGGCAGAAATCGTGTAGCGGATAACTTAAATACAGAAATATACAATGGCAAAAAGCGGATCATAAATAATTAAAGAAATATTTCTTTAATTCATGCGTTTATGTTATATTTGTTGGTGAAATAATACGCAAAATCTGTCTTATGGAAACACTAACCAATACTCCGCTTTCCGGCGAGGTTCTCGATGAAATTATAGAAAAACACCGGGGAAGGCCAGGTATGTTGCTTACTACGCTGGAAGAAGTACAAGAGAAGAATCCCCTGAAATATCTTCCCTGTGAAACATTGACAGAAGTCTCAAAAAAAATGAATATACCTTATACGCAGGTGTATGGTGTTGCTACTTTTTATTCCTACTTCAATCTGAAACCCCAGGGTAAGCATACGGTTGTCGTTTGCAGGGGTACGGCCTGTCATACAAAAGGATCAAAAGCATTGCTGGACGATGTCGCTGCCATTGTGGGGATTGGAAGAGGTGCGGATGGTTCGGATTCCTCCTACACCACTTCCGACAATTTGTTTACCGTGAGAACGGTGGCATGTTTTGGCCAGTGCGCTCAGTCTCCTGTGGTTGAGGTGGATGGGGTTATTCATAGCAATGTGAATACACAGAAGCTGCTGAAGATCATGAACCGGATAAAAAAGGAAAAACCAAAGAAATAAAATAATTTTATGAAGCCGTCCGAAATTAAAATATTACAGGAGCAGTATCGGAAGAGGATTCTTCCTGATGAGCCGATGTTACTGGTGGGGATGGGTACCTGTGGAATCGGGAATGGGGCAGATACGGTTTATACCCGGATTATAAGACAGATAGCTGAGGCCGGTATCGAATGTCAACTCAAACAAACAGGATGTTTCGGTTTCTGTGCCGAAGAGCCGGTGGTCATGGTATACCGACCGGGTGAGCCAATGCTGGTCTACAGTAAAGTGAATGAAAAGGATGCAGCGCGTATCGTTGAAAGCATGGTGAAGGACAAGATCTACCGGAGTAAACTTTTGTGCAGGATCGACCAATGGGACTTCCTGACTTCGAAGGTGGAGTTTGGCAAAGGATATGAAGGTGTCCCTCATTGGGATGAGATTCCTTTTTTTAAGGGACAAAAGAAGGTGGTGTTGCGCCACGCCGGGCTCATTGATCCCGAAGAGATCCGGGACTATATTGCTGTTGGAGGTTACAACGCCCTGACAAAGGTGCTTGCTGGTTTTACACCGGCCGAAGTGATCAGCGAAGTGACTGCGTCGAACCTTCGCGGGCGCGGTGGCGCCGGCTTTCCTGCAGGGGTAAAGTGGTCTCTTATGCAGAAGCAGGAGTCCGATCGCAAGTATATTATCTGCAATGCCGATGAGGGTGATCCCGGTGCCTACATGAACCGCAATGAGATTGAGAGTGACCCCCACATGTTGATAGAGGGGATGCTGATTGGTGCATATGCGATGGGTGCCGATCGTGGAATTGCTTATGTGAGGGCTGAATATCCGCTCGCTGTGAAACGGTTGAAAAAGGCAATCGAACAGGCTGAAGAGCTGGGTTTGCTGGGTGAAAATATTCTGGGTTCCGGATTGAATTTCAGATTGGATGTGGTAGAAGGAGCCGGCGCGTTTGTCTGCGGTGAAGAGACAGCGCTGATCGCATCCATTGAAGGAAGAGCAGGTCGTCCGGTACCCCGTCCCCCCTATCCGGCAAGCAGGGGGTTGTATGGAAAACCCACAAACATCAACAACGTGGAGACCTGGTGCAACGTGCCGGTAATTATGGAAAAAGGGAGTGCCTGGTTCAAAGCGATCGGTACGGAGAAAAGTGCCGGAACCAAAGTCTTCTCGCTGGTCGGCAAGATAAAGAATACAGGGTTGGTGGAGCTTCCACTTGGCTCCAGACTGGAGCAGTTCGTATTTGCCATTGGCGAAGGAACGGGTACCTCCAAGCGGGTAAAGGCTGTGCAGACAGGAGGACCGTCGGGTGGTTGTATACCGTTGGCGTATTTTTCAACTCCGGTCGACTACGAATCGCTGAACAGCATAGGTGCCATTATGGGGTCGGGTGGCATGGTGGTGATGGATCAGGACAACTGTATGGTGGATGTGGCGCGTTACTTCCTCGAGTTCAATGCCGGAGAGTCATGCGGAAAGTGCACACCTTGCAGGGAAGGGCTGGCACAGGCGCTCGCCATCCTTACCCGCATCACCAGAGGACAGGGTACTACTGCCGATCTGGCCATGCTTGAACTGCTCGGCGGGGTGATCAAAGATTCGTCGCTCTGCGCGCTTGGGCAGACTGCTCCCAATCCGGTCATGACCACATTGAAATACTTCAGACATGAATATGAGGAGCATATCAGGGAGAAGCGCTGCCATGCCGGTACCTGCGAGTCCCTGTTCCCGGCGCTGTGCGAAAACAGCTGCCCCTTGCACATGAACATTCCCGGGTATATTGAGCTGATAAAGGAGGAACGGTGGGAAGATGCTTTTGAGCTCACCCTACGCGACAATCCTTTGCCGGGTACGCTTGGCCGGATCTGCCATTTTCATTGTCAGATGCGCTGTCGCCGTGAGATGCTCGACCAGCCCGTTTCACAGGGCGAGATACACCGCTATCTGGCCGATACCATTTATCAACTTGGGAAAGAGGAGGATATATACCGGAAACTGATCAAAGAGAAACTGCCATCCACAGGAAAAAGGATTGCCATCGTCGGTGCCGGCCCTGCGGGGCTTACGGCTGCATTTTATCTCGTACGCCTGGGGCATGATGTGGTAATTTACGATGCGATGCCTGAGGCAGGCGGAATCCTCCGTTATGGCATTCCTCAGTATCGTCTGCCCAAAGAGCTTCTCCAGAAAGAGATAAAATTGATCAGAAGACTGGGTGTCCAATTTAAGATGAACCGACGGCTGGGAAGGAATCTTTCGCTGGACGAATTAAAAAAAGAGTCTGACGCACTCTTTCTGGCAATAGGCGCCTGGAAGGATACGGCATTAAACATCCCGGGTGAAAATGCGAAAGGAGTGTTTGCAGGAAGTGGGGTGTTGAAGGAGATGGCAATGGGTAAAATTCCGCAAACAGGACAACGGGTCGTGATCGTGGGTGCGGGCAATGTGGCCATCGATACTGTACGCTCTCTCCTGCGGCTGGGTAAAGAAGTGACCCTTGTATACCGTCGCGAAAAGAGCGACATGCCGGCCAATGCTGTGGAAATATCAGAGGCGGAAGAGGAACAGATAAAATTCCGTTTCCTCGCTGCACCAAACGAAATTGTTACCGACAGTTCGGGAGTGGTCAGCGCATTGCGCATTGAAAAAATGAGAGCCGGTGGCATCGATCGTTCCGGAAGAAGGAGCCCCGTTTCAACAGGATTATTTGAGGAAGTTCCCTGCGATTCCGTGATTTTGGCAATCGGAGAACGGGTCTTTTCCGAAGAACTGGCTGACAGGGTATCCCTGACAGGCGATGGGCGGATTACTGTAGACCGGTTTACTTTCCGGACATCTGATCCTGTAATCTACGCCGGCGGTGATGCGGTCAGCGGCCCTGCAACTGCCGCTGAAGCCATGGGAATGGCAAAAAATGCTGCTGCTGCCATAGACAGGGCGCTGATGAATAAAGAAAGATTTCACCTTCTGTCACGTGAATTCCATTATGGGAATGAAGTCCCCATAAATCCTAAGGCGAGCCCGAAGAATACGGCCAGAAGGCTCTCAGTGAGAGATCGGGTGAATAATTTCAATGAAATATCCTTCGGATTCACGGGCGAACAGGCACGAAATGAGGTGGAGAGATGTCTTCGGTGTGATGTGCGATGTCAATAGAAAAATAAACATGCGATGGAAGTCAGAATAAATAATCAGACAGTTCAGGCAGCCGAAGGAAGCACCATCTGGCAGGCATGCCGCACAGCGGGTATCCATGTACCTTCGTTGTGCTATCTGAAGGATGTATCACAGAATGCTTCTTGTGGCGTGTGTGTGGTAGAGGTGAAAGGTGCCAGGTCGCTGTTGCGTTCCTGCATCACTAAGGTTACCGAAGGGATGGAGATATTTACAGACAGCCCCCGTGCCATGAAGGCCCGGAAGATGAATGTGGAACTGTTGCTGGCCAACCATTCACAGGATTGTTTGATCTGTGATCGGAACGGTAACTGCGAGCTGCAACAGCTGACCTTCACGCTGGGAATCAATACAAGACGTTTTGAGCGAACCCGGAAAGAACATTATATGAAAGATGAGTCGTCTCTTTCATTGGTGCGTGATCCGGAAAAATGTATTCTTTGTGGACGGTGTGTCGCTGTCTGCAGCGACCTCCAGAATGTGAAAGCAATCGATTTCGCCGGACGGGGCCTTAAAACAAGGGTTTCCACTTTTCTCGACGAAGGTTTAGGTCTTGTAGCCTGTACAAATTGTGGCCAGTGCGCACTCGTATGTCCGACTGGTGCCATTACGGAAAAAAGTGCCGTAGGCGATGTGAGAAAAGCTTTACAGGATCCGGGAAAAGTGGTACTTGTACAAACCGCACCTGCTGTGCGTGTGGGTATCGGAGAGGCAATGGGCATGCCTTATGGAAGCCTCGTTACCGGACAGATGGTAGCCGGGTTAAGACGTCTTGGCTTTTCGAAGGTCTTCGATACCGATTTTGCGGCAGATCTCACCATTGTGGAAGAAGGAAACGAATTACTTCGTCGCATAAATAATGGCGGTATTTTGCCGATGATCACCTCCTGTTCTCCGGGATGGATCAAGTTTATTGAGCATTTTTATCCGGAACAGCTGGGCCATTTGTCCACCTGTAAATCGCCGCAACAAATGTTTGGTGCAGTAGCCAAGACCTATTATGCCGAAAAAACGGGAACAGATCCCAGAAAGATCGTGGTGGTCTCGGTCATGCCCTGCACTGCCAAAAAATACGAAGCCCGCAGACCCGAGATGGATGGAGCATTCCAATACTGGAAAGAGAAAATGAATCTTTCGGAAGAGGAACACTTCTTTGACGTCGATTTTTCTCTTACTACCCGGGAACTGGCACGCATGTTTCGTGAAACAGGTATCGAATTTTTACAACTCCCAAAAGAGGAGTTCGACAGCCCGTTGGGAGAATCGTCCGGTGCTGGAGTAATATTTGGTTCCACGGGTGGTGTGATGGAGGCGGCACTGAGAACTGCTTATGAACTCTATACGGGAAAGCCGCCGGAGGGTGTCGATTTTTACGCTGTCCGGGGTGTGGAAGGAATAAGAGAAGCCGATATAAATCTGAATGGAACCATTGTGAAGGTGGCGGTTGCACACACATTGAAAAATGCGGGTATCCTGCTTGATCAGATAAGAAACGGTACATCCCCCTACACCTTCATCGAGGTGATGACCTGTCCCGGAGGGTGCCTGGGCGGAGGCGGACAACCCATACCGACCAATGCAGAAATACGAGAAAAAAGAGCGGCATCCATCTACCTTGAAGATAAGCACAAGACAATACGGAAATCGCACAAAAATCCTGAAATTTTAAGTCTGTATAAGGAATTTCTTGTAGAACCCCTGGGGGAAAAATCGCATCATCTGCTGCATACCCACTATGTGGAGAGAGGATGAAAATGGAGTGAGTTGCCCTGCCTGAAGAAGCCAATTTCATGGTCGATGGCTCGCAGGCCTTGTTCCAGTGCGGCAAGTTCATCGTCGTCACTCCGGGCGGAAACGGGCTTGTTGTTGTATAAAAAGTAGTCGTCGCGATACTTTTTCGGGGTGATGTTCGGCATCAACACATTGGCTCCGGCCAGGATGGCCAGTTCGCGTCCCTCTTTTTGTATTGCCTGCAGCGCCGTGGTGGCCGCAATATTGATGTCAGGCATCAGGATGCGCAAAAGTGAAATCATCTTCAGACTCAGGTTGAGCCTCTCCGTGAGGGGTGGAAGCTGTTCCCTGATTGCATACAGCGGTGTGTCGGTATGTTCAATATAGGGTCCCATGCCGCACATATCGATATCGAACTGTTTCATGAAGAGCAGATCGTCGGCCAGCATCTCCTTTGTCTGAAACGGCAATCCGATCATAACGCCCGTGCCCACCTGATAACCCGTTTTTCGGAGTGACTCAAGTGCGTTTACCCGTTTGGCGTAACTGTGCTGTTCATTGCTGGGATGCAATTTTCCGTACAATGCTTCGGAAGAAGTCTCTATGCGTAACAGATAGCGGTCGGCACCGCTTTCAAACCAGCGACGGTAAGTTTCTTCCGACTGTTCACCACAGGAGAGGGTGATGCCTATCTCACCATGGGTCATCTTCTTGGAATCCGCTACTATTTTATTGATATTGTCTGTAAAAGATTTCGAGGTGATTTCACCCGACTGAATTGCCACTGAACCATAGCCCTTCTTATAAGCCTGCATCACAGCCAGCATCACTTCATCGTGGGTGAGGCTGTATCGGACGACTTTTTTATTCGAGCACCTGATGCCACAGTAATAACAATTTTTCTCGCATAGGTTGGAGAGTTCTATTAGTCCGCGCAACCAGACAATATTGCCTGTCTGCTGCTGTTTTATGTTTGCAGCATGATTGCACAATTTCTGCTGTTCATTATCCGTGAAGGAAAGCAGCGTAATGATATCCTCTTTCGACAACGAGCTTTTCTGAAGTATCTCTGACATAGACAGAATTTTATTTAGCAGCTTTTTTGCCGAAAATATTGGTTGCTCTTTCAAAAATTCCATGCAAATATGCCAGTGTCATTCCGTAGTTGGTGACAGGTATGCCTGCCTCAATAAACGGACTTATCCTGTTGATCAGCTGCTTCCTCGTAATCATGCAGCCACCGCATTGGATGACAAGTGAGAAGGCTTTTACATCCGGTGGAAGTTCTGAGAGCCCTGAGATAACGGTGAACTGCAATCCTTTTGATGTAAACTGTTGCAGCAGTTTTGGGATCTTTACCCTTCCGATGTCATCGCAGCTGGTCTGGTGCGTACAACTCTCCAGAATAAGTACGGAATCTCCTTCCCTGAGCTTCGCAATGTGTGGAGTACCTTCCTTAAAAACGTCAAAGTTACCTTTCAGCCGTGCAAAAAGAATGCTGAAGCTTGTCAGCGGAATTCCTTCCGGGAGCATTTGAGCCACAGTCCCAAACACTGAACTGTCTGTGATCGCCAGCGCCGGGGTGATACCCAGCTTCAGAAAGTCGGTGAGCTTGTCCACCGTCACCACAACGGTGATACATTTGTTGTCCAGAACATCGCGTATTGTCTGGCTCTGTGGTAGGATCATCCGCCCTTCCGGTGATTCGCTGTCGAAGGGCGTGATGAGCAACACCACATCCCCGGGTTTTACCAGGTCACCGATCAAAGAGCTTTTCTGAAAGGCTGATTCCGGTATAATCTGCTTTAGCGCAGTAATCAACCGCTCCTTGTCTGCAGGGTCGATCGTACTGAAATCAATGATTTCTGCCTGGGTGTGTTGTCTGATGGCACTTTTGGTAATCGCTGCAATTTTATCAATATCGCTTTTGTTGTGGGCGATGAGGTAGGGTACCTCATTCATTTGAAACTGTTCGATCAGCCGTATTTCATAATCACCGAACTGATTTCCGGCAATCAGCAAGATAGCACAATCGACGCGACGAATCACCCCCTGTGATTTCTGAATCTTCTTTGAGCCAATTTCTCCCAGGTCGTCGATCCCGGCAGTATCTATCAGGATGGCCGGACCGATATCTAAAATCTCCACCGATTTTTTCACAGGATCTGTTGTTGTCCCCGGAATTCCTGAAACAATGGAGATGTCTTGCCCGGTAATCATATTGATCAGTGAGCTTTTCCCGGTATTTCTCCGACCGAATATGCCGATATGAAGGTTGTCTACGTTCATTTTAAAAAATTTTAAAGCTCTGGAATTCAGTAATCAGAATTCATCGATCATTTTTTTGAGATAGAGGTTTTTACGTTCAGCGGTTTGTATTTAGCAATCAGTGGACAGCAATCAGCTTTTTGAAGTGCATGCTTTATGCATTTATCGGTTTGCAAAATAGCGTTCAGTTAAAAATACAAATCCCGTTTTCCCTCTTTTATTTTGACTATCCTGTGGCGTACCTCTTTTTGGATATTTTTGTTGAGGCCGTCCATATTTTTCTCGATCACTTTCCACCCCTCTTCTGCTGTCTTTTCAGGGGCATAGTCTTCCAGGTATTCAGCCAATGTGAGTATGGCGTTGGGAGTACAAAACCGTTTAATAAAACCGGGCACAGAGAACTCCATAAAATGTTCACCGGTTCTCCCGAGGCGATAGCATGCAGTACAAAATGAAGGTAGCATATTTTGTGCAAGCAGTTCATCGATAATTTCGTTGAGCGAACGAACGTCATTTATACGAAACTGTCCCCTGTTCAGGTCGCGATTTTGCTCATTGCTGACATAGCTTCCCAATTCAATTTTTGTTCCGCCGTCGATCTGGGACACACCATATTGTATCAGCTCATTACGGAGTCTGGCCGGTTCGCGGGCGGTGAGAATCATGCCTGTATAGGGAACAGCCAGCCGGAGAATGGCCACCATGTGCATGAAATCTTCATCGGAAGCAAAATAGCGGTCGCCCATCTGTAGCATCGACGCATCCTTTATTCTTGGGAACGAGATGGTGTGCGGCCCCACGTTGTAGCATGCTTCCAAATGGTTGGTGTGACGAATCAGTCCCATCACCTCAAAGCGCCAGTCATATAGTCCGATTAGCGCTCCGATACCCACATCGTCAATACCAGCTTCCTGTGCCCGATCGAGTGCTGTAAGCCGATAGTTGAAGTCGGCCTTTTTTCCGCGAAAATGATACGTTTTGTAAACCCCGCGATGATAGGTCTCCTGAAATATCTGGTACGTTCCGATTCCCGCCTCTTTCACGATCCGGAAACCATCAATCTCAAGGGGTGCTGCGTTGATGTTGATACGACGGATTTCTCCATTTCCTTTTTTTACGCTGTATACTTTTTTGACCGTGTCCGCAATAAATCGGGGGCTGTACTGCGCATGTTCTCCATATACCAGAATCAAACGTTTCTGGCCACTCTCTTCCAAAGCTTCCACCTCCTTCACCAGTTCGTCATCGGTGAGCGTTTTTCGTACCTGTTCCTTGTTTGAAGCCCTGAAACCACAATATGTACAGTTGTTCGAACATTTGTTCCCTATGTAAAGGGGAGCAAACAATACAATCCGGTTTCCGTAGATTCTTTTTTTCAGTTCTCTGGCACCTTCTTTGATACATTCTTTTGATTCTTCGTCGCGCGCATTGAGGAGAATGGCTGTCTCTTCGAGATTTAATCTGTTTTTGTCCAGTGATTTGCCGATAATATCCTGTACTTTTTCAGGAGTGGACTGGGTATTATTCAAATATTTCCATATTTCTCCACTGTCGATAAAAGGTCGCATCGGCAGGTCGGGCAGTCGGTATGTTTCAGGTCGGAATTGCATGACATAAGACAGGCAATTAATTAAAACTGGTGAAAGACGCCTACAAAGATACATATTCACACTGATATAATTTCTATTGGCAAAGGTTTTTTCATGGATGCGGGCCTGATTTTTGAAAAATATGTACCTTTGCGTTTTGGAAACATTTTAAGACTAAAATGTGCTTTCAGAAGATAAATTGCAAGAAAAAATTACCAATTCATGACAAATATTCATTTACAGGGTTTGGGAGTAGCATTAATCACTCCGTTCAGGGAAGATGGTGCCATTGATTTTGATGCACTTTCCCGATTGTTGGACTTTCAGTTGGAAAATGGTACCGATTATATTGTAGCGCTGGGTACCACAGCCGAAACGCCTACCCTTAGCAAAAATGAAAAAGCGGAGGTAGCGCGGTTTATCGTGGAGAAAGTGAAAGGAAGAATACCTGTCGTAATGGGTGTGGGAGGAAATAATACATCGGATGTAACAGAAGACCTTAAACATGCTGATTTTACCGGCATCAGCGCGATTCTTTCAGTGACCCCCTACTATAACAAGCCTACTCAGGAAGGTCTCTTTCAACATTATTGTGCGCTCTCACAGGCATCGCCACTGCCGATTATTCTGTACAATGTACCTGGTAGAACCGGCGTTAACATGACGGCCGAGACTACGCTTCGTATTGCCCGTAGTTGCAGTAACGTAATCGCAGTGAAGGAGGCTTCTGGCAACCTGGATCAGATAAAGGCCATCATCGAGGGTGCTCCGCAGGGTTTTCATCTTATCTCGGGTGACGATGCCATTACGACTACTGTGATAGAAATGGGTGGAATTGGCGTCATCTCCGTATTCGGGAATGCGTTCCCCAGGGAGATGTCCTGGTTGGTAAACAGTACGCTTGAAGGTAATGCTGTGAATGCCCGCCACAAGATGGAACAGGATTTTGACCAGCTTTTTCATCTGATCTTCGTGGAGGGTAATCCCTCGGGTGTGAAATGTATTCTATATCTTAAAGGAATGGTTCATAACAAGCTTCGTCTGCCTCTGGTGCCTGTAAGCCAGCACACAGAAAAACAGATTCGTGAGGAACTGGTTAGGCTGAAATATTGATGTCTGTTTCAGATTTTTTTGTACTTTTGTAAATATGTGACCGGCTAAATCATATTTTATTGTTATGAAACGAATTTTATATTTTTTCATTATTCTGTCTATAATGATGACCACAAGTTGTGCAGAAAAAAAATCAGGGCAATCGGCAGATCGTCTCAATCTTGCCAATATGGATACCACGGTGGCTCCCGGGGAGAGTTTTTATCGGTATGCTACAGGAGGCTGGCAGGTGGTCAATCCTATTCCCGATGAATATGCCCGGTATGGCTCTTTCGACAAGTTGCGTGAAGAGAATCAGGAGCAGATACAGAGTCTGATCAAGGCGCTGGGGACACAGAAAAATCCTGTCGGCTCAAACGCACAAAAGGTGGGAGACCTTTATACGCTGGGTATGGACAGCGTGAAGCTGAACCGTGATGGTGCGGCGCCACTTCGGCCACAGCTGGAAGAGATTGCTGCTGCGAAGGATAAGAGGGACATCGTGAAACTGATGGCCAAAGTGAGTCGTTATGCTTCCAATCCATTTTTTGGATTTTCTGTGGGCGCAGACGAAAAAAACAGCGAAATGAATATCGCCCTCATTTACCAGTCGGGCATCGGCATGGGAGACAGAGATTATTATCTGCTTACCGACGATCACTCCCAAATGTTGCGCAATGCATATATTACGCTTATGGAAACCCAATTCCGGAATGCAGGATATGCCGAAGCTGCTGCTAAGCAGGCAGCGACCCATGTAATGAAAATTGAAACGGAACTGGCCAAGGCGCATGTCGCCAAAGAGATGCTACGCATACCGGAACTGAATTACCACAAGATGCGGGTGGACGACCTTCCCGCGCGGGTAGCCCCTTTTGAATGGACACTTTATTTTGAGGCCGTGGGCGCCAAAGACATCGACAGCCTGAACGTTTCACAAATTGAGCCGGTGAAAGCCGCTGTTGCCATTATCCAAAAAGAGCCTATAACAGTTTTGCAGGATTATCTGAGCTGGAAAGTGATCAACTCTGCAGCCGGTTACCTGAGTGATGATTTTGTGAAGGCCAATTTTGAATTTTATGGAAAGACGCTGAGCGGTAGCAAAGAACTTCGTCCGCGCTGGCGCAGGACAATAGACGCGGTAAATGGTGCGATGGGAGAAGCTGTGGGACAGCTTTACGTGGAAAAATACTTCCCGGCACAAGCCAAAGAACGGATGCTCAGCCTGGTCGATAACCTAAAGATGGCCTTGGGAGAACGGATAAGCCAGCTCGAGTGGATGGATGCAGAAACAAAAAGTAAAGCACAGGAAAAGCTGGGCGCTTTCATTGTCAAGATCGGATATCCTGATAAATGGAAAGATTATTCTTCTCTTGACATCACAAAAGATTCCTACTGGCAGAACATGGTACATGCTTCAGAATTTGAATATGCTGAGATGATCGCTGATTTGGGAAAGCCGGTGGATAAAACCAAATGGTACATGTCGCCGCAAACGGTGAATGCCTATTACAATCCCTCCTCAAACGAGATATGTTTCCCTGCCGGAATCCTACAACCACCTTTCTTCTATATGGATGGGGACGATGCAATCAACTATGGTGGCATCGGGGTGGTCATCGGGCATGAAATGACCCACGGTTTCGACGATCAGGGTAGAAAATATGATAAAGACGGAAATCTTACCGACTGGTGGACTGCTGGCGACGCAAAGAGATTTGAAGAACGGGCCAGCGTACTGGTGAATTATTTCGACCACATCGTTGTTCTCGATACGGTACATGCCAATGGTACTTTCACGCTGGGTGAAAATATTGCCGACCACGGCGGATTGCAGGTTGCTTATCAGGCTTTTCAGAAAACAACGCAGGCTCAATCAGATGATGCCATAGACGGGTTTACACCCACACAGCGTTTCTTCCTGAGCTATGCCAATTTATGGGCTGGCAATGTGCGCGACGCGGAAATTCTCCGGCTCACGAAGATTGATCCACATTCGCTCGGCAGATGGCGCGTAGATGGTGCCCTGCCTCACATCGATGCCTGGTATGAAGCTTTCCATATTCAGCCTTCCGATCCCATGTATCTCCCGAAAGATGCACGGGCTTCCATCTGGTAAACACCCATTATCACATCATCACATCACCGAATCATCACATCAGTTATATGTTTTCAGGAATTGTAGAAGAAGCGGCCACAGTGGTGGCACTCAACAGAGAGCAAGACAACCTCCACATTACGCTGCGATGTTCTTTCACCGACGAGTTGAAAATCGATCAGAGCGTATCACACAACGGCGTCTGTCTCACGGTAGTTTCTCTCGAGGGAGACACTTATACTGTGACGGCAATCCGGGAGACACTGGAAAGGTCGAACCTCGGCCTACTGGAGATTGGCAGCAAAGTGAACCTCGAAAGAAGCATGCCACTAAATGGCCGTCTCGACGGGCATATAGTGCAAGGACATGTGGATCAGACTGCTGTATGCCAGAATGTAGCCGAGGCAGGTGGAAGCTGGTACTACACCTTTGCCTACGCGTTCGACAAGGAGATGGCAAAAAAAGGGTACCTGACAGTAGATAAAGGTTCTGTTACGGTCAACGGTGTAAGCCTTACCGTGGTAGAGCCCACCTGGAACAGTTTTAAGGTGGCCATCATCCCCTATACACATGCACATACAAACTTTCATCAGATTGTGGAAGGGAGTGTCGTAAATCTTGAGTTCGATATTATTGGTAAGTATGTCAGCCGGATCGCTGCATTAAACGAGTGACATGGATTTTCTTGAATTTGTTTCCAATCGGCAGAGCGTCCGCGCATTTGATACTACCCGACCGGTAGAGAAAGAAAAGCTGGAACGCATTGTAGCTGCTGCGCGACTGGCTCCCTCTGCATGCAATGCCCAGCCGTGGCATCTTATCGTGGTAGATGAGCCGGAGCTGAAGAACAGGGTGGCCGACGCCACTTCGGCTCGTGCCCTGGGAATGAACCATTTCACCAAACAGGCTCCTGTCCACATCGTACTGGTGGAGGAGAAGGTAAACCTCACTTCGGGTGTAGGCGGATGGGTAAAGCAGAAGGACTATGCGCAGATGGATATGGGGGTCATTGCTGCACATATTGTTCTGGCTGCACATGCCGAGGGACTGGGGTCCTGCATCCTGGGATGGTTCAACGAACCTAAAATGCGGGAGTTGTTGTCCATCCCCGACTCCAAGAGAGTATGGCTGGACATTGCCGTCGGTTACAGTATGCAACCCCTGAGGCAAAAGAAACGCAAACCTTTGCCGGAAGTAGTTTCGTACAATGGCTATAAAAAAGGTACTGAAAAATAAACGGCATTGCACGCACAGATGAGGGTGAATGAATCGTCTAGAATCATTTAACTTTAATCTTTTTAACAAGATGTTTTTGCTCTTTTGTTGGTGACATCGTAAAAATATGTCATCTTTGCAATCTAAAATATTTTTAAATAAGGCGGTCAAGTGCCGGTTTATTATACAGAAACAAATGAATATCAGGAAACGGTTCTTATTGTTGATCGCTCTCCTCACGATTACCGTAGTATCTTTTGCACAACAGGTAGGGACCAATTCTCCTTACAGCAGATATGGATACGGTCTATTGTCGAATCCGACCCTCGGCGCCTCTGAGGGGATGGGAGGAATCAGTTATGGTTTACGTCGCAGTCAGCAGGTAAACCCCGGCAATCCCGCATCATACTCCGAACTCGATTCGCTCACCTTCATATTCGACTTTGGTGTCTCGGGACACATGGCCCGGTTGAATGACGATGTGAATAAAAGGGATTTTTATAATGGCAATCTTGATTATGTTGCGATACAGTTTCCGTTGATCCGGAATGTGGGGGCCAGTATTGGCTTGCTTCCCTATTCAAAGACAGAATACAATTTCGGCGACAAACGTTCCCTGTCGGGCATCCAGTATCTGGAAACTTACAGGGGTACGGGCGGATTGACGCAACTATATGGTGGTTTGGCGTGGGAGCCGGTTCAAAATCTATCAATCGGCGCAAACTTAAATTACCTGTTCGGCAGCTTTACACATAGCAGTGTGGTCACGCCTGTCTCTACCTCGGCAATGATTGGGGAAACAAAATACAATTACGCCTTTCGTGAATTGAAATATGATCTGGGAATCCAGTATACTTATCCGATCGATAAGAACCGTTCCATTACCGTGGGAGCGGTATATACCCCGCAGGTGAATGCCCGGACCGACGTGAAACCGACCGAAATGCTTTACACGGGAGATCCCTACGAAAATCCATGGTTGTCTCCTTCCCAGATACTCATTACGGATACACTAAAGGGTGCTTCTTTTCAACTTCCGCACACCTTTGGTGCTGGGTTTACTTACAGTACAGGTAAATTCCTGTTCGGGCTGGACGGTACCTATCAGCTATGGAAAAACCTGGAATATCCGGCGATACTTGATGATCTTACCACCGAAAACCGTTTCAACAATGCATATCGCTTCAATGCCGGGATGGAGTACGTCATTGACCCGTTAAGTCAGAATTTTTTTCATCGCATCCGTTTCAGGGGAGGCCTTTCTTTTGCCAACTCATATGCCAACTTTAGTATTACCCCACCCGAGAACGATGTAAGCAATGCTGTCAAGGGAAGTTTCAGGGAGTACGGTGTAAATGTTGGATTGGGACTGCCTTTTCTTGATTATATGTCGGGACGCGTCTCAATGGTCAATATCGGATTGGGTTACTCAAGACAGCAACCCGATCAGAAATTTATGATCAGTCAGGATATGTTTAAAATATCCGTGAACATGAATATTAACGAGTTATGGTTCTTTAAGAGACAGTTTGATTAATTGAACAACAGATACAGACTGAATAAAAAAGAGAAAAAGATTAAACTTTCGTTTTAGCAAACCGTCAAAATCATACCAACAGGAAAATGAACTATTCTGTTAAGCCAAATGAGTAGAAACCAGGCTTGCTTTGATTATACCATGGCGAGGAATAGTCCAAATTTATTGAACTAATTAAAACATCAGCGAATATGAAAAATTTATTATTATCGGGATTTCTGGCTATCGCAATGGTCGTTGGTGTCAACGCCCAGAAGCCAGGTTATGATCCTGTGAAAGCACCTTTCGGACATGGTCAGGACAGCGTGAACTGCCGACTTAATTTAAGTCTCATGCAGACATCAGCCAAAGCAGAAGCATATGAGAGTGCACTGAAACCCTGGGTGGATGTCTACGAAAACTGTCCTGCGTCGAGCAAGAACATCTATATTTACGGGCCGCGCATATTCAAGGCACTTTATGCGGCTACTCCCGATGCTGCCAAGAAGAAAGAGTATCTCGATAAAACAATGGAAATTTACGATACGCGCATCAAATATTACGGAGAAGATGATGCAAAAGGTACCATCCTTGCGTATAAGACCTACGATTATATGGAACTGATGGGTGAGAAGACCGATCAGGCTGTAGTCTATGGCTGGCTGGGTGAAGCGATTAAAGAGATGAAAGGGAACATGAATCCCCTTGATGCTTATTCTTACTACATGGTTGCTTCGTTGAGTCAGTACCTGAAAGACAATTCCAAAAAAGATCAGTATTTGAAAGACTATTTTTCAGTGGTGGGATATGTTGATCAGGCAATAGCCAATGCAAAGAGCGCCAATGACCAGGCCAATGCCGACTATCTGACAATGGTAAAAGATGGAATAGTGAAAGGTTTTGTAAGCAGCGGCGCCGGCGATTGCAAGACACTGTCTGAATACTATGCCGACAAGGTGGAGCCGAACAAGGCAAACAAACAATTTCTGAATGAAGTGGTCAATGCTCTGGGCTCTGTAGGTTGTTCTGAAACGGATCTTTATTTTACCGCATCGGAATATCTTTATCAGCTCGAACCCTCTGCAGGTGCAGCCATCGGCCTGGCCAACAAGAGTCTGAAAGACAAGGATTATGATACTGCACTAAAATATTATGAAGAAGGTGCAAAACTGGAGACCGATAAAAATAAAGCATCGGATTACATGATGCAACTGGCAGGTATCTTCTCCAATCAACGTAATTTTGCCAAAGCAAGGCAAGCTGCAAACGAAGCATTACAGTATAATCCAAACAACGGCGAAGCCTACATCCTGATTGCCCAGCTCTACGCAAGTTCGGCAAACAACATCTTCTCGGAACCCGAGAAGGCCGGATTGGTTTATCTGGTAGCAGTGGATAAACTGCAAAAAGCGAGGGCAGTGGACCCGAATGTGGCTGCAAAGGCAAACAGTTTGATCAACCGTTACTCAGGCGCATTCATGGACACTGAGACCGCTTTTATGATGGGAATCAAACCTGGAGAAACGGTATTCATTCCCGGATGGATCGGCGAGAGTACAACTGTTCGCCTGAGGTAACAATAAAACCAGAAACGTGTTGAAAAGACAACACAGCATATTATTCACAGGTCGCATAACAATCACCACTTTCGCGATTGTTATGCTTCTTTTTATTCTGTCTTGCAGGGACAAGAATGAAAACCTTGTCTCCTTTGATTATGATCCCGAGACGGTACCCACGATGGTCACCGATACGGTGACTACCCTAATATCCGATTCAGGTATCACACGTTACAAACTCAAGGCTGATATCTGGAAAGTATTCGACAAGTCCAGGGAGCCTCACTGGTTTTTTCCTGAAGGGATCTATCTGGAGCGTTTTACTCCCGATTTTCATATTGAGGCCACCGTTAGAGCCGACACAGCCTGGTACTACAACGATACAGAACTGTGGAAGCTCAAAAAAAACGTACATGTGGAAAACATGAAAGGGGAAATATTTGACAGCGAGGAACTTTACTGGGATCAGAAAGAAAAGCGGGTTTACTCCGATAAATATATCGAAATAAAACGGGGGGTCACTGAAATAAAAGGTTACGGATTTGAGTCAAATCAGGCAATGACCGAGTATCGTATTTTCCGGCCACACGACGGTAAATTACCTTTTTCCGACGAGGTGGAGAACGACACCTTACAGAGCAATTCAAAACAGGTAGACTTAGCTCCTTAATTGCAAAAAAATGTCAGTATCTGTGGAAGTCGGTTGGTGGATTACCTTATTTCTGTCTGTTTTTTTTTCAGGCATGGAAGTTGCATTCGTTTCATCCGACAAGCTGCATTATGCCGTCCAAAAAAAATCCACAGGGCCATACAACTACATGTTGAACAGCATTTACGGGCATCCGCGTCAGTTTCTGGCTACCCTCATGGTTGGAAAGGTGATTATACTGGTGCTGCTGATATATTTTTCCAGCCTTATAGCCCGCGTTCAACTCTCTTTCGGTGCAGACAACAGATTACCGGAGATATTGACCTTCATTGTGGCGGTTACTTTTATTATTCTGCTCACTGATGTTTTTTTGCCGCACATTTTTTTTCATAAAAATGCAAATTTTTGGGTTGGTTTTTTTGTAATTCCTGCGTTCATCTGCTACATCGCATTGTATCCTGTTGCCAAAGTATTTGTAGAAATGTCGAATGCTATTCTCAAACTGTTTGATATAAGGGATATGCGTGCTGACAAAGGGGCATTCAGCAGGAATGATCTGGATACGTATGTAAAGAAAAGTCTCGATGATATGTCGAAAGAAAAAGAAGTGGATTCGGAAATGAAAATTTTCCGCAACGCTCTCGATTTTTCTTCCATGAAAATAAGAGACTGTATGGTGCCACGCGCCGACATTGTGGCAGTGAGTATCGATACAGGGCCGGATGTTCTGAAAGAGAAGTTCATTGAGACGGGTATCTCCCGGATCCTTGTTTTTAAAAACGATATAGACAACATCGTGGGTTATATTCATATGTGGGAAATTTTCAACAATCCCCGGGATTGGACCCACAATATTGCTCCAATTTCTTTTGTTCCCGAGAGTATGCCGGCAAATCAACTGATGAGCGATCTGATGCAACAACGTAAAAGTATCGCCGTGGTGGTTGATGAGTTCGGTGGAACTTCAGGGATAGTGACAATGGAAGATCTGGTGGAGGAGATATTCGGCGAGATTGAAGATGAATACGATGTGGAATCGAAATTTGTGAAACGTGAAGGAGAAAATGAATTCGTGCTTTCCGGTCGTGTGGAAATTGACCATCTCAACGAAATATATGGTCTCGATATTCCCGAGTCGGACAACTACTCTACTGTGGCCGGTTACCTGCTTCATCACACCCGACGTTTTCCCAAGACCTACGAGATGGTAGTTATCGGGAAATATACCTTTAAAATACTGAAAGTTTCTGCACGCAAGATTGAAGTAGTGCGCCTGATTGTGAATAATACCCCTGTAGCATAAAATACGTTTTAACATTACAATCACACACATTTCAAAAAAAAAATATCTTTATCTGCTTTATTTTTACTAACTTCGTGCCCTTATTTGAAACAATTTTACTTTTTACGTTTAAACAGAACTAAAAAATAGTTAAATGGCTACTTTACAGAAGATTAGGAACAAAGGTACACTGCTGGTGATTGTGATTGGCGCGGCACTG
Organism: Porphyromonadaceae bacterium; assembly: GCA_021372865.1. GTDB lineage: Bacteria > Bacteroidota > Bacteroidia > Bacteroidales > Dysgonomonadaceae > Proteiniphilum. The sequence goes on from JAJFTO010000004.1 coordinate 202,939, forward strand.
CTGGCCTTTGTTTTGGGAGATGTGTTCACTTCAGGCTCTACGTTATTTGGAAAAGTACGTGACAAGGCTTTCGTGGTAAACGGTGAAGTGATTTCTACAAAGCAATATGCTGATAAAATTACCGAATTCGAAGAATTCCAGAAAATGGTCAGTGGTCAGTCCTCTCTCGACGAGAACACTTCTTCGCAGATACGCGAGGCAGTATATCAGCAGATGATGCGGGAACGCCTGATTGATGATCAGACCAAAAAACTGGGGCTCACTGTCACCAAAGCTGAAATCAACGATTTGGTACATGGTGAGAACATTTCGCCGGTATTACAGCAGCTTCCCTTCTTTAATGATCCGCAGACAGGCATGTTTAACCGCAATGCGTTGATCGAATTTATCAATACCGTCAACACACCCAATCCCGGACCACAGGAACAGGCCTTGGTGGACAAGTATAAATCATTGTGGTTGTTCATTGAAGGGATGGTACGCACCCAACGTTTGGAAGAAAAATATATATCGTTGTTGTCAAATGCAGTGATTGTGAATGATCAGGAAGCCAAAACAACGTTCGACCTTTCTCAGCAGAATGCCGACATCGTATATGTAAAGCAAAACTATTTTACAATCTCCGATTCTGCAGTAAAAGTGACAGATAAAGAGGTTCAGGATTATTACAATGCGCATAAGGCATCGTTCAGGCTGGAGGCTCCCCTGGTAAAATTGTCTTACTTTTCAAAAGAGATCGTCCCCAGCAGCGAAGATTTTGCCGAAGTGGAAACTGAATCCAAGAAGGCATTCACCGAACTGCAAAGTGCGGCCAATCCGATGAGCGTGGTGGCCGATTATTCCGATGCGCCCTATCGTGATGTGTTTGTGAGTGAGTTTATGCTGACTCCTTCCCAGATTGAATTTGTCCGCAACGCTGCGGTCAATGACATAGCAGGTCCCAAACGTGAAGGGGACGCATATCAGATTATCAAACTAATTGACAAGACGGTGGCTCCTGACTCGGTACGGTTGCGCATGATGGCAATACCTGACGCTTCTACCGTGGGTAAAGATACAGTCGTTACCAATTTTGTGGACAGTATCTACGGTTTACTGCAGGGCGGAAGTTCTTTCGCCGAAGTTGCCAACAGTCTCAATCCAAACTCAAATGGAGGTGAAGTAGGCTGGGCCCGTGAGATTGATCTTGTTCAGATGGGTTCCGGTTTGGTTCAGGCTGCTTTCAATACGCCAATAGGTCAACCCGTGAAGTTATCTGTTCCGGGTCAGCAGCTTATTCTTCAGGTGGAAGAAAGAACCAGTCCAGTGAACAAATATAAGGTTGCCATTGTAAATATGCCCGTTGTTGCCAGCGAGAAGACCTCGAACAACATCGATAATGAACTGAATCAGTTTATCTCTGCTCCTGATGTGAAGACCAAATTTACTGAACTGGCATCGAAAAAAAATTATATGGTCATGCCAAACGTTACGGTTTCTGCCAACGATTTTTCATTGGCGCAAATTCCCAGTTCCCGTCAGATTATCACCTGGGCAGCCAACGAGAAGGAACATGGCAGCGTGAAGAAATTTGATCTTACCAATCTGCGTGTGATTGCACGAGTGGAACAAGTAATTCCTGCAGGAACAGCACCTCTTTCTGAAGTCTCTTCAGGCATACGTACGCAGTTGATGAACGAGAAGAAAGCAGAAAAAATCAGTACCGACTTGAAGGCAAGGAATCTGACATCGCTTAATGACTATGCTGCAGCAATGAACGCAACTGTTGATACGGTTCGTTTTGTGAACTTTACTACCCCCAATATTACAGGACTGGGAGTTGAGCCTGTATTGAATGCCGTATCGGCCTTTGCTCCTGTCAACAAGCTGGTTGGCCCCATGAAAGGGAATTTGGGTGTATATGTGACCCAGGTGGCCGACAGGACAACCGGAACTGAAACATACAACGCGGCCGCTCAGAAAAGGAGTATGCTTAACAACAATGCCTATCGTCTGCAGATGCAATCTGTAGAAGTGTTAAAAAATAAATTGCGTGTGGAAGACAACCGTTACAAGTTCTTCTGATCTTCATGCTTCACGGGGTTTGAAACCCTTGCACTACAAAAAAAGAGGTGACTTCACAATGAGGTCACCTCTTTTTACGTAAGACTTATCAATTTATATACTGATTTTGCCGTTCTGTTCCAGTTGCAGCGTTTTGCTTGGTTGGTCGCACACTTCCGTGGGGCCGAAGTACTGGATAGGACCGGGATATACATAATCTGTTTCAACGGCCCATTTATCACGCTGGCTTTTGAAGTATCTGAAAGGAGCTCCTTCAAGTTCCACCAGTGCCTTCTGAATGACCGGTTTCATTTCGCCGTGGCGAAGTTCCATGTTCATCATCATGGTGATGGGCACTCCTCCTGCAATCCATTCGGCAGCAGGACGGGTGGTATTGCGTACCGAAGACATGTAGCCGGTCTTACCTGCTGCCACAAGCATCGATGCCGTGTAGCCGAGTGAATAGCAGTAGTCGGCGTCGTAGTTCGACGGAGCGGCACAACGGCCTTCATATCCGAAGAAGTGGGTGACGGTGGCAAATTTACCTTTGTATTTGCCCTCTTTGCTCCACAGTTCAAGCCGTTTTTTCACCATCTCGGCCAGGAGCTTTTCTGTTTCAATTTGCGACACCTGCACGTTGCCGTGTGGATCGCGGTCGAGTGTGAGCTGACGGGCTACCGTCTCGGGCAGACTGGCATAAATGTCGGCATTTTCCTGAGAGAGCTTGCTGATGATATAATCGCGTTTACCGGAACGGCGTACCAAATCAAATTCCTCCTGATTGTGCGCGAGGAAATCGTTCAGTTCACTGATCAGTTTCTTCATGGCAGGAATAAATTCAATCAGTCCCTCGGGAATAATCACCGTACCATAATTTAGTCCCCGTTCGGCTCTTTTGGCAATGACACCGGCGATGTAGTCGATGATTTCATCGAGAGACTGCTCTTTTGCAGCCACCTCTTCCGATACGAAGCAGATGTTTGGATGTGTCTGCAGAGCACATTCAAGCGCAATATGCGATGCTGAGCGCCCCATTACCTTGATGAAATGCCAGTATTTCCGCGAAGAGTTACAGTCGCGCTGAATATTGCCAATTAACTCGGAATATACCTTGCATGCAGTATCGAATCCGAATGAGGTTTCAATCTGCTCATTTTTGAGGTCTCCATCGATGGTCTTGGGACAGCCGATGACCTGTACGCCGGCATTGATGGCTGCGTAGTATTCTGCCAACACACATGCGTTGGTGTTTGAGTCGTCACCCCCGATGATCACCAGTGCTTTGATGTTGAGTTTCTTCAGGATCTCCAGTCCCTTGTCGAACTGTTCCTGGGTCTCCAGTTTGGTCCTTCCCGATCCGATGATATCAAATCCTCCCGTATTACGGTATTCATCGATGATGTCACTGGTAAGTTCCTTGTACTCGTGGTTGATAAGACCGGCCGGGCCCAGGATAAAGCCGTAAAGCTTACCGTCGGGGTGAAGCCGTTTTACGCCGTCATAGATCCCCGCGATCACATTGTGTCCCCCGGGAGCTTGTCCGCCCGACAGGATCACACCCACATTCAGCGGATGGTCCAAACCGGATTTGCCGGTAGTCTGCGTAAACTTCACGATGGGCATCCCGTATGTGTTGGGAAAAAGTTGTTGGATTTCTTTCTGGTCGCGTACCGACTTCGTGGCCGCTCCTTCTTCAATTTTTACATTGCCGATCAATCCTTCGGGCATTTTAGGCTCGTAACTTGCCCGTGCAATCTGTAAAGCACTTTTTGTCATAGAATTTGTTTTTATGATGATTTATTGTTTGCAGTCAGTATCGTTTGGAGTGTCAAAAATAACACTTTTTCGGGACATAGGAAAAGGAAACCGAAAACTCTTTTAGATGAAAATTGTTGGAATGAATGAACAATTTGGTCATCTTTACTATTTATATCAAAATGAGGAACGACCCACCGATGAATGCCCAAAATGAATTAAGTACAACAGATATGGAAGCCATTGAGGCTTTATATCAAAAATATAAAGAAAATCCCCTGAGTGTGGATGAAAGCTTCCGTTATTTTTTTCAAGGATTCGATTTAGCCACTCGACACTTCCCTGTAAAAGCGACCGGTAGTAAGGAACCTTTAGAAAACTCGCCAAAAGAACTGGCGGTCATGCGGCTTATCACAGCATACAGACGTCGCGGCCATCTCTTTACCAAGACCAACCCGGTACGTAGCCGGCGAAGCTACACTCCTACGCTGGCAATTGAGAATTTCGATCTCACAGAGGATGACCTGGACATTCCCTTTGAGGCCGGCAAGGAGATTGGCCTGGGTAAAGTTACGCTGAGAGAAATCGTTGCGCATCTTGATGAAACTTATTGCAAGTCCATCGGGGTGGAATATCGCTATATGACCAAACCTGAGGTTGTAAAGTGGCTGCAGGAGAGAATGGAGGGATGCAAAAATCAGGAACCACTTTCTGATGAAACAAGACTGCGTATTCTGGACCGGTTGATAGAAGCTTCCGGATTCGAAGATTATCTGCACAAAAAATTTGTGGGACAGAAACGCTTTTCACTTGAGGGCTCGGAATCGATTATCCCTGCACTGAATGCTATTGTCGCACACGGTGGAGAGTATGATGTCAACGAAATTGTAATTGGGATGGCCCACAGGGGGCGACTGAATGTGCTCACCAACATCATGAAAAAACCCTATTCACAGGTTTTTCGTGAGTTCAATGCCCAGAATTACGAGGAGGATATCATGTATGGCGATGTGAAATACCATTTGGGTTATGACAATACGATTGAATTTGAAGGTCGCACTATCTCGGTGAGTCTGGCACCCAATCCTTCACACCTCGAAGCCGTGGGGCCGGTGATGGAGGGTATTGCCCGTGCAAAACTGGAAAATGAGCATGCCTGTCGTTATCACGAGGTGCTTCCCATCCTGATCCATGGTGATTCTGCCATAGCTGGACAAGGTGTCGTCTATGAAACCATTCAGTTTTCAAAGCTGGACGGATATAAAACAGGTGGTACGATTCACATCGTGATCAACAACCAGGTCGGATTTACTACCAATTATCTGCAGGCCAGATCCAGTACCTATTGTACCGATGTGGCCAAGGTGACACAGTCGCCCGTATTTCATGTAAACGGTGACGACATTGAGGCGATGGTATTCGTGGCCAGGCTGGCGCTCGAGTTTCGTCAGAAGTTTAATATCGATGTGTTCATCGACTTGTTGTCATACCGCAAGTACGGACATAACGAGGGCGATGAACCTCGTTTTACCCAGCCGGAGTTGTATGATATCATCGCAAGACATAAAAATCCCCGCGACATCTATGCTGAAAAGTTGATAGAGGGAGGAGTAATCACACCGGAGGCTTTTGAATCCAGGTTGTCCGATTTTTATCAACTCCTGGAGAAGGCATATGAGGAGTCGCAGGCCACCTCTGTGTTAAACCTGCATCTTTTTCTTGCCGGCAGATATCCGGAAATTCGTCTACCTGAGGCTGCCGACTTTGAGACAATGACAGATACGGCTGTTTCCAAAGAGCTTTTTTTACGGCTGGCCAAAAGTATCACTGCCCTGCCGGAAGGTAAAAAATTTTTCAACAAAACCATTCGCTTATTTCAGCAACGGTCGGCCATGATCGATGCTGACAGGTACGACTGGGCCATGGGTGAGCTTATGGCTTACGCTTCTCTGGCCTGGGAGAAGCACAGCGTGCGACTGAGCGGACAGGATTCCGAGCGCGGTACTTTCTCGCACCGCCATGCGGAGATCATTACCGGGGACGGCAAGGAGAAATATTTCCCATTAAAGAATCTGGGCGGAGAGCAGGAAACGGTTCGGGTCTATAACTCTCCACTCAATGAATATGGCATACTGGGTTTCGAATACGGTTACTCTCTGGCTCACCACGATGGGCTTACCCTATGGGAGGCACAGTTCGGTGATTTTTATAACGTGGGACAGGTCATTGTGGATCAGTATATCTCCGCGGCACAGGAAAAATGGGGATTGAAATCGGGGCTGGTCATGTTGTTACCGCACGGCTACGAAGGACAGGGGGCGGAACATTCCAGCGGCCGTATGGAACGGTTCCTTAGTTTGTGTGCGAACCTCAATATGCAGGTTGTAAACTGTACCACACCTGCCAACTTTTTCCATGTGCTGCGTCGTCAGCTGCATCGCGACATCCGGATGCCGCTAATTGTTTTTACTCCCAAGAGCCTGTTGCGACACCCTGCGTGTGTTTCCTCCCTGGCTGATTTTACTGAGGGTGGATTTCGTGAGGTGATGGAAGACACGCATCTCGGTGATTATTCCGGAGTCAGAAGAGTACTTCTCTGCTCCGGTAAAATATATTATGAGCTGGAAGCAGCCTGTGGAGAGCTTCAATCAGATGCGGTGTCGGTCATACGGATTGAACAGCTCTATCCTTTTCCGGACAAACAGCTTCGCACGCTCCTGGAGCGGTATCCTGAAGACCGTGAAATCATCTGGGTGCAGGAAGAACCTGCAAATATGGGTGCGGCAAGCTTTGTAAAGGAACGTCTGGGTGACCTCCCATTGAAGGTGATCAGCCGGCCCGCGAGTGGCGTGACGGCAGAAGGGCTGACGGCCCGGCACAAGGCCAACCAGGCGATGATCATTGAGAAAGCGCTCAAGGTGTAGCTATTAATAAAAACTGAACAACAATATTATGGCATTGATAGAAATAAAAGTCCCGAGCCCCGGTGAATCCATTACGCATGTGGAGCTTTTTCATTGGATGGTGGAGGATGGTGCGGTCGTGACAAAAGGTACCGAGATCGCTGAACTGGAATCAGACAAAGCCACGTTGATGCTGGTCGCCGACGAATCGGGAAAAATCAGCTTTAAAGCATCCGAAGGAGAAATGCTCGAAGTGGGCGCAGTGGCTTGTACCATAGATACTTCAGTCGTACAACCTATGACATCGGCACAGTCAGGAATCCCATCTGCTGCTGAAACGAAAAAAGATTTACCCGTGAAAGAGAAAGCTCCTGCGGGGGTGGCAGGCGCAACCGCTGCGGTCTCTGCTTCGGGCGAACTCATATCGAAGGAATATGAAAAAGTGAGACTCACCCCGCTGGCCAAAAAAGTAATGGAGGAAAACAGCCTTACTGTAGACGATGTAATCAGTGGTCTCAGGCGCTTGAAGCGTGAAGATGTGGACGCAATTTTGTCTCTTGGGGATGATAAAACGGTCAGCCTGAAGAAGCCGGCAAGCCGCAACGTTTCCATAATGCGATTGAGCTCGTTGCGTCGGAAACTGAGTGAACGACTGGTATCGGTGAAGAATGAAACGGCCATGCTGACTACGTTCAATGAGGTGGATATGAAGCCAGTCATGGATCTTCGCAAAAAACATCAGAATGCATTTGTTGAGAGACATGGAATCAAGCTCGGCATGATGTCTTTCTTTATGAAAGCGAGTGCCATTGCATTGCAGGAGTTTCCCAACGTGAATGCCATGCTCGATGGTGAGAATCTGGCGACCTACGATTATGCTGATATTGCCGTGGCTGTGAGTACCCCCAAAGGATTGATGGTGCCGGTGGTGAGGAATGTGGAAAGCCTGGGGTTGGCTGAGATTGAAAAAGCCATTGCGGAAGTTGCCGAAAAGGCCCGGAAGGGGAAGCTTTCCATTCCCGAGATGACCGGCGGCACGTTTACCATCACCAACGGCGGTGTTTTCGGTTCCATGATGTCTACACCTTTAATCAACCCGCCACAGTCTGCCATCCTCGGTATGCATAATATCATTGATCGTCCAGTCGCCGTGGAAGGTCAGGTGGTCATCAGGCCCATGATGTATGTGGCGTTGTCGTATGACCACCGCGTGATAGACGGCAAGGATTCGGTAAACTTTTTAAAACGGGTAAAACAGTTGCTTGAAAATCCTGCAGACATGTTGTTCGGTGGCCCCAGCGTGGAAGAGGTGTTGTTGGAGATTTAGTATTTGTCACCCACAATGGTGAATTTCGCAAATTTCAGCAAAAGCTGTTTTCTGCCTGCTGAATCGAATTCCACGAAAGCACGGCGGTCGTTGCCGCTCAATTCAATGGCGGTGACCACACCGCGTCCAAAACGTTCGTGTTCAATGACATCTCCTTCTCTCAGCTCTTCAGCTTCTTTCGATAGGGGGAGGGAAGAGGTAGCAGTTCTGTATACAGGGGTTACTTTGTTTGGTAAAGTGTGTTGACTTTCCTGCTTTTGCTGGCGTTGGGCCCGCATTGTTCCCCAGAAATCATCAGCCTGAGAAGGAGCAAATGTCTCTTCTGACGGGTTCTCTGTGGAAAGAAATGCCGGATCAATGTCCTTTAGAAAGCGGCTGGGAACGGCAGAATTGGTCACCCCGTTTTTGAAACGGCTCCGGGCATGGGTGATGGTACAGGTTTTCTTTGCCCGGGTGATGGCGACGTAGAAGAGTCGCCGCTCCTCCTCAAGACCCCTCATCTCAGATTTGGCCATTGCTGAGGGGAAAAGATCCTCTTCCAGGCCCACCACGAAAACATGATCGAATTCCAATCCTTTGGCGGAGTGAACGGTCATCAGGGTCACTTTCTCGTCTTCCTTCTCCTTGTCGGTATCCTGATCGGTAAGCAGCGAAACTTCCGACAGAAAATCGACCAGTTGGTTATTCTCTTCTCCCTGTTCCTGGCGTGTAGCCACAAACTCATTCATGGCATTGAGCAGCTCCTGGATATTTTGGGTACGGCTCATGCCTTCGGGCGTCATGTCCTCGTATGCCTCTTTTGCGATGCCGCTGTTTCTGATTACTTCCTGGGCTAGCTCAAAAGCATTCATCCGGTCATTTTTATTGATAAAATCACTGATGAGCGATTGAAAATCAGCCAGCTTTTTAGTAGTACCCATGTTGATGTCCAGATTATAGGCAGAAGGAGAGTCCAATACCTGCCACAGACTGGTCTGATGCAATTCGGCAGCCTTTGATATTTTGCCGACGGTCACATCGCCGATACCACGTGAAGGGTAGTTGATAATCCGGCGGAACGCCTCTTCATCATTCCGATTCACTATAAGCCGGAAGTAGCTGATCACATCTTTGATTTCTTTACGCTGATAAAAAGAAAGTCCTCCATATATACGATAAGGGATGTTATTTTTTCGTAAAGACTCCTCAAAAATGCGTGATTGTGCGTTTGTGCGGTAAAGGATGGCAAAATCACCATAGGAGACATGCGTTTCGATCCGCATGCGGGCGATCTTGTTGGAGACGATGAGTCCTTCTTCAAAATCGGAAAAAGCACTTCTGATCTCTATTCTTTCGCCCACTTCGTTTTTCGAAAAGACATCTTTATAAATCTGTTCGGTGTTCTTTTTGATCAGGCTGTTCGCCGCATTCACAATATTTTGTGTGGAACGGTAGTTCTGTTCCAGCTTAAAAATCCGGGTCTCGTTGAAATTTGATTTAAACTTCAGGATATTGTCGATGTTGGCGCCCCGGAAGGAGTAGATGCTCTGGGCATCATCGCCCACCACGCATACGCGGTGGTGCACGTCGGCGAGCTGTTTCACAATGAGGTGCTGTGCAAAGTTGGTATCCTGGTACTCGTCTACAAGGATGTACTGGAACTGGTTGCGATATTTTTCAAGTATTTCTGCATGGTCGCGGAACAGAATATTAGTATACATCAGCAGATCGTCGAAATCCATGCTGTTTCCTGATCGCAGTCTGTTCTGATAGCGCTGGTATATTTCAAACAGGTGGGGCCGTTTCGCCATGCGGTCGTATTGAAGAATTTCGTCGTTGGCAGCATACATGGCAGGGGTAATCAGACTGTTCTTCGCACGGGAAATCTGTCCATGCACAGTTGCAGACCGATAGAGCTTGTCGTCGAGGTTCATCTCTTTGACAATGAGCCTGATCAGGTTGTTTGAGTCGGACGTGTCGAAGATTGTGAAATTGGATTGGAAGCCGATGGCTTCTGCTTCGTTGCGCAGTATGCGGGAGAAGATGGCGTGGAAGGTACCCATCCAGAGGCTACGGGCTCTTTTTTCACCGACCAGTTCCGCGATGCGCGACTTCATTTCGCGCGCCGCCTTGTTGGTGAAGGTGAGTGCCAGGATATAGAAAGGAGGGAGTCCCTGTTCGAGCAGGTAAGCAATTTTATAGGTGAGCACGCGGGTTTTGCCCGATCCTGCACCTGCAATCACGAGCGACGGTCCGTCGCAAAATTCCACAGCGGCCCGTTGAGCCTCGTTGAGTTGATCAAGGAGCACCGATTCACTTTCCTTTCCTGTTTTTTGCATGAATACAAAAGTAGACATTTAAGTCGGAACGACATAAAAAAACCGCTTTCGACTGAAAGCGGTCATATATTTTTTCCGAAGAAACGGTTAATGGAACGTGTAACGCAAACTGAGTGCGAAACCACTGTACCAGTAGTCGTTGTAATCGTTGGTGAAGTTGAATGATGGTTTCCAGTCAAGTGAAATATTGAAAGGCGCTCTCGGGAACACATATTCAAGTCCGCCTATCAGATCCGCTCCAAGCAGGAAAGCACTGTCATAATAATCTTTGTGGTAATGTATCCCTCCAATGTGTGCTCCGAGACCCACATACCAGTCGAGGTTGGGTGCTCCCGGTACCGGTTGCTGATATTCATACAAACCGGTCAGCTGGAAATAACGGGGAGAGGCTGAGAGAATGAATTCACCTGCACTTGCCGGTGCAAAGAAATGTTTCAGTGTCAAACCACTGTCATATCCCAATCTTACGCCAAAAGCGGTATTGTATTGCTGAGCATTTATGGCAGTGGTAAATGCTGCGAGCAAAAGTCCTGTGAAAAAAATTTTTCTTAGTTTCATAAGTTCATGTTTAAAGTGAATAATTGTTACCTTTAATGAATGTTTTGGTTTCGTATAGTTATTAACAAACAATCACCCCGATTGTTTGATGGGAAACCAAAAAAGGTTTTCAGATACTTCTATTTTTGCAGGAAACACTTCCTGCAAAGAGGCTGATATTCTTCTGTTTCGCCGAGCATGATCTGCTTGTCGTTTTTTACCAGCCTGTGTGAATAACTGGCCAGATTGCCACACTCCACACAGATGGCGTGTACTTTGGTAATGTCGTCGGCAATGGCGCACAATGCCGGTATCGGGCCGAAAGGATTTCGTTTGTAGTCCATGTCGAGCCCGGCCACGATCACCCGAACGCCCTGGTCGGCCAGTTGCTGACATACCTCCACCAGGCCGTCATCAAAAAATTGCGCTTCATCCACACCTACCACTTCTACCTGTGATGAGAGTAGCAGGATATTACTGGAGTGTTCCACCGGGGTAGAGAGAATTGTATTTTTGTCGTGTGAAACCACTTCATCGAGTGAGTAGCGTATGTCTATGGCCGGTTTGAAAATTTCAACGGTCTGTTTGCCAATCTTTGCACGGCGCAGACGGCGCAACAGTTCTTCAGTTTTTCCGGAGAACATGGAGCCACAGATTACTTCGATGCGGCCGGTGCGATAGGTTTCATTGGGATAATGTTCGTTGTACATCTTTTTGAGTCCGGCCTGCAGCAGGGCATCTTCGCCAACTGGATACCGTAGGTGTTATTTTCCTTTTACTATTTTTTTTATCTCGTTCAGTTTATTCAGTGCATCCATGGGCGTCAGGTTGTTGATATCGATGTTGAGTATCTCATCGCGCACCTGGCTGAGGATGGGGTCGTCGAGCTGAAAGAAACTCAGCTGATAACCCTCTCGTTTTTCGATGAAGTCTTTTATGGGCTTCCTGATACCTTCTTTACGATTCGCCGATTCCATGGAGGCGAGGAGAGTATCGGCGCGTTTGGTGATGCTTTGCGGCATACCGGCCATCCGGGCTACATGAATACCAAAGCTGTGCTCACTGCCCCCTGGTGCCAGCTTTCGCAGAAAGATCACCTTGTTGTCTATCTCCTTCACCGACACGTTGTAATTTTTTATTCTTTTGAACGATTTCTCCATCTCGTTCAGTTCGTGATAGTGGGTGGCAAAGAGTGTTTTGGCCCGCGCTTTCGGATGTTCGTGAATATATTCCACAATGGCCCATGCAATGGAGATACCATCGTAGGTGCTGGTGCCCCTTCCCAGTTCATCGAAGAGGATCAGGCTGCGGTCCGACAGGTTGTTGAGAATGTTGGCCGCTTCGTTCATCTCCACCATAAAGGTGGATTCACCCTGTGAGATGTTGTCGGAAGCGCCCACGCGGGTAAAGATTTTATCTACCAGTCCGATTCTGGTAGATTCTGCCGGGACAAAGGAACCTATCTGCGCCATCAGTGTGATAAGGGCTGTCTGCCTGAGCAGAGCCGATTTGCCGGCCATGTTGGGCCCGGTGATGATCATGATCTGTTGTGTGTTGTTGTCCAGATAGACGTCGTTCGCGATAAAAGGCTGATCGGGTGGCAACTGGCGTTCAATGACGGGATGGCGGCCATTTTTTATGTCGATTGCGTCTGAATCGTTGACCTCCGGGCGGATGTAATTATTCTGTCGGGCCACGTTCGCGAAAGAAAGCAGACAGTCGGCCCGGGCAATAACGGAGGCATTTATCTGGATGGCAGGAATATAATCCTTCAGGCTTTCCACAAGTGCACCATAGATTTGATCTTCCAGTGTCACGATTTTTTCTTCTGCCCCCAGGATTTTCTCTTCGTACGTTTTCAGCTCCTCAGTGATATAGCGTTCGGCGCTTACCAGTGTCTGTTTCCGCATCCACTCGGGGGGAACCTTATCCTTGTGCGTGTTGCGCACTTCAATATAATAGCCGAATACATTATTGTAGGCCACCTTCAGTGATGGGATTCCCGTCTTTTCGCTTTCACGCTGCTGCAATTGTATCAGGTAGTCTTTCCCGGAGTAGGCAATCCGGCGTAGTTCGTCCAGTTCTGCGTTGACCTGATTGCAGATGTATCCACCCTTGCCGGTCAGTGCCGGCGGATCAGGGATGATCTCTCTTGCAATGCGGTCGCGGATATCGGAGCAGGGGCTCAGTTTCCCGCCCATCTCCTGCAGACTGTGATTCCCTGAAGCAAGAAACGCTTCTCTGATCGGTTCTAATGCCGTGAGTGCCACTTTCAACTGCACTACCTCTCGTGGAGTAATCCTGCCCACAGCCGCTTTGGAGATGATCCGTTCCAAATCGCCGATAAGCTGCAATTGCTGCTCGAGCAGTTTTTTCAATTCCGGCTCACGGAAAAAATCCTCCACTACGTTGAGCCGGTCCTCAATAGGTTTGGTGTCTTTCAGCGGAAAGACTATCCAGCGGCGCAGCAGGCGCGATCCCATGGGAGAGATTGTTTTATCCAGAATATCGAGGAGTGTTTTTCCCCCTTCATTCATGGTGGAAATAAGCTCCAGGCTGCGTACCGTGAACTTGTCGAGCCTTACGAAACGCTCTTCTTCAATGCGTTTGAGCGAGACAATGTGAGCCGTATTGTAGTGTTGAGTGATGTCGAGGTAATGTAATATTGCCCCCGAGGCGATGATTCCCAGCGGCAGGTTTTCCACGCCGAAACCTTTCAGGCCGGAAGTTTGAAAGTGGGACAGAAGCTTGTCGTGCGCGGCATCGTCGGTAAAGATCCAGTCATCCAGCTCCGAAAGGAGCCAGCCGTTGCCAAAAGCTTCTTCCAGCTTTTTCCGGTTGCCCCTTTCCACGAGCAGTTCTTTCGGGGAGAAGTTGGCGAGCAGTTTGTCAATATCATCCTTGTTGCCTTCGGACGTAAGAAACTCACCAGTAGAGATATCGAGAAAGGAAATGCCGTACTGGTTGTTTCCGGCGATGTGCAGGGCACAGAGAAAATTGTTTTCCTTGTGGTTCAGTACCGTGTCATTAAAAGAGACACCCGGGGTCACCAGTTCGGTAATCCCTCTTTTTACCAGTTTTTTTGTTAGCTTTGGATCCTCCAGCTGGTCACAGATTGCCACCCGTTTTCCGGCACGGACCAGTTTGGGAAGGTAGGTATCGAGTGCATGGTGCGGAAAACCGGCCAGTTCTACAAATTGTGCCGCTCCATTTGCCCGTCGTGTCAGGGTGATTCCCAATATCTCGGAGGCCACAATGGCATCAGCCGAAAAAGTTTCATAAAAATCTCCCACACGAAACAGCAGGATGGCATCGGGATGTTTTTTCTTTATCTCGATATACTGTTTCATCATTGGTGTTTCTACAATTTTTTCCACGGGTCTCCTTTCTTTGTTTGTAATGATAGAGCGAAATTACAAAAAAAAACAGCAGCATCACCATTTTTTGAATACGATAGTTGGTCAATGATTGAGAAGATAGATATGGTATCGCGGGGTGCACTTGGAGCGTGCCTTCATCAATTCCCCGTGGAGGTGAAGCACCTTGCTACTTCCTGCCTGTTCATGGAGGTTGTCGATGTTCTGGGTGATGATGTGAACATCGAAATCTTTCTCCATCCCGGCAAGACCCAGGTGTCCTGCATTGGGTTTTGTCTGCAACAATTCTCTGCGACGCATGTTATAGAAGTTCAGCACCAGTTCCGGGTCCGCTTCAAACCCTTCGGGCGTCGCTACCTGTTCTACCGGATACTGTTCCCACAATCCGCCGGAATCCCGGAAAGTAGCAATGCCGCTTTCGGCACTCATCCCTGCTCCTGTTAATACGACCAGTTTTTTCTTCATCTGTGCCTCTTATTTCGTTTATATCAGACAAATATAGTTTTTTATTGACGGAAGTCGAAGTTATTTCATATTAAAATCGTACTTTTGTCTCCAAATTAAAAAAGAAGAGAGTGAATGGATAAATTAAGTTACGCGTTAGGAATGAGCATGGCCTCAAATCTAATGAACTCAGGGTTGCGACAACTGGATGTGAAATCTTTCGTGGAAGCCTTTACATGTACAATGAACAACACGAACCCCTCTATGAGTCCTCAGGAAGCAAATCGTGTGATACAGGATTATTTCAGTAAACAACAGGATGAAATGTTCGCTAAGAATCTGGAAGCAGGCAAGGCTTTTCTTGAAGAAAATCGCAAGAAGGAGAGTGTAGTATCCCTTCCCAGCGGGTTGCAGTATGAAATTTTGGCTGAAGGTAGTGGTGCAAAGCCCAAAGCTACCGACAAAGTAAGATGCCACTATCACGGCACATTGCTCGATGGTACCGTTTTCGACAGCTCGGTAGATCGCGGACAACCTGCAGTATTCGGCGTGAATCAGGTCATTAAAGGATGGGTAGAAGCATTGCAGTTGATGTCGGTAGGATCAAAATGGAGATTGTATATTCCATCGGAACTGGCCTATGGAGAACAGGGCGCAGGCGGTTCCATTGAACCCAATGTTACCCTCATCTTCGATGTGGAGCTTCTGGGAATCGTTTAATCTTTCCATCCTTTATTAAAATGTGATAACAAAGAAAATTTTTAATTGATAAGTGATTTTAATTTAAAGAAAAATGAAAAAAACAATTTTGACTACTTTCGGTGTCGTGGCCATTTTGGTCATCACAATGGTTTCCTGCGGTGGAGCTTCCACACCCAAGACATCCCTGAAAAACTCAGTGGACAGTATTTCCTACGCCTACGGTGTAAGTATGGCCGATCAGGGGCTGGTGCAGTTTCTGGAACAATCAGGAGTATTGGTTAGCGCTTCCTCCATTGAGTACGAATATCAGACAAAGATGGCCACTGCCGATTCCACACAGAAAGCAGTGCTGGAGAAAGAGCTGGCAGCAAAGATTGATTCGGTGAACAAAATCAATGCACCCAAACTCAACGATTTCATTAAAGGGTTGACTGAAGGAATGAATCAAAAGGAGAAGTCGGCCTACGCAAACGGACTGAGCATTGGTGTTCAGTTTTCACAGCAGATGCTTCCTCAGTTCAACACCATGCTTTTTGGTACAGACTCCACCAAAAAAGTGAACAACGATCAGATTTTGGCCGGCCTTATTTCAGTATTGAAGAACCAGAAACTTGCCATAGACAAAGTGCAGGCAAACGGACTGATCCAGACAGAAGTGGAAAAAGCTCAGGCTGCAGAAACAGCCCGTCAGGAAGAAAATTTAAAAATCCAGTATAAAGACAGCATTGCTGCAGGTGATGCCTATATGGCTGAAAATGCAAAAAGAGCAGGAGTAGTCACCCTTCCCAGTGGTCTGCAGTATGAGATCCTGCGTGCTGGAAATGGAGCTATTCCTACCGATACCGACAAGGTAAAAGTACATTATCACGGTACATTAATCAATGGTACTGTATTTGACAGCAGTGTTCAAAGAGGCGAACCTGCATCCTTTGGTGTCACCCAGGTTATTCCGGGATGGACAGAAGCACTGAAGCTGATGCCCGTGGGCTCAAAATGGAAACTCTATGTTCCTTACAACCTCGCTTACGGTTCTGCCGACAGAGGTACCATCAAGCCTTTCTCCAATCTTATTTTCGAAATAGAATTGCTAGGAATCGAGAAGTAACTTGATATCAAACATATTATTTAAATAAAGGGGATGGCCGGGAGTCGGCCGTCCCTTTTTTGTGGCCAAAATTTTTAATTTTCTACTTTCCTATATAGCGTGACTATTTTTCATCGATTTCATCGATTTGGTGTTAAAAAGGAGAGAAAGTGGAATCAAAAAGTTGCAAAATGTTTTTTGAAGTGTTATATTTGCGGTTTGTTTTGAAGAAAGATTGTTTGGGTTTTATCATTTGTTAAAATTTAAAGGTTTAAGTGTCTATAATCTTTGCAGATTTGAAAATAATTAAGTTGAAATGAAAATAATAAGGATTTAATTAGTACAATCTGGCGTTTTTTTGAAAAAAAGAATGCAAAAAAAAAGGAATTTAAAATAATTGGTATATATTTGCGAATTGGAATATTTCTATATAAATGTTAATTGATATTTAGCAGCAAAGGATATCCGATTTATTTTTAAATTCAATTTTGAGGCAACCATATAACCAAGAATTTAACTTATAGATATTTAATAATGAAGTGATTAATTAAAAAGTAGAGTTTATGAAAAGAAAACTAATGATGTTTTTGGCCCTGTTCTTTATGGGAATAGGGATTATAACTGCTCAGACCCAGGTGCGGGGTACCGTGGTGGACGATGCAGGTGAACCTGTGATTGGAGCCACCATTCAGGTAAAAGGCACTTCTCAGGGTACTGTAACCGATATTGATGGTCTTTTTACCCTTTCGGTACCTTCGAACTCAACACTTGTAATATCCTATGTTGGGATGGAAACAAAAGAGGTGACTGCAACTTCAAACATGAGAGTTGTGCTTGCAGGAGATACAAAATTGTTGCAGGAAGTTGTTGTAGTTGGTGCTATGGGTATTGCCAGACCTCCGAGATCTGTAGGATTTGGACAAACAGTCGTAAATCCGGATGAAGCAATTCAAAAAGCTGAGCCTGATTTGTTTCGTTCACTGGATGGTAAAATACCAGGTGTTCAAATTAGTGGATCGTCAGCTGTTGCCGGAAGTGCAACGAAAGTGTTAATAAGGGGTAACTCATCATTTCTTGGTAATAATGACCCATTATATGTTGTGGATGGAGTTCCTTATAGCAATACTGAAGTAACAACTGGAGATAGATTGGTGACTGCTGGTGCGTACGGTACTGGAATCTCCACACTTGACCCTAATGATATTGAGAGTATGGATATATTAAAAGGGGCTGCAGCTGCTGCACTATACGGAAGTAGGGCAGCAAATGGTGTAGTTCTTATTACGACGAAAGCGGGCAGTAAGAAGCAAAGACCTTCACAAAAGAAATTTGAGGTTACAGTTACTTCTTCGTATACTACAGAAAAGATTGCGTCATTACCTGAGTATCAAAACTTGTACGGACAGGGCAGCAATTTCCTGTATTCCAATGCTAACGGTTCTTGGGGCCCTGCATTCGGAACTCCAGGAATGGAAACGATCCCAACTTGGGCAAACTATTTGACCGCTTATCCTGATATGGGTGCTACCCAGCCTTACCAAGCATATCCTAACAATGTGAGTGGGTTATTCAGAACAGGAGGCATTCTTGATAACTCTGTCAATATTATGAGTTATAATGACAAAGGAAATTATAGCGCCACAGTGTCACGGTTGGATCAGGATGGTTATATACCTCACTCGCAATTTGAACGAAGTTCATTCAGCGTAGGAGGAAATCAAAAACTAGATAACGGGCTTGTTATTGGTGGTACGCTGTCTTATTCAAGATCTTTGCAAAACGGACCTTTCTTCGGCGCAGGTAATTATGGCGGCTCCGTTAGTTCTTTTGCTCGTACATTGCTTATGCCTCGAAATATTGATGCAGTGGGATTGCCATATGAAACACCAAGTGGCAGTAATTTATTCCCATTTAGCAGTACGACTGTAGATAACCCCCTTTGGTCTTGGAAATACAATACAATCAACACAGTAATGGATCGTACAGTGACGACGATGAATGCATCCTATGATTTTACTGACTGGTTGTCAGCGTCATATCAGTTTGGATGGAACCAGTATGAAATGGATCGTAAGCAAGTAATAAATATTGGATCTGTTGGCCCTGAAAATTTTGAAGGTTTGGGTCAAATCAACAATGACAATTATACAACCCAAGAATTGGAATCCAATTTTAATATGACTTTCAAACACGATTTCGAAAATGATATTAATCTTCGTTTCACAGTTGGGCATAATGTAAATCAAAGGCAATCATTACGCGCCGGATCAACTGGTAATAAGATGATATTTAAGGGTATTTACAATGTCGATAATAGCCAAGAACAAACTGCTTTCGAGAGCCAGTCCAAAAGAAGATTGTGGGCAATTTATGCTGATGCTCTTTTGGGTTATAAAGATTACGCATTTTTGAATCTTACCTTACGTAATGATCACTCATCTACTTTACCAGTAAAACATCAGAGCTACTATTATCCTGCTATGTCGGGTTCATTTGTATTTAGTGATGCATTTGAGATCAATCAGGATATTTTGAGTTTTGGTAAAATACGAGCTGGTTGGGGTCGAGTTGGTAATGATGCAGGTCCATATTATGTGAATGGTACTTATCTTTCGGATACACCTTTTGCAGGGCAGCCAATCATGTTACTTCCAACAACATCTTATGATCCGGAATTAAAACCCGAATTTACGACTGAGTTTGAGGCTGGTACAGAGTTGCAGTTTTTTAATGGACGAACAGGAATCGATTTTACCTGGTATAACAGATCAACCACCAATCAAATTGCTCCTTTAAGTTTACCTGCATCTACCGGATCCAGAACTTACTACACTAACTTTGGTGAGCTGAATAACAAAGGTGTGGAAATTGGTCTTACTTTAGTTCCGGTCGATTTAAGAAATTCGCTTAAGTGGCATATCTATGGAACCTTTACAAAGAATATAAGTAAGGTTGTTTCATTGATTGAAGGTATCGACCAGATTACACTCTCTACAGGATCTACTTCCGAGCCACAACCCACTCTTAAACCTGGATTACCTTACGGTTTTTTACGTGGTTCTGTTATAGCTCGTGATGCGGATGGTACACCATTGATCAACCCAAATACAGGTACCTTCATGGAAGCTCCTGAGCTCGGTGACTTGGGAGATCCATATCCGGATTTTAAAACTGCAATTACCAATACATTCTCCTACAATGGTTTATCATTAAGCATGATGTTTGACGCTAGAGTAGGAGGTATTCTGATTTCAGGGCCTGCATCGGATATGATGGGACGTGGTGTAACCAAAGATACAGAAGATCGTTTAGGTACCAGAATCCTTTATGGAATACTTGCAGATCCTAATACTCATGAACCGATCCTCGATAAAAGTGGAAAAAGAATATACAACAATATTCAACTAGGCGAGAATGATTTATGGTTTTCTTCTGCCAGTACATCTCCTACATTTGCCATGAATAGTGTTGCTGAATTTCAAGCATTTGATGCAACCGTATTTAGGTTGAGTGAGATTAGTCTGGGATATGATCTCCCCAAAACATTGCTCAGAAACACTTTTATTGGATCTGTCAATCTTTCTGTGATTGCCAGAAACTTATGGTACTTTGCTCCAGGATTCCCAAAATATACCAATTATGATCCGGGTTCAAACGCATTCGGTAGTGGAAACGTACAGGGTATTGACCGTGAAAGTGCGCCTACTACAAGGAGAATTGGATTTAATGTTAGATTGACATTCTAATAAAGAGAATAATTACATTTATGAATATGAAAAATATAATAAGAATATTGCAGGTCTTGTTAGTTATAGTTTCTTTGAATGGTTGTACAAAAGACTATCTCGATATAAACAAAGACCCAAACAGTCCGACAATCCCTGAGTTAAATCAACTACTTTCTGGAAGTGAGTTATATATGGTTGAAGCACTCGGACAAGGAGATTTTATTGGAGACAATCTCTCATCGTATGTACATCAACTTGTTTCACGTGAGGTTCAGAATTATGGGATGAATGCGCAAGCAAATAATCCATATAATACATGGAATTATTTATATACTTATGTCCTAAAGGATTTTGACGCAATTATTAAAAATGCCGAACCAGAAGGCAATCTAATTTATGCGGGAATCGCAAAGACTTTAAAAGCTTACACTTTTTCTATAATGGTAGACTTATGGGGTGACATTCCATTTACTGAATTTAATGTAGAAGGTCTTATAGCTCCAAAACCAGATAGTAGCAAAGATATATATAATGCTTTGATAGCCATGCTTGAAAGCGGAAGGTCTGATTTGCAAAACGCTGAAGCTGTAAATACATTAAGACCTGGCAGCGACGATTTCTTTTATGGTGGAAATAAAGACAAATGGATTAGATTAAATAACACAATTACATTAAAGCTTCTTTTGCAATCGCGAAAAGCAAAATCTGACATTACAGAGTGGCAGGAAAAATTTAATGCGTTGGTTAGTGCCAATAATTTTATTGCAACGGGTGAAGATTTCCAGTTTTGGTATAAGAAAGATACTTCTCCAAGAGATATGAGGCACCCTGCAATCAGTAATTATAGTGGTCAAACTACTTTTTATATCAGTCCTTATTTTTACGAGACGATGAATGGAGATACCTATAACACGATTGACAATCCATTTGCAAATATTCAAGATCCACGTATTCCTTATTATTTCGTGAATCAATTGAAATCCGGTCAGGCATCAGAGAGCCCTCATGAATACAGAAATGGTAACTTTATGTCAATCTTTTTTGCTTCGAATGGACCAAATTCAGCTGGTAGTAACGATAAATCTCTAACCAAATTGGGGATTTATCTTAACGGAGGTAAATACGACGACGGTAAAGGAGGTGCAGTCTCAGTGAAAGATACATACGGCGAAGCTCCACATAAGCTGATTACATTTTCATCTCTTAAGTTTATGCTTGCTGAATTGGCACTTGCCGGTGAAACAAGTGGCAATGCCAGAAATCTCCTAAAAGAAGGAGTGGAGGCCGCAATCGCTCATGTAAACCTTGTAGCAGGCAAACAGGCTGGAACACCTACAATTTCGAATGCTGATAGAGATGCATTCATTAATCAAATTCTTGTCAGATATGACGCTGCAGATGCTAACGGGAAGATGAGAATAGTTATGACCCAAAAGTGGATAGCTAATATTTTTAATCCAGTTGATTCTTATAGTGATTACAGGCGTACTGGATTTCCTAAACTTTTTGATCCGACTAAAACGCAAGATCCTGGTAATGGGGTTAATCCGGTCGAGGCTGACCGTTCACCAAAGAGAGTTCCTCTTACAAACATTGCATCCTTTCCGAGATCTCTATATTATCCTACAAATTCGGAAACTGAGTTGAATCCTAATATGACGCAGAAGACCAATTTACCAACTCCGTTTGTTTTTTGGGATAAATAATAATTAATAAACAAGCTATATGAAAAAAATATTTTTAGCATTTATTTTCCTCTCTTTATTACTTATCTCTCAAAGTTGCGAGAAAGAACTGCCATTTCCAATAAATGATGTGAAAAGAGGGGTGGTAATCGATATTGTCCGCATAGCAGGTACTGACGGCTTATTGTCAGATGGCCTTACCAGTGGTAATTATAAAGTAAAACTTACGATTCCTGAGAATCAGGGCGATTATTCGTTTATGAAACACGCTCAACTCTTAGCCGTGTTAGAAAAAGGAGATGGTAAAGTGTCATCAACAGTGGTTGTTGATAATATCACTGAATTTCCCAAAGAGTTGCAAATAAATATGGCTGAAGTATACAGCAAACTCGGATTAAAAGCGCCAGCATTAGGGGAAACACTATATTTTACAACCAATGCTGTGATGAATGATGGAAACGTCATTCCCGGTTGGACTGAATATTTTGGTTTTAATAATAAGGCTTTTTCTGGCTGGCAGGTTGATGGACGTTCTTATTCCTATAATGTTCGCTATGCAGTAGCTTGCGGTTGGGACCAAGATCCGAATACGGGTACATTTATAGGACAGTTTACAATGAAAGAAACGACTCCTTATGGGAACGACAGTTATTCCGTAACACTTTCCCACAACCCTAGCTTACCTGATGCAGCGAATATCCCTGCAGGTGTAACACCTGAAAATTTGTATGGTATTAATATTTCCCCAATTTCTCCAAATATTTGGGTACCTACATACGATAAGATTACTATCTGGATTAATTCTGAAGATTTATCTCTTGTCATCCCCAATCAGGATACTGGTGATAAATATAGTAATGGAGCTGCTATATTATGGTACAATTTCAGAAATGCATCAATAAATACATGTTCACGTACTATTGAGTTTACTGTAAATCCCTACATTCCAGGCGTTGGAGGCTGGGGTGCATTTACATTTAAAATTCAACCATAAGAATATAAACTAAAAGTTTTTAAGCAGGCTGTCTCATAATAAACCAAGAGACAGTCTGCTTTTACAACTTTTTTTCTTCATTTTTTCGATAATATTTCATATTATAAAGAGTTATTACACCAATCCTATATAAACTTTTCCAAACAGGACAAAATTTGCTTAAACGCCTTTTATTTAAGTTATTTTGTTTAATTTAACTCTAATCAACTCCATTCCCTTTTGGAATATATTTGAGCGATATTAGGCGAATAAATCGATTTGTACCAGTTCAGGTATTATCTTGCCCTAAAAAAAGTTTACACGTAGTGTAAATAATAACTGGCATTGAATTGATATATTCATAGAAGCTATAAATAAGAATCAGAACGAAAAGAATTAGCTATGTTTTTTAACCAAAATAATTGAAGTCCTTTCATGTGGAAAAGATTATCTTTGTGATTTATATTGGAGAAAAAATGCAGGTTCGGATTTTTCTTTTCCTTTTGTCTTTTATAGCTTTGAGTACTTCCTGTAACAATGGAAAAGATGAAGCTGAATT
This sequence comes from Porphyromonadaceae bacterium, assembly GCA_021372865.1. Taxonomy (GTDB): domain Bacteria; phylum Bacteroidota; class Bacteroidia; order Bacteroidales; family Dysgonomonadaceae; genus Proteiniphilum. The sequence goes on from JAJFTO010000004.1 coordinate 226,374, forward strand.
AAGGTGTTTATCAAAGTGGGATGCCATGATCGATAGGGCCCCCGGAAAAGTATTGGACAGCCTGAAATCGATTGATTATACTTCTCTCTCCCGCTCAAACAAAGCATATTACAATCTTTTAAAAGTAATTTCGGACGATAAAACATACGTCAATTTTACCAGCGATTCACTGATCAATACTGTCAGTAACTATTACCGGGTTCATGATAGAGAAAACAGAAATTACATCCGCGCTTTGGCCTATCAGGGGATTGTACGTACGCGGATGGGTGTGAAAGACAGTACAGTTTTTGAACCTTTAAAAGAAGCGGACCGGCTCTTACATTCCACGAAAGTAAGCGACCCAACTCTCGGATATATGATCAATTACTTTTTAGGAAATATCCATTATAATAACCTTAATTTTACTCTGGCAGAAAATTATTTTCGTACTACACTTAATTTTGCTCGTCAGGAAAACGATTCCATTCATGTTTTTGATACTTATCTGGCACTCTACTGGAACGAGATGCAGAAAAAAAATTTCGCGAAAGGAAAAATATATCTTGATTCACTTTCCGGCTATTACAATAAACTACATGGCAAAAATTATTTCATTTTAAATGCACAGTCGGTTTATTTTGATATTATGGATGAACCTGAAAAAGCTTTGGAGAGTGCCAAGTTAATGTTACATGATGATCAAAATGAGAAAACAGATTTATCCCGGGTTTATTTTAATATCTCCGATAGGTTTATTAGTTTTGGACAACTGGACAGTGCTATGCTTTACGCACAAATGGCGATAGATCTTATAGAAGACAGTACCTACCGACAGAATCATCTGTATTTTCAGAATGTAGCAAATATTGCCGAAAAGCAATCGAATTTTGAACTGGCAAACAACTACAGAAAAAAGGCAGCAGAATTGTATAAAAAATCAATAAATGACCGGTTAAATACTCAAATTACAGAACTGGAAAAAAAATATGATCTTACTGAGGCTGAAAATGCCACTCTCCGGGCAAGACAACAGAATTTTCGAATTGTGATAGGTGGATTGTTACTGGTAATTGTGTTAATCATTATTGCGATGTATGCCTGGAGGGTGAGAAAAATTAGCAAGTTAAAGTTACAACAGGCTGAAATTACCTTGAAACAACAGGAACTCCAGGCTAATATACTGAAAGAGGAAGCCGACAAGCGCAAATGGTTGTTACAACTTTACAGCAATATTTCAGACCGGCTCACCTTTCTTCACGGTGAAGTCCAGTCACTCTCTCAACGTTATATCTCTTCCTATCCCAAGGTATATAAGGAGATGGAGAAGATTGTGAAAAATACCGATACCGAGCTACGTGATATCACCAAAACACTCGCTACTGATGAGGAGACTTTCTATGCGTATACTCATCTTTACGACAAAGAAGGATTTTTTAATGCCAACGAAAAAATGATGCTGATGTTGCTGGCATGCGATGCCGACAACCGTCAGCTGGCAACTTTTATGAATACCACCGTGGAAAGTATTCGGGTGAGAAAATCACAACTGAAGAAAAAAATGTTGGAAAGAGGACTGGATACCGCTGTTTTCCTTGAATAAAACCGTTAAAAGTCTTCTTTACAAAAAACAGATAATGAACTTGTTATCTAATAAAATGCCGTTAAAATATCTCCATGGTGTTGTTTCTCATGCGTTGAATATGTTATCTTTGTGTCTGTAATTTATAAAGAAATTTTTTTAAATAACTGGTTGGTTAAATTCTATATTCATTAAAAAACATAAGAATCAATATGAAACGAAGAAAAATTTTCACTTGTTTGTTGACTGCCTTTTGTAGTACATTAATTTATGCTTCCACTGTTCGGAATGAAGTAAAAGATGATATACAGGATAAAATTGAATTAAGTCGTGACGGTGGAACCACACGTATTGCCAGCATGAGTAGCATGTTCACTATGCAGGCCGTGACCGTGGAACCGGTTGTGGAAGCATACAACTACCGGAATGTGGTCACGATCTCGGTACAAAACTTTCGCGGAAGCGCACTGGTAGAGATAATTGGTAGCAAGGGCTCAAAACAAAGTTTTTTCGAGATATATGACATGGGCTTTGAAGCCATACCGCTGAATGGCATCCCGGCTGGTGAATATACCCTGCGTGTTACCTTGGGTACGGAAGTATTTACTGGAACATTTAAAAAAGGACAAAATGAACAGCATTAACACTAAAAACAGAGAACAAGATCAGGTACGCAAATATTTGCTTACGGATGTTGAATCATGCACCTTTACTTTCTCAGATGGCCTTAAAAGTAAGGTATTGCCCTCACCCGACAAAGAGATTGTATTGGTGAAGCTGATCCCGAGAGTTTCAAAATCGAAAAGGTTCGAAGACAGTGTCCTCAAAAATTTTATGACGGCGAGAAATGTGAATGAACTTGCTGAGATGTGCAGGTACGACTGTGTAAGAACCTTCACACGCCACTTCAAGAAAAGTTTCGGTGAAACTCCTTATCAATGGATGCTCGACCGTAAAATGGAAGAAATCCAGTCGTTGGTGCTCAACTCTGATATGACCATTACTGAAATAGCCAGGATGTACGAATTTAAAAATGTATCTCACCTGGTAAATGCATATAGCAAACGTTACGGCGTTTCACCACATAAAAACAGGTTATCAAGTGCTATCTGACTCTACCTTTTTTACAGACAGTTCATTCGACACAATCTTCAGAAAACTGCTGTGATAACAATTATTGGTGAAACAGAAAAGCGCCCTTCCCCGGGGCGCTTTTTAATTTTCTATACAAAAATATAGTTTTTAAATCCATCGCATATAAGCAAAATCCATGCGATGTGGCAGGTCGGGATTACGGGGGTAGACCCGCAGTCCGTACTGATGGTTTCCAGGATCGTTCAATGATTTAGTGGTCTCATAATAAAGCAACGACCCTTCTGTCTTCACCAGATCAAATTCATACGATTCCAAAAATACCGGCTTCTGGTCCATGTTGTCGTGATCCACAACCACACATTCCACTGCCAGTTCACATTGCATATCTTTCCGGTCGATCACTACCCGCCCGTATACTTCATTGTTGGTGTCATTGTAATCCATCTTCTGATTGGGATTGAATTCAAGTTTCACCACTTCAAATGTGTCCCACTTTGAGACAGTATCTTCCTTCCACTTCACAATCTCCTTCGCTTTCGCATAATTGTTTTCTTTCAGTCTTGCAGAACGCGTGGCCAGCTTGTTGTAGAAAAGATTATAATAATCGTCCATCATCCGCTTGGTGGTAAACCGCGGTGCGATCTCTGCCATCGACTTCTTGATGTATTGTACCCACTCATAGGAATAACCATTGCTGTTGTGTGCATAGTAAAGCGGGATGATCTCATTCTCCAGCAGTGAATAAATGGTGGAGGCATCCAACTCATCCTGATATGCCTGATTGTCGTATGTTTTTTTAGCTGTCAAGGCCCAGCCGGCACCTTCCTTGTAACCTTCATACCACCATCCATCGAGCACGGATAGATTCAATACTCCGTTCATCTCGGCCTTCTCTCCAGATGTGCCTGATGCCTCCTGCGCGCGGGTAGGCGTGTTGAGCCAAATATCCACACCCGAGACCAGTCGCTTGGCCAGTCGCATATCGTAATTTTCGAGGAAAATGATCTTACCCAGAAACTCGGGACGACGTGAAATCTCCACAATCTGCCTGATGAGGCCCTGACCACCTCCATCGGCGGGGTGGGCTTTCCCGGCGAAGATAAATTGAACCGGATGCTTTGGGTCGTTTACAATCCTGGATAAACGGTCCAAATCCGTGAATAACAGATGTGCCCGCTTATAGGTGGCAAACCTTCTGGAGAATCCAATCAGCAGGGCATTCGGATTTACTTCTTCCAGCATGGCCATGATACGTGACGGGTCGGCCTGGTTTTTCAACCATCCTTCTCGGAATTCGACCTGAATATAGTCGACCAGTTTCTTTTTCAGATGCATGCGCAACTCCCACAACTCATCGTCACTCACATTGTAAATGTTTTTCCAGATATCGGGATTCGACTGGTCATTGTAGAAATTTTCCCCAAAATATTTTTCGTACAAGGTTTTCACCGAGGACGTAGCCCAGCTGGGCAGATGTACACCGTTGGTCACATAGCCCACGTGCAGCTCTTCGGGGAAATAACCTTCCCACACGGGTTGAAACATTTTCTGGGAAACAGTGCCGTGCAACTTGCTTACACCATTGGTTTCCTGTGCTGTGTTGAGCGCAAATACACTCATTGAAAACTTCTCCTGAGTACCCGGCCTGGCACGGCCCATATCCATAAACTTCTGCCAGGGTATACCCATGCGTTGCACGATAGGCGTCATATATTTTGCAATCAGTGGCTCATCGAAGTAGTCGTGTCCTGCCGGAACAGGCGTATGCACCGTATAGAGGGAGGAGGCACGTACGATCTCCAGTGCTTCCTGAAAGGTAAGATTTTCTTCCCGTACATAGTCGCGCAGGCGCTGCACGCTGATGAAGGCTGCATGACCCTCGTTCATGTGATACACATTCTTCTTGATACCCAGTTTCTTCAGTAACAATATACCGCCAATACCCAGCAGATACTCCTGTTTCATCCGGTTTTCCCAGTCACCCCCATAGAGTTGATAGGTGATGGAACGGTCAAATTCGCTGTTCTTTTCGATATCAGTATCCATCAGGTAGAGATTGATACGCCCGACGGCAACTTTCCAGATGTTGGAATAAATGGGCCGGTCGTGAAAAGGCACTTCCAGTATCATGGGAGTGCCATCCTCGTTCATTATCTGTGTGATGGGGAGACTGCCAAAATTTTGCGCTTCGTAATTGGCGATCTGTTGCCCTTCCACAGACAATGTCTGGGTGAAATAGCCATAGCGGTAGAGGAAACCTACTGCTGTCATGTCCACATTGCTGTCGCTTGCTTCCTTCAGGTAATCGCCAGCGAGAATACCCAGACCGCCCGAGTAGATATTCAGCACATGGGTAAGGCCATATTCCATGCTGAAATAGGCTACACTGGGCCGTTCCCTGTTATACGGCACATCCATATACTTTTTAAATTTCTCGTAGATAAGGCGTATACGCTCCATCAATTCAGCGTTTTGTACCACATGCTCGGTGATGTCGGATCGAAGATTTTGTAACATCACTACCGGGTTTTTCCCGCTTTTTTCCCACTCTTCAGGATCCAGCTTCTCGAAGATGGCTTTTACCTCTTCATTCCAGACCCACCATAAATTATGAGTGATTTCCTCCAGTGGCCGCAACTGGGCAGGTAATTCTGCATGTACGTGTATATCTTTCCAGATGGGCGTGTTGGAATAACTTGATTGAATGACCATTATTTTGCTGTTTTTTAATTTCTAATTGTGATAACGCATGAAACAATAAGCTGAGACTATGTTGTTGAGAAACATAAAAAAACGTTACGCCGACAAATATAACATTTTTAATCGGCTTTAAGTTTATAGGGTTTCGATAATCTGATGAATGAGTTGTGCAATGCTTTGCTATAAGCTTCCTGGTAATAAACAATAAAGTGCGACCAGTCGGCCCGGTCTGATAAATCGGCGGCAGCCTTTTTAAGCAATGTGACCTGCTCAGTACTCTTTAGGGAAAAGTCGTAGATGATGGACGCAATCTCTTCGGCTACCTCTGCCTGATTATTATCATCACGGTGAATGACCTCTATACCATCGTCCATCCCTTTTTGTTCACCCTGTTTTTGTGCCCAGACACCAAAACCGGAAAGAGAAGTGGTGATGGTGGGAATGGAAAAGGCCACACTTTCATGGGGGGTGTATCCCCAGGGTTCATAGTAGGAGGGAAAAACAGAGAGATCAAGCCCAATCAGCAGATCGTAATAAGAGAGATTGAAGATTCCGTCATTTCCATTCAAATAGGAGGGCGCAAAAATGATTTTTACACTGCTTTCTTTCGAGTTGGTGAAACCCAGATGATACAATTGGTTCATAATCAGGTCGTGGCGGGGGTCAACCAGCGTGTGCGTAGCAAAGGGGGATTCCTGCTGCAAATCGGTCCTTTCCGGTGAACTGCTTTCTGAAAGCAGAAGCTGAAGATCTTTCCGGGGTCCGTGAATCCAGGCGGGGATCATGATAAAAGCGATGACATCTTTGGTCAGTTCCTTCATTATACGCAAACGGTTCATGGCTTCAATGAACACATCTATGCCTTTGTTTTTGTATTCGTAACGACCACTGATGCCAATCAGCAACGCATCGCGATGCAGTGCATAGCCGACTGTTTTTTCCGCCACATCAAGCAAAACTTTCCTGGCTCTTTTCCTTGCCAGTTTATGGGCATTGCCTTTGGGAATAAAATCTTTTTCAAAACCGTTGGGAGTGACCACTTCGGGCTGACGATCCAGAAACTGGGCGCATTCCCGGGCAGTGATTTCACTCACTGTGGTAAAGCAATCCACATTTTTGGCGGCTGCTTTTTCAATGGAGTGTTTGGCTACCATGTTCAGCTGACGTGCCATCTGGTCGCCGTTATATTCTTTCAGATGATTGTACAGCGGGAGGTTATTTCCTGCAATGGAACGGCCGATTGAAGTGGCGTGCGTGGTAAACAGGGTCGCTATTTTAGGAACATATTTTTTGATATAAAGCGCCCCGGTACCCAGCATCCATTCATTGAAGTGAGCCACCACATGGTCCGATTCCAAATGATGAAAACGGTAAAAACACTCTATCAGCAGGCCGGTGGCATAGGCGAACATAGTCGATTCGAAATAATCTCCGTAAGCATAGATGGAATCAACTCCGTAGTCTGTCCACATCCTTGCATAGATCTCATTCTGCCTCTCCAGAAACTGCTCGAACTTTACCAGAAAGACAATTGGACGGCCCGGTATGTCCCACCTGCCGGCACGGATCTCCAGATGCTGACTCTGAAAAGCGAAATCGCACCACGAGGCGTAAAGACTGCGGTCCTCCAGAAACCAGGGACTCTCTTCCTCTTTCCATATATCGGGTCCAATAAAAAAAATACGGTCTTTATATAGTTTCTGAAGTGAACGGGCGCGCGTAGACAAAACAGTGTAAATACCACCTACCTTGTTGCATACTTCCCAGCTGGATTCGAAGATGTAGCCGGGAGTATACCTGGCATCTGTTTCCATATCAATATTTTCTTATCTCAAAGGGTACAAAGGTAATAAAAAAATAAGTTACCTTTGCACTTTCATCTGAATGGTTGACACATTAGACATTACGCAATTACAGCAGCGGTTGGAGAAACACCCCAATGTGACAGCGGCAGGCTCTTTACTGAAAAACGTGCATGTTGTATCGGTAACGGGTTTGCACGGTTCGGCGCGTGCCATGTTTTCCGTCGGTCTGTTTCATAAACTTCCCCGCGTATATCTTTATATCCTGAATGATGCCGAGACGGCCGGTTATTTCTATCACGACGTGACCCAGATCATGGGCCCGGAAGAAGTTCTTTTTTTTCCGTCGGCCTACAAAAGGGCATCCAAGTACGGACAGCTGGATGCCGCCAACGAGGTGCTTCGCACCGAGACCTTGAGCCGGTTGCAAAATGTGAGTGAGCAGTTGATTGTCGTAAGCTATCCCGATGCACTTGCTGAAAAAACCGTTTCTCGTGAACTACTCAGGGAAAATACGTTGAAAATGGCTGTAGGTGAACGGTTGGATGCCTCTTTCGTGAGCGAGGTGCTCGACAGTTACGGCTTTCAATACGTGGATTACGTGTATGAGCCGGGACAGTATGCAGTGAGGGGAAGCATCCTCGACGTGTTTTCTTTCTCTGCCGAATATCCCTATCGGATCGATTTCTTTGGCGATGAGGTGGAGACCATTCGCAACTTCGACATGGAGACTCAGCTTTCGAAGGAAAAATTCAATGAGATCCGTATTGTTCCTGCTTTTGAACGTAAGGGAATGAAACAGGCCTCACTCTTCGACTCGCTACCCTCTTCTACTGTCGTGGGTGTGGAAGATATCCGCTGGATAAGCAGCCGCATTGAGTCGCTGAATGAGGACGAATTGCACATCGATCCGAAAGATGTGGAATTTGTAAGGGCAGACCTGCTGTCGAAAGAAGATTTCATGCAAAACATAAAACCTCTTAAACAGGTTCGATTCGATACCAAAATGCTGGATACTCCCGATGCCGTCATCGATTTTCATACTTCGCCACAGCCACTCTATCACAAGAACTTTGACATGCTGAGTGAATCGCTTCAACGGTTTCGGGATGAGGGATATGCACTCTATATTCTCAGTGACAGCGAAAAACAGCAAAAACGACTGTATCATATTTTTGAGGACAGAAATGATCCGATCGACTTTACACCGGTAAGCAAAACCTTGCACGAGGGTTTTTCAGATGTGACGTTGAAAATCTGTTGTTTCACCGACCATCAGATATTCGATCGTTTTCACAAATTCAGCCTGAAATCCGACAAAGCCCGTTCGGGAAAGATCGCTCTTACCCTCAAAGAACTGAATCAGTTGCAGCCGGGCGACTTCGTGGTACACATGGATCACGGCATTGGTAAATTTGCCGGACTGGTACGCTTGCGCATCGGCGACAAGGTGCAGGAGGTGATCAAGCTTACCTACCTGAACAACGATGCCGTTTTTGTGTCGATTCACGCGCTGCACAAGGTGTCGAAGTACAAAGGGAAAGAGGGTGAGGCACCCCAACTGAACAAACTGGGCTCCGGAGCCTGGGAAAAGGTAAAGGAACGTACAAAGTCGAAGATTAAAGATATCGCCCGCGACCTGATTAAACTGTATGCACAACGTCAGCAGGAAAAGGGTTTCGCCTACTCGAAGGATACATATTTACAGACGGAACTTGAGGCTTCATTCATGTATGAAGATACACCCGACCAGATAAAAGCAACACGTGATGTGAAGGCAGACATGCAGAGTGAGCAACCGATGGACCGGCTGATCTGTGGGGATGTAGGCTTCGGAAAGACCGAAATTGCAATTCGTGCAGCCTTCAAGGCTGCTACAGATGGCAAACAGACGGCCGTACTGGTGCCCACCACCGTACTGGCTACACAGCATTACCATACTTTCAGCGACCGGCTGGCCAACTTTCCGGTGAAGGTAGATTACCTGAGTCGCGCACGTACATCGAAAGAACAAAAGGATATTCTTGACCAGCTGAAAGAGGGGAAAATTGATATCCTGATTGGGACTCACCGGCTGGTAGGTAAGGATGTGCAGTTTAAAGATCTCGGACTGCTCATTATTGATGAGGAACAAAAATTCGGTGTCTCCGTCAAGGAAAAACTGAAACAACTGAAGGTGAATGTGGATACACTCACCATGACGGCCACCCCTATTCCCCGAACGCTCCAGTTCTCCCTGATGGGGTCGCGTGACCTCTCTACCATCGGTACGCCACCTCCCAACCGTTATCCGGTGCAGACCGAGGTCCACACTTTCGACCTGGAGATCATCCGCGACGCGGTGAACTTCGAGATAAGCCGCAACGGGCAGGTCTTTATCGTGAACAACCGCATCCAGAATATTTACGAGCTGGAGGCATTGATAAAGCGGGAAATCCCGGATGTACGCGTCGCTGTGGGACATGGCCAGATGGATCCTAAAAAGCTGGAGGAGGTGATCGCCGATTTTGTGAATCAGGAACAGGATGTACTGATTGCTACCACCATCATCGAGTCGGGAATAGACATGCCCAACGTGAACACCATCATTGTAATCGATGCACAGAACTTCGGACTGAGCGATTTGCATCAGTTGCGTGGAAGGGTGGGACGCAGTAATAGGAAAGCGTTCTGCTATCTGCTCGCACCGCCACTCTATACGCTCAGTAGTGACTCGAGACGCCGGCTGCAGGCCATTGAGAACTTTGCAGAGCTGGGTAGCGGTATTCACATTGCCATGCAGGATCTCGATATACGTGGTGCCGGGAACCTGCTGGGAGCCGAACAGAGCGGATTCATTGCCGACCTGGGCTATGAAACATATCGCAAGATCCTTACGGAGGCTGTACAGGAACTGAGGAAAGACGAGTTTGCAGATCTTTATAAGGAACAGGAAAAAGCGAAGGCCGAGGATCAGGATTTTGTGGAAGATGTACTGGTGGAGAGCGACCTGGAGCTGATGTTTCCAGTGATGTATATCCCCAATGATGCCGAACGTGTGGCAATTTACAGAGAACTCGATAACATGGAGGCAGAGACTGAAATCATCGATTTCATGAAACGACTGGAGGACCGGTTCGGGAAAATACCGCCGCAAGGCAGGGAGCTGATTCGTATTGTGCGGTTACGGCGTCTGGCCAAATCACTTGGGATAGAAAAGATTGTTCTGAAAAATGAGCAGATGATCCTGAATCTGGTGTCGGATGAAAATTCACCCTATTACAGTTCTCCGGCGTTCGATAAACTATTGTGGTTCGTGCAGGCACATGCCCGCCAGTGCCGCCTCCGCGAAACAGGAAAAAAGAGATCGGTTGTCATTCGCGATATCAATACCGTGGAGACTGGTGTGGCGGCGCTGGAGGAGATGATCGGAGCAGCTGTACCGGCTTAAATAACAAAATCAAAAGGCCCGTTGAATTCTTTGCCCGCTCTGATCCTTACATCCACAGGGTTGGTCACCAGAGAGTAGGGAATGACACTCCGCGTGAGCCATGCACCCCCGCCGATGGTGGAGTCGTGTCCAATGACCGTATTTCCGCCCAGGATGGTGGCATTGGCGTAGATGACCACATTGTCTTCAACAGTAGGATGACGCTTCACGTCCGACAGCTTTTTCTCCACATAAAGCGCTCCCAGCGTCACCCCCTGGTAGATTTTTACATTGTTCCCTATTTCTGCCGTCTCACCAATTACGATACCCGTGCCGTGATCCATGAACAGGTTCTTGCCTACTTTGGCAGCCGGGTGGATGTCAATACCCACCTTGGAATGGGCATATTCTGAAAAAAGCCGTGAGATGAGCGGCAGGCCAAGCAGATAAAGCTCATGGGCGATCCGGTGTACACAGAGCGCGAAAAAACCGGGGTAGGTGATAATCACCTCTTCCAGTGTCTTGGCAGCGGGATCGAACCTCAGGTAACAAGCTGCATCCTTGTATAATCGTTGCTGAAGCTGCGGAAATTTTTGAAAGAAGGCTTCTGTCTTTTTGTCGGCTGCCTCACTGTTGTGAATGCGGGCGATGTTCAAATGAAGCTTTTCAGCCGCTTCGCGCAATTCATCCTGCACATTACGGGATTCCGGGCAGTTGCAAATGGGAAACATGAGTGAGACCAGGGTCTCAATGACTTTCTCCAATTCACATTTATCGATGGGTATGTCAATGGACTGGGGCCGAAATTGTTCAATCAGTTTGTAGGTGTTCTCTGTCATAATGCATACGAATAATACCGCTCACAAAGATAAGGGTAAAAGTCGTGAAATCAACTCGTCTCCCAGTACCTTCTTTACTTCTATGTGTTTTAAGGTAGCCATTACGAATGGGTTCTTATCGAAAGCTCCCCGTACATATTCAAAATCCATCGCCCTGTCCTGAATGTTTCCGTCGGCGCCAAAGCCTGTTTTGAAAGAGAGGGAGAATTCCTTCTTTGCATCACAAAAGATCATCTCGTCGAGACTCACCACACTCTCTTTCCACTTTTCAACGATCCCGATCACATCTGCCGCGGTAATTTTATCAGCCTTAAGATGATAAAACGTCTGGATCTTATCCCAGGCCCAGGTCCATTCATTCTCATAATAATCCTGATGCAGCTCCTGAAAGATCTGATTGATCTCCTTCAACTTTGTCAGTTCGCCGGATTCAATTTTGTTCAGCAGATCGTCGATCTCCGATTTGGGAGCAATCAACCCCGAAATGTCGACCCACTCTCCCAGTCCCGGCCTGTTACCCGGCTTAAGTTGTTCCCTGATCTCTTCATTGCTTGTGAAACGGGTGCCTTCCAGCCTTTTGATGATAGAGTTTCCCAGAAACTTGTGAATGATGATCTCATAAAGCTGAAGGCCTTTACGCAGGGCCCGATTGGTAATGATACAACTCTGGTATGTATACATCTCGGAGGTTTCACCTGCTGTTGCCTGAAGATTTTTCAATATCTCCATGCCGGCAAATACCTTCTGAATGGTATAGGGACTGAGCAGATTGAAATTGATGCAATCCAGCCGGTTCGGATCTTTGCGCCGGTCCCGCTCAGGCCATTTCTTGGCGTCACGGATGGTCCCCACGCTGCGAAGGTTGACTGCCGGTGCGATATAAGTACTGTTATCCTTTTCAATCAGGTATGAAAAGGGCAGATTGGAGGTGTCTGCATGTTGATAGTGACGCCCAAGGATCAACGAAAAAGCACCTACCTTGGCAGGCCACAACACGTAAGAATTACTGGTCGTCTTTGCGCCCCGCTCAACAATACCCTGATGGATGGGTCCGAGCTTGTACATGTGATTGCTCTGGTTGGATCCCGAACCGGCATTCATGAAGGAGAACATACCGGCAATAAGCAGGGTGGATTTATGATGTGTCACCGTGTAAGGACCGGCAAAGAGGGCACATGCCTCCCCGTTTTCACCCTGACAGTTGCTGAAAAAGAGGGAGTCGGAGGCAGAATACCCATGATCGATGTGACAGGCTTGTCCCACGAAACAACGGGTAATGAAAGAGCCTCCATCAATTGTGGATCCGGAAGAGACAATGAAATCTTCGGCAATCACATTACGGCCAATATAGACAGGATCGTACACATTGCTGTTGATGCTCCCGTTTTTTAATTTCATGGCACCGGTGATTTTACAATATTCGCCGATGCGTACATTCTTGATGTAACCCACGTTCACAATCTTACAATTGCGGCCAATGGTACCTCTGTCCGATGCATGTTTGTCGCAGTAAAAGTCGATGATGGCTTTCATGCGCTCAATCAATGCCGGCCGGTGACGATAGAGAGAGTAGATGTAAGCAAAGTGGGCCGACAGCTTGTCGTTGATGTGTACCTCTCGTCCGCCTGTTTCGTTCAGTACGTTCACCTGTACTCCGTTGCCGAAAGTGGTTGTTCCTTCTACCAGGATCACGTCTACGTTCTGTATAAAACAACTGTCGCCGATTGTGTAGTTGGCAATATAGTTCTGTACATTTTCAATGACCACATTGTCGCCGATGATGCAATTGTGGATGACGGCATTGTTGATTCCGGCATGTTTCTGCAGGCCGCCGGCAAGCTCAAACTGTGATTCAAAGATACCGAGACTGACTTGTCCCGAGAATTGGGTGTTTTTTACATAGCGGGGATTGAAACCATTCTTTACAGTCACCTGTCCCCAGTCGGAACAGCTGCATCCGTTCTTCTCAAGCTGGTCCGTTTCATCTTGTGTTAAATTTCTGTGTTGTTGCATACACGATGATTCTATATAATTTTTCCGGCTCCCGCCGTTATTTATAAGTTTGTGAAAATGTGGTTTTAAGAAAAAACGAGGTACCGGAAGGTAACCTCGTTTTGTACATTATTTTTTCTCTTTGAGAGCAGCATAAATAAGCCCTTCCAGTTCTTCGGACAGCTCTGGATTATCTCTGACTGCGATCTTGGCTGCATCGCGCCCTTGTCCCAGTCTGGTGTCGTTATAACTGTACCACGACCCGCTTTTCTTGATGATATTCAATTCAGATCCTATGTCGATAATTTCACCGGTACGGGAGATGCCTTCGCCATACATGATGTCGAACTCGGCCTTACGGAACGGAGGAGCAACTTTGTTTTTTACAACCCTCACCCGGGTGGGCTTCCCGATCTGTTCTTCTCCTTCCTTGATGGGAGAACCGTTTCCCCGTATGTCCAAGCGGACAGAGGCATAAAATTTCAATGCATTACCGCCGGTGGTGGTTTCCGGGTTGCCAAACATGACCCCAATCTTTTCACGCAGCTGGTTGATAAAGATACAGGTTGTGTTGGTCTTGCTGATGGCCGAAGTGAGTTTCCTGAGTGCCTGTGACATCAAACGGGCCTGCAGACCCACATTGGAGTCACCCATATCTCCTTCGATCTCCTTCTTGGGCGTGAGGGCTGCCACAGAGTCGATGACAACGATATCGACTGCTGAGGAGCGGATCAGCTGCTCGGCAATCTCCAATGCTTCTTCGCCGCTACTGGGTTGTGAGATCAGGAGCTCATCGGTGTTGACGCCCAGCTTTTCGGCATAAAAACGGTCAAATGCGTGCTCTGCATCAATAAAAGCTGCAACGCCTCCTGTTTTCTGTGCTTCGGCGATGGCATGGATGGCGAGCGTGGTTTTACCGGACGATTCGGGGCCGTAAATCTCTATGACACGTCCGCGGGGATAACCTCCCACGCCCAATGCCACATTTAACCCGATGGAGCCTGAAGAGATCACCGGTATCTCTTCTACTTTCTCGTCTCCCATTTTCATGATGGACCCTTTTCCGTACGTTTTTTCAATCTTGTCCATCGCCGCCCGTAGGGCCTTTAGTTTTTCACTGTTGTTGTTCTCTTTTTCTTCTTCCATAATGTACAGTTTCTCACTTTTTTGTCATTACACAAATAATCTTTCCCTGAAGATCATCTTCAGTAAATCATCATTGAATCCCCAAAATCTGTTCAGCATGGTTTCCGGTGTTTACGGCTTTTCCTTTGATTATGTGGCTGATAATACCCTGCTCATCGATCAGGAAGGTGGTACGCACGGTTCCCATGAATTTTTTGCCCATCATCGACTTTTCCTGCCATACCCCGAAAGCTTCTACCATTTTTTTTTCGGTATCTGCAATCAGCGGAAAGGGCAGGTTGTATTTGTCGATAAACTTCTGATGCGATTTCGCACTGTCGACGCTGACGCCCAAAATCGAATAACCCGCGTTGCGTAGCTCGGCATATCCGTCACGTAGGCTGCATGCCTGTGCGGTACAGCCGGGTGTCTGATCCTTTGGGTAGAAATAGAGTGCCAGCTTCTTACCGGTATAATCGCTTGCTTTTACCGGGGACCCGTGCTGGTTGGTTCCCAGTTCCTCGGGTATCTTATCGCCAATTTGTAGTGCCATTGATTTTTATCTGTTAGATATTAATAGTTCAAAGATAGTAAAAAAGTAAAAATTCAGAGGATGTTTCATTATATTATTTTAAACATCCCACCGGGGAGTGAAGTCACCACATTTTTCATTTCAAGCTCAAGCAGTATCATAAACAGTTCAGTAACCGGGATATTGAGCTCGATGGCAAGGGCATTTACCTGCATGGCTCCGGAGTAAAGAAGTATCTGGTAGACTTTTTCTTCATTTTCGGACAATTCCACAAAAAGATCCTGCTGTTTCGGAATTTCCTTTTTATTTTCTTCCACCCATCCCATATGTCCTATCAGATCGTCGACTCCCTGTAAAAGTAGTGCTTTGTTATCAGATATCAGTCGGTTACAACCCGATGACATCTTATCGTGAATACGCCCGGGCACAGCAAAAACCTCACGAAAGTAGGAATTGGCAATGTCGGCCGTGGTAAGCGATCCTCCCTTTTCTCCCGACTCAACCACCACCACCGCATCCGACATACCGGCTACAATCCGGTTTCGTCTCACGAAGTTGTGCCGGTCGGGGTTGGTGCCGCTGGGAAACTCGGTGAGTAGTGCCCCTTGCTGTAGCATCTCAATGGCTGTCTGCCGGTGCATGGACGGATATATTCTGTCCAGCCCGTGACCCAGCACGGCTACTGTGGACAATCCGTTTTGCAGCGCTGCACGGTGGGCGTGGATGTCGATGCCGTAAGCAAGGCCACTGACAATCTGTATTTCAGGGAGCCGTATGGCAAGATCCCGGATGAACTCACGACAGAAATCCTGTCCATACCGGGTCTCATTGCGCGTGCCGACCACCGCGATCACTTTTTTGCGGTTAAAGTCTGTATCTCCTTTGGCATAAAGCAATATGGGTGCGTCCAGGCATTGGGTGAGACGTTGCGGGTATTCGGTGTCGGTGTAAAACAGTATCTTTAGGTTATTTTTCCTCACAAATTCCAGTTCTTTCTCTGCCTGACGCAGCACATCGGGATCGCGAATCTCCTGGATAAGTCGCCGGGTAATACGGGGTATGGATTCCAGCTTGCGTGCATCATCCCTGAAAATAGCTTCCTCATCGCCGACGACTTCCATCAGGTTGCGGGCGTGCATCACTCCCACGCCTTTTATCTGCGTGAGGGCTATTTGGTATAAAGATTTGTCGGACATGTTTCTTAGGATTCAGGATTCAGGACTCAGCTGTCAGGATTCAGGATTCAGCTGTCAGCTCTTTAAGAACAAGCTTTGGGCTTCCAGCGGTTAGCAAGAAATTAACCTTCAGCTTTCAGCGGATGTAATCTTTGAATGCTTCGTCAAAGACATCCGGATCCGATAGTTTGCCATTCACCAGGTTTACCACCTCAATCTTTGCCTTGGCACAGATTGTTTCATCGGGTAACCGGATTATTTCCTGATGAAAGACATACTTTACATTCACTCTCTCGATGCGGGTGACAGTACATGTAAACCGGTCCATTCCTATCAGTGGAACCTTATACCGGATCTCCACCTTTGCCACCACCGCATCGATGCCCTGCATGTGGAGTTGGTGGAAATTCAATCCCACTTTCTCCAGAAACTCATGACGCGTCACCTCGAAATAGTGCTGATAGTTGGCATTGTTCACATGCCCCTGCGTATCGCACTCATAGTCGCGCACCTTCAATATATGCTCAAAAACCGGTTTCGCCACGTCAATTGCTTTTCTTATTTTTTACCCATTCCCTTGCATTGACAAATGCTTCCATCCAGGGAGTCACCTCATGCTTGCGGTAAGCAAACGGGTAGTATGCATTTTGCCAGGGGAAGATGGTGCGCTCCAGGTGAGGCATCATGGCCAGATGGCGGCCGTTGGCCGAGCATACGGCTGCTGTGGCGTAGTCCGATCCGTTGGGATTGCCGGGATAGGTGTCATACACATATTTGGCTGCGATGTTGTATCGGGTTGCTTCTTCCGGTAACACGAAACGTCCCTCGCCGTGGGCGACCCAGATACCCGTTTTGGTACCTTCAAGCGATCGGAACATCACCGAATTGTTCTTTGGAATCTCCACACTTACGAAGGTCGACTCAAACTTGTGAGACAGGTTGTGCTCCATCCTGGGATGCTTGTCACCCATTTCTGGAAAAATAAGTCCCAGCTCCATCAGCAGCTGACAGCCATTGCAGATACCCAGACTCAGTGTGTCTTCACGGGCAAAAAAGTTTTCGAGTGCCTTTTTTGCCTTTTCGTTGTAGCGGAAACCGCCGGCCCATCCTTTGGCAGAACCCAGTACATCGGAATTGGAAAATCCACCGCAGAAGACAGCAAACTGCACATCTTCCAGGGTTTCACGGCCTGAGGTGAGGTCGGTCATGTGCACATCCTTCACGTCAAAGCCGGCGAGATAAAGTGAATACGCCATCTCACGTTCACCGTTGGTACCTTTCTCGCGGATGATCGCTGCGGTAAGCCCTGTCCGCTCTTCGCGGTCGGGATTCAGTCCCAGATCCTCCATCCTGCCGGTAAAGGAGGGTCTGATATCGAACTGAAGCGGCTGTTGTTTGTAGTTGTTGAAACGTTCCGACGCACAGGTCTCACCACTTTGTTTTCTGTCAAGCAGGTAGGAGGTTTTATACCATACGTCACGCAGATGATCGATATCAAACTCCCGTCGGAACTCATCCTTGGCGACAATCAGCTTGCGTTCTTCTATGGGGCGTGCCACGATGGCAAATCCCACGCCATAATCGTCGAGAATCTTTTCTACCAGACGGTGATGTTTTACCTGAATCAGCACGCCGGGGTTTTCGGAAAAGAGGATCTTGATCAGGTCGGTATGACGGATCTTCTCGAGGTGTGCTTCCAGTCCCCCCTGGGGATTGGCAAAACACATCTCCAGCATGGTGGTGATCATACCCCCGGCAGAGATGTCGTGTCCGGCAAGGATCAGGCCGCGGCTGGTAAGCTCCTGTATGGCGGCAAATGCGTTCTTGAAGTATTCGGCATCGGTTACGGTGGGAGCCTCATCTCCAACCTTGCTCAGGGTCTGTGCAAAGGCAGATCCCCCCAGTTTGAAAGTGTCGAACGAGAAGTCGAGATAGTAGAGATACGTACCCTTGATGTATGCCAGTACGGGTGAGACAATTCTCCGGATATTTTTCACTTCGGCTGCAGCCGAGATGATAACTGTGCCGGGAGAGAAGACCTTGTCGTCACCGTATTTTTGTGTCATTGAAAGCGAATCCTTTCCGGTAGGGATGTTGATGCCAAGCTCGCCGGCAAATTCAGAGCAGGCTTCCACTGCCTTATAAAGGCGCGCGTCCTCGCCCGGGTTGCGGCAGGGCCACATCCAGTTGGCGCTGAGGGAGACTCCCTGCAACCCGTGGGTGAGCGGCGCAAAAACCAGGTTTGTCAACGCTTCGGCCACGGCCATTACCGATCCTGCAGCCGGATCAATCATCGCCACCTGGGGTGCATGGCCCAGTGAGGTAGCCATGCCGGCATATCCTTTGTAGTCGAGGGCGATGGCGCCACAATCGCTCAGTGGCAACTGGATCTCGCCCTGGCACTGCTGCCTGGCAATCTTACCTGTCACCGAACGGTCCACCTTATTGGTGAGCCAGTCCTTGCAGGCCACTGCTTCCAGTTTCAGTACATTTTCGATATAGGTACCCAGCTGTTCCGGGTTGTAAACAGGTGCTTCATATGTTTCCTCCAGGGTCCTGTCTTCCATGATGGTCACTGGCGGTTTCCCGAAGAAATCATCCAGTTCCATGTCGATGGGGTTTGTGCCGTCCGGCTCGCGGAAGGTAAATCGCATGTCGTCGGTGGTTTCGCCCACTACATACATGGGAGCCCGTTCACGCGATGCAATCAGTGCAATGTGTTCGATGTCCTTTTGTTCTACCAGGAGTCCCATTCGTTCCTGGCTCTCATTGCCGATGATCTCCTTTGCCGAGAGGGTCTTGTCGCCCACCGGAAGCTGGCCGATTTCGATGATACCTCCGGTTTTTTCAACCAGCTCGGAGAGACAGTTCAGATGGCCTCCCGCACCATGGTCGTGGATGGAGACGATGGGATTCTCTTCCGACTCCGCCAGGGAGCGAATCACGTTCGCCACCCGTTTTTGCATTTCGGGGTTGGCCCGTTGTACCGCATTCAGCTCAATGCCTGAGGAATATTCTCCTGTATTGACCGAAGATACGGCTCCTCCGCCCATGCCAATGCGGTAGTTGTCACCACCCAGCACCACCACTTTCTCTCCACTGTGCGGGTCTCCCTTCCGGGCATCACGCTTGTTGGCAAAACCCACGCCGCCTGCAAGCATGATCACCTTGTCGTAACCAAACTTCTTGTAGTTCTCGGCATGTTCAAAGGTGAGTAGTGAGCCGCAGATCAGTGGCTGACCGAATTTGTTTCCAAAGTCGGAGGCTCCGTTTGATGCCTTGATCAGGATCTGCTCCGGAGTCTGGTAGAGCCATTTGCGCGGAGGAAGCGTCTGTTCCCATTCGCGGCCTTCTTCCAAGCGAGGGTAGGAGGTCATGTAGATGGCCGTTCCGGCCACGGGCAATGATCCTTTACCACCGGCAAGCCGGTCGCGGATCTCTCCTCCCGTGCCGGTGGAGGCACCGTTGAACGGTTCCACCGTGGTGGGAAAATTATGGGTTTCGGCTTTGAGTGAGAGCACGCTCTCCACCTCTGTGGTTTGGAAAAAATCGGGCTTGTCGCCGCTCGCAGGAGCAAATTGCTCAATCACAGGCCCCTGCACGAAAGCCACGTTGTCTTTATATGCTGAGATGAGGTTGTTGGGATTAATCTGCGATGTGCGTTTAATCAGTTGAAACAGGGAGAGTTCTTTTTCCTCCTCGTCGATAATGAATTTTCCATTGAATATCTTATGCCGGCAGTGCTCCGAGTTTACCTGTGAGAAGCCGAATACCTCGCTGTCGGTGAGCTTGCGCCCCATTTTGCGGCTTACGCCGTTCAGGTATTCGATCTCATCCTCACTCAACGCAAGCCCTTCCTTGTTGTTGTATGTCGCAATGTCATCGATATAAAGGATTTCTTCCGGTTTTTTGTCGATGGTGAAAAGTCTTTGATCGAGGCCCTCGTATTTTCGTTGCAACATCGGATCAAAATCGAACGGTGTTCCTTCCGGCATGGGCGTATACTCCTCTATGCGGGTGATGCCTTCGATGCCCATATTCTGGGTAATCTCCACGGCACAGGTGCTCCAGGGAGTGATCATCTCCCTGCGCGGGCCGATGTAGGGGGAATGGATTGTCTCTGCATCGAGCGGTGCTGCATTTCCAAAAAGCCAGCGCATTTTTTCGATGGTTTCGGGAGAAAAAGCCGACGCTGACTCTACGGCAATCACGCTTTGGGAGGGTGTACGGAAAAATGAAATCATATCTCTTCTATTTGGATATACAAAAGTACATGAAAATCGAGGCATTTCCAAGAAGGAGAAATGAAAACTAAAACTGATTTTGTCCGTTTTCAGATTGGGTGTATCTTTGCGGCCGAACTATCATCGCTTCATTGCCGAAATAATACGATTTATGCTTGAAACCATCGCCAAAGGTTTTCTTATTGGATTCCTGGTCTCATCTCCTATGGGGCCAATCAACATGCTCACCATTCAGCGTACCCTCAACCGGGGACGGTGGCACGGTTTGGTCACCGGAATGGGAGCCGTGTTGTCGGATTTTATGTATGCCCTGGTCACGCTGGTGGGATTGAGTTTTGTATCGGACTTCCTGACGGAACACGAAAGCGAACTACAGTTGTTTGGAAGTATCATCATGATTTTTTTTGGAATAGGCGTGTTTCGCACCAATCCACTGAAAGGATGGAAACCCAATAGGATGACGGGAGAAACACGGTATCTGAAAGATTTTTTCTCGTCATTTCTGCTCACCATCTCAAATGTTGCAATCATTCTTGTACTTGTAGGACTTTTTACACGTTTTTCATTTAATCCCCTTACTGAGAGCATGGCTTTGGTTGTTGCCGGGCTGGTTTCATTTCTTTTGGCGGCAGCGACGTGGTGGTTTCTGCTGACCACCCTGGTGTCACGCTTGCGGAAACATTTCAACAGACGGGGTATAATCCTGCTTAACAGGATCACCGGTACCCTCCTGATGATCTTGGGAGTAGGTGGCATCTTACTCTCTTTGTAAAAAGTTATTTGTGTCAGCGTAAAACGCAAATAATTGACTAAAATATTTCAGATACAGCGTTTAGAACAGAAATATTACATACATTTGTTCCTTAAATTTGCACGAATTCATGACAAGAGTGCTCCTTATTATTCTGCTATCATCATACACTATATTTAATCACTACGCTCAATCTCAGGAAGTATCGGCGAAAGGGTTGAATCAGATTTCAGAACCTTTGGTAAAAGAATTCATCGATTTTTTGGCATCGGACGAAATGCGTGGACGTTCAGTCCCAAGTGTGGAAGCAGATAAATCAGCAAATTATGTCGCATCAAAATTTAAGGATTTTGGCTTAAAAACAGTAAACGGTTCTTATTTTCAACAAATACCCTTCTGTTCTGCCGATTTGAATGTTGAACAGTGCAGCTTTGCATTGATAAAATCGGGAACCAAACACGAATTTGCCATAAAAGAGAATTTCACACCATTGTATGATACAGGGAATAGTCAGGCGACCGGTGAACTGGTTTTCGCAGGATATGGAATTACTGCACCTGAGTACAATTACGATGACTATAAAGATATTGATGTGAAAGGTAAAATTGTACTGGTTATGAAACAGGAGCCACGACAAAACGATACTGCCAAGACTGTTTTCAATGGGGGCAGAGCAACTAAATATTCCGGCCTCGCTTATAAAATAAGAAATGCAACCAGGCATGGAGCTGCAGGTCTTTTACTGGTAACAGATCCGCTCCACAATTTTGCTCTTACGGCTCAGGGTCACTTATGGAACAGTCTTTACATGAAAGGAAATCCTAATCCCATGTACAATTTGTGTACAGAAAAAAACAATAATATTCCGGCTGTTCAGGTCGACCGCGATGTCATCAATGTAATATTTGGCAGTGTGGATTCGTTAAGAAATTTACAGAGAAACATAGATGAAGTCCTGAGTCCCAACTCGTTCCTTGTACCGGAAATTTCAACCAATCTTGCCGTCTTATTAGAAAAAGACGTATTCCCTTCGAATAACGTAATCGGATGGTTAGAAGGCTCGGACGAGCAGCTTAAGAGCGAATTTGTTGTGATCGGTGCACATTACGATCATCTTGGCGAGTCATATAGGCCCAACAACATGAACGATTCCATTATGAACGGAGCCGATGATAATGCGTCGGGTACAGCTGCCGTTATGGCGGTAGCTAAAGCTTTTACGGAATCAGGGAAAAGACCGGCAAGAAGTGTTGTATTTATGTTATTTACAGCCGAAGAGAGAGGATTAATCGGTTCGGATTATTACACAAAAAATCCGCTCTTCTCATTGAAAAAAACGGTTGCAATGATCAATCTGGATATGGTTGGCCGAAACGGGAATGATACTGTTTATGTGGTTGGACAACAATACAGTCCTGAACTGGCCGCGTTGGTAAATGAAGAAATTTCAAAAAGTGAGTTGACAAAAATTGAACTGCGAACCGATTTATACCGATCGAGCGATAATTTCCCTTTTTACAAAAACGAGATTTCAGCCATTGGCTTAACGTCAGGGATACATGAAGATTATCACAGGGTTACCGATAATCCTGATAAAATAAATTACCTGAAAGTTCAACGTATTGCACAACTTACGTATAAAGTAGCCTGGAGAGTAGCAAACACGAAAACATACTACACAGTTATTAAACGATAATCAAATTCTTGAAATCATGAATTCAAAAAAAATATTCGTTATCCTTGAGCTTTTTATTACGTTTGGACTGTTGGCACAAGAAGCCAACCTAACTATGAAACCCATTGCCAAAAGTAAGTATAACCTTGAAGCAAACTATCAATCAAGCTCTTACCAAAACACGACAGGAATGGAAATGAAGATGAACATAAGTTATGGTGCAAAAGCGGTTATGGAAATAGAAGAAGTGGCTTCAAACGGCAGCTTTACGGTTTTATCGACATGGAAAGATGTTAAAATAACCTTTTTTGCTCTTGGAAAAGATACAGTGGTGAATCATTATGATAATTTGAATATTGAAACCAGAACTGTTTATGATAAATCAGGAAAAATCATTAAAAGCGAACGCATTGATGGATCCCCTTCAACAGACATTGCCGTATTAACTATCGAGCAGATAGGCCTAATCATGAAACTACCAATTCTTTCTGCAAAACCAACTCAACAAGGAGAGAAATGGGAGTGGTGTACAACTGATACGATAAAAAATTCCCGAAGTCCGTATGCAACGACAATTGACTTAACAGACGAATATTACTTTGCTGGGACTGAAACAAAAGATGGCGTAGAATATTACAGAGTCAATGCGTCCGGCCTTAGAAAAGTAGCGGGTGAAGGGGTACAAATGGGAATCGAGATACGTATTGAAGGTACGGGTATGAGCGAAAGCTACTCATTCCTCGATAAAAAGACACTTTTCCCCGTCTTTATCGAAGAGAAAGTCGGACTAGATACGAGTAGTATGATAATATCAGTCGCACAATCCAAGGCAATTCCGGCAACTCAAAATACAACTACGACCATTAAATTTACAGAGATAAAGTAAACGCGATGCTCAATACATTTCTCAGTCATGCTGTTCAGTTCGTCAGAAGGAAGTTTTATATGAGCAGTTAGCCATACTTAGTGATTGTGAAATAGCAAAATATCTTTCAATTCATCTTTAAAGCGGTAAGGTACTTTTGTTCGTCTAATCGGTTTGCAAGTACATCCGACAAAATTTGCCTGCAAAGCTTAGTCATTTTTAGAATATTTTTATTAGGATTTTGAATCTGGAATTACTAACTTAGCCGGGACACAGAGTTAAGCATAAACGCTTATTTTTGTGTAATATGAGAAAACAAAGAACCCATTTTGACAAGGCATTCAAAGAGAATGCGGTCAAACTCAGTTTAGAACGCAAGAATATTTCCGAGCTTGCACAGGAATTGGGTATTGCCCCCTTTCTTTTATATCGTTGGCGGAAAGAATACCGGCAGAAAGGAGAAGCCAGTTTCCCCGGACACGGTGTCCAGTCATTAAGTGAAGATACCAAAAAGGATTGCTGAACTGGAAAAACGCCTTGGCGAGGCTGAAACGGAGCGGGACATATTAAAAAAAGCTTTGAGCATCATCTCCAAGAGAGATTGTTGATCTATCTCTTTATAAAGGAATATAACTCGAAACAATGGACGGTCGAGGTGATGTGTAAAGTACTGAAAGTCCCCGGGAGCAGTTATTACCGCTGGCTTAAAGATCCGGAGGGCCAACGCAAGCGCAAATATATGGAGCTGGACGAAAAGATCAGGGATGCATATTTTGCTGCCAAGGGACGCAATGGAAGCCCCCGGCTGGCGAAGGATTTGCAGGTATCCGGAATTCCTGTCTCGAGAACCACTGTGGCATGCCATATGAAAGAAATGGGCTTGCGCAGTAAATTCTCGAGACGATTCAAAGTGACGACGGATACCTCTCACAACTATAAGGTTGCTCCAAACCTGTTGAATCGCGAGTTTAATCAGAATGAGCCCGTGAAAGCGTGTGTCTCTGACCTGACCTATATTCCGTGTAAGGATGGGTTTCTTTATCTGACCTGTGTGTTGGATCTTTTTGACCGCAAACTTATCGGATGGTCCATAAGCGATCATATGAATGCATCCCATACCGTAATCCCGGCCATCAGGATGGCCAATAGGAACAGACCTTTTGGAGAAGGAATGATATTTCATTCTGGCCGGGGCATTCAGTATGACTGCAAACAAACTGTAAACCTGTTGAAATCCTTGAAGCTGGAGCAAAGTATGAGTGGAAAGGGAAATTGTTGGGATAATGCCGTGGCTGAAAGCTTTTTCAAAACTTTCAAATCTGAATTGGTCTATGGTACCAAACTCAAAACAAGAGAGCAAATGCGCTTGTATGTATTTGAATATATTGAATCCTGGTATAATCATAAAAGGAGATTCTCAGCATTGGGAAACTTAACCATTGATGAATTTTGGAATCAGTATAATCTTAAAAAAGAATCAATTAAAAATGTCGCTTAACTTTTTGTCTCAATTAAGTTTGCAAGTCCACTTCAATCGAAGCATGAACAAAACTAAAATTAATTTATACTAAATGCGCAACAGGTTAAAAATTAAATAATTAAATATATGATTATCATCACTAATGATGATAATGAATAAGAAATCAATAATAGTTTTGTAAACTTATATTTTTGAAAAAAGATCATAAAAACCGCGAACAAAACTACAAAAATTAAATTAATAAGTATCAAATTGAATTCTTTACTTAAAGGATTAATATTATAACAGATAATGTAAGTAACAAAAGAAAACAACAGTACTATTATAAACATAAGATTTTTAATTTTCATTTGGGTTGTGTAAATTAAACTGTGTCAGGTTTTATTTTTATTGTTAATTCAACGCCATTTTCTAATGGGTAATGCTGAGACCTGAGTTTTAGTTGGTCATCACAAAACTAATGAAAATTATTGAATCGCCATTATTATCAAAAATTTAATCGAAAAGTTTAAATCTTTCCGGAAAAAGAATTGCCAGTTGCAGGGCTGTCTATACCAGTCTTTCAAGGGCATGGTCCATTTTTTGCGGATATTGCGGTAGGCCAGATAAATCAGTTTTTCCAACGCCGTGTCATTCGTGAAAACCCCTTTGTTTTTTGTCACCCTACGAATCTGGCGATGGTTATCCCTCCACCGTGTTGGTGGTGTAAATCAGTCGCCGGATGGCGTCAGTATACTGAAAATAGGCCGATAGTTCATGCCAGTTATTCCGCCAGGATTTAATCACAAGTGGATATTGTTCACCCCAGTTCAACTCCAGGTTGTCCAATTCATTTTCTGCCTGTTCCTTGCTGACAGCCTGGTAAACGGGTTTTAGATCTTTCATGAAGGCCTTCTGGTACTTGCTGGCAACATATTTAAGAGAGTTGCGGATCTGATGAACAATGCAGCTCTGAACGACCGTTTCCGGGAAAACACTATTGATTGCATCAGAGAAACCGGATAGATTATCCACACTGGCTATTAAAATATCCCGCACTCCCCGAGTTTGTAAATCAGTCAGTACCGAGAGCCAGAAATTGGCACCTTCACTCCTGGAAATATACATTCCCAGCAGATCCTTATGCCCGTTGCGGTCGACTCCGAGCACATTGTAAATGGCACGGGTAACCGGTCTGTTTTTATCATCCATCACCTTGTAGTGGATGGCATCCATCCATACAATGGGATAAACTGAATCAAGGGGACGGGTACGCCAGGATTGAAGTTCAGGCAGTACCCTGTCGGTAATGGCACTGATGGTATCGGCTGAAACCCGATTACCCAGGTTCTCCTCCATCCAGTCGCTGATCTCCCGCGTACTGTTGCCTAACGCATACAAACTAATAATACGGTCTGCTACACCTTCGGCCAATATACGTTCCCGCTTTTTGATAAACTCCGGTTCAAACCAGGAATTCCTGTCTCGAGGGGTATGAACAGTAACCTCACCCAGGGAAGTCTGAACCTGCTTGCTGTTATAGCCGTTACGACGATTACCGGTTAAACGTTCCTCTTCATCCATGTGGACATCCATCTCACCCTCCAATGCTGCATTCAGAAGGTTCTCCAGTAACGGGGCAAATGCACCGTCTTTTCCTAAATAAAAGAGGCTTGCCGGCTTTTAGCTGCTCCAGCGCCTTGGCTTGAAATGACTTGTAATCAAAATCTTCCATAATCTAAACTGTTGTGTAAAAGTAAAAAAAATGGTTTATTCTTTGACACAGTTTAGTTTACAGTCTTTCATTTGACCGTTAATTGATATATTTCGGTGGAGCAACCGATAGTTGGATCATAAACTTGAATTATAGTAAATTCGCATCCATTTGTACTATCGCCATATTTACTTTGTAGATTGGCCCAATTTAAACTCTGTAGGTAAGTAACTGCGATAATAGGTATTCCGAAACTACCTAATACAGTAGCCCATGTGGACGTATTTAATAATATAGCGTTAACATAAGCAAACATCTCTACAGTTTCTGCATGAGAATACGTGGTTGTTACAGTAGTAATGAAACCTTCCTGAGCAGATTCGCTTTCATATTTAAGCTTAAGACGAGGTGATTTAAAGTTATTATCTTTATACATACCAGGATATATATAATTATATAGCCTTTCAGAAATATTTAATTGATTTAACGTCTTTTTATCCAAAACTTCGAGTTTTTCACCATCAAAAAAAGATTGTTTGCCTATTCTTTTCATGGCTTTCATTATTATTTCCATTTCGGATGTAGTGAATTTTGTATTCTTGTACACATCAAGATCCAGATATTCTGCATAAAGTTTATCTTCTACATCATCGTTAGTACAGCTTTGCATAAAAATTCCTGAAGAAACTAAGCTGATTAAGACTATACTAAGAGTAAAGATTCTCATCGCGTTGTTTTTTAAAATATGTATTAACATAACATTATAAATTAGATATTAAATTTGTTACTGAATTATTTTCTTATTATTCTCAAGTTAATATTAACCTTCTTAAACGTCGGCGGCTTACGGGAATAGAAAGAATGAGGATGCCGCCTTGCTTCATGTAGGCAGGAGAGCCCTTGGGATCCGAAAATTCCAAAAGCAATCCAGCCTTGTATAAATTGTCATTAGTTCCATAGCGAATATTAAATGTAGTTTGCATTTAAAGAACACTCTGTTTTTTTAATCTGAAATAGTTTGTCTTAATTCAGATCCTTTTTCTTTCTTCTATTTAGTCGAGCCTTAAAAAGCCAATTTTCTTCGGTTTGTAAAATTATACCATCCCTTGTTGAGTCAAGTCGTTTGCTCAGGAACAAAAATATCTTTTCTAAAAAGAGCCAAAAAGATGATTTCCATTTGTTCATCATCCTTTTAAAGTTGAATCCGGTTTCTGCGAGCATTACATTGATTTCATCCCCGATGATTTCCTTGCAGTAATTACGCGAGAGGCGGTGATCAGTTTCTTTATTTCTGACTTATTAATAAAATGATTATTCTTAATAAATCTGATATATGACGGGGAAGGATTGTTTTCACACCCTGTCCCTTTATCATGAAATGCGGCAGCCCAGCCTAATGAATGTATATCCTTAAAAATTTTTATTTACATATTTTCTAATGGATATCCAACCTGGTTTGAATTATTTTTTAGTTAGTATTCTTTATCCCGAACGTTACTTAAGAAGTTTTTTTAACCCTAATTTCTTCTAAAAAAGGCACTTTCTTTTGAAATTTGATACATCGAGTCTAAATTATTTATACCTTCTGCTTTTACCCACTGATTCGTTTCTTTTATCGATTTTTCCAATATGTCGTGATAATATTTTGAGAGACCATTACCTATAAAGTCTTTTGGGCTGGCAGTAGTATAAAACTGGTTATCCCGAATACTGATTTTTTCTAAAACCAGATTATACAGCTTGTTCCTTTTTACAAGTTCATTCTGAGTGAGTGAACTGTCGGGCTTTTCAATAAACACTTTTAACTCTTGATATGTGTTTACCAGCGAATCCTCCGTTGAGCTGATTCTTTGTTTTTTGCAGGATAAGGTAATAAACAGGAATAAAGTAGCTAAAAAAAAAGAATATATTTTTTTTGTGTCCATAATAATCAAGATAATAATAAATTGTTAATTTAATGGAGCTGTATAACCATTAAAACTTGAAGCCGATGGAAATATGACAAATGCCACTACGAACATAAAATTTTAATTTTCACTTTTCTTATAATTATTTCATTTTAATTTTAATATTATTAACGACCTGTGAAGAAACTTTTCCTGCTTGTCTAATATCTTTTGGGTCAATACAACAGCGCTATTTTTATGGTAACATTTATAACAGATTGAGAAAATACTGACTAACACAATTGAGTCTTTAATAAAATTATGTAGCAAACATAATAAATGAGATGAAACCATCCAATAGGATGTAAGTGACATATAAGTGATTTAACCTTCTGTTTATTCTAAGATATTGAATATGTGTGCTTTGAAAATTAGGAATATAGGTGATGTATAACAAATTTATGATTTTAAATTGCTAGGATCAATATTTTCGATATACTTTTGTTTCAGAAAAAGAGAAAAGTCAGCACCCAGTTCTTTCAAGTTCATTTTTTGTCGGATACGGGTTCGTGCCATGTTTACTGTATATACACTCTGGTCAATGAGCAGAGCAATCTCCTTACAGGGTAACCCTGCGCAGGATAAGAGACACACTTTGAATTCGGTTTCTGTAAATTGGCAATAACGTGTTCGTATTAATAATGGAATGCCGGGATATAACTGATCTATAGTATCCTCCAACATGGCCCATTGAGATTGTCCCTTTTTACCGTACACAATTTCTTCAAATTTTGCAATTGTTCTTTTAGAGTCCAATCTCTCAATTTTCTACAGTTCCGATTTGAGTAAGACCGATTTATGTAATACATTAAATTTCCACAGTAAAGTCTCCCGGAGCTGTTCTTTCCGATTACAAGCTTCTTCATGACTCATCTGTAAATCCATGGCTGTTTTATTTAAGGTTTGCATTGCGTTGTTCAAACTGATTATTCTGTTTTTTTGTATCACAAGACGTTTGAGAAGTAATATGGAAAAGAGACTGGCAAGTAGGTATAATGATATTAATAAAATAATAAACAATTTCAACTGCATCAGTCGATTATAGACATCTGCCAATTGTTCGGTAGCGGTCAATAAACTGACAGCTTCCGATTGCGGTTTGTAGCATGAAGCGGGCACAATAGATATGAAGGCAAACCACAAATGCAAAATAGAACTGAACGCAGGGTCCATAATTTTTTATTTGGGGGAAAGTGACCCAAAAAAGTGAATATAACAAAATATATATGAAATATTTCTATTTTATTTTAATTTACCCCTGCTTGCCTATCTCTATCACTTCCAGATCCTTGATGTCGCCTTCATCCAGTACGAAGCGGAGCAGCGTACGCACACGGTGAAAGCCGTATTTCCCTGCAGCGCCCGGATTCATATGTAGACACTCCAGTTTTTTGTCGCACATCACCTTCAGTATATGCGAGTGGCCTGAAATAAAAAGTTTAGGAGGACGGGCAAACAGCTGTGCACGGATGGAAGGGTCATAGCGACCCGGGTAGCCGCCGATATGTGTCATCAGTACCTCTACGTTTTCGAGGGTGAAATGTTGCGTTTGCGGGTAGGCGACGCGGGTTTTGTAGTCGTCGATATTACCATACACGGCACGAAAAGATCCCAGTGCTTCAAAACGACCGGCAAGCTCCAGCGAGCCGATGTCGCCGGCATGCCATATTTCGTCGCAGGACGATAAATAGGTTTCAAATTTCTCGTCCCAGTACCCGTGCGTGTCGGACAGTAACCCGATTTTTTTCATCTTTCCTGTTCTGTTTACGGCAAAGATAATTTATTTTAGGGAAACAAACCTCCTCAATTCTTCGTCCGGATTGACAATATTTCCCGGCGCCATAAACTCGAAACCCCAAAAGATTTTTTATTCGAACAAACTTTGTATTTTTGGAGTTTAAAGAGTTTCTAAACCGCTATCAATGGAAAATAACCAATATTCTTATTTCAAACGTGATATCAGCTGGCTCTCTTTTAACTACCGGGTACTTCTGGAGGCGAAAGACGAGCGGCTACCCATCTATGAGCGAATCAAGTTCCTCTCTATTTATTCTTCCAATCTGGAGGAGTTCTACAAGATTCGTGTGTCGGGCTACCACAGCTCCCTGCTGGAGAGTATCAAGCGGGAGGAGTCGGTAGAGGAGGCAATGAGGACCATCGTACAGATCAACAGTGAAGTAACTGTCCAGGAGAAAGAATATTATGCGATATTCAACAACATGATCCTGCCTGAACTCAAGCGGAACGGTATTGTGTTGTATCAGACTGAAAAGGTGGAACCTTTTCACCGTGCCTACGTGGAGAAATATTTCAATGAAGAGGTATTTCCTTATCTGCAGCCGATGATTATCATGAAGGATGATATCCACTCATTTATTCAGGATGGCCGTATATATCAGGTAATCAACTTGCTGAAAAAGAGAAAAAAGAAAGATGCTGATGGCCTGAACTATACATATGTCATCATGAAGATACCCTACACGAAGATACCCCGCTTCATTGAGCTACCCGCCAACGGAAGCAATAATTATATCATGTTTATCGACGATGTGATCAAGGCGAACATGCAGAGTGTTTTTCCGGGTTATGAGATTGAGGGTTGCTTCAGTATCAAGATATCGCGCGATGCCGACTTTTCACTGGAAGATGAGGATCAGAAAGATATTGCCGAGAAAATACTGCGCAAGGTGAGGAAGCGCAAGATTGGTGCAGTGACAAGGTTTCAGTACGACAAGGATATGCCCGATTATTTTTTGCGTTATCTGAGCGAAGCGTACGAGATTGAAGAGGAAGAGCTTCTGCCTTCAGGACGTTATCTGAACCTGGCGGACCTGGCCAGTCTGCCCAATCCGGTGGGCGATTCATTGAAACAAAAATTACCCCAGCCGCTGCGCGTGCCGGAGCTGGAGACGAATACTTCCATCCTGCGTGTACTGAGGAAACAGGATGTACTTCTGCATTTCCCTTACCAGTCGTTCGACTACTTGCTTCGTTTCTTGATGCAGGCTGCATTCGACCCGAAGGTGATTGAAATAAAAGTGACACAATACCGGGTGGCCGAGAACTCGGCCGTGATCAACAGCCTGATCAGTGCTGCAAAGAATGGCAAGAAAGTGACCGTGTTTGTGGAGCTCAAAGCCCGCTTCGATGAAGAGAACAATTACCTTTCCTCTGAACTGATGCAGCAGGCAGGTGTGAAGATCATCTATAGCCTGCCCGGACTGAAGGTGCATGCCAAGCTGGCTTATGTTCGTAAACGCAGCAACAACCCTGACGATCCTTTAAAAGGATATGCCTATTTGGGTACTGGTAACTTCAACGAAAAAACAGCCCGCATCTATTCCGACAAAGGCCTGCTGACATCGAACAAGGAGATTATTAAAGATATCGACGAGGTCTTTCGTGTGCTCGAAGGAAAGCCTCATACGTACGATTTTAAACATCTGCTGGTAACCCAGTTTAATATGCTTCCTGAGATTTACCGGATGATCGAGCAGGAGATTTCTCATGTGAAGGAGGGAGGTATCGGTCGGATTATTCTGAAAATGAACAGCCTTGAAGACAGAGGAATGATCAATGCGCTTTATAGAGCCAGCGAGGCGGGTGTAAAGATCGACCTGATTATCCGGGGTATCTGCTGCCTTATCCCCAACCAGCCTTTCAGCAAAAATATCACGGTGACCCGTATTGTGGATGCTTATCTGGAACATGCCAGGGTATGGTATTTCTTCCACGGGGGTGAAGAAAGTATCTACCTGACTTCTGCCGACTGGATGGAGCGCAATCTGCACCGCCGCATTGAAGTCGCTTTTCCGGTCTACTCTGAATCGCTGAAACGGCAGATCATCGACATCCTCAATATCCAGCTAGCCGACAACCAGAGTGCGGTGTGGGTAGATGAAAACCTGAACAACCTGTTTAAACGAGAACTGACTGCCCCCGATGAACCTCACATACGCGCACAGCAGGCAATTTACGACTACCTGAAAAAATCGACCGGACAATAAATTTCATACTTTTACCTCATTTCCCTTGCTCTTGTTTCGTCGACATTATCTAGTAGAATATCAAAAGAAATCGCCCTTCCACATTTTTGAAAGGAATTGTGTGGCAGGATAGATTTCCACATTATTTAACTGTCGCGGGTATTTATCCAATGAAACGAGGATAAGCCGTGCATCGGGAAATTCCTCGGAGAATGCTTTTAATCCTTTCGTATGATGCGATTGCACTTCATTCGAAGATTTAATTTCGATTGCTGTGTCGGCATTTCCTATGATGGCGTCTACTTCGTAACCCGATGTAGTACGCCAATAGGATAAATTTAAAAACGGCTTGAAATACCCGATGTAGGCAATGATTTCCTGTAAGATAAAGTGTTCGAAAGCGTGCCCAAACTCCGGCGACCCCTGATTTAACCTAATTCTTTTGAGAAGAAAATTGGCGATACCCACATCGAAATAATAAAACCTGGGGGACTGGATCACCCTGCGTTTTACTTTTTGGGTAAATGCCGGAATCATGTATCCGATGAGTGTCTCTTCCAGAATGGAGAAATATTCCTTCACTGTGGGTGCACTGATACCGCATTCCGTGGCAATGTTGTTGTAATTTACAATCTCGCCATTACTAAGAGCAGCTACTTCCATAAACCGGGAAAAAGTGTTGAGGTTACGGGTAAGCGCTTCGGCTTTGATTTCTTGTTGCAGGTAATCGCCTACATACGCTTGTAGACGTTTACCTGCGTCCTCTACAAGATAATGTCGAGGCAGCATTCCGTTGTTACATGCTTTCGTGAGGTCAAAATCAGGAATCTCAGCGCTCACTAATGGATAGAGATGCTTTCGGATAGCTCTGCCTCCAAGCAGGTTTGCACCGTTTCTTCGCAACTTGCGCGCACTGGAGCCGCTCAGAATGAAACGAAGGTTACGATTGCTTATGAGCCAATGTACTTCATCGAGTAATGCCGGAATCTTTTGTATTTCGTCGATAATAATCAATTCGTTTTCGGGGAATAAACTTAGTTCTTGGCGTAATAGCGAGGGCCGACGGTTGTAGCGCTCGAATTCATCCGATTTGAACAAATCGATATATCGATTGTCAGGAAATTGTATTGTAAGTAAGGTGCTTTTTCCAGTTTGCCGTGCACCCCAAAGGAAAATACTGTCGTTTTCAACATCCCGTAGAGTTATTATTCTTGATAACATAAATCTTCATTTTGCGTGAATATTTGCATTTAACACTACAAAGATATGGATTTTATATGAATATCTAAAGTTGTACTTTGTTTTATCATGAATATCTAAAGTTATATTTTGTTTTATCATGAATATCTAAAGTAGTTTTTTGTTTTATTGTGAATAATAGAGCAATAAAAAAACCCGCACCAGACTATTGCCGACGCGGGTTTTATATTGTGTGTATGAAAGTTATTCGTCCACCGTTGCTTCCTGGAACAGGTTGCTACGTTTGTTGGCGTTCAGTTTCTCAAAGTCGTCACGTGAACCGACCACGAGTTTGTCGAACTCTCGCTGGCCTGTACCGGCTGGAATCAGGTGTCCGCAGATCACATTCTCTTTCAGTCCATCCAGTGTGTCGGTCTTTCCGTTGATGGCAGCATCGTTCAGTACCTTGGTCGTTTCCTGGAACGAAGCAGCCGACATGAAACTGGTGGTCTGAAGTGCTGCGCGGGTGATTCCCTGCAAAACCTGGTTGGCTGTTGCGGGAATGGCGTCGCGTGCTTCCACCGTTTTCAGGTCGCGTCGCTTCAGCGAGCTGTTTTCGTCGCGCAGTTTGCGCACGGTCACAATCTGTCCCGGTTCAAATACCTGCGAGTCGCCGGCGTCCATGATCACCTTCTTACCCCAGATGCGGTCGTTTTCTTCCATCATCTCGTGCTTGTCGACCAGCTGCTGCTCGAGGAAATGGGTGTCACCCGGATCCACCACTTCCACCTTGCGCATCATCTGACGAACAATCACCTCGAAGTGCTTGTCGTTGATCTTCACGCCCTGAAGACGGTATACATCCTGTACTTCATTTACAATGTATTCCTGCACAGCGGTCGGTCCCATGATTGCCAGAATATCGGAGGGTGTGGTGGCACCGTCGGAGAGATGCATGCCGGCACGGATGTAGTCGTTCTCCTGCACCAGTATCTGCTTGGACAGCGGAACCATGTACTTCTTGGTTTCTCCTGTTTTGGAGGTGATGGTTATTTCCTGGTTACCCCGTTTGATTTTACCATAGGATACTTCTCCGTCGATTTCGGCAACTACAGCCGGATTCGAAGGATTACGGGCTTCAAACAATTCAGTCACACGTGGAAGACCTCCCGTGATATCACCTGCCTTACCTACAGCACGCGGGATCTTCACCAGTGTATCTCCGGCCCTGATGTCATCGTTCTCGTTTTTCACAATGTGTGAGCCCAACGGGAGCGTATAGGTACGCAGGATGTCGTCGTTTTCATTCACAATGTGTGCCGATGGCGCTTTGGTCTTATCACGCGATTCGATAATCACCTTTTCCTTCAGGCCGGTCTGTTCATCCGATTCCACCTTGTAGGTCATGTTTTCAGTGAAGTTCTCGAAACGGATTTTTCCGGTTGCTTCAGACACAATCACCGCATTGAAAGGATCCCATTCGCAAATGAGGTCGCCCTTCTGCACCTTGTCTCCTTCGCTGAAATAGAGCTTGGACCCGTAGGGGATGTTGTGGGATACCAACACGATTTTCGTGTTGATGTCAATGATGTGCATTTCTACAAGACGGCTTACAACCACCTTGTAGGGCTTTCCTTCGGCATCGGTTGTTTCTACGTAGCGTAGTTCATCGAACTCCACGATACCGTCGTATTTTGTCACAATGCTATTTTCTGCTGCGATGTTGGAGGCGATACCTCCCACGTGGAATGTACGCAGTGTAAGCTGTGTTCCAGGTTCCCCGATCGATTGAGCGGCGATCACACCCACGGCTTCACCCTTTTGTACCATTCGACCGGTGGCCAGGTTTCTGCCATAACACTTCGCACATACCCCGTGATGCGATTCACAGGTAAGTACCGAACGGATCTCGACACGTTCAATGGGCGATTCGTCAATCTTACGTGCGATATCTTCGGTGATTTCTTCTCCGGAGTTTACGAGGATTTCACCCGTGCTGGGATGTTGTACGTCGTGCACTGAAACTCGACCCAGAATGCGTTCGTATAGCGAAGCGATCACCTCGTCGTTGTTCCTGATGGCCGTAGCCACAAGTCCGCGCAATGTGCCGCAGTCTTCCTCGTTGATGATCACATCCTGTGACACATCCACCAGACGACGGGTCAGATATCCAGCGTCTGCCGTTTTCAGGGCCGTATCGGCAAGACCCTTGCGGGCACCGTGGGTAGAGATAAAATACTCCAACACCGAAAGCCCTTCCTTGAAGTTCGCAAGAATAGGATTCTCAATAATCTGAGCCCCCTCGGCACCACTCTTTTGCGGTTTGGCCATCAGTCCGCGCATACCCGAAAGCTGACGGATCTGTTCGCGGGAACCACGGGCACCGGAGTCAAGCATCATGTATACCGAATTGAATCCCTGGTCATCTTCTGAAAGCTGTTTCATCAGAATATTCGATAACTTGGAGTTGATGTGTGTCCAGGTGTCGATGATCTGGTTGTAACGTTCGTTATAGGTGATGAAACCCATGTTATAATTTTCCATGATCTGTTCCACTTCAGCATATCCTTCCTGGATGAGCTTTTCTTTCTCTTCCGGAATGATTACATCTTCAAGATTGAACGAGAGTCCTCCCTTGAAAGCCATGGTGTAGCCCAGATCCTTGATGTCGTCGAGATATTGTGCCGTGCGGGCCACTCCACAGGTTTTGATTACCTTGCCAATGATGTCGCGCAACGACTTCTTTGAAAGGAGTTCGTTAATGTATCCTACTTCCTTGGGGATGGCTTCATTGGTAATGACGCGACCTACAGTGGTTTCATGCATCTTGCGGATGGGATTTCCCTCCTCGTCGATGTCATCCACAATCACTTTTACCAGGGCATGGATATCTACAGCTCCTTCATTATAGGCAATGATGGCTTCCTCTTCACCGTAGAAGGTCATTCCTTCACCTTTTGCTTCCGGACGTATTTTTGTGATGTAATACAATCCGAGTACCATGTCTTGTGAGGGAACGGTGATGGGGGCACCATTGGCGGGGTTGAGGATGTTGTGTGAGGCAAGCATCAGCAGCTGTGCCTCCAGGACGGCTTCGTTACCCAACGGCAGATGGACAGCCATCTGGTCACCGTCGAAGTCGGCATTGAATGCCGTACATGCCAACGGGTGCAACTGAATGGCCTTGCCTTCGATCAGCTTGGGCTGGAATGCCTGGATTCCCAGACGGTGCAGGGTAGGTGCACGGTTCAGCAGTACGGGATGTCCTTTCATCACATACTCCAGGATATCATATACCACCGGTTCCTTGCGGTCCACAATCTTCTTGGCAGACTTTACCGTTTTCACAATCCCTCGTTCAATGAGTTTACGGATGATGAACGGTTTATAGAGTTCAGCGGCCATATCCTTGGGAAGGCCACATTCGTGCATCTTCAGCTCGGGACCGACCACGATTACGGAACGTGCCGAGTAGTCCACACGTTTACCAAGCAGGTTCTGGCGGAAACGTCCCTGTTTCCCCTTCAGGCTGTCGGAGAGTGATTTCAGCGGACGGTTTGATTCGGTCTTGATGGCACTCGACTTGCGAGAATTGTCGAACAGTGAATCCACAGCCTCCTGCAGCATACGTTTCTCGTTGCGCAGAATCACATCAGGTGCTTTGATGTCGATCAGTCGTTTCAACCGGTTGTTGCGGATGATCACACGACGGTAAAGGTCGTTCAGGTCGGATGTGGCAAAACGGCCTCCATCCAGGGGTACCAGCGGCCTCAGGTCGGGCGGGATCACCGGGATCACTTTCATGATCATCCATTCCGGCTTGTTGATGTTCTTTGATCCTCGGAAAGCTTCCACCACCTGCAGCTGCTTGAGCGCTTCGTTCTTGCGTTGTTGTGAAGAATCGGTGCTGGCTCGGTGACGTAGCTGGTTGGCCAGCTTGTCGAGATTCAACCTCTCGAGTAGGTCGAGGATGGCCTCAGCACCCATTTTGGCGATAAACTTGTTTGGATCACTGTCTTCGAGCATCTGGTTTTCCTTGGGCAATGTTTCCAGCAGATCCAGATATTCTTCTTCGGTGAGCAGGTCTTTTTCGACAACCTTTTCTTCAAGGATGCCTGCCTGTATCACAACATAGCGTTCATAATAGATGATTGTATCCAGTTTCTTGGTAGGAATCCCCAGAAGATAACCAATTTTGTTGGGCAACGACCTGAAATACCAGATATGGGCTACGGGGACAACCAGATGAATGTGGCCGGTACGTTCGCGGCGTACTTTCTTTTCGGTCACTTCCACACCACAGCGGTCACATACAATGCCTTTGTAGCGAATACGTTTGTATTTTCCGCAATGACATTCGTAGTCTTTGACCGGCCCGAAAATACGTTCACAGAACAAACCGTCACGCTCAGGCTTGTAGGTGCGGTAGTTGATGGTTTCGGGTTTCAACACTTCACCGAAAGAGTTTTCCAGAATTTGTTCCGGCGATGCCAGCCCAATTGTAATTTTTGAAAAGCTACTCTTTATTTTGTTGTCTTTTCTAAATGCCATATATATAATCTGTATAAAGAGTTGTTATGTTTAATGTGCAAATAAGACTAATGAGATGATTCGATGATATGATGATTGAAAAATTATACATCAGCAAATCTACAAATCAACAAATCAATTTAGTCGAGACTGATGTTGAGTCCCAATCCTTTCAGTTCGTGAAGCAGCACGTTCAACGATTCAGGTATTCCTGCCGGTGGCATGGGTTCCCCTTTCACGATGGATTCGTATGCTTTGGAACGGCCTACCACGTCGTCGGACTTCACGGTAAGGATCTCCTGCAGGATATGGGATGCGCCGAATGCTTCGAGTGCCCAGACCTCCATTTCTCCGAATCGCTGTCCACCAAACTGTGCCTTACCACCCAACGGCTGTTGTGTGATGAGCGAGTAAGGCCCGATGGAACGTGCATGCATCTTGTCTTCCACCATGTGGCCGAGCTTGAGCATATAGATGATACCTACCGTTGCCGGCTGGTCGAAACGTTCGCCTGTGCCTCCGTCATAGAGGTACGATTTGCCGTAAGCCGGTACTTTTGCTTTATCGGTCCATTCGTTGAGATCGTCAAGAGAGGCGCCGTCGAATATGGGAGTAGCGAACTTCAAACCGAGTTCTTTTCCTGCCCATCCCAGTACGGTCTCAAAGATCTGTCCCAAGTTCATACGGGAAGGTACACCCAGCGGGTTCAGGACAATGTCGACCGGCGTTCCGTCTGCAAGGAAAGGCATGTCTTCCTGACGGACAATACGGGAAACAATACCCTTGTTTCCGTGACGTCCTGCCATTTTGTCGCCCACCTGGATTTTGCGTTTCTTGGCTATATATACCTTCGCAATCTGCATGATGCCCGAAGGAAGCTCATCGCCAATGGTGAAATCGAAACGTTTGCGTTTCAACTCGGCATCCAGTTCCTTGTGGCGGCGCAGGTAATTAATTACCGTGGCGCGGATGAGTTCGTTCTTGTGGATGTCTGTGGTCCACTTGTTTAACTGAACGGCCTGGAAATCGATGTCACTGAGCACCTTTTGCGTGAACTTCGCTCCCTTGGGCACGATGTCCATGTTGGTGTAGTCTTTCACACCTGCCGATGTTTTACCATCGGTCAGCATCAGCAGCTTATCGATCAGCACCTTTTTCAGTTCTTCCATTTTGAGTTCATACTCTTCGTCCAGTTTTGGAAGAAGAGCCTTGCTCGAAAGTTTTGTCTTTCCCTTTTTGGATGCTTTAGAGAAGAGATTGGTATGTACGACAACTCCTTTGAGTGAGGGTGAAGCTTTCAATGAAGCATCCTTCACATCGCCGGCCTTATCACCGAAGATGGCGCGGAGCAGTTTTTCCTCGGGCGAGGGATCCGACTCTCCCTTGGGAGTGATCTTGCCGATGAGGATATCTCCCGGTTTGATGCGGGCTCCCACACGCACAATTCCTTTTTCATCGAGATCCTTGGTTGCTTCTTCGCTTACATTGGGAATGTCCGAGGTAAGTTCTTCCAGACCGCGTTTGGTTTCACGTACTTCCAGTGAAAACTCTTCCATGTGCACGGAAGTGAAAACATCATCACTCACCATCCGCTCGTTCAACACGATGGCATCTTCGAAGTTATAACCCTTCCAGGGCATGAACGCCACTTTCAGGTTCTTACCCAGTGCAAGCTCACCATCCTGGGTGGCATATCCTTCAGTAAGGATTTCACCAACTTTCACCTTTTGCCCGACCTTGCATATGGGACGCAGGTCAATTGTGGTGTTTTGGTTGGTCTTACGGAATTTAGGAATGATGTAAGTCTTTTCTGCATCATCGAAACTGGTAAATTCCTCTTCTTCAGATCGGTTGTATTTAATTTTAATTGTGGTAGCATCCACATAGGTAATCTCTCCGTCGCCCTCAGCCATGACCTGGGAGCGGGAATCCTGGATAAGCTGTGCTTCAATGCCGGTACCGACGATGGGCGATTCGGTTCGCATCAATGGCACCGCTTGCCGCATCATGTTCGATCCCATCAGGGCACGGTTGGCATCATCATGTTCCAGGAAGGGAATCAGTGAAGCAGCAATGGAAGCAATCTGCATGGGTGACACGTCCATAAGTTCCACTTCTTCCGGAGCAATCACCGGATAGTCGGCATCCTGACGTGCTTTCACACGTGGGTTTATAAAGTGTCCGTTTTCATCGAGCGGGGCATTGCCCTGTGCGATGAGTTTATTCTCTTCCTCTTCTGCTGCAAGGTATATGACTTCTTCGTTCTTGATGTTCACCACTCCGTTCTCCGCCTTGCGGTAAGGAGTTTCAATGAATCCCAGGTCGTTTATCTTCGCATATACACAAAGCGAGGAAATCAGTCCGATGTTGGGACCTTCAGGGGTTTCAATGGGGCAGAGGCGTCCGTAGTGTGTGTAGTGTACGTCGCGTACTTCAAAGCCGGCACGTTCTCTTGAAAGACCGCCAGGCCCGAGAGCTGAGAGGCGCCGTTTGTGGGTGATTTCAGCCAGAGGGTTTGTCTGATCCATAAACTGCGAAAGCGCATTGGTGCCAAAGAAGGTGTTGATCACCGAGGAGATGGTTTTCGCGTTAATCAGGTCGATGGGTGTGAAGACTTCATTGTCGCGCACGTTCATCCGCTCACGGATGATGCGTGCCATGCGGTTCAAACCCACACCGAACTGTGTATATAATTGTTCTCCTACCGTACGCACACGCCTGTTGCTGAGATGGTCGATGTCGTCCACCACTGCCTTGGAGTTGATGAGCTCGATAAGGTACTTGATGATCTCAATGATGTCTTCCTTTGTCAGTACCCGCACATTGACATCGATATCGAGATTGAGTTTTTTGTTGATTCTGTAACGTCCTACATCGCCCAGGTCGTATCTCTTTTCAGAGAAGAAGAGGTTGTTGATGACCTCACGTGCACTGGAGTCATCGGCAGGCTCAGCACTGCGCAGCTGACGATAGATATGGCGAATGGCGTCGATTTCCGAGTTGCTCGGATCCTTCTGCAGGGTGTTGTATATGATGGAGTAGTCGGATGTATTGGCCGTCTCTTTGTGAAGCAGGATGGATGCGACACCTGATTCGATGATTTCGTCCATGTGCTCTGCTTCGAGTATGGTCTCCCGCTCAATAATCACTTCATTTCTTTCGATGGAGGTAACCTCTCCGGTGTCTTCGTCCACGAAATCTTCCATCCATGATTTCAGTACACGGGCAGCGAGCTTGCGCCCAATCACTTTCTTGAGGTTACTTTTGTTCACCTTCACCTCTTCAGCCAGGTCAAAAATTTCGAGAATGTCTTTATCGCTCTCGAAACCAATGGCACGCAGCAACGTGGTAACAGGTAATTTCTTTTTACGGTCGATGTACGCATACATCACACTGTTGATATCGGTTGCGAACTCAATCCACGATCCTTTAAAAGGAATGATGCGGGCAGAATAAAGCACGGTGCCATTGGCATGCATGCTCTGTCCAAAAAAGACACCAGGAGAGCGGTGTAACTGTGACACAATTACGCGCTCTGCTCCGTTGATCACAAATGTTCCTTTTTCGGTCATATAGGGAATGGTACCCAGGTACACATCCTGAATGACTGGCGTAAAGTCTTCGTGGTCGGGATCTGTGCAATAAAGGTAGAGCTTCGCCTTGAGCGGAACGCTGTAGGTAAGTCCTCTGTCTACACATTCCTCGATGCTATAACGGGGAGGATCTACGTAGTAATCCAAAAATTCAAGGACGAAATTATTACGGGTGTCCGCAATGGGGAAGTTCTCCGTAAAAACCTTGTACAATCCTTCATTTTTTCTACTTTCGGGAGGTGCGTCAAGTTGAATAAAATCCTGAAACGATTTCAACTGTACTTCCAGAAAATCTGGAAAATCGAGCGGATTATTAATCGACGCAAAGTTTATTCTTTGGTTGGCGTTATTTGAAGACATGGAAATGAGTTTTGGAACCTAATATATATTGACACAAAAGGTTAAGAATCTTCCAGTAGAAGATTCCTAACCATATTAACCTAATTTAGGTAAATGTTATTTAAGTTCAACTTCTGCTCCAGCCTCTTCAAGTTGTTTTTTCAAAGCTTCTGCTTCGTCTTTTGTTATACCTTTTTTCAATTCGCTGGGAGCTCCATCTACTAAGTCCTTGGCTTCTTTCAAGCCGAGTCCTGTAAGTTCTTTCACTGCCTTTACTACAGCCAGCTTGGCTGCTCCGGCACTCTTCAGGATCACGTCGAATGCGGTTTGCTCTTCCACTGCTGCCTCTGCAGCTGCAGGTCCGGCGGCTACTGCCACTGCTGCTGCAGCCGGCTCAATACCATATTCCGTTTTTAAAATTTCAGCCAGTTCGTTAACTTCTTTCACTGTTAAGTTAACTAATTCTTCTGCAAATTTTTTTAAGTCTGCCATTTTTGTATTTGTTTAAATTGATTACTAATTCTGTTTGTTGTATACACATTAATTTTCTTTTTCCGACAACGTTTTCAATACTCCATGGAGAATTGTTCCGCCGGATTGGAGAGCCGAAATCACATTCTTTGCAGGTGACTGCAACAGTGCGATCACATCTCCAATAAGCTCTGTCTTGCTCTTGATGTTCACGAGATCCTGCAAAGCCTTGGGGCCGATGAAGAAACTCTCTTGCACATACGCGCCCTTGAAGGCAGGTACTTTGTCTGCTTTGAACTTATCAATGAGCTTGGCAGGAGCATTCGCCACATTAGAGAACATGATGGCCGTGTTCCCTTTTAATATGGGATACAGCTCTTCGTAGTTCTTGTCGAGCGACTCGAATGCTTTTTGCAACAAGGTGTTTTTTACCACTACCAGCTTGATATCCTGCTTGGAGCATTCTCTTCGTAAATTGCTGGTCTTCACCGCGTTCAATGTGGCGAGATCAGCAAGATAGAAATTTTCATACTCCTGAAGATTCGTTGCTATTTGTTCTATAATCAGTTGTTTATTTTCCTTCTTCATAGATCTTTTTTGTTAATTGGATTCTTCTGCCGATTTGGGGTCCACTTTGATGCCGGGACTCATCGTGCTGGAAAGGAAAATACTCCTGACATAGGTACCTTTTGCCGCTGTCGGTTTTAATTTGATCAACGTTTGAATAAATTCTTTTGCGTTGTCTCGAATCTGTTCGGGCGTAAAAGATACTTTTCCAATAGAGGTGTGAATAATACCGGTTTTGTCTACTTTAAAGTC
>JAJFTO010000013.1 GCA_021372865.1 Porphyromonadaceae bacterium
CTTGATTCATTGTTTCTTGCTTTTGGGCAAAGCTAAAAACAAGTTTTCAATTCAAATCGTCACGCTCAAAAAAGATGCCTAACTATGCGATATACAATAATTTCAAAGATCGTTTTTTAATTTAAAGTGCCCACTAATGTAAGGATATATAAAAAAATGGATTAACGGTTCACCCCATCGGATGGCTGTCATCAAAGCAGAAATTCCGGGATGGAGGAAACAGAATCAGAACCCACGCTGCCGCATTGCTTCAAAAGTAAGAATGGCTGTAGAGACCGAGACATTGAGCGAATCGATTTTTCCGCGCATAGGAATCTTGATTCGCTTTGTCGCGTTTTTCAGCCAGAAACCGGTTAACCCATCTGCTTCGGTACCCATGACAATGGCGGAGGGTATGGTAAAATCAACATTTTGGTAAAACTCTGCAGCCTGCAACTCTGCGGCATACACAGTAATCCCGTGTTCATGCAACCAGGTCAATGCCTCCTCAGAAGTACATACAGCCGTCTGCACGGTGAAAAGTCCCCCCACGCCGGAACGGATCACGTTGGGATTGTACAGGTCGGTTTGTGGATCGCAGACAATCACGGCATCTGCTGCAGCCGCATCGGCGGTACGCAGTACGGCACCCAGGTTGCCCGGCTTCTCCACAGACTCAAGCAATATAAGAAAAGGATTTTTAGTAAGTCGGATATCTTTCAGAT
This sequence comes from Porphyromonadaceae bacterium, assembly GCA_021372865.1. GTDB lineage: Bacteria > Bacteroidota > Bacteroidia > Bacteroidales > Dysgonomonadaceae > Proteiniphilum. The sequence continues at coordinate 705 of JAJFTO010000013.1, forward strand.
CGTGCGACTTGGGTTTCAGCAATGCGACAATTCCATCGGAGTTTTCCCGATAGGCTATCTTTGCGAATACCCCTGGAGATACTGAAAAGAGCATCTCTTCGGGAATCGGATCCAACACATTGGGATATTTCGTCTTGTCGAACATTTCCCTACAAAGATAAACAGCCTTCACGCGATAACCACTCTGTAAAGCCAGGGAGAGTTCACGGGCACCTTCAGTTACGAAGAGCTGCTGTTCCCTCCTCTCATTGCTTTTCGAAAGCTTAATAATATTCTTTATGGCCGGATTTTGCAGACTTGTGATCATCTCTCTTCAGAGCTCGGTTTTACTATCTTTTTTCAGTAGAAAAGTATCGATAGCCTCCTTGAAAGATTTTTTTGGCAGGGCACCCATCGCCATCTGTGGCTGTTCGTTCATCGGAATAAAAAGAAACATGGGAATACTTTGTACACCGAACATGCGCGCCAGTTCGGGTTCCTTGTCCACATCGATCTTGTAGACATAGATATCCTCTCCATATTCTGCAGCCAGATCTGATAAAATGGGGGAAGTGACTCTGCAGGGTCCGCACCAGGTAGCATAGAAATCTACGATGGCAGGTTTGTCTCCTTTGTACTTCCAGGTTTCCGGATTATTTTCATAGTTGAACACCTTCTCCAGAAAGGTGGTTTTGGTCAACTCAATCGGTTTCACCTTTTCTTTATTTTGCGGCTCGGAAGCAGAAACACTGAAGAATGCGATCAGTGCTAAAAACAGTATCGTCTGAATTCTCATTGTGGGTAATCTTTACAGTGTGATTTTTAATTATGAAACAAATATTCTATTATTCAATGCGCATATTACAACAACAATGTATGGACGAAAGTTTTACGGTATCATTTAAAAAATCGTGCGATCTTTGTATTGAAAGATATTCTTGCTGGGTACGCCAAATTCCCTTGCGGAGATTTCCTCTACTGCCACTTTCCATATTTTCACATTCTTCACGGAGGGATTCGAGTAGCTGAACGATCTGTCGGAATAATGTCGCATAATGATGTCAAGTGCTTTCACTTTCTCATCAAATTCCTCTTCAAAGTTTACTTTGCCATTACAAATCACGCTGTCGGCACGCATCCGATAGCTGCAGGCCATATCTTCATCCTGCCACATGAGTTCCGGATGGGTACAGAAGGTAATGCAGACATTGGGATTATTTTCAAGTATGGAAATTGAATGTCCTTCCTGTGCGGAATGGAGATAGATTATCTCGTCTTCATATCCGAAGTTCATTGGCAGCACATAGGGGATGCCATTCTCATCGGCCATTCCCACGTAACACAACGCACAGGCATGGATTACCTTTTCGATTCGTACCTTTTCTTCCAGCGGATAGGTTCTCATGATGTACTTTCACAATTTCTTTTTCGATGTGGAGGGTCCATCTATTGTGAGCAGACCCTGCTCATCGATTTTTGCCTCATCGAGAAAAACAACCCGTTTGTTACCCGTCTTTGAGGTTCTCCCATGATAAACACAGTACATCTTACTTTTATCCTTCGACTGGAAAATCATGTTATGACCGGTTCCGGTCACGTCTCCACCTCTGCCTGTATTCTTTTCCAGCACCGGATTATTGGATGCTTTCACAAAAGGGCCCAGCGGATTATTGGAAACTGCATACCCCACGGCATAATGTTCGCCTCCAAAAAAATTGGCAGAATACATGATGTATATCTTATCATTGAACGGGAAGGCAAAAGAACCTTCCGTCCAGCGGCGGTTTACCTCGCCGGCTGTAACGGAGCGACTTTCCCACTCTGTCTGCGGATCGTCCATCGTTGTGGGAGGCTGCAACAGCAGCACCGGCTCCCCGATTACGGAAGTGAAATCGTCTGAGATCTCCACCCCGTATACCCAGCTTTCTTCTATTTCCTTAAAAAGACTCTTATCCCGTGCCCATTGCGCCACTTCGCTTTCAACCGGATGTTTGTAACAACAGCGGGAATAGTAAAGATAAGTTTTTCCATTATATTGCAGGATGTTCGCATCAATAATCGGATAGCCCGGATCGAATATCGGTTTATCGGATACCTCCAGAAACGGGCCGGTTGGCTTATCGGCCACAGCCACACCAAGACGGAAGTTTTCCTGCTCATTGGTAGGATTTACCTTCCAGTCGGCACTGAAAAACATATAATATTTTCCGTTGATCTCATACACTTCCGGGGCCCAATAGTTTTTTACGGTCCACGAACCCGGTTGGTTTCCCGAGTAAACTTCTCCTTCCGGCTGCCAGTCCACCAGATTATCTGAGCTGTAGGCAACAAAGCCTTTTTCTGTTCCTCCGGTACCATACATATAATACTTTCCGTCGGAAGCCGAGAGGATAAACGGATCGCCAAAAGCAACCGGCAAAGGGTTGGAATAGGTAACTGGTTCTGACGAACGCTTCTCCGCTCCTGCAGTACAACCTGCCAGGAAAGACACAAACAGAAGCGTCATGCACAACCTTCTGCAAATATTTCTCGTGATCATAGACTTTTTTTTACTGTAGCTGTTGACAAAGATAAACAAAAAAAAGGAAAAACCTGCTTCAGATTCTTCCTTTCTATACTCAATCCACGGGAAGCGGATATCACTTCACCTTGTCCACGATTGCCTTGAAAGCTTCGGGATGGTTCATTGCCAGGTCGGCAAGCACCTTGCGGTTGATTTCAATTTCATTTTTATGCAGTGCGCCCATCAAACGTGAATAGGACATGCCGTTTTCACGGGCAGCAGCATTGATACGCTGGATCCAGAGTGCACGGAAATTGCGTTTTTTGTTTTTGCGGTCACGATAGGCGTAAGTCAAACCTTTCTCCCACGTGTTCTTGGCTACGGTCCACACATTTTTGCGGGCACCGATATAGCCTCTTGTAAGTTTCAGAACTTTCTTTCTGCGGTTGCGCGAGGCAACATGATTGACTGATCTTGGCATAATGTTACTTGTTTTGAATGATAGCGTCCCTGTCTTGCAGAGCTCTTCAGAGCATACATCCTGTTAATAAATCTCTTTACTGGAAACCCTCCCGGCATGAACTATTTCATTGCCAGCAGTGTCTTGATACTGTTTAGGTCAGATTTGTGAACAAGGCCCATATGCGTAAGATTTCTCTTCTGCTTTTTGGTCTTCTTCGTCAAGATGTGACTTTTGTACGCATGTTTCCGTTTGATTTTTCCTGTTCCGGTAAGGGTAAACCTCTTTTTGGCACCGGAATTAGTCTTCATTTTTGGCATTTTGCTGTCTTCGAATTTGTGAATATTATTTTATCCGTTTCTCCGCGGTAAGGAGAAAAAGCGTGCAAAAGTAATGATTTTATCCGAACAATCAAAACATTAACAGTTTATTTTTTGCGGATCTTATTTTCGGAACGATGTACACAGCACCGGAGAGAAACGATCTTTCCTCCGAGCAGGATGAAATGGAACGATTAAAAAAGCCGGTCAAATGTTTCTTTACCGGCCCTGTTCTTAGTCATTGTGAAGGAGGGGTGCGTTTACTCTTCCTTCGACTCCTTTTTGGGAGCGGGAATTCCCTTTTTTGGCGTCAGCATGATAGACATTCTTTTTCCTTCCATGATGGGCATATGCTCCACTTTTGCATAATCTTCCAGGTCGTTGGCAAAACGCAGCAGCAACACTTCGCCCTGTTCTTTAAAGAGGATGGAACGACCCCTGAAGAATACATACGCTTTCACTTTTGAGCCTTCACCCAGAAAGTTCATTGCATGTTTCAGTTTAAAGTTATAATCGTGATCGTCTGTCTGCGGGCCAAACCGTATTTCTTTTACTGTCACCTTGACCGATTTTGCTTTTTGTTCCTTCAGTTTTTTCTTCTGCTGATAAACAAATTTCTTGTAATCGATGATCCTGCATACAGGAGGTTTTGCCGTGGGTGCAATTTCAACAAGGTCTAATTCCTGTTCTTCGGCCAATTTCAATGCCTCTCTCATGGAATAAATACCCTCGGTCACGTTATCGCCTACTAACCGGACTTCCGGAACCCGGATACGTTCATTGATCCGGTGCTGGTCTTTTGAGTCTTTTCTCATTCGGTGATGTTAATGTTTTCGCTGTTTAATTGGTTGTTTTTTTATGAATTCTTTGTTTTACAAATATTTAATTTGACTGGATGGCGGGGTTCATCATTTGATCCACCTCCCGTGCAATCGTTTCTGCAAATGTAATCAATTTTGTGGAACCCTGGTCCTCTCCGCCCTGTTTTCTTACCGAAACCTCTTCATTTTCTGCTTCTTTCTCACCCACAATCAGCAGGTAAGGAATGCGTTTCAGCTCGTTGTCTCGAATTTTACGCCCCACTTTTTCGTTGCGGTCATCCACCTCGGCACGGATTTCAAATCGTTTTAATTCTTTCACGATGTGATGGGCATACTCGTTGAATTTTTCACTGACCGGTAGAATCACAGCCTGGGTAGGCGCCAGCCACAATGGAAATTTACCGGCTGTATGTTCGATAAGGACGGCTACGAAACGCTCCATGGATCCAAAGGGAGCCCTGTGAATCATTACCGGACGATGCTTCTGGTTGTCGGCACCGGTATACTCCAGCTCAAAACGCTCGGGCAGGTTGTAATCCACCTGGATGGTTCCCAGCTGCCAGCGGCGTCCCAGGGCATCCTTGACCATAAAATCGAGTTTTGGTCCGTAGAAGGCAGCTTCACCCAGCACGACCTTTGCTTTCAGTCCCTTTTCCCGGCAAGCCTCCACAATTGCACTTTCGGCTTTCTGCCAGTTCTCGTCGCTACCGATATATTTCTCTCTGTTTTCCGGATCACGCAACGATATCTGTGCCTCGAAATTTTGAAAATCGAGTGCTTTGAAGATGATAAAGATGATATCCATCACCTTGAGGAACTCCTCCTTCACCTGATCGGGCGTACAGAAGATGTGGGCATCGTCCTGCGTGAAGCCGCGCACACGGGTCAGTCCGTGCAGCTCTCCACTCTGCTCGTAACGATAAACCGTACCAAACTCGGCCAACCGGAGTGGCAATTCTTTATAGGAACGGGGAAAAGCCTTATATATCTCACAGTGGTGGGGACAGTTCATCGGTTTAAGCAGAAACTCCTCACCTTCTTCGGGGGTATGAATCGGCTGAAAAGAGTCTTTGCCATATTTGGCATAATGGCCCGAGGTCACATACAACTGCTTGTTACCGATATGTGGAGTGATCACCTGATCATAATCAAACTCCCGTTGTATTTTCTTCAGGAAATCTTCGAGGCGGAGGCGCAACTGTGTACCCTTGGGCAACCACAATGGTAGGCCTGCGCCCACGGTCTGTGAGAAATGAAACAGCTGGAGCTCCTTGCCTATTTTCCGGTGGTCCCTCTTTTTGGCCTCTTCGAGCATGGCCAGATACTCATCGAGCATTTTCTTTTTCGGGAAAGTAATGCCATAGAGTCTTGTCAGCTGGGGCCGTTTCTCATCTCCCCGCCAGTAAGCACCTGCAGAAGACAACACCTTCACAGCTTTGATGTAGGAGGTATTGGGCAAATGAGGTCCGCGACATAAGTCGGTAAAACCTCCCTGCGTATAGGTAGTGATGGCGCCATCCTCCAGGTCATTGATCAGCTCCACCTTATATAGTTCATTGCGTGCTCCAAACATGCCGAGGGCATCGCTTTTGGAGATGCTTTTCCGTTGAATCTCCTCGTGGGCAGCAACCAGTTCCATCATCTTCTTTTCGATTACAGGAAAATCATTGTCTTTGATGGTGACACCTTCACCCGGATCCACATCGTAATAGAAACCATTTTCAATAGCCGGTCCGATACCAAACTTGATGCCGGGATAAAGTTCCTGTAAAGCTTCGGCCATAAGGTGCGCCGAAGAGTGCCAGTAGGCATGTTTTCCTTCCTCATCTTCCCACTTGAGCAGGTTCACAGCAGCATCCTCCTCAATGGGGCGCGTGAGATCCCATGTTTCACCGTTTACACTTACGGCCAGCACCTCCTGTGCCAACCGCTGACTGATGCTTTGTGCTATCTCTAATCCAGTGACTCCTTTTTCAAATTCCCTTACAGAGGCGTCGGGAAATGTAATTTTTATCATGCTTTGTTTGTGCTTTGTAAATCTTCTTCGTAATGTGACTGCAAATGTAGTGATTTTGTGGTTGATGAAACAGCAAAACTACAAGAAAATTGCACCCTGCCTTGTTGAAAGAGTTTTTCATTCGACATGCAAAATCCCATATAGGTAAAATTTAACGGTCTGACAAACCTATCATTGCATTCTCTTGATAATGCTGTATGACTGCACAATACCAAGCTCACCGGCTTTGCGTAAATCATCGAGCCCCGAAGCGGTTTCACCGATGGCCAGGCGCGAGATACCCCGGTTGAAATAAGCTTCTGCAAACTGGGGTTCCAGCTCAATCGCTTTCGAGTAATCTGCAATGGCTGCGCGGTAATCTTTCTCCAGGCTTAAGATCTCGGCCCGATTATAATAGGCGTAAATGAAATTGGGATTGATACGGAGGATTGTTTCATATTCCTTCAGTATCTCTTCGTAGTCTATCGACCGGGTAGATATCTCGGGTAGTCGGGGTTTACCGGCAATATTGCTCAATTCGGGCAAATTGATACCCTCACTGCTGCCCACAGTGCTGGGATCATTCTGCAAACGGTCATACTCAATTTGCTTCGAACGCACCACCGCACGACCAAAATGAGCAAGCAGCATGTCGGGTCTCAACGAGATTACTCTGTCCAGGTCCTTCAGCGCATTTTCATAATCCTGCACAAGCATAAAATCCATGGCTCTCCCAAAATAGAGAGATGCGTTCGAAGAGTCGCTCTCAAGCCTCTTGGAATAATTATCGATGGATCGAAAATGGGTCTGTATCTGCAGTTCATTCAGGGGAGCTTCGTTGTTGGTCGCTTTCAGTACCCAGGTAAGGTTCATCTCACTATTGGCCCTGTCCAAAACTTCCGAGTAATATACCGGCCGGTTGACCTCGTATGCCCGTTCGTAATAGGTGAGAACAAACATGGGTTCAGGATTCACCGGCGCGTGTATGTTCTGCACCTTACCCCGGCTCTGACGCTGATATTTGGTCTTTTGGCTGCTTTCACTGTCGGCCACAACCAGCATGTTAAACTTTTCTATATCCTGATCCGTCTGTTCCCGGGTATTTTTCGTCTCACCTTGACCTCGGGCTTGTTTAAAGGGTTCGGGATTGGTGGAGGCTGCTTTGCGGGCTTTTGACTCTTCGGCACGGGCCAGCATATAATCTTTTTCAGCACCCCGCAGGTCGTTCATCTCCCGCTTCAATTCTGATCGCATATAGTAACCGGTGAAAAAATCGGGGTGGCCATCAATGACCACATTCAGGTCGGCCAGTGCTGCCTGCCTGTTGCCGGTCTCATTATGAAGCATGGCCCGGTTTAAAAATGCGATTGTGTTATCGGGCTCCAGTTCAATCACCTTGTCGAAGTCGCGTATGGCCCTGTTATTGTCAGCTACCTGTGCACGAAGCAGTCCCCGGTTGAATCGGGCAATGAGATTGTTCTCATCCATCTCTATTACCCGGTCATAGTCGGCCATGGCTCCGCGCAGGTCGTTCAGGTTATATTTCACCAGTCCACGGTTGATATAGTTTCCTTCGAAGTAAGGATCCAGCCGGATGGCCTCATCCAGATCGGCCAGTGCATTGTTGTATTCTTTTTGCTGCAAATAAAGCACACCTCTTGCAGCAAAAGACTGTGAAGTATAGGGATCGATACTGATCGCTTTATCCAGGTCAGCCATTGCATTTGTGGTATCTTTCATTTCCAGATACATCTGTGAACGTGTAAGATAACCTGGCGTATAATCAGGGAAACGGCGCAACAGCACTTCAAAAAATTTCGCAGCCACCTCATACTGTTTTAATTCCACGTTTACGATTGCCATATTCACCAGTGTGATCCGGTCCTCGGGAAAAAACTCCAGACTTCGCTGATAATCGGAAGCGGCCTGTTCATATTTTTCCTGGTTTTGGCGCGCCGCCCCACGCAACTGATAGGCAGCCGTATAATATGGATTGCGCAACAAGCATTCGTCGGCGTCATCTTCGGCACCCTTGAAATCATCGAGCATAAACTTGGCCGTAGCTCTGAAATAGTAAGGATCAGCAAGGTAAGGCTTCGCTGTGATGACCTGGTTGAAGTACTGGATTGCGAGCACGTAATCCTCGAAATAGAGAGCATTCCTGCCAATCATCATCACCCGGTCGGTATTCACTTGTGCCGAGACCGGCAAGGAGAAAAGCATGATGCAAAATGCCAGTATGAATTGTTTCATTTTTGAATCTTTGGTTGTGCGAATATAGGAATTTTTCTGCATTTATTGTCAAAACCTTTTCTGTTAGAATGTTTCTTCGCCAGAACGTTTAAAGGTGACCCGTAAACTTACGGTTTACTTTCCAGTATCCTGCGTCCATCCTCCGCCACCCTGATAGCTATTTTCACTGCATCCTGGGGCAGAATGGATTCTACCAGCTCCGGCCACTCAATAAAACAAAGGTTGCCGCTGTAGAAATAATCTTCGTAACCAAAATCAAAGGCCTCTTCGATTTTGTTGATGCGATAAAAATCGAAATGAAATATGGGCGTACCCTCTGTGCCCCTGTACTCGTTGATAATGGCAAAGGTAGGGCTGGACACAGTTTCCGCCACACCCAGCGCTTCACAGAGGGCTTTGATAAAGGTAGTTTTTCCGGCACCCATGTTGCCGTAGAATGCGAACACCTTGTTGTGACCCATTTCTTTTAAAAAGACGCTTGCTGCCCTTTTGATATCCTTCAAATCTGTGATTTCTATTTGCATATTTTTTATTTCGGGTTTAATGTAATTAAGGGGACCATCATCTCTTCCATGGAGATGCCTCCATGTTGGAAGCTCTGTGCATAATACGACAGATGATGGTTATAGTTGTTGGGATAGACAAAGAAGTCATTTTGTGTAGCAAAGATGTAGCGCGTACTCATATGTGGGGCGGGCAGACCGAAGTTTTCAGGATGAAGCATTTCGAAAAGTTTTCTGGGTTCGTATCCCAGATTTTTTCCTGCCTTGTAACGTAGATTGGTGTTGGTTTCCTTGTCGGCCAGGATCTTTACCCCGTTCTTCACTCTGATGGAGCCATGATCGGTAGTCAGCACAGCCCGGTATCCTTTGGCTGCGATTTTTTTAAGCAGTGTATAGAGCGGAGAATGCAAAAACCAGGATTTCGTGAGTGAACGGTATGCCGATTCATCGGCAGTCAGTTCACGAATCATTTTCGAATCGGTTCTTGTGTGGGAAAGTGTATCAATGAAATTAAATACCCAGACGTGCAGATCATTTCTTTCCAATTCCAGAAAATGTTTGTTGAGCTCTTCTGCTTCAGGGTTGGAATTTATTTTCTGGTAAGACAAAAGCGGGAATAATTGTTTTCTTTCCAGTTGTGCCCTGATGAGGGGTTCCTCCTGAAGGTTTTTACCCTCCTCCTCCCTATCATCGACCCAGACCCCGGGGAACTGTGAAGCAATTTGCCGCGGCATCAATCCGGAAAAAATACTATTCCTCGCATATGATGTGGCTGTAGGAAGGATACTGAAATAAAGCGCCTCGTCACAAACGAAAAGGTCGGTGAAAAGGTTTTTTACTGCATACCACTGATCGAGCCGAAAGTTATCAATCAGAATAAAAAAAAGTTTCTCTCCTCTGGCTATTACCGGAAAAACTGTTTCTTCAAACAATGCGGGACTCATCAGCGGACGATCTGCCTCCTGCATCATCCATTGTGGGTAACTCTTCCGGATAAATCTGGCGAATGCACTGTTTGCTTCCGTCTTTTGCAATGCATGCAATTCCTTCATCGGGTTCTCGGCTTGTTCCAACTCTAGCTCCCAATATACCAGTTTCTGATAAAGGGCAGCCCAGTCTCCTGCCGAGCGACATTGATCCGCCTCTTCACTTAACTGATTGAATATGTGCTGATAATTTAACGTTGTGGCTTCAGAGACAAGCGTTTTCTTGTCGAGTATTTTCTTGATGGTCAGCAACACCTGGCTGGGGTGGACCGGTTTAATGAGATAATCGGCGATTTTTTTGCCTATCGCACGGTTCATGATTCCTTCATCTTCACTTTTGGTCACCATCACTACCGGTATACCCGGTGCAGCGTCATGCAACCCGTTCAGTGTCTCCAGACCGGACAAGCCAGGCATATGTTCGTCGAGAAAGATGATATCGAACAATGTCTCTTTTGTTCTTTCTATTGCATCCCGTCCGTTATTGGCACACTCCATAAGGTAACCTTTTTCCTCCAGAAAAAGAATATAGGGTTTCAGGAGATCGATCTCGTCGTCCACCCAAAGAAAACGTGCTTTATTCATCTTGGTAACCACCCTGTTTCGTCGCTGAAAGAAATTGGGCAAATGTATTTATTTCCGCTGTATCTGACAATCTTTTTTGCTTTTTTAGGAGACTCCCCGATCGCAAAGATCCTTATGTACACAATTTAGTAGTAAATTGTTTCTGATTATTGCTAAAAAGATTATATTTGTGGGAAAGATAATCACTTAATGAATGTAAACACAATGATACAAAAAAACATCCTCTCCACAGTTATTTTATCAGTACTGTTCATCTCGGGTTGTACAAAACCCTCTGAAAAGATTTTCAATGGAAAAAATCTCTCAAACTGGAATTTCGTTGTCAAGGAGAACGCAGTTCCTGCAGATCAGATATACACCGTGCGGGAAGGTATGATCATTGTAAAAGGTGAGCCACTGGGTTATATGTATACACAGGAGAAATACAGCAACTTCATGCTGGAGCTGGAATACAGATGGGGAGGTGAGGCAAGCAACAGTGGTGTTTTCTTCCTCATAGAAGAACCCTCCAACCCATTTCCAAAAGGTATTGAATGCCAGCTCAAAGCTGACAAGGCAGGGGATCTTGTCTTGTTGTCGGGAGCCGACCTGAAAGAATATGTCCTTCCCGAAGGAGTTACGGAAAGGCCCAAATTTCCGGTAATAGAAAAAAAGGAATCATCGAGTGAAAAGCCTGTCGGTGAATGGAACAAGGTGAAGATTACAGTCAAGGGTGGATTCATAGAGGTTTATATAAACGATGTGTTTCAGAATAGCGCCACCAGCGAAGTGAAAGAGGGACACATCGGACTGCAAAGTGAAGGAAAGGAAATTCAATTCCGGAACCTTATGCTTGAAAAGTTGTAAAATTGACTTACGCAATACGCAGATAAAATGATTTCACAGCGACCTGAAGATTATATCGGTTTGGAAGAGAAATATGGGGCACACAATTACCATCCGCTTCCTGTAGTGTTGTCGGAGGGAAAGGGATGTTATGTGTGGGATGTGAAAGGCAAAAGGTATTTCGATTTTTTATCTGCTTATTCAGCTGTGAACCAGGGTCATTGCCACCCAAAAATTGTGGCTGCCCTCCAGGAACAGGCGAATAAACTGTGCCTTACTTCCCGCGCTTTTTATAATGACGCACTGGGCCCCTACGAAAAGTATATGCACGACTACTTTGGTTACGACAAAATTCTCCCTATGAACAGTGGCGCAGAGGCAGTGGAGACGGCACTCAAGCTGGCGCGCAAATGGGGATACCTGAAAAAAGGTATTCCGGAGAACGAAGCCATCATCGTAGCCTGCAATGGTAACTTCCACGGACGCACCATCACCATTGTGTCGCTCTCCAGTGATTCTGAAGCCCGGGGCGAATACGGACCTTACACCCCTGGAATTGAAGTGATTCCATATAACGATGCAGAAGCATTGTCGTCGCTTTTTGAAGAAAAAGCAGCATCCATCGCCGGATTTTTGGTGGAGCCCATACAGGGTGAGGCGGGAGTAAATGTACCGGATGAAGGATATTTGAAACAATGCGATGCGCTGTGTAAGAGACACAATGTACTATTTATCGCCGATGAAATACAGACCGGGATAGGACGTACCGGCAGGCTGCTCTGCTGCGATCACGAGGACGTACGTCCCGACATCCTGATTTTGGGAAAAGCACTCTCCGGAGGTGTGTTGCCCGTTTCAGCTGTACTGGCCGATGACGAGGTCATGCTGACCATTCAACCGGGGCAACATGGTTCTACTTTCGGTGGATTTCCACTTGCCTGTAAAGTGGCCATGGCCGCTCTGGAGGTAGTGAAAGAGGAAAATCTGGCGGAAAAAGCCGAAAAACTGGGTAAAATATTCCGCGACGGGGTGAGGGCCATTAAGAGTCCCTTCATTAGGCAAGTCAGGGGAAAAGGTTTGCTCAACGCCATTGTGATTGCTCCCCATAAAAGGAAGGAAGCGTGGGATTTGTGCCTGGAAATGGCGGAAAGTGGCCTGCTTGCGAAGCCCACACATGGTGACATCATCCGTTTTGCACCACCACTGGTGATTACAGAAGAGGAGTTAATGGACGCGATTGATATTATAAAGGAGTCGATCAAATCTTTGGAAGCTGCGCAATAGGCAGATGATATTTGATAACCCTGCCGCTTGATTCTGATAATTTGATTTTATGCAAACAACTTCAAAACTACTCATGGTCCGCCCTGCCCGATTTGCGTTTAACGCGGAGACGGCACAAAACAACTTTTTTCAGCAGAAGGTGGAGGGTATTTCTGTGGCTGAAAAAGCAGTGGAAGAGTTTGATGCCTTTGTAAAGCTACTGCGGGGAAATGATGTGGATGTAACGGTCGTACAGGACACGCCGGAACCTCCGACGCCCGACTCCCTTTTTCCCAACAACTGGTTTTCCTCTCACATTACGGGAGAGCTGGTGCTTTATCCCATGTTTGCCGAAAGTCGTAGAATGGAGAGAAAACAGGGAATTATAGACCTCCTTCGCAGGAAGATGAATCACCGGAAACTGGTCGACCTGACCCATTGGGAGAAAGAAAACGAGTTCCTGGAAGGTACGGGCAGCATGGTGCTCGATCGACGGAAACGAATAGCGTACTGTTGCCGTTCACCCCGCACTTCCGAAAAAGTACTGGCAGATTTTTGCTCCCGCATGAGTTACGATGCGATTGTCTTTGATGCACGCGATCAGGGAGGAAATTCCATTTACCATACCAATGTGATGATGGCGATTGGGACTCAGGTTGCCATCGTCTGTCTTGACTCGATCCGGGATCCGGGCGAGCGGCAAAAAGTAACCGCAGGACTGACTGCTGCCGGCAAGATCATCGTGGATATATCACTTGATCAGGTAGCCTGTTTTGCAGGGAACATGCTTGAAGTAAAAAGCCGCAACGGCACACCCCTTATGGTGATGTCGGCCTCGGCACGCAATGCCCTGACACCAGCGCAGGAATCAACCATCGCCACCTTCAGCAGGGTCCTGGCCCCCGATTTGCAAACTATTGAGACCGTGGGCGGGGGATCGGCCCGTTGTATGTTGGCAGAGATATTTTATTGACACTTTTATTCAACTCCTTAATCAAAAAATTATGTCATTTAGATCAGAACTGAAAGAATTTTTAATGCGCGGCAGCGTCGTAGACATGGCCGTGGGTATTGTAATTGGTGGTGCTTTCGGAAAGATTGTCACCTCATTTGTGAACGACATCCTGATGCCGCCTCTTGCATTGATCTCGAACCAGGGTCAATTCGCCGACCTGAAAGTTGTATTGAGACAAGCAGTCATGGAGGGTGCAGAAGTAGTTACGCCCGCCGTAACTTGGAACTATGGCGCCTTTATTCAGGCCATCGTAGACTTCCTGATTATTGGCACCGCCATTTTCCTGGTGATCAAGGCGATGAATTCGATGAAACGGAAGAAAGAAGAGGCGCCAGCTCCGGCACCGGCACCAGAACCCACCAAGGAAGAAGTATTGCTCACCGAGATTCGCGATTTGTTGAAAAACAAATAATTCCTTTCAAATTGAAGGATTGTCATTCATTTCGTCCGGTCGGCACCTGATCGGGCGATTTTTTTTGTAACCGATTTGTCGCAAGGGTAGTCATATGGATGTAAATCAAAATTATTCACTATTTAAATGTTTTCAACTATGGAAGAGTTAATACCGATTATTGCTATAGTTTGCACCATCGGCCTGCCGGTTATCGCAGGATGGATACTGGGAATACAATGGATCAGGGCCCGCAATGCAGAACGAATGGGACTCATCAACCAGGGAATTATTCCACCGGATCGTACGCCAAAAAGGAAATCAGACCCAAATCGGCTTGTATCGCTCAGAAACGGTATCGTGCTGATCGCACTGGGTATCGGAATAATCGTGGGATTTCTCTGCTCTGAATACCTCGTGATTGGCCAGGGGAATGAATTTTGGATGACGGGCGCCAGCGTGGTCTTTTTCCTGGGCGTGGGTTATCTGATTTACTTCCTGATTGTACAAAAAATGCCGGTCCACCGGTTTAGGGAGGAGTCGGAACAGGAATAACCCCTTGCAATGAACGAAAACCAACGTGTACAACAGGTGCTTTCGGGCAACACTTCCGCGTTTGCATATTTTGTCGAAGCATATCAGGACATGGCCATCACCATCGCCTACCGGATTTGCGGCAACATGCAGGATGCGGAAGATGTCGTGCAGGAAAGTTATGTAAAGGCATTCCGGAATCTGCGTAGTTTTCGCTCCGACAGTAAATTTTCCACCTGGCTCTATCGCATTGTCTACAACACGGCCATCTCCCTCACAAAGACACAAATGTGGACGGGCAGCAGGGAGGCTGTAATGGCGGACGACCTGTCCAATCTTGCAGACAACACGTTTGAATTAATATGGATGAGAAGGAGCGGAGAGAAATTGTGGCCGAAGTGATGAAGAAGATACCTGCAGGTGATGCTCTACTACTTACACTCTACTATCTGGAGGATAATCCGGTCAAAGAGATTGCAAAGATCACTGGCCTGAACGAACCTAATGTAAAGGTAAAACTGTTCAGGGCGCGGAAACTTTTCAAAGAAATGGTTGTTTCAAATTACGGAATACAGATAACAGGTTCATAAAATGATCATCATGATAGATAAGTATAATAAGGAAAGGGAAGACGAGAAATTACGCCATATCCTGTCATCGACTAAAATAGAGGCACCGGAGAACCTGAAGCATCGCATCATGCGGCAGGTTGAAGCAGAATACTCACTCGTTCCGGGAAGCGGGAAACCGATCAAAGAATCGGGAAATATCCTGAAGGAGATGGGGACGCTCTTTGGTACCATGTACGCCGTGTTGGCAGTCCTGATTGCAGGTGCCTGGTTCCTTTTTGGCCAGGAATTTCTGCTTTCTCCCCAATTTGTGGGAACAATGGTCCTGGTGGCTTCCATATTCAGCCTGTTGTGGCTGATTTCACGACTGGACTCCCACCTGAGGGAAAAGAAACGAATCCGTTGATTTAGGACGTTCCGGCTATCCCCCGGTCAGCTCTATCTTTGCTTTTGCCAGTACTTCAGGTGATTCGGCAGGCGGATAACGCAAATCGAGTGATCTGAACAGATCCAGAATAATATCTCCCACCGCCACACGGGTAAAAAACTTCTTATCGGCCGGAATCACAAACCAGGGTGCATATGGTTTGGATGTTTTTTCAAGCATCTCTTCAAATGCCTGATCATAAGCATCCCATTGCGCGCGGGCATAAAGGTCGGCCGAGCTGAATTTCCAGTTTTTATCCGGTTCGTCGATACGGGCAAGAAAACGTTCTTTCTGCTCCTCCTTAGAGACATGCAGAAAAAATTTCAAAATGCGCATTCCGTTCTGATACAGATGTTTTTCAATTGCATTGATACTTTCATAACGCTGTTCCCAGAATGGCTGACCGATCTTGTTCACTGTTTCGTAACCGGGAATGCGTTCATTCAGTATCCATTGCGGATTCACCCGGGTGGCCAATACATTTTCATAGTGGGAGCGATTGAAGATCTCAATCATTCCTCGTTGCGGAAGTGCAACGTAATGCCGCCAGAAATAGTCATGTTCCAGCTCGTTGCGCGTAGGTGTCTTGAAGCTGTGTACCCGGCAACCCTGCGGGTTGATGCCCGACATCACATGCCGTATCACACCGTCTTTGCCGGCCGCATCCCTTGCCTGCAGGATAATCAGCAGTGAGTAACGGTCATCGGCATAAAACATCTCCTGCAGCTTCTCCAGTTCCCGGATGTTCTCTTTGATCTCTTCTTTCGCTGTCTTTTTTGTGAAACCACCATCCTCGCGGGTGGGACAGTTACTAAGGCTGACCTTTGAGCCTTCTTTCACAAGGAATTTGCTGTAATCGAAATTCATGGTTTCTTATTTTTGATGTGCCACATTGCTTCCAATTCCTTTGAGCAAACCTTCGTATCGCTGATCATCCGAAATGATCCGGAATCCTTCGGCGAAAATATCATTCTCTTTGTTGATAATTCGGAAAAATGCCGATGAATCATAAAGGTCACGCCCTATCAATGCCTTCAGTTGCACAAAAATAAGATTTTTAGACCGACCGTACTCCTCATCGCTCCATTTCACCTGTTCTGTCTCCGCTACCGAACGCAAGCGCTGTTCCATCTCCTCCGACACACGAAAGTTCTCAATGAACTTAAGCACGTCGGGATATTGCTGCAATAAACTGCTTCTCCGGTTATCCACTTCCGAAATTGCTACCCTGTTGATTACCCCTTTTGCATTCAGATTGGCATGAAGCATCGTCCCCGCAGTGGTATCCATCGGCACAAAATAATCGGGCATGATTCCACCGCCTCCATAGACTGTACGTTTGTTTACCATTGTTTTGTATTTCAACGAATCCGGAAAGTGAATGCTGTCGGCAACGAACAATTCACCGTGCGTATACCGGTTCATAAAATCCTGGTCGTACGCATCTTTATTGCCCACCTCATAAGGTTTCTGGATACTCCTTCCGGAAGGAGTGTAGTAGCGCGCCACAGTCAGCCTGATCATGGTACCATCGGGCAGAGGGAGCTGGCGTTGTACCAGTCCTTTGCCGAAGGTTCTTCTTCCCACGACAATTCCTCTGTCCCAGTCCTGTAGTGCTCCGGCGAGGATTTCGCTAGCCGATGCAGAAGCTTCGTTGACCAGCACCACCAGCCTGCCTCCCTGCAGTTCACCCCCTTCGGTGGCATTCATCGTGTAACGGGGTTGATTTTTTCCTTCGGTATAGACGATCACCCTGGAATCGCCCAGAAACTCGTCAGCTATATCATTGGCTGTCTGAAGAATGCCCCCTCCATTGTCGGTAAGATCAAAAATCAGGTGTTTCATTCCTTTCGCTTTCAATCCACCTTCCGCTTGTTTAAACTCGTCGGCGGAAGAAATACCGAACCTACTCAGGCGAATGTAGCCGATATCATTTGTCACCATATAGGCTGCGTCGATACTGGTGATGGGTATCTTATCGCGCACGATACGAAACTCCATCCGTTGCGGAACACCGCGTCTCTGCACCTCCACATTCACGACGGTACCTTTGGGGCCGCGAAGACGTTTGATCACGTCCTGGTTGTTCATCTTCACGCCGGCAATCAGCGTATCATTCACCCGGATGATCTTGTCGCCCGGCATGATGCCCACCTTTTGCGACGGCCCACCGGAGATTACCTCCATCACATAAAGCGTATCGGTGAGCATGTTAAAGGATATACCTATGCCGTCGAAATTACCTTGCAACGGCTCGTTCATGGCACGCACCTCCTCTTCATTCAGATAGGAGGAATGGGGATCCAGTTTTGCCAACATTGCCCGTATGGCGGCCTCGGTGAGTTCTTTTGAATTCACATCATCCACATACAACCCATTGATTAACTGCAGCGTTCGCTCCAGTTTTACTCCTTCGGGTGTAGGCCTGAATTGTGCCTGAACACTCCCCGATAACAGGAGTATTCCCACGGCCATCGCCATTATTCTTTTTTGCATTGTTTTTTTGTTAGGGGATTATATCTTCATTCCGCGGGGAATAAAGTGACTGACATCGTGTCCGTAACGCAGCAACTCCCTCACATGGGTGGAGCTGATGTGTGTAAGATCCGGTTCAGTAAATAATACAAACGTCTCTATTCCCGAAATGGTTCGGTTCATGTCGGCAATTGTCTTTTCATATTCAAAGTCGATCACCGAACGGATACCTCGCAGGATGTAACGGGCGCCGACCTCCTGTGCGAAACGAATTGTGAGCGAGTCATAACTCTCAACCTTTACACGCGGCTCTTCACGATAAAAATCCCGAATCATCCCGATCCTCTTCTCCAGTGTAAAGTATGACTTCTTAGCTTCATTGACTCCGATGGCGATCACAATTTCATCCATCAGGGCCAGTCCTCTGCGTACCAGCGATTCATGCCCGATGGTGAAGGGATCGAAAGTGCCCGGGAACAGGGCTATTCGCTTTTCGGGGTCGTTAGGTTTCATGTTATGCTACTTCTTCATCTTCCACCACCAGATTATCGATGATGAAATTTTGCCGTTCCGGCGTATTTTTTCCCATATAAAACTCCAGCAGCTCTTTCAGGAGATCTTCTTTTCGCATGGTTACCCTGTCGAGCCGGATATCCTCACCGATAAAATTGCGGAACTCATCGGGAGAGATCTCTCCAAGGCCCTTGAAACGGGTGATCTCCGGATTGGGAGACAGCTCTTCGATGGCGCTGACGCGTTCCTCCTCGGTGTAACAATACAATGTTTTCTTCTTGTTACGCACCCTGAATAGTGGAGTCTGAAGAATATAAACATGTCCCTTTTTGATGAGATCGGGAAAGAATTGCAGGAAGAAGGTCAGCAGCAACAATCGGATATGCATCCCGTCGGTATCGGCATCTGTAGCAATGATCACCTTGTTGTAACGCAACCCATCCATGTTTTCTTCAATGTTGAGGGCAGCCTGCAACAGGTTAAACTCCTCATTCTCATAAACAATCTTCTTGGTAAGGCCAAAACTGTTTAATGGCTTTCCGCGCAAGCTAAATACCGCCTGCAGATTCGGGTCGCGGCTCTTGGTGATGGAACCGCTAGCTGAATCACCTTCGGTAATGAAAATACTGGTTCTTTCCCGGTCATCCCCTTTGGCATCGTTATAATGAATACGGCAATCCCGCAGTTTCTTGTTGTGCAAATTGGCTTTCTTTGCTCGCTCGCGCGCCAGTTTGGTTACGCCAGCAATAGCTTTTCGTTCTTTCTCCGAATCGAGTATGATCTTCTGCAAAATCTCCACCGTATCGGGAGTCTTGTGCAGAAAATTGTCCAGTTCTTTTTTCAGGAAATCGTTGATATACTTATTTACTGATGTGCCGTTGGGCTCCATCTCTTTGGAACCGAGTTTGGTCTTTGTCTGTGACTCAAAAACAGGTTCCTCCACCTTGATGCTGATGGCAGCTACCATGCCGTTGCGTATATCTGAATATTCGAAATTGCGGTTGTAAAATTCTTTGATTACACGTGCTGTAGCCTCGCGGAAGGCAGTCAGGTGTGTTCCACCCTGTGTGGTATGCTGCCCATTGACAAACGAATAATATTCTTCCCCGTACTGGGTGGTGTGGGTAATTGCTACTTCAATATCTTCCCCGAAGAGATGAATGATTGGATAAAGCTGTTCGGAAGTAAGGTTTTCGTTGAGCAGGTCCTCGAGCCCGTTTTTTGATGAGAACTTTTTTCCGTTGAAGACAATCGTCAGCCCTGTATTCAGAAAGACATAGTTTTTCAACAATGGTTCTATGTGTTCATCGCGGTAATGATACTCACCGAATATCTCGTCATCGGGTATAAAACCCACCTTGGTCCCGTTTGAGTTGGCCGAAGGGCCTATTTCACTCTCTGACAGCTCAATACCCTGCCGGAATTGTACTGTTTTAGAGAGTCCGTCGCGGGAGCTTTCCATGTAAAAGTCGGAAGAGAGTGCATTTACTGCTTTAATGCCGACGCCGTTCAATCCTACCGACTTTTTAAATGCTTTGGAATCGTATTTTGCTCCGGTATTCATCTTGGAGCAGACATCCTTCACTTTTCCAAGCGGTACACCCCGCCCGTGATCACGTACGGTGACCATGTGATTTTCAATGGTAATCTCGATGGTTTTTCCAAAGCCCATCATATACTCATCGATGGAGTTGTCGAGTACTTCTTTTAACAGCACATAAATACCGTCGTCAGATGATGAACCATCGCCCAGTTTTCCGATATACATTCCCGGACGGCGACGGATGTGCTCCTGCCACTCGAGGGTAACAATATTTTCCTCCTGGTAATTATCCTGCAGTATTTGTAGTTCTCTTTCTGTTTCGTTCACGTTTTTTTATCTCTCCTCTATAGTTGTTTGATGAATGCCCTGCGTCTTTTTGTTTGTTTAACCTCCAGATCATTCCACATGGATTTCACCTTGTGGTTCAGGTCCAGTTCAGGATTGCTCTCGGCATATTCAAATCCCAAACGGATGGCAGCAGGGATAAATTCGTTGAACAACAATGCATTTACTCCTTTTCCCTGATATTCCGGATCCACAGCCACCAGCAACAGGTCCAGGACATTGTTGTCTTTACCTTTCAGAGCTCTGTATAGATGATACCAACCCATGGGCAGAAACCGTCCTTTTGCCTTTTGGAGTGCTTTGGCGATGCTGGGCAGACCGATCCCCACACCCACCAGCTTGTTGTCTTCCTGCCTGATTACCAGCGTAAGAAACTCGAGACGCAACATGGGGATATACATATCCACGTAGTAATCGATCTGCTTCTCGGAAAGTTCCACATAGCCGTATAAATCTTTGTAGGCCCTGTTGATCAGTTTAAAAATCTCCCTGGCATAGGGATATACGTCATTTTTATTCTGTAAATGCTTGACCGTAAGTCCGGAACGCTTCTTGACTATTTCCGATGCACGCTGGAATCGATCGGGCATCTCTTTGGGAATGGTGATAAGAAACTCCACCCAGTCCTGATCTTTCACGTAACCCAGCCGTGCCATATGATCCACATAATAGGGATAGTTATAGATGGTAGAGAGGGTACCCATCTGGTCGAATCCCTCTACCAGCATTCCCTCATGATCGAGATCCGTAAATCCCAGCGGACCCTGTATCTTCTCCATTCCCCGGGAACGTGCCCAACTTTCAGCAGCACCGATAAGCGTATCTACCACCTCTTCATCATCTATAAAATCGACAAATCCAAAACGGGCGTTCTTTTCCTTCCAGGTCTCATTTGCTTTATAGTTAATGATGACCCCGATTCTTCCGACGATCTCACCGTCACGGTAAGCCAGGAAGTAGGAAGCATCACAATGCTCGAAAGCTGGATTTTTTGTCCTGCTAAGCGTTGCTCTTTCGTCGTAAAACAACGGGGGAATAAAATATTCATTGCCCTCATATAGATCAATACCGAACTGGATGAACTTCCTGAGATCATCTTGCGTGGTGACTTTATGAATTGTTACTGACATTTTGATAGAATTCTAATAATTTCTTTGGTTTTACCGGTTTACATCTCTCATTTTGACAGAGACACAAAGATAGTGAACTTTTTCGTAAAGCTAAATGAGTAGCAGACAAATTTATTTGGATGCTGCCATAGCGAGAAAAAGTCTACGTAAGTGAACTTTTTTGATACGCTAAATGAGCTATAGACAAATTTATTCGGGTACAATCCTTCTATAATACTCCCACCTGTCGATAACGTTAGCAACGTAATTGATTGTTTCATCGGCCCGAAAGTATCCATATTTACATACCGGGTCGGTATAATACTGCTCCAAACGTTTCAAATGGATATATTTTTCCACGTTTCCGGCCCACACATTTTTGTTGGCACCATATTTTTCAGCGAGCGCCCTGGCATCAAATACATGCCCCACTCCGCCGTTATATGCAGCCAGTGAGATCCGTAACCGTTCATTCGGATCTGTCACCAAATCGAAGGTATTGAGGAGACTGCGCAGGTATTCTGCCCCTGCACGGATGTTCGCTTCGGGATCGTACAAATCGTCGCTGCTCAACCCGAGAGAACCGGCAGTAGCAGGCATTAGTCCCATTAGACCAATTGCACCGGCCCAGGACTCTCCTTCCGTTTTAAAAGAGGATTCCTGCCATGCCACCGATGCGAGTAACCGCCAGTCGATCTGCTGTCGCTTACCCTCCTGCCTGAACCATTTATCGAAAGGAGAGATCACGCCATGGCCGAGTATCTCCTCATAAGAGGCTCTTATACTGTCGGGATATCCTTTTGTCTCTTCAAAATACTTTTTCTCAATACGCAAAAAACCGGGAGCAGCTGTTTTTTTTTCGAACCAGCTGTCCAGCGAATCAGCCAGAACAGGTGCATCTTTTCTAACCACCCACGAGGAACGCTGTTCAAAGCTGACCGGAAGATCCACATTCAGGTTTCTGAAATAGGTCTGGTCGAGCCTTGCCAGGTCGTCATCGGCTACAGTATATGCAATCTCGCCACGGGATACGGATCGGATAAGGTCTTCAGCAACAAGCGTATCACTACGAGCCATCTCGAGTTGGATTCCTCCCCCGAGTTCATTGTTGAGATTTTCAAGCCGGTCCCGATATTTGGATGACCCGATCACGGTCACTTTTTTCCCGATCAGGCCGATCACATCAGTGATGAGCGTATCGCCCGGCAACGCACGCTGCACCAATACCTGATGGGAGATATGCTGCAAACCGGCGAAACGTACCGAATCCTTCAATGCATTGGTTACAGGAATATTGTATGCTATCATGTCTCCCACTCCGAGCTGAAGCATTTTGATCATTGCCTGGGTATTTTCTGCCACAATGATTTCAGGAACAAGGCCGTGTTGTTTACAAAAATCAAAAATCATATCGTAATGGTAACCCATAGGTTGATCACGATAGATAAAATAAGACGTGGAAGTATTCAGCGTCAGCACCCGTAATGTATCGGCCTGTAAAATCTGTGGAAAGTCGTGAATTCGTTTCTCCCTGTACCATTTTCCACATGAAATGAACAAGACAAACGGAATGAATAGCCACAATGATCGTTTGTTCATACCCTTGTTTAGTTAAAAAACGGGGTAAATATAGTGAAAGCTGGGAGATAAGCCAAACTTGTTTAAATTTATCCGAAGCGCATTGAATATTAAGTGTTAATCGTATGCTATTTCACCGTGTTCAGAGATGTCGAGGCCCACAGACTCGCTTTCGTTATTAGCCCTGATACCGACGACAGCATCCACGATTCTGAACAGAATCCAGGTCATAGTCGCGCTGAACACAATGATGGCGGAAGTTGCTACAATCTGTATCCAAAGCTGATTCCAATCGCCATACAGGGCACCCCGGACACCTCCCTCACCCGTGATCGTTTGCGTGGCAAAAACACCAATCAACAGAGAGCCGACGATACCGCCAATACCATGTACGCCGAAGGCATCGAGTGAATCATCGTAGCCAAAATTCGGTTTCACGTGGGCTACCATAAAAAAGCAGACCAATCCGGCTACCAAGCCGATCACGAAAGCGCCCAACACACCGGAAGAGCCGGCAGCAGGGGTAATAGCGACCAATCCGGCTACCACACCCGTACAAAAACCAGTCACCGTAGGCTTCTTGTTGATGACCCAGTCGAGTACAGTCCATGTCAGTGCCGCAGCCGCAGCTGCAATATTCGTGACCAGTATCGCACTTGCAGACAAGCCGTCTGCTGCCAGGCCACTTCCGCCGTTAAAACCGAGCCACCCCATCCAAAGCAGGGCTGTACCGATCACCACAAATGGCACGTTGTGCGGCGTAATGGGTGCGGCAGCCTTCACATCCCATCCCTGTCTTTTTCCGAGCAGGATAGCCATAACCAATGCAGAGACACCGGCGTTGATGTGCACCACGATACCCCCTGCAAAATCGATAACACCCATTGTACTTATCCAGCCGCCACCCCATACCCAATGTGCAAGCGGATCGTAAACCACCAGTGCCCACAATACAGAGAAGAACAAAAAACCGCTGAATTTAATTCTTTCTGCAAAAGCACCAACGATCAGCGCAGGCGTGATCACAGCAAACATCCCCTGGAAAGAAACAAACAATAATTCGGGGATTGTGTGTCCTTCAAGCAGATCGTTGATGCCAATACCCTGTAGAAATATCTTATCAAAACCGCCAATAAAGGTATTTAACCCACCCTCCGAAGAAGTAAAAGCCAAACTGTAGCCAACCACCACCCACTCGACAATGATGACGGCGGTCATGATCAGACATTGCATCAACACACTCAGTACGTTCTTCCGGCGCACCAGCCCCCCGTAAAACAGGGCAAGACCCGGGATGGTCATCATCATCACCAGGATGGTAGCCACGATAATCCAGGCGGTATCTCCGCCACTCAGGGCAGGTTCCACTCCCTCCCGTGCAAATACCATGGTTGGCAGGATAAACAATACCGTAAGCATCACGATAAATTTCAGTATTTTATGTCTCATATTTTATATTCGTCATTGTTTATAAATTCTGTTTCAAAACACTAACCTTTTGTCTGTCCTTTGTCGTAGAGTGACTCATCACCCCGGTCACCCGTGCGGATGCGAATAGACTGTTCGATGGCAGATACGAAAATCCGGCCATCGCCACTTTCGCCTGTGAAAGCCGAGCGCAGGATGGCATCAATCGACTTTTGTACATTCACTTCCCGTACTACAAAAGAGAGATAGACCCGTTCAATGGCATTCACATCGTAGGCGATGCCCCTGAAAATAAGTCCCTGTTTGGCCGTACCCTGACCCTTCACTCCCCACCAGGAGAGGAAGTCGATATCGGCTTCATGCAACGCAGCCCGTACTTCGTCGAACTTCGTCTTGCGGATAATTGCTTCTATTTTCTTCATAAGTTTAAAAATTAGACCCTTGAGACAAGAATCAGATAATGAGAGAATTTACTATATTTTTTGTTAACCTTTTGCCTGATGGGCCTTTGTGATCAAAAACTGACGCCAAAAACCACGAAAACATCCTTTGTATCAGGATTCAACACCGCCTGCGTAAATACAGGCAACGAGAAGGTATCGGTGATGGCGATCTCCTTGCTTGCTTTTATCGAGGCATTGATGAGTGCGAACCCGTCGGAGTAGATCCCGGCCCAGGAAGTGGCACCGAGTGTCAGATCCAGCGTAATGTCTCCGGCCTGAATGGCGTAACCCGCTTCAAAATAACTTGAATAATCGTCGTCGCCTGCGAAATTGGTATTCCAGGCCAACGACAGCGGCAATGATTCACCCAATGAATAGCCTAGTGTACCCTCGAAAAGATGTTCCGACAGTTTGAAATAACTACTGCCCGCTCCATCGGGAAGATCACGGGGAAAGAAATAATCGGTTACCAATACCGAAAAATTGCCAATGAAATAACCGGCATACAAATCAAACTCCCGCCAGGCACCCTCGAAACTGGAAGACCCCCAAATTCCCAGCCTGAAATCACCAGCGGATAGTGAGATAGAGGGTTGGGCAGAAGCAGGTCCGACATACAAACCCCGCCAGATGTAGGAGCTCACGATATCGGCTCGTGCCGCCACTGAGACATCCTGTGCCCTGATGTTGCCGGACACAGCACCGAACGCACAAAGGAGAAAGAACAGTTTAACGCTTTTCATAATTTTTACATTTTAAATGAATAACCTCAATCTTTTCTTCTAATTGATAGCCAAAACAAAGAATACAATCTTTTTGAAATAGAATACGCACATTTAAAATCTTTTTGATTGTTTTACTCGACAAAGATAGTCAAATAGATTATAAAACAAATATTTTTCTATCATTTTGTCTGATTATTTAAATAATATCCGTTATTATGATCCGACGACGTTCCTGAACAAGCTTTGATAGAGTCTTCGTTGATTCATTATCAAATATTTAGGAAAGATAAAAATTATCGTTATTTTTGCAGAAATCGATGCGTGATGAAAAATATTTTTACCATTCTTTGCTTTTTCTTCTCTCTCGGTTATTTCAGCGAAATCCATGCACAACATGTTAACTGGCGTGAATATGTGGAACAACTGGCCGAAGAAGAGGGAATGAATGAGGCTACCATTGAAGCCATGTACCAGGAATTGCTTCAGATTGAAAATAACCCATTGGATCTGAACAGGGTCACCCGGGAACAGTTGGAGAGAATCCCTTTGCTTTCTTTGGATGAAGTGGCCGCCATCGCCGGATTTCTGGAGAAAAGCAGACCCTTGTATACCGTTTTTGAGCTGCGCAACGTGCCCTACCTCGATCTGGAGACTGTGGAACGGATCATTCCTTTCTTTTATGCCGGAGACAGCAAAAGCCCTGAAGCGGCAGCACTCCGCCCAGATATCCTGCAAAACGGCCAACATGAAGTGCAGTTTCGTCTCGACAAGACCGTCACCCCGCGCGCTGGATACGGTGATTTTTCCGACAGCATTCTTACCCGTTATCCCAACCGCAAATACAGGGGTGAAGATTTTTACCACTCGCTGCGTTATGCATTTCGCTATCGCGATAAGGTACAAATGGGTATCACGGCGGAGAAGGACGCGGGAGAACCATTTTTCAGGGATGGGTATCCCAGGGGGTATGACCACTACGGCCTTCACCTGATTCTCCGCGATATCGGCATACTGAAAACTGTGGCACTGGGCGACTACCGCCTTGCATTCGGACAGGGACTTATCCTGAACAACGACTTCATGGTCAGCAAAGCGTGGAGCTCCGAAAGCATCGTCCGTCGCACACAGCAGCCAAAGCGTCATTTCTCCACTGCGGAAAGCGGTTTTTTCAGGGGTGCCGCAGTGGTGGTAGGATTGGGAGATTTCGCCGTCACCACCTTCTATTCCAACAAACGAATCGACGGCAACCTGTCGGACGAAGGGAGGATCACCTCCTTCAAGTCCGACGGACTCCATCGCACACCCGCTGAAATAGAGAAGAAAAACAATACACGGGAGCAGGTTGCCGGAGCCAACATCAATTACCGAAAAGATCGTTTTCAGGCGGGAATCAGCGGGCTCTACCATACCTACAGCAGGATGTATCACCCTACCCTGCAGGACTACAATATTTATTATCTGCGCGACTCATCGAACCTGAATGCAAGCATCGACTATTCCTATCAACTGCCAGGATTCATCATCGCTGGCGAGACCGCGATCGCGAAAAACGGATCGGTAGCTACACTGCACACTTTGCAGTACAGACCTTCTTCAAGCCTTTCCTTTTCACTCCTCCACCGCTATTACCCGATCTCCTACAATGCACTCTACGCACAGGCTTTCTCGGAGGGAAGCGCTGTACGCAATGAAAGAGGCCTGTTTCTCAGCACGCAATTCACACCCTTCAGCAGATTTACCGTGAACGGCTTCCTGGATATCGTGCGATACCCCTGGCTTAAATTTGGCGTGGACACCCCGTCGAAAGCGCTGGATTTCTATCTCCTGACCACCTACACCCTCTCCCGCCGTTCCTCTTTTGATCTTCGGTATAAATACAAGCAAAAAGAGAAGAACATGACCTGGCCCGATGAGTACTCCACTTCCGTACTGCCATACGCCACCCATAAAATCAGGATCCGGTACGCCCACACATTCAAGAACGGATGGGAATCACGCACCACCGCCGACATGGCCCATTACACCGAAAAACATTTCCACCCGGAAACCGGCTACATGTTTTCACAAAATATCGGCTATCGTGGGAAGGGTCCTTTTGCAGGAGATATCTATCTGGCTTTTTTTGATGCTGAGAGTTACGACGTACGACTCTATTCCTACGAGCGGAATCTGCTCAACTCATTCTACATGCCTTCCTTTTACGGGCAGGGTAGCCGGATAGCGATTTCGGTTAAATATGAGGCCTCCGCTTCGCTCACCCTCTCGTTGAAAGCCGCCCATACCCGATACTTCGATCGGGACACCATCGGCAGCGGCACCGAGCTGATAGCAGGTGACGGGAGAACCGATCTCTATTTCTATCTGCGATGGAAGTTCTGAGTCGATTGTTTTTTGTACTTTTGAGTCCAAATACAGATATATATATGCCCCACCCCCTCCTGCAAATCGACTCACTCACCAAAAGCTTCGGCGAACTGCTGCTCTTTCGCGACATCTCATTCGGTATTGCGGAGGGAGATAAGATTGGGCTAATAGCCCGCAACGGGTCGGGAAAAACGACACTGCTGAATATCATCGCCGGAAAAGAGAGCCACGACGAAGGGAGGGTGATATTCCGCAACGATGTCCGGTTTGCTTACCTGGAACAATCACCGCAGTACAACCCGGAGTTGACGGTGCTCGAAGCTTGCTTCAGAGCCGACAATGAAACGGTGAAATTGATAGCCCGCTACGAGGAAATGCTTTCCTCTCACAATCAGACCGGACTCGACGAGCTGTTGTTGCAGATGGATCTGCTCAAGGCATGGGATTACGAACAACGCATCAAACAGATACTCTCCCAGCTCAAGATCACCGATTTTCACCAGAAGATGGGTGAACTTTCCGGCGGCCAGGTAAAGCGGGTGGCACTGGCCAACGTACTAATAAGTGAACCGGAGCTGGTCATCATGGATGAGCCCACCAACCACCTCGACCTGGAGATGGTGGAATGGCTCGAAGAATACCTCAGCCGAAACAGGATGAGCATGCTGATGGTGACACACGACCGTTATTTTCTGGACCACATCTGCACACAGATCCTGGAGATCGATGAAAAACAGCTTTTTTCGTACAAAGGCAATTTTTCCTACTATCTGGAGAAAAGAGAGGAGCGGGTAGCTGCACAAAACACAGAGGTGGATCGTGCACGCAATCTGATGCGGAAGGAACTGGATTGGATGCGCCGTCAACCCCAGGCACGGGGTACTAAAGCAAAATCACGCATCGACGCCTTCTATTCGCTGGAGGAGAAGGCACAACGACACCGTGAAGAGGAGGGCGTACGCCTGGCTGCCCGCGGATCCTACATCGGGAAAAAGATTTTCGAAGCAAAACATGTGACCAAGCGGTTTGGAGATATCCGTATCACCAACAATTTCAATTACATCTTCTCCCGATATGAGAAAATGGGTATTGTAGGAAACAACGGCACCGGGAAATCGACCTTCGTAAAGATGCTGCTCGGCAAAGAAATACCCGACAGTGGCGGCTTTGAGATCGGTGAAACAGTGAACTTCGGTTATTACAGCCAGGAGGGACTGCAGTTTGATGAACAGATGAAAGTGATTGATGTGGTACAAAATATCGCAGAAGTAATCGACCTGGGCAATGGAAGCAGACTCACCGCCTCGCAGTTTCTGCAACATTTTCTCTTTCCACCGGAAAAGCAACACAGCTATGTCTATAAGCTCAGCGGGGGCGAGAAAAGACGACTCTACCTCTGCACCGTGCTCATTACCAACCCCAACTTTCTGGTACTGGATGAACCGACAAACGACCTGGATATCATCACCCTGAACATCCTGGAAGAATACCTTGCAGGATTTAAAGGGTGCCTCATCGTGGTATCACACGACCGCTATTTTATGGACAAGGTGGTGGATCACTTGTTGGTATTCCATGGAGACGCCAGGATTCAGGACTATCCAGGGAATTACACCCAGTACCGTGAATGGAAAACTGATGAACAGAAAAAAGAGGCTGAGGAGCAGAAAAACAACAGACAGGAGAACGACCCGCGAAAAAACAGGTTATCAGAAGAAAAAAAGAAACTCTCATTCAAGGAAAAAAGAGAGTTTGAAACGCTGGAAAGTGAGATTGAACAGCTGGAAGCGGAAAAAACCACACTCGCCGAAGTTCTCTCCTCAGGAAGTCTGACTGCTGAGGAACTGATGAAAAAATCGTCTCGGTTATCGGAAATAGTGGAATTGATCGATGAAAAAACCATGCGCTGGCTCGAACTGAGTGAACTGGCATAAGATCAATTTAGAAAGATTTTAAATAACTATCCCTTACCTGTTTATTTTTTTTTCAGCTGAAAATTGTTTATTTTTGTTGGTAAAGATGATCCATGAGATGGAGGAACTGAATTATAAACCTGCATCGTTACACAGCTGGACATCACACAATTGAAGACCAACCATTCAAATAAACTAAGAATCTTATGAAAAGTGTAAAAGGAACCCAAACCGAAAAGAACCTGATGCAGTCATTTGCAGGGGAATCACAGGCACGCATGCGTTATACCTTTTTCGCAAAAGAAGCAAAAAAAGAGGGTTATGAGCAGATAGCCGCCATCTTTCAGGAAACAGCCGACCAGGAAATGACCCATGCCAAACGGATGTTTAGATATCTTGAAGGAGGAGTGGTAGAGATTACGGCATCTTTTCCAGCCGGTATGATCGGAACTACAGCAGAGAACCTGAAAGCGGCTGCCGGAGGAGAGAACGAAGAGTGGACCGACCTCTACCCCCACTTCGCCGAAGTGGCCGAGCAGGAAGGATTCAAGGAGATTGCCACCATGTACCGCATGATCGCCAAGGCCGAAGCGATACACGAAGAGCGTTATCTGAAGCTGCTGGAGCGTGTGGAGAATGGTACTGTGTTTGTACGGGAAGAGGAGATCGACTGGATTTGTCGTCACTGCGGATATGTATTTACCGGCAAAAAGCCGCCGAAAAACTGTCCCACCTGTCTGCACCCGCAAGCTTACTTCGAACCCAAAAACGAAGCTTTTTATTAACTCAAGTTTTGTATGCAGTATGTTGTGATTAAAAAATCGACTGCCGATGTTTTGCGACCCATCATCGCTTACATGAGCTAAAAGAGTAGAACTTGCTTCGCTTCGGACAACTACTCTTTTTTACGCTCCTTGTAAGCGATGGGTCCCCACAAAACATCTCAATGTCTCCTTTTTAATCACATACATTCCAAACAACTTGTGAGACTTGAATAAATGGAATTTTCGTGAGAATTAAAAAGCTGATCCCGTCAAAAGGGATCGGCTTTTTTTAAGAAAACATCATTATAACGCATGTTGTACAACGAACTTTTTGCCCGTACAGAACTGCTGGTCGGATCAGCTGCAATGGAACGGATTGCCTCGAGTAAAGTAATTCTCTTTGGTGTGGGCGGCGTGGGGAGCTGGTGTGCCGAAGCATTGATCCGCAGCGGAATCATACACCTGACACTGGTCGATTCTGACCGGGTGGCAACAGCCAATATCAACCGACAGCTCCCGGCTACCACCCTGACAGTGGGGGAACTGAAAGTGGAGGTGATGAAACGGAGGTTGCTGGAGATCAACCCCGAAGCACAAATCAACACCCAGCCCATAATCTACAGTGAGGAAACATCGGAGTCGTTTCACCTTGAGCAGTATGATTACATCATCGATGCCATCGACTCGCTCTCCCACAAAGCACACCTGCTGGTAACTGCCTCCCGTACCGGAGCGACCCTCTTCTCTTCTATGGGAGCAGCACTCAAGATGGACCCACAACAGATTCGGGTAGCAGAGTTCTGGAAGGTACGCGGCTGCAAGCTGGCATCAGCATTGCGTCAGCGGATGAGGAAAAATGAAAAACCGGAAAAGCCGTTTCTCTGCGTCTACAGCGAAGAGTTGCTTTCCAACAAGGGTGAGGAGGCGCTACCTGATGCAGACGAGCAAGGTAGTTTCCGGAAAGCACAAACCAACGGCACCATGGTTCAGGTCACTGCCGTCTTCGGTTTCACCCTCTCAGGCCTCGTAACTCAGGATATCGTGCGACATTAAATACATTTTTCTTACCTTTGCGCTTTCAATCAGCTACATTCACTATGCAAATCGAACATATTCTCCAGGATGCCGTCATCGCGGCAATCAAAAAGCTTTACACAACCGAGGTGGATCCGTCGCAGATCACCCTGCAGAAAACCAAAAAAGAGTTCAAAGGACACTACACCCTGGTCACTTTTCCCTTGCTGAAAATATCCCGCAAGAATCCCGAGCAGACAGCTGAGGAGATTGGCGCCCGGCTGGCGGAAGGCTCTCCCATTGTCTCGGAGTACAACGTGATCAAGGGGTTTCTGAACCTCACCATCGCCCCGGGTGTTTGGGTGGAGCTGCTGCAGACGATCGATACTGTGCCCGACTACGGTTTCACACCCATAGCCGGAGATGCACCACTCTACATGGTGGAATACTCTTCGCCCAATACGAACAAGCCCTTGCATCTGGGACATGTGCGCAACAACCTACTGGGACATGCATTGAGTGAAGTGCTCAAAGCCAATGGGAAACGGGTGGTGAAAACCAACATCGTGAACGACCGCGGAATTCACATCTGCAAGTCTATGCTGGCCTGGCAGAAATGGGGCAACGGAGAGACACCGCTCACCACTGGCAAAAAGGGAGATCACCTGATTGGTGATTACTATGTTTTGTTTGATCAGAAATATAAAGCAGAGATTGCGGCACTGCAGGCAAAAGGACTCACCAAAGAGGAGGCTGAAGCACAATCACAGCTGATGGAAGAGGCCCGTGAGATGCTGCGTAAATGGGAAGCACACGATAGCGCCACTGTGACACTCTGGAAGACGATGAACGACTGGGTTTATGCCGGTTTTGATGAAACCTACCGACAGATGGGCGTCTCCTTTGATAAGATTTATTACGAATCACAAACCTACCTGGCCGGAAAAGAGGAAGTACTCCGCGGGCTCAAAAAGGGAATGTTTTATAAAAAAGAAGATGGCTCAGTATGGGCCGATCTTACACCATACGGCCTGGATCAAAAGCTATTGCTCCGCGCCGACGGCACATCGGTTTACATGACACAGGATATTGGCACTGCCAAGCTGCGTTTCGACGATTATCCCATCCACACGATGATCTACGTGGTGGGCAACGAGCAAAATTACCACTTCCAGGTGCTTTCCATCCTACTCGATATGTTGGGCTTTGAGTTTGGGAAGGGACTGGTTCATTTCTCCTATGGCATGGTGGAACTGCCCGAGGGAAAGATGAAATCGCGGGAAGGAACCGTGGTGGATGCCGACGACCTGATGGCGGAAATGATCAATACCGCACGGGAGACATCGCAGGAGCTGGGTAAGCTGGAAGGTATCACTGAAGAAGAGGCAGAATCGATCTCCCGCATGGTGGGTCTGGGGGCACTCAAATACTTTATACTGAAGGTGGATCCGAAGAAAAATATGACCTTTAATCCCAAGGAGTCAATCGACTTCAACGGCAACACAGGACCTTTTATCCAATACACACATGCCCGCATTCAGTCGATCCTGCGGAAAGCAGGTGAACAGGGTATCACGATCCCGGAGCAGTTGGAACAAACCCTCCCGCTTTCAGAGAAAGAGGAAAGTCTGGTGCAGCTGCTGGCCGAGTTCGAGACGGTGGTAAAACAGGCCGGAGCAGAGTACAACGTCTCATTGATCGCCAACTATGTCTACGACCTGGCGAAGGAGTACAACCAGTTCTATCACGACTATCCCATGCTGCGTGAAGAGAACAGCGACCTCCGTAATTTCCGTTTGTTGCTGTCAAAAAATATTGCCCTCACCATTAAAAAGGGAATGTCACTCTTCGGCATCGACGTGCCGGAACGGATGTAGATATCCGGAAATTAAAGGAGAATGTCACCCGGCGTTTTTTTCGCCGGGTCGTAGATAGCTACACTTACCCGGGAGTCGGCACATCCATAGTATAAATACCATTTTCCTTTGAAATAGACCAGACCTTCGATAAAGACCGTTCCATCCACATATTGTCCGCTCTTTTCAAAGTCTTCCATGGGACGGAAGAAAGGCACATCGAGCCTCCCGATCACTTTCATGGGGTCATTCAAGTCCATCAATACCTGGCCGGCACTGTAAGTCCCGGCATTGAAACGACGATCACGCTGGTCATCATTGTTTTGATTCTTTCCATTGTACAGCAACAAAATACCTTTATCCATCTTTATTGCAGGAGGGCCACATTCGGTTAATGCGCTATCGAAATACCCCCTGCGTGGAGCGATCACCGTTTTTAACTCTCCATGCTCATCCAAGATAGGCTTCCAGTCGGTCAGATTTTCTGAAGTGGCCCCCCAGACCCTGTGCTCTCCCCAATACATGAAATAGGTGCCTCCTATTTTGGTAATGACCTGTTTATCCGCTTTTAACTCCGTTACAATGGAGCCTGACTTACAATGGATGTCCAAAAAACGTCCTTCGTAGGCATCTTCAAATGCAGGCCCATGTTTTTCCCAAGTGGTCAAATCCCTGGAAGTGGCAACACACAATCGGGCCTTATCCCTGTTCCACGAAGTATAGGTCATCACGTAGAGTCCATCTTCAGTTACAGCGACACGCGGGTCTTCACATCCTCCGGGCCATTCATACTTTTTCATAGGATCCTCGTCGGGATACATCACGGGAGTGGGTCTCCGGTGCATGGTGATGCCATCGGGACTCTCAGCAAGTCCAATGCGGGATGTACGTTTACCTATCCCGGCTCCTGAATTATCTTCTGCCCGGTAAAGGACGTAAATATTGTCTCCTTTTACGACTGCAGCAGGGTTAAAGGTATCACTCTCTTCCCATTTTACCGCTTGCTTCTGCATGGGACAGTAAAACTTTGATCCCGGGATTGGCATAATTACCGGGTTCGCCCCTGCAGGGCGTACAAAACCACCAAAAGCCCACTCAGGTAAAATATTTACTTTTTCTTTTACTACTTGAGAAATTTCTTTTGAAGAAGCATAATAGACTCCACTGGAAAAGAAAATGAGGATAAGTGTTACAATTGAAATTTTTTTCATTCTTGCAATTTTAAAAGAAAACGATCAAACAGACTATTTATACAGTCTAAAAGAGCAAATCTTTTGCATGGAAGCTTAAATCGACGACTATGTATCTCGGACCGATTGCACCAAACAAGGAGACAAATTATTTTTTCAACCGGACAGTTCTCCCTTCCGCAGCGCTTTTCCTGGCAGCATCCAGTATTTTCACGACAATCAGATTATTTTCCAGCGAAGAGAGGTCGGTTTTCGCCACTTTTATATCTCCCCTGATAACGCTGGCAAAGTAATGAAACGGATCTTTTGCAACCATAGGGAATCCGTCGACCACTATCTCCTCCGTGGGTACATTACGGGTTAAGCGATACTCCAGATCCTGTGCATTGTATGCCGTGACATACCCTTCTTTCCCATAGACAGAGAGGTCCTTTCTACTTACAGGCCAGTTCCATGATCCCTGAATAATTGCCTGTGTGTGGGGGTAAGTCAGGATGATCGTTGCCTGGTCATCCACTTTGGGGTATACCTCCGGCTTGATCGTCTGCAAAACAGCTGTTACCGTTTCGGGCTCCTCATTCTGCATGATCCAGGTCATCAGGTTGGCGCCATAGCAGCCAAAATCGACCACCGCCCCACCCCCGTTCAACACCGGGTCGGTAAGCCAGGATAAAAACTCAGGGGAACAGCCGATCTCCACCGGACCTTTGTGTCCGTCGTTGATCAACACTTTATTGATTGCTCCAAAATCCTGATTCTTGACAGCCATCTCGAATAACTTGTAATGCGTGGGGTACCATGTGGTCTCATAGTTTGTTAACAGATGAATATGATATTTCCGGGCCAGATTCGCCATTTTATCTGCATGCTTCATATTTACGGCCAGCGGCTTTTCCACCATGACGTGAATTCCTTTCGGTGCGCACATCTCCACGGTACTCAGGTGTTCATAAATCGAATTAAAAGCAACCACCCCTTCGGGTTTGGTTTTCTCAATCATTGTTTCCAGATCATCATACACGATACCCATATCAAATCCATACCGATCCGCCAATGCCCGTGCTTTTGCCTTGTTGGGTTCTGCGATGCCGACTATCTGAATGTCGCTTCGTTGCTTGTAATTTTTCAAAAGGCCGTGAATATGGTCGTGCGACAAACCATCGATGCCAATTCTCACAGGCTGTTGCTGTGCAAGCATGACGACAGACCATAGAAGAAATAAATTCAAAAAAAGTGCGAGTGTTGTGATTTTCTTTACCATGATAGCTTATTTTTATCTTAAAATAATTCTTTTTGTTCATTTCCAATTTCCGGAATATGCATCCCGAGATTCATTTTTTTGTTGAGTTTGTCAATCAGGTAAGCCGAAAAAAGAGGAGATGATTTTTCCACATTCTGATGAACGAAAAAAGAGAGTCGTTTCAATCCGGCCTCTTTCCACAGTATAATTCGTTCTACCCAATCGTCAATGCGGTGGTAATCTATTTTATCCACATTACACCCCACAAAACGGACGAAAGCTGTGGAGGTAGTCAGCCGCATATGCATCATATCGCGTCTGCCGGCAGTGTCGACTATCACATTGGTGGTATGTTGACTCTCAAGAAAATTGCAATACTCTTTCCACAAATCTTTGTTGAGATACCACTCTTTGCCGCGCACTTCCACCGCCAGCGGAATGACTTTTGGAAAGTCTGCCACAAATGATTTCAACTTGTCGAAACCACGGATGCCGAAGTTATCGTGCAACTGCAGAAAACACATTCCCAGCTTTTCCTCGAAATGGGAAATGGCGTCGCAATAAATCTTTGTCAGTTCTTCCACATTGTCCAACCTGCGCATATGACTGATTGATTGTGTAATTTTCGGGAAAAACTTAAATCCCTCCGGCGTCTTATTTTTCCATTTCAGCACCTGTTCAGCCTTCGGCATATTGTAAAACACGGAGTTCATCTCAATAGAATTGAACTGCCGGGAATAATAGGTGAGTTCATCTTTTGTGCCTTTTGGATAAAAATCTTTCAAATCGGTTTTATTCCATTTGGCACAACCTACATAGATTTCAAAAGAATCATCAGCCCCGTTATTCAAAACCTTCAGCGTGGCTGCATTATCGGTAGGAATACCGAAATCTACGACCGTGGGATCATCTACTTTTCCGAAATTCATACGATCATTTTATTTTTTAACACCATGGATTGGCTGAATTCCCTTTCGTCAATCATTTTTGATATACCTTACAAATGCCACATGATTTCCATCAGGCGACCAGCTGTGCACGTTAAATGTTCCCTGACCGCCATAGAAAACGGGGGTCAGGTCGCGTGCTTCTTGTGTCTCCACATCCAGCAATCTTAGTTTTACATCTTTTCCGAACGGATGTCCCCCTTGCTGGTCTTCAATATATGCGATGTAAACGACGCTTTTGTTGTCGGGCGAAGGATGGGGAAACCAATTGTCGTAATTGTCGACGGTGAGTTGCGTTTGTTCGCTTCCATCCGGGCG
This sequence comes from Porphyromonadaceae bacterium, assembly GCA_021372865.1. Classification (GTDB taxonomy): domain Bacteria; phylum Bacteroidota; class Bacteroidia; order Bacteroidales; family Dysgonomonadaceae; genus Proteiniphilum. The sequence goes on from JAJFTO010000013.1 coordinate 37,900, forward strand.
CATACGATACACATGCATCCTTCCCGTGCGATGGCTGTTGAAATAGATCCACTGTCCGTCGTAGCTGTATTCAGGCCCGTCATCAAGTCCCACGGCATCTGTCAGCTGCACTTCTTCGTCGGTAAAAACATCTGCTTTGTATACATCCCATTCTCCGTTTCTCATGGCACAATAGGTTATCCAGCGATTATCGGGACTCACACCGTGCCAGTAACTTGGATAATTATCGGTAATCAACCGGGGGATACCACCCTTTACAGGGAGCATGAAAATACGGGATCCCCTTTTCGATGAGTTCACTCCAGGAACGTTATGACTGATGATCAGCCATCTGCCATCGAAAGTCAGCCCGTGATCGTTGTTGCAGCGGTCAGCAAATCCGGTATCAATGATGCCGAGTTTTTTCCCATTGAGTGACACTCTTTCCAGTTTTCCGCCTGCGTTAACAATCAGATATTTTCCATCGCGTGACCAGTTGGGGGCTTCAAAATGACGCTTTTCACGCAGGATAACTGTTTCCTTCCCGTTTTTCACATTGAGCAGCACCAGTTCGCTTTCAAGGTTTGCCGGAACCTGAGCGAACACTGTTGTAGAAATAAAAGCGAATAAAACAACTAGATACAGATGCCTCATATCATGCATTCGTTAAAGATAATTTGACTACATGGAGTTAGACAACAAATGTAACGATTATTTTATTTCAATCAATTATGCTTTTTTACATAATGAATTTTTGCATAAAGACTTTTAAAGTATCTGCGTTCGTTCTGATTCATAATTTATGCCATTCCCGTCGGCATATCCTTCAAATGGCGATAATTTTTTGTAGATTTGTCCTTTTAATATCAACAAACTTCACCATATGTCCGGGTTCTCTCCATATGAATGCGCGAAAGAATTTGCAACCCATACCGACAGGAACCTGTTTATAACAGGAAAAGCCGGAACAGGGAAAACTACTTTCCTAAGGCATTTGCGTGCAGAGACAACCAAACAATTGGCGGTAGTCGCCCCCACGGGCGTGGCCGCGGTCAACGCGGGCGGAACCACCATCCATTCCTTCTTTCAGTTGCCATTCACTCCTTTTACACCGACCCCGGCCGGACAGGAGGCGCTGATCGCCCGCATGAAGATGAGCAGTGCCCGCCGCAACGTAATCCGTGAGCTGGAGGTGCTGGTGATCGATGAGATCAGTATGGTGCGGGCCGATGTGCTGGATGCCATCGACACAGTCCTGCGTCATGTACGCCACCGCCGTGCCGAACCCTTTGGCGGTGTCCAGATGATTTTTATCGGCGATCTCTACCAGCTATCGCCTGTAGCCAAGGCGGATGAATGGCAAATACTCTCGGCTTATTACCAGGGAATCTATTTTTTTCATAGTCGTGTCATGCTGGAAACTCCCCCCGTGTGTGTGGAGTTCGATAAGATCTTCAGGCAGTCCGACAATGTTTTTATCCAGGTTTTAAACGAAGTACGGAACGATGCCCTTTCACCGGAAGGGTTCAGCCTGCTCCAAAGTCGCTATGAACCACATTTTAACCCGTCACCCGAAGAGAATTACATCACGCTCACTACGCATAATTTCACTGCCGATGACATTAACAGCACCGAATTGGAAAAAATCAGTGCCAAGGCACATCTGTTCACGGCAGTGGTGAAGGGCGAGTTTCCGGAAAAAGCATTCCCAGTGGAGCAAGAACTTGAGTTGAAAGAGGGGGCCAAGGTGATGTTCGTGCGGAACGACACCGAAACACCCCGTCGTTTTTTCAATGGGAAAATTGGTACCATCACCAGCATCATTGACCAGGGAGTCACCGTACATTGCCCCGGCGACACCGATGAAATATCCGTTCCACAGGTAACCTGGGAGAATATCCGCTACACCACAAACCCGGAAAATCAAACCGTGGAGGAGGAGATCATCGGCACCTTCGAACAACTTCCCCTGCGGCTAGCCTGGGCCATCACTATCCACAAGAGCCAGGGGCTTACTTTCGACAAAGCAATCATCGACGCAGGAAAAGCTTTTTCGCCAGGGCAGGTCTACGTGGCGCTGAGCCGTTGCCGTTCACTCCACAGCCTGGTACTGAAAAGCCCGATCAACCGTTACAGCATCGGTATGGACGAACAGGTGATTCGTTTTTCTTCTTCCAGGCCGGGAATGGCAGGCGTTTTAGAGGAGCTTCATTCGGCAAAGGAACAATTCAGGATGACGCTGCTGCTTCAATTATTCAATTTTTCGCCCCTTCTTCAAATGGCACGCTCCTGGTACTTCGCGACCAAAGAAAATGAATCTTCCTTCAGCGAAGGGACCCTTCCTTTTGTAGATGGAATCTGTAAACAGCTGGCTGAGATAGAGCAGGTGGGAGGCAAATTCAGAATGCAGCTGCAGCAAATTATCCGGAAAGTACCGGTCGACAGCACCTACCTCACAGCACGGATCAGCGCCTCATCCGTCTATTTCACCGATAAGATAGAGAGCTTGTTGCGTTGCTTACAGGAATCGATAGCTACCACCGATAACAGGGCAAATGCACGGGAGTATGACGAGGATATCACCGCAATTTTTATCGCAGCAGCCCTGAAAAAGGAACTGATCACCGCTACGGCAAATGACTTCAGCGTGGAGGCATATTACAAAGCACGGAATCTGTTCAGGAAACCGGCTTTTGTCATCTCCTCCTACAGTCGCGACAGCAAGGGAGAACAACTCAAATCGATCCATCCAGAGCTGCTGGGCGAACTGGTACAACTGCGTAATAAAATCAGTAAAGAAGAAAAACTACCGATATATATTGTCGCATCGGTAAAAACACTGGTGCAGATGGCCGATTACCTGCCCGAGGATGAGAAGCAGTTGCTGAAAATAGATGGTTTTGGTAAAAAAAAGGTGCAACGTTTCGGGGCACAGTTTCTCGAACTCATCACCAGTTACATGACGGCCTACGACATCGAATCACGGATGATTCATTTTCCGGAGACAAAGAAGAAAAAGAAAAAATAACAGGCATCAGCGCAGAAAAAAGAAATCGGTTACCTGTCTGTGAATGTCGCAGGTAACCGGTTTATTTTTATGTGAAATATGATATTACCGGTTGGGAGTATCCCAGATTTTGGAAGTTGTGCAGTGAATATCTACGGTCTGATCACCCGCCTGCAGCATGAAATCACCTTCTTCAAGAGTCCATTTTCCTTTTTCATTGACAAAAGCCAGTTCTTCGCCTTTGAATCCGAAAGTAACGGTCTGCGTTTCTCCTGGTTTGAGCGAGATTTTCTCAAAACCACGTAACCGGCGTACATCGGGAGAAAGTGTAGCCACCCGGTCGCTGCTGAAGAGCAGCACGGCCTCTTTTCCTTCCAGACTTCCTCTGTTGGTGACATCCACCGATACGGTGATCTGGTCATCGGCCGTGAAGCTGGTGCTGTTCACCCGAAGATTTGAATAACTGAAGGTAGTATAGCTTAGCCCATAACCAAACGGATATTGAACCGATGTCTGTGAACCATAATCGTACACACCTTCCATTTTTCTATCGATATTCTGACTGGGTTTGTGGTCGTAAGTCATCAGCCCCTGCTCATATTTCGGATAGGTATAGGGCAGCTTGCCGCTCGGGTTCACGTTGCCACGCAGGATGTCGGCCAGCGCATCACTACCAAAGTTGCCCGGCAGATAAGCCTGCAAAACCGCTGCTGCTCCCGGTTCAATTTTTCGAATCAGGCGGGGACGTCCTTCGTTGAGCACCAGAATCACCGGTTTGCCTGTTTTTTGTAATGCCAGCGCTAGGGCTGTCTGGTTTTCTGAGAGTGTCAACTCATCCAGGTTACCGGGAGTTTCGCAATAGGAGTTCTCTCCCAGGCATAAAACAATATAGTCTGCCCTTGCAGCGGCTGCAACGGCCTTGCCTATCTCCGGTGCATTCTCCTCATAATATTGTCCTTCCATCTTATAGGTTACACCCGGTTCATAGTGTACATTTTCCATCCCGAATGTGTTTTGTAACGCTTCGAAGATGGTGTTGTACTGCTGTGCAAATTCTTCGGTTTTTTCGCCCTGCCAGGAGTAGCTCCAACCGCCATTGAGCGTGCGCATGGAGTTTCCGTTGGGACCTGCCACAAGAATGCGGGCATTGGCGGGTAATGGAAGGACATTCTGTTCATTTTTCAACAATGTGATCGACTCTTCAGCTGCCGCCTTGGCAACCGACTCATTCTCCCTGCTGCCAAAATCGGGATATTCTGCACGTGACCAGTAGGGACGTTCGAACAATCCCAACCGGAATTTCAACCGCAACACCCTGCGTACTGCATCGTCAATCCGATCCATAGGTACTTCGCCCTCCTCTGCCAATTGCACCAGCGTTGGACAAAAAGCGAGGTTGTAGGGCTCCATCACCAAATCGATACCCGCCATGATCGCCGTTTTCACTGCTCCTTTATAATCGGCCGCCACATGGTCGCGGTTGAGCAGATTGGGCACGTCTGCCCAGTCGGTCACGATTACCCCGTCGAACCCCAGCTCTTCTTTCAGCCACTGTGTAATCAGGCGATAGTCGGCATGGGTGGATACTCCGTTGATGATTCCCGAGTTCACCATTACGGAGAGGGCACCTCCCTCGACAATGGCCGCACGAAAAGGTTCAAAAAATTTCTCGCGAAGTTCGCTTTCGGATATCAACGCCGGCGTTCGGTCTTTTCCCGAGACAGGCACACCATAACCCATATAATGTTTCAGGCAGGCAGCGATGTGCTGATTCCCGACATTGTTCCGGTCTTTTCCCTGAAAACCCGTTGCGGAAGCGACTGCCATGCGGGCATTGAGATATGCATCCTCTCCATAGCTTTCCCACTGGCGCGACCAGCGTGCATCCCGACCCAGATCCATCGTCGGTGCGAAAGTCCAGGCGATATTGCTTGCCCTTGTCTCGTAGGCGGAGATACGTGATCCTTCTTCCATCAACGCGGTATTAAAGGTGGCACCCATTCCCACGCTTTGAGGGAAGAATGTGGCACCGGCGGTATAGGTGGCGCCGTGGATGGCATCGATCCCGTAGATCACGGGGATACCGGTCTCCTTCAGCGCCCGTTCCTGGATCGTACGGATGATACTCTCCCACACTTCAGGGGTACGGGCCCGGTTGTTACTGGTATTCAGGATGGAACCCACCTTGTACTTCCCGAGCACCGTATCAAGCATGGCAGGATCCAGTTCAAAAGGTTCCTCGCTGAAATAAGCGTTACCTCCTTTCCCGATCAGATCGATGGTAAACTGGGCCATCTGCCCCACCTTCTCCTCCAGCGTCATTTGTAACATGATACTGTCGATCTTTTTCTCAATACCCGCATCCAGATTTGTTCCGGTTTTATTTGCACCTTCATTGCAGGCTGCGAGAAATGGAATGAAAAGAATAATAAAATAAAATTTCTTCATATAATTTAGTTTAGATGTCAGTGATTAGCTATCAGCGGTCAGCTTCAACTCATCTACTCCCTGTGCACCGCCCCAGTTGCTTCCCCAAGCCAGGTTCAGCTTCAGATAAAAGGGCATATTAAAGGGCCAGGTCTCCTTGTTTCCGGTACCGTCATTGTTGAACCGGAAATATTCTACACCATCCACAAACCCTTTGATATAATCAGCCGTCCACTCCAACGCATAGATGTGAAATTCAGTCTCAGCATTCTGAATGGTACGGGTCGCTCCCTTTCGGGTTTGCCGTAGCATTAATCTTTACCAGGGTTTGTCCGTTTCCCCCTTTGTCGGGTGCAAGGCTGCACCACGACTGACCGGAGGTGGCCGTCCAGTCGCTATTGGCCGTCACGATAATATTTTTCGTCTCCCCCTTGTCTGAAAACAACGTTGTCGTCGGTGAAATCTCAAACTTTACTCCTCCATCCGGCTTAGACGGATCGGGGAGCGGGTCAATCCCGCCGGATACTGCCAGCATCATAGCAAGCGTAATCAGTATTGTACTCATCCTTTTCATATTTTCTGAAGAAGGTTTCCGCTTTAACCACCGGCAGCCTTTTGCCGCACTTAATCAATTTTTATTCACCGAATTCAAGTCATCCAGATAGAAGAAACCCGGTCCGGCATGGCCTTCGTTTCTATTATAGTCAGGCATCTCTTTTCGCATGAAATTAATCAGATCACTGGGACAAATGTAGTTCTTTTATCAAATCTTTTTGACGACTTTTTTTTAAAAAATGAGGAACGAAGATAGAAGTTAGGCCTGAGGTTAGAAAAAAAAACGAAAATGAGTAAAAATCTATGATTATTTGTTTAGATTTGTAGATACAATCCTAACGCAGTTCTCATGAAAAGAATTTTAGTTACAGGGGGTGCCGGATTTATTGGTTCACATTTATGTAGAAAGTTATTAAAAGAAGGACACCATATAATTTGTCTGGATAATTTTCTTACGGGAGCCAGGGAAAATATTTCGCGATTGATAGGGAATGATCATTTCGAACTGATTGAACATGATATTATCCATCCTTTACAAATAGAGTCTGTTGATGAAATTTACCATCTCGCTTGTCCAGCATCGCCTGTCCATTATCAAAATGACCCAATAGCGACAATGAAGATCTCCGTATTGGGATCTATGGTAGCTTTGGGGATAGCAAAACGGCACAAAGCCAAAATACTTCTTGCATCTACCAGCGAGATATATGGTGATCCGCAGCTGCATCCGCAGCCGGAAACATATTGGGGAAACGTAAATCCGATTGGTCCACGTTCATGCTATGATGAGGGTAAACGCTGTGCCGAAACACTTTTCATGGATTATCACCGTCAGGAAAAGGTACGCATTAAAATAGTACGAATATTTAATACATATGGCCCTCGCATGCAGCCTCATGATGGAAGGGTAATGTCGAACTTCATCCTTCAGGCATTACAAAAGAAAGATTTAACCGTGTATGGCGATGGAAGTCAAACAAGAAGTTTTCAGTATATTGATGATCTGATAGAAGGCATGGTACGCGTAATGGAGACCGGTGACGACTTTTTAGGTCCCGTCAATATAGGAAATCCATCGGAATTTACGATCAAAGAATTGGCTGAAAAAATTAATTCACTCACATCATTTCAATCTAAGCTTGTTTATAAGCCCTTGCCCGAAGATGATCCCAAGCAAAGAAAACCGGATATCAGCCTTGCGAAGGCATATCTGAACTGGGAACCAAAGGTAAGTCTGGACGAAGGATTAAGAAAAATGATTACCTATTTTAAAGAAAAAATAGTTGTAAACAATTTGATAGAGGAACAATGTTAAAGGATTTTTCAAAATATAAGGTATTGGTAGTGGATGATATTCCTGCGAATGTTTTACTACTTAAGGTGCTGTTAGAACAATCAAAATTACAGGTATTTACAGCCGAGAGTTCAAAGGAAGCATACACCCAATTGAACAAAGAACAAATAGACTTGATATTACTGGATGTTTTAATGCCGGACGAAAATGGGTTTGAGTTGGCAGAAGAACTGAAAAACGATGCCAGTTTCCGGGATATACCAATTATATTCTTGACAGCATTAAATACAACTTCTGATATCGTAAAAGGATTTGACTTAGGTGCTGACGATTTTATATCCAAACCTTTCAACAAGGAAGAATTGCTGATAAGAGTCCGGTATCAATTGACCCTGCTGGAAGCAAAACGGACCATACAACAACAAACCGTTGAACTGAAAAAAACCATATCCGGAAGAGACAAGCTATATTCTGTGATAGCACACGATTTGCGTATGCCTATGTCATCACTGAAGATGTCACTGAACATGTTGACCATGAAAATGGAAGAATACCCTGGACATAATAAGGATCTTATAGACATACTCCTAAATGCAAATGAACTATCTGAAAAATTATTTACGCTGCTTGACAACCTCTTAAAATGGACCAAGAGTCAGCTTGGCGGACTTGTCGCATTCCCTCAAAATATTAATTTGTCAGCGCTTGCAGAGGGCGTAATAGAAGTTTTCACAATGGTAGCCTCCAATAAAAAAATTAAAATAAACTTTGCATCTGTGAATATTGATGAAACGGAAGTATTTGTGGATATAGACATGGTAAAAACTTCCATTCGGAATCTGCTCAGCAATGCGATCAAATTCAGTCACACTGGCAGCGAAGTCGGTGTTGTGATAAAAAGGGAGAATAACGAAGTTCTATTAAGCGTCGAAGATCATGGTTGCGGAATCAGTGAGGAAGCTCAGCACAAACTAATGAATGTTGAAACCCATTATACCACATACGGGACTGAGAATGAATCAGGTTCAGGATTGGGGCTTTTACTGGTGCATGAGTTTATGAAACTTAATAAAGGCCGTGTTTTTTTCAAATCGAAAGAAGGAAAAGGTTCTACTTTTGGGTTTGCACTTCCTGTGAGAGAGGATTGATAACAAAATCCAGACTCACAATTACTGGTTTATGATCGCTGTATTTCAGCTCGGGAGAATGATAGTGGGTCCCCCTGAAATAATATCCGGAGTATAACAGATAATCAATCCTGTACAGTTTTTTGAGATATCTGTAGGTATATCCATACCCTCTTCCACAGGAACGGAAACTGTCTTTAAGATCCCCTCTGATTTTGCGGTAAGTATATGAAGCAGGCGTGTCATTAAAATCACCGCATACAATCAGCGGAAAGGGACATTTATCGATAAATTCAGAAATAATATCAGCCTGATTGGATCTCATTATACTATTTTCATACAACATCTCTTTCAACCTGTTGAACCTGAAAGAGAGCTGTTCGACGTTATCCGTGGAATTAAATCTGTTTTGATTCAGATTCGTGGTTTGCAAATGATTGTTGATTATCCTGATTGTATTACCATGAATAACCAGGTCAGCCCACATTGACGAATTTACGCTTTCACCCGTGAAATCGATTTGCTGCGATTGCAGAATGGGATATCGACTGAATATTGCTACCTGCATCTTTCCGGGAGCAGGACAATAAATTCTGTAGTAAGGCAAAAAACCGAATAGCCCGACAATTTGTTTCAATTGCGAATCGTTTACCGCAGGAAATTCCTGCAGACACAGGATATCTATCTTTTCGCTTTGCATAAAATCTGAAATCTCACTGCCTGTTTCATACATATTACCGGTGATGCAATGAATATTATAAGTTGCTATTTTTAATTCAAACCCTGCAGGCTCTGTCTTCCTGAAAGGCCACTGATAAATGCCGGATAAATAAGGAATATTTAATACTATAGCAAATAACTGAACAAAAAGCCAAAGCTTCTTTCTCAGGATCCAATAAATCATTAGTAGAAGGTTAATCAACAGTATTATAGTCAAAAACAGACCCGGAAACTGCAATTCAATGTGCTGAGCGGGATGAAAATATGACGACAGAAAGCCTCCGATCGCCAGGATAGCAAAAATTATCCCCGTAAAAAGTAATATGAGATCGAATAGACTTAAAAGTACCCGTTTACCCATTGTATATTAAAGATAACTCGTCTCTTTTTCGTTAAAATCTGAACTTAACAAAGGTAACCTGAAGGAAAAAACCGAACCTTTATCGGGTTCTGATGTAACTGATATGTCTCCCCCCAGCTTTTCTACTATTGTTTTACATATAGCAAGTCCCAGTCCCGTACCGGGGGCAAAATCATCAACTTTTACAAAACGGTCGAATATATTACCCAGTTTATCTTTTGCTATTCCTATCCCGGTATCTTTCACGAAAAATTCCACAAAACCTGTTTCCAGCCTGCAACCCAGGGTGACACTCCCTTTGGGTGTAAACTTAATAGCATTGGTAATCAAATTGGATATGACCTGGATCAAACGATTCCTGTCGGTTTTGAAGTAAATTTCCTCATCAGGCAAATCAAGGTTTAAAGATATAGTTTCTACATTCAACTGATGTATAATTACAATCTCAGTGCACAGGTCGTTAATTTTTACAGTGGTTAATACAAATTCAAACCTGTCTGATTCAATTTTGGACAGATCCAGTACCTCATTTACAAGCGTCAACAACCTTTTATTGTTGGATTCAATGATATCCTGATATTTTTTGCGTTCCTCCCGATTGTCTATATCTGACATGACAGCAGAAAAACCAACGATGGCATTCAGGGGGGTCCTGATTTCATGGCTCATGTTGGATATGAATGCCGATTTAATCTGTTCTGACTCTTCTGCTCTCTCCTTCGCTTTTTTCAGTTCGTTTTCATGACGCAGTTGATCGGAAATATCCCGTCTGTGATTCCAGATAATATCCTCACCGTACTCGTTTCGTATAATATATGAGACGCATTCAGAACTGATTATATTGAATTTTGGATAGGGTTGATTGCATATATACTGAATGGTATTATTGTTTGCACGTAGAGATTCAGTAAAGTCATTCCACATCTCTTTGTCTTTGAAATTATTGAGTATCTCCCATACATAAGATCCAGTGGCGTCCTTATCGGCAGGAATTTCGTTAAGTTCAAGACAAAGCCGATTGGCAAAGATGATTTTACCATCCATTTTTGTAGCATAGATACTATCTTTGGAATTATTTATTGCAAGAGTAATCATTTTCAGCTCATTCCATCTGGAAACAATGTCATCTATATTTTGCATATAACCGTCAATGATCCAATCGCCGGTATCTGTTCGGTATCTGTTGACAACTTTTATTCTTACGAAATAAATCTTCTCTTTTATAACCCTGTAATCGAATGTTCTCAGTCCCGATTCATTCCTTTCAAGTAAATCTTTAAATCTTTCCCGATCATCGGGAAATACCTGCTTCAGATATTTTTCCAATGTAACCACTATATCTTCGTTTTCCTTAAATAGTATTCCAACATATCCTGAATAACGTAAAATTTTAGTGGTTGTAGAATAAGTCCAATATCCAATTTTTGCTGCCTGTTCAGTTACTGTAAGACGCTCGTTCACCATCTGCAGATTTTTCTTCATCTTGTTGCGTTTGGTAATGTCCCTGTACTGACACAACAGATGTTTTTCATCGTACTTCTGGATAATACATTTGAAATAATACATCTTATCGGAGGCAGGCAGATCATAGTTGGAGCTTGACACCTCCCCTGTGTTCAAAACATGTTCGATTGCAGGCTTTAAATCCCGCAATGTCTCTTTCGGAAAATAATCTAAAACATTCTTTCCCAAGAAAGTTAATTGATCGTTTATGTATGGATTATTTTCAGTTTTAACAATCATATCGATACATGTACCATCGTTTTTCAGCAAAAGCAATGTATCGCTCATCATACTCATCAGATGTGCAGCCTGGCTGTCGTCGTGCAAAATGCCCTTAGTTTCCATTCTTAGCAAAATTTACAATCTTTTGGCTTTCTCCCATACAGCAACTCCCTTAAAATTTTTCAGATAAGCCATTCCTTTAAAAACATTCAGATTCATGAACAGGAAATAGTATGGAATAAATAAATATTTTGTTTTGATATCTCTTTTTGACAAAATCCAGCCAATAACAACAAAAAGGTAAAAGAGCAGCTGTCCTGCGGCAAATAACTGATATAACCATACCGACGTTGTCTCCAGATACATTGATAACAAATTAAGAGGCAGCAATAAAAGCAAAGACACCGGTGTGATTGTCCACCGCAATACCCGATGAGAAATATATTGAAAGCTGAGACACCCATGGCGGAAAATATTCAATAACGGCCGCAATCGCCAGATAGCCTGTATACCTCCGGCTGCAATACGTACCTTTCGCTTCTCCTCCTCTTGCATATCCAAGGATGCCGATTCCGTCGCATATGCGTTTTTGCAGTAAGCTATCCGGTATCCTTTCCGGGCAATTTGCAAAGATAATACAAAATCGTCCAGTAAAGTATCTTCGCGCATCTCTTGAAAAAGTGCTGTGCGAATCGCGAAAAGTTCGCCGGCTGCACCTACTGCCGTGCAGAAACGCGAATCCAAATCTTTTAATGTAGATTCATATCGCCAATAAGCCCCTTCACCACCGGAAGAAACCACATCTTTCGCCTTTGTATATATCCTCTTTTCTCCAGCCACACATCCTGTTCGGGGATCTGAAAAAGATTTGACTATTTCTTTTACGGCTTCCCTGTTTATCAAAGTATTGGCATCGGTAAATACCACAATGGGTGTGGTCACTGATTTCATTCCCCTGTTTATGGCTGCTGTCTTACCTTGACGTTGAGGCTGAAAGAGTACGGTGGCATCCTGATACCTTGCCAGTCTGTCGTTTGTGGCGTCGTTTGAACCATCTGTTACCCAGAAGATATGCAATTTATCTTTTGGATAATCCAGTGAATAGCAATTCTCCATTTTTAACTCTACCTCATTCTCCTCATTGTATGCAGCAATAAATAAGGTCAGATCGGGAAGTATCTCCGGTAATTCCAATTTCTCGGGAGGATTCCGCAACTCTTTCACCTTCACGGCCACCCATAGAATTATTCCGTACCCTATATAGGTATAGAATACAAGAAAGAGACAAACCCAAAAGAAGATGGATACTACGCTGTTCATTTCGTTCAAAATCTATTTATTAAGTTCGATTCCTCATCCTTTGGAGGCTTCGTTTGACGGGTAAACAGGAAATTAAAATTTCTGATTGCTTTTGTCACTCTCACTTTGAAACTATCGAACAATGAACCGTCCGCATTAAGCGTGTTACTGGCAGTAACAGCACGTGCTTTGCGCGAAGTGATCAGTTTTATTTTTCCGTACTTTTTTAAACCCAGAGCCATTGAACCATCTTCTCCCCGGATCAATTCCACTCTATAACCTATTCTTCTGCCATATTCCGTCTTATATGCAAATACCATACCCCTTACCCCCCTCTCCGGACGCTTTATATATATCGCCCGAATATAGAGGTCTCTCAGTAATTCATACAGCTTTAGCCCCCACTTTGAGTGTTTCTCGTCCGGGACAAAACTCCATAGTGATGATACCGCTACAGTTCCTGGTTTTTGTAAGCTGCTAATCATGGTTTCAATGTAATGAGGGGGATACATGGTATCGGAATCGATACAGATATAATATTCCCCTTTCGCTTGATACAGTCCACATCGACGGGCGTAGCCACAACTCATTTTCTCTTCAAAATAAGGTATTATTCCCACTGACTCGAAAACTTCGCTCGTTTTATCAATGGAGTTATTATTAACCCCAATAATTTCGATTGGATATTTGCAAGTCATCTCGCTTAAAGACCATAAACAACTTAACAGGCGAGTTTCTTCATTATGAGCAATCACTACAACAGAAGCGACAGGCTTTTCGCTTTTCATCAGACTTAGCTTGCTTTTTATTTCCTCAATTGTTTCAGTAGGAACAGAAGAAAACGGTTTCTCAAAAACTGATAGATATTTGGTATACCAACTACTCATATAATTATTAATCCAATTTTTTTAATAGTTCATCCTTATCAGAGGAATCTTTCAATTCCAGTATCATATGCCAGCATCTCCGACAGATTGTTCCAGGTTAGCCCGCTTTTCATATAAAATCGGTAATAATCTTTATTAAATTCTCTATTCACGCTTGTCTTATCATCCATCCAGTCCCATTCGGGAGAGATTGTTGTGGTAAACACAAAACGGACTTCGTTGCCTGCCCCGTCTGTACTCCCTAAAGTCTTATCTAAATTAAATGCATCGGGAGGTAAATCACCCGCTGCCAACTGTTCGGTACCATAGTAATAATTGTTTGAGAGTGGCTTGCCGTTAATAGCGGCCCAAGTGGTACTATAAGCTGCATGTTTACAGTCATCCTGTGTCAACATGAATAACCTCCTATACCTGAATTTTCTTCATCCTGTGATTGATATACATCTTTATCGATACAAGCGCTTAATAAAATAAGCATCAAGTAAGAAAAAATGCGATGTTTAATGAAAAAATTATTAATATGAAATTTAGTGTATAAACGAGTCATATTTTTACTTTAATCAGAATGATATCTTTTGCTTTTCATATATTCCTCGATAGACAAGGAATCATGATGATTTAGTTTATCGTTGACCTTTGTCTTTATTAAATGGAGTGACGCACGAATCAAATTAAAAATCTCACTGGATGAAGATCGTGGCGGAAATATCTTTTCACTCATTCCCCGGTTCCATTTCTTATTAAAGAAGGACGAATAATACGCATCTTCAGGATTTACTATAAATTCAATCTCATCTTTCCATTCATATCTGTTCAACATCAGATTTCCCTCTGTCAACCATAACATTTTATATGGCAAAGATTGGTAAGGTAAATAATTAAGAAATAATTCACCATAATTATTCTCATAATTTCCGGGCATCTTTGATTTTTCAAATAAAACCAATTTGGCATCAATTTCTAAAATCACCCATCTGTGCGATACCTTCGGAAATAAAAATTCTCCAATTAAGCTCGGCGTCTCTATATATCCCCTTTTAGCCACCCGACATTGTTCGTGAATAAATTTCACAGGGTCATTCACATGCTCCAAGACTTGGGTACATATCACATAATCAAATTCTTTGTCTTTAAAAGGCAAGTTTTCACCGTCAGCATTCACAAAAGTTTGGTGCGGGTATAATTTCACGTTCCCTGATCGATGGTAATTCGTATCAATAAACTTTTCCACAATCACATTTGATCTGTAAGAAGGATTATGTCCAGATCCGACTTCCAAAACTCTATCTTTCTTCCTGATTTTTAGATCGTCTCTATCCAGGGGAGTTCTTATTTTCATTATTCGACGTTTATTATCTCAAAATTAAAGTGATTTATTCTGCGATTAAATATTTCTATTTGTTGTGTGGAATTTGCTGTTAAACAGGTGCAATAATGTTTGCGCTCGTTCCATTTGATTTTTTGTCGTTCAACAATTTTTCAAACAACTCCTTCCATTTAAACATAATTCCATCTATGCCAAATCGTTTAGTACTCTCCCGCGCCTTTCTACCTAATTTTTTTCGAATATCTTCATTTTCTATCAGATAACAAATTTTCTCGGCAAACATCTCAATATTTCCGCATTCGACGAGCAATCCATTTTGACCATCGTGAATAATATCTTTTGGACCACAAGGGCAATCAAATGAGACAGGAGGAATTCCACATGCCATTGCTTCGGTCAATACCATACCGAAGCCTTCATATCGAGAACTGAATGCAAAAATTGAACTTTCCAGGTATTTATCTTCAATGCCTGGGCAGGATGGATGCAAGAAGCAGACACTTTGTAAACCCAATGCATTGACTTGTCCCAGATAAGGGGCTCTGTTACCTTCACCGAAAATATGCAATTCCCAATCTGGATATCTCTTATTTACGATATGCCATGCATCAATTAATAAATCAAATCCTTTCTGATACGTGTATCTGCCAACAGCTATCACTTTTTTAGCTTCACACTCACTGGCCTTTTCGGGATTAAAAGAAAGCGGATTATGAATAACTTTTATATTGGATTTATTTAATTCAATCCACTTCTCTTTATCCTCGTAACTCAGTACGACAAAGCAATCCAATTGTCTCAGTTTGGCGATCAATTGGTTTATCCAAAGTTTTCCCAAAATTTTCCTTAGAAAAACAGGAATACTCTCTTTTTTAAAATCCCGGTAATTGGCACGGCTAAAATGAATCTCGCCGATTTTAAGGCTTCCATCTTTGATCGATGAGATAAAATTAATCTCCCTGCGTAGAGTAGAAATGGTAATATCCGGTTTGATATGCATCAAACACTGTGATAACCTTTTTTTAAAAAGTTGTTGTTTGTAAAGATACAAATACACTCTTTTCCATAAAGATTTTCCATGTAGCTGATCATAATTGATATTTAGATTAATGAGATGAATCTCTGATGATAGTGGGTAAAATGGTTTTTTATCTGTTCCATCTGTCGTAATTATATATATCTCATACCCCATATTCTCCACGAAATAATTGGCCTTGAGTGTCAGTACCCTCTCCATTCCGCTTGCCCAGTACAAAGCTGGAATACAATATGCAATCTTAATACTCATATCTTTCATTATTTCTGCATTCACTCGTCAACAGGGTATTAAATTGAATTTAAAACATTCTTCATTTGGTTTTTCCAGGATAGATGCTTCACAGAATTTCGAATCTCTTCAGGAGTATCAGGTACAGAGTCGTAAAAATCAATTAGCTGATGAACGTCTACTGGCGAATTATCTGCAGGAACTTTCAAGATATAAGTTTTACCTTCAAAATCCTCATCTATTTCGGAGTATATAAATGGAATACCCCGGGCAGCGTATTCCCTGTTTTTAAGTGTCTTAATATAAGTGATGCTGTTACGATGACGCGCCAAACTGCCAATCCCGATATCTGAGTGATCAAATAGACGATCCAGTTCTTCTCCGTACAATGGACCATGCAGAATTACGAAATCTCCTAGCTGATTCTTATTAATAAGAGGTGCGATTTCCTCTCTTTCTCTTTCACCACTAAACTCGCCAACAATATGGAAGTATACGATGGGTCCGTCCGTTTTGCCGCTGTAATAATCCCTTATACCAGCAACAATCCGGTCGAAACCGTGCCAATAATGTATCTCCGCAACACCTATCAGATGTAATTCTCCTTTCTTGTGATTGTTCTGTTTTCGTTGTATCGTGGAAAAGTCTATACCATTGGATATCTGAATTGTACGTTGTCCAAATATTTGTTTATAATTAGAAAAGGTAATAATAGCATTCAGCTGTTTCGCCAAATTTTTTCGGAATAATCTATCAATAAACAACGAACATCTTTTTTTAAAAGTAATGTATTCCTGATCATATGGAAATGTCGGTATTTCCATCACAACTTTTACATCGAGTGTCTTTAATTTTCTGACAAAGTGAATCAAAAAGGGGTTGGCATTATGCTCAGACCTCATATAAACAAATGAAATTTGTTCCTTTTTGACATATCTGGAAATAGGATTATAATCTATTCTTTTCCTTATCTTAGCAATAATTCCTTTTCCTAAATCAAATAAGATTTGGTCATCGGTCATCCATAATCTATGCCCGTTCGTGGTATCCACCGTATAATGACAGTTTACCACCTGACAACCACACTCCTTCAGTCCTTTTATTTGAGCTAATTTTTTTTTACTGATACCGCTATGAACGGAATAGCCGCTGAAAGATAAAAACATTGCCTGCATCATATAAAAAACAAATTTACATATAAATATTCACTTTTTAAGATAATTTTTAACTCCCGATATGATGTCATAACTGTTTGTTGCTTGTACAAAAACCGCCCATATAACACAGCTGGCTACCGTTTTAATTAAAAGTGATATTATCATGTTATCTATCTGAATATAAAAAGATGAAGTATAAAATACCAAAAATAAAATTATGGAAAGAATCAATGGCAATATCAATACTTTAAAGAATTGATTTATTTTCATCTTAAATGTAACAAAGTACATCAGCAGATAACATTGAAAAAAATTAATTGAAAATGATACAACAATACCCCATGCTACAGCTTTCAAAGTACCAAAAACGAAAATTCCTATCAATATTGCAGCTACGTTCAATGTAGCAGAAAAAAGGCCTGAAATAAAAAGACTTCTCGTGTCTCCGGCAGCCTGAAACATGGAGCCGGATGTGGAAAGTATAATCTGCATTCCCACAGTCAGTGCCAATATGGTAAATACCGGCACAGAAGCCCCCCACTGCATGCCAAAAATCAATAAAACCAGTTCCCTAGATGTGAAAAGTAAAAAAACGGACAACGGGAAACCTATAAAAGCCATTAAACGTATTATCTTAAGATAAGAAGATTCCAAAAATTTAATGTCATTCTGAAATTCGGAAAACACAGGATGCATAACCGGGGTAATTACATGGGTAATATTTTGAATGGGAAGCATCATTAAGCGATAAGATTTTTCGTAATACCCTAAAGACCCCATACCCATATACCTGCCTATTAATAACTTATCTAAATTTCTGCTGAAATAATTTATCAGATTGAAAAAAAACTGATAAAGAGAAAAAGATAATATTTTTTGTAATGAATTAAATCCAAATTTCAAATTGAAACGCTGAGGATAAAGACGATAAGTGATAATAAAAATTATAAATGAAGATATAACCGGATTAATTAACAGAGAATAAATACCTGCACCGCCAAGAGCAGCAACAATTGCAACGACTCCTACGATGGATTGGACAATTACGCTTCGTTGCGCTAAAAATTTGAACTTTTTATCTTTATACAGCATAGCATTGGGTACTACGTCCAAAGTATTAAAAAAGAGGTTCAAAGAGAGTAAACGGCAAATGGTGATTAACTTGGGAGAATCATAAAATGAGGCTATAGCCCCTGAACAAAGAAAAAAGAGAAGAGAAATTCCAATTGCAAGCCACACAGTGAAACTGAAGATGTTTGATATATCATTTTCATCCAGCGCTTTATTTTGTATGACTGCAGGAGCGATTCCCAAGTCGCTGAACACAGAGAAAAAAGTAATTATCACCATTGCCACAGCGACGATTCCGAAATCTTCAGGGAGTAACAACCGCGATAATACGGCAGTAATAATTAGGGATATCAAAACTCCAGCATATTTTGATATGCCCGTATAGAGTATCCCGTTTATTAATACTTTTTTTAAAGCCGACATAGAATATTTTTTTTAAAAATAGCTTTGACTGTAATCAGGAATGGAAAAAGTAAAATGATTATATTTTTTATTTTTATAAGAAAAATATAATCATTCCTGATACAGTGTAGCAAAAGTTGAATTCTTTTTGTTGCCGATAAATCCTTCGAATTGTAAATTGTGGGATTAAGGATATAGCCAATCAATCTATCAATTAATATTTTATGCTTTGTATCTTTTATATAAATTGATTTCAATTCTCTAATCACCGTTAAGTATCCTTCTATATTCCTGTCGTTAAACATTTTAGACATCGTGGAATTTGCTCTTACCCTTCTATGATAGAAAACTTGTTGTATACAGGAGACCCTGTTTGAAAGGAGGTACAACTGAGATGTGAATAATTCATCCTCATGAATTATTCCCGGATAAAAATTTAATTGATTTTGCTTTATAAAACTTCGTTTTATGAGATTTAAGCATACCGATGCCCTATATATTTTTTTATTAAGCATATGGTCAAGTATATCTTTACCCGCGTATACCATCTCTTCTCTGAGCAGATAAGTCCGCCGATAATCAAAACCGACTAAATGATCGTTATTATCTATAAAAGACTCCGCGTCAAAGAAGACAAAATCCAAATTTTCTGAAGTACATTTATTATAACATACTTCAAAAGCCTCCTTCTCTAAAAAATCATCACTATCCATAAAATAGATAAATTCGCCTGAAGCTTTTTCTATTCCTGAATTTCGGGCCACCGACTGCCCTTGGTTCGTTTGTGAAAAACAGGAGATTCGGTTATCTTCACCAGCAAGCTTTTTAATTACAGCCAAGCTGTTGTCCGTTGATCCGTCGTCAATAATAATAATTTCTATATTTCTTAATGTTTGATTCATTATAGAACGTACTGCCTCTTCAACATAATCTTCTGTATTGTAGACAGGAATTACAACGCTGACTTTGGGGCTGATCATTTCTCTAATTTGAGCCATTGTTTTTTTTCAAAATCATATCGCTTTACCACTCTTGCCGGATTGCCAATGGCCACGGTATAGCGAGGTATATCCTTTGTGACCACACTCCCGGCACCCACAACAACATGCTCTCCAATGTGAACACCTGCCAATATCACACTATTGGCTCCGATCCATACATCATTTTCTATGATAACAGCTTTTGTGATTACCCCTTGATCGGATATGCCTTTTGATATATCTTCGTAATTGTGATTCAATCCGGAAATCACTATGTTTTGTGCCAGATTCACTTTATCTCCTATTGTTACAGGCCCTATAATTGTATTACACAAACCTATCCGTGTATGGTCACCTATCAGGATTTCACCCACACAGTTATTGATCACTGAAAAATCTTCTATCACCGAGTAATCGCCTAAAGAGAAAGCATTAAAAGGTACAATATCTTTTCGAACACTTCCGTAAACCACAGACCTCTTTCCTTTCTTCATATATAAAAACTGGAAACTTCTAAGCCACCTTTTGGGACGGGTCTGCACCGGATGCATCATCAGACCAAGAATTCTTCGCTTAAGTACCGGATTCTTTTGAATATTATGCTTCAAAGATTCAAACATAATTATTGATTTAATGTTGGTTATAGATAGCAAGTAAGTTCCGCGCCGTCTTCTCCCAGGAAAAGACGGATGCGCGCATCAAGCCGTAGTCCACCTGTTTCTCGTAAAGAGCAGCGTCTTCTTCCAAAGCAATAAGTTGACGGGCAATTTTTTCCGGGTCTACAGGATCAACCATTAAAGCTCCTTCACCTGCAATTTCCGGAATGGCTGATGTTTTTGAGGTAATCACCGGTATCCCGCTGGACATCGCTTCCAGTAATGGAAGACCAAAACTTTCCCGCAAAGACGGGTAAAGAAATGCAAAGGCCCCGGCATAGACATAGGGCAGGTCTTTGTTGGGAATATATCCCGGATAATATAAATAAGATTTAATGCCGGTCAGTCCTTCTTTCAAAAGCATATTGTCAATTACGGATTCCTCCAGGTCGGCAATCAGAAGTGGTAGTTTTTGTCTCGATTTTCTTAGATAGATATTGTAAGCCTTTAACGTTGTTGACGTGTTTTTTTTGGGATCTGTATTTCCTAAAAAGAAAAGATAAACACCCTCCGGTATATATTTCTTTACGATTGTCTGATCTTTTCGGGATGGATTAAAAACCGGATTTAAACCGTTATAAATGGTTATTATAGCATCATGAGGTAAAAGAAGCGATTCTTGTATATGTTTTCTTTCGTAATCGGACACGGTAATGATCAATTTACATCTTAGAATTATCCGGGGTACGATCCATCGTCGATAAATCCGTCCCAGCCGCTGATAAAGCGATCGGTTATTTCCTTTTTTATTTTCCAGAAAAATTATATCATGCAAGGTCAATACTAACGGGCATGGGCAATAAAGTGGAGCAGTATTACCGGTGCAGTGAACCAGATCCGGCTTAATCCGATGGAGTGCCAGAGGGAGAGCAATTTGCTCCCACATGATATAGGTAGGACATTTAATCTCAATGATGTGAAAATTGGCCGTTTCCTGCAGACAACGATCCTTACCGGGAGACACCAGAATAAAGTACTCATTAATATGATCGATTTGTTGCAGGGCCCGAATGGATTCCAACGCGACGAAATCCATTCCATGCTTCTCCTTTCTGAAGATGCGTTGTGCTTCAATGGCTATTTTCATTTTATCTCCTCCCCATGTTGAGTATGAATAAACCGTTTGTTTACATTTCTGCCATTAAAAAGATTAACAAGAGAAAGTATAAACAGTGCCGGTAATTTCCGTAATGCTTTTTTAAAAGGTGAACCATATAGCTCATCTGGCATTGCCAGACTTAACGCAGATGACAGCATAAAGAAAATAAACCACCACTTTAAAGAGACGGTCCAATTCACCAACACCCATGCAATACTCACGAGTAAAATAAATCCTGTCAATACAATACGAGGCGGAATCGTCCACTGAAATAACTTATCACAATAATCTATATTACCCGTTGTAATTGCTTTGGGAAGATCGCGGATCCCTCTTCTGAACATGTCAAGCTGTGCAGCCATCCAGCGTCGGCGCTGTTTGTAATAAGCAGATACTGTAGCCACTTTCTCATCATAAACATAGAGATATTGCAGATAATCGATAAATATACCATCCTTTAACAACAGCAGTTCCAGTTCTTTATCTTCACCAGCCGAAGTCACCATCGGAATATTCCTTACAAACCAGTCATAGTCTATTGCCAGACCTGAACCGATTAATGCGGAAGAGAGCCCTGCACGTACATGTCCCTCCCGATAAATCGAGTTGTTAATTTCCTCGCTCACCTTATCCAAAATAGTAACCTCTGTATTTCCTCCTTTGGCTGTACGATGAGCCTGTATCGCAAGAATACCTGAATCATATGCATCATTTATTTTAATAAGGAAATCAGGAGTTGTGATGTTATCTGCATCCATGATAACCACCATATCATAACTGCTGTTACCCCTCTCCGCTATGGCAAGGTTGAGCGCTGCTGCTTTCGAACTATTCTCAAAAGCAGCCTTGATCACATCCGCTGAAAGGCTTTTTAACTCAGAGTCGGTCTCTTCTTTCATCCCGTCTGATATCACTACAACCTTATAAAGATGCGAAGGATAATCCTGCTGATAAAAGTTACGGACACTCTCCACAATCACTTTATCTTCCTTATAAGCAGGAAAGAGTACCAGAAATTTATGTTTCTTCACTGCTGGCGGGTATGGTTCAGGTTTTTTCTTTTGTGCAAATAAAGCAAAAGTAAACAAGTAAATCACCGGTATCAGGATCAACACAAAAACAACCATATCTAATGCAGAAGCTATGCTTTCCATTTCCTGCCTAATTTCTTTGAATCATAAAAATCAAAACCTCCCCTTATTATCGCTTTTGCCAAATCTTTCCTGCCACCGATAACTGCAATAATCCAGTTTTTTGGTATCACTATAAATGATTGATACATGACTGATAATATCCGGTCAATACCTGTCAGATTCCTCCTGGCGAACAGTAGCCTGTTTCTGGCCATATAATAGGCTTTTAACGGGCTATCCTGTCCCGTACTGCTGCTTTCCCGGTGATACACCACGGCAGAAGGATAATACCCCAGTTCATAACCGCAGCGGCGGATTTGCAGACTCCAATCCAGTTCTTCATAGTAAAGAAAATAAATTTCAGGCATCAGTCCTGCCTTCTCAATTGCTTCGCGTCGTACCAGCATAGCAGCACCATGCAAATATGGAGTGGAACAGAAAGTATCATACTGCCCTGCATCCTTTTCTCTGTACCCAATCAGACGGTTTCGCAACGTGATTCTGCGTAATGGTGTATAACCTGCAAACTGGATTCCTCCATCTTTGTCGGCAAATAAAATTTTTGGAGATACTCCTCCCAGACCGGGTTTTTGTTTCATCGTCTCCAAAAGCTGTGAGATGGAATCATCTTTCACGCATGTATCATTATTCAGAAAAAAAAGATAGTTCCCCGATGCCTGACGGATACCCAAATTATTTCCTCCCGCAAAACCCAGATTCTGCTCGCTTCTAATTGTTTTGATAAAAGGATAATTATTTTGCAAGTCGACAGCTTCATTTTCCACAGAACCGTTATCCACTACGATTAATTCATAGGGGATAGAGAGATGATCCCGGAGCGATTCTATCAACTTTCGTGTATCTTCTTTGCCGTTATAATTAACCGTTATGACAGATAATTCAGGTTTTCTCTCCATCTCTGATTGCTTGGTCGAATCTCCGGCCCATAAAGATAAATGCCATACATATATAAATGATGGGGCCGTTTGGGAACTGTTGTAATGTTTCGTTGCCGTAAGAACAAGCCAGCATGCCCGCCACGCCGGCAAGCAATGCACTTGTGAGTCCTCTCAATTGCCTGTCCTGTATTTTAAACCAGACATCGTACACACCTCTGACAAAGGTAACCAAAAAAATAGACAGAAAGGATATCAGTCCCAGAACCCCGGTTTCTACCCAGATATAGACTATTGAAGTATCGGTGGGTAACTGATACATATAATCTCCCGGTTCGGCCCGTTTGGCTTTTCCAACCCCTATGCCAAAAGGATGTTTTTTCATAAAAGTTCTCATCCTTGTCTGATTAACTTGCCGAGCCTGAAAAGAAGCATCCTGCGTAACATGGAAAGCCGATCTCATCCGTCGGATTTCGGCATTTTCTTGTCCAATATAGGTATATTTAAAAAACATAAAAACAAATGCAATCAGAATAATACCAGGAATAATAATTTTCCATTGCTTAGAGAGTAGGATAAAAAAAGCATAACCTACAAACGGAACTGCAATAGCAGCGCGGGTACCAGAGATCATCATACCATATCCGGCCAGCATGGCAATGACAATAAAATAAAAACGGAGTAGTTTTGAGCGGGTGTAAAAAGCAGCGAGGGAAAAGATCACCATTGACATTCCAATGCCACATCCGAAACTTGCTGCGTCTGTAAAAAAAGAAAAATAACGAATGCCGGAAGAAATTATATGGGTTGTACTTCCTCCTGTAACATACAACCAATATTTTTCAGCCGTATCGAAGCCCATATATTTTTGTATCAAAGCCTTAAGAACAGCCAGTAATGTTAAAACTGACCAAAAAACCAAAAAGAGTTTCAGGTATTTAAACCGATTCAATAGAGTAGCGGTTAGTAAAGGAAATATAAATATATAAACGGCTAATCCCCGTACGCCAGCAGCCCAGTCAGCAGTTGTGGTTTCCGGATTAAAGACCAAAAGAATGCAATATATCATCCATATTCCGCTCAGAAGGGTCAAAGGATTACGCATGCCCGTCCAATCGACAGTCTCATCACGACTGCGGAACAGTGTAAAAAAAAACGTTAGTAGCAACAATCCGTCTATCACAATCCCGGCAGGGATATTCGGTATATAACGGGTTGCGCCCATAATGAAATAATTAATTGTAACTACGACCAAAAAGGCAAGCCATGGTCGCTCCAACAATCTGAATAGCAGATAGACGACCAGCGGCGAAATGGACAGAAGTAATCCCTGCAGCAAGCCGATTTTCAATATCAGGTACGAAAAAAGCCACAAAGAAAGAATGATTACTGAATAGAGGAAAAATTTCCTCCATATTGGCATTATGTCAAAACTCACTTTCATACACCTGATTTACAGGAAGCTGTAAAACCGAATTGAGTGTAGCGATAAAATAAACGCTGGATGCGGGAATAAGGAGGCAACATACCGGTAAAACTCTCCACTACTTCCTTTTCAGCATTATTGAGGCAGATAAAAACAGGTGTTGCTACTGATTTCGTCTTAAAACGATCAAAAAGTTGTTTGCTTTTGTCGCTCCAAACCCTGTCGGCTCTAACGATTACAAGGTTGACGGAGGCCTCTGTCAGAAGAGATTTAGGAATTGACACCACATCCAAGGGTGCGTGTTCTACAAGAATAATTTTTTGTCCTTCAGACATTTTATTTTCTGTCAGTTCCCTGATGCTTCCTGAGAAAAGAAACTCGGGAGAGGCAGGATCAAAGTTTTCTCCGTAACGAATAACCTGAACTGTAATTCCTTGTTTCGTCCAGTAATCATTCAGCTTTTCGACCAAAAAACTTTTGCCCATGCCCTCTTTCATACTAACAATATTTACAATGGGTGATAAATCACCTGAATTGAAATTATCCTGCAATGCATTGGCAATATATTGAACAGCCTTCTGTTTGTATAATTTTGTATATTTGCGTTGTCGTAGTTTTCCATTCCCCGGCATGGCACCCAGCACTTTAGCACCAGTAACACGTTCTGTACGAATCCTGTCCCTGAGGGTCCGATCAAGCAGGTCTACCAATAAAAAAAATCCGATCAAGAAGAACAAGCTCCCGGCATAGGCAGCCATTGCTAATTTTTTCCTTTTAGATGGCTCTGCATTTAACGGGAAGACAGGCGGATTAATCATTTTCAGCGAAGCAGAGTTCATTTCAAGGCTCTTAAGCCGGAGCCTGGCAGCATTCAAGCTGTTTAAAATAGATAAATAATTGCTCTCGACAAAATTGATGCTTCTTTCCTGCCGTTTGATGGTGGAGCCAATGGGTGAAAAATGGGAGTACTGCAGATCCAATTCCGCCATATGATCCTCCATCACTTCAATTTCAGCTTTTGACTTTTCCAGTTTCAGCAACTCATCCAGCCATTGCGTAACAAAATTGGAGGTAGGATAGCCATCGCGGGTATATTTCCGGTTGCTGTACCTTGAGGTATAGTCCACCAAATCATTTTTAGCTTTCTCGGATTGTTGCTTCAGCGTATTCAAATCTTGTCTACCTTGGTTTGAATACGCTGAATCGTTATAAAATGCTTCAATTTCTGCGAGCTTAGAATTTAGGAAAGATACCTGATTCAATTTAGCCAAAAATTCGGCATTATCTTTCAGGCGAAGCATATTTTCTTCCATTTGCGTTTCCAGAAAACGAACAGAAGCTGTTGAAGTGTTATAATTCAGCAAAATATCCTGAAACCGCAAGTCATACTCCATATCCAAGGCAGCAACTTGTTTGGTCTGCTCATCATAATTGATAATCCGGTTTTCAACATTATATAGTGTGAGCGAATCCTCATCCTCTCTTAATTCTTTGCCGGTCCGTGCCAATTCTTCTTCAAAATAACGAATGGCATTGTTGGTGGATCCGAATTGCAGCGTTTTGTATTCTTTGGCATAATATTTATTCAACAAAAGCAGGGTTTGATAAGCGACACCGGGATCATTGGCTGCATAAAAAATTTTGAGCATATCACTATTGCCCAGACGAATGACTTTGATCTTACTTAAGGCTCCGTATGAATAGTGCGGATGGTTCCAATTGAACAGGCCATACACAAAATTTTCCGGAGAAGCTTTTTCATATTTTTTTAAATTCATCACTGTCCTTTCTTCCGATGTTGCATCTATCAGTTTTTTTACATCGGGAGGTGTAATTTGTTGCAAATGTCGAAAATTGACTGCCTGAATATATTCGTTGTCTTCATTCGGGCTCCCGTAAATCATGTGTCGGGCATAAAGGTACAGGCAGACTTCACGCAGCGTCTCCTTGGATTGTATGATATTAATGATATTATCGATTGTGTTATTAACAACTGTAGAAGTTTGAACGTTTGTCTCTCCCATTTCCATGGCATAACCGGATACAATACCGGTATAAATGGTCATATCCACCGGATAGGAGCGCTCCATGTTGCGTGTTCCAAGAATAACGACGGAAGTCACTACCAGAGGGGCAATTACCAACCACCACCGTATACGGTACAAAAAACGAAAAAAATAATGTAAAAATTCCATAACTAGCGGTTGAGAATTTTCGTTTTGGATAACACCTCTAACTGTAACAAAGCCCGATTTAACTCAGCACGGGTTTGTTCGTATGATTCAAGTGCATCCATTTGTATTGTTTTAAACTGACTCAGTTCTCCTGCCTGGATATTGTTATTGAGAAAATTATGCTGGGCCAGTTCAAATTGTGCGTTGGCAAAAGAGAGCGATTCCACTTTCAATTTTAGTACAGACAACTCTTTTACAGCCTTGGTATACATCTCGATTATTCTGAGTTTCTGTTCTTCATGCCATTTTTCCATTTCCACCTGTGTGGCTTTTGTTTTTAACTGTTGGCGGGTGATTCGGTTTTTTCGATCAAAAAAGTCATCAAGAGGAATGCTTATACTGCCACCTATATTATACCAGTTTTGCCTGGCACCCGAATATTGATAAAACAAAGGGGTAGTTGTATCGGAAAAAGAAGAATTGATTCCCATCAGTCCCCATTGATAGGTGGTGTTAAACCTGAAATATTTTAACCAGCTCCTTCTCTCGGTTTTTAAAGCACTCGCTTCTTCTTCCATTTTCACGTTATAAAAATCTACTGCCGCGCTATTTTTGGCATTTTCAAATAAGGTTTCCAGGGGAGGTAATTGCACGTTTAAATAGTCATCTGGAGTAAGCGACTCAATCCCCTCCTGTGCAGTACCGGGAAAAAGAGGAAACAAAAAAAATATCAGAAAAATGAATGCGGAGGTTTGTTTCATCTTGTTTTATAGCGTGTTACATTATACATCTTCTTTCTGAATAAATGCAGTAAATGTACGGAATATTATTTTTAAATCAAACCAAACGGAATAGTTTCGGGCGTAGTAGATATCCAGTTGTTTTCGTTCATAGGCGGAAAGTTTCCCTCCGATTCCTCGCTTCTCCACCTGCCAGAGTCCGGTAAGCCCCGCCGCAGCGATAAAACGCTCTATATCATTGTCGTGCGTCAATAATTCGGCTTCGTATAACGGCAATGGACGATTACCCACAATGGACATATCCCCTTTCAAGACGTTAAATAATTGCGGCAATTCATCTAAACTGTATTTGCGGATAAAACAACCTACTTTGGTAATTCTCGGATCTTTTTCTATTTTGACAAATGAATTTTCTTTTTCCTTGTGACTCTTAAGAATGAATTCTTTTTCAGAAATTACGCAATCATCACCCACCAAAAAAAAATCATCGTTTATTTCTGAAATATTAACGTCTTTTCTCTCGTGAATATGACCGTTATATCCGAATTCAGTGTCATTAGACGAATATTGATTCCGATTCTTTATTTCTTTCAACTTTTGATCTGAATTGATGTACATTGATCTGAATTTCCAAAAATCAAAGATGCAATAATTACTGCCTGCCCGTTTGGATGCATAAAGAACCGGCCCTTTGCTTTCAATGCGAATGGCCAGAGCTATCACGATCATAATTGGTAGCAGTAATATCAATGCAACAGATGAAAAAATAATATCAAAACATCTCTTCAGGAAAGGTATCTTATACGAATTGATTGGGAAGGGTCTTACTTCTCTACTGTTTCGCTGTTTCGGCTTATATTTTTTTATAAAATGAAAAAACCAACGCAATGTTTCAGAATTAACAGTGGGTGAAAGTACATCATTTATCCCATTACTGAGATAAAGAGACCTTTCGTCAGGGGTGAGATCTTTTGTTATTAATATGATATACAAGTAAGGGAAATTCCTTTTCTTATCTTTTAAATCGCAAATATCTGATTCGAAACTGTTTCGCTCACATAGGATGATCGTGAACTTTTCTTCCGGATGTAAATACAACCATTGTTTCGCTTGTTCACAACTATTCATGAATAATACAGGCTCTGAAAGTACACCTTCCAAAATCCGTGTGAAATACGCAGTCAATTGCTCATCTTTCCCTATATAAATAACAGTAGAATTCACTTAAGCACTTTTCTTATCCTAATCTTTAGTTCCATCGGATTAAACGGTTTCAAAATATAATCATCAGCGCCTTCTTCCAGCATCTTAATTCGGATGGTGCTGCTTTCTTCTCCCGAGAGAACGATGACTGATATATCCTTGAATAAACCGTTACTTTTGATATAAGTAAGGAACTCATCGCCGTTCATTTCTGGCATATGAATATCCAATATAATCAGATCGGGTATATTACCCTCATATAACCATTCAATGCCTTTAACAGCTGTATTGAAATAATTGATTTCGAACTCGTTGGACAAATAAACTGAAATAATTTTTGCGATTGCAATTTTATCGTCAAGTATCAGGATTCTTTTTTTCACTCCTTCTTCCATTAAAAAAGTTGTCCTGTGTTTGATTGTTATAAAATCTTCAGTTGTTATATTCATCTGCTATAAATTGCATCTGAATTAGGATTCTTATACCAGTTCGCATCCAAAGATCCACCACTGGTAGCCCAGCTTTCGAACCGGGGATAGGCAATCTTGATTGATGTCCATTCTACAGGATATTTTACCGATTCCGGGACGGCAAGACCCCAGATCATATCACCCTTCGACATATACGGTTCAACATTTGAATTGTCGTCTGCTAAACCGAATTTACTCTTGTCTGCCTTGTCGGTTGCCTGAAATCCAGCCAAATGAATCTCCTGCCTCTTGCCCTTATATCCACCGTTTATGATAAAAACATTGAATTTGTCAATCGAAATATTTTCCCGATCTAAAGGGTTGTTAAATCGGATGCTTAAAGTCACCTGAACAGGGGTTTTATAATTAGCAGATCCTTTTACCGTGTTTGTTATCTCGGGAGAGGTAAGACCCAATGCCTCATGTGAATCATCAAAAACAGGAATTACGGCGTAAGCTTGTCCCGATTCGAGCCTGTTCCCCGAACTGAAAATATTTCCGTTAACACCGGCGCTGTTACTTCTAGTAAAACTGTTCACCATCCCGGGAGTCACTCCGTCTAGCTGTATACCTATGCCCAATCTTTTGGAAGCACCCAATGCCCGCAGTGTTACATTTAAATCCATCTGCATAACTTTATTATTTTCATTGGTGCTGTATACTGGGGTTACATCCAGCACCATATCGTTCATATCAAAATCTCCCAAGTAGGGCCAGTTATCCTCAAAAAGGTAGGTTACCTCAGATCCCTCATAGATAATAGGGAAAACAGGGTTTGTCGGAGGTGTAGGGGTAGGCGTGTTATTGTTACCCCCGTTATTACACTCTGTGGCTGGAATGATAAGCGATGAACCTCCTATCCCCGCCCATGTAATTCCGCTTTGCGTCCATCTTGTCTTATTATTGTCCGTAACTTCAGCAATATGATCATAACATTCAATCTCAAGATTGCCCTGATAATGGATGATATTTTCATCATTTTTCTTGCTGTACACAGCTTTTTTAAGTTTTAATAAAGATTTGCTGGCACCTGTACCATAAAACCCGTGGTTGCTGGTTTTACTATTGTATTTATAAGTAACCTGCGTGCTAACGTCCATCATTGCCCCATTTTTCAATTCTACATAGGTATTGTTCATTGTCAGATAAGACGTAGTAAGGAGGCCGCCTTGATTTAGAATAATTTTTGCATCTTCTAATTCCAATTTATCATTGACTGTCAAATGACAGTTGTTTAGTACTGAAGCGGAACTGGATACCAACATGGTATTTGTGGTAAAACTATTGTTATTGGTGAATTCTACGTTGGAGCTGGTAGCTTTGGTATGACCCTTAATTAATATAACACCGTCATTTTCCAAAATACCGTTATCGTATGTAAGTGATTGGGCGGTTAAAGAATTGACGTTGAAAATTTTGCAGCTTATATTACTGACTTTTAGATCTTCAGCTACATCTATGGTGCCGTTATTGGTCATCTTCGCGCCTTCCGAAGCAATTTCCAATTTTTTTGTAAGGATGATATTGTCATTTGTCAGGTCAGCATTGGGGTTGTTTGTTTTGATTAAATCGGTCACATTGATGTGCCCGTTATTATATAAAGCCGATTTGATATCCAAAGCATTGCAAGTCAGTGTTCCTCCTTGTAATACAATACATTTGCTATCGGTGGGCACCTCAAACTGACCGTTTACTCCCAGGGTGCCTGCCACAAATATTTCTACTTTTCCCCACGAATTTACTCCGGGTGTGGCCACCGATCCACCTGGCAGGATTATCAGTCTGCTCCCGTCCGGAATTGGGAGTTGGCCGCTGGTAACATTCAGCACACCGCTTACAAAAATATCGCCTTTACCCCAAAAGTTTGTTGTACCTGAAAAATTTCCGTTAATAAGATAAGGCCCTTCGTTCAAATTTCTCTCCAAACTACCGTTAGTTTGGGTGATTACTGTATGGCTTTCTGGCAGTGAGGGAAGAGAATACTTGTCCGTAGCAGCCCTAAACGAGTAGCTTGGTGCTGTTTCATTCTCATTCTGCACAGAGGAAGAACGGGTCGTTATACCGACAGTCGCAAATGTGTAATTTACAGACGAAGAAGAAATATTTACCGGTGCGATTGTTTTCCCTCCTGTCGGATTGGTCTGCTGAATGTAGATCGTTTTAACCGCTTTAGATAAAACCACAGCATTCGAATAATTTTTGTTTAATTTGGCTACTCCTTTATCCAACAAAACTGCATTTTTATCAAAGATAGGGTTACCATCAAACAACTCCACGATGTAATAATAACTGCCGTTATACTGGTCATCCACTTTCACGCTTATATTTACTGCATGCATGGTCTCCCAGTCGAAACCGGCAGGAACAGTAACACTATCACCAAATAAAGCTGTACCTGGTTCCTTATTTGTTTCGGGATTATAATAATCTACTTCACATCCTGTCAATAGTAAGTTGATAGCAAGAAAAGTTAACGTGAACGTAATAGAAAACAAATTTCTTTTTGTTCTCATTTTTCTAAATTATAAATTTTAGACAGAAAATTTGTATTTATCGGACAAGTACATTTACCAAAATCAAATCAAAAAATATCTCCTTGAAGCATATTTTTTAAATAAATTAAACGAATTTCTTTCCTGAGAGTATAAAACGCACAAATTTAATGCAAATTACGGACTAAACAAAAAAAATGCAATATTTATTTTTATTTAACTAAATAAAAATGGAGGCTTTACGCAACATCATCCCGGACAGTAATTCATAAATAGTAGCCTCATTTTCAAAACATCCTTGCAATCCGCAGTATGCCTTTCACCAGCAGATCTACCTCTTCTTTTGTATTGTAGAAAGCAAAGGATGCCCGCACGGTGCCTTCTACTCCCATCGTGCGCATCAGCGGTTCTGCACAGTGATGTCCGGTACGTATGGCAATACCCATTTTATCGAGCAGTGTGCCCATGTCGTAAGGATGAATGCCGTCCACCAGAAACGAGATCACGCTGCTTTTCTGCGTAGCAGTTCCAAGAATCCGCAATCGGGGGATGGCGAGCAACTGTTCGGTGGCATATTGCAACAGTTCGTGCTCATATGCGGCAATGTTATCCAGGCCAACAGAGGAGACATAATCCAGGGCTGTAGCCAGGGCAGCCGTACCCACGAAATCGGGTGTGCCTGCCTCAAATTTAAACGGAAGCCTGTTGAAGGTTGTTTTCTCAAACGAAACACTCGCAATCATCTCTCCACCGCCCTGATAGGGTGGCAAAGCATTCAGCCATTTTTCTTTTCCGTACAATACACCCACGCCCGTAGGGCCGTAGATCTTGTGGGAGGAGAAAGCCAGAAAATCGCAATCTATCTGTTGTACGTCCACCTCACAATGTTGTACACTCTGGGCAGCATCGATCAACACGGGAATATCATGCCTGTGGGCTGTTGCCACAATCTCCTGAATCGGATTGATCGTACCCAGTACATTGGAGATATGCGTTACCGCGATGATTTTGGTGCGGGGTGTGATCAGCTTTTCGAATTCATCGAGGAGTAGTTCACCCGCAGCATTGATGGGAGCCACCCTTAGTTTTAATCCTAAGATATCTGCTTGTAACTGCCAGGGTACAATATTGGAATGATGTTCCATGGCAGTGATCAGTATCTCGTCACCTTCCCTGCAAAATGTGCGGCAAAAGGAGGATGCCACCAGGTTGATCGACTCGGTGGCGCCTCGTGTGAACACAATCTCATTTTCAGAGGCGGCATGAATAAACCGGGCTACTGTTCGCCGTGCTGCCTCGTGTTCATCCGTGGCAGCCTGGCTCAGGAAATGCACCCCCCTATGCACATTGGCATTCAGGGTGGAATACATCCCGGTAATCTTATCGATCACACAAAGTGGTTTCTGCGTAGTGGCCGCATTATCTAGATAGACCAGCGGCTTACCGTATACCTCACGCGAAAGGATCGGGAAGTCGGCCCGTATTTTATATATATCCAGTTCTTTCAATTTCCCCAGATTGATTTGATGTTTATTTTACTAGTTACGTGTAAAGCACGAATAACGGCGAAGCTGAATAACGTGCAAAGCACCAATATCGCGAAGCCGCTATATAGCTATATACAAACATTGCAGTTTCCACAACGCATCAGCTCGCCCCTGAAACGTTTGTTGATCAGGCTCGTCAGCCTTTCCTGCAGACTCTCAATACGGATCATATCCACCACATCGCGCGTAAAGGCCACCATCAGAAGTAGACGAGCCTCTTCCTTGTCAATGCCACGTGCACGCATATAGAAGAGAGCCTCTTCGTCGAGCTGTCCTGTGGTGAGGCCATGAGAACATTTGACATCGTCGGCATAAATCTCCAGCTGCGGTTTGGAGAACATCTGTGCTGAGTCTGAAGCCAACAGGTTTCGATTGTTCTGATAAGCCATTGTCTTTTGCGCATTTTTCTCCACCAGGATTTTTCCGCAAAAGACACCTGTGGCCTGGTCGTTCAGTACGGTTTTAAACAGTTCGTTGCTTACGCAATTGGGAGTGGCATGATCGAGGAAAGCGAAATTGTCGATATGCTGTTCCTTGTCGCAGATGGCCAGTCCCCCTGCATGTGCTTCGGCATGTTCGCCGAAGAGCCGGAACCGATAATTATTCCGGGTATATCCGTTGTGCAGCGTGATGCTGCTTGTCACCACGTTGGAATGCTCTTTCTGCTCACTGAACAGGTTGTTGAGCCGGGTTACCTTCTCTGAATTTTCCTCGAGCTCGTAGATATCCACCTGGGCAGAAGCACCGGTAAAGACTTCGGTCACCTGGGTCACCACAAAATGGATATCGTCTACGGTATGGTCGCATATCAACAACTTCACCTGTGCGTTTTCTTCGGCGATAATCAGAATTCTCCTGTTCACGCTCAGATCGACCCCGCCCCGCAGGACGTTGATCAACTGTAATGGTTTTTCCAGGACCACATTTTTGGGTACGTACACCACAAAACCATCCTGGGCAAACATGGTGTTGTAAGCCACCACCCCGTTGTCGCTATAATCTGCTATTTGGGCATAATGTGCCGCAAATTGTACGGGATAGAGCTCCGAAAAACGTTGCAGGCTCCCTGCAAAAACACCTTCCGGTAACTTTTCGGTGGGCTGAAATCGGTCGTAATACCGGTCGTTGATCAAAAAATAGAGATGCGTGGAGAGATTGGGTACATCGCATTTGAATGCATCATACGGGTTTACCGGAATGGGTATATTGCGAAGATTCAGTCCCAGATCAGCATCGAATGTACGCACAATATTGGAATGCTTGTACTCTTCCTGTTTTGAAGTGGGGAATCCGATCTGCTGGAAAGTTTTAAAAGCGGCGTCTCGATGCCGGTTCATTCCTTTAACCGAATGAGCATCAAGCTCCTCCCGAAACTGTGTAAACAGATCTATATATTGTTGTTCTATCATTTTATCTGGATTGCTGATGATGGATTAGGGATTGATAAGCCAGTCATAACCCCTCTTTTCGAGTTCAAGTGCAAGGTCGGGGCCCCCGGATCGTAGGATTTTTCCCGCATAAAGCACATGCACATAATCGGGTTTGATATACTCCAGCAGTCGCTGGTAATGGGTGATGACGATGGTTGCGTTCTCTTTGCTCTGTAGCTTGTTCACGCCGGCAGCCACTACCCTGAGGGCATCAATGTCGAGTCCGGAGTCAGTTTCGTCGAGGATTGCCAGCTGCGGGTTGAGCATTGCCATCTGAAATATCTCATTTTTCTTTTTCTCACCACCGGAGAATCCCTCATTCACCGAACGGTTTACCAGTTGGCTGTCCATACCCAGCAATTCACGTTTGTCGCGCATCAGTTTCAGGAAGTCGGTCGCCGAGATTGGATCCTCCCCACGATATTTCCGTTGTTCATTCACTGCAGCACGCATGAAGTTGACCATGCTCACGCCGGGTATCTCCACCGGATACTGGAAACTAAGGAAAAGGCCCTCGCGGGCACGATCCTCCGGTTCCATCTCCAATAAGTCCTTGTCCTTAAACAGAACATTCCCGCGGGTCACTTCAAACTTGGGATTGCCTGCCAGCACCGACGCAAGGGTACTCTTTCCGGAGCCGTTGGGGCCCATCACTGCATGTACCTCGCCTTGATTAACTTCAAGATTAATACCTTTCAGGATCTCTTTCTCTTCTACGATTGCATGCAGGTTTTTTATTTTTAACATACTAGTCATGTTGATTTTGAAAATTATAATGGCAGTGTTTGTATCGTCCGCCTGAGAATTGTTTTTTGTGTGAATGAATTGTATAAAGGGAGCATTCTCGCCCCTGAATAACAACCGTGGTTGTGTAATTGTTCTGTTTATTTTATTTTCTCTGATTCTCCTCTTCAGAGATAATCTCCTCGGCTTCTTTTATTTTTTTGAAGAGATCAGAGGCAAAAACAAAGTCGTTCAACTTTTCGTTATCCGCACCCATCACTTCGGCTTTGGACCCCTCCCACTCTTTAATTCCTTCGTTGATAAAAATGACATTATCCCCGATGTTGATCACCGAATTCATGTCGTGTGACACCACCACGGTAGTCATTCCAAAGTCGAGGGTGATGTCCTGTATCAGCTCGTCGATCAGTTGCGATGTCTTGGGGTCGAGTCCCGAGTTGGGTTCATCGCAGAAAAGATACTTGGGGTTCAGCGCGATGGCTCTCGCAATGGCAACCCGCTTTTTCATTCCCCCGCTGATCTCCGACGGAAAGAGATCCGTCGCTTCCGACAGGTTTACGCGTTCCAGACAAAACTCAGCCCGTTTGCGGCGTTCCCGCTTGTTTTTTCGCGAAAACATTTCCAGGGGAAACATCACATTCTCAAGCACGGTGCGGGAGTCGAACAGGGCTGCACCCTGAAAGAGCATGCCGATGTCGCGGCGCAAACGACGTACTTCCCTCGATTTCATGCCGGTAAATTTACGGCTGTCGTACCATATTTCGCCCGACGTAGGGGAAATTAAACCGACAAGGCATTTCAGCAGAACGGTCTTACCCGATCCGCTCCGGCCAATGATCATGTTTACCACCCCTTTATGAAAGGTGGTATTGATGTTGTCGAGGACCAGTTTTCCATCGAACTCCTTCGTCAGATTTTTTATCTCTATCATACCGGAATGTTTTTACCCCAATGCCAACTGAGTGAACAGTAAGTCCGTAACCAGTATCAATACACTGTTGATCACCACAGAATTGGTACTGGCTGCACCCACCTCCAACGCACCTCCTTTTGCAGTATAACCAAAATAGGCGGCCACCGATGCAATGATAAAACCAAACAGCATCGATTTGAGGATGGAATACCAGATGAACGATTCCCGGAAGAATGCCTGAATACCGTACACATAGGTTTCTATCGAAGGTGTACCCAACACCATGCAGATAATATACCCGCCAAAAAGGCCCATAAACATGCTGAATATCACCAGCACCGGCATGAAAGCCACGAAGGAGGCTATTTTAGGCAATATGAGGTAATTGGCAGAATTTACTCCCATGATATCGAGCGCATCAATCTGCTCGGTGATGCGCATCGTTCCAATCTCTGATGCCACGTTCGATCCTACTTTACCAGAAAGAATGAGGCACATGATGGTGGAGGAGAACTCCAGTAGAATGATCTCGCGTGACACCACACCCACCGTGAAACGGGGCAGCAGGGGTGAATCGATATTTAATGCAATTTGAAGTACGATTACCGCACCGATGAAGAATGAAATGATGATGACAATCCAGATGGAATTCACACCCAGCGTGTAAACCCCCTTCATAAATTCTTTCATGAACTCCCTCATCCTGTCGGGAACCGACAGTACCCTTCTCATCAACAGCGCGTACTCGCCAATATCTTCCAAAGAACGGATAAAATTCATGCGGCTTTCTCGTTCAAATAATTTATGCAAAGATAAATTTTTTATTTCGATTCCGGTTAAAACCAACAAGGTTACTGTTTTAAAATTGTATTTTTGCCGGATGGTTGAATTGTTTGATAAGGAGCTCGGCAAAATCATTGTCGTCCCTCACAAAGGGGCAAAAAGGGTGATTGCAAGGCAAAAGAACGGATATCTTCAGCTGACTGTGCCTTACCGGTTCGGTCCGAAGCAGTTTGCTTCCGTGTTGGAAGAGTTGAGACCCCGTCTCTCGGGGTTGAAACCTTTGTCCAGACCAGCATTCGGTGAAGAGGATATGGTTAGTACCTTCACCTTCAACGCGCAGGTAGTCAGAGACGGTTTTATCCACAAACCCGTGTTGTCACTGAAACATGGCGAACTGCATATCTACATGCCGCAACGGAGTGACCTTTCACTGCCGGAAAACCAACAGTTCATCAAAGAAGCGATTACCCGGGTTTTACGCATTGAGGCCAAACGGACACTGCCCGAAAAAACGGCTTCTTTTGCCCGACAACACAACCTTCTCTATCGGGGAATAAAGATCAATAGCAGCAAAGGACGCTGGGGAAGCTGTTCTGCACAGAAAAATATCAATTTCTCGCTCTTTCTGATGCTGCTTCCGGAGAGATTAATTGACTATGTGGTACTCCACGAACTGGCTCATACTGTGGAAATGAATCACGGTGAAAAATTCTGGTCGCTTCTCGACCGGTTTTGTCAAGGAAGAGCGCGCGAGCTAAGCAGAGAAGTAAAAAAGTTCAGGCCTGAGTGGTACGAATTCCTGATACAGGGTTAGAAAACTGCTTTTAGTATATTACATGTTCGTTTTATGCATGGTTTCACGATAAATGTGATTTTTTTCAGAGATCTTTCAGTAGCAAATTGCTGTTGTTCTCATACATGCAGAGGCGGGTGTTGACCAGCACCTTCCAATGCTCATAAAACTCGCCTTTTATATCGATCATGAAATCCTCCGATCCTTTTTCATCCAGCTTGGCCATCAGATAGTTCACCGAGATAAGGTTGATGTCCACAGCAGGCTGAAAAGCCATTACCAATTCGTCTTCGGATGTGGGTGTGGCAGAGATGATATTGACCTCTATCAGCACATCAAGGATGTCATTCGTAAGCCGTGAAGGAACTTTGCATTTTTCAGAAAGCTGATCAGCTGTATAGGGGGGAAGTTCATCTGCAAAACGGCGAATAATCACCGAAGCAATCATCAGCGTAAAGAAATCCCGATACCTTCGGCTGATGTTTTTCGTCTCTTTTTCAAAAGAAAACTTGCGCACATTCTGGGCAGCGTAGGAAACCTCAGCACCAATGAGGGTAATAAACCAGGATAACTGTATCCAGAGAAGCATCAGCGGGATGGCAGCAAAAGTACCATATATGGCGTTATAACGGGTAATCCATAGCTGTCCGCTCAGGTAAAGCATCTGGAAAAACTGAAAGGCTACCCCGGCAAGTATCCCGGCCAACAGCGCGTTCTGAAATTTCACCTTCACATTGGGCAAAAATTTATACACGGAGGTAAATATCAGAATCATCACCACAAAAGGGATAATATTTAAAAGCCGCGGGATAAACGGGTAGAGAATATAAATGATCTTGAGCGTGTTGCTTTGCGGATAACTGAGAATATTCAATGCATTCACAAGGATGAAAAAGATGGGTATCAACAATACCATTGCCGAATAATCGGTCACCTTCCGCCCGATGTTCCGGCCTTTGCTCACCTGCCATATCTTATTCAGGTTGTATTCAATGTCATTAAAAAGGAGCAAAATCGTATAGAGAAACAGCAGTATACCTACCCCGGCAAAGATTCCACCTCCTTTGGCTTCTTCCAGTGAATTATCGATCAGCTGAAACAACAAGTCCAGAAACTCGCGGGTTCTTCCCCCGGCAGTGGTGTCTTTTTGAAACGCTATTTGATCTGCACCGCTCAATGAAGGATCACCTTGTCCAGCATTGTTGCCACCTTCTATCATATCCATGCCGACTACTGCTGTATCGGACGGTACAATCGACTTGGTGACTATCCCGGTGGTATTTGCCTCTTCACCCGTCATCAGGTTAAAAATGCTGCTCTCCATGATATTTTCTATTCCAAAGCCACGGGCAATGGCAAAGATCACGGCCAGCAGAGGAACAATGGAAAGGAGGGTACGGTAAGTAAGCGATCGGGAACTTGCAGCAATATTCAGCTCCTGCACGTTCCGCACAGTGAGCATGACGATCTTAATGGCATTATAGAGAATATTTTTTTTATTGGAAAGCGTTTCAGGATTGGATCGCCAGATGTCATAAGATAAAAATCTGATCATCTCCTTCACTTTCATCCTCAACCGATCCAGTCTGCCGGGTTCTTCCTCTTCTTCGCGGTATCTGTTCTTACCGTTCTTCCCCATAACTTCCTTTTTTATAAAAAAAGCAGCCGGTCTGTAAGCCGGGTTCTGTATCCCGAGAACTTCGGGATGTCTGTCATTTATCTGCGGAGCAATGTCACCATCCTCCTTTAGCGGCCTACCCCCCGGCATCGGGCGAGCAACCCTGACTATCCGGTATACATGGCCTTGCAACCCATAATGCGTACGGCATACCGTATTGCCACGGTATCCGGTGGGCTCTTACCCCGCCTTTTCACCCTTACCCACTACGGGGCGGTTATTTTCTGTTACGCTCATCTGCCCTCACGAACAGCTTCCCGTTAGGAAGTATGGCGCTCTGTGTTGCCCGGACTTTCCTCCCACCTTGCGGTGAGCGACAAACCGACCTGCTGCAACTACAAAAGTAATAATAAGTTATGATTTATATTCCTTTTTCACCGTTTTTTATAAATTTGATCTCTTCGATGTAGCACCTGAACTTCGGTTATCAAACAATCTTTAGACCGAATATCTCGAAAACTTATGCATAAAAGAATCGTAATAGGTTTTTGATACGGGGATGTCGGGTGTATTCTCCGCATCCAGCTCCAACAGGATCCCTCCCTTCTCTTTTTTCAGTATTTTCACCTTGTCCATATTCACAATGAATGAACGATGACAACGGATCAGCGGGGTGTCTTTTGCAAGGTTCTCCTCCATCCATTTGAGTGAGTTACGGATCAGATAATGTGATTTATTCGATTTATTGAGGTAATAAATGGTCGCATAATTGTCTGCAGATTCAATATAAAGCAGGTTGTCCAACATGATAGAAATCTTCAGATCGCCTTTTTCATCTGGAAAAGCGACCAGCATTTTGGAATGTACCTCCGCGGATTGCTCCTGTTCCATGTGTTCCAGGAGCTTGCTTTTTTCTTTCCATGAAAAATAAAGCCATGACATTGTATAGGGCAACAGCAGCACCAACGCTGTATTGATCAGGCTCTGCCGAAAGATTTCAGAAATGTCTCTCTCCACCCCGTTTTTTGGAAAAAAACGGGCAAAGAGGGTGTAAAAGATCGCCATCGCCACTATTTCACATAAGATACATAAAGCATATTGCCAATACAATACATTCTTTTTTTTCGAATAGACCGTGAGGATCACCCGACTGATCACCACGACCAACATGCCTGTGAGGATGATTAAACTGGAAAATGCAAAATATTTGATGTCTGAGATACCCGGATACCAGTCACGGGAACCGAAAGGTTGAAAAAGATTGATAAATAACAGCGCAAAAAAAGCAGTAAAGAAAATTGTCTTTATGCTGTTATTCTTTTCGTATAAATATGCCGGAATCTGTCCGTCCATTACAGAATAATTTAATTGGACTCCCCGATACAAATAGAATGAAAGCCGAACACAGAGTCAAGCTTACTTGCACTATGGTGAGGGGCATATGCAAAAATAGATTTTTATTCACTACTTACCAAAAATAACCGAAGATAGCTGTTTTTTTTCACCCCTACCTGCAGAATTTCACCCCATATGGCACCATTTGTCCCACCAATGCTTCCTCCTTTCCCTTTGGTTTGTAAATAATTTGAAAAGCATCTTTCTTTACAGCAAAAATCCAGAAATAGAATGAACTACAATGAACGTTATATTGCCCTGAACAACTGTTTCAGGCAAGGGACCGAAAGTCATCTGAAAGAAAGTGGCATTGATGTTCGTTTTTTTCGCTTCCGGAGTATGCTATGCGATGACGAGAAAGAGAGCCCGACACAGGTTCTTTCAATCAGTGAAAACTTCGCATTCGATTACCCGGTATTTCTGCCGACGGGCAGTGACCACCATGAGAAAGCAATCCTCTTGTTACATGGACTCAATGAGCGAAGCTGGAACAAATATCTCCCGTGGGCTGAATTTCTTGCCATACAAACAGGCCGGCCTGTGATCCTCTTTCCCATCGCCTTCCACATCAACCGGTCACCGCAGGCATGGTCCAATCCCCGGAGTCTCACTGACCTCCTTACTTTCCGCAGACACCAGTATGGAGACGACCGTTCTGTAAGCTTCGCCAATGTAGCATTGAGCAACCGGATCTCTCGAAATCCGGAGCGATTCTATCTCTCGGGACGACAGACCTGGGCTGATCTGAACAGACTATTCGAAGAAATTAAAAGCGGATGCCATCCGCTCTTTAAAGAAGGATGCCATATCGATATATTAGCCTATTCTATCGGTGCTTTCCTATCACAGATCGCCCTGATGGCCAATGAGCGAAACTTTTTTACAGACTCACGTCTCTTCATGTTTTGTGGAGGAAGCATCTTTCGTTCCATGTACGGCATTTCCAGAAGCATCATGGACAAGGCCGCTTTCACCAGGTTACAAGATTACTATATATATCAATTTGGCAATGAACTGGAGGAGCGATGGAAGCATGACAATGCGTTCAAAGCTTTCTTTCGGATGATATTGCCGGGCCGGCTCAAGGAAGAGCGGGAGGATTTTTTTGCCCATATCCGCAACAGAATTTCCGGAGTAGCCCTTGAAAAAGATAGCGTAATCCCCTATCATGGTGTACAAGAAGCACTGGGCTATGAAACCACTGAGGCGACCATCTCTCTGCTCGACTTCCCGTTCGAATATACCCACGAAAACCCATTTCCACTGCAGACCAAAGACCAGTGCGCTCTCAACAATGCCTTCACCAACATTTTTTCCCGCGTGGTCTCTTTTTTCGCGTAAGTTTAAATCATTTTATTTTGAGAGGATCAATATCCGTCACGATTTTTTTCCTATCTTTCACGGTTTTTTGATATCCGATAAAAACGGGCCTATCTTAAGTATCCATGCCAATCAATACATGTATGAAAAAAATGATTCTTATTTTTTTATTAATTAGTTCCACATTTCAATTATTTGCGGATAAATGGGATAACAAGACTGCGGAACTGAAAGGGAAGAAGATCCTGGTATTTACTAAAAACGGGGAAGGGTACGTCCATGATAACCTTGAAGCGAATGTGAGTATGTTTATGAAACTGGGGAAACAATATGGGTTTAAAGTGGACTCTACTTCCAATTCTGCTGTTTTTTCCACATCCGGTTTGTTTCAATATGATGCAATTGTGTTTGCAAATACAAACCACAAAGTATTTGAAAATGAAGCAGAAAAAGAAGGACTCATACAATTTAACCGGCAAGGGAAAGGAATAATCGGAATTCATATGGCCTGCGGTACCGAACGTGAATGGGACTGGTTTAAGCAAATGATCGGAGGCACATTTGATTATCATCCTCCTTTTCAGAAATTCAATGTTCGTATCGTGGATAATGAACATCCTTCTGCCAAGGTTATTCCTCCTGTTTGGGAAGTGGAAGATGAATTATATATACTGAAAGAAATGAATCCCACCGTAAGGGTTTTGATGGTTTCCGATTTTTCATCGCCTGGTTTTAAATATTCACGCCCAATGTCCAACACCTTCGGTACCGTTTTCCCGAGCGTCTGGTGTAATGAATTCGATGGAGGAAGACAATGGTATACCGCACTTGGACATAAAAAAGAAAATTACAGCAATCCGCTGTTTATCAGTCATGTCGTTGGAGGTTTACAATGGGTTCTTGTTAAGAAAGAAAAAAGATAATCAATACATGAAATTTGGATATTTAATGGGTCTGGCGCTGTTAACCTTGGTGCAACTGTATGGTAATCCAGACACATACAAGGCTGATGTCATCATTTACGGAGGAACTGCTGCTGCCGTTACCGCAGCTGTCGAGGTCATGCAATCCGGTAAAAAGGCAATTATCGTCTCACCCGACATACATTTGGGCGGACTTTCTTCGGGTGGCCTCGGCTTTACCGATACGGGCAACAAAGCGGCCATCGGCGGACTATCGCGGGAGTTTTATCATAGGGTATGGCTTCACTACAACGATTCAAACTCCTGGAAATGGGAAAAACATGAAGATTACGGTAACAAGGGACAGGGAACCCCAGCCATGGATGGAGTAAACCGTACCATGTGGATTTTTGAACCGCATGTGGCGGAGAAGGTTTTTGAAGATTTTATCAGTGAATACAACATTCCGGTTTACAGGGATGAATGGTTAAACCGTGAATCGGGAGTCGTGACGAAAAATGGTAAAATCATGTCATTCACCACACTCTCGGGTAAAACATTTGAAGGGAAGATGTTCATCGATGCCACCT
Source organism: Porphyromonadaceae bacterium (assembly GCA_021372865.1). Taxonomy (GTDB): domain Bacteria; phylum Bacteroidota; class Bacteroidia; order Bacteroidales; family Dysgonomonadaceae; genus Proteiniphilum. The sequence goes on from JAJFTO010000013.1 coordinate 81,809, forward strand.
ATGAGGGAGATCTGATGGCAAGTGCGAATATCAGCTACAGAGTCGGGCGGGAAGACTGTTCAGTATATCATGAGCAGTGGAATGGTGTACAAGCTGGCGTATATCACCACGGACATTATTTTAAATCGGATATCAGCCCTTATATTGTTCCAAACGATCCTAATAGTGGACTTCTGCCTTATATTTCCAGTGAACCTGCACAGCCTAACTGTACGGGTGATGATAAAATTCAGGCTTACTGTTTCAGATTATGCATGAGCAACCATCCAGACAACCGGCTACCATTCGAAAAGCCGGAGAATTACGATCCGGTACACTATGAACTGCTGGCCCGTGTGTTTGAATCGGGCTGGAATGAGTGGTTCAATAAATATGACATGATCCCGAACCGTAAAACAGATACGAACAATCATGGTCCTTTCAGCACCGATTTTATCGGGATGAACTATGATTATCCCGAGGCATCTTACGAAAAGAGAAAGGAAATCATTAAAGCGCATGAGAATTATCAAAAAGGCTTGTTGTACTTTGTATCAACTGACCCACGGATTCCCGAAAATATCAGAAATGAAATGAACAAGTGGGGTCTGGCTAAAGATGAATTCAGGGATAATGGTAACTGGCCGCATCAGTTGTATATTCGTGAAGCAAGAAGGATGATCGGTACCTCAGTAACCACTGAAAACGAAGTCCTTGGAAAGGTCAACGTTGGGGACCCAGTAGGGATGGGATCCTATGCCATGGATTCCCATAACATACAGCGATTTGTAACAGATCAGGGATATGTACAAAATGAAGGAGATATAGGGATTCAGCCGAAAAAACCATATAAAATTTCGTATGGTTCTATCATACCCAAAAAAGAGGAATGCACCAATCTGCTTGTTCCCGTCTGCGTTTCTTCAAGCCACATTGCTTTTGGATCGATTCGCATGGAACCGGTATTTATGATTCTGGGGCAGTCTGCAGCCGCTGCTGCCTGCATGGCAATTGACCGGAAAGTGGCGATTCAAGATATTGAGTATGCAATTTTAAAAGAAAAGTTGTTGCGCAAAAAGCAGATTCTTGAAATTGAATAGAAATAATCTTCATGCAATCTACCATTGACAGCTTTTCTTTAATTGTCACTTGTTTTTAATTTTGTTTATTATTTTTTTGTTTTATGAAAGCTTCACGCTATATTTGCGGAGGTCTGAAAAATATTTAATTTAACTTCTTTCTGACACAGAAAAATCTTCTGAATAAGGTATGAACTGGAAAAACAGAATTTTTGAGGTTATTATTTTTATTTGGATAATTATATTATCCGGTTCTAAACCGAAAAAAGGATTAGAAGCAAAACATGAAGAATATCCAAACATTATCTTATTGATGGGAGATGATCATGGCTGGGATGAAGTGGGATACAATGGCCATCCTTTTGTAAAAACACCCATATTGGATGAAATGGCCAAAAATAGTGCGCGTTTTGACCGTTTTTATGCAGCTCATCCAAATTCATCCCCCACCCGCGCGAGTGTATTGACAGGAAGACACCCCAATCGTTATGGTACCTTTGCACCGGGTTGGTCGTTGCGTCCCGAAGAAATTACCATCGCGCAAATTCTTAAAGAGGCAGGATATGCAACTGCCCATTTTGGAAAGTGGCATGTAGGCCCTGTAAAAAAAGACTCACCCACATCCCCCGGTGCAATGGGATTTAGTGAATGGTTTTCACATGACAACTTCTTTGATTTAAATCCTGTTTTATCCAGAAATGGCGAATCGCCCAAAAAAGTTGTAGGAGAAGGCTCCGCAATTATTGTTGAAGAAACCATCCGGTTTATAGAGAAATCAATGAAGGAAGACAAACCATTTTTTACGGTGGTCTGGTTTGGATCTCCGCATGAACCGTACGGTGGTTTGCCGGATGATTTGGCTCTTTATGATAATCTCCCCGATAGTCTGGCTGAAAGAAAAGTCACGCTCACATCCAATATCACAGGGGAACAAGTGGTCCGGCCGTTAAAAGATGTTTTGAAGGAGCGATACGCTGAAATAACCGCCATGGACAGAGCGATCGGTAAATTAAGACATTATTTAAAAGAAAATAAACTGACAAACAATACGCTGGTTTGGTATTGTGGTGACAATGGATCTCCTCCCGAGGTTGCTCATACAGAAATCACTTTAAAAGAAGAAAAGGGGAGTCTGTACGAAGGGGGTATTCGAGTTCCCGGAATCATAGAATGGCCGGAACGAATAAAAAAACCTGTTTCCGTCTCATCAGTTGCAGCAACAAGTGATATACTGCCTACTTTGGCTGATATCATTAATGCACCTTTGCCTGCCAGACCCATAGACGGGATCAGCCTGGTCCCATTCTTAAAAAAACCGACCGGGCAAAGAAAAAATCCGTTATTTTTCTGGAAACTAAATCCAAAAAGTCTTTACAATGGAATACTGAAGCCCTATATTGAACCGGAACTACAGCAGGGAACCACGCCACTTTTAAAAAAAGCCGCTGGAAAATTTACCAGGGACTTCACAAATTTCAAATACAATACGATTTCTGTAAATGATTTTGGAGGTGAACGTTCCATGATGGGAAATCAATATAAATTAGTAATTAAAGGACAGTATCCCGATAAGGAAATCTTTGAACTATATGATATACCCAATGATCCTGGAGAAAAAAACAACCTGGCTCATGACTTCCCGGATATTGTTAAAGATATGAGAACTGCAATGCACAGTTGGCAGGAATCAGTGTTAAACAGCTTGACAGGAGCAGATTATTAAATTATGCCTTAATTCCCATTTTAGATATATCTTGTCTCCAAAGGTTGTGGCATCATAGAAATAATCAGCCTATATCGTATAAAAATAAATCTCATGATTAATCATGTGAAATCGTTTGTTATTCCTCTCGCACTGATACCCTGTGTTTCGCTGGCAACGACAGAGAACAAAATATTTCCTGTCAGTGAATCGAAGAGCGACCAGGGGCGACCTAATATACTGTTCATCATATCGGACGACCTGCGACCTCAGATGGGTTGTTATGGATATCCCGCCGCAATTACCCCAAACATAGACCACCTGGCCGCCTCAGGGGTACAGTTCACCCATGCCTACTGCCAGGCGGCACTATCAGGTCCTTCACGCGGTAGCCTTTTCAGTGGTCTGCGCCCCAGTGCCTCTGGCTACATTCACAATGATATTCGCTTCCGCACTGCAATGCCCAATGTGGTAACTCTGCCTGAATTTTTTGGACGCAACGGTTATGCTACCATCGCCTTGGGTAAGATCTATCATGAAGGTGACAAAAAGCAAATGGCAGGGACATTCAATGCCGATGCGGCAATGCCCGAGTTTCCACGGGCTGCCGACTCCGATTATAAAGACCCCCACAACGTAAAGTTGCTCAACGCCCACCGGCGTGAGATGATCGAAAAATATGGTCCTTCGGGCACAGGCGGGTTAACCCTGGGCCCGGTATGTGAATTTTTTGATGCACCCGAAGAAGAGTACCACGATGCCTACATAACCACTTCGGCAATAGAGACTTTCAAGCAGATGGCTGCAGAGAACAAGCCCTTTTTTATGGGTGTGGGTTACAAAAAACCGCACCTTTCGTTCATAGCTCCCAAAAAGTACTGGGACATGTATGAAGGAAGTGAAATACCGCTTACAGCAGACAGCATCCCCCCTTTGGGAGCACCGTCATTCACTCTGCATGACTCATACGAACTGCGTACTCGTTACGGCGTTCCCAAATATGGCCGTTTCAGTGATGAGTACCAGCGTTACCTGATGCGTGGATATCTGGCATGCGTATCGTTTGTCGATGCACAAATAGGGCGCCTCATGGAGGGCTTGCAAGAGGCAGGCCTTGCCGACAACACAATCGTCGTGTTTTGTGGAGATCACGGCTGGCACCTGGGCGAAATGGGCGTGTGGGGAAAAGCAACCAATTACGAGATTGCGAACCGTGTGCCGATGATCATTATAGATCCGCGTACCGGCAAAAAGGGTAAGACAGACGCCATCGCCGAACTCCTCGACATCTACCCCACCCTGGCAGATCTGACAGGATTAGCTATTCCACACACTATGCAGAAGCTTGAAGGACATTCGTTGCGAAGTGTATTGGAAAATCCCTCAAAGAAAAGCAATACGATCGCCGTGAGTGAATTTCCGTGTCCGGCTTTGCGTGAGTGGGCAGGTGTAAAAACTGCGGATAATGTACGAAAGGAATATTTCGATCATTCACTAAACGATATCGAAATGCGTATCCGCATTGAAAATCCCGATACGCCGCTCAATGTATTTCAGAATAATGTGATAGGCTATACCATCCGCGACAATCGCTATCGTTGCGTGATGTGGGTGGATCAGAGTCAGCCCGGATGGAAAATAATCGCTTCGGAACTTTACGACCAGACAAAAGACCCCAATGAAACAATCAATCTGGCAACTGATAGTAAGCAAAAAAATATCGTGAACAAGCTCACAAAAAAGATGTGGAAAATACTCCGATTCGAACAGAAATTTAAACGTACATAATCAGCGTGAGAAGATTTATATTTTTAATGGTGTTGATATGTGTTGTGACTGTAACACAAACAGCACGTGCAACATATCAGGTAAGCCTCAACGGAAACTGGCAAATCGCTTTCGACGAACACAACGAAGGGAAAAAGAGGCACTGGGAGAACGATTCCGTTCTGTCTAAACAGAGGTCGGAGTCAATTGACATTCCCTCTTCGTGGGAAAATATCCGTGCCAATTACGAGGGTGTGGCATGGTTTCGCAAGCAGTTTGATGTGCCTTCTGCATGGCAGGGCAAGTCAGTGCGTCTGCACTTCGATGCTGTAAGTTATCTGACTGAGGTGTGGCTTAACGGCGAGATAGTCGGTTACCACGAAGGGGGTTATGATCCCTTCGAACTCACGATTGACAACATTGCCCGGTTCGGCGGGACAAACACACTTATCTTGCGTGTTATAAGTCCTATCGTACTCTCTGATGATCTCTACATCGACGGGATGACCAAATGGGAAGCGCCTCACTGGCGCGGCGCACTGATAGCCGGGATATGGCAGGATGCATATTTAAAAGTCACCGAAAAAACATACATCGAGGACCTGTTCGTTGAGACTTCTCTCGACGGTAAAACCAAACTCAACCTCACAGTTAACAATGCCCTGGATAAAACATTCGATGGAAACATCGCCTGTTCGATCCGCGAATGGAGTAAAGAGGGAGACAAGGTTGTTCTCTGGAAAAAGATCGAAAAAAGTTCCATTCAGCCTGGAAACAATATTTTCACGGTGGATGCCACAATTCAGAACCCCAAATTATGGTCGCCGGAAGTACCCAATCTCTATGAAGCCATAGTAACCATCAATGGGGAGGATGCGTACACTGTTCGTTTCGGTGTCCGCGAATTTACACTTACCAAAGAAGGGTTTCTTTTCAATGGGAAAAAATTCTACATGAAGGCGGGTTTCTGGGAGGGATTGTACCCAGTGGGACTGGCCGTACCCGACAGCCCCGAGATGCTGCAAAAGGAAATTGAACTGGCCAAGAAAGCCAATTTCAACACACTGCGCCCGTGGCGAAAGCCTCCCGCACCCTGGCTTCTGGACATGGCAGATGAGATGGGTATCCTCATTATTGGCGCTCCTGCACTTGAGTGTATGAATGAGAAACCGGCCATAGCGGGACAATTAAACAGACGTGTATTTCACGAAATTGAGGCAATGGTGAGTCGCGACCGCAATCATCCTTCTGTTGTAATGTGGGAACTTTTCAACGAAGTAAAACGAGACGCTATCGGGCGACTGAAACATGAATCGAGTTTACGTGCCCGCGCCATGGACCCTACCCGTCTTATCATCGATGAGTCGGGTGGTTGGTCGGGCGGATGTAAGGCATATCTGCCTTATAGTCGTGAGTATATACCATTCAATGAGATTCATAGCTATCAAAAGGCCCCGCTCAGGGAGTCTGTATATACCCTCTACCGGAAACTTGCCGATGGCAGTGAAAAGGCCTCGGGATGGAGTATACTTAAGCCGGGAGCAGTCAGCATCATCTCAGAAGTAGGCTATGGTTCCTTCTCTGACCTTGAGGCTGATATGCGTTCTTTTCGCGAAAAGGGTAATCCCCTGGCACCTACTTACACCTCACATGAGAAGCTTTACGAAAGTATGAAAAAGGTGATGAGTGAGATTGGGCTCAATGATATCTTCGGAGACCTATCTAAGATGGGACTTGCTTCGCAGGCAGTCCAGAGCGAGGGAAACAAGCTGATGATAGAGGCGTTGCGCCTCAATCCGCACATAAGCGGCTATTGCATCCATGCTTATACCGATGGCGACTGGGTGATCGGTGCAGGGGTACTCGATATCTGGCGCAATCCCAAGCTTCAGTATGAGATGCTCAAACAGGTAAACGCTCCGTTGTATGTATCGGCACGCGTCGAGCCTGCCAATATCTATGCCGGATCGGAGGTGAAGATTAAATCGGGTGTGGTGAGCGAACTGGAACATACTACGCACGGTATTTTAAAAGCAACTCTCTCGACCATCCGCGGAAAAAAAATCTGGTCGAAGAGTATTCCGGTTAATCCGCCCTGGGGTGTAACCATGGCGCTGGACGAGAAAGTGATCATCCCGGAAAACGTGACAGGTGAGTGCATACTGACTATAATATTTAGTGATGGTAAGAAAGAACTGGCACGTAACACTTTTACATGTCATTCTTTTGCCCCTGTTAAAAAAAATGAAGTCAAATCGCCAAAAAAAATGGTTGTTTTTGATATTGACTCCCCGAAAGGTAATGGTAAGTTCAGGACGTGGCTCGATAAACGGGGGGTTGCCTACACCGGGAACATACCGGCAGAGGTGAACAACGACAATCTGGTCATCTTCACTACTGTTGAAAACCCCAACAAGGAAGAACTGGGTCTTTATCGCGATATTTTCGACCGTGTGAAACAAGGTGCCACACTGGTGATGCTCAATCCGCCGCTTAAGAAGAGTCAATACAAATTGGCCGATCCGCCGAAAGTTGATCACATCACGACCAATAACCTTTTCTACACTGAGAAGATATTTCCTTTTGATTTGGTTGAGCGTGCGGCAAAAGGTAACTGGGTACCCAACAATCATGCAGTTGCACCCTCACATCCCTATTTCGCAGGCTTGCCTTCAAAGTGTTTCATGGGACAGCTTTATGCCAATGTCGCCCCATTGCGTACGATGATGGGACTTAAACAAAAACCGGTCGTCAGCTCGGTAAGTTTCACAATCGACCGTAGCTATCTGGGTATTAAGGAAGCCTGGTGGGGTTCAGACCTGACACGTGTACCTTATGGCAAGGGAGCCGTCATACTTTCAACGCTTTTACTAATACCCAACCTCGATTCGGATCCTGTGGCGGATATAATCATGAAGAACATGATCAACAACACCATGAACGATGTATATGTCAATATTTGAAGAATAATACAAATGGAGAAATGTAAATTTAGCCTGTTTATAATAATCATCTTGTGTTTCTCACAGTTAAGTGCACAGGAAATACTTCCGGTTTTTGAAAAGAAGAAAGAAGCAGAAATTGGAGCGATGCCATGTAGGTATGAGACTGTAAGCCGTCCTTCTGTTATGATTACGGGGGAACAGATATCACTGGTGAAAAAAGAAATTGCCCAAAAAGGATCAGAAAAAAGAAAAATTTATCTTCAATATATAAAAGCAAATGCTGATTTTTGGCTTGACCGACCCGTTGAAGTTCCTGAAACAGGTGGTTGGATGCATGACTTCTATTGTTCCGATGGAACAAAATTGGATATACCGGATGATAAAATTTTTAATGACGAAATTCCCAGCAGATGCTCCGTTTGCGGCAAGACCTACCTGAACGAAAAAATTCTTGCTGCGAGAAGAGCTTTGAGACACTACTGGAATTGTGGCGTGACACGCGACATGGCTCTGGTTTACAGCATGGAGGGTGAAGAAAAATATGCAGAGAAAGCGGCTGAAATATTGAAAGCCTACGCCGATGCATACCCAAAACAGACTACTATTTTACGACAAACATTGGATGAAGCAGTCGTTTTGATACCTTTGGCAGAGAGTTACGATCTTATTTATGATTATTTGACAGAGAAAGAGAGACTTTATATTCGTGACAATTTATTTTGGCCTGCAGCAGAGAAATTAACCAAATCGAGACTTACGGGGAACTGGGGATCGTGGCATCTGTCCGCCATCGGAGTAATTGGTTATGCTACCCGACATCAACGTTTCATCGAGTATGCTACAAAGGCATTCAAGGACCAGATGGCCGACCAGCTTGGCTATGACGGGCTGTGGCCGGAATCGGTTCACACCTATCATTTCTATCCGTTGAGTGGATTTCTTTCTTTCGTAGAAGCAGCCAAAAATCACGGAGATGACCTCTATCTCTGGGAAACCAAAGACGGCAAAGGAATAAAGAAGATGCTTACCGCTCCCTTGCGTTATGTTTACCCGGATATGCGTATCGCGGCGATCAATGATGGTTGGTTTGACTCATTTCTTCCACAGGATCAATATACCGTAGGTTTTCATTATTATCATTTGCCGGAATTTGCCTGGGCTGTTCAAAGTATAAATAAAAGGGGTAAAAGTGGGGTTCCTGGTGATATCCTCGATCCGCACTATAGAAACCTGCTTTATGGTGAAAAGTATCCGGGGAAAATAAAAAAAACCACTTTTGAATCAATTAATTTTCCGGTACTGGGAATCGCTATCCTAAGACAAGGATCCCAGTTGCCAGAGAATAAAGAAATGATGATGACATACGATTATGGCCCCTTTCTGAGTCATGGTCATCCGGATAAGATGGGGATTACCCTGTTTGCAAAAGGAAAACTGTTGGTCGGTGATTATGGAACTACCGGATATGGTTCACCTGCGAGTGAATTTCTGAGAAGTACTCCTTCTCATAATACCATCATAATTGATGGCAAGAATCATCCCAAAACGGACGATCAGCACCTTACAGCATTTGTCGATAACAAGTTTTTCAAGTTAGCGACTGCCACTACCGATCAGATTGAACCCGGTGTCAACTGGACCAGAACTGTCATTCTGCTGGACGACTATATCGTATTGCACGATCGGGTAAAGGGAGACAAAAAACACCAATATGATTGGTTCTTTCATGCGGAAGGGGATTCTCTAATGACAAATGCCACTCCTCAGTTACAAGATTCAGATGAGTTTAACTATTCTTTTCTGACTGAAATAAAAAAATGGGACTTTCTAAATAAACCCGGATATCTACAATGGGATTGTGGTGAATACGGTTTTGGATTGTGGTTTTCGCAGAATGATTTGGAACAGCGTATTTATTCAGCTAAAATGCCCACTGGAGAAGGCAAGAAAATGTTGCCTCTGCTAGTTTTAAGGCAAAAAAAGCCAGACGCAGAGTTTATTGCTGTACTGAAACCAATGAAAGGGAAAAAAGAAAAGAACAATAACGACAGGGTTTCATTTTTACAGGATGTCGACGACCAATGGATCATCCAGATATCGCATGGGAAAAAGAAAGATCAGATTAATCTGGGAAAAAATGGAATTGTCTATATGAAAAATGGTGAACTCGTTGCACAGCATACTTATTAGTCTGTAGAGGTATTTGAATGAAGTTTGTCATTGGGTAAAATAAAGTATGGGTCGGACTGACCGGCTGTGTGAATGAGGGAGGAGGCGTGGGCTGGATGAAACCAATTGGAGTTAACCCGCAGAAGAAAACAATAATTGTAGTCCTCCATGCTGATAAATTCATTAAGCAAAAACAATCAATTTATAAAATTAATGATTACTATGATCCTCAAGACAAAATCGCTACTGCCAGGCTCATTTAAAGGAAACGGAAAGATGTTGAAACGGGGAATTTCACCATGGGTACGTAATTGTTTTTTTGCATTTGTCTTCCTGTTTTTCATCACAGAATCCTTTTCTCAACAATTGAAAACCCTGGTTCCTATTTACATGGATTGGGATGATTCCCAGAAAACAGTGTTTGATTTTTCAGGATATCTCACAGCCCCTGCAGGAAAGGATGGTTACATTCGTACTAAAGGGGAACATTTTTATAAGCCGGATGGGTCGAGATTCCGATCATGGGGTGTCGATCTTAAGGCTGAGTTTTTTTTCATGCCGAAAGAGAAGGCAGAAAAGGTTGCCGCAGATTTTGCCAGGTGTGGCTTTACCTGTGTGCGTTTTCACAGTCTTGACGCCTGGCAGCAAGGATTTCTATTCTCTAATCCCCAAAACACATTGGAATGGGATGCTGAAAAACTTGACCAGTTCGACTATTTTGTCGCCCAATTAAAAAAACATGGAATTTATTTTACATTCACACTCAATGCTTACAGGATTTTTCGCAGTGGAGATGGCATTGTGGATTATGACAAAATAGGATTTGGTAAACCAACTTATTATTTCGACGAGAAAATTCAGGAACGTTGTATCGAATTTTCCCGCAAGTTTCTGACGCACAAAAATCCTTATACTGGTACGGAATATCGAAATGAACCGGCATTGGCGTGGATTGAATTGCTGAATGAAAATTCTTTGATAGAAGCATGGCTTTTTGGTCGTGTAGCAGGAGATGATAACAGCACGGCACGCGAAGCATGGAGACCACTGACCACATACTATGCGAAAGAACTTCAAGTCATTTGGAACGCCTGGCTTGAAAAAAACGTCTCTCTCATCCAACGTAAGCAATGGGCAACAACATTCAATGCTCCTGCAGGAGATATTCCCCTGTCCACTCCGGCAAATAGGGCCCAATGTAGCGATGACCATTATCTCGCTGAAGTCCACTTCCTGATGGAGATGGAAGAAAATTATTTCAAGAAGATGGAAGCATTTTTGCGTAATGAGATAGGTACAAAAACGATGATCATTGGCGATGCTCATCACAATACCGGTACAAGTCCATATCCTCATACTCTAGCATTTAACGGACACGGCAATTTCATAAATAGTCATGGATACTGGATCATTCCACAGTGGGGTTCACCTACAATTATTCGAAGTGCACCAATGGTCAATGATCCACTCAATTCAATTATTCCACACTTTGCCCGTACCCCGATGAAAGGAAAACCTTTCACCATTAGTGAAACCAATTCACCTTTTCCTCAACGTTACGCCGGTGAATATGCACCCATTCTTGTTGCCTATTCATTGTTTCACGACTGGGATGGCATCATTTGGTTTGAATGGGGAAAAGGGCAACTCTCTTCTTTCACAGGACAGCATGGTGGTCACTCACAAGGCACCGATCCCGTTCGATTCGCCAATCTCATTATTACCGGACAAATATTCCTTCGTCAAGACATAGAACCTGCCCGCCAAAATATTGTGCGAACTGTTTCACGAAAAGAGGCGCTGGAGTCGTTGCGCTGGAGTCGTGATGAAAGACCTTTTTTCACCAGGGGATTTTCTAAATCGACAGCAATGCAGCATAAGACACAATGGCAACTTGCAGAAGATGGTCAGGCTGTACAACAAACATTTCCGTCTGCAGCGCCGCTCGGCTTAATCCGCAGTGACACCGAACAACTCATCTGGAAAAATGCCGACCAGGACAAAGGTGTGGTTTCCATCAATGCTCCTTTAACACAGGGATGTGTAGGGTTTATTGGTGGTAGTACCGAACTGCTGGATGATATTGATATTATGGTGGAAAACGAACATGCTACGGTGCTCATGACTTCTTTAGACGGCAAACCGATTCACACGGCAGAACGCTTACTGCTTGTTACTCACTCTTATTACGAAAGTACGGGTCTGGAGTTTGGAGACGACAAACAAACTATTAAGAGTTTTGGAACATATCCCTTGCGGATTCTGCCTGTAACCGGAGAGATCCGGTTCAAAAATACAGGCGGAGCAAGAAAGGTGACTGTTACACCTTTAACCGGAATCGGAACATTAACCGAAAAATCGTTCAATGCCATAAGCAATCGTACTGACTGGACAATACCTCTCAAAAAAGAAAATACCTCAACATGGTATCTGATTGAAGTAACACGATAAAATAAGTCATAAATATGATCAATCCAAATCTTTCAAAAATCATCCTCTTTCCTGCTTTAGCGAGCAGCATGATAAATCTTACAACGCATCATGCGGCTGCTCAAACAAGCGAAGCAGCCAGGCAGGTAAAGCAGGAGAAGATGAACGTTCTTCTGATCATGGTCGACGATATGAAACCAAACCTGGGATGTTACGGCGACAGGAATGCTGTTTCGCCAAATATCGATGCTTTGGCGGCACGAGGAACCGTATTCCGTAAAAACTATTGTCAGGTAGCAGTTTCAGGTCCTACCCGAGTGAGTCTGCTCACAGGGTTGAGGCCCGATAACAATCAGGTTTGGACGATGCCGCGTCCCATGCGCGAGATTTATCCGGATATAATTTCAATGCCTCAGTATTTCCGCTCGTTGGGATACCAAACTGCAGGTATGGGTAAGATTTTTGATTATCGTAATGTGGATGCTGGCAATGATACACTTTCGTGGTCAATACCGTTCCTTTCGGAATGGGCCTATTATAACAAAAATACTGAGAGACCGAACGGAGGTTATATGTCGCCTGAAACCAAAATGAGGCAGATAAAAGCCAGACAGGAGGCAGAGGCACTCGGACTTAAAGACAGACCCTACAGGCAGTACGTAAACAGTCAAGCCAGTCCTTCAACCGAATGTGCAGATGTGCCGGATGATGCTTATATGGATGGCGCACTCGCAAAATTAGCCTCTGTTACAATCGGGAAGCTTGCTGTCGAAACAAAGCAGGGACAGCCCTTCTTTCTTGCTGTAGGGTTTCGCAAACCACATCTCCCGTTTGTTGCACCCAAGAAATATTGGGATTTGTATGACCGCGAGAAGATGCCTTTGGCAGAGTTCACAGAAAAACCAAAAAACGCGCCGAATGTGGCTTTTTCAACCTATCTTGAAATACTGGATTATAGTGACATTCCACCGTTGTATACTTTTTCAGATTTCAATAAAAACAGTGGTAATATTTATATCGACAAACAGAAGGAGTTGATACACGGGTACTACGCTTGTATCTCGTATACCGACGCACTGATTGGGGAAGTGATCAATGCGCTGAAAAAGAACAATATTGACAAAAATACGATTATAATACTTGTCGGTGACCATGGCTGGCACCTTGGCGATCATGGACTTTGGGCAAAAAATACGAACTTTGAACAGGCAACACGTTCGCTGATGATTATATCCGATCCGCGCATCAAGTCATCTGTAACAGACAATGTTACAGAGTTTATTGATATCTTTCCCACGCTCTGTTCTATGGCTGGTTTGCCAATGGCGCCGCACATAGACGGGGTCGACCTGACAGAGCTTATGAAAGAACCTTCGAAAGAAGTAAAGGAGGTGGCAGTAAGTCAGTTTAGCCGTGAGCACGAAGTAATGGGTTACTCACTCCGCGACACACGTTACCGCTATACAGTGTGGTTCAGCAAAAACTATCGTACCACGTTGCCCTATGACGAGAATTTGGTGGTGGGGCGTGAACTTTACGATTATTATGCAGACCCCCTGGAAACAGTAAACCAGGTGGACAACAAGAAATACGCTGAAATCCGAAAACAAATGCACGAAAAGTTGTTGCGTCATATTGACGAAGAAAACAATCTAGCCAATTATCACAACACAAAACGAAAAATACGCAGGATCCTTTAATAATTCAAAATATAAACTGATTATGAGAAGATTTATAATTACCCAATTAATTGTGATAAGCGCCGTATCGATGCTTTTTGGACAGCAATCGGTCGTTTCAACAATCACCAAAGGCAATGAGATAAAACTTTCTCCTTTCGCTTTTGGATATAACACGCAGTCTCTCAATGGCCCTGGATGGGATAAGCGACCTTTTCTGGATCGTATCGCCGAACTTGATCCGGGCAATTTCCGATATCCGGGAGGCACAGTTGGCAATTTTTGGGACTGGAAGACAGGTTTTTTTGATGCTGTGGGCTCGAAATACAAAGTGATGGGAACCCCTAAAGAAGGACCTTATCCCTACAAACTTGAAAGTCTGAAAAAGGTCTATGACCGCAGTGGCGGTACAGCAGAGCCGATATACATGCTCAATATGCTTACCAGCAATTACGAATACCAGCTAGAAATGCTCAAATATGCGCAAAAAATTGGTTTGCCGGTTCGCTACATCGAATTGGGCAATGAATTCTATATGGACGATCATCCCCAAAATTATAATTATCTGAACCGTTATCCCAACATCAAGGATTATGCAGATACTTGCCGCATTTGGGTAAACAAATTGCGCAAGGAGTTCCCCGAAGCACGTTTTGCAATGATTGCCATAAACAATCCTGCAGGGTGGACAGGTGCCAATCGTGAACGGTCGAGAGAGTGGAATAAAACGTTAATAAAGAATATGAATGGGTTCGATGTCGATGCCTTCACTTTCCATAATTATGCAAAGAACAATTTTGAAGATCAGACAGCCGAAGATCTGATTGCCCAAACGATACAGCGTGTGGATTTCGAGGGTATTCAACGTGGCATTCCCGATAAATATCCTTACTGGGTAACAGAATACAATTTTTTTACCCAGGACAACAAGCTTCCCGGGTTGTGGGTGACCGGTTTGGCGAATGTGGTCATGACAGCTCAAATGATTTCTACACCGGGTATTGAATTGGTTTGTTTTCACAACCTGACTGCGAGCAGTATTTCATCTGTCATTTATGACAGTGACACCAGGATTGCCGGTGGAGCAGTAGCAAAGAAATATGCCCTCAGTGCGAGCGGACAGGGGTTGAAGATTTTTACACGGGCCCAGAAGGGTGCGAAAGCTGTAAACAGGTTAATATTCAGCGACAATCCCCTCTGCAAGTCTCGCAGCAAAGACTATAATACTCTTTACGGTTACCTATTTACAGGTGCGGACAATAAGGCACTGGTAGTAAATTTCAGCGACAAAGCGATGACCATTGACCTGGAAGGCATAGGATTCGCGCCCAAAACTGCCGAACAGATCTGGACAAAATCATTATATACACCCATTGTGGATGATAAATCTGTTTTGAGTGAAATCAAGAAGATTTCCGATAAGCGATTTACACTAAAACCCTATTCAGTGACGTTAATCAGATAAAAGTGTAAATATACCACCGTCGCCCCATCAATGACAGGCATTGCGACCATCGGGCGACCTGCATCGACAAGATGGAGTTCGACAAGATGGAGTTCGACAAGATGGAGTTCGACAAGAACGGACTGATCAAACCGGTGAAAATCACCTTTGAAGGAGTTCGTGCAAACAGACTGAGATAGTTATGCCGGATTGCTAATGTCAGAACCAGAGGAAGTGTTAACGAGTTGGTTACCCGAAACCAACAGACTCGCAGCAAGCTCCTTGTAACTGTCATAGACGAAATCTACACCGACATTTTTCAAAGTAACGACATCGAAGGAGGTAGTCAGTCCGTAGACGATGCATTCCGCTGCTTTTCCAGCGAGGATGCCATTGATGGAATCTTCGATGATGACAGTCGATTTCCTGTCGCCCACACTCCTTTCCAATGCCAGGAGATAGGGATCCGGATGCGGCTTATGCTTTATTGTGTCTTCTTCGGTGATGACTATGTCAAATGAACGACAGAAATCAAGCAATTTATCCACTTTCTGAACGGTATATTTAGATGAGGAAGTGACCAGGGCTGTTTTTATCTTTGCGTCTTTGACAATACGCATAAAGTCGGTAAAACCATCCACAAATTGTATCTCAGACATAAGGCTTTCGAAGTGTGCATTTTTTTGTTTCAGAAAATCTTCTATATCGATGCGATCGTCAATATTTTCATATACATATTGAAAGAAGGATTGGTCGGACCTGCCTACAAAACCATCGAGTATGCTATTCTGAAATGAAATGCCATTCTTCTCCAAAGTGAGTCCCAAGGCTCGCAAATGTAATTTTTCGGAATCTATGACAACCCCGTCCATATCAAAAAAAATCATCTTTATTATTTCAATCTTCTTCCTCATTCCTTATATCATCCTGTATCACAAGCCCATCATTTTTATTTTCTATAGGGAGTAAATTGTCTATTTATCGTTTTAGTTCATAAAGATAAAAAAAATGAATATCTAACTCGATTAATCTACCTATTTCGGGATAAAAGTTTATTCTCACAAACAATGACAGGAACTTTCACTTATTTTGAAGTGTATGTGCTTAAAAATCTCACTTTATCGATGCAATACAGGTGAACAACAGCCAAATATGACAAGTATTCAGATTAATTTGTTACTTTTGACTGTTTGTGAACAATCAACGATTCATATGAAATATCAGATGAAAAATAAAAAATGGATAATTGCCACTCTGTATGTATTTATGGTGTACGGAACGCAAGCGCAGAAACTCATCTTCAACAAGGAAGGTACATTTAAAATCGTTCAGTTTACCGACATCCACTACCAGCATGGAAATCGCCAGTCGGACACAGCTCTATTGATGATAAACCGAGTTTTGGACAAAGAGAAACCCGACGTGGTGATTTTTACAGGAGATATCGTGACCGGAAAACCGGCAAAAGAGGGTTGGGATGCCGTGACAAAACTGGTCATCGACCGCAAAATACCCTTTGCCGTGACATTGGGTAATCACGACCATGAACAGGATGCAACGCGGGAAGAGTTAGCTAGATTCATCACAGCTTATCCATTTAATCTGAACACTCCATCCGTGCCCGGTATCCCAGGGGTGATGAACGACGCAATTCCCATTTACAGCAGCGATAATCAGTTGAAAGAAGCAGCTCTCATTTACTGTTTCGACTCAGGAGCCTACTCCACAGTCGACGGGGTGAAGGGGTATGGCTGGATCACATCGGGTCAGATAAACTGGTACAAGACACAAAGTCTGCAACATACGATACAAAATAATTTCAATCCCCTGCCCGCACTGTCTTACTTTCATATACCCCTACCTGAATATCGTCTGGCATTTAATGACGAGAAGAACAGCCGACTTGGAGTCAGGCTTGAAGATGAATGCTCGCCGGAACTCAACTCAGGACTATTCCTGGCTATGCGTGAGATGCGGGATGTGATGGGCACATTTGTCGGGCACGATCATGTGAACGATTATATTGTGAATTATCATGATATCGCTCTTGCATATGGCTGCTTCAGCGGCTGGAAAACAACCTACACTCCAAAAATCAACGGAGCACGGGTGGTCGTACTCAGCGAAGGGAAGCGACAGTTCGACACCTGGCTTCATCTCCTCGACGGAACCATCCGAAACAAAAATACCTTCCCTTAAAATCAAATTCATTCAAAACTTATACTTTATTCCCAATAAAAAAGCCTGGGTTTCATAAAAATTTTGATATAGGACATTAAAACCTTCTCCATTAATTTCTTGTACAATTCCCATCGTATTAAAGATATCCGTAAACGATAGATTTAATTCTAAATTATTTTTTGTAAAAACCCGCTTAATTCCTAAGTCCACGCCTCCTCTCGAGAGCTCACGACCCTGTCCGATATTTTTAGGAGAGAAATATACGCCATTAAGTTCCACCGTAAAATCTTTCGGAAGTCTACACCTGTTATTTAGTTTTACATACCAGGGAGTATCTGACTGTTTTTCGATGTGATACTTATTTTCACGCGGGAAATAAATGATGCCATCATGTGCAAAAATTGTATTTCGATATATATTTGTATTAAGAGAAACATTCCACGTCTTTGCTATAAACTGGTCTAAAGCCAACTCGACTCCCTTATTGGTAGCACGCCCCAGATTATCATACGCTTTAATCGTAATTTCTGAATTATCCGGATCCTGAATATAAATTCGGGTATAATATGAATCTGTATTTTTCAGGTAAACGGCAGCAAAAATTGATCCTGTATCCCATGTATGCTTATATGCAGTTTCTATATTCCAGGTATATTGAGGGCGAAGCGAAGGATTTCCGATTTTGAGAAGTTCAGGGTCGTCATATTTTGGAAATATACGTAGAATGTCTTCTCCGGGACGGTCTATACGGCGGTTAAAAAAAAGAGAAAATCTATTCTGTTTAGATTTGAATGTAAATCTGATATTGGGGAACAAATCGAAATAGTCGTACGCATCATCTGTAAAATATTGGTTCGGTGCAAAATTATACTTTACCGAAGCATATTCTCCCCTCAAACCGGCTTCTATATCTACCCATTGAAACTCTGACACCAAATTCAAATAAACACCGGAAAGCCTTTCATCCCATTTGGACCAATCTCCATAGTTGTATATCAGTGCGGTATTGTTTGGATTTTTTGACATCGTGTAGGTAATGGGCATATGCCTCAATCGACCTTGAATACCCATATCAATACGCCCAAATGGAAGTGGTTTCGTATAATCGGTTGTTAACAAGTACACGTATTCAGGAGCAACTACATGCGTTTTGTCGGTATGAATAACCGGATAATTGGGCTGTGGCCCATCTTGATAAAGGTTGTATGATTCATCTTCCCACCCTTTCGTAAAAGCAAACTGTGAGTTAATTTCATGTCCCGGTTGAATAAATTTATATTTGTGTTGCAGCGTTAGATTAGAAAAACCGGTACCTTCACTCTCATTAAAACTCCATTTTCGAATGGGATCTTTGTAATTATAATTTTGAAAATACCAAATCCGTGTCGTATCGGTGTGCCATTCATAATCGTACAAGCCAAAAAAAGTAAATGTGTGATCCGGAGTGGGGTTCCAGTCAAAGCCTAATTTTACGTTATAATGATTTTGTGTTCTGTTTTCAGCGACCTGACTCTCAACAATGTCTCCCGTACTGTAGCTTCGTGTGGAAAATTCATTATTGGGCAATCTTTTTTGTTGAATCAGATAAGACTGTAAAAAAATATTTAATTTTTCCATCTTGTAATTTAAGTTTACCGATGGAGTGTATCTCATATTGCCGGTGTAGCTGGACATACCAGTGGGTAGATCTTCCTTGCGCTTGGATAATGCACCAATACCGGTTACAAAACCGATATCACCATTGAGTCGTTTATTTCTGCTTTCTTTGAATTTGATATTGACTATTCCCGCCATCCCGGAAGCATCATATTTTGCAGATGGATTATTAATAATCTCTATGCTTTCGATCATTGATGCCGGAATATTATCCAACCCTTGCTGGGTTCCAAAACCAGTCAGGCTGGATTGCTTTCCATCTACAAGCACGGCCACTTTATCACTCCCGCGCAAAATAATCTTGCTTTCCTGATCTATAGTCACACCTGGCAAAGATTTCATCATATCAAGAACAGATCCGCCGCTGTTGGCAATGAAATTTTCAGATGAATACGTTTTTATATCTAAAGCAGATGCGATCTCTTGTCTTCTACCGGTAACCGCTACTTCCTGCAGATTGGTTACTGATTCCTCCAGGTATATTTTGCCCACATCCAATACGTTATTTAAAGAACCCACAACGATATGTCTTTTCTCTGATTTAAATCCCACAAAAGAAAAATCTAAATTATACTCTCCGCGTGGTAAAGCTGATATTACAAATCGTCCCTCCTCGTCCGTTATTGTTCCCGAAATGAAATCCCCTGAATTATGGTTTTTTACTGAAACCGTTGAAAAAGACAGAGGTTCCTTCGCATTTTTATTAAAAACGCTCCCGGAAACAACAGTTTGAGAGGAAGCAGAAAAAGTAACGAAAATAATGACGATACTTGTTAAAAATTTTTTCATAACGGTGTACAAAGTAAATAGATGCATATATCCTTCAATTTAAGATATACTACTGCAAGTATAATTAATTTAATAATGCAAATTGACCTTTAGGATATTTTTTTTCATATCTTATCTACAGTGCGGCTTTACAATAGTCGTACTGTTATTTAATTGGAAATATTTTAATTATTTAATATATTTGTATCATGCAAAAGCAGCAGAGAAAGCTTTTTAAGAGTCAGACTAATTTAATATCCAATAAGGTTTCTTTCTTAAGAAGGCAAAGAGAGTCATCCCGTTAGTGTCATCAGTTTCAAGTGTAATAAGCAAACTGAATTCAGTGTGAGGCCATATAACAGTTGTCGGAAACAGCAATGAAGTATTTTTGGATTTTTTTAATTGGATGTTTACAACTTTTTGGGAATCATTTTTCATTGGTAGCCCAGGACAATGATATCTATTTTGAAAGCCTCGTAACTGAACAACCCCTCTCACAACTTACCGTCTCGTCAATTTTTCAGGACAGCAAGGGCTTTATTTGGTTTGGGACCCTGGATGGGTTAAACCGATATGACGGATATAGTATAAAAGTCTTCAAATCATTGGCTGACAAACCCGAAAGCATCAGTTCAAATTATATAAATTCGATTACTGAAGACAGTTTAGGTTATCTGTGGATTGGAACTGAGAATGGTTTGAATCGTTTTTGCAGAGATAACAATGAATTTCTAAGCTTCTTCAAAGGGAAGGAGAAAGAATCCAACATCAGTCATAATAAAGTATCATTTGTTTACCGTGACAAACTGGGTAGGATCTGGATAGGTACGGAGCAGGGCCTTGATTGTGTGAATCAGGAAACACTCACATTTACAAAAAGGACATTTAACAATTTCCTTTTCAATAACCGAATCATGACAATCCATGATGATAGTTACGGGAATTTGTGGATAGGGACATTAAGGGGATTGGTCAAATATGACACAAACGCCGATAAACACCTTATATTTATGCATGAGCCAGAAAACCTAAATAGTATTTCAAATAACCATATACGCTCAATTTTTGAAGATAGTCGAAAAAATCTATGGATTGGAACATCTGACGGCCTTAACCTGTATGATACGAGAAATAATAATTTCCGCCATTTCGGTAAAACAATATATCCTGATTTAATTTTAACTAACAATGCTGTGAAAAGTATTGTAGAGGATGAGTACCATAATTTATTGGTAGGGACCAATAAAGGATTGAATATTTTTAATTTAGACAACAAAACACTCAAAAAAAATGTTCCCGATAAAATTATACCAGGTAACCTTAATCATTCCTTTATTTATTCCCTTTATGTTGACAACGCAGGAACGATCTGGATAGGGACTTTTAATGGCGGTGTAAATTATTTTAATCGGAAATATACTCTATTCAGGTATATTAATCCGGCAAGCGATCTTGTTTATGGAAGTATCAATAAAATTTTATTAAAAGACAACACTCTCTGGATAGGAACAGATGGAGAGGGATTATTGCAGTATGATCTGCAATATCAACTAAAAAGACAACACCTTTTTCTTCATGCGGCAACCCGTCAGCCAAACTCAGCAAACTGTATATACTCCATTACAGAAATGAATAACTCTCTGTTATTGGGTACCGGAACAAATCAACTTCTTTTATTTGATCTAAACTCAAAGAAGATTATAGAAACCATAAACAGCACAGGTGGCACTATTAATGATGCTTATAAGACAAAAAGCGGTGATGTGCTGTTGTGTGTGAACGATACACTTGGTTTAAGAAAATTAGATCAAAATAAAAAGAAAATTGAGCCTGTCACGTATTTAAGTGAGAGGAACCGGGTGATGTTGTTTCCTTTTCCGACCTGTATCATTGAAGAATCTCCCGGAGTTTTCTGGATAGGGACAAGATATGCAGGACTATACCATTATAACTCAAACAGCCAATCCGTAAAAAGATACGTAGCAGGAATTGACTCTAATTCATTGCGGTCGAACTCTATCTCCGCTGTATATATTGATAATCTGAATAACTTGTGGATAGGGACAACTGATAGTGGACTTTTTCGTTTTTCCAGAGAAACGGAGAGGTTCCGTGCATATAACATAAACCATGGACTTCCCCATTTGGATATCAGGGGAATCCTGGAAGATGAAGCAGGATATATTTGGTTGGCAACATTTTTTGGCGTTTCAAGATTCGATGTTACAAAAAATGAATTTATCAATTTTAATAAAGACAATGGATTTCCTCTACAGGAAATAAGTAAACATTCTTTTACTTTATTAGAAAATGGATATATTGCGGTGGGAGGAAATAATGGATTTACCGTTTTCAATCCGCTCGAAATAAAATTCGACACATTTATACCTCCTGTATTGATTACAGATTTCAGGTTACTCAACTCCGGTTATTCCGGAAATAGTCCAATGATCGAATCATTGATGAATAAAGAAAAAGCCATTGAACTTAAACACAATCAGTCTAATTTTATTATCGAATTTGCGGCCCTGAACTATATCTTTCCAAAAAATACTCAATACGCTTACAAATTAGAAGGATTTGATGTTGAATGGAATTATGTCGGAAAACAAAGAACCGCGACTTATACCAATCTAAATGCCGGCAACTATATATTCCGTGTGAAAGCATTGATTAATAATGGCATCTGGAGTGAAAACCAAAAAGCGCTCACCATTAAAGTACTTCCCCCTTTTTGGGAAACAGGGTGGGCATATTCAATCTATATTCTGGTTACAGGTGGATTACTTTTCTTGACATTTCATTATTTTCGTTTGAAAAATATAAACAGACTTAAGTCGCTGGTCGATCAACTGACTGATTTCAGAAAACAAGAATCAGGAAAAATCGGATTAAATGCATCTGAGGGGAAATTCAACAGGTTTGTCACTGAAATCGCAACAGCCTTCAACTCTTTGGCTTTGAAGAAAGGAATCGATTATCAAATTGAAATTAGTAAAGAAACAATATTCCTGTGGTTCGACCGCCATCTCCTGGAGAAAGTATTTTGTAATCTGTTGTCAAATGCTTTTAATAATACTCCCACAAGTGGAAATGTTATGATTTCGGTTGAAAAGTACGATAAGACCGGATTAAGGGATTTGAGTTATGAAATTCAGAATAAACTTATAAACACAGGAGCAACAGAATTTGTAGAAACCCGGATTAAGAATAGTAGAAAAGAAATTTCTGACGAGGAATACGGGAAAAATTTCATTCCTTTTTACCAGCTGAAGGCAGATAACCGTCAATCACAGACAGGAATCAATATCGACCTTGGGCTGGTAAAAGGAATAACCGAATTACATCATGGCATAATTTCTGTGGATAGTAATTCTGGAGAAGGGAAGATATTCCGGGTAATTTTGCCGGTGGGCAGAAAGCTTCTTTCTTCAGATGAGGCACAACATGAGGATATTGCCAATCACTACATCCCCGGCAAAAGTCACGAAGGAGATACATTTGTACCAGCGATTCAAAACAATGTGCTCATCCACAGAGAACGAATGAAACAATCAATGGATGAAAAAACACTCCATGAACTGACATCTGTTGAAACAGTATCAATGGATGAACAATTTTTGAATAAAATAAATCAGATAGTGGAAAATAACATCTCAAACCCTCACTTTATGATTGATGATTTAAGTAAGGAAATTGGAATGAGCAGGTCAAGTTTATATAGAAAGATCAAAAAATTGACGAATTGTTCAACCAATGAATATATCAAGAATTACAGACTTCATGTGGCGTCTAAATATCTCAGGGAAACAGATCTATCTATCTCGGGAATTGCCTACAAAACGGGCTTTAATAATCCGGCATATTTTACCAATTGCTTTAGGAGATTTTTTAAAACATCTCCACGTAATTATCTACGAAACCTTGAAAAATCAGATAATAAATAATGTCAAAAATAAAACATTAAAATTTTTATTTTTTTTAAATTTCTGTACCAAAAATCAACTATCTTTGAGTTATTTATTTCCTTTTCTCACTTATATTTTTATCATACAAAAGCTTTCTGAAAGCCGATATTGAGTTATAAATCAAAAATATATTAATAATTTTAATCGTATGAAAAATAATAAAATTACATCTGAGAAGTACTCAAGAAGAGATTTTCTTGGAATTTCAGCTTTGGTCACAGCAGGGACATTACTCTCACCTGTGCTGTCATTTGGAAATAATTCTATCAAAGCAAATGGGAATGTACCAAAAGAAAAACCAGACTCACGATTTGCCGGAGTACAGATCGGTGCGATCACTTACAGCTTCCGTGACCTGAAGGGAGGATTAGATGCGACCCTTAAAGCATGTATTGATGCGGGACTAAGTTCTGTAGAACTGATGGGTACAAATGTAGAGGATTATCTCGGTGCCCCTAAAAATCCGGTAAATCGCCGACCTAATTCAAAAAAACCATTCACAGAGGAAGAAAAACGCACCGTCGAACAATACAACAGCAAACTGAAAGAGTGGAGAAAGACGAACGGAACTGTGAAAGAGTACGCTCAACTACGAAAAAAATTCAATGATGCCGGTGTGAATATTCATATTTACAAATGGACAGCAGGTGAGACAGAAAGCGAACTCGACTATTCCTTCAAAATAGCCAAGGCATTGGGTGCTATTGGCATCACAGCAGAGTTGAATGATACAAATGCCCGCTTAATGGGTCCTGTAGCCGAGAATAACGGTATGCTCGCTATATTCCACAATCATCTGCAATTTGGAGAACCGGGGTTTAATGTCGACAAATTTCTCGCCTACTCTCCTGCGAACAGATTAAATTTTGATATAGGCCACTATTTTGGTTCTACAGGTTTGAATCCAACAGATTTTATACGCAAGTATCATGACCGTATCGCGAGTATTCATTTAAAAGATAAAACCGGTCTTAACAACACCACACTAAAAAACACGAACACGGTATGGGGACAAGGGGAAACACCTCTCGCCGAAGTTCTTCATTATGTGAGAGATCAAAAATTACCGATTTACTGCGATATTGAACTGGAATATCCCGTGAATGCCTGGTCAACGTCAGTAAAAGAAGTAAAAACGTGTAAAGAATATTGCCGGCAGATTTTGATATAAAAGATTTTTGGGACAAGCATGATAACAACCAAGAAAGAAAAGATGTTAAGCGAATTTAAATCTGCCTTTTTCTAAAAGAAACATTATGATTCAAATTTGATATTTTACGAACAATTTTTATAACTATTGAAACGTTTATCATCTATTAATGAATTATTTTTTAAAACAACAATGTATAAAATAACCTACTTTTAATCTGTATAAATTGTGTTTGATTTACTTTTTTTGTAAAGCATTTAAACTTATCTGAGATACTTGAAATAATTTACTAATTATCATGGTTGTCCCATTAAAAAACTAAAATAGTTCTTTGAAATATTTGAAATTTAGTGAGTTAAAGACGATTTTCTATTGTTATTAAGCTTCTCACTGACCATAAAACTTATGCTAGGGATCTCTTTGACAAAACTAAATTTCAAATTAATAAGGAACGATTTGGATTTAATGAGACATTTTATCTGATTATTAATTGTTTACTAATTTCAAGAAGACACTCTGGTTAATTATATTAAACGACAAATCGTTTTATATCATTGTTAAAATATACACTTATATCAAAAACATCAAAACATATAGCATATGAAACATTCCCGTATTAATTGTAAACCTATTGTTATTCTAATAATCTTATTATTCCTGTTTAAATTAAGCATTTTTGCACAGACAGAAAGAGACAGTTTAAATAAAATTGATGAGAAGTTCTGGATTTCACCATATGACTCACATCAATCCAAAGACTTGATTACTTCTTCTGTTTCTCAAATAGGTGGTGCAAAAGTTGAAAATATTCCAGGGGCAAATCGCATGAATTCAATTGCTGGTTTATTGACAGGTTTTGTAAATATTCAAGACAACGGTTCTCCTGGGTGGGAGAACAACAGTATGTATATAAGGGGCTTGAGAACCCTTGATGCTTCCAATCAACCGCTGATACTTATAAATGGATTTTACAGGCCAAATGCAGAATACATCAATCCTTACGACATTGAAAGTATTACTGTTTTAAAAGATGCTGCCAGCACCGCATCTTTCGGTCTGAGAGGGGGGAATGGTGTAATATTAATTACCACCAAAAAGGGCAGAAGACAACCTCTCAAAATCTCCGTAAATACGAGCTTTGGTTATTTGCAACCGACCAGACTGCCGGATGTGGTTAATTCGTACGACTACGCAACTTTATACAATGAAGCGCTTATCAACGACGGGGGCGTTGCCAGATATGACCAGACAGCCTTGGATGCATACAAAAATGGAGATGATTTATTTCATTATCCCAATAACAACTGGTTGAAAAAGTTCTATAAAAAAGACACTTTTTACCAGACATACAATTTGAATCTAAGAGGAGGTTCCGATCAGGTACTCTACTATGTTTCCGCGGGATTGACAAAAAATTCAGGATCGTTAAATGTAGATGACACTGTGAATACCTATAACACCAATTTAGATCACCAGGCCATCGATTTTAGAGGGAATATGGATATCAAAGTAACTCCCTTAATGAATTTATCAATTGATGTTTCCAGCAAGATTTCACAATGGAATTTACCCGGCACATTGAATGATCAGGAAATTATGGCAAGACTTGTACGTACTCCTCCCAATGCTTTTCCAATATTCAATGAAGATGGCAGTTTGGGGGGTACGGCACAGTACACAGAAAATCCGTATGGAATGATCAATTATAGCGGATATTCAATTAATAAGACGAGGAATCTATACTCAACACTTTATCTGGATCACAAATTAGATTTTATTTTAAAAAATTTAACCGTCTACGGCTCTGTTTCATTCGATAATTATTATGATCAGACCATTACACGCAACAAAGGATATTTTGTTTATGAAGGCAGCATTGACACTCCTCAGGGTACCGGAAAGCCTGATATTCAACAAAACAGCAATTCTTTCGGCACCGAATATCGTTCGTTCGATATACGTACCGGATTAAAATATTCAGAAAATATCAATGAAGCGCACAATGTGGCTGCAAATTTATTTTTAAATCAAAATACTGAATCAGGCAACGGAAGAAGAATGCCTCATGTTTACAAAGGTTTGATTGGATCGGCACATTACGCTTTTAAAAATCGTTACCTTTTGGATTACTCATTCGCCTATCAGGGAAGTGAACAGATAGGAGGCACTGGATATCAGCAATTTATGTTTTTCCCGGCTGTCTCTCTGGGTTGGATTTTAACAGGAGAGAATTTTCTAAGCAAGAACTCAGTACTCTCATTTATGAAATTACGGGGATCGTACGGGATAACAGGATTGGATGACGGCATAAATTATTATCAAAAATCCACCATCTTTCGTAACATAGGGAAAGCGTATTTGACAGGAGAAGGATTGACTTCCGTAAATACATACAGAAGAATCCAGGTTGGCATTGAAAATATAAATGCCGAGCGATTTTATAAATCGAATATCGGTTTGGATACGCGTTTTTTTAGTGACAAATTATATTTCAATGTGGATGTTTTCCATGAAAGTGGCAAAGATCTTATCATCAATAGTCTTGAAATTCCGGCAATGTTTGGTGCACGTGGAGACCTGAAAACAAATATTGGTGAAACTTCAAACAAAGGTTTTGAAATAGAAACGGGCTTTAATTCCAGCGTCGGCGATTTCAAATACTCACTGTTTGCTACATATTCTTTTTCACGTAGCAAAATAATCGATATGCAGGAAGGAGAAGTTATGTATCCGTTTAATTCAAGAACCGGCCATCCTATAAATGCTCAATTTGGATTACAGGCCGATGGACTCTTTTATGATGACAATGAAATAGCGGCTTCACCGGTACAACAATACGGATCTTATCAACCCGGAGACATAAAATACAAGGATTTAAACAATGATAACAAAATTGACATAGATGATAGAACAAAAATTGGATTTGGATCTATACCCGAATACGTGTATGGGATGGGTGCCAATATGTACTACAAAGGTTTCGATTTTTCATTGTTTTTTCAGGGCGTAGGCAACGTGGATAAAAAAATGAGTGGATTATTATACTGGGAATTTAGTCCCAATGGTACTGGAACTGCTTTTGAACATCATAAAAATCGCTGGGTATACGATCCTGAGCAGAACATGGATACACGTCTGACTGCAACATACCCCAGACTTACTACAGGAGGTGAAAACAACAATAACCGCAATCCAAACAGCGATTACTGGTTGAAAGATGCCTCCTATCTTAGATTAAAGAACATAGAAATTGGTTATTCATTGTCTGATAAAGTGGCCAAGTCTATTTTTATAGAAAATATAAGATTCTTTGTTTCAGCAAATAATATTCTGACATTTGACGGAATCAAGATTATTGATCCGGAGCTGACCTCTTCCGGAATGAGGTATCCTATTCAGAAAAGTCTGAATTTCGGAATAAATTTACAATTTTAACAAAAATCGATTATGAAAAAAATATACTTATTGTCCTTAACGCTGTGTTTGTTTTTTTTCAGTTGCAACTTTGATCAATTTCCCACTGAAAGTATAAGCTATGAGGATGTATTCAGGGATCCCTTAAAAGTTGAGGGGTATATCACAGGTTTATACAGTTATTTACCAAACGAAAACAGTTATCATAGTGTTGCCGGAGCAATGTTGTCTTCTGCCTGTGATGAATCAGCTTCTACTGCTCCTTCAGATATTACCCTATTGACCGATGGATCCCTAACCGCCAGGAGTAGCAATCCCGATGCAAATTGGGGAAATAGTTATCAATATTTGGCAGACATAAATCTCGGTTTGGAGAATTTACACTTACTGACAAATGAAAGACAGAGCACCATAGATCAGTACATCGGTGAAATGAAATTTTTGAGAGCGTACATTCATTTTGACCTTGTAAAACGATACGGCGGCATTCCTCTCGCTAAGAAGCAATTTTCTCTCGGTGATTTAAATATTGAAAGAAACAGTTTCGAAGAATGCATAAGTTTTATTTTGGAAGATTGCGATGAAGCTGCAAATTTATTACCTGATCCCAATAATGTTGCTTTTGGACGCGCATCAAATGGCGCAGCACTTGCTTTAAAATCGAGGGTGTTGTTATATGCTGCAAGTCCTTTATTCAACAGTTCCGGTATAAATAATGATAATAACCCGCTTATTTGTTATGGAAATTACGATCCTGAGAGGTGGGAGCTGGCTGCTAATGCCGCTCATGAGGTAATTTCATTAAATTATTACACTGTTTTTCAGACCAAAGCAATTACCGACAATCTTAATGACAGCCAGGTAGCGCAATACGGAGAAGAAAACTATCGGAAACTTTTCACCACGATCACCGGAAATAAAGAACTTATATTATCCAGAACGGCTGCATTAAACAACATCATTGAAAAAGATAATACACCAGTCGGATTTCCAAGTGGAAACGGGAAAACAAGTCCTTCTCAACAAATGGTGGATGCCTATGGAATGCTCGACGGGAAATACATAGAAAATTCTTCTTACAACAAAGACCTGCCCTATCTGAAAAGAGATCCCCGATTTGAGGCTTCCATATTTTACAATGGCAAAACCTGGTCGGGACGTGCAATTGAAACCTTTCAGGGAGGCCGGGATATGCAAGGTACAATCTATTCAAAAACAGGATATTATTTATCCAAATTTTCTGAGCCCAGTGTTGTAATTTCAGGTTCGCAAACAAAAACGTACCATTGTTTCCCGATTATCAGATATGCAGAAATATTACTAAATTATGCAGAAGCGATGAATAACGCCTATGGACCCGATGAAGATCCCAATGGATATGGTTTGACAGCCCGCGATGCCTTAAAACAAATAAGAGCCCGCGTTCTCAGACCTCAACATACAGACGTCATCGGAATCACGACGAAAGAGCAAATGAATGAAGCGATTAAACGCGAACGACAAGTTGAGCTGGCTTTTGAAGAACATAGATATTTCGATTTAAAACGATGGAAAGAAGCTCAAAATGTCTTGTCAAAGCCATTAATGGGTGTTATCATACGCAAGATAGATAATAATTACACTTACGATTATTCTTATGTGGCAGAAACAAGACAATTTCAGGACAAATTATATTTTTATCCCATCAGTCAAAGCGAAATGTCTAAAAACAAAGCTTTAGTAAATAATCCAGGTTGGTAAAATCATAATAATTAGCTATATGAAATTAAAAATATTCTATAAAATTTCATCTTTAAAAGTAATAATCCTTTTATTGATCGGCTTTACCCCCACACTTCTTTTTTCTCAGATTACGGTTAGAGGTGTTGTTATGGATACTCAAAGAGAACCGTTGATAGGGGCCAATATAATCGAAAAGGGAACAAGTAATGGAACAGTCACCGATATCGATGGAAATTTTTCGTTGAACGTGAGAAACACAAACGCTACTTTGACGTTTTCATATATCGGATTTATCACTAAGGAAGTAAAGGCCTCTTCTACTCGTTTAGAGATAATCCTTGAATCTGATGTTCAGATGATGGAAGAAGTCATTGTTGTTGGTTATGGATCACAAAAGAAAGAGAGCGTGGTGGGCTCTATATCTACGCTTTCATCCGCTGATTTGGTTCAAGCAGGGACCTCGAACCTGACAACTGCCTTTGCCGGAAAAGTTCCCGGACTCACGTTCACGATTCCATCCGGACGTCCCGGAGGGGATGCTGCAGACATTTATATCCGGGGAGTTTCTACTTTAAGTCAGACAAATTCAAAGCCACTTATTTTGGTGGATGGGGTAGAAAGAGAGTTTTCTCAGGTAGCACCCGAAGATATTGAACAATTTTCAGTGCTGAAAGATGCTTCTGCAACAGCGGTATATGGTGTTCGTGGAGCAAATGGAGTTATTTTAATAACTACAAAAAGAGGGCAAAAAGGGATGGCAAAGGTTTCTTTTAATTATAAGTATTCTGTCCAGCAACCCACACGACTACCTACTTTTGTGGGATCGTACGATCATGCTGTGTTACGAAATGAATCTTTAATAAATGATGGGCTCACTCCGACATATACAGAAGAAGATCTGCAACATTTTCTAAATAAAGATGCTCCGTATACCCACCCTGATAATGATTATTTTAAAGATTTCTTAAAAGAGTACAGCCCGATGCATGATGCTGTATTAAGTGTCAGAGGAGGAACTGATGCAGTGAATTACTATATTTCTTTAAATGGCCTTTTTCAGGATGGTATGTATAAACAGTTTAAAGGACGTTACCCTTCAAACGCAAATTTTAAAAAAATTAATTTTCGGACAAATCTGGATTTTGCTGTAACCAAATCTACCGATATCTCCGTCGATTTAAATGCCCGTTTGACTCAGGAACAGAATGTATCAGGAGGAATTGATAATAACAACATTTTTGTAAAATTATACGAAACACCTCCATTCGCTTATCCTTATTTACTGGCTGACGGCACATATGGTGGAAATGCCAACTTATCCGATGATAATTTATTGGCCACTTTAACGGAATATGGGTACAGCAGACTTTCAGATAACATTCTGGAGATCACTACCAGAGCAAATCAAAAATTGGACTTTATTACTAAAGGATTGTCTGCCCGTGCATTTCTAAGTTACAATAATTACTACGAATCCGGAACGAATATATATTACAGACCACCTACTTTTGCTTACGTGGGAGCGTATACAGGGGAAGATACACCAAAAGTGTTGGTTCAGGAAGAGGCCGGCCCTACCCGTTCTGATGTACAGGGGAGTGGAGCAAGGTTACGGAACAATTTAGAATTGGGATTAAATTATTCCCGAACATTTTCCGATCACAACGTCACAGGTATGCTGGTATATACCCAGACGCAGTTTATGGCCAATTCAACGCTTCCGGTAGGCTTTATCGGATATGCAGGAAGAGCCACCTATGATTATAAACAACGCTATTTAGCGGAAGCAAATTTCGGTTATAACGGTTCTGATCAGTTTGAAAAAGGACAACGGTTTGGATTTTTCCCTTCTTTTTCTCTCGGCTATATTTTGACGGAAGAAAATTTCATGAAAAACTTATCGGATGCAATCTCTTTTGTGAAATTCAGAGGATCCTATGGAAAAGTTGGAAATGATAAAATTGGCTCCGATCGTTTTTTATTTCTACAAACTTTTGATCGTAACGGCGATTATTATTTTGGGACAGACGCCGCATTTGGAGGCATGACCGCATTAATAGAAGGAGATTTGGGTAACGACAAGGTAACCTGGGAGGTAGGCCATAAATATAACGCCGGGTTTGACGCACGTTTCTTCAAGAACTTATCTGTAACTTTCGATATTTTCCAGGAAAATCGTGAGAAAATTTTTATTCAACGTGTATCCACTCCTCAAACATTGGGCGTTGGATCTGCCAATGAGAATATAGGTAAAGTCAGAAACAGGGGTTTTGAGCTGGAGATGGGATACAATGGTAAGATCGGAAAGGATTTCAGTTATAATATAAAGGGAATGTACTCTATAGCAAATAATACCATTATCTATATCGACGAAGTACCCCCCAAATATGCTTATTTATCGAGAATTGGAAAATCTGTTGGGCAATTATTCGGTCATACGGTAGAAAGATTCTATTTACCAGATGATTTTGATTATGATGAGAATGGAAAACTCATTGGATTAAAAGCTGATTTACCACAACCCACGCTACCTGTTCAACCCGGTGATTTTAAATATTTGGATCTAAACAATGACGGCGTGGTTGATTCATTTGACAAGGGCCCAATCGGCAATTCCACATTGCCTAAATTTGTTTATAATACCTCTCTGGGATTGACGTATAAAAATTTCAATTTCTATATTTTTTGGCAAGGAGCAGGAGGAAATAATAAAATGTTATCCGGTTCTGCAATTTACGAACCAAGAAGAGAGAAAGGCAGATTCCTGGATGTTCATATGTATAGATGGACCGAAGAAAGGTGGAAAAATGGAGAAAAAATTCTATATCCCCGTCTTGCCAGCAATGAAAATCAGTATACAAGACAAAACAATACTTTTTTTATGCGAAAAGGCGACTATCTGAGACTGAAAAATGTAGAATTTTCTTACACTTTTAAAAAATCGAAGTTTTTAAATTTAAACTCTACGCGTGTTTATATCGGTGGCACAAATTTATTGACCTTTGATTATATAAAGAATTTCGACCCGGAAATGGGAAAATTAGACGGCTTTTTTTATCCGCAATCCAAAACATGGAGATTGGGAGTTGATATTAATTTTTAATTAATGACACACAATGAAATTAAATAAATTTTACAGCGTTTTTTCCTGCTTATTAATTGCTGTTCTTTTAATAAGTTGTCAGGATGATGGCAAAGGATTACTTGATAAGGAAAAGTCAAGCGATATCACAGAAGATATGGTTTTTACCAATGCACAATATACCTACTATTTTCTGAATGGTATTTATCAAAGATTAAATAGTGGGTTTTTCGTATTTGGAGAAGCCGGATATTTAGGAAACGCAGTGGATGAAGGATTGCATAAAGCATCGTGGGATAATGCAGAGAAGATGGCACTCTGTTCATGGAACGAAACGGGTTACCCGATTAATTATAACCCATGGAGTAAAAATTATCAGGGAATTCGCGCTGCAAATCGCTTCATGGCAGAGATAGATAACGTTCCCAATTCTGATGAACCCGTCATGAATGACGCAATAAGAGTGCGGATGAAAGCTGAAGCAAGGTTCCTGAGAGCAATGTTTCACTACGAACTTTTAAAATTTTATGGCGGCGTACCTATTCAAGACAAGGTCCTGACAGCAGCAGACGAAGAAGAATTAAAGAAACCCCGCTCCACTTTTGATGAAACCGTAGATTTTATCTGTAACGAAGCAATGTTGGCCGAGAAAGATTTGCCTCATTCAGATGAGTACAACATATCCGACTTTGGGAGAATCACAAAGGGGGCCTGTTACGCATTGGTTTCCAGAGTTAGATTAATGGCTGCAAGTCCATTATACAACGATCCTCAACAACCGGAAGATACGCCTTTCCATGGAAAATATTCAACAGACAAATGGCGTCTGGCAGCAGAAGCAGCCAGGGACTTCATTCAAAAAACAAGAGGTTATGAACTTCATCAATCAACAAACCCGACCCGATATGGTGATTATGAAGATTTTTTTATCCGGCGATATAGTCCGGAAGTGATCCTCTCTTATCAATCAGCAAATGATGATCCCTATTTGGGCAGGATATCTCTGAATGGTCAGTTATTTGGATATGGCGCTGGTCATCAAAATGTTAACAACTTCCCAATGTTAAATGCCGTAGCCGATTATGAAGTGGTGAAAATTGAGAACAACCGTATTGTCAGTTCACATTATATTGGAATGGAAAAATTGAAAAATCTGTATGATACCAATTCAATCGACTCTGAATCCGGATTTGATCCTCAAAACCCATATGCAAACCGTGACCCAAGGTTTTACCAATCAATATACTACAATCAATCACCTTGGCCAGCAAGAGACAACAAGATCTTTGAGATTTGGATACCTGAAAATGGGGATTTAAAAAAAGCAGGGTTACATGAAATTCATCGCGCAAATGCTGCCTTTACTTTCCCCTATTTTTATATCAGAAAATTTACCGATGCGTGGGCAGATCAGCAAGGCTGGAATAATAAAAGGCCAAACGTTACCAATAATTTTCCTATTTTCAGATACGCTGAAATTCTCCTTAATTACGCCGAGGCGGTAAATCAAGCCTTTGATAATCCGGATGCAACTCCTTCAGGCTATCCCATGTCAGCCCGGGATGCTGTGAATTTGGTACGAAGAAGAGCAAAATTTCCTCCTCTGGATATTGTCGCAGCAAAATGGCCTACGGGAATGCCCAAAAATGTGGCCGGACAAAGTCTTCCCGATCTGCCGCTGGGCCTGAACAAGACCGATATGAACGAACGAATTGTACGCGAAAGACGCATCGAATTATATCAGGAAGAACATAGGTATTGGGATTTGAATCGCTGGAAAAAAAGAGAACCATTCATAGCGTATGGCCAAACAATTGTTAAAAAGACAAATGGAAAATTTGTTTTTAACTATACAGAAGTGATGGAGAGAAAGTGGTATGATAAATTTTATTTTTTCCCGATTCTGGTTACAGAAAAAGAAAAAGTTCCGGCATGGGAACAAGCACCTGGATGGTAATATAAACGAAACTGATTTAATTATGAAAGCCTACATTAATATTTATATCATCCTGTTTGTTGTTGCCTTGTTTTCCTGTTCCTCCAAAAGCATAACGGAAGGAGATGATCCGATCCTACAGGGGAATGATTACGTGACAACCAAAATAACGATTGACAAGAATGATAGACATCCAATTTCATCAGACTTATTTGGATACAATATTGTTTATGCAGAAACCCCCGATGGAGCGTGGAATAATGGTGTAATAGAAAATTTCACAAAAGAAACCAAAACTTCTTTTATTCGGTATCCAGGGGGTACAGTTGTTACTTACTGGCATTGGAAGGAACCCACCGGAAATGGTTGGGACGACATTTGGAATCCTGAATATAATAAGACGAGTAAACCGTCGTCGGATTTTATGGATATAGACGAGTATATTTCACTTGTAAATAAATTCAAAATTAATCCGTTGATTGGCATAAATATTAATTCAGGATACAAATACAATCGTTTGAATGAAAGTGTGAATGAGGCTTTGGACTTGATGAATTATTGCAAGGAAAAAGGGCTGAATGTAGCGTATTGGTACTTAGGAAACGAACCTTACCGTCCCGATTGTAACGGAGGCCCACTTACTGTTGAGCAATATGCCGATCTTATCAATGTTTTTGCAAACGCAATGAGAAAAAATAATCCTTCAATCAAATTAATCGCTAACTGGCTTTCAAACTTCACTCAACAAGAAAAAGATTATATCAAACTACTAAAATTAGCAGGAGACAACATCGATATATTTGATGTTCATCATTATTGGAATTGGAGTACAGCCTCTTTGGATGGATGGTTAAAAAAGACTCCGATTGGTTTATGGACAGGGCAATCCTATATTGAGGACATTAAAAAGTTCAGAGAAATAGCACAAAAGAGCGGTTACCCAAATATTAAACTCGCTACACTGGAATGGAACGCAGGTCCCGGTAAAGAAAGTGAGGGAAGACTGAATGTATCACAAAATGCCTTTGTTCAGTGTGAAATGATGATGCAATTTATGTTGGGAGGTATGGATATAGCTACCTTTTGGCCATTATTCTGGAGAAGCGGTCAATTTAATGAAAGAGGTATTTATAATTTGGATTCCGGTGAGTTAAATCCGAATTCATTGTTATTAAAAGAGTTATCAAAATTTTCCTCCGCACAATATCTAGGAACGACTATTGAGGGTAAAAAAGATAATTTACTTTATCTGTGTGTAGAAAATCCCATTACAAAAGCTCTTCAAGGCTGTATTTTGAATAAAAACGGGGAACCAATAAATATAAAAATTGTTGATTCTGGCATTACTTTGAATAAATCATACGCTGTCAGAGAATATACCTTAGAAAATGGCAACTCACTTACACAAAAAAATATTACTTCAAAGAGTGAATTAAAAAGTAAGGAACTAATTTTTGATATACGGCCTTATTCTGTTGTTTTTTTTGAAACACGATGATTATTATCTGTCATTATTAAATGCTAAAAACCAAAAGCTTTACCTGATGCGGGAGGAAATATTATTGGGATCGTTCAGTCCAAAATGTATTAATAAAATTATACATTAAGTCATTGATTCATTGATTTTTAATTTATACATCTGAAAAAGTGATAAAAACAAATCTGGCTTATCAAGGAGTAATAACTTTAGGCATGTTGGGTCTTCCAGCAACAACATGCACTCAAACAGTAAAAAGCAAGCCAAATATCATATATATTCTTGCTGATGATCTGGGATATGGTGATGTGGGATGCTATGGCCAGAAATATATAAAAACGCCAAATATTGACAGGCTGGCCACAGAAGGATTATTATTTACGCAACACTATGCAGGTGCACCGGTAAGTGCACCTACACGTTGTTGCTTAATGACAGGAAAACATTTGGGTCACGCTTACATTAGAAATAACCGGGAAATTAAAGACAGTTCAGATTTTAAAGCGGGTCAGACACCTTTGCCTGAAAATACTTTTACAATTGCAAGAATGTTGCAAAATGCAGGGTATACCACAGCACTTATTGGAAAGTGGGGTTTGGGAAGTATCGAATCAAACGGTGCGCCTAATAAACAAGGTTTTGATTTCTTTTACGGTTATTCCGATCAGGCCCATGCGCATAATCACTATCCTTTATTTTTGTGGAGAAATGAAAAACAGGAATTTCTACAAGGGAACGTTTCTTCTGCTCATCCTAAAATCGACAAAAGTGAGATCGTGCCGGAGATGGAATATAAAAAATACCAGGGAGAGCATTATTCGCTCGACTTAATGGCCGGCGAGGCACTTAATTTTGTTGAAAAGAATAAGGACAATCCTTTTTTCCTCTATCTGGCATTTACAATTCCTCACAGAGCACTCCAGGTACCAGAGGAAAGCGTAGAAAGTTATGAAAACATATTTAATGAAACTCTTTATGATGGTAAAAGAGGTTACACTCCTCATCCTAAACCAAAAGCAGCATATGCCGGTATGATTACCCGAATGGATCAGAAGATAGGCGAACTAATGGATAAATTGAAAGTACTGGGACTGGATCATAACACGATTGTCATGTTCTCAAGCGACAACGGTCATACAGGTACAGGAGGAGCCGATGTAAATTTCTTTAACAGTTCCGGAGGCTTAAGAGGAGCAAAAGGAACACTTTACGAAGGAGGAATAAAGGTGCCTTTTATCGTACGATGGACAGGGAAAATCCTTCCGAATAAAACCACAAATCATATCTCAGCACAGTACGATTTGATGTTAACTTTGGCAGAATTGACCGGACAAAAAATAGA
Organism: Porphyromonadaceae bacterium; assembly: GCA_021372865.1. Classification (GTDB taxonomy): domain Bacteria; phylum Bacteroidota; class Bacteroidia; order Bacteroidales; family Dysgonomonadaceae; genus Proteiniphilum. The sequence continues at coordinate 119,699 of JAJFTO010000013.1, forward strand.
AGACACCGACGGAGTTTCTTTTTTACCTACACTACTTGGGAACACCGATAAACAAAAAAAACATGATTATCTGTATTGGGAATTCTCAAATGGCGGAGGGCAATATGCAATCAGAATGGGAGATTTAAAAGGAGTTCGAATGAATGTGAAAGACAATAACGAAAGTCATTGGGAAATATACAATGTCACAACAGATCCTTCCGAGTCAAAAAATATAGCAGAAAATCATCCCCGGTTAATTCAAAAATTTAATCAAATCACAAAAAAAAGAACACCTTCGGTATTTCCCGAATGGAATTTTGAAAAGTAAAAAATCTATGAAAAAAATATTTACATTGGGAATTGTTCTTTTTTTGTCAATCATGCTGTCCGGACAGGAAGTGGGGCAGCCTCTTCCGGCATGGAGCGAGGGAGAAATGGAAATTCATCATATTTATACAGGAAGAGGTGAGTCTGCCTTCTGTATTTTACCTGACGGGACGACTCTGCTTATTGATGCCGGCGATGGGGGTCCTTATGGCGATCCACGGACAACAAAAGCTTCTCCAGATGAAAGTAAACAACCTGGAGAGTGGATAGCCAGATATATTCAAAAACGACTGAATTTTACAAAAGAAAAAAAAATTGATTATACCTTTATTACCCATTTCCACGGAGATCATATCGGTGGCGTTTATAAAAACTCCACTCAAAGCAAAAAAGGAGGAAATTATTATCTGAGCGGCATCACCGAGGTGTATGAACATCTCCCTTTTGCAAAAATTATTGATCGCGATTGGCCAACTTACCAATATCCGAAACCACAAACAGGCAAAGCTTTTAATAATTACCGTAATTTTCTTGAATGGAACAAAAGCAGGTTGAAAATTGAAAGTTTTGTGCCAGGAACAAACAAGCAGTTTGTTCTTGTAAATAATCCAAATAAATATAATACATTTGAAATCCGAAATATTGTTTCGTCAGGTGAAGTCTGGACAGGGAAAGAGGATAGCACAAAAAAATTCTTCCCAACAGGAGCATCTATTGATGAAAATAAATGTAGTGCAGGAATTCGAATTACTTATGGAAAGTTTGATTATTTTAATGGCGGGGATTTGTCTGGCCGGATTCCTGTTACTGCTGAGCCTTGGCGGAATATCGAAATTCCGGTCGGCAAAGCCGTGGGAAGAGTCGAAGTTTGCGAAGCCAATCACCATGCCTGGATTGATGCAATGAGTGAACCCTTTTTACAAAGTGTACAACCTCAAAATATAATAATTCAGGTTTGGCATGTAACCCATATAAACCTATCAGTTTTACAAAGTATGACCAATAAGAGTATAAATCCCAATCTCAAAAATATTATTCCCACAAATATTCCTGAACTTACCAAAGCCTATTTGGGTGATGAACAAATAAAAAAATTAACAGGAAACGGCGGGCATGTGGTAATAAAAGTAGCTCCCGGAGGAGGAAAATATACAATTTTGCTCCTTTCGGCTGAAGATGAATCACATAAAGTTAAATCAATACTAGGCTCTTTTGAAAGTCTTTAAATAAAATATTTCAATTTTTACATACATGATTATGAAAACTTCCAAAATCTCTCTTTATTTATTATTTGCGTTATTTGTCTTTTTTAGTTGTAAAAGTTATCAAAGTAATGAAATTGTAACCAATAATAATGAGGGTGAAAAACCATTCTCTTATTTCAAGGTTTATCGTGGCAACACACACTCTCATACACTTTTAACTTGGACACATGGGGAGCACCGCGCAAAAGGGATGAACGATCTGAGTCAGCCTACGGAATTCAATCCTGACTGGAACGTTCCTGCAAATGTAGATTGGAGAGATTGTAACTCTATCTTTGTGGATCCAAGTGGTTACACCAACAGACAAGGACTACCTGACAATCACTTCGAATTAGCCATCGCAAACGGGTACGACTTCTATGCCATTACTGATCATTCGCAAGAGCCGAATTTCCAGCCTGTATCTATAGATAATAAGGGATGGCAGGCAATATCTAAAGCTGTTGAAAAGTACAAAAGGCCTGGTTTTGTTCCTTTGGTAGGTTTTGAATTCAGTAGGAATACGAATGAAAATGGAGGAAACGGCCACATTAATGTTCTTAATTCTTCGACATACATCAATGCCGATCATGGTCAACGGGGACCGGCTCCGGCATGGCCTGAGGCCAATTGGAGTATTCCGCAGTTTTATAATTGGGTGAAGAATACCGCCAAGCCATACAAAAACAGTGGCTACGTAGTGGTAGGGTTTAACCATCCCTCTGCGCAACAATATGATGATTTTAATAATATCGATGCTGAGATAGCAGAGAAAATATGCACTTTTGAAATCCATACAAATTATAATAAAAATAGATGGGATGCTTATACCAGGGCATTGAACAAAGGATGGAGAGTTTCGCCCATAGGAGTACATGATAATCATGGATATTCAGCAATTCTCAACAAACAATTACCCCCTCCGACTTTTGTTTTAGCACCTGAGTTAACTGCTGAAGCCATCACAAAAGCCCTTCATGAGAGGCGGACTTTTGCATCATGGAACGAAGGAGTGGAAGTTCGTTATTCAGTGAATGGTCAATTTATGGGATCAGTATTACATAAACCCGACGTATATAAATTTCATATTGAAATTATCACACCTGATTCTAAAGAGAACGAACAAGTTAAAAAGATCCAGATAGTAAGAAACAATCCCGATGGAGAAGGGGTGATTGTTGCAGCAGACCAAATTTTCGATGGCAATAAGAGCAAAATCGTTTGGGATAAGGAATTAAAAGACGAAAGTGCAAAATATTTCTTTTTACAAATCTTCCATGAAAACGACATTGACGATACAGGCAATTATAAGTCAAATGGTTCTACGATATCGGCACCTGTGTGGACAGGTAGATAATCCAGGCAGTATACATGAAAATCTGGTATACGGACAATAGAGGTAAAAGGTATTTTATGGGGTTAATTGCTATGGCTACGATTAAAGGGTTCACGAAAAAAAATAAGATAAAAGGAAGAGATCTTACTTTCCTGCTTCTTTCAGGAGCACTCCCTGCAACACTGTTCGCAACAGAAATAAAACAGGAGCGTCCAAATATCCTCTGGCTCTCATTTGAAGATACCAGCGATTATGAATTGAGCTGTTATGGCCACCCCGTGAACAAAACGCCGGTGATTGACGGACTGGCTGAGAGCGGATTGCAATTCATGAATGCCTATTCCAACGGACCGCAAAGTTCTCCTTCGCGGTCAACCATCATTACCGGGTGTTATGCACCTACCTACATGATGGACTGGCACCGTCTCGAAGTTACTACCCCCCAAAACATCTATTTTCCTCAATTAATGCGAGACGCCGGTTATTTCTGCACCAATAACCAGAAAACCGATTATAACTCCAGAAACAATGACAAAGCCTGTTGGGACGAGTGTAGCAACAACGCCACCTATAACAGCCCTGCAAGGAAGAAAGATCAACCATTTTTTGCGGTATTCAATTGCATGGCAACCCATATGAGTAGGCTCACTTCAACACATCTGGAAGGCCGTCGTAACTTTGCTGAAGAAAATCTTGATCCTGCAAAGCTCCCTCTTCCACCCCATGTGCCGGATATAAAGGAAGTGAGATCCGACTACGCTTTTCATCTTGAAGGAGTGAGTGATGTGGACAAGTGGGTCGGCATTTTTATCAATGATCTTAAAGAGAAGAAATTATATGACAACACCATTATTTTCATATTCAGTGATCATGGGGGATGTTTGCCCCGTGGAAAAGGATTCAGTTATGAAAGTAGTTATAAGGTACCGCTGGTAGTTTACATTCCCCCCAAATGGCAACATTTATCTAAAATGCCAATCGGGAAAAATCAACGCTTCGTAGCTTTTGTAGATCTGGCTCCCACCGTATTGAGTTTAGCCGATATGAAAGCCCCCGAATCAATGCAGGGCCTGCCGTTTCTGGGCAAGTACGATACTACTGAGCGTAAATACAACTATGGCTTCACTTGTAATCAGGCAAGCCATTATACTCCTATACGAACTATTACCGACGGGCGTTTCAAATATATCCGACGTTATATCCCTTACAAATCGGATGATCTGCTGAATGCTTTTCAATGGCGCATGCCCAGTAACCTGTACTGGGATAAAACTTATTTCGAGAACAAATGCAATAATCCGGTCTGTGAATTACCATTTGTACGCAATGAAGCCGAATTGTTTTATGACCTGAGCACAGATCCTTTTGAAATCAACAATTTAATGGGAGATGCTAAATACGCAGAGAAGATAAATGAATTGCGCACGGAACTCAGTGCCCATATCCGTAATACCGGAGACTTGGGTTTTGCACTCTTATCAACACGAAAAAATAGCGGTAAATGTTTTTATGATGTCGTGCATTCACCCGGCTACGATCTTGAGGAAAAGTATCGTTTGATGGAACTCACCGCCACAGTCGCACCAAAAGATATTCCCTTGTTGGTAAAAAAACTAAATAGCAAGGATCCTGAAACCAGATTCTGGTCCGTAATTAATCTGGGTGTACTGGCCAAAGGAGGTAAGCTTCCTGCAGCCCCCATGGAACTGGTAAGAATCATGCAACAATCTGATGATTCTCAAATTGCATCCGAGAGTGCTTACGCTTTGTGCTACACCGATAAGCGCAATGAAGCATTCGAGTATTTTGTCACACACGCTCAGAATCTCACCTCACTGGAAGTGCTGAGCATGGATAAAAATTTAAACTTAATTCTACCGGATAAATTAAAGGAAAAGATTCGTAGCAAAGCCACGGAAAATAAGAATGAAACAAGTATAATGGCCCGCAAAATTCTTGTAAACTGGGGTGAACTTCCGGCAGAAAAGCTCTATGGTAACGAGAAGAAAGAATTTGCCGATGGTTTGAAAGTTAACAAAAACCGTCGCCCACTTGTTCCCACTCCGAATTATGAACTAAAAACCAAAAAATAATAAAAAAATGGAATCACAATCTACTACCACATCGTCCGGGTATGAGATGCCTGCAGAAAAAATAACGAAGGAACAAATTCATCAGCTGGCCGGCGAAGCAATCGCCGCACGTGACTCTATCATGAAGTTCTGGCTTGAACGCTGTGAAGATAAACAGCATGGAGGATTTCTTACCAATTTCGATGCATCCGGCAAAGATACCGGTACATCAGAAAAGTATCTTAACACCCAATGTCGGTTTATCTGGACTTTCTCATCTTTGCTGCGCCGTGGAGGTGATAAAGAATACGAAAGACTGGCAAGGCTGGGCGTAGATTTTATTATCGAAAATTTTTGGGATGAACATTATGGAGGGTTCTACTGGAAAACGAATAGGGACGGCTCTGAACTTGACAACGGAAAGATTGTGTATGGTGAAAGTTTTGCCATCTACGCACTGAGTGAGTATTATCTTGCAACTAAGGACCCGCGCGGATTGGAATATGCAGTGAAAACCTTTGATGCACTCCAAAAATATTGTGCGGACACACGATATGGCGGATACCGTGAATACTTTAATCAGGACTGGACGCCTGAAACACCCGGTTTTGGAGGAGGTGACCGTAAGACACTCGACAGCCATATGCATCTCATGGAGTCATTTACCGTACTTTATGAGGCATCCCAACAGGAGATTCATCGTCGTAAACTCAAAGAGCTCATTGATCTGATCATAGACATAATGGTAGACCATACGCGCGGTTCCGGCCTTAATCAGTTCAACCTGGCGTGGGAAAGTGTACCTGCCTTGTCTCTCAAACGTACATGGAACGCTGAACGATTCGGTGAGAGGCCGGCAGAGCCGACGCAAACAACTAGCTATGGACACAACACAGAACTGGTCTGGTTACTTAGCCGTGCTCTTGAAATAGGAGGGTTTGACAAGGAACCCTATAAGGGTATTATGAAGCAACTTATGGATCACGCGATTCAAAACGGTATCGATTGGCAATATGGAGGTGTCTACCGTGACGGCTTACGTGAAACCGGCAAACCTATTGTACTCGAGAAAGAGTTTTGGCAGAATGCAGAGATCCTTACAGGAATGCTCGACGCCTATAAAACTTTCGGGAATGAAGAGTATTTACAGGCTTTTGTAAATGTGTGGAGGTTTTGCCAAAAATATATGGTCATAGAAAATTTGGGTGAATGGCGTACCCTTTGTGACCAAAAAGGAAACATCCTCGACGGGAATATCGGCAATCCGTGGAAAGTGAGCTATCATACCGGACGCTCCGCCATGGAAGTGGCTGACCGCCTCCGTGAACTTGCAAACAAATAAAACAAGGCCAGTTGCTGAAATTATAAAATGACCATAAAGGTCGTTCATTCAAAAATAAATAATCGTATGAATAAAGTTCTCTGCCTGCTGACTGTGATACTAACCACCCTATCACTTCAGGCGGGCAACGTCATCAAGCGCCCTCTGAACGGGGGATGGCAGTTCCGGCAGGAAAATCTCGGCTCCTGGAAACGGGAAAGCCCGAAAGATACCGTTTCCTGGCGCCCGGCAAAAGTACCCGGTACAATACATACCGACCTCTATTCACAGGGGATCATCGGAGACCCTTACTGGCGAATGAATGAAAGGGAACAACAATGGATTGACAAGGTGAACTGGGAATATAGGACCACCTTCGATGCCGGGGATATATTTGAAAAGGACAGCATCTGTCTCGTATTCAACGGGCTTGACTCCAGGGCAGTGATCACGCTGAACGGGAAGAAAATACTCTACGCCGACAATGCGCATCGCCGCTGGAAAGCCGATGTGAAAGATATCATCAGGGAAAGGGGCAACGAGCTGCATATCCTCTTCATCTCGCCCGTGATCGAGGGTCTCAGGGAGGCGACTGCATTCGGGACGCCCATCATCTCGAACAACGACCAGTCGATGCTCGGCGGAGTCGGTACTACCAAGGTTAGCTCCTTCACCAGGAAGGCGGGATATCATTTCGGATGGGACCTGACCGGCCGCTTCGTGACAAGCGGCATCTGGAGGCCGATAGAACTCGTGGCGTGGAATACGGCAAGGATTGACAACATCTATGTATACACCAAAAGTGCCAGTAAAAAGACCGCCGATATGGGACTCGATCTGTCCATATCTTCCATGGGAAGGGGCAACTACACGATCGACCTGCTGCTGGACGGAAAAACGGTCAGGAGTTTTAAAAGAGCCGTGGAAGGGGTCGAGACTTTAAAGGAGGATTTCGTGATTCCCGATCCCCGCCTGTGGTATCCGAACGGTGACGGCCCTGCCAACCTGTATGATCTGACGGTCCGCCTCAAAAGGGAGGGACAGTTGCTGGATGAACAGGACATCCGGGCCGGCATCCGCACCATGCGCCTGATACGGGAGGAGGACAGGGACAAGAATGGAAGCAGCTTCATCTTCGAGATCAACGGAAAACGTACTTTCGCCAAGGGATCAAACTGGGTGGCCAGCGACATGTTCATGCCGAACGTCACGCCCGAACATCTCGAGCATCTGGTGAAAAGCTGTGCGGATGCAAATATGAACATGCTGCGCGTCTGGGGAGGCGCAAACTATGAGGACGACCTGTTTTATGAACTTTGCGACAAGTACGGAATCCTGGTCTGGCAGGACTTCATGTTCTCTGTGGCATTATACCCGGTAAACGACCATTTCATCAGCAACGTCCGTGCCGAAGCCGACGACAACATCAAAAGGCTGAGAAATCACCCCTCCATTGTGTTGTGGTGCGGAAACAATGAAATTGAATCGATGTTGCAGCCGTTTGACACCATACCCCGTTCGACATGGAGATGGAAAACAAACATGTCACAATCTCAACGTGAGATGTGGGACAGGGCCTATGATACAATCTTTCATAAGGTACTTCCTGCGGCTGTAAAAGCAAATACCTATGAAAACATATACTGGCGTTCCTCGCCAAGCTCGTTGTTTGGTGTAGGATTCAACGGCCCCATAGACAAGGAACCCGATCCCAAATTCATGCTCAGATATGGAGATGTGCATCAGTGGGACGTGTGCCACAGACAGGCCAAGCAATCCTATTATGATGAGAATGTGGGACGGTTCATGAGTGAATACGGCATGATCTCATACAATGAAATCTCGTCGATGGAAAACTATCTGGACAGGAGTGATCTGGTATTCAAAGGCGAGGCATTGAAATTTCATTCACGGTTCAGGGTGGCAGAAACGGTGGCACTTTATCTTGACTGGTACTATCGCGTACCGACAAAGTTCGAAGACATTGTCTATATGAGCCAGATCATGCAGGCGGATGTGATCGCCCATGGCATCCAGGCGCACAGGCGCAACATGCCATGGTGTATGGGATCGCTCTACTGGCAGATCAATGACAGCTGGCCCGGAGACACATGGTCGAGCATCGACTACTATGGAAAATGGAAGGCACTTCATTATGCGACCCGCCATAATTTTGAACCGGTAGCCGTCATGCCTTATCTTGATGGAAACAACAGTGAGATTTACCTGGTTTCGGACAAGGCGGAGAGCCTCAAGGGAGAGATGGAGCTGACGCTGGTGGACTTCGACGGGAAAAAACTGAAATCGGAAAAATTCAATGTCGAAATGCCGGCCAATACAAGTAAAAATGCAAGGACACTGAACGTTGCATCACTCATAGGGGATGCAGACAGGGACAGGGTGGTACTGGCCTGCAAATTCACGGCCGGAGAGATCCGGCAGACCTCCCTCCAGTATCTGGATTCCATCAAGTTGCTTAAACTGCCCAGGGTAAATATAAAACTGGAGACTTTGCCGGGGGCGGAAAAAGGTACCGTCACGGTCAGGGTGACGACCGATAAGCTGGCCAAAAATATCGCGGTCTATTATAAGGGGGTCGCAGGATTCTTCTCGGATAACTATTTCGACATGCTGCCCGGGGAAACCAGGGACATTACCATCGTGACGGATGATTCTCCCAAAACGGTACTGAAGAATTTAAGCTACAACACCATGAACGATGTATATAGCAGACTGTGAACCATTAGAAATCAGAATGATTTATACAGGGAGTTCCCCCGAAATTAAAATTTCATATCTATTCAGGGAAATGATGTAATTAAAAAAACACGAAGAAACAATATGAAGACTAAAATTTTTGTAGCGGGACTTTCATGCGTAGCTTTCATTCCACTACACGCCCAGCAAAAACCCAATGTGGTATTTATCGTGGCCGATGATCTGGGATATGGGGATCTGAGTTGTTACGGTCAGGAAAAATTTCAAACACCCAATATCGACCGGATGGCATTAAACGGAATCCGGTTTACCCAAACTTATTCCGGCACAACGGTAAGCGCTCCCTCACGTGCCAGCCTGATGACCGGATTGCATACTGGTCACACGCCCATTCGCGGGAACAAAGAAATAAAACCAGAGGGCCAATTTCCACTTCAGGAAGGGACATTCACATTATTCCGTCTTTTTAAAAATGCAGGGTATGTCACTGGCGCCTTCGGCAAATGGGGACTGGGTTATCCGGGATCTACCGGAGAGCCGATGAAACAAGGAGTAGATGAGTTTTTTGGATACAATTGTCAGCGTTTGGCTCATAATTATTACCCTGCTTACCTATGGGATAATAATAAAAAAGTAACGTTTCCTGAAAACGATAATGGCCAGTTCGGCACCTATTCACAAACGGCGATACAGGCAAAAGCGCTGGCATTTATCGACAAGCACAGCAAGGATCCATTCTTCCTTTTCGTCCCGATGATCCTTCCTCACGCCGAGCTGGTGGTACCTGAAGATTCAATCATTCAGGGATTAAGAGGAAAATTCGATGAAAAGCCCTATAAGGGCATTGACTCCGGACCCGAATTCAGAAATGGCGGATATATGTCGCAGGAATATCCACGGGCAACACATGCTGCCATGGTAAAACGTATCGACGTATATGTGGGGCAAATCATTGAAAAACTCAAAGAGACGGGAGTGTATGAGAATACGCTTATTATTTTCACCAGTGACAATGGCCCGCATCGAGAAGGTGGGGGCGACCCGGATTTTTTCAACAGTAACGGCATCTACCGGGGATATAAACGTGATCTGTACGAAGGAGGTATTCGCGTTCCCACCATCATTTCGTGGCAGGGTAAAGTACCGGCAGGCAAGGAAAGTAATTTTGCATTCGCTTTTTGGGATTATCTTCCAACCTTTGCAGAAATGTTACGTACATCCATATCCAAGAAAATCGACGGTATTAGCATCTTGCCTACCCTGCTCGAAAAGGAAGGACAAAAGAAAAGAGACTATTTTTACTTTGAATTTCAGGAATTAGGGGGCCGTCAGGCGCTCATAAAAGGAGACTGGAAACTTCTTCATATAGATATCCGGGACGGAGGCAGGTTTGAGCTCTACAACCTTGCGTCAGACCCTTCAGAGAATCACAACCTCGTAGAACTCTATCCTCAAAAAACGGCAGAGCTGAAAGAAATCATGAAAAAGGCCAGAACCGATGATCCCAACTGGCCGCTGTTTTAAATAATTTCGTCATATCATTATCTTTAAATTTATGAGATATTTATCTACCCGTTCTATTCTCGCTTTTGGCACCTGCCTGGCTCTTCCCTCGCAGGCACAGGAGGTAAAACAAAAAGTAATCCAGGAAAAACCCAATATCGTGCTGATTTACGCAGACGACATGGGCTATGGCGACCTTTCCTGCTACGGCGCAGAACGTGTGCATACACCCAATGTCGATGCCCTGACCGCAAATGGCCTGCGATTCCGTAACGCCCATGCCGCAGCAGCAACCAGTACTCCTTCCCGTTATGGGTTGCTCACCGGCGAGTATCCATGGCGGAGGAAGGGTACCCAGATTGCCGCAGGTGATGCGGCCCTGATTATCAAACCCAACCGGAACACCGTGCCAAAGATAATGAAAGAAGCCGGTTACACCACAGCTGCCGTAGGAAAGTGGCATCTGGGGATAGGAAACATCGACGGGAAACAGGACTGGAATAAGCCGTTGACCCCGGGACCGCGGGAGATCGGATTCGACTACTCCTACATCATGGCCGCCACGGGAGACCGTGTACCCTGCGTCTATCTCGAGAATCAACGGGTGGCAAATCTTGATCCCAGGGATCCTCTTTTCGTGAGTTACTCCCAAAACTTTCCGGGAGAACCTACCGGGAAAGATAATCCTGAGTTGCTCACCAAACTGAAACCAAGCCCCAATCATGGACATAACCAAGGCATTGTCAATGGTATCTCCCGCATCGGTTATATAAAAGGCGGACGTGCTGCATTATGGGAAGATGAATCTATTGCTGACAGTCTCACATCCCACGCAGTCCGATTTATTGAAAAAAATAAAGAAAAGCCATTTTTCCTGTATTTCGGAACCAACGATATTCACGTCCCGAGATTTCCCCACGAACGCTTCAGGGGTAAAACCGAAATGGGGCATCGCGGCGATGCAATAGTAGAGTTTGACTGGTCCGTAGGCGAGATCGTACGGGCCCTGAAGGAAGCCGGAATCTTTGAAAATACAATGATCATCATCACAAGCGACAACGGTCCCGTGGTAGACGATGGTTATATGGACGAAGCACGGGAGAAACTGATGGATCACAAGCCCTGGGGACCCTTTCGCGGTGGAAAGTACAGTAATTTTGAGGCAGGAACCCGCGTCCCCTTCATGGTACACTGGCCCGGAAAAGTGCAGAAAGGAATCTCCAATGCCCTGATATCGCAGATAGACCTTTTGGCAACAATGGCATCGCTGACGGGCAGAGAGAAGAGTGACGACATTCCTGAAGACAGCCGGGATCAGCTCCCGGCGTGGCTTGGAATAGATCCCGACGGAAGAGATTATGTCATCGGTGCAGCATCCACACTCACCGTACTGACCAAAGACTGGAAGTATATTGAACCTGGCAATGGACAAGCCTATAACAAGCTGACAAATACCGAAATGGGAATCAGAAAAGCAGATCAGCTCTATGACATGCGCACCGACAGGGGAGAGTATGATAACGTGGCAGATAAAAACAAGCTGATGCTTCACTTTATGAAGCAGATACTGGAAGAAGAGAAAAGTAAAGGAATAAAACAAGATCTCTGAAGATAAACGATGAAATCTATCTTTATAATCGGGGCAGTATTGTCTGCTCTTCCATTCACTCAAAAAAGTGAAAATGAACCCACACAGACTTTCTTTGATGGCATTTCTGATGCTGAAAGTAAAGCGGTAATGATTCAGGCTGAAAAGGATATTGAAAAATATCGGACTGCAGATTTTACGTTATTATTCATAGACGAAGAAGGCAAAAAGGTAGAGAAAAAAAAAGTAAGACTGGAGCTTTTCGCGCATGAATTTGATTTTGGCACCAATACCTATGGATTATTCGAAAAACCGGTAAATGACCCAATACGCATAGAAGCACTCAAAACGATCCCTGAAATTTTTAATAAAGTGGTGATATGTGATTATTGGCAGGATCCAAAAACAAGACAGCGCGACTACAAGGCACTTGATGCCATCAAGTGGGCTCAGGAAAATGATTTGCGAATGCGTTTTCATGCGATACTATATAACGAAAAATGGTTCAAAAATCAAATCTATACAGAAGATCAAATCTGGCAAATGATTGAAGATCGCCTCCACTTCGTAAGCGATACATATGGCGACAAAATTGGAGAATACGATGTCATCAATGAATTTTATTCAATGCAATTCTGGGAAAAAAACAATCCTCCAGAAGATCAGTTTATCCTGGCGGCACCCAATTATCCTAAATACAGAGAACCGGGAGTAGCAAAAAAAACGCTTGCGCTGGCACGTAAATATTTACCCAATGCAAAGTTTGTGGTACTTGATGCACAACATCCTTACCTGACAAATCCTCAATTTATTGGCTACGTAAATTATTTAAAGGCGCTTAAAAGTATCGGTGGCGATTTTCAAATGGCAGGAAATCAGGATCATTTTTTTGGTCATACCTGGGATTTTCGTGCAGGTTCTCCAACATACGGCAAAACAGCGTATACTATGGGTGCAATAAACAAAGGATTTGAACTGCTTGGAACCATTGGTAAACCCGTCGTGATTACAGAATTTAACGGACCGTCGCGAAACAACAAACAGTCTCCCGAAAATCGCGATAAAATATGGTCAATCAGCGACAAAGAAAGCTCAGCCTGGCAAATAAACTACTATACACTGGCCTTTTCGAAACCTTTTATAAAAGGAGTGACCCGGTGGTATCAGGTGGACAATCTCGGAGGTCGCGGCATGGATGCCGGCATTCTCTATGAAGATGGAAGAAAGCATCAAGTTTATTATGACCTGAAAAAACTTATTAAAGAAACATGGCACACCAAAACAGAGGAGAAAACATCAACGAATGGTGAGGTTACCTTTCACGGTTTTTATGGAGATTATTTGGTGGATGTTCCGGAATATGAGACGGTGCGGGTCAAACTATACAAGGATAGTAGCAAAACGACGACGATCATCTTAAAGAAAGCAATAAAATAAAGTAAACATGAGAAAAATTTTATACTCTTTTGGCTTTTTATCATTTGCCTGCGCATTGACTGCAGCCGACAAGGTAAAACAGGAGCGTCCCAATATAGTATGGTTTCTTACAGAGGATTTATCACCTCACTACCTGGCATTATTTAACAATGGAAAGGGAGCAGAAACTCCCAATGTCAGGCAAATGGCAGAACATGGATTGATTTACACAAACGCATATAGCAACGCGCCGGTCAGTTCGGCTGCCCGCACCACACTTATTACAGGTTGTTATGCTCCGCGCTTTGCAGGAAGTTTTCATCGCAGGTTGCAATCAATGGTAATGCCTGAAGGATTAAACATGTTCCCCACTTATCTCCGACAAGCCGGATATTACACCTGTAATGCGCAGAAGACTGACTATAATGTTCAGCTAGACAAGGATGCCTGGGATGAAATAAAAGGAGAACTGAACACCTGGCGTAACAGGCCCGACAAGTCAAAACCTTTTTTCTTTCAAAGAAGTAATTTACTTACACATGAATCCAAACTTTTTTTTGATGACGATACATACAGGAATGTAAAAACAAAAAATGATCCCGATAAGGTAAATGTGCATCCTTCATTGGCTGATACCAAGCTTGTCAGATACACTTATGCCACATCCTACGATCGCATCAACGACTCTGATAAAGAACTCGGTGAACTCATAGAAATGTTGCGTGAGGAAAATGTGCTGGATAATACTTTTATTTTCTATTTTGGTGACAACGGAGGTTCACTGCCGGGGACCAAAGGTTATACGGATGATATGGGGATTCATGTTCCGCTTGTGGTGTATGTCCCTGAAAAATGGAAAGACAAAATAGGTAAAGAGTACGGCAGCATTGAGACTGATCCGGTTTCTTTTATGGATTTCGCTCCCACGGTGCTTAATCTGGCGGGTATCGATGTCCCGCAACAAATGGATGGGAAACCGTTTCTCGGCAGAAATACTTCTACAAAAGAGAATGTAGTATTTGGTTACGGTGACCGGTTCGATGAGTTGTATGCATTCAACAGATGTATTCGAAAAGGGAAATTTAGATACGCACGCAATTTCATCCCTTATCATACCCAGTCGCTATTTGCGTTCTATCGATATAAACAGACCGCATTCCGTGAATGGAAAGATCTTTATACTGCCGACAAATTGAATGCGGTTCAGCGTTCATTCTTCGAACCATTCGGACCGGAAGAATTATACAATCTGGAAAATGACCCGTACGAAACAAGGAATCTTGTGAACGACCCGCAATATAAATCCATCGTAGCAGAATTAAGGGGTGAACTCGATAGTTATCTTATTAATAAGGCGGATCTTGGATTCTTTCCGGAGACGATTATTTTGGAAGAAGCAATGACCAACCCGGCGACATATGGGGAAAAGAATAAGTGGAGAATAAAATCATTTGTTGAGATCGCCGACTTGCAGACAACCGCTTATTCAAAAGATACGGAAAAACAGCTTTATAAGGCTTTGCGTTCCAATGATCCGGTAGTGCGCTGGTGGGGTCTGACTTCCTGTGTATACTTCTCCAAACAGTCTTCAGACTTAAAGGCCGAAGTAAGCAAGTTGCTTACCGACGAAAGAAGCTTTGTCAGATCAAGAGCAATGGTACTTCTGTCGATGTATGGCCAGAAATACGCGAAGAAAGATATCCTAACTGTGCTGGATAATGCAAAAACCGGAGCCGAGAGCCTTCTTGTTCTGAACGACCTCACTTTTATGATAGAAAATGGATTAATAAAGCCGTTTGAACTAAAGATGAACGATATTAAGGAAGAATGTCAGGGAGTAGACTGGCGGCTGAAATACCTCAATAGCTTTGTCGGTACGGATAATTGGAAGGATCGGTGGAAGATGATCTATAAAGAAGAAGAATAATAATTGTGATACGTTTTATTGAATGGTTATGGGTAGAAAGGTAAGCGGTATGTTTGCTTTCGCAGGAGTCTTGTTGCCTCCTGTACAAATAATGAATGCACAACAAAAACCGAATGTCGTGTTTATTATGGCAGACGACCTGGGGTGGAATGACCTGGGGGTCACCGGGAGCGATTACTACGAAACGCCAAATATTGACCGCCTTGCTTCACAAGGCATGATGTTTTCCAATGCATATTCTTCCGCAGCCAATTCGGCACCAAGCAGAGCCTGCCTCATGAGTGGGGTGTATACCCCGCGCCATGGCGTCTTCACCGTGGGTACTTCTGAGCGCGGCGATAAAAACAAGAGAAAGCTAATACCGATACACAATACCGAAGATCTTCGGGCTGATTTTGTCACGATGTCCGAGGCACTGCAAAAAAGTGGTTACAGATGTGGACATATAGGCAAATGGCACCTGGGAGATGATGCGGATGGTACAGGCCCTTTATCGCAGGGCTTTGTGCTCAATATTGCCGGAGGTCGTGCAGGTACACCTTACTCCTATTTTTATCCATATTGCAACCAAAAGGGAGATTGTCATGTGGGCCTCGAAAAAGGCAAGCCGGAAGAGTATCTCACAGATAGACTGACCGACGAGGCCATCCAATTTATGAAGGAATCGGCAGGCAAACAACCATTCTTCCTGTATCTGTCGCATCATGCGGTGCATGTTCCACTAAAAGCCCCCAAAGAATTGATAGCCAAGTATGAAAAAAAATCCAAGGGGAAATATCACACCAATTCTGTTTACGCAGCCATGATTGAAAGCCTCGACCAAAGCGTGGGGAAAATTTGTGCTACTATTGATTCTTTGGGATTGACTGAGAACACCATCATCCTGTTTAATTCGGACAATGGAGGGTCGGAACCCATCACTGATAACTTCATGCTCCGCGGCGGCAAGGGAAATCCTTATGAGGGAGGGATCCGTGTACCCTTGATCATCAAATGGCAGGGAAAAATTAAAGCTGGGACTACTTCTGAGTGCCCTGTGACAAATATTGACTTTTATCCTACATTGCTCTCTCTCGCCGGAGGCAGTCCCGATTCTTCACTCGATGGAGTGAATATCACTACTGTTCTTACAGACCATTCGAAGAACATCCGTCGTGATCTTTTCTGGCATTTCCCGGCATATCTGGAATCCTATAAAAAGGACGGAACCGACTTCAGGGCCACCCCCTATTCTATCATACGTTCGGCAGACTGGAAATTAATTTACTACTATGAGACCGGGGAAACGGAACTATTCAACCTTGCCAGAGATGCCAAAGAAGAGAATAATCTGGTAAAAGCGAACCCTAAAGTGGCAAATGAACTTGAAAATAAATTAAAAACATGGCTCAGGGAAACCCATGCGCCAATTCCTACAAAACCAAATCCAGATTATAAAAACTAAGTTAACGTGAAAAGAAACACCTGTTTACTCTTGTTCGTCTTGTCTCTATCCTCATCGGCTTCTCGCCGAAGACCTCAATCATGGCTTTCTTACGTGACCGGGAATAAATTAATTCAGTAATTTTTTGGCGGCATTCAACCTTTCCTGCCAGTCGGCTGAAGGCTCCAGCGTATTAAAAAAGGCAATGGCTTCTTCCAGTTCCTGTAGTTTTGCAAGTGATTCGGGACTGTTTGTTTCCCTGTACTGCTTGCGTAATATGCGGATCTTTTCGGCATCCTGGATTCCTTCTGTGAGCCGTTCAAAACGGATGGAACTCCGTGCATCGGGATAAACCATGTAGGTATCGCCCGCTGGCCATGATCTGAAACGGGAATCGGTAAGCGGATTCTCCACCCACGAATTATAGGCCCAGCGGAGCATGCCGTCCAGATCGGCCGCCATCGTATGCCAGGCAGCATAGACCGCTTCTGCAGGTGCAGAGAAGGTAAACATATTGGCAAACGGATCGGCACAGCAAACATACCAGGTGGTTACCAATCCTTTGGATCTTCGTGCGGCAATGTCTTCCCGGTCTACCGTACTGCGTGCCCCCACACTGATGTCTCTGATCAGGGGATACTCTTTATAGCTTTTGTGATTGTCTGCAAGTGAAATACCCAATTCCGGAGCGGCACTTGCCAGGACCTTCAAGGCGGCCTGCATATCAGCCGGAGCACGTTCATCCATCGCGATATTGGTTATTTCCAGCCATCCTTTCTGCTTCAGATGCTGTGTAAAATCCTTAAGAAATATGCTCCAAAGTTTCGCGTACTCATCCGACTGTGCTTTCAGCTCCAGGGTGATCAACTCTTTCTTTTCCATATCGTTGTAATGGAGTTTGTTATTCCATGTAAGCAACGAGTAGCAGTTGATCATTTTATCGATGCCCATGCCCATCATGAACTCCACCCAGCGGTCGAAAATTGTATAATCGAAGCTCCAGCTCTGGTCCTTGTTCCTGGTCCATATAATCATATCTTTATACGCATCAAAAGATTGATTGTTCCATGGATCGATGTTCAAGGTGGCAGTAATCACCTTTTGGCCGGCATTGGCCAGCATTTTCATCAGCGGCTTCATCTTCTCAAAATGCGCGTCGCTCCAAATTTCCAGATTATGCACCCTCGCCACCGCTGAAGGATGTTGCCACAAATCAAGATGGTAAGCCCATTCAGACGGAGCAGGCAGCAATCTGTCCACCACCTCAATTTCAATCTCAAAATCCTCCACAAAAACTCTCTCTGCAAATAGACTCAGTTTTCCTTTGTATCTCCCTGCGGCCGCATCGGAAGGAATTTTGAAAGTGAGCCAGACAGGGCGTGCTGTTTTGGCCTCCATATTGAAGTGATCCAGATTATCGAGCATATCGGCTGAAAGTGAAGCAGCGAAATCTTCAGGTTTCCGGCGGCCGCAACCCGAAGCAAATTCGTCGGTCATCACGTAACGTACAAATCTTGCCTGTGCAACAGAAGCGGGAAGAAGCGCGTCACCCGACCTGAATTCATCAAATTCCAATTCTACTTGATTTACTTCTTTCGCAGACCAAAGGAGCAACTGTGCCGACACGCTCTCTCCTTTCCATCCTGTGATGGTCATGCTCTTTCTGATCGGTATCTCAGGAACCACAGATCTGGCCATCCGTTCATCAATGGAAATAAACGAAGAATGCAAACCAGAGGGTATCTGTGACCAGTCCGACAGTGTATCTCCCGTCGGATCCTCCATCTCCTCAAAAGTGATAAATTCCTTTTTTGGCCTTTTGTTTTCGCAAGTGCCCGAAAAAAACAGGAACAGAAAGAAAATTACAAATAAGATTGACTGTTTCATAAAAAAAATTTACCCGATGTATCGTGAAGGTACAGATTATTTCATCGGAATAGGATGATTATTCAGACAAAAATAAGCATTATTTTCATTTTATCAATTATTCCGCTATCTTTGCATCAAATTCACATCCCAGATGTTCGAAATGCAGAGATTGTATTCAACATACTTCACCACTACTATGACCATGACCCCTTGGGGGGTTATGTAAAATTTCACATCCGTAAGGCAGCGTTGCTTGCCTTTTGCAAATCGACCGATTTGCGATTTCCAATTCACATTTTTTATTTCACGCCGTTTTAATACGGTAAAATTATCATACACGATGAAAGTGATGAAATTCGGAGGTACTTCCGTAGGAAGTCCCGAAAGTTTACAGTTGGTGAAGAGTATTGTTGAAAATGAACAGGAGCCTGTGATCGTAGTTGTTTCGGCTCTAAGCGGTGTCACAGATCGTCTTCTTCTGGCTGCCGATTTTGCGCGCAACAACAACTCAGGGTACAAACCGTTGTTGGACGAAATTATTGCCCGCCACGAAGAGATCATCGAAAAGTTGATTGACTCACCCGCCGACAAACAGGAGGTGGTGCAAAAGACACAACAGATGTTCGAGGACCTGCGCAATATTCTGCGTGGTGTATTTCTGATAGGCGATCTCTCCCAAAAAACATCCGACAAGATCGTGAGTTACGGCGAGCGACTCTCATCGTTCATTGTCGGCAAGGTCATCGAAGGCGCCCAATTGTATGACGCCACACAATTTATCAAGACAAACAGACAATTCAGCAACCATATACCCGATCTGGCACGTTCCAACGAACTGATAAGGAAAACCTTTTCCGAGATGCCTCCACCCCATGTGGCTGTCGTGCCGGGCTTCATCTCATCGAGCTGTGAGAACAACGACATCACCAACCTGGGTCGTGGCGGATCGGACTACACTGCAGCAATTATTGCCGCCGCACTCGATGCCACGGTATTGGAGATATGGACCGATGTGAACGGGTTCATGACTGCCGACCCGAAGATCATCAACTCTGCATATGTGATCGATGAGTTGTCTTTCACAGAAGCCATCGAACTTTCCAACTTCGGGGCAAAAGTGATCTATCCACCCACCATCTTCCCCGTTTATCACAAGAATATCCCCATATATGTCAGGAACACTTTCCATCCGGAAGAGAAGGGAACACTGATACGCGATATCAAACCCACCCGCAATGGAAAGATCATCAAGGGTATCTCCTCCATTAACGATACGGCGCTCATTACCATTCAGGGACTGGGCATGGTGGGTGTGATCGGTGTAAACAAAAGAATCTTCTCCGCACTCGCGGATAATGGCATCAGCGTTTTCATCGTCTCGCAGGCTTCTTCCGAAAACAGCACCTCCATCGGCGTCCGCTCGCAGGACGCAGCGTTGTCTCAAAAAGTACTCAACCAGGAATTCGCGCACGAGATCGCCATGGGCAGCATCAATGAGATCATGGTAGAGTATGACCTGGCCACCATCGCGATTGTGGGACAAAACATGAAACATGTCCCCGGTATTGCCGGCAAGTTTTTTGGTGCACTGGGAAGAAATGGCATCAGCGTGATTGCCCTCGCACAGGGAGCAGGCGAAACCAACATCTCCTGCGTAATTGCCCGCTCCGATCTGAAGAAATCACTTAACGTCATCCACGACTCCTTCTTCCTGTCGCCCTACCAGGAACTGAACCTGTTTGTCATTGGCATCGGAACAGTGGGAGGAAAGCTGCTGGAACAAATCAGGCAACAACAGAGTACACTCAAGGAACAAAATAAGCTCAGGATCAATATTGTGGGAATAGCCAACGGACGCAAGGCCCTCTTCACACGCGAGGGCATCCCGCTCGAAGGATACTTTGAAAACCTGATGACTAACGGTCAGAAGAGCTCACCTGAGCTTATCCGCGACGAGATTCTGAAGATGAACATTTTCAATTCGGTGGTGGTCGACTGTACCGCAAGCCCCCACATTGCTGCGCTGTATGACGAGCTGATGGCCCGGAATATTTCCGTGGTCACGGCCAACAAGATTGCCGCCTCCTCCGATTATGATAACTATCGTCACCTGAAAGAAACAGCCCGAAATGCAGGCGTGAAATTCCTCTTCGAAACGAATGTAGGTGCCGGATTGCCCATCATCAACACGATGAATTCACTGATTAACTCCGGCGACCGGATTGTCAAGCTCGAAGCGGTCCTCTCGGGAACGCTGAACTTCATCTTCAATACACTGAGTCAGGAGGTACCCTTCAGCAAGGCAGTCAGGATGGCTGTGGAGGCGCAGTTTGCCGAACCCGATCCGCGAATCGACCTCAGCGGTCTCGATGTAACCCGCAAACTGGTAATCCTCTCCAGGGAAGCCGGTGCCCACGTGAATCAGTCCGACGTACATAAAAACCTGTTTGTCCCCCAGAAATATTTTGAAGGCTCACTCGAAGAATTCTGGCAGACCATCTCCGAACTCGACGATTCATTTGAAGCGCGTAGGAAGGAGCTGGCAAAGGATGACAAGAAACTTCGTTTTGTGGCTTCCTACGACAAGGGTGTCTGCGAAGTGGGACTTCGGGAAGTGGAACAGGGGCATCCCTTCTACGACCTGGAAGGAAGCAACAACATCATCATGATCACCACCGAACGCTACAACGAATACCCGATGGTCATCAAGGGCTACGGCGCCGGCGCCACGGTTACCGCCGCAGGGGTCTTTTCAGACATTATCTCCATCGCTAACATCAGATAATATGACGCCAAAGAACATCATCATACTGGGAGACGGCATGGCAGACGAACCCATCGCCTCACTGGGAAACAAAACACCACTACAGATAGCCAACACTCCTTATATGGATATGCTCGCCCGAAAAGGGAGAAACGGACTTTTGAACACGGTTCCCGATGGTTTTGCACCGGGGAGCGAGATTGCCAACCTCTCAGTGTTGGGCTACGACGTACCCAAGGTATATGAAGGTCGTGGCGTACTGGAAGCCGCCAGCATGGGTGTGGACATCCTGCCGGGTGAAATGGCCATGCGCTGTAACCTGGTATGCCTCGAAGGCGACCTGTTGAAAAACCATTCGGCGGGACATATCTCTACAGCCGAAGCAGCTGAACTGATTGGTTTTCTTCAGAACCGACTGGGAAACGATCTCTTTAGCTTTCACCCGGGAGTCTCTTATCGGCATCTGTTGAAAATGAAAGGTGGCGACAAGCGATTGCTCTGTACTCCGCCCCATGATATTCCGGAGCAACCGTTCCGTACTCATCTCATTCAGCCCCGCCATGAAGAAGCGGCAACTACTGCCGATGCATTAAATAAGCTGATTCTCACTTCGCAGGAGTTGTTGCGTGATCATCCCATCAACAGAAAAAGAATGGCAGCAGGAAAAGACCCAGCCAACAGCATCTGGCCCTGGTCGCCCGGTTATCGTCCCCAGATGAAACCGCTCACGGAGCTTTATCCTATTAAGAGCGGGGCAGTTATCTCGGCAGTAGACCTCATCCGGGGTATCGGCGTATATGCCGGACTGGAAGTGATCATGGTCGAAGGTGCAACCGGCCTGCATGACACAAACTATGAAGGCAAAGCAAGGGCAGCACTCGATGCACTGAAGGAAAAAGATTTTGTCTACCTCCATGTCGAAGCCAGCGATGAAGCGGGCCACGAAGGTGACGTACCATTGAAGATGAAAACAATTGAGTACCTCGATGCCCGCATCGTGAAGACCATTTATGAAGAGACCCTTACCTGGGACGTGCCAGTCACCATCACCATCCTGCCCGATCACCCTACTCCCTGCGCCATCCGCACCCACACCCGCGATGCCATCCCCTTCCTGATCTGGCACAAAGGAATAGAGCCCGACAGCGTGCAGACCTACGATGAATTTGCCGCGCGGGAAGGGTTTTATGGTTTGTTAAAAGAAAACGAACTGATGAAAATAATATTCAACAAGTAAAGGGCTGAATGCCGATACCTGACAGCTATAAATATTTCTCTCACCAAGCTGACAGTTGAATGCTAACAGCTGAACACTAAAAACATGCACTACTACAGTACAAATAAAAAAGCACCCTCCGTTTCACTGCAGGAAGCAGTGGTCAAGGGACTTGCACCGGATAAGGGACTTTATATGCCCGAAACAATTCAACAACTTCCGGAGGACTTTTACGGGAAGATAGCCGGGCTCAGTCTGACAGATATCGCCAAAACAGTCGCTGAAGCCTTCTTTGGCGGAGACATTCCAAAAGAGCGACTGGATGAAATCGTCACCGATACACTCAGCTTCGACATCCCACTGAAAAAAATTGAGGAGGGTATTTATGTACTGGAGTTGTTCCACGGGCCCACTTTTGCTTTCAAGGATGTGGGCGCCCGCTTTATGGCTCGCATGCTCTCTCATTTCGTGAAGGAAGAAAGACAGGAGGATGTGAAGGTGCTGGTGGCCACTTCGGGCGATACCGGCAGTGCCGTGGCGAATGGCTTTCTGGGTGTGGAAGGAATTCAGGTCTTTGTACTCTATCCTTCCGGAAAGGTGAGCGACATACAGGAAGCACAGTTCACCACCCTTGGACAAAACGTCGTGGCACTCGAAATAGAGGGGACCTTCGATGATTGTCAGGCACTGGTGAAATCAGCATTTATGGATCACAGCCTAAACGCAAGGTTAAACCTCACCTCAGCCAACTCCATCAACGTGGCGCGTTTCCTGCCTCAGTCGTTTTATTATTTCCATGCATTTGCGCAACTGGCCCGACAGGCTGCAGCCAGCGAGGTTGTCTTTTCTGTGCCGAGCGGCAACCTGGGTAATCTTACTGCAGGCCTTTTTGCCAAAAGAATGGGCCTGCCCGTGAAGCGGTTTATCGCAGCCAACAACCGGAATGATGTCTTCAGAGAATATCTGCAGACAGGAAATTATTCCCCGAGAGCATCGGTGCAGACCGTGGCCAATGCCATGGACGTGGGCGCCCCAAGCAACTTCGACCGTATCCTCGATCTGTATGGCCATTCTCACGCATCCATCACAAAAGATATTGCTGCCTCCCGATATAGCGACGAAGAAATAAAACAAACCATCCGGGAGGTAAGTCAGAATGCAGGATACCTGCTCGATCCCCATGGTGCCTGTGCCTATAGGGCTCTGAAAGAAGGCCTGCGACCGGGTGAAGCAGGTATATTCCTCGCGACGGCCCATCCTGCAAAATTTAAAGAAACCGTGGAGGAATGTACCGGTTCCGCATTGCAGATACCAGAGGGACTGGCAGCCTTCATGCAAAGGGAAAAACAGTCATACCCTCTCGGGAACGACTATAATCTGTTTAAAAAAACATTAATCAATCTGTCTTAAGTTTCTTTTTATTATTTTTGCGGTGAAATCATTCATTTATGCGTAGTTTTGTGTGTGAAAACCATATGCAGGCTGCAATTTCCGCATGAAGCAACTTTACCGTTTCATATTTCTGTTTTTCGTCCTGACAATCTCATTTCAATGCTCTTCCGTCCGAAAGGCCTTTGAAGCGACGAAAAAAATGAGGCAAAGTCCTGCATTGGCAGAATCGCATTCCAACAAGGCAACAAAAGAAAATGCGCTGCCAGATACAACCATCGCTCTACCCACGGCAGCCCAGGAGCTAACACCTCCCGATTCGGCTAAGGTTGCCGCAAAAACTGATTCACTTTCAATCATGGCGCAGGACTCGGCATCCGTTTTAAAAAAGGATAGCTTGTCCATCACCGCACAGGATAGTATTTCTATGGAAGACCAGACCCTGAAAGCGGCCGTATACTATACTGCGCAAGACTCAATGATTTTTACCAGCGACAACATGGGGTATCTCTATGGCGAAGCCGACATCAAATACGGCAAAATGGGCATCAAGGGACAATACATTACCGTAGACATGGACAGCAGCCTTATCTCTTCTACTTTCGGAGTCGATTCGCTGGGTAAAGAGTTTGGGCTTCCGGTCTTCATGGAGGGAGAAACGGAATACGAAATGAAAAAGGTCCGTTATAACTTCGAAACACGGAAGGCATTTATCAACCACGTCGTCACGCAACAGGGAGAAGGAAATATCGTGGCCAATGAGGCAAAGAAGAATGCCGACAACTCCTTCTACATGCGGAATGCAAAATACACCACCTGCGACCAGCACGATCATCCCCATTTTTACCTAAACCTGTCGAAGGCCAAGGTCCGTCCAGACAAGGATGTGGTGACCGGCCCCGCTTGGCTGGTGGTGGCCGACGTGCCCCTGTTTCCTGTGGTCCTGCCTTTCGCCTTTTTTCCCTTCACCAAGACCTACTCTTCGGGAATCATCATGCCCAGCTACGGTGATGAAATGACCCGAGGGTTCTATCTCCAGAACGGAGGTTATTATTTCGCACTGAGTGATTATATCGACCTCGCCGTAACAGGTGAGCTTTATACAAAAGGATCGTGGGGTGCCGGCGTCCGGTCCAATTATCGCAAACGGTACAAATATTCCGGCAACTTCAACGTCTACTACCTGAATACGGTGACCGGAGAGAAGGAATTGAAAGAAGTGGTGCCGGAAGCCTACTCGGTGGCAAAGGACCTGCGCATTAACTGGACCCATTCGCAGGATCCCAAGGCCAATATGTACCGGACCCTCTCGGCCAGCGTAAACTTCTCCACCAGCCGGAACAACCACCGCGACCTGAGTCGCCTCTACTCAAGGGAGGCATCAAACAATACAAAAAGTTCGAGCGTGAACCTCACCCAGCGTTTTCCAGACTCACCCTGGAGCATGTCGGCAACCATGAACATCAACCAGGTATCACGCGACTCCACCATTGCCGCCACATTACCCAACATATCACTTACAATGAACCGCATCTATCCGTTTAAAAGGAAGGAGATGGTGGGTAATGAGCGATGGTATGAGAAGATCTCCATGAGCTATTCCGGTGAGTTTCGCAACTCAATCACCACCAAGGAAAATAAGTTCCTTAAATCGAACCTTGTGCGAGACTGGACCAACGGCATGCGTCACAGCATCCCGGTCAGTGCTACCTTCTCCCTTTTCGATTTTATACAGATCTCTCCCTCGGTCAATTACAACGAACGTTGGTATACCGGTGCCAATATACAGGCTTGGGACTCTGTAGCAAAGAGAAATATCATCGTGGATACCGTATATGGTTTTAAGAGAGTATACGACTATAGCGCCTCGCTCAGTATGCAGACCAAACTATACGGCATGTATATCCCCTGGAAAATATTTGGTGACAAGGTGCAGGCCATCCGACACGTCTTCTCTCCAAGCATCAGCCTGAATTACAGACCTGACTTCGGTAATCCCAAATATAATTTCTACGAGACCTACACCTACAAAAACGAATATGGTGAAGATGTGGAATACACCTATTCACCTTACTCCTCAATGATGTTTGGAACGGCTCCCACAGGTCAAAGCGGAAGCATAGGTTTTGATTTCAAGAACAACCTGGAGATGAAGGTACGTAGCGACAAGGACTCTACCGGCGTGCGAAAGATCAGTCTGATCGACGATCTGGGCATCAACTTCAACTACAACATGATGGCCGACTCCATGAAGTGGAGCATGATCAACTCAAACATCCGCCTGAAACTCACCAAATCCTATACCCTTAGCCTGAATGCTACCTGGGATCCTTACCTCTATCAGCTAGACAAAAACGGCGCCCCGCGCCAGGTGGATAAACTCAGGATCCTGAACGGAAAAGGATTCGGAAAACTGATGAATACAGGTACCTCCTTTTCCTACTCTCTGAATCAAGATACTTTCAAGAAATTATTTTCCCGCGGCGAAAAGAAGGACAAAGAAGGAGAAGATACTGATACGAAGAATCAACTGCCCGACGACGGTACCATGGGAAAAAATCCTTACGAGTCGGCTCAAGGAGACACACAACAGGGATCAGAAGAGTCTGTGGGAGAGTTTGACAGCGACGGGTATCTGAAAAATGCAGTGAACTGGAATCTCTCTTTTAACTATTCATTGCGCTATGGCTATGGCGAGTTCGACAAGGAACGTCTGGAATACAAAGGCAGGCTTACGCATAACTTCGGCATGAGTGGTTCGCTTCAGCCGACCAAAAACTGGAACCTCACCTTCAATACCGATTACAACTTTGATGTGAAAAAATTCACAAACATCAATTGTTCTCTTACGAGAAACCTGCACTGCTGGAGTATGTCGGCCAGCTTCATTCCAATTGGCCCATACAAATCATACAACTTCACCATCCGCGCCAATTCTTCGCTTCTGCAAGACCTGAAATATGAACAGCGCAGCTCACCTTATGACCGTGGCACGGATTGGTATTAGTTTATTTCCTGTCTCCCCAGAGCTTCTTCATTAACTCATACATCTTCGCTTCTGCGGGATTGGGCTGCGATTCCCAGAACCGACTGTTTTTTAATTCTTTGGGCAGATACTCCTGCTTCACAAAGTTGTTTTCATAATCGTGTGCATACTTGTACTCCTTCCCGTAGTCGAGTTCCTTCATCAGGGCGGTCGGTGCATTCCTAAGATGCAACGGTACCGGCAGGTTACCCGTCTGTTCTGCCTTTGCAATGGCCGCGTCGATGGCCAGATAGGCTGAGTTGCTTTTGGGCGATGCTGCCAGGTAAATGGTTGTTTCAGCCAGCACAATACGTCCTTCCGGCCAACCAATCTTCTGCAGTGTATCGAAACAGGCGTTGGCCAGCAACAAGGCATTGGGGTTGGCCAGTCCGATGTCTTCAGCGGCAGAAATCACCAGCCTCCGGGCAATAAATTTGGGATCCTCACCCCCAGCTACCATTCGGGCAAGCCAGTAGATGGCCGCATCCGGATCACTTCCCCGGATCGATTTGATAAAGGCTGAGATGATGTCGTAATGCATCTCCCCCCCTTTGTCGTATGCTGCGGGATTCTCCTGAAGCCGTTCGGTCACCGTCCTGTCGGTGATCACTACCTTTCCATCGCCATCCGCCTGCACTGTCAGCTCCAGAATATTCAACAGTTTGCGGGCATCACCTCCTGAAAAACGAAACAATGCATCGGTCTCCTGCAGATCTATCTCCTTTTCTTTCAGAATAAGGTCCTCCGTAAGCGCACGATGCAACAGTACCTCCAGGTCCCTCTTCTCAAGCGATTTGAGTACATAAACCTGACACCGGGAGAGCAGGGGTCGTATGACTTCAAATGAAGGATTTTCGGTAGTGGCCCCGATAAGGGTTACCGTACCAGTCTCTACGGCATTCAACAGCGAGTCCTGCTGCGACTTGCTGAAGCGATGTATTTCATCAATAAACAGGATGGGCGCTGCGTTCTCAAAAAAACGGTTGTTTTTTGCTTTCTCAATCACCTCCCTTACATCTTTCACCCCGGAATTGATGGCACTCAGCTTATAAAAAGGAGCGTTCACCGTATTGGCTATGATGTGGGCAAGGGTGGTCTTTCCCACACCCGGAGGCCCCCAGAAGATGATGGAAGGTATTCGCCCCGCATCGATCATCCGACGCAATACAGCCCCCTTACCGACCAGATGTTTCTGACCGATAAATTCATCCAGATTCTGTGGTCTGAGCCGTTCTGCAAGGGGAGCACTCATAGGCATTCATTTTTATTTTAATTTGAAACTGAGGTTTCAAACTATTTACAAATATAGGCAATTTTAGTAACTTTGCCGCTTAAAAATCAAACAGTCAGATGGAATTTACCCCGTTTCTATCCCTTTTTGGAAATATGGAGCAACTCGACCAGGTACACTTGAACTTCAATCAGGAAAGTGTCAATACGATGAACCTGGCCATAGCTTTTATTATGTTTGGCGTGGCACTGAGCATCAGGCCTGACCACTTCCGAACCCTCTTCACCCATCCAAAACCTGTGGTGATGGGTGTTGTTTCACAATACATCCTCCTGCCTGCGCTTACTTACCTGCTTGTATTGATCATCCGCCCCACCACTCCTGTAGCCATGGGTATGATCCTGGTGGCAGCCTGTCCCGGTGGAAATGTATCCAATCTCATTTCATCCATCTCAAAGGCCAACATCACCTTGTCAGTTAGTCTGACCACAATCACCACCATCATGAGTCTTTTTATGACTCCACTGAATTTCGCTTTCTGGGGTAGTCTTTATGCCAGACATTCCCCGTTGCTGGTACCTATTTCTATCGATCCGATAGAAATGTTCCGCACGGTATTTCTGATTCTGGGAATCCCGGTCTTGCTGGGTATGTTTGTCGGCATGAAGTTTCACAAATTCTCCAGGAAAATGGATAGACCCATCCAGATGACTTCCATCATTTTTTTCATTGGTTTTATCGTAGCTGCACTGGCAGGTAACTTTCATATTTTTCTCAATTACATCCACCTGATATTCCTTCTTGTGCTGCTGCATAACGGTCTGGCTTTCCTGGGAGGATATGTTTTTCCCAAAATATTTAAAGTACATGAAATTGAATGCAGAACGATCTCCATTGAAACGGGAATACAAAATTCAGGACTGGGACTTGCATTGATTTTCAATCCGAGAATTTTTCCTCCGGAACTGCAACTGGGTGGGATGGCGATGGTCGCTGCCTGGTGGGGTGTCTGGCATATCGTGTCAGGGCTCATACTGGCATTTTACTGGAAAAGACATCCTGTAATCGTGGCGACAAACGAATAAAGAATACATTTTAAAAGCTTTCATGCATGCTATACCAATACGACTTTCGGTACGCACTGGCAAAAATTCCGGTCAAAACGGCCCTGAGGCTAAACTTCAGAAGACTGGTCTTTACAGGAAGAAATGAAAATGTCTCAAAAAACCGACCCATTATTTTCGCACCCAATCACAGAAATGCACTGCTCGACGCGCTGATACTGGTCTATGCCAGTTACCCCCTGAAGCAGGTTGTGTTTCTCGCCCGTGCCGACATTTTCAGGCAAAAGTTTGTAGCCTGGATACTCCGCGGATTGCGCATCATCCCGGTTTTCCGTATACGCGACGGGAAAGATAATCTGGAAAAAAACAAGGATATTTTTGAGTCTGCTGCCCGTATCCTGAAAAAAGGCAATCCCATCGCACTGTTTCCTGAGGGAAGACACAATCCAAAACAGTCGTTACTCCCCATTCAGAAAGCGGCACCCCGCATCGTGCTACCCACCGAGGCATCCCGGGCGTTTGAACTCGACAGCCAGATCGTACCGGTATCTATTTATTATCGCGACATCTTTGGCTTCCTTTCCGATGCTTATGTGACTTTTGGCACCCCCATCGAGGTATCGAAATACAAGGAAATCTATGACGAAAACCCGGGGTTGGCTACCAACCAGCTTCGACAAGAACTGGAAAGAAGTCTTAAATCAATGGTAGTGAATATATGGAACGATGAATTTTACGAAGAATACCGTCATGCCATCGACTGGAATGGAGACAAAATTGCAAAAGAAAAATTTCCCGACAAAAAAGATGGCTTCCTACAATCATCCCTGCATATTGTGAGGAGCTTAGACGATATTTACGAAAATGACCGTCCTGTATTCAATGCCCGGATAGCCGATTTCCGTGAAGCTTACAAAATTTTAAAGGAGCATGGCCTCACCACAAAAGACCGTTTGTGGGAAACAGCCGGCAAAGGGAACCTGTTCATCCGTTTTGCAGCGCTTCTACTTACTGTACCCGTAATGCTTTTTGGATTCCTGAATGGTATCTTCCCGCTGCTGCTCAATAAAAAACTGCTTACTCTCTTTAAGGATAAACAGTTTGTTCCCTCTGTGAGATATGCCTCCGGTCTTATCTTCGTACCCGTTTTCGATCTTATTCAATCACTTATCCTGGGTGCTATTACAAAAGACTGGGAGCTGGCATTCATCTATTTTCTCGTGATGCCAGCCTCCTTCTATTTTGCCCTTTACTGGCGCAAATTGTGGAAGTCGGCCCTGAGAGACAGGAGAGTTACATACTTCAGGAAAAAGTATCCCCAATTGTGGGAACAGGTCATAAAACTTATCGCTCTTCCAGATAAAAGGTGATTTTCCTGGATTTAACCTGCTCATCAAAAAGTCTATAAACTCTCTTATTCTTGCGATCCCTGTTCTTTTAATTTTTGTACAATTGCTTCCACAGCAGCCTGCAACCCTACTGCATTCTTTCCGCCGGCTGTCGCAAAATGAGGCTGTCCGCCACCGCCCCCCTGAATGAGTTTGGCCGCTTCACGCACCATGTTGCCGGCATGAAATCCTGCGTCAACCAGGTCGTCGCTCAGCATGACCGTGAGACTGGGTTTGTCGTTTGCAGCTGTACCGGCAACGAAGAACATTTTTTCAGGAAACTCTCCTTTCAGTTGAAAGGCGATGTCTTTGACCATATCAGGCGTACCTATCGGTAAAATCACCCGGAAGAGATGGATACCGTGCACCTGTTCTTTTCTTTCGATGATCCGCTGTTTCAGCTGCACGATCTTCTCTTTCACATAACCTTGCAGCTCCTTCTTCATATCATCATTGTCCGCAATGAGCCTGTGTATACCCTGCATGATGTCGGGTACATTGTTGAGCAGATTCCGTATCTCCAGCAATACATCTTCTTTGGCGTAGAGGTACTCCTCGCAGACCTTGGCAGTAACGGCTTCTATGCGTCGTACACCCGCCGAGATGGCACTTTCGCTCACAATGCGGAAGGTGCCGATGCGGCCGGTGGAAGAGATATGGGTTCCTCCGCAGAGTTCTATGGAGGATCCGAAACGTACGGTACGCACATCGTCGCCGTACTTTTCACCAAAAAGTGCCATAGCACCTTGCGTTTTGGCCTCTTCAATGGGTACATGGCGATGTTCTTCGATGGGGAAGTTGTTCCTTATTTTGGCAGTGACCGCTCTCTCTACGGCACGAATCTCTTCGGAAGTCATCTTCTGAAAATGGGAAAAGTCGAAACGCAACACCTCGGGCGATACATACGATCCCTTCTGTTCGACGTGTTTTCCCAATACCTCACGCAACGCTTCGTGCATCAGGTGGGTAGCAGAGTGATTGCACTCTGTGGCCGTTCTCTTTTCAGCATTAATTTTTGCTGTAAAGTTTCCTTCCGGATTTTCCGGCAGGTTGTTGATCAGGTGCACAGCCAGATTGTTCTCCCGTTTGGTATCGAACACCTCAATTTTGTGTCCCTCTTCGGTAATCAGCCAACCTGTGTCACCTATCTGTCCCCCCATTTCTGCATAAAAGGGCGAACGGGAAAGGACAATCTGATAAAATTTTCTATTTTTTTGTTTTACCTCGCGATAGCGGAGAATGTGGGCAGTGTTTTCTGTCTCGTCATAACCAGTGAATTCCGGTTCTCCGTCGTGTACCTTCGTCCAGTCGCCCGTCTCCACGGCAGCAGCATTGCGGGCACGCTCCTTTTGTTGCTGCATCTCAGCATTGAAAGCTGTCACATCCACCTGCATGCCATGTTCCCGGAGGATCAACTCGGTAAGGTCGAGCGGAAAGCCGAACGTATCGTAGAGCTGAAAGGCCACCTCTCCGTTCAAAACACCCCCTTCTTTTGCTGGCATATTTTTCTCCAGTAACTTGATACCTGTCTCCAGGGTACGCAGGAAAGATTCTTCTTCCTCCTTCATTACTTTCCCGATGAGCGTCTGCTGGGCTATGAGTTCGGGGTATGCTTCCCCCATCACATCGATCAGCGTGGGAATCAGTCGGTACATAAAGGAGTCGTGCATGTTCAGGAAGGTGTAACCGTAACGGACAGCGCGACGAAGAATGCGCCGGATCACATATCCTGCTTTGGCATTCGACGGCAGCTGGCCGTCGGTAATGGAAAAGGCAATGGTTCGCAAGTGGTCGGCAATGACCCGCATGGCGATATCTTTTTTGGTATCCTCGCCGTATCGTGCATTACTGATCTCTCCAATCTTTTGGATAATTGGCTGAAAAAGGTCGGTATCATAGTTTGACAGCTTACCCTGTACCGCCATGCAGAGTCGTTCGAAACCCATGCCGGTATCGATTACCTTTGCCGGCAGCGACTCCAGCGAGCCGTCGGCCTTGCGGTTGTACTGCATGAAGACCAGGTTCCATATTTCGATGACTTGCGGGTGGCTTTGGTTCACCAGCGTAAGTCCGTCAATTTTGGATCTTTCGCTCTCGGGCCTTATATCTATATGAATCTCTGAGCAAGGGCCGCAGGGGCCGGTATCGCCCATCTCCCAGAAGTTATCTTTCTTGTTTCCGTTGATAATACGCCCTTTGGGAAGAAAAGCCTCCCAGTATGAAGCAGCCTCATCATCCCGTTCCAGCTTTTCATCAGCCGCACCTTCAAAGACAGTAACATAGAGCCGCTCTTTATCCAGTTTGAGCACTTCCGTCAGGTATTCCCATGCCCAGGTGATCGCCTCCTTTTTGAAGTAGTCGCCAAACGACCAGTTTCCCAGCATCTCGAACATGGTGTGGTGGTAAGTATCGTGTCCCACCTCCTCCAGGTCGTTGTGCTTTCCGCTCACACGCAGGCATTTCTGTGAGTCGGCTACCCGCGGGTATTTCACCGGCACATTTCCCAGAATGATATCTTTGAACTGGTTCATGCCGGCATTGGTAAACATCAGCGTGGGGTCACCCTTAATAACCATTGGTGCAGAGGGCACAATATGGTGTTCTTTCGACTGAAAGAAGTCTTTAAACGACTGGCGAATCTCTTTGGAGGTCATCATACAAATAATTTCTTTGCGCTTTATCTTATATTTGAAACGAAATGCAAAAATACGGGAAAAACTTCGTATCCCCAAGTGAGTGGAGGAAAAGGAGATCACTAATTTGTGTGCAAATAATGTTTATACGGCAAAGTAAATAATTTTATACCTTTGAAGATTAAAACAACAGCTATCATGAATCTCTTCGTCTGTTGCGAGAAGAAAAGATAGCAGATTGATACCCTATATGCCAGTCATCACCCTTACAAGCTGCCCCGTTTGCGGCAATTCAGAATTAGAGAAATCTTTTGATGCAGTGGATTATTTTGCTACAAAAGAGACCTTTTCGGTTTATCACTGCAACGCCTGTGGTTTTCGATTTACAAACAATTTCCCCCCAGAAGAAAGCATCGGGAGGTATTACGACTCTCCGGACTATATTTCTCACTCAGATTCCGACAAAGGAGTTGTAAACAGGCTTTACCATTATTTCAGAAAATATATGCTAAAAAAAAAGGTCGACCTAATTGCAGCCCACACCGAAAATAAATCAGGCAGACTGCTGGATATCGGCTGCGGTACGGGATATTTCCTGCAGGCAGCAAAAGAGCGGGGATGGTATGTTCAGGGTATCGAAAAAAATGCCACAGCCCGTGAAAGTGCCGTGGCACGTACCAGTGCCGTTATCGAAGATGAAAACGGATTGTGGAATTTGAAAGAAGGCACGTTCGAAGTGGTGACCCTCTGGCATGTGCTGGAACATATCGAGAAGCTAAACCAAACGCTTGAAAAACTGCAGAATATCCTAAAACCCGACGGTATCGCCGTGATTGCCCTCCCCAATTATCAGAGTTACGATGCGCAATTTTATAAGGCTTTCTGGGCAGCTTATGACGTACCCCGGCACCTTTGGCACTTCTCATCGCAGGTGGTGGAAAAGCTGCTCAAAAATCACGGGTTGAAAATCATTGAAACACGACCCATGCCACTGGATGCTTTCTATATCTCCATGCTGAGTGAGAAATACAAGGAAAGCAGCGCTCTGCTGCAATACGGGAGGGCTTTTCTGGTAGGACTTACCGGTTATTCTCGTTCACTGCGTAACATGGAACGATCAAGCTCCCTGATCTATATCGTTAAAAAAATAATTTGAGCAATGTTTTTCCGGTTTCATCATTGTAACCCAAACACAGTTTGGTACTGGACTTAATTGTATTCAAATTTAAACTTTTCAAAATAAATCACAAATCTGCCTAATTGAGAGTACTTAATTTCTGTAAATAGAAAGAAGGTCGTACATTTGCGAAAATCACCTACAAAACACAATCGTGGAGAGATATATAGCCTTATATACGTTGTTTTTTATATTTTTTCTCTGTTCATGCAACAAGAACAATAAAGAAAAGATTTCAACGTATCCCATATTAAGATCCAATTTTGAAAACTCCCTGGTAATAGACGGCGTGGCTGAACCTGTGCGCTATACGACAATCGCGTGCCCGAGCAATGTAGAGGCCATTATTACTTATCTTATCGATGACGGAACCTACGTGAATGAAGGAGATGTTGTGTGCATACTCGAAGACAATGACCGCAAAACCATCCATGACAATTTAGTGATTCAACTGGAAACTGCAGAAGCCGAATTAAGTAAAGTGAAGGCCGATTTACTGATGCAATACGCCCTACTTGAGGCGCAGGTAAAAAACAATAAAGCCGAGACGGAAATTGCACAATTAGACTCCCTTCAATTACAATTTGCCACTCTTACTCAGAAACGAATCAAAGAATTAGAGCTTGAAATGGCGCTTATCGAAAAGAAAAAATTTGAAAAAAAGCTCAAAGCTCTCGAGGTAATCAATAAATCAGAGGTAAGAAAGCTGGAGCTTAATATTCAACAATTAACCAACCGGTTAGCCACTGCAAAGACTATTCTCGACGGCTTAACCATACGTTCACCACGTAAAGGATTAGCCGTAGTATCCAATTCCCGGATGACGGGAGAGAAGCTGAAGGTGGGCGACAATGTATGGAACAACATGCCGTTGATCATCATACCTGAAGTTTCAGAAATGAAGGTAAAAATGATGGCGGGGGAAGTGGACTTTCGCCAGATAAACGAACACGATTCCGTGAGTTTCAGTTTCGATGCAATGCCTGGTAATGTGGCTTACGGAAAAATCACAAAAAAACTACCTGTAGGCCAACACTATAAAAGGGACTCGAAGGTAAAGTTTTTTGAGGTGGAAGCATCTGTCGACAGTGCAAGACAACTGCCTGAGCCGGGGTTCACCGTAAACTGCAGAGTATTCATTAAACAGGTCCACGATACGATCGTCGTGCCACAAATTGCCATTTATGAAGAAGACTCCCTGAAAGTCGTATATGTAAAGAAAAAGAATAAATACGAGATGCGCCAGATAACTACTGGACTATCTTCATCAAAAGAGGCCATCGTGTCCGAGGGATTAAGGCCCGGAGAAGTGATTGCGTTAATAAAACCCCCATCATCTATGGTGAGAGGAAAAACAAAATAATTTCAAGCCATTACAATAAAAATGAAGAATTTTTCAGAAATATGGATTCTCATCTTTTTTTGTTCGCTAGCTTTTGTGGCGTGCAAAAAAAAGGAAACCCAACAAATACCAGTTGGGAAAGTAACCCAGGGCACTTTATTTATCGACTTGTATGAAGAAGGAGAGATAGAGGCCATAAAGTCCATAAGTATTGTAGCACCCATGATTTCGTGGCGATATGGGAACCTGAAAATCACCGAACTGGTCAAGGACGGACAGGAAGTGAAAGCAGGCGACACGCTGATTGTGTTTGATCCGTCGGAAGTGCTGAAAGGCATTGTGGAGGCAGAATCAAGTTTGGAGATAGCGCGGGCCGAATTCGAGAAAATGAAAGCACAACAACAATCGGAACTCGAAGAACTAAGGGCTACTTACGAAGTCACACGCATTTCACACGAAATCTCGAAAATTCGTTTCGAGGCTGCCGGCTATGAATCAGAAATTAAGAAAAAGGAAATTCAGCTGAACCTCGATAAAGCAAAAATTGCGTTGGAAAGAGCCAAAGAGCAAATTGAAAACCGCACAAAAATTCAGAAAGAAGAAGTCAAGCAAAAAAACCTCTCCATTATGCAATACCAATCGAGGCTCGACGAAGCGCATGAAACACTTAAAAAGCTATACGTTGTAACCCCCTCTTCTGGAATTGCCATTTTGTCGAAAAACTGGAGCAGTAACAATAAGTTTCAGATCGGGGACCAGTGCTGGGGAGGGTCTCCCATTATTCAACTGCCCGACCTGTCATCGTTGAAAGCCACGGTAAAAATAAATGAAGTGGACATCGCCAAAATCAGTAAAGGGCTAAAAGTAGAAATTAAACCCGATGCCTTTTCCGACAGTATTTTTACGGGAACCGTAAATTCGATTGCAAATCTGGCCGTGAACAAAGACATGTCATCGAAAATAAAAGTGTTTCCCGTGGAAATATTGCTCAACAAGTCCGATAAGAACCTACTGCCCGGGCTTACCGTCAGCTGCCGCATAATAATGGACAAAGTGGAAAATGTACTTTTTATTCCGCTTGACGCCCTGTTTACAGAAGGAGATAAAAATTTTGTTTACAAAAAGAAAGGCACGGGTTACGAAAAGACAGAAATAGAAACCGGCACAAGCAACACCGATTTTATCGTGGTTGTCAGCGGACTGAAAGAAGGTGAAGAGATCTCACTCGTAAATCCTTTTGCAAAAGAAACAAAAGAAAAGAAAACAGAAAACGCAGAGATATAATGAAAAGATCACGATTATATAGCCTGTTTCTTGCGTTCCTTGTAGCAACTCTTCTTTTTTCTTGCAAAAAATATTCGGAATCGGAGGGTGAAAGAAAAACTTCCGACGGCAGCGTGATTGTGGAAACCGGAGAACTGGCGGCAGTAAATTCCCGCTCCGTGGTGATCAGTCGTTACGGAAGATATTGGTATCAGATGAAAATTGTAGGGTTGTTAGACCATGGTGAAATCGTAAAAAAAGGCGATTCCATTGCACAACTCGACCCAGCCGATATCAACAAATATATTTTGGAAAGCGAAAGCAACCTCGAGACACAATTGGCGGTACTGGAGAAACTGTATGTTGAGCAAGAAAATAAAAAACAGGAGAGGGAATCGAGAATAAAAAACGAAACCGCCACATTCGATTTGAAAAAAATTGAATTGGAAGCCTCCCGGTTCGAATCTGAACGTCTGCGAAAAATTAAACAACTCGAATATGAACAGGCAGTCATCAATCTCGAAAAAGAGAAAAGAATCTACGAACTGAACAAAACCATCAACGCCAGTGAGTTGATAATACAGGAAATCAGAGTGGAACAAATAAAAAAAGAGATTGAAAATGCAAAAAAACTGATACCCTTGCTTACCCTACGCGCACCTGTATCAGGGGTATTTCAGATTGCGGCAAACTGGCAAAATTCCAACAGAAATATTTACAAGATCGGCGACAACATATATGCCGGCAATAGTCTGGCCATCGTTCCCGAACTGGAATTTATGAAAGTGAATACGCAGGTAAACGAAACCGACTTTCTGAAAATTTCGCTCAACCAAAAAGTTGCGGTCAGGTTGGATGCCATGCCTAAAATTGTTTTTAAAGGGGAAGTGATCTATATCGGAAAACTTTGCAGGTTGAAAGACCGGAAATCCCGGCAGAAAGTGTTCGATGTGGAAGTAAAGATTTTAAAGTCCGACGAACGATTGAAGCCCGGGATGACAGTTAGTTGTGAATTTTTATAGAATAAATTATGCAGTACGGAGAAAATGTTCGCTTGGCGCTTCAAGGATTGACAGACCACAAGTTTCGTTCTTTCCTAACTATGCTGGGAATCATCTTCGGCGTGGCATCCGTGATCACGATGTTATCGATCGGAGAAGGTGCGAAGCGCGAAGCCATCGCCAAATACCAGGATCTGGGTGTAAACAACATCATCATCCGCGAAAAAACGCTCTCCGATGAAGAGTTGGAGGAAGTGAGGGCCAAGTTTTCACAGGGCCTTTCCATTCAGGATGCCCAGGTGATCAGTGAAATTGTACCCGGAGTGGAAAGAATTGCCTCACAGGCTGAAAAAAATACAGATGTGAAATACAATGACAAATCGATAAAATCCACCATCGTCGGTATCACCCCCGACTTTCAGTCGATGATGAACTATAAAGTACAAAAGGGTTACTTCATCAACGACAAACATTACAACGAACGCCTGAAGGTTTGCGTACTGGGGGCCGGTGTGGCAGCCGGGTTTTTTAAAGGGGAAGATCCGATAGGAAAGTTGGTAAAAATAGACGATCAATGGTTAGAGGTGGTCGGCGTACTGGAATCGAAAAGCCTTTTTACGGAGACCGTGGGTGAATTGGCAGCCAGGGATCTGAATACGGATGTTTTCGTGCCTCTCTCGTTATTTCTGAACCGGTTCACACGCGAAAATGTACTTTCCAGCGAAATTCAGCAAATAACCGTACAGTTAAAAAATTCTGATAAACTGGTTGAAGCATCCAAAATTATCAATGAAATCCTGCGCCGCCATCATTTCAATAACGACGACTACAGCATTGTGATCCCTTACGAATTACTGAAACAGGAAGAGAAAGAACGGCAAATCTACAATTTTCTGTTGGGTGCCATTGCAGCCATATCACTGCTGGTGGGCGGTATCGGAATTATGAATATCATGTTGGCAACCGTCATGGAACGTACACGCGAAATCGGTATACGACGGTCAGTCGGTGCGCGGAAAATAGATATAATGAGCCAGTTTGTCACCGAATCGGTGGTAATAAGCATCACGGGCGGTATTATCGGTGTCCTGACCGGTATTGTTCTGTCGCTCATTGTTACGCTGTTTACCGATATAAACACTTTCATAAAGCCTTACTCCGTCTTTTTGGCTTTCTCTTTTTCGGTAATTGTGGGAGTAAGTTTCGGCTATTTACCGGCGAAGAACGCTGCCAATTTAAAACCGGTCGATTCCATTCGGTACGAATAAAAACAAGTCAGAAAAATGTTGATCGAAATAAAAGACTTAAAAAAGAATTACCTGCTTGGGGATGTCGAAATACCTGTTATTCACGGCATAAATCTCAATATTGAGAAGAACGAATATGTGGCGATTATGGGACCGTCGGGTTCCGGAAAATCCACGTTAATGAATATCCTGGGTTGTCTTGATACTGTTTCGAGCGGTAACTATTATTTTAATGAGATGGATGTGAGCACGTTGGACGATGATGCCTTGTCAATCATGCGAAACAAGGAGATTGGTTTTATATTTCAGAATTTCAACCTATTACCCCGATTGAACGCCATTCAAAACGTAGAACTCCCCCTGGTTTACGCCGGAACACCCGGTGCAGAACGCAAAGAAAAAGCACTGCGAGCGCTGAACAGGGTTGGGCTGTCGGATCGTGTGAATCATAAACCTGCTGAACTCAGCGGTGGGCAAAGACAACGTGTGGCCATTGCACGGGCATTGGTAACGAACCCAGGCATTTTGCTGGCCGATGAGCCTACTGGCGCACTCGATTCAAAAACAGGGGTAGAAATTATGCGGTTATTCGAGGAACTGCACACCGAGGGAAATACAATTATTCTAATCACTCACGAGCAGGAAATAGCCAATTATGCGCATCGGAACATTTACCTGAAAGATGGAATGATTCATTCAGACAAAATAAATTCCGACAAAACAATTATTTTTTAATTCTCCACCCCAAAACAACAATATTCTCCTTCATATAGCAACAATAACACACTATTGATATGAGAAAACTACTTTTCACCATCGTACTCTTATTCCCATACTTTGTTTTATTGCATAGCCAATCGACGCACTCTCTCACACTGGAAGAAAGTATTGAAATTGCCAAAAGCAAAAGCTTTACCATGTTGAACTTGGCTGAAAATCTCAAAATAGCCGAATTCAATATGAAATCGGCAACCAGCAGGTTGAAGACACACATAGATATGACAATCTCCTCACCTCAATTTACAGAAACGATAGAAAGCTGGAAAGACACAACCGGCATCACATTTTATTATCCCATAAAAGAACTGGGCTATGCCAGTACACTCACCATCAATCAGCCGTTACCAACCGACGGAAATATTTTTATTCAAAACTCATTGTCAAGTGGTGAAAATCTTGAGAATAATTTCCGTTCTTCCCGTTTAAGATCACGCATTGGTTTTAATCAGCCACTTAGCTCTTTTTATGCATATAACAGCATAAGATCCTCACTGAAAAGGGCAGAACTGGACTATGAACGTTCCAGCAAACAGTTTAAAAGAGAAGAACTGAACCTTGTGTACCAGGTAAGCAGCTCCTATTACAACCTGCTATCGTTGCAAAAAAGCTCTGAGATTGCATTGCTCGACCTGGAAAGGCAGATGGAAGCATCTGAAATTTCACAGAACAAATATGCCGCAGGACTCATACGCGAAGTGGATGCCTTACAGATGGAAGTGGATCTGGCTGAGGCACAAAACAACCACGACATTGCACTGTTAAATGAAACCTCAGCAAAAAATTCATTTAAGGAACTTTTGGGGCTGAACCTGAATGACAGCATTGCATTAAACAGCGAGTTCAAATATGAAATTGTGCTAATAGACCCGGAGAAAGCAGTTGAGTTAGCGTTGAAAAACAGGCTGGAAGTAAGGGAGCAGGAGATACAGATTGAACTGCAAAAACTGAGTATAAAACAGCAAAAGGCAGACGGAATGATACAGGGAAGAATCGATGCTTATTTTGAAAAAGCAGGGATAAATCAACAGTCTGGTGTGGGACTTCTCAATTCATTAAAAAACTCCTACAATAATCTGATCGACAGAAACGCCAATTATGGTGTGGGATTGACCGTTACTATTCCCATACTCGACTGGGGTGAGAACAGAGCACTGGTCAGGGCTTCCGAGTCGAGATTAAAGCAATATAGTTACAGAAAGGAAGAGGTAAAACGTGAAATAGAAACCGAAGTAAAAAACCTTATTGCAAGCATTAACAGTAACTTGAAACGATTACAGGTATTGGAAAAAAATGTTTTGGTCGCTGAAAAAAGCTTCGAAATCACACTAAAACGTTTTTCAGATGGCGACATTGACAGTCAGAGTTTAGCGCTGGAGAGAAACCGCCTGAACAATGCCTATACATCTCACCTGAGGGCCTATATAAATTATCAGTTGTCTCTGGCCGATCTGACCAGAAAAACATTTTATGATTTTCGTACAAATCAGGAAATACAATAGGTCACACACGCAAAAAAATTCAGTTCGGAAAAGTTGAATTTCACAAACCATTCTGTTCAATTCAAAGTTGCTGTTTGACTCTGTCGACAGAAAAAATTTGTCGTTTCATT
The DNA here is from genome assembly GCA_021372865.1 of Porphyromonadaceae bacterium. Lineage (GTDB taxonomy): Bacteria > Bacteroidota > Bacteroidia > Bacteroidales > Dysgonomonadaceae > Proteiniphilum. The sequence goes on from JAJFTO010000013.1 coordinate 161,554, forward strand.
TGGAAAACAGTATTTTTGAAAGATTTCTCTCGCTGATTGCTAACTGCTGAAAAAATAGAATTATGGGTAAACGAAAAAAACCGATCCGATTTGATGAGAAGCGACTCTACTACTCTATTCAGGAGGTGGCCGATCATTTCGCGGTCAACGTCTCCCTTTTGCGTTTCTGGGAGAAAGAGTTTGAGAATATCCACCCCAAAAAGACGGCAGGTGGCACCCGCCAGTATACGCGGGACGATATCCGGGAGGTGGAGATTGTATACCATCTCGTAAAAGAGAAGGGGATGACGCTCGAAGGCGCCCGCCAGACCCTGAAATCGAGCAAGGATGACGAGTCAAAACGGGCAGAGGCCGTGACAAGGCTCACAGAGATTAAAAAGGAACTGCTGCTGCTCGAGGAGGAGTTCGATCAGCTGCATACACAGCAGAAATACGCAAAACACACCACCGAGGAATAGCGTATGAAAAAATTTTATTTCCTGCTGTTTATTCTTCTTGCGGCGATGACCGGCGCACAGGGCGAAACATCGGTTCGAACAGGTGCCGAAGTGACCGGTGCCTATTTCCCCCTGCTGAAAGGAAAGAGAGTGGCAGTGATGACCAACCAAACAGGCATGGCAGGCGACGTGCACCTGGTGGATATGCTAATCGGCAATCACTTCAATGTAGTGGGTATTTTCTCACCCGAACACGGGTTCCGCGGTACCGCCGATGCCGGGGAACATGTGGCCAGCTCGGTCGATGAGAAGACCGGCATCCCCATCTGGTCGCTCTACGGCAGTGGAAGCGGGAAACCGGCCCCCGACAAGATGAACGCGTTCGACATCCTGTTGTTCGATCTGCAGGATGTGGGACTCCGCTTTTATACCTATTACGCCAGCATGGCCCGGCTGATGGATGCCTGCGCCGAGCACGACAAAAAAATGATCGTGCTGGACCGGCCCAACCCCAACGGGATGGTTGTGGACGGGCCCATCCTCGACATGAAATACAAGTCGGGTGTGGGCTGGTTGCCCATCCCGGTGGTGCACGGCATGACACTGGGCGAGCTGGCGCTGATGATCAACGGAGAAGGATGGCTCCCCGGTGGCCGGGTATGCGACGTAACGGTCGTGCCCTGCGAGAATTATACCCACCAGACCCGCTACGTGCTGCCAATTGCTCCCTCTCCCAACCTGCCCAACAACCACGCCATCTACCTTTACCCCTCCACCTGCCTCTTTGAGGGCACCGCAATGAGTCTGGGCAGAGGCACCTCCTTCCCGTTTGAGGTGTATGGACATCCCGATTACAAAGATTCCGCCTTCACCTTCACCCCCCGCAGTGTGCCGGGTGCCAAAAACCCGCCGTTACTCAACCAACCATGCTACGGCGTTGACCTGCGCACGCTGCCCGACGAACAGATTATTCAAAACGGTTTCGACCTCTCCTATGTGATTGATGCATACCATAACCTGAACATGGGCGACAAATTCTTCACCTCATTTTTTGAGAAGCTGGTCGGTGTGGATTATATCCGCAAAGAGATCATTGCCGGAAAAACGGCAGAGCAGATCAAAGCCAAATGGTTTTGCGACGTGGTAAAGTTCAAGCAGCAACGCAAACCCTACCTGCTCTATCAGGAATAATTCATTCATCCTTCTACTTCATTTCCAATCGCTTGCCCTGTTTTACATTGAAATAGGGTATAAACCTCTTTTCAGTGCATAATAGTCGGGGCCTTCCTTGGCACTCCGTCGGTACTCCCTCGGTACTTCCTCGGTACTCCTTCGTATATTCCTTATTATCTCCTTATAAAAACATAAGGGAAATATAAGGGAAATATAACCCAATACCCTACAAGGTTGTGTGCTCCAGGTATGAATATCTCATTTCATACCGATTCCAAAAAGCTATTTTGTGTTTTGAACGGCATTTTTTGTATTTTTGCACTTCATTTACAGAACAAAGAAGTAACAAGCTGATAATTGGATACCCGTTGTCACTTGAATTAAATTATCGTATGGAAATTGCAAGCAAATACAACCCGGCAGAGGTAGAAAACAAATGGTACCAGTACTGGATGGAGCAGAAGCTGTTCCACTCCGAACCCGATGAACGTGAACCGTATACCATTGTCATCCCGCCTCCCAATGTCACGGGTGTGCTGCATATGGGACACATGCTCAACAACACCATCCAGGATGTGCTGGTGCGGCGTGCCCGCATGCAGGGTAAAAATGCCTGCTGGGTGCCGGGTACCGACCATGCCTCCATCGCCACCGAAGCCAAGGTGGTGAACAAGCTGGCTTCACAGGGTATTAAGAAAAGCGATCTCACACGCGAAGAGTTCCTGAAACATGCATGGGACTGGACACACGAGCACGGCGGCATCATTCTGCAGCAGCTGAAGAAGCTGGGTGCAGCATGCGACTGGGACAGAACGGCCTTCACCATGGACGAGGTCCGTTCGGAGAGTGTGTTGAAAGTATTTTGCGATCTGTATGAAAAAGGACTGATCTACCGGGGTGTGCGGATGGTCAACTGGGACCCGAAGGCACTTACGGCACTGTCGGATGAGGAGGTGATTCACAAGGAGGTACACGGAAAGCTTTACTATCTCCGTTATAAGATTGAGGGCGATCCGGCAGGTGCCTATGCTGTGGTGGCTACCACGCGGCCCGAAACCATCATGGGCGACACGGCGATGTGCATCAACCCGAACGATCCGAAGAATGCCCATTTGAAAGGGAAAAAAGTAATCGTGCCCCTGGTCAACAGAGTGATCCCGGTAATCGAAGATGAGTATGTGGACATAGAATTCGGTACCGGCTGCCTGAAGGTGACCCCGGCACACGACGTGAACGACTATATGCTGGGAGAGAAATATAACCTCCCCTCCATCGATATCTTTAATCCCGACGGCACGCTGAATGAACATGGGGCGATGTATGCCGGCATGGATCGTTTTGCCGTACGCACCCAGATTGAAAAGGATCTGGAGGCTGCCGGACTGATGGATAAAACGGAGCCCTACACCAACAAGGTAGGATTCTCGGAGCGGACCAACGAAGCCATTGAACCGAAGCTCTCCATGCAATGGTTCCTGAAGATGGAAGAGCTGGCCACACCAGCTGCCGAGTCGGTGGAAAATGATACCATTCGCTTTTATCCGGAGAAATACAAAAACACCTACCGCCACTGGATGGAGAACATCAAGGACTGGTGCATCAGCCGCCAGCTCTGGTGGGGACATCAAATTCCGGCCTACTTCCTGCCGCAGGGAGGTTACGTGGTGGCGATGAGCAAAGAAGAGGCTTTTGAAAAGGCAAAGAAACAGGTGGATTACCCCCTCACAATCGACGACCTGAAGCAGGATGAGGATGTACTGGATACCTGGTTCTCCTCCTGGTTGTGGCCGATTTCGGTCTTCGATGGCATCAATCGACCCGATAACAACGACATCCGTTACTACTATCCCACCAGCGACCTGGTGACTGGTCCCGATATCATCTTCTTCTGGGTGGCCCGCATGATCATGTCGGGCTACGAGTACCGCAAAGAACCCTGTTTCCAGAATGTCTATTTTACAGGCATCGTCCGGGATAACCTGGGCAGGAAAATGTCGAAGCAGCTGGGTAACTCACCCGACCCCATCGACCTGATGGATCAGTATGGTGCCGACGGCGTGCGCATGGGCATGCTGCTCTCTTCCGCAGCGGGGAACGACCTGCTTTTCGATGAAACGCTCTGCGAGCAGGGGCGCAATTTCAACAACAAGATATGGAACGCTTTCCGCCTGATCAAGGGCTGGGAGACCGATGAGCACATTCCCCAGCCGGAATCGGCCAAAATAGCCGTAGCGTGGTTCCAAAGCAAGCTCTCCGAAACCATCACCGAGTTAAACGACCTCTTCTCCAAATACCGTCTCTCCGAGGCGCTGATGACGGTCTACAAGCTTTTCTGGGACGAATTTTCGTCGTGGTACCTGGAGATCATCAAGCCGGCCTATCAACAACCCATCGACAGCAAAACCTACCAGGTCACACTGGGCTTTTTCGATGCATTGCTTCGTTTGCTTCACCCCTTTATGCCCTTCATTACCGAAGAGCTCTGGCAGGCAATGGAAGAACGGGAAACAGGCGACAGCATCATGACCACTCAACAGCCACAGGCCGAAGAGGCAGATACTGTGCTGCTGACCGATATGGAACGGGTAAAACAGGTCATTGCCGGGGTGCGCACCATCCGGTTGGAAAAGAACATTCCACAGAAAGAATCGCTTGAGCTACAGATTGTGGGTGGCGATGCAGACAAATACGACAGTGTGATCTCGAAAATGTGCAACCTCTCCTCCTTCACTCTTGTGTCGGAAAAACAGGCCGGATCCGCAGGATTTATGGTGGGCACCACTGAGTATACGGTTCCTTTGACCGGCATGATGGATGTGGAGGCGGAACTGCAGAAGCTGCAAGCCGAACTGACCTACACCGAGGGCTTCCTGCAGTCGGTACTGAAAAAACTATCCAACGAGCGGTTTGTGCAGAACGCGAAACCGGAGATTGTGGAAACGGAACGCAGGAAACAGGCCGATGCAGAAAGCAAAATAGCCTTGCTGAAGGAGAATATCGCCGCATTGTCGGGTAAGTAACAGAGACAGACACCCTTTTAAGCAGATCCTAAAATTCGAGATAGGGCGCTAAACGATCTATATCTTCAGAGGTAAATTCATCGAGCATCGCCAGTTGGGAGAGGGAGATGATCTCCCCATTCCGTCTGCGCAAATTGACTATGACCTGCACTTGTTTGTAGTTCAGGTAGGGGTGACGCAGCAACTCTTTAAACTCCAGCTTATTGACATTCGTTTTCTTTACGGTAGAATCGTTTGTGAGGAAAGGAGCAATGCGGTTGTAACGCTCATTGTCCATGCCGTACACCTCCAGCAGCTGCTCCGGCCTGACGTAACCTCCCAGCAGCTCCCTGTACTTCACAATCCGGGATGCATAGCTGCTGCCAATGCCGGGGACCTTCTTCCACTGTGTGGTATCGGTCTCATTGAGTCGGATGGTCTCTCCGGCTGATAACTTTTCCGTACGGGGGAAAGGAACAAATCCCGATGCAGCAGCTTCTTTTTCAGAATCTTCCTTCTCTACGCGCCTTTCATTTTGGGGGATGCTTCCGGTTTTTTCTGTTTCATGAATCATTTTCCGGGAAGGAGGAACACGCTCAGTCAGTGTTTGCCGGAATGAATCGAACTCCTTGATCAACGCCTCGTTTTGCACAATCACCATCTCCGATTTCTTGCCATAACGAAGCACCCCGTTCAGAATCATGGTGAGCAGGATAAGAATCAACAACGAAATCACCGCAAGCCTCGATCCCCGCTGATAATGCAAAAAATCCTTCCATTTCATGGGGTCAACAGTCATTTTAAATTTCGCTAAAGTTACACATTTTCCCAAAAAGAACCCGATCAAACGTACCCATTTAAAGATATATCCCCTACACCCGCATGTTGGATCGGTGACTGTAAAGCACATATAATTTTTACTTTTGTTTCACTCGTCCAAGTAAATTCATTTACTTTGCTTACGTTTCAACAACGTTCCATAGCCTATTCCGTAGTTATTCACGTTCTAAAAAAGAATTCGCATGAAAAAGAAACAACACATTCCACCCTATACAACGTTATACAGGCTCTCTTCCTGGATGTTTTTTAGCCTGATTATATTCACTTTTATGGGTGCATCTCCTTACCCGGACAGAATTGTGCTTACCTGGGCCGGAGACCCTGCCCATTCACAGGCAGTCACGTGGCGCACCGACCGCTCTGTGACGCAAGCCATGGCACAGATAGGCATTGCGCAAGATAACGGGGATGAGATCAAGGCCGAAGAAAAGGTGGCCATCACAACGCCCCTGCACAGTGATTCGGATGGAGCAGTAAATTATCACAGCGTCAACTTTGAAGACCTCGCTCCCGCAACCACCTATGCATACCGTGTTGGCGACGGCAAACAATGGACCGAATGGTTTCATTTTAAAACTGCAGCCCTGGAGGCTGTTCCATTTTCTTTTCTTTACTTCGGCGATGCACAGCGCGACATCAAAAAAAACTGGTCGCGTGTTTTTCGGCAGGCTTTTCGTCACGCTAGCGATGCAGCTTTCACACTTCACGCGGGGGATCTGATTAACAGAGCCGAGAACGACGAACAATGGGGGGAATGGTTCAACGCCCCGGGATGGGTGAATGCTGTGATCCCGGTCATAGCCACACCCGGGAACCATGAATATGTCAGCGAGCAGGATACACGGCGATTAAGCAGCTTCTGGCAACCCCAGTTCACTTTTCCCCAGAACGGTCCGGAAGGGGTGAAAGAGAGTTGTTATTATATTGATTACCAGGGAGCGCGCATCATCTCGCTCAACTCGAATGAAAAGCAGGAGGAGCAAAAACAATGGTTGGAGGAAGTGCTTTCGCACAATCCGCAACGATGGACCATCGTTACTTTTCACCACCCGATCTTTTCACCGGCTGTACACCGCGACAATAAGGAACTGCGTAACTTGTGGAAACCCATTTTCGAAAAGTACCACGTGGACCTCGTACTGACGGGACACGACCATACCTATGCCCGCACGCATGCTGAGGGAACAGCCTATGTGGTATCCGTCAGCGGATCGAAATTTTATAAACTCAACAAGCAGCCATGGATGAACCGCTCTGGTGTGGAAACACAGCTATACCAGGTTGTCCGGATCGATGCCGACGTGTTGACATTTGAGACTTATACCGCTACAGGCATATTATTTGACAAGTTTGAACTGAAAAAGCAGGAGGATGGAAAGTAGAAGAAAATTCATTCAGAAGATCTCGGCTGGCATGGCAGCCATGGCTGTCGGCAGCAAGGGTGTTGATTTGAGCGCTCGTAGTTTTTCCGCTGTTCCGGGCGCAAACGATAAAATACGGGTGGGAATAGTCGGGTTCTCCGACCGGTTCCGCAGTTCGCTTTTCCCCTGTTTCATGCACCATGCCCGGGAGATGAATTTTGAGCTGGTTGCGCTCTCGGATATTTGGAATCGCCGTCGCGACGAGGGAAAGGCGTACATCAAAGAGAAAACAGGATGGGATGTAGCCTTGTGTCGCAACAACGAAGAGTTGTATGCACGCACCGACATTGATGCGGTGATCATCAGCACGGCAGACTTTCAGCATGCGTTGCACCTGGCTGAAGCCGCCCGGGCGGGCAAGGATGCCTATTGCGAGAAACCATTTGCAGAAACCATGGACGATGCCAATGCAGCATTGAAAGCGTGCAAGGAGGCCGGCATCGTGGTACAGATAGGATCACAACGGCGCAGCGGTCGCAATTATCAGGCTGCGCACGATTATATCCGTTCGGGAAAATTTGGGGACATCGTGATGGCCGAGATGCGCTGGAACGTGAATCAACCTGGCCGCTGGCGCCGCCCTCAATTATGTGCCCAGATCAGGGAGAGCGATGTGGACTGGGGTCGCTTTCTGATGAACCGCCCCAAGGTGGCATGGGATCCCCGAAAGTACCTTGAGTATCGTCTTTTTTGGCCCTATTCGTCTGGAATACCAGGGCAATGGATGTGTCACCAGATTGACACGGTACATTGGTTTACCGGATTTCCTTACCCCCGCAGTGTGGTATCGAACGGGGGCATTTACCAATGGAAAGATGGCCGCACCAACGCCGATACGCTGACTTCCGTTTTTGAATACGGACCACTCGATGACGATAGCAAGGGGTTTCAGGTGACCTACTCGTCCCGTTTCAGCAATTCGGCCGGCGGAATCAAGGAGCTTTATTATGCGAATGGCGGGATGTTAAACCTCGATACCAACGAAATTACACCGGAGGGAGGGCTGCGGGAACAGGAGGCTAAAGCCATGGGACTGCAGGCCAATCAACTGGAAAGCTTTACTTTACCCAAGATCTCTGCGGATGCAGGAGCCAATACGGGAGGCGATCCGCTCACCTCAGCCCATATGCGGAACTGGATGGAGTGTGTGCGGACAAGAAATATCGCAACCAATTGTCCGGTGGAGGCGGGTCACAGCCACACCATTGCCTGTGCCATGGCAAATGCCGCTTATCGAACGGGAATGCAGGCCACATATGATCCGGCCACGCAACAGATCATGACCGGAGGGAGGATATTCAAATATGAATAAACCAAAGTGATAAAGGTGTTTTACCCAAAAAAGCAATGAGATGTTTTGCAAAAAAAGCAGCATGACAATCCTACTGTGCTTGCCCTTGCTACTGGCAGGCCGGTTATCGGCAGGAGAGCCTACTCCTCAACCTGTTATCGTTCATTCTGAAATAATCAGGCAGCCCGCTTCTGTACCCTCTGCACATGCATCCACCCTTGTGGAGACAGACAACGGTTTGCTGGCAGCATGGTTTGGTGGTCCCTATGAAAGGCATCCCGACGTGAGTATTTATACTTCCAGATACGTAGACGGGCAATGGAGCAATCCGGTGATGGTGGCCGATGGGGTACAAAACGAATCACAACGTTTCCCCTGCTGGAACCCGGTTCTCTTCAAAAGAGATAACGGGGATCTGATCCTCTACTACAAGGTGGGGCCCAGTCCCAGTACCTGGTGGGGAGAGTATAAGATATCGACCGATGAGGGCGAGACATGGTCGCCTATGAAAACGATCCCACGTGGTTGTCTCGGGCCAATTAAAAACAAACCGGTCATCATTCCCGGGGGAAAAATACTCTATCCCACCAGCATCGAAGTGGTGGGAAAATGGAACGTCTACATGGAAATGTCGGACCAGGATCTGACAAACTGGGAAAAGATTGAGATCGACAACAACGGTTTCGACGCCATACAGCCTTCGGTATTGTTTCACAACGATGGTGCACTGCAGATTCTTTGTCGCTCGAAAAACAACACCGTGGTGGAGTCCTGGTCGCACGACAACGGCAAAACATGGTCTCCGCTGATGGCCACAGAGTTACCCAATAACAATTCGGGCATCGATGCCGTGACACTCAGCAGTGGTTTGCAGCTGATCATCTATAACCCTATTACCTCCGGAAGGAATAAGCTGGCCATTGCCGGGTCTTATGACGGGAAAGCATGGGAGAAGCTGATTGACCTGGAGGATGAGCCCGAGGGTGAGTTCAGCTATCCTGCCATGATACAGGATAAGCATGGCAACGTGCACATCACGTACACTTATCAGCGCGAGCAGATCAAGTATGTACAACTGAAATTCTAAGAAGATTTTGCTCTTCTTTCTATTTAATTGTACCTTTGATTGATCTGTTTCCAGATGATCCATTTGTTCATCCATGATTTCGGCATTGTATGATATTGAATTATATTTGGGTTGCATTTTTTCTGATTGCTTTCATTGTTGCATTGGTAAAGCTTCTTTTCTTTGGTGATTTGCAAGTATTTACCGATATCATGAACTCTACCTACGATACGGCCAGAACCGGGTTTGAAATATCACTCGGCCTGACGGGTGTGCTCTCCTTGTGGCTGGGGGTAATGAAAATAGGCGAACGGGGCGGCATGGTGGAAGTGTTTTCCCGGGCTGTGGCACCCCTCTTTTCAAAGCTTTTTCCCCAAATACCTTCAAACCACCCTGCCGCGGGATCGATGCTGATGAACATTTCGGCCAACATGCTGGGACTCGACAATGCAGCCACACCCTTTGGGTTGAAGGCGATGCAGGAACTGCAGGAAATAAATTCCAAGAAGGAAGAGGCTTCGAATCCCATGATCATGTTTCTTGTGCTGAACGCTTCCGGTTTGACGCTTATTCCGGTCACCGTCATGGTCTATCGCGCACAATTGGGTGCTGCCAATCCTGCCGATGTCTTTATTCCCATCATGATCGCCACCTTTGTGGCCACGCTGGTGGGGATGATTGCCGTCTGCCTGAAGCAGGGCATCAATATTTTCCAACGGGCAATCATGGGCTTTATCCTTGCCATGGCAGGCATCATTGCCGGTACCATCCTTGTTTTTCAGTCGATGCCGCAGGAGAAGATCAACGTCATATCGAGCCTCGCTGCCAATGTGATCCTGTTTTCTATTATCTCCCTTTTTATTGCGAAGGCACTTCACCGGAAAGTCAACATCTTCGAAGCCTTTATTGACGGGGCCAAGGATGGCTTTAAAACGGCTGTTTCCATCATCCCTTACCTGATTGCCATCCTCGTAGGGATTGGTGTTTTCCGGGCCTCTGGTGCCCTGGATTTCATGATGGAGGGGCTGCGCAGCCTGGTCGCACTCTCGGGTATGGATACCCGCTGGGTGGATGGCATGCCCACCGCGTTGATGAAGCCCTTGAGTGGCAGTGGTGCCCGGGGAATGATGATCGACACGATGAAGACCTTCGGGGCCGATTCATTTGCGGGCCGGTTATCGAGTGTGCTGCAGGGCGCCACCGACACCACCTTCTACATCGTGGCTGTGTATTACGGTGCTGTGAACATCAAGAATTCGCGCTATACCGTTCCCTATGCACTTTTAGCCGATTTAGCGGGTGTGTTGGCGGCTATTTTCATTGCCTATCTTTTCTTTGGATAGAAATAATCCATTCTGTACGTTATTAATGTAAACAATATGGCTATCAGCTTTCAATCGGAAAATGTGGATTTTCCGGCAATCAAAAAAAGAGACACTGCAAACTGGATCAAGGCAGTGGCAAAAAAATATGACAGGCAGGTGGGAGAGATCTCCTATCTTTTCTGTGACGATAAAAAAATTCTGGAGATCAACCGGCAATATCTGCAGCATGATTTTTACACCGACATCATCACATTCGACTACACGGAAAACAAGACGATCTCGGGTGATATTACCATCAGCCTCGATACGGTGCGCTCCAATTCACAGCAGTATCAAACAGAATATGCCGAAGAGCTGAATCGTGTGATCATTCATGGTATACTGCACCTTTGCGGATTAGATGATCATACCGAGGCAGAGAAAAAAGCAATGAGAGAAGCGGAAAACTCCGCACTCCTTCTCTTAAAAAACGGAGCAGCATAAGTCTCGATACATGATACCACATCCTTTTTCCTTTGTGTTTTATAATACAGAGAATTTTTACGATACCATAGATGACCCTCAGACCATGGATGAGGATTATACGCCAAATGGCTTCAGGAAATGGACACCCGGGAGGTTCAACACGAAGGTGAAGAAACTGACTGAAGTAATGGCCGATATTGTACAACCTGCATACCCGGATGTGATTGGTTTGGCTGAGATTGAAAATAAATGGGTCCTGGAAAGTATTTTGGATGAAATGAACCGCCATGGCATGAGCAGGTACAGTTTTGTCCATTACGACAGCCCCGACGAAAGAGGATCGGATGTGGCGCTGATATACAACACACAATCTTTCATCATTCTGGAGTCAAACCCCATTCTTGTCCAGCTGCCCGGTATTGAAGACCGCACACGCGATATCCTTCATGTAAAAGGCAAAACAGTGAACGGAGAAATCCTGCATCTATATGTGGTGCATTTCCCTTCACGCAATGCAGGAACAGAAGTATCGGAACGAAGACGTTATTTTGTGGCCAGTGAATTGCGAAATGCGGTTCAGAAAACTCTGCTTGAGAAACCGGATGCAAACCTCCTTATCATGGGTGATTTCAACGATACACCCGATGACAACAGCATCGATGAAATTCTGGAAGTAGAGAAAAATTTCACCGATATCGTGCCGATAAAGTTATACAATCTGCTTTATCCGAAACACAAAAAAGGGCTGGGGACAACTTTCCACAAGGGATGGTTACTTTTTGACCAGTTTATTGTGTCGGGAAATATGTTGATGTCCAACAAAATAGACTGTAAACCGGAATATGCCGACATATTTAATCCCCGTTATCTGCTGCAAGTCGACAGAAAAAAACACGTCCTTCCATACCGTACCTATAGCGGTAGTTATACAGGTGGTTACAGCGATCACCTGCCCATATACCTGCGTATTTACCTGAATTAAAGACCGTTTTCTGCTATTTAATCCTTTTAATTAGTTAATTAATTGGTGACCGAAGTAGGTAAATAAGCTTTTAAATTTAAAATGTGTTATACAACATATAAAATAATTTTTGATTAATCGATTAACCTATTTTCTTTGCATTAAAATCTGTTAGGATCATTAGATTTTAGTGTATATGCAAAAAAGAGTATCCCTGAAAACAATCGCACACGAAGTGGGTGTCTCCTCTGCTACTGTCTCCCTGGTTTTGAACGCCAAGGACAAGAACGGCAGGGTGAGCAAGGAGATGGCCAAAAAAATATTAGACAAAGCAGCAGAACTGAACTATGTGCCCAATACACTTGCAAAGGGATTGAAAGTCGGTCGGTCTCGTACAATCGGATTGATCATAGCAGATATTTCGAACCTTTTTTTCGGAGCCTTGGCTTTGCATATACAGAATTATGCCGAAGAAAAGGGATACACCGTGATTATTGGAAACACGAATGAGCAGTTGAGCGAAATGGAGAAATTGATAAATTTTTTGTATGCTCGGCAAGTAGAGGGTCTGATTATTACGCCGACTGAAAAAAGCCAGAATCAGTTGAAAAGATTGATTAATAACAAGACACCTTTTGTGCTCGTTGACAGAACTTTTCCCGAGCTACCTGTCAATTCGGTCATGATAGACAATTATGAGATATCCTATCAATCCACATTACAACTTATCAAAAAAGGCTGTAAGCGTATTGGACTGGTTACCTATAAACAGGATCATTACCACATCAGTGAACGCAGACGCGGTTGTGAGGATGCATTAAAACATGCGGGTCTATACAATCCGGATATCATGGAAGAGGTTAGATACGATTTTTTTAAAGATGACATGAAAAGAGCAATTTGTAATTTGATGTCGACAAAAGAAAAAATCGACGGCCTTTTTTTTACCACCAATTCAATTTCGATCAACGGAGTGAAAGAACTGATAAAAAACAATATCAACATTCAAACAGATATCCAAATTATGTGCTTTGATGAAAATGACGCTTTTTATATCCTTCCCTATACGGTACCTTTCATCAGACAACCCATCAAAGAGATGGCACAAAAAGCAGTGGAACTGTTAATCGATCAAATAGAAATGAAAAATGAAGGAATCCGTAACCTTGTCATCGGGGCTGAGTTGGTATCAGGTGAGAATGTAATTTATTTCTAAATGGTTTTTTTCTATTGACAAGTTAAACGTTTAATTAAATATACAACCTATTTAAAATATTATATATGAAGCAATTGTATCCTAAAATTGGCATTCGTCCTATTATCGACGGGCGTCGCGGAGGTATCAGAGAGTCGTTGGAAGAGACGACAATGAATCTGGCAATAAGTGCAGCGAGACTGTACAGTGAAAATCTCAGGTATCCCGATGGAACGCCGGTTGAATGTATTATAGCTGACACCTGTATAGGTGGTGTGAAGGAAGCGGCATTGTGCGCAGAAAAATTCGAGAGAGAAAACGTAGGTGTTTCACTGTCGGTTTCACCCTGCTGGTGTTACGGTTCCGAAACCATTGACATGGATCCGTTAAGGCCCAAAGCCATTTGGGGTTTCAACGGTACCGAACGCCCCGGGGCAGTTTATTTATCGGCAGCTCTAGCCGTTCACAATCAAAAAGGTTTGCCTGCTTTTGGAATCTACGGAAAAGATGTTCAGGATGTTGGTGATGACACCATACCTGATGATGTAAAGGAGAAACTGCTCCGTTTTGCCCGCGCCGGGCTAGCAGTTGCCATGATGCGTGGAAAATCATACCTGGCCATTGGTTCGGTATCGATGGGAATTGGTGGATCGATGGTAAATCCCGATTTTTTGCAGGAGTATCTGGGCATGCGTACCGAACAAGTGGATGCCAGTGAAATTCTTCGTCGCATTCAACTTGGAATTTACGATCAGGAGGAATTTGAGAAAGCAATGGCTTGGACCAAAGAAAACTGCATGTCGCATGAGGGCGAAGATTTCAATCCGGAACACCTTAAACACAGCAGGGAAAAGAAAGACCAGGATTGGGAATTTGTTGTGAAGATGACATTGATCATGCGTGATTTAATGACTGGAAATTCAAAACTCGACGAAATGGGATTCGGGGAAGAAGCGCTCGGACACAATGCCATTGCAGGGGGTTTCCAGGGACAACGGCAATGGACTGATTTCTTGCCTGACGGCGATTTCTCGGAAGCTATGCTAAACTCTTCTTTCGACTGGAACGGAAAACGCGAAGCGTTCACATTTGCTACCGAAGACGACCATTTGAACGGAATCAGCATGCTCTTCAATCATTTGTTGACCAACACTTCGCAAATGTTTGCCGATGTGCGCACCTATTGGAGTCCCGAAGCCATCGAACGGGTCAGCGGTTGGAAACCCGATGGATTGTTGCAGAACGGGGCGATTCACCTGATTAATTCGGGATCCTGTACGCTGGATGGAACCGGTCAGCAATCGGATCAGGATGGGAATCCCATCATGAAGCCTTTTTGGGAAATTACCGATGAGGAAGTCTCAAAAATGCTTGGCGCCACCACCTGGCATCCCGCATCGTTGGAATATATGCGTGGAGGCGGATTTTCCTCCCATTTTCTGACCAAACCGGGGATGCCGGTTACCATGTCCCGGCTGAATCTGGTGAAGGGACTGGGGCCTGTATTGCAGATTGCAGAAGGTTGGACGGCTACTTTTCCCGGTCACGTATTCGACATTATCAATGAAAGAACGGACAAAACCTGGCCCTCTACCTTTTTTGTCCCTAGAACTACCGGAAAAGGGCGATTCACGGACGTTTATTCGGTCATGAATTATTGGGGAGCGAATCACGGCGCCATCAGTTACGGACATATCGGGGCCGACTTGATTACGTTGGCTTCGGCACTTTCTATTCCCGTGAACATGCACAATGTGGATGATGAAAAGATTTTCCGGCCCGACGCCTGGTCGGCATTCGGATCTGAGAATGAAGGTGCGGATTACCGTGCATGCGCTGTTTACGGGCCATTGTACAGGTAGGTTATCGGCTATTCTCAATTGTAAACAAGTAGTCTGATTCTTTTAAACTAAATAGATGGATGAAATGAAAAAAAACTATTGTAAAATTCTGAGATTGCGCGTTTTTATTCTGACAATGGTCCTTTCACTCCCCCTCTTTTCTCAGACAGAGTCTATAGGGGAAATGTTTGAACTGACAAAATTGAAATCGGGGATGAAGAACAGGAGGATATCGAGTACCGATCCTACAGGGGGAAATCGAGACCACCTGGAACCTTTCGCTCCCGGTGAAAAAAGGACAATTGTGGAGATTAAAGGTGCCGGTGTGATCAATCACATCTGGGTCACCATTGCCCCGCCACCGGGTGAATTAAGCAGGAATGATATCATTATCAGGATGTATTGGGACGGGAACGACTATCCTTCCGTGGAATCTCCTATCGGGCCGTTCTTTGGCCAGGGGTGGGATGAACGGTATAATTATGCTTCCCTTCCCTTGTCGGCCGGACCTGAAAACGGGACAGGCATGAGCAGTTATTTCGCGATGCCGTTTGAAAAGGGGGCAAGGATTGAAATTGAAAACCAGACCGACAAGACAATCAATGCCTTTTATTTTTATGTCGACTATCTGGAGATGAAAAAGCTGCCTGAAGAAATGGGACGGTTTCACGCCTGGTATAATCACAGTCTTACGGAAGCACTACCCGAAGGTGAGACAGAATGGGCGCTTACGGGCCCTCAACAACCCAATAAAGGAGGTGAACGGAACTATCGCTTCATTGAAACGAAAGGAAAGGGCCATTTTGTGGGTATCAATTATTATGTTCACTCCCCTACTCCCATGTGGTATGGTGAAGGCGACGACATGTGGTTTATCGACGGAGAAACGACTCCCTCGTTAATAGGTACAGGTACAGAAGATTTCTTCAATACATCCTGGTGTCCAAAAGAGCCTTTCTCACATCCTTATTTTGGATACCCCCGGGTGAACAAAGATATAGGCTGGCTTGGCAGAACGCATGTGTACAGATTCTTTATCAATGATCCCATATTTTTTGAAACAGAAGTGAAAGGAACCATTGAAACAGGACACAACAACAATCTCACCCTTGATCTGGCCACTGTGGCTTACTGGTATCAGGACAGTGCGGTAAAATTGCCTCCGGCGCCATCTAAGGAAGCACGTAAACCCAAGCCTTTTATCAACCATATGGATATGCACCGCTGGAGAGATGCCTGGCGCAAGGCCAAGGGAAATGACCCACAGTTATGGGGAAATGAATGATATTATGTTGGAAGATGTCATTTTTGTTAAACCGAAAATTGAGTTAAATGAATTAGTGGATATTAAAATTCAATATGCTTATGAAAAATGTGATTAAATGTTTCCTATTGATATTATTTAATTTAGGATACATATTTCAAATGAACGCACAATCACAAAGGCAGATAACCGGTCGTGTATTTGATGCGGCAACAAATGAGCCTTTAATCGGAGCTACTGTCTGGATAAAGGAAAGTGCAAGTGGTACTGTGACAGACATAGATGGCAATTTTGTCGTAACAGTGGAAGATGAGAATGCGATTATATCAGTATCCTATGTTGGATACATAAGCAAAGAAGAACGTGTTGGCAGTAGAAACTCAATACCCTTTGCTCTTGAAGAATCAGGGAAAGAACTTGAGGAGGTGATTGTGGTTGGATTCGGATCACAGAAGAAGGAGAGTGTTATTGGAGCAATTTCAACTGTCAAGCCTGACGAGCTAAAGATTCCAGCTGCTCATATTTCGAATGTATTGGCTGGGCAGATCGCGGGGGTAGTTAGCATTCAACGGTCTGGAGAACCCGGGGAACATGGAGAATTTTGGATTAGAGGTCTTAGTACAAACAAAAGTTCCAACAAACCTCTCGTATTGGTTGATGGAGTTGAACGCAGTATGGACTTTGTGGATGTTGAAGATATTGAAAGTGTATCGGTATTAAAGGATGCTACAGCAACCGCTGTGTATGGTGTAAGAGGAGCCAATGGGGTTATAATCATCACTACTAGGAAAGGAGAAGCAGGGCCACCAAAGATATCAGCAACAGCATATTCAGGATTGGTAGCTCCTACAATGCTTCCTAAATTTGTGGATTCCTATCAGTTTGCAAAATATTATAATGAAGCAACAGGTACAAATTCTTATGATGATTTTGCTCTTCAAGCATATAAAAATGGGTCTGATCCCGATTTGTATCCCAATGTAGATTGGATGGATGCCCTTTTCAAGGATTTTTCATGGAATTACAGGGCAAACGTGAATATGAGTGGGGGTGGTTCTGTAGCAAGATATTATGTTTCGTTGGGATATTATGGGGAGAATGGGATTTATAAAACGGATAATTTAAATGAATATGATTCATCGATTACATTTGATAAGTTTAATTTCCGTTCAAATATTGACATGAATCTATCCAAAACAACAACATTATCTGTAAACCTTGCTAATATCTACGAAACTAAAACAATTCCGGGTGGTGATGCGGGATCAATCTGGAGTAATGCTTTTACTATTAGTCCTAATGCTTTTCCTGTTAAATACTCTGACGGAACATTATCTGCCCCTCCCATAGGAACTGCAGCTCATATCCACAATCCATACAATCTTTTAACCCAAAATGGTTATAGGGATCATTACTGGAATACTGCGCAAGCAATTATTGGCTTGAACCAGGATTTCGGCTTCATATTACCAGGGTTAATCTTTGATATTAAATTTGCTTGGGACTCATGGAGTTATAATCGTCTTTCATACATAGGCTCCGCGAACACCTTTCATGCTACCGGAAGGGATGAGGAGGGTAACCTTATTTTTGATGAAGTCAATTCCGGAACAGCAAATCTTTCATATGAGAGAACGACTTCCGGAAATCAATCTCGCTATCTCGAATCAAACTTTACATACAATCAAACATTCAATGAATTACACAATCTAAGCGCACTGTTATTGTACAATCAGAAATCTTATCGTAATCTATGGGCAGATAACGGGACAGGTTCTGTCCCATATAGGAATCAAGGACTTGCGGGTAGAACTGCATATAATTATGATTCACGTTATTTTGCTGAGTTCAACTTCGGTTACAATGGTTCAGAAAACTTTAGTCCTGGAAAACGATTTGGTTTTTTCCCATCAGGTGCTGTAGGATGGTTGGTTTCAGACGAAGATTTTTTCTTACCACTGAACAACGTGATTGATATGTTGAAATTGAGGGCCTCATATGGTATTGTTGGAAATGATGATATCGGTGGTGGACGCCGTTTTATTTACCTTCCAACATTTAACTTGTCAGCTCCTGGATTTACTTTTGGATTACCAGGAAGTGGTTATGATATTGGTGGTATCCGGGCTGGTGAGTTGGCAAATAATAGTGTTTCATGGGAAACTGTAAATAAATTCAATGTAGGTTTGGAGCTGCAATTGATTTCAAAGCTGAAGATACAAGCTGACTATTTTAAAGAGCATCGTACAGGAATATTCTTGGAACGTGATGATATTTCAGCAACAGCCGGAATCGGATATCTTCCATGGGTCAATACAGGAGAAGTAAAAAATAATGGATTTGAAGTCCAGGGCGAATATTTTGAGAATTTTAGCAAAGACTTTTCACTTTCGTTGAGAGGCAACTTTGTCTTTGCCCGAAATATTGTTATCAATGATGCTAAGCCAAATTGGAATTATGACTACCGGGATCATAAGGGTCGACCTGTAGGACAGCAATGGGGATATATAGCGGAAGGATTATTCTCATCAGAGGAAGAGATTGATAACAGTCCGAAACCATACAGTGAAGGCATACGAGTCGGAGATATCAAATACCGAGACATTAATGGTGATGGTATTATTTCAAATTTCGATATTGTTGCGATCGGACATAGTTGGATGCCTGAAATTAATTATGGTTTCGGAGGATCGCTTCGTTGGAAACAATTAGACTTTTCATTTTTATTTCAAGGTGTAGGGAGAGTCTCTACTATGTATGGCGGGCAGGCGATGCAGCCATTTTCCGGTATGGATCCGTCGGCGGCTAATTTTTTTCTTGATGTATATGAGAATCATTGGGATATTGAAAATCCTGATCCAAATGCCAAGTATCCACGTCCTTCAGCACAACTGAATCAGAATAATTCGTTGGCTTCTACTTATTGGCAGAGAGATGCAAGTTACCTTCGCTTGAGAAATGCAACTTGCGGGTATAGCTTCCCTAAACTAATAACAGAAAAGTTTGGTATCAGGCAATTAAGATTGTATGTGAGTGGTCAAAATTTAATGACATTTTCCTCACTGGGTTTATTTGATCCGGAAATAACCAATACACAAGGAGCCGGATACCCTCCTACTAAGAATGTTACTTTTGGGCTGAATGTTAATTTTTAATTATGTTGTATATTATGAATAGGTTATTTACTATTTTATCAATAGCTCTTTTGTTAATGATTGCTTCTTGCGATTCCTATTTGGATATGAAACCAATAGATCCACCTCAAACAGCTGATGAAATCTTTAGCAGAGCAATAAATGTAGAGAAATATTTGAATAATATTTACAGTTTTGTTCCTCGTGAATGGTTGAATGGTGCTAATCAAGGTGGGGGTGGACTGCCTTATTTGCCAGCTAGTGATGAGTTGGATGCTTCCTTTAATAATGATTGGCTTAAGTTGATTGATGGATCGTGGACTCCTTCGAGTGGTGCACAATTTGAGAAATGGGGACATTTCTATTATGGAATCAGGGAAGCAAACTACTTTCTTCAAAATATTGATCTTTGTGATGATCCCAATCTCTCTGAAGAAAGAAAAGTGCAATTTAAAGCTGAAGCAAGATTTCTCAGAGCCTATTTTTACTTCTATTTGATGAAAATGTATGGTCCTGTTGTCTTGCTGGAGGATTATGTTTCTGATGTGAATGATAACTTAAATTTTCCACGAAACAGCTATGATGAATGTGTGGAATATGTAAGCAACGAACTGAAGGAAGTATCTGAAATACTTGTTGACGAACAAACATATTCTTCATATATCGGAAGACCAACCTCTGGAATCGCACTGGCTCTTCGTTCAAGACTCTTGCTCTATGCTGCAAGTCCCTTGTTTAATAATAGGGGGACATCACTTTATAACGAGTGGAAAAATGATGAGGGTGAAAATCTTGTTGCCACAACTTATGATGCAGAGAAATGGAAAAAGGCTGCCGATGCAGCTTTAGAAGTTATTCATATGGGTAGGTATCAGTTATATAAGGTATATTCGACAGAGATTGAGGATGGTGTGGAAATTGAGAAAATTGATCCTTATAAATCGTTGACAAGGGCATTTTATGATTTGAATAGTAAAGAGATTATTTGGGGGGTTAATATGCGGTCTGATGCCTCATATTTTCAACGCTGTACTCCTCGTGGCGTTCAAAATGTTGCTTGGGGTGGTTTTGGTGTTACACAGCAACATGTGGATGCTTATGCCATGTCAACAGGGATATATCCAATTGACCCCGATTATTCGAGTGGAAATTATCAACCCAACATCTTACCGAAAGAGTTAACAGGATATAGTGAAGATGGTTTCACGAAGGATTTTATCCATCCCTATGACAAACTAAAAAATGGAGTTGACATTTTTAATATGTACGTTAACCGTGAACCGAGATTTTATGTCAATATTACTTGGAGTGGAATGAGGTATCCTTTCTCAGTGGTAGGAGATCAACCCAATGAAGCAAACTCTACTATAGTTCAGTTTTACAGGGGAGGTAACAGTGGATTAACATCAGATGCAGCTCAAAGAAATTTTTCATTGACAGGTTATACGCTACGTAAGCTTAATCCCCGTGAAAATAATTTAAGCAATAATCCTCAATGGACTTTTTTCTTATGGCCATACATAAGACTTGCGGAAATTTATTTGAATTATACCGAAGCAATGATTGAGTATGATCCTTCGAACCTGGATTACCAATATTGGGATGAACTACGTGCTCGTGCAGGTTTACCACCAATAAAATCTGTCTATCCAGGTATTGAGGAAGATCAGAATATGTTAAGAGAGATGATACGTAGGGAACGAAATATTGAACTTGCTTTTGAGAGTTTTAGGTTCTTCGATGTTCGTAGATGGCAAATTGCTGAAGAGACTGATAAAGGTTTCATGTATGGTATGAATATAATGAGTCAGGATCATAATCCGGGTGGTGACTATTGGAGAAGAGTACCTACCTCAAGAGGAAATAGAATTTTTCACAGGAAACAGTATTTATGGCCAATACAGCAATTCATCTTGGATAGGGATAATCTTGTAGAACAAGCTCCTTTTTGGAATTAGAGTAACATGTCGATTAAAAAAATAATCAGATGAAACGACTTATATTATTAATCCTGGTGTTCACATCTCTGTGGTTATCATGTGAGGATCATAGAATGGATGGACTCGAACCAGATAAAGTATACCTGGCCAAAAGAGGTTTGGTGATTGAATCGGTATATAATATTGGCGAAATTGTAACTGCCAATTTTTGGACCAACAAGAGTGGTTATTCAGGTACTTCTTGTACAATAAATTATGAGATTGATGAAGAGATTCTGAATACGTTTAACAGTGAAAATGGTACAAATTATACACTCTTACCTGGGAATTGTTATACGCTTGGTGAAACCAGTTTCACTATTAGTGGAAAGGAAATGCATGCTCCTTTTTCTTTCACCTATGATCCGGCATTGATTGTCGAAGCCAGTGGGGGAGCATACGAAACCAATGAGTATGCACTACCTATTCGAATTATTACGAATGGCGTAGAGCTTACCGATGAAAATCTTGCGGGAGGAAACGCTGATCAGGTTATTGTTGTATTCAATATCAAAAGACCTGAACTGAATATTCTTCGTGATGATTTCGAAACACTCTTTATCACTGCGGGAGAATCAGGAACGGTTGGTTATAAATTTGAAGTCGGTATGCCATTCACCAGTAAATGGGATGTAAGTTTCGGTTTTTCTTCCGAGCCAGAGGTTCTGGAAAATGCATTAAATGCATATAATACAGCGAATGGAGTGAATTATGGATTACTACCTGATGAGGCATATGATATTCTGACTGAAAATCTGATAATCCCTGTTGGAAAGAGCGGCTTGCAGGTTGATTTCATTATTTACAGGGAAAATATTGACCCAGGTAACTTCGTGCTTCCGCTTATTCTTTCAGATGTATCATCGCCGATTTTCGCAGGTTCTGACAGCCTGATTTTCCTTCCTGTTCGTTGTGTGGCAAATAAGATTATACCAACCGTCGACTGGATGGTAACAGCATCCACATATAACAAGCAGCCTCCGGCTAGCCTTCCGGAGTATATTATCGACGGTATCGAAGCCGATGCCACCAAATATTGGCATGTGGTATGGAAAGGGCAAAACGGTGGCATGAAAGACCCTGATCCGTGGGTTATGATCGACATGAATGAGAATAGGACAATCTACCAGGTTGAAATATTTCCACGTTGTCCGGGAACTCCAGGTTTTTCAGGAATTAACAACATTGATGGTTATGAGATTTTTACCAGCATGAGCGGAGTGGAAGGATCATGGACGGGACACGGATACCATGATGCATCTTCACCTGTTGATAAAAGCAGAAAACAATTCCTGTTCGACTTAACTGCACCTACAACCACTCGTTTCGTGAAAATAAAAATTGCGAATAATTCGGCCAATGATAATACGGTTGGTTTATTCGAGGTCTACCTTAGAGGATATTGATTTAAGAATTGAGGTTGCCGGGAATATTATTTCTGGCAACCTCTGATACTATGTTACATTTATGTATCAAATTGATATGTTGGTAAAAAGAAGTAGAAAACATATTTCTCTATCTCTTTCATGTATATGGATGTTTTTTATTGGAGCGATTGGGTGTAACGGTAATGAAGGAAGGATTGATGAAAATGATACTCCCCCGGGGAATGAGCCAAGTGATATATGGATTAGACCAGAAGAAGGTGTAAAAGGTGATCCCTGCTGGGGATTTAAAGATGGGATACAGATCGGTTTGGCACCACTTCCCGGACCACGCGGATTGATACGCTTGTATGCTCCTTATGCCGGACAACCACAATGGAAAGTATTTAATTTTATTGCTTTTGAGCCGGTTAATCATAATAACGTAAGGGGTTTTTCTGAGATGGAAACCAGCCGGTTGGATGGTGTACAGGGATTACGGTTTTGGAGTGGTAATAGCACTGATGCAACAGAATCCCCGGATCCTGAATATCCCGCTGCAGGCAAAATCACATGGGAGGGTAACAAAGAAAAATTATCGGTCTATATTTTCTCGGAGAAGTTTGCCAACGGATCGGATGTGTATGTAAAGGTGACTTTCACTGCCGGACGTCCATATGAAATTGAGTTCACTACCTACCGACCACAAACTGCACAAGGAATAAAGTATTTCATTCTTTCAGCAACTATGGGTAATTATGCACGGCTAAGACAACTCCATTTGAAAGATAACCGAATTAAACATGCATCACAAATATGGCCTACATATACCGGTACGGGATTTACCAACCGTGATGTAACCCATAAATCAGATATGATTACTGATACCAAAGGTGGCGTCTGGTTTATTGCTTCTCCAGATGAAAGCAAACCATGGGAAGCTGGATATGCACCGGGAACAGCCAATAACTGGATTTACCAGGGGAGTACATATGTCACACAATATTGGTATCGCCCAAAGCCACAAAGCATGTTGACCGGTCAGGTTAATGGACGTTACTGCTATTGGTTAAGCAGTAGTCCTATCCCTGGTGGGATAGCATTCGAAAATTTCGAAATGGTTGAAAACTTTCAAATAGGAGCAAAATACCGATTTGGCTTATTTCCTGGAAAGCCAGAAGAGCTGATACGAAAAATTGAAAATGGTGATTATTAAATCCAATGAAAATGGTGATTATTAAATCCAAAATGATTTGTATCGTGAAAATTTTTGTGATACTCATCTTTCTATATACCCTAACGTTATGTGGGTCAAATGATAGAGACATAGATATAGATCAGAAGAGTGACAGACCCTTAATTGGAAAAAAAATTGCGCTTGCCGATCCTTTTATTCTGTTGTTTAATGATCTTTATTATGCTTATGGGACTGGGGCAAATAATGGGATTAAGGTAATGGTATCGTCCGACCTGAAATATTGGAGCAAAGGAAAGGGAAAGGCTGATGAAGGACTTGCCCTGCATAAAAATGATGTCTTTGGTGATAAATGGTTCTGGGCACCGGAAGTATACCATGTTGACGGGGAGTTCATTATGTATTTTTCATCTGAAGAGCATACCTGTGCGGCCATTTCAGACTCACCGCTCGGCCCGTTTGTCCAGACAGTGAAAAAGCCGATGATAGAAAGGGAAAAAAGTATCGACAATACCCTTTTCATCGATGATGACGGCAAGAAATACATGTTCTTCGATCGGTTTGACGGCGGGCTCAATATTTGTGTGGCAGAACTGAACGACGACTGTATGTCGATCAAAGGACCGGTCGTCAGCTGCATAAGGGTTTCGCAGGATTGGGAACGGGTATGGCCCACAGTAAACGAAGGCTGTTTCGTGATCAAACATAACGGGACGTATTATATGACCTATTCGGCAAACAGCTACGAAAGCCAGTCTTATGGTATAGGTTATGCTGTTGCGACTTCTCCGTTTGGCCCCTGGACGAAATATCCCGATAATCCCATTCTCCAGAAACCGGGCGACTTGGTCGGTGTAGGACATAGTGCGATGTTTTATGATAAAAATGGTCAATTGAAAATTGTATTTCATGCCCACCACAGTAAAAAGTCTATTCATCCCCGAGAAATGTACATCTCTGATGTTACCTTTATTCCCGTTAATGGAGCACCTGACAGATTGGTTATCAGTGACAAGTATATGACACCGCTGGAAGTGGAATAACATTCTAAAATGCGACAAGTAGGAAATAATATAAAAAAACTGAACCCAAAATTCAAGCTTAAATGAAAAAGAAGATATTCAACTCATCCGAAATATCAAGGAGAGATTTTGTGAAACAGTGTGTGATGGGAACAGTTGTATTGTCATCAGGTTCGTTGATAAGTTGTATTGGGCTTCAAAAAAGTTCATCCATGCGATGGTCCGCTAGTCAAGTAATTCCGCTCGATCAAAACTGGCTTTTCGGGGGTGAGTTTAAAGAAGGAGCATTAGGCCTTGAATTCAACGATTCTTATTATTCAGAAATCAACATTCCTCATTGTGTAGCAAATCTATCATGGCAGGATTGGAAACCCGAAGAATGGCAGAAAATATGGAGCTACCGTCGTTATTTCACGTTGCCAAAAAGATTGAGAGGTACGCGTATTTTTCTTCATTTTGAAGGGGTAATGGTTGGTGCCAAGCCCGCTGTCAACGGTCACTTATTACCTTCCCATCTAGGCGGCTATTTACCTTTCAGTTATGAAATCACTGATCAGGTGCATGAAGGAGAAAATTTATTGGCGGTAGCCGTGGATTCACGTTGGAGCAATGTACCTCCGCAGGGTTCATCTCATGGACCAAAAAGTATTGATTACCTGGAAGCGGGTGGAATTCATCGATCAGTCAGATTGGAAGCCGTACCGCAGATCTATATCAACGATGTATTTGCAAAACCAGTGAACGTGTTGAAAGATGATCGCAGGATTGACTTGAGCTGCTCGATTGATGCAGCAATTTTGCCGAACGAACCGATTCAGCTTTTGGTTGAGATGAAGGATGGGGCTAAAGTAATAACGAGTTTAAGGCAAACACTTAATGTAGAGAAAACAGGTCAATCGAAAGTATCTTTAAGTCTGGCCCGTTTGGGTGAAGTGACCTTATGGGATGTGGACCACCCTTACCTGTATGATATAGTTGTAACGCTGCTTATAGATGGCCATCCATTGCATAACTACCAGACACGCGTTGGATTACGAGAGGCTCGCTTTGAGATTGAAGGATTTTTCCTGAATGGTAGACGACTTCAATTATTTGGTTTGAATAGACATGAGATATATCCTTATGTTGGTTACGCGATGCCTACCAGGGTGATGCGTCGTGATGCGGAGATCCTTAAGCAAGAGCTCAATTGCAACATGGTTCGCTGCTCCCATTACCCACAGAATGAGGCGTTTTTGGATGCCTGTGATGAATTGGGTCTGCTCGTATGGGAAGAGGTTCCCGGTTGGCAATACATTGGTGATGCATCCTGGAAAGAATTGCTGATCCGTGATGTAAAAGATATGATCATTCGCGATAGAAACCGACCTTCGGTAGTTATTTGGGGTACCAGAGTCAATGAATCTGCAAATGATGTTGAACTGTATAAGAAGACGAGAGAGCTGGCAAAAATGTTGGATGATTCAAGACCAACCTCAGGTTCAATGACTGACTGGTCTAGAAAAACCTGGAAAGAGAAATGGGATGAAGATGTTTTTGCACACGATGATTATCATGCCCGTCCTGACGGTACAGTCGGTATTCACGAGCCAGTTGATGGGTTCCCTTATATGCTTGCCGAGGCTGTTGGACAGTTCAATTATACCAACAAGAGAAATTTCGATAGTTACTATCGACGATTATCAGATGTAAAGGATCAACAACTGCAGGCATTGCGACATGCACAAGCACATAGCCGAGCGGGTGAAAATCGCCATAACAGTGGGGTTATTGCCTGGTGCGCCTTCGAATATGCCAGTTTACTAAATGATCATCGAACAGTGAAATATCCCGGGGTGATGGATTTTTTTCGTATTCCCAAACTCGGTGCCACATTTTACTTGGCGCAATGTGATCCCCAAATAAAACCGGTCATTCATCCAAACTTTTATTGGGATTTTGGACCAAAGTCACCGAGAGGTCCTGGAAAGAACGTTGCAATATTCTCAAATTGTGAACTGTTGAAAATTTTCATCAATGATCAACCCTATGCAGAACTGTTGCCTGATACTAGAAACTATCCCAACCTGAAACATGCTCCTTTTTTTGTGGACCTTGACATTAATGGAAGTGACCATCCTGAACTTCGAATTGAGGGTTATGTAAATGGGAAGATGGTTGTTTCACGTTTATTCTCATCCAATCCCCTTCATGATCAACTTCTTCTTGTCGCAGATGACGCAGAGTTAATTGCCAACGGGTCGGATGCAACACGTGTTATTTTCCGTATCGTTGATCAATTCGGGGGAATTAGGCCATTTGCCAAAGGAAATGTTAACTTTAAAATTGAGGGTCCAGGAGTGATTATTGGAGACAATCCATTTAATTTGGAAGAAAGTGGTGGATCAGGTGCAATTTGGATCAAATCATTGAACCATATCAAAGGAGAGATCAGGGTGATTGCCTCTCATCCTCTGGGAACCAAATCGAGCCTCATCACATCTAAAATTATCTAATAAAGCCATGGATCATAAAAAATATTTCTTTTTGCATTTATATTTAATCTGTCTATTGCAAACTTTTGCCCAAACAACAACAGTTGTTGAGCAGGGAAAAGGTTCAAGTACTCCACGGGTTAATATGCCAGTCATTCTGATCGATTTTCAAAGTGATGGGCGAATTTTTGATGGTGTGGGTGCAATCAGTGCCGGTGCTTCATCCCGTTTGCTTTATGATTATCCTGAGCCAGAAAGAAGTCAAATCCTGGATTACCTTTTTTTACCCAATTACGGTGCCTCATTGCAAATACTGAAAGTAGAGATTGGAGGTGATATGGATGCTACTTCTGGGGCTGAACCCAGCCATATGCGTACACCTGATGATCTGGATTGTGGTCGGGGTTATGAATGGTGGCTAATGAAAGAGGCCAAAGCCCGAAATCCGAAGATTAAACTTTATGCATTGGAATGGGGTGCTCCAGGATGGTTTGAGGATGGATATTGGTCGGCAGATAACATCGATTATATTCTTGCCTGGCTTCGTTGCGCCAGATCGAATGGATTAACCATTGATTATCTGGGTGGAGGGAATGAAATGGGTTACGACAAACGGTTTTATGTCCTGCTTAAGAAGGCGCTGATTGACAAAGGATTTGAGCACATTAAAGTGGTAGCGTCAGATAATCATCATCCGCCGGTATATTGGAAAGTTGCTACTGACATGAAGTGTGATCCAGAATTTAATGATGCTATCGATATAATTGGGGAACATGATGTATGCCATTGGCGAACACCATATTGTCACTGTGATGTCACTGAAGATGCCCTTGTAACGGGTAAACCACTATGGAACAGCGAGCAAAGCACTGAAGATTATGCTGACTGGGGTCCAGCACTTGCACGTGCGATGAATAGGAATTACATTGATGCAAAAATTACCGCCAATTTAAATTGGGGAATGGTTTCTGGTATTTATGGAACCTTCCGCTGTGCGGGAACGGGTTTGATCTTATGCGACAAGCCATGGTCGGGATATTATGATTTGGGCAAAGGGGTTTGGGTGGATGCACATACTACCCAATTTGTGGATCCGGGATGGCGTTATGTAGACAGTGGTTGTGGTTATCTTGCTAGCGGGACAAGTTATGTAGCACTTTTATCCCCTGACAAGGACGATTACAGTATCATCATTGAATCGATGGATGCAACTTCCAGGGAAAAAGTCAAGTTTTTAGTTCCGGAAAATTATTCCTCCAAAATAGTACACGTTTGGCAAACAAACATGTTTTCTGATGATCCAAATTATCATTTTATCTATTCTCATGAAATCAAACCTGAAGAAGAGGAGTTCATCCTGAATATTGAACCGGGATATTTGTATTCTCTAACAACAACTGATGGACAGATGAAAGGAAAGGCTAAGTCTATTGCCAAACGTACGGAATTATGGCCTCTGCCCTATCAAGAAGATTTTGAGGAGATCAGTGAGTCGAGGATAGCGAAATATTTTTCCGATGTTCATGGTGCTTTTGAAGTCGCTCCTTGTGGTGGTGATCGGCAAGGGAATTGCTACCGGCAGGTGATTTCATCTGAGCCGATCATCTGGCACAAAGCCAGTATGGATCCTACCACCATCTTGGGTGATCCGGAGTGGTGGGGAGATTACCAAGTTACTACGGATGTATTGCTGGAGGGATGTGGTTTCGTGGAACTGATAGGGAGAGTTGAGAGTCAGATGCGTCATGTCAGTGGTTATCATTTTCAGGTTTCGGCTAAAAATGGTTGGACGCTATATACCGAAGATATGGAAGGTAAATGCACAACACTTGATTCTGGTCTGAGATCGCTGAGAATTGGTGCCTGGCATCAACTTGAACTCATTTTCGTAAAGGATCAGATTACCGCATCAATTGATGGGAGAGTTGTAACAACTGTCCGGGATGATAGTCATACTACCGGGCAGATTGGATTGCGTGTAGGTAGTTGGCAGCATGCTCAGTTTGACAATGTTTCAGTGGTTCAAACAGCTGACTGGCCTCAGTTTCTACAATCTGATCGGATAAGTGTTAAAGCATCAAGCACTCATGAAGAGCCTTATTTGGGCTATTTACTATCTCCTCATAAAATAATTGATAATCGTTTGGAATCGATGTGGCGTTCTGAGTGGGATCCTCCTGCCTCTATGCCTCAATCGGTGACATTTGATCTAGGAGATCACTATTCTGTAAAAGGGATTGCTTATTATCCCCCCTTGGCAATGGGAAAAGAAGGAATGATTAAAACCTATAACATTTACCATAGTAAGGATGGGGTTAATTTTCTCAAAGTAACCTCTGGTAATTGGAAGTTGTCAACAGCTACAAAAACAGCCAAGTGGATTTCGGAAGAAAAGGTACGTTATATTAAACTGGAAATTATTGAGGCCGAAGGAAAATGCGCTGCAGTAGGTGAATTGAAAATATTATTGGGTATATAGATCAGGATTTCCTCCTGATACGATTGGATATAAGTATTAACTTTTAATAATGCATTCAGATGAAAGTAAGCAAATGTTTATTCAGATTAATGATTCTTCTTGCTGGGGTCACGCTTTATTCTTGTAGAGGAACGGTAAAATCAAGTGAGTTTGTTACATCCGAGCAACCCGCTGAGGGTGTAATTGTATACATTAACGGAGAAGATACTGGTCGTCTTTTCGATGGTCTTGGAGCGATAAGTGCCGGAGCCTCATCCCGTCTGCTGTTTGATTATCCCGAACCGGAAAGAAGCCAAATATTGGATTATCTCTTTAAACCCAACTACGGAGCTTCGCTTCAGATTTTGAAAATCGAAATTGGGAGCGATAT
The DNA here is from genome assembly GCA_021372865.1 of Porphyromonadaceae bacterium. Taxonomy (GTDB): domain Bacteria; phylum Bacteroidota; class Bacteroidia; order Bacteroidales; family Dysgonomonadaceae; genus Proteiniphilum. Next base: position 191,849 of record JAJFTO010000013.1, read on the forward strand.
GAATTCAACTGATGGGTCGGAAGCTAGTCACAGGCGTATACCTGATGAAGTCAACTGCGACAGAGGATACGAATGGTGGCTTGCACAGGAAGCGAAAAAAAGAAACCCTGATATAAAACTGATTGGTCTCGCCTGGGGTGCACCTGCCTGGGTGGGTGAGTTCTGGTCGGATGCCACAATCGATTATATACTTTCATGGGTCGATTGTGCCGAATCCAATGGTATCCAAATCGATTACCTGGGTGGATGGAACGAGAAAGGATGGAATGCCGATTGGTACATTGCTTTCGACAAAGCTTTGGAAGAGCGATATCCAAATATTCAGATTATTGGTGCCGACGATGTGCATCGACCATGGTCAATTGCTGAAGAGATGACCAAAAACGAAGCACTCCGGGAAGCTGTTGATATTGTGGGAGATCATAGTCCTTGTGGGTGGCGCACAGCCTATGCCGATTGTAGTAGTACAGAAGCAGCCAGGAGCCTGAATAAACCACTATGGTGTGCCGAACATAGCTCCATGGGGCATGATGTGGGAGCAAAACCATTGGCCAGAGCAACAAATAGACTGTATATCGACGGAGAGATAACCAGTCATATTGTCTGGTCCCTAATATCAGCATGGTATGCCAATTTTCCAATTGCTGATACAGGACTAATGCTAGCGGAATGGCCCTGGTCTGGATACTATCGTGTTGGAAAGAGTATCTGGGCATTTGCCCATACTTCGCAATTTGTTCAACCTGGCTGGCAATATCTTGATCAAGCCTGTCAATTTTTACCTTCCGGAGCTACGATAGTCACTCTCAAATCACCTGATGAGAAAGATTATTCAATTGTGATGGAGTCTATTGATGCAGAGGTTATTGATACGGTTACTTTTCACATTGGCGGCGGATTGCCTCAGTCAAAAAAATTACAACTATGGGTGACCAACCTTGATTCAGATAAATCGGAAGATCATTTTGTGCAAATTGGTGAAATTAACCCAATAAATGCCTCCTTTAATGTTATCGTTAAGCCGGGATATATTTATACGCTTTCGACTACGACCGGTCAACAGAAAGGTACAGCCATGCCAAGAGCAGCGATTGCGGATCAAATGGAATTGCCTTTCGATGAAGATTTTGAAAATTATGGTGAAGGAAAGCTTGCCCGTTTCTTCTCTGATGTTAACGGGGGATTTGAGACAGCCCCGGGTGGCGCGGAAGGAACAGGCTTCAGCTACCGTCAGGTCGTCCAGGCACAACCGGTCAGCTGGTGGCACGGCAATATGAGACCGGCCACACTGGTGGGCGATCCTCGTTGGTGGGGGGATTATGAGGTTAGTGCCGATTTGCTGCTGGAAGAGCCCGGATATGCAGAGCTTTTGGGACGTGTATCAGCTCAGGCTGGTATGACAATCGTCGGTCTTCATCTTCAAATTAATGATCAGGGAGAATGGAAACTTTATAGTGAAGATTTTGACAGCAGTTCGCAGGTGATGTTATCGGATGGTGGAGTGTTTGCCCGATCGAAAATGACACTGGATTCAGGAAAAGTGGATTTTGGCATACATGAATGGCATCGTTTAACACTAAAGATGAAGGGGGAACAGGTTGATGTCTTGATTGACAATAAGTTGATATCCAGTGTGAAGGATGATTATCATACATCCGGTCAGGTAGGTATGCTGGTCAGCCCCTGGAATTTGGCTCGCTTTGACAATGTCCGGGTGAAACGGACTGCCGAATGGCCGAAGCTGATCCCGCAAGAAAAGATTGCCATAACAGCCACCAGTGATCATCCTGCATTTGAGCGTGGATATGATTATGCTGCTAAAAATGCAATAGACGGTCGGCCGGAGACGGCATGGCATTCTGAATGGCAACCCAGGAAAAACCTGCCGCAATCTCTTACGCTGGATTTAGGTGGGGAATATCCGGTTCAGGGATTGATCTACCAACCCCGACTGACTTCCAATATCAAAGGTGTTATTACAGAATATCTGATTGAAGTGAGTGACGATGGTGAAAATTTCCGCAAAGTATCCTCTGGAAAATGGGCACTCTCTTCAGCAACGAAAAAAATTGATTGGGAAGATGATGAGACGATCCGCTTTATCAGGTTTACGGCAACAGATGCTGGTGGAGGTGTCTCTGCATCAGTAGGAGAGATTAATATAATCGTTCAATAAACCAAGTATGTATTGATTATGAATAATATATATATATTGAAACAAAACTGGAGATTGTATTTACTTTTCACTGGAGTGCCCATTACTTCAATTTCAGGGAATAATGATTCTTCAGGTTATGAGAAGCCTAATATTTTGGTTTTTATGGCAGATGATCTTGGTACTCATGAATTGAGCTGCTATGGTGGTGAAAATATTGTAACTCCTAATATTGATAGGTTGGCCAATGAGGGGATGCTGTTTAGTCATAATTATGCATCTGCAACAATGAGTGTGCCTATCCGGGCATCACTTTACACTGGTTTGTATCCTGTCAGGCATGGATCGTATCAGAATCACAAATCTTCCAATCCGGATATCAAGAGTATCACAAATTATTTACCAGAATTAGGCTATCGGGTTGGAAGGAGTGGCAAGCGCCATTCGACTCCTAAATCAGTTTATGATTTTGTTGAAATACCCGGCTTTGAGGTTGACTGTGTCTCAAAGACTGCACATTTCTCAACCGATAGGATTAAAGAATTTATAATCACGGATGAACAGCCATTTTGTCTGTTTGTCTGTAGCATACATCCACATGTTCCCTGGACTTGGGGTGACAAAGAGGCAATTGATTCCGATAAAATTGTGCTTCCACCCAATTTTGTAGATAATCCAGATACCCGAAATATTTACCGTGATTATCTGGCCGAGATTAACGCATTGGATAAAGAAGTGGGCTCAGTAATCAAGATGCTGGAAGAAACCGGTAAGTTGAATAATACGCTGATCATTTTTCTTGGTGAACAAGGACCTCAATTCCCATTTGGAAAATGGACATGTTATAGATACGGTCAACATAGTGCTTTTATAGCACGATATCCTGATAAAATTGAAGCAGGTAAAACCAGCAATGCAATGATTCAATATGAGGATATCCTTCCAATGTTGATAGATTTTTGTGGTGGGGAGAGTGTGACGGAAATGGATGGGCGCAGTTTTCTTCAGGTTTTGTATGGTAACCAGGAAGAGCATCGTAATTGGGTGTATGGGATACATAATAATATTCCAGAAGGTACAGCATACCCTATCAGAAGTATACAGAATAAGAAATATAAATTGATTATGAATTTGATTCCAGAGGCAAATTATTTTGAAAAACACCTGATGAATGCTACTATTCGGGGGCAAGGTTGGAAAAACTGGCTGGAAAGTGCCAAGAATGATCCTGAAGCCAAAAGTTTAGTGGATCGTTATGTAAAACGCCCTGCATTGGAATTTTATGATATTGAGAATGATCCATGGGAGTTGATTAACTTAGGAGATAATCAACAATATGCAGAAATAATTTCAATGATGGAAAATGAGCTGCATAAGTGGATGTTACAACAAGAGGATAAAGGAGTTGCAATGGATATTCCTTTTTGATGATTGTTGGTTACATATACCAGAAAGAATGTATAAAGAAGATATAATAAAGCCATCGCATGCCAGCAGTCCCGGTTTATATCGTAAAGGTATAACACCCAGATACGAGGGTGGTTCTAAGGGGAAGAGAATTTATGAAGCCATGTAAGATTACCACTCCAAAGTATTTTCACAAGTGGTAACCCGTATGGATTTGTTTCCAACATGGAACGGACTGCTGGTCCGGAAGTTCCTGCTGACCGAATCATTGACGGGGAATTGGCAACTTTATGTTGAACAAGTATATTGACAAAAATGAGTAACAGAAGAACATTCCTGAAAAAAATGGGACTCGGTACCCTCGCGGCGTCGGGATACCCTGCCATTACTTCGGCAGATAGTCTGCTGGGAAAAAGAACAGAGATGAATGCACTATCCCTGCAGCTCGACAGGACCGTAAGGAACTTCAATGGGATGTATGAAAATGAGTACCTGAGCAGGGTGGCTTTCCCGATTGGAGGTATAGGTGCCGGCATGTTTTGCCTGGAAGGAACCGGAGCTATTTCTCACTTATCGGTGAACCATCGCCCGGAAATATACAATACTCCCTATGCTTTCGCTGCCATCAGCATTAAAGGGATAAAAAACGGAGCGAAAGTGTTGGAATCAATCGTTCCTACATGGAAACTGTTTGGCCCACAAGGAAGTGCAAATGGTTTAGGGAACCGGAATTACGGGTTGCCAAGGTTTGAGAAGGGTTCATTTCTCGCTCGTTTTCCTTTTGGAATGATAGATTTGGAAGACAAGGATATTCCGCTGGATGTGAAAATTACCGGCTGGAGCCCTTTTGTTCCCACCGATGAAGATAACTCGAGCTTGCCGGTAGGCGTGCTGGAATATTCTTTTAAGAATCGGTCCAATGATGTGATTGAGGCTGTATTCTCCTATAATGCACGGAATTTCATCGACGATAACGGGCATATAGTGGAGCAAACGAACGGCTTCAGAATGACCAAGGCCGGTATTGATGGTAACAGCGTAGCCGGAGGGTTTGCCATTTATCTCGACAACGATAGCGCAGTAACGGACCATTGCTGGTTCAGGGGTGGTTGGTTTGATGCGCAAACCATCCTTTGGGATAATATCAGAAATGCGAAAATCGTAAATAATCATCCTGTTGAAGGAGTTTCTCCGGGCGCTTCTGTGTATTTGCCAATAAAAATGAAACCGGGCGAAGAAAAAACAGTAAAAGTCAATTTCTGTTGGTATCTTCCAAAATCGAATCTCTCCATTGGACAGAAGATTGTCACAGGACGGGCGTTTACTGGTAAAATAACCAAGGAACCGGTAAAGGGACAGCAAAAAGTATCGGGTTATGCAGGAGAAGGTTACCTAAATTCATTTGATCCGAATGGAGACGGACAAGTAGGAACTTTACTCTCTCCTGAGTTTACCATCAACAAAAAGTACCTTAAATTTTTAGTGGGTGGTGGCAATCAAAAAGAGAAAACATCCGTTAGCTTGTGTATAGATGACCGGATTGTGGAAACTGCTGTGGGAAACAATACAGAACAATTAAGGGAAGTAATCTGGGATTTGAGCAAACATGCGGGAAAAATTGCCCAGGTGAAAATCATGGATATTGATACATCTGCGTGGGGGCATATACTGGCCGATCAGTTTGTGTTGACCGACCGTCGCGACGAGATACTCTCCTCCCCCTCTTCCGGAGCTGTTGTACTGGCCGATTTTGAAGGTGATTACTCGGAAGGATGGGAAATTAAAGGAGCCGAGGAATTGGGTATTGCAACTTCGGGGGATTCCAATTATCGCCCCTGGTATGCAACCCGCTTTGAGAATTTGGACAGTTTAATCGGGTATTGGAACGAAAACTCTACAACTTTAAGAAAGTACTCCGGACTATTCAGTAAAGCATTTTATGATTCTACCCTTCCTGCTGAAGTATTGGAAGCAGTTGCTGCTAATCTGACCATATTGAAATCACCCACCGTTTTACGTGTATCCGATGGGAGGCTTTGGGCATGGGAAGGGTGTAACGACGATTCGGGATGTTGTCACGGAAGTTGTACCCATGTCTGGAATTATGCACAGGCTATTCCTCATCTCTTCCCTGTTTTGGAAAGAACATTACGTGAGACGGAATTCAAAGTGAGTCAGAACGAAAAAGGGCACCAGAATTTCAGGACCAACATTCCCATTACTCCCACCGAACATGATTTCCATGCGGCTGCAGATGGTCAGCTGGGGGGAGTAATGAAAGTATTCAGGGACTGGAGGATTAGTGGAGATACGGAATGGATGAAATCGTTGTTCCCTTACGTGAAGAAGAGCCTCGATTATTGTATCCGTACGTGGGACCCGAAAAGGAAAGGATACCTCGAAGAACCGCATCACAATACATACGATATTGAATTCTGGGGACCTGATGGAATGTGCACAAGTTTTTATTTGGGAGCACTTACGGCCTTTATTGAAATGAGCAAAACACTTCGGGAACCTTATGATGATTATCAATTATTGCTCGCTAAAGGGAAGGAATATATAGAGAATAGCCTGTTTGACGGTGAATATTTTATTCAGCAAATCCAATGGGAAGGGTTAGAGGCTCCCAATCCGGCAGAAGTGCAATCTTTTGGTGGTACCTATTCACAGGAAGCGATCGATTTACTAAAAAAGGAAGGTCCGAAATATCAGTACGGCACCGGCTGCCTTTCGGACGGGATTTTGGGAATGTGGATGGCTTCAGTCTGCAGGCTACCGGAAATTATTGATAACAATATGGTTAAAAGCCATTTAGAGTCCGTCTATAAGTATAATTTAAAAAAAACACTGCTGGATCATTATAATCCGCAACGGCCGACTTATGCATGTGGTGAAGACGGTGGACTATTGCTCTGTTCATGGCCGAAGGGAGGAGCATTGTCATTGCCCTTTGTTTATAGCAATGAGGTTTGGACCGGAATTGAATACCAGGTGGCAAGCCATCTGATGTTGAAAGGAGAGGTAGAAAAGGGTTTGGAAATTGTGAAGGTGTGTCGTGACAGGTACGACGGTTCCGTAAGAAATCCTTTTGACGAGTACGAGTGTGGGCATTGGTATGCCCGGGCAATGGCCAGTTACGGATTGCTGCAGGGATTGACTGGCATTTATTACGATGCCGTGGATAAAACCTTATATATCGATTCCCGAATTGGTGATTTCAAGTGTTTTATCAGTACCCGTTCGGGATTTGGAACAGTTGAATATAAAGCTGGAAGGCCTATCTTGGATGTAGTGTATGGAACGATCGAAGTAGAAAAATACAATATCGCAAAAACAGGGGTTTTTTCCCATTAAAAGATTGTAACATCAAATAAAAAACTCATTATGAATTTAAAATCAGTTTACATTACTTTTTTATTGTTTGTTTTCACGGCAGTTATTTTTGCTCAAAATCGTGATTTCAATGGCCTGGATATGAATATGGGTAACCTATACCGGCTATCTAGCGCGGAAACCCGCTCCATCAGCCCCGAAAACTTTACCGGGGAGAAAGGAAAAGGAGGTATGGCTATACCTGACCCAGATGCACCCCTAAATACGGCTAATGCTACTCATGCTGCACGTGATTTGGGACAAGGATGGAAAGTAAATCCCTACGTGCGTATCAATCCGGGAGAAACGTTCACTATGGCTGAAATAGAGGGACCCGGCGCCATTCAACATATTTGGATGACCCCCACAGGCAACTGGCGCTTTTCCATCATCCGCATATATTGGGATGACGAAACTGAACCCTCGGTAGAGTGCCCGGTCGGCCATTTTTTCGGTATGGGATGGAATGAATATGCGCCCCTGAACTCAATGCCTGTTACAGTAAATCCAGGTAGCGCGTTTAACTCTTACTGGGTAATGCCTTTCCGCAGGAAATGCAAAATAACCATGACCAACATCAACGATGCCGATGCCATGAACTTGTATTATCAGGTTGACTACACATTGACCGATGTTCCGGCAGATGCGGCCTATTTTCATGCGCAGTATCGACGCACAAAAGTGAACGAAACATCCGATTATACAATTATCGACGGCATTAAAGGAGAAGGCCATTACGTAGGTGTATATATGGCCTGGCAAGTAAACAACAACGGTTGGTGGGGAGAAGGAGAGATTAAGTTTTTTATGGACGGGGACAAAAAATTTCCGACTATCATTGGAACGGGTGCCGAAGATTATTTCTGCGGATCCTATAATTTTGACAGGCAAGGGAAGTACGTTCCATTTACTACACCTTATGCGGGCCTGGTTCAGGTATTGTCCCCCGATATTACGTACAGAGCGGGACAACGTTTTGGACTGTACAGGTGGCACATAATGGATCCCATCCGTTTCAAAAAAGACTTGCGTATAACCATTCAAGATTTGGGATGGCGGCACGGCGGTCGTTATTTACCGCAGCAGTCGGATATTTCGTCTGTATGTTTCTGGTACCAGTCCGAACCGCATGCCAAATTTCCGCAATTACCCAATTGGCAGGAATTGGAAGTGAATTAAAAAACCAAAGAGTAATGAGAAAGCTATCGCTGAAAATTCTTCTGAGTGTCGTATTACTATCTATTTGCAGCTTAAACACATATTCGCAAACATACACATTCCAGGAAGAACTGACGTTACTGAAACGAGTGGACTTGCTTCCGGCATACCGTCACAATCAACTTATAGACCAAGAATCGAGTTACGATCGTACTTGGGGCAACGACGACGGTTTTTCGGGAAAATATTCATATATCCGGAAGGAAAACGGGCACCTTGTCCTTGCTGAATTTGAAGGTCCCGGTGTGGTAAACAGAATCTGGACTCCCACACCGACCAACGATCTGCTGTCGTTTTATTTCGATGGTGAAAAAACACCTCGTTTGAAGATTCGGTTTGCGGATCTCTTCTCTGGAGAAGTGTATCCGTTCGTGAAACCGGTTTGCGGAAATGAAATTGGTGGATATTACTGCTACATTCCCATCCCGTTCAAAAAATCACTGAAGATTGTGTTTGAAGGAGAAAAGATCATGTTTCATCAGATACAAGCTCGAAAGCTGTCGGGCATGGATGTGGAAAGCTGGACAGGGAACTTCTCGGAATCCGACCGGGAGCTTTTGTCGGAAATAAGCACGTTATGGTCAGGTATATTTCCAACAGTAGAAAATTATACGTCAGGATTGTCGGCCGGAATTGAAACGGAACAAAAAAGCTTTACGCTGCAACCGGGAGAGGAGTTCACATTCTTCGACACAAAAACAGCCGGACGTATTGTGGGCTTTGAAATTGATGGTGGAACGTCGTTCGAGGGTATGTATAAAGATATCATCCTTTCAGCGAAATGGGACGATGAAAAGGTGGAAGCCATCCATGCCCCGGTTGCTGATTTCTTTGGTTATGCTTATGGAAAACCGGCCATGCGAAGTATCTTGATGGGCAGGTACGAAACAACCAACTACTGTTATCTGCCGATGCCTTATGACCGTGCGGCTTCTATGAGACTCATTTACAGAGAAAGAAACAACGTGCAACAAAACCCCGTCCAGGTAAATGTGAAGGTTTATTACAACAACACGAAGCGTATCCTAAAAGACGAAGGGAAATTTTACAGCGTTTGGAAGAGGGAAAAACCCAATATGGGTGATTTTTATACGTTTCTGAAAACAGCGGGTAAGGGTCATTATGTAGGAACCATTCACCAGGCACAAGGACTTCGTCCAGGGATGACACTATTCTTCGAGGGAGATGACAGTACGCGTATAGACGGAAAGGCACGCATGCATGGTACCGGGTCGGAAGATTACTATAACGGTGGCTGGTATGCCCTACTCGACCGTTGGGACAGAGGGATAAGTATGCCGATCCACGGTTCGCTCGATTATTCTCTCCCTATGAACAGAACCGGAGCTTATCGCTTTTTCCTGTCAGACAAATTGTCCTTTGAGAAAGATATTTACCACGGGATGGAGCACGGGGAATCGGGCAATAATTTTCCGGTAGATTACACATCGGTGGCATTTTTTTATGCGGCACAACCTCTTAAGGAAAAGATGGAGCCTACTGCTGAATTACGCGAAGTTTATCTGCCTTCTGCTCATGTCTATTTTCCCCAGTTAATGCAAGTTACGCCCGATAGAGGAATCGGGGTGATTTTAGACAGAGGCCTTATGCTGACTGCCTATGATCAGGGGGCCGCAAGAATTTTGCTCACGGACGTTCCCGAAGGAAATTACAAGGTTTTGGTTACTTATCATGAACGGGAAAACGGTGCTGATTTTCAGGTTTGGCAAAGACAGAAGCAACTCTCGGAATGGATATCGACCAAAGCCGGTCAAGAGCAGTACAGGGAAAAAGTTCATGTAGGTGATATTCAACTCACTCAGCAAACGAATTCGATAACGTTTCATATTCGGAAAAACGGAAATGCCAACTTATTTGAACTGAATTTAATTACACTAGAAAGAATAGATTAGTTGGTATGCAGAAACGTTTTTTTGTGATTGTATTTGCGTGGATCGTCCTGTTTTATTGGGGTGTTTTTGCTCAGGAAAAAATTTCTCTTCCGCATAATTTCAGCAAAGCCGTTGAGCATATGCAATACGACCGGCTTGGAAATGAAAAGGGAAAAATTTCTGTGAAAATAATAGACCGTAACACGTTGCACGTGAAACTTACCTTCTCCTTGGATCAGCTGCTGCGGCAGGATGATTGGCAACTGACCCTTAAACCGGCCTTTACCCCCTCTTTCCATTGGTCGCCCCACTTGAGTCCTACCGATAATCACGTGATCGATCAGCATGTCTTCCGTTCACCGGCACTTATTGTTGCCGACAAAGCACAGGTTCTTGCGCTCATTCCTGATTTAAACATCATGCAAAGGGGTACTCCTGTACGGTGGTACCTGGACCTGAATGCAGGAACTAACACGTTGACGATAGGAATGAGTGATAGCCGCGTTACCGATCATGTTCTGTTTGAGCGGATAGAAGGTGCGGAATATCCTAACGGGAAAGTTGAAATCGGATTTTATTTACTGCATTATGTGGATGAGGCTTGCCTCATAAATCCGTTCCGAAAACCGTTGGATTTTATTTGGACCAACTGGGGAAGAAAGGCCTACAGAACTGGTAATCCCATAGAAGGCGATTTGGAGCCCTATATACAGCACACGTATGACTGGGCATTTAAAAACTGGGAGGAAAGCGTGTGGCAGGAGTTTGAAATTGGAGGGCAAAAAGTAGGTGCGCCTGCCTTTATTGTGAATGTAACACAAAGCCCCAATTATGCAGGTGAGGTAAACGAGCGGGAATTCCGCTCTGTATGGAACCAGGCGTGGTTTAGTTCTCTTCGCTCGGCAAGCGGATTGTACCGGTATGCCAGGAGAACAGGCAGTGAGGTTTTGATGGAAAAAGCCCAACTTACCAAAGAGTTGGCTCTCTCTTTTCCACAGGTCAACGGTTTTTTTTACGGGCTTATCGGCACCGAAATGCACGAAGTGGAAATCGATGGTAGAAAATACAACCGCAGCAAAGGTTGGGATACCCATTATTGGGGTAACTCAAATCGGAATCCGTATACGTGGAACCCCCGCGAATCGCCATTTCACATTCTGGATATGAGCTGGACGGGGTTGCTGATGCTTCGCTGGTATGATGAGTTGGAAAAAGATGTCCGGTTGCTTGATTTTGCCGAGAATTATGCCAAATCGCTGCTAAAAACTCAATATCCCAACGGTTTTTTTCCGGCATGGTTGTCGCTCGATAGACTTGAGCCAATGGAGCACCTGAACGATTCGCCCGAAACATCCCTGTCAGTAACCTTTCTTCTGAAACTGCATGAGCTGACTGGAAAGCAGGAATATAAGGAAGCGGCACTCAAAGCCATGGACGCGGTGACCCGTGAAGTCATCCCTACAGGACGCTGGGAAGATTTTGAGACCTACTGGTCATGCTCCCGATATGGTTCACAAGACCTGGTAGGAAAAAAGGTTCTACGAAATAATATGCACAAGCAAAACAATTTTTCAATGTTTTGGACGGCAGAGGCTCTGTATGAGTGTTATCGTACGACAAACAACAAAAAATACCTGAGTTCCGGCCAGCGGACACTGGATGAATTGCTTATGACACAAGCATCGTGGCAACCGCCGTATATGTTTGTCAATGTACTGGGTGGCTTTGGAGTCCTTAATGCAGACGGCGAGTGGAACGATTCACGCGAAAGTCTGTTTGCTGAACTTATTATACAATACGGAAAATTGCTGAGTAACCGCGAGTATATAGAAAGGGGCTTTGCTGCGCTAAAAGCATCGTTTGTGATGATGTACTGTCCCCAAAATCCGTTGACAAAAGTACAGTGGGAAAAAGTTTATCCGTTTTTCGGGGAAAAAGATTACGGATTCACTATGGAGAATTACGGCCACGGCGGACGAACAAGCCCCGAAGGAGAGGGAATGGGCGAATTCACTATATATGATTGGGGAAACGGAGCTGCCGCCGAAGCCTATAATCGGATATTGGACAAATTCGGAGAAATCGAATAATGAAAGAAATCTAAAATCTATCAGCCTAGAAGTCTTGATTCTAATATCCAGGCTCTTAGCTACAAAAAAATGTAAATATATGAAAATAAAGAAATTTAATCTGTTTTTGCTCACAGCAGGATTTGTTCTTGTTTCCTGCACGGGCAACACCAAAAAACCGTTGGAAAGTATGGAAAAAGAGTACGAAAAGGGGACGTTTGGGTATGACCTAAACTATCTCTCTGAAAAAGACAGCCTGATTGTTTTGAAATCGGATGATGAAAAAGCTCAGGTAATTCTTTCGGCCAAATATCAGGCCAAGGTGTTTACTTCTACTGCAAATGGCCCTGAGGGGCGAAGTCACGGATTTGTCAATTACAACTTCTTTGAATCGGGTGTTGTGGATGAACATATGAACGGCTTCGGCGGAGAAAACCGTCTGTGGCTAGGTCCAGAAGGAGGTCGATATTCCATCTTTTTTGAACCTGGAAAAGAACAGGTGTACGACAACTGGCATACGCCCAAAGGAATTGACATTGAAGCATGGGGAGTAAGTGAAGCGACGACGAAAAGAGCCACTTTCACCAAAGAATTGACACTGCAAAACTACCTTGGAAATAATCTGCATATTGCAGCAGAACGTACCGTATCGCTTGTTACGGAGAGTGAGATTGCCACATCACTGGGCATAATAATTCCAAATAATGTACACGCTGTGGCTTATGCAACCGAAAACAGGATTACCAATCAAAACGATTATGAGTGGACGCGCGAGACAGGTACAGTCTGCATTTGGATGCTCGACATGTTCATCCCGTCCGACTCAGCGGTGACGGTAATCCCTTACCACAGCGGCGAAGAAAGCAGTCTGGGCCGGGTGGTCACCTCCGATTATTTTGGTGAAATTCCAGCCGACCGGTTGATCAACGAAAACGGAGTCCTTTATTTTAAAACAGATGGAAAGGCAAGAGGGAAGCTTGGCATGAATGCAAAGCGGACAACCACACTTGCAGGAAACTATGATCCTATTTCAAAACGACTAACCATTGTCACATTCGATGTGGACCCCGAAGCCACCTACCTGAACCAGGAATGGAATCCGGAGAAAGATCCGCTGACAGGAGACGCGCTCAATGCATACAACGACGGACCGTTGGAGGACGGAAGCATCATGGGGCCATTTCTCGAACTGGAGAGCAGTTCGCTTGCAGCCTTCCTTAAACCGGGCGAATCACTTTCTCACAAACACAATGTATACCATTTCGTAGGAGATGAAACCGATCTCTCCCCTATTTCAGAAAAACTATTTGGTGTGAACCTGGAGAAAGTAAAAAATATTTTTAACTAGCACTGACAAAAAACAATATGAATGCAAATGTAGAAAAACATCGCCTGGTCCCTACAGGGATCCTCTTTCCATTTATCCTGCTTACTTCACTTTTTTTCATTTGGGCAGTTCCCAATAACATGACTGACACCATGCTGGCGGCTTTCAAGCGTATCATGAGCATGAACGACACGCAAACAGCCTGGATACAGGTAGTCTGTTATTTGTTGGGTTACGGATGTTTCGCATTACCGGGTGCCATCTTTATCAAAAAGCATACTTACAAATCGGGTGTGTTGCTTGGCCTGGGGTTATGCATCTTCGGTAACCTTCTCTTCTATCCTGCCATGCTCGCCAATAACATCAGTTCACCGCTGAGTTTTGCAACCTATCTGTTTGCAATCTTCGTGCTTTTCGCCGGTCTGTCGGTCCTTGAAACATCGACTAACGCGTATGTTTATTCTCTGGGTGATCCGGCTACCGCGACCAGGCGACTCAATTTCTCCCAATCCTTTAACCCTTTTGGTGCCCTTACCGGCGTTTTGGTGAGCCAGATATTCGTGTTGTCTCAACTCAATACCATGACCGCTTCACAGAGAGAGGCAATTAGCACTCCGGAACTTGTTTCCATACAGAACGGAGAACTAAATGCAGTCACTACTGCCTATATGATTCTGGGACTGATCATGCTGGTGCTCTTTCTTCTGATATTATTTACCACGATGCCTAAGGCGCAGGATGATGATAAAAGCCTGAATCTGAAAGCCACCTGGGGTCGTTTGAAAAAGAACAGGAACTACATGTGGGGAGTGTTCGCACAGTTTTTCTATGTTGGAGCACAGATTGCAGTCTGGTCGTTCATCATTCGATATGCGATGCAGCAGCTCGATTTCGACACGGTGATTGCAAGTCTGGGTGATAATCCTTCGCAGGAAACAATCATCGATGCGTTGCGCGGAGTGGAACCCTTGGCTGGAGGTTTCTATGCGCTGAGCGAATTTCTGGGCCTGAATGAATTGTTGCCCCGTACGTCGGAACAGGCCGGAGCAACCTATTATATTCTTTCACTGGTGTTGTTTGTGTTCGGACGTTTCATCTCTACCTGGCTGATGAAATATACCCGACCGGTCAATATTCTGTCAGGCCTAGGTATTCTGGCAGTAATCTGTTCATTTTTGACGATCTACGGAGAAGGATTTACTGGTGTTTATGCGCTGATGGGAATTTCAGGATGCATGTCAGCCATGTTCCCCACCATCTACGGATTGGGAATGAGAGGACTGGGAGAGGATACCAAGATAGCCGGTTCAGGCATGGTCATGGCTATCGCGGGAGCAGCGCTTCTTACGCAGTTGCAGGGCATCCTCTCTGATCAGGCAGGAAGCATTAAATTTGCTTATTGGATTCCGGCCATCGCGTTTATAATCATTACTTTGTATAGTTTTACCATCGCGCGGAGTAAAGAACTGGGAAACGGAAAATAAAATCATTATGGACAAATTAGTTATCGGAATTGATTATGGTACGGATTCCTGTCGGTCACTGGTTGTAAACTGCACCACAGGCAGTGAGGCAGCATCTTATACAGCCTTTTATCCCCGCTGGAAAAAAGGTCTGTATTGCGATCCTTCGGCCAATCGGTATCGCCAGCATCCGCAGGATTATATCGATTCGCTTGAAGAGGCAATTCTTGGCACTGTGAATCAATTGACAGTCGCCGAAAGAGAAAACATTGTAGCGATGGGCATTGATACTACAGGAAGTACTCCGTGTCTCACAGATCGTGAGGGAATGCCACTGGCTCTTCTGCCGGAGTATGCAGATAATCCGAATGCAATGTTCGTCCTGTGGAAAGATCATACTGCCATCAGAGAGGCGGATGAGATAAACAGACTTGCCCATTCATGGAAGACAGATTTTACCACCCGTTCAGGAGGGATTTATTCGTCGGAGTGGTTTTGGGCAAAGGCATTGCATTTGCTCAGAGCCGATGATAGGATTCGGGAAAAGGCTTATTCCCTCATCGAACATTGCGACTGGATGCCGGCGCTTCTTACCGGCAATCTCAAGCCGGAGCAAGTGAAAAGAAGCCGTTGCGCCGCAGGACACAAAGGAATGTGGGCGGACGAATGGGGAGGATACCCGTCACCGGAGTTCTTCTCTGAGCTGGATCCCCTACTCGACCGCTTTGCGGGTCATTTGAACCATAAAACACACACGAGCGATACTTCCGCAGGCAAACTTACCAAAGAGTGGTCAGAGCGACTCAGATTGCCCGAAGGAATAGAGGTAGCGGTGGGTATTCTGGATGCTCACGCTGGCGCAATCGGCGCAGGCATTAAATCGCACACGATGGTCAAGATCATCGGCACCTCCACCTGTGATATTGTAGTCACCCCGAGGGAAGATATCGGTAAAAAGACGGTCACCGGTATCAGCGGTCAAGTGGATGGATCGGTAATTCCCGGCCTGATCGGCCTTGAAGCCGGTCAATCTGCTTTCGGAGATGTGTACGCCTGGTGGAAAGAAATGCTCGCCTGGTCGTTAAACCTGTTGCCGTTGGAACAAAGAGCGGAGGCAACGGCACAGATATTGCCAAAACTGACTGAACAGGCAGAGAAACTGCCATTGACAGTTTCGGATCCGGTCGCCAATGACTGGCTGAATGGACGCCGTTCCCCATTCGCCGACCAAACACTGAAGGGTGCCCTTACTGGAATTACATTGGGCACCACTCCCGCGCAGATATTTAAGAGCCTGGTGGAAGCGACTGCCTTCGGATCTCGTGCCATTATGGAACATTTGAAAAAAGAAGGAGTGAAGGTGGAAGAGGTAATCGCTGTGGGGGGAATTTCACTGAAATCTCCTTATGTAATGCAGACTCTCTCCGATGTCATGGGAGTAACCATAAAAGTGGCTGCTGCACAGCAGTCTGGTGCACTGGGGGCGGCTATGAACGCTGCTGTGGCGGCCCATGTTTTCCATTCAGTGGAAGAAGCACAAGCAAGGCTTGCACAGGGTGATCTTACTTTTTATAAACCCGACAAGAAAAGACAGGATACATATGATGTCTTGTATGGCCGGTATGAATCACTATCCTGCCACATTGGTTTTGATGCCTGATTCCGCTACACGTACAGCAATATTCTGCAGGACTGCCAGAGGGACCTTTTCAAGCCCTCTGGCAGCTGTTTCCCGATCAATGGTATAGATCATCACTTCACGCGGCTGAAGCTCTCTAACGAGCGCTAACCAGGCTGAAACCTCCTCTTCTGTGGTGTTGTCTATTTCTTTCCCTTCAAATATCCCTTTCAGGAACATGGTCTGGAGGATGAAATTACCTTGAAATTTTTTGTATTGTGCCACCTGTTTTTCCACAGAATAGGATGGAGCATTGGGACGATCTATCAGCCGGGCGGTTCTGTCGAAAGCGGAATCCAGTTTCAAAATGGGATTGTCCACCCTTCTCAATGCTTCAAAGACACTATTTTTTGCAATATGCATGCCATTTGAGAGTACGCTTATCCCCGTTTCAGGATAATACTGATCACGTATTTCGATGGTATCAGCAATGATTTCACCAAATTCGGGATGCATGGTCGGCTCACCGTTTCCGGCAAAAGTAATCACATCAAGCTTTACTCCCTCTTCAAGGATCGATTTCAGCTTATCTTCCAGGGCTGCCTTCACCAGCTCTCTTGTTGGCAATTTCGATTTAGTGCGGAAATCCTTGTTAAAACCACATTCGCAGTAGATACAATCGAACGAGCAGCATTTACCGTCATAAGGCAGTAGGTTCACACCCAATGAACTCCCCATTCTCCTGCTGTGCACCGGGCCATATACTATTTCGTGAAAAAGAATCGTCATATAAATTTAAATTCAAAACCAGAAAATAATCCTGTCTGTACCAAATCCAATCAGCAAATAGCGCAAAAACTTCCCGGCGGTCATGGTTAACATCGCCACTGGTATATTGGCACGCATAAATCCCAATGCCACAAGCATCACATCACCTACAACGGGCATAAATCCAAAAAAACCCATCACCGCACCTTTTCCAGACATCCATTCAATGGTCTTTTCAATCTTTGCAGGCTTTATCTTGAACCACCTCTCCAGCCATTCCGTTTTTCCCATCCTTCCCAAGTAATAGCAGGTGGCTCCCCCCAAGGCATTCCCAGCGGTAGCGTACAGGATGCTGGTCCAAATATCCATTCCTGCTGCTATCAGTGCGGCAAAAACTACTTCCGAGCTGAAGGGCAGGATGGTTGCTGCCAGAAAGGATGCCAACAATAGCCCCCAATACCCATATTCTGCCAATCCGTCGAGCATCAAACTTACGATTTAATGTTCCAGTGTGCTAATGTGCTACAAGCCAGTTCTCCCCCACTCCCAGATCCGTTTTTAACGGAATCTGCAGTGTGCAGGCATGCTCCATCTCTGTTGTCACGATCTCCCGCAGTTTGGGCAGTTCCTCAGGAACGACGTTGAAGTTAAGCTCATCGTGTACCTGAAGAATCATTTTCGAACGCATTTGTTCCTTCTCGAGCCGCTTAAAAATCCGTATCATCGCCATCTTGATGATATCTGCCGCGCTTCCCTGTATGGGGGCGTTGATGGCGTTGCGTTCTGCATAGCCACGCACTGTGGCGTTGCCGGAACTGATGTCGGAGAGGTAGCGTCTTCTACCGAAAATCGTCTCCACGTAACCGTGAGAACGCGCCCTATCAATGCTCTCGTCCATATATTTTTTTACATCGGGAAAAGTGGCGAAATATTCATCGATCAGCTCTTTCGCTTCGGTGCGTGAGATAGTGAGGCGCTCAGACAAGCCGAAGGGAGTAATACCGTAAATAATCCCGAAGTTGGCCGTCTTGGCTGTTCTTCTCATGTCTCCCGTGACTTCTTCCAGTGGAACCTTGAAGATTTTAGCAGCAGTGGCAGCGTGAATGTCCTGTCCTTTGTTGAATGCTTCCACCATGTTGCGGTCGCCACTCAGGTGCGCCATGATGCGCAACTCTATTTGTGAATAGTCAGAAGAAACAAACAAACACCCTTCGTCCGGAATGAACACCTTGCGCATCTCCCTACCGCGGTCATCACGGATCGGGATATTCTGCAGGTTTGGGTTAGTGCTACTCAATCGCCCCGTCGCGGCCACAGTCTGATTGAAGGAAGTGTGTATTTTACCGGTAAGAGGATTGATGAGCAGGGGAAATGCATCGACATAGGTACTTAAAAGTTTCTTCAGCCCTCTTTGTTCCAATATTTTACCAATGATAGGATGCTTTGACCGCATTTTCTCGAGCTCTTCCTCGCTGGTTTTATACTGACCAGTTTTTGTTTTCTTCGGCTTATCCGCAATTTTCATCCTGTCGAACAGCACCTCTCCAATCTGTTTGGGAGAGTTAATGTTAAACTCGGTACCCGCCATCGCGGTGATTTCCTTTTCAATCTGCATCAATTCTTCGGTATATTGTACCGAAAGTTCGTTGAGTGCCTGCAGATCCAGGCGTACGCCTGTCCATTCCATGTCTGCGAGCACATATACCAGGGGTGCCTCAATTTCATAATAGAGCTGGTCGAGCTGGTGAGCATGGATTTCTTTCTCCAGTATATGCTTCAACTTCAGCGTGATGTCTGCATCTTCGGCAGCATAGTCTGTCACGATGGCCGGGTCTACATCACGCATGTTTCCCTGGTTTTTCCCTCTTGCGCCAATCAGTTCTTCAATGTGAATGGTTTTGTATTTCAAATAGATATCTGCCATGTAATCCATACCGTGCCGGAGCTCCGGGTTGAGCAGGTAGTGTGCAATCATGGTGTCGAAGAGCGGGCCCTGCACGCGGATACCATAATTTCTGAGTTCCAGGATGTCGTACTTGATATTTTGGCCTACTTTCTCTATTTTTTCATCTTCAAAAAAAGGACGAAAAATTGCCACCTGCCGATTTGCTACTTCGCGATCGGCCGAAACAGGGACATAAAAGGCTTCCCCTTCATTGAAAGCAAAGGAAAGACCCACCAACTCACTTAATAACGGATCCACACCCGTGGTTTCTGTGTCGAAACAGACAGATTGTTGTTCAGACAGCACCTTGCTCAAGGCGATCATCTCATCTTCTATCTCCACCATGCTGTATCGATGAGGTGTGGTATGGATATCGCTGAAATCGGACGGCAACAGCGATGTCACATCTTTCTCCGGTTCAGCTTCCTGAAGCGATTCCGCCTCATCGAACAGAGCAAACAAATCTCCTTGTACGGGTACTTTCGTTGCGATTTTTACCGGCTCCTGCTTTAATACCCGGGTGAGGAGGGTACGAAATTCAAACTCTTCGAAAATCGCTTTGATGGCTTCCTCATCGATGTCTCTCCGTAGAAAATCATCCTCCACTACCCCAATGGGGACATCTGTTTTGATGGTGGCCAGAAACTTGGAGAAACGTATCTGCTCACTGTGCTCTTCAATCTTGGTTTTCAAGGTCCCTTTCAGCTGGTGGCTGTTCTCCAGCAGGGTTTCTATGGAACCAAACTCATTCAAAAGCTTGATGGCCGTTTTTTCACCTACGCCGGGACAGCCGGGTATGTTGTCGGAAGCATCCCCCATCAACCCAAGCAAATCGATCATTTTGCAGGGATGATCAATCTGATACTTTTCCATCACCTTTTTATCATCCAGCAAATCAAATTCGTTGCTGCCGTATCTGGGCTTATACACGAAGATATGAGACTCTGTAAGCTGCCCATAATCTTTATCGGGAGTCATCATGTAAACATCAAACCGTTCTTTGTCGGCCCTTTTGGCAATGGTGCCAATCACATCATCTGCTTCATAACCGGGAACTTCAAGCACCGGCATGTTGTATGCCCTGATAATATTTTTGATGATAGGAACCGAAAATTTAATCACTTCGGGTGTCACCTCCCGCTGTGCTTTATAGTGTTCATATGCTGTGTGACGAAAAGTGGGTCCGGCAGGATCGAATGCAACGGCTATATGGGAGGGGTCCTCTTTGCGCAATACTTCTTCCAGTGTATTGATAAATCCGAATATGGCGGAGGTATTTCTACCCTTCGAATCGATGCGCGGGTTCTTTATGAAAGCATAATACGATCTGTAAATAAGGGCGTATGCGTCGAGAAGGAAGAGTTTATTTTTGTTCATAATGTAAAGTTACAAATATTTGTTGCGAACAGGAGAATTATTTTTACTTTTGTAAGTCATTAATTAGGTGTAATGGATCAGAGTAAGATAATACAGGATTTTCTGCAGGATGAGCTTCTCCTTTTCGATAAATACTTCCGTGAATCGGTAAAAAGTTACAATCCAAGAGTGGCAGAGATGATCACCTATGTGTTTAACACAAGCGGAAAACGACTGAGGCCCATGCTGGTACTTTTAACAGCCAAAGCTTGTGGTCGGATTCTACCGGAGACTTACCACGGTGCCGTTACAGTAGAGTTGTTACACACGGCCACACTGGTACACGATGATGTGATTGATAAATCGGAAACCCGTCGCGGTAAGGAATCGGTTAACGCCGTATTCGATAACACCAAAGCCGTGCTGATTGGTGACTACCTGTTGTCCACCGCGCTGATGGAGAGCGTGAAAACTAATGATCTGGGTATCGTAGGCATCATCGCTGAACTGGGTCAAAACCTCTCTGAGGGCGAGTTGAATCAGTATTCACTTGCACAAGAAGTCATTGTGGATGAGGATGCCTATTTCGAAGTCATCGACAAAAAAACGGCTTCCCTGATGCGTGCCAGCATCACCATCGGTGCCATTACCGGAGGAGCCGATAAAGAGTTGATCTCTCAGTTCAGTCGACTTGGCGGACTACTCGGCATTTGCTTTCAAATCAGGGACGATATCTTCGATTATTACCATACCGATGTCGGGAAACCCACAGGCAACGATATCAAGGAAGGAAAGATTACACTGCCGCTGATTTACGCATTGCAGCATGCTCCACAGACTTTGGCTGATGAGGTGAAGCAGCTCATTTTTTCACGCAATTACAGTGAAGCCAATATAACGAAAATACTTGCTTTTGCCCGTGATCACCACGGCGTGCAATATGCCTATGATAGAATGAATGATTTTTTGGAAGAGGCAGAGAGCATCATCACCAATTTTTCATTCAATAGCGAGATCAAATCGTTGATGCGTCTTTTCCTGGCGTATGTGAAAGAACGACGTTATTAAAAAAATATCACTCCGAGAGGGGAGTGATATTGGTCATTTTCCATTCTTTTCTGCTTATTGAATCTCAATAAGTCTGGTCGTTGGAGTCTTTTCTTCGCTGACGGTAGGGATGTCAACAGTCAGAACTCCGTTCTCTACTTTTGCTGTGATTTTATCCTTTTCCACGTGATCGGGGAGAATCATTCTCCTTTGAAATTGCGTATAGGAAAATTCACGTCTCAGGTAGGACCCTTTTTTGTCTTTATCTTCTGTCTGATTCTTTTTCTCGAATGCAATCACAAGGTTATTCGAATCATCGATCCTCACATTGCAATCCTCTTTTGTCATGCCCGGAGCGGCTACTTCCACTGTAAATCCGTTTTCGTTCTGCTGAATGTTGATTGCAGGTGCCGATTTGTTGCCCTGTTCCATCCATTCATTGCCGAAAAAATCATTGAAAACACTCGGCAACCAATTGTTTGTTCGTCTGATGATAGTCATAATTATTTTCCTTTCGTTTTTAGTTTATTTCGTTATTCAGTTAGTCACAACTGTAAATAATCAAAGGTTGTGCCGTATCGAAAAACAGGTTTTTGAGAGTCAGAAAGGTGACAAAATGGCCTACTTTTAGCTGATATCATATGAAAATGCGTAAAAAAGAAGACGAAATGTCATATTACCCCCCCCAAAAAAAAGCCGACTCCATCGGAGCCGGCCACTTCCATTGCCTCACGGTGTCACCGGATATTAATATTTCAAAATAGCTTTTACTGCTATTTCTTCCTCCTTGTTAATGGGTACCAGAGTAAATCCCCAGTGATAATCCCTGTTTGCCGGCAGGCTGTACTCGGGTAGGGGGCGTGCACCCCAGCTGTTGTACCCTGCCACACCTTGCTGTTTCAGATCGATGCACACTTCTACAAAATCCTGTGGAATTACGTCGTTGAGGTGAGTTTGACGGGGAAGTCTATTTCGGGCTTTTTCATCAGATCGGGCAGCAATTTCCTCGCTGCTGAAGTTATTCCATTGATAAGGACGGTGCGAGGCCTCTTCCGCATCAAAATCTTCCACGCTGTTGCGTAATGCGTTGAATTCGATTGTGCTGTCGGCAACTACCAGAATCCCTTTTTTAGTCCCAGTAAGCGATACCCAGCGGGTATCTGTTCTGTGACCGTTTTCCTGTGGCCGAGTGTAGGGGACATACATCTCATCGGTAGTGGTTTTGTAGAGGCCGACCTTCGATCCGGAGGCACGGTCGATATAATTTTCACCCGGTCCCCTGCCAAAATAAGAAACACCATTCATATCTGTTGGCAAACGGAAACGAACTCCTATGCGAGGCACCTCCAACCCAGCTGTGCTCTTGCGTGCAGTAGATGCTTCCGGAGAGAAAGTAGCTGTCAGGGTAGCTTCGGAGGCTGCAGCCTCCTTTTCTTCCATGTCGGTGGAACGGAAAGCGACATCAACCTTTACAATTCCGGAGGGATGAATCCTGTACTTTACCAGGTAAAGGTTACCGGCAGCGAGCAGATAAGTTGTCTCCACGATGATATACGTCCCTTCAGGGTAACCCTTTACCTCGGTGACGTGAAACTCTTTACTCGATCGCTTCCACACCTGCAGCCGGTTGGGGTTTCCATTGCCATAGTCGTTGTCGTTCGGTCCCCGCCAAAAGTTGGGTTGTACCCCAAAACCTTTGTCGAAATATTCGGTACCATCCACTTTGTATGACGTGACCATTCCTTTTGACTTGTCGAATATAAACTGCAGACGAGGTGAGGTGACACGGATCCCATTCCCGGTATCATTCACGTGCAGGGAGGGGTAGTCCGATGGGTCACTGTATATTTGTTTGGCAGTGTGAATGCCCAACTCGAACTGCTCCATCGCCACGATATACCCTGCCGGAATAAGCGGTTCAGTTTCTTTTTGCACTACTTCGAAATTGACAAAGTATTCTGTACCTGGTTTGGGTTTCAGATGAGCAATTGTGATGCTTACCTCAGCAGACTGTTGGGGTAAAAGAGAGACAGGAAGTATTCCTTCAGATATTTTTTCCCCATTTCCGGTAATGGTATAACGGAAAATGTAGTTGTCACTATTGCTGAAGTACTGTCGGTTGATAACCCGGAAAATACCGGCTGAGGGATCGACGGCCTCGAAAGCAAAGTTCTGGTGTACATATTTCACCTCAACCAAGGCAGGGTGGGGGATTCTTCCTGCATCTACCAGTCCGTTGATGAGAAAATTACCGTCGCTGGGTATGTTTGTTCCGTAGTCACCACCATATTTGTAGTACAGCCTTCCATTTTCATCGCTTGCCTCCATTCCCTGGTCTACCCAGTCCCAGATATACCCGCCCTGCAGATTCGGATATTTGTAAATGGCTTCCCACTGGATATCGATGTTTCCATTGGAGTTCCCCATGGCATGCGAATACTCGGATGGTATTACCGGCCTGTCGCTCCCCTTTTTGCCTATTTCCTCCAGCCATGTGGCACTCGGGTACTGGGGTACGTACATGTCGGTGTTATTATCCCACAGGGCTCGCTCGTAATTCACCGGCCGGTTCATGAAATTGCGTTCCTGGTCTTTCAGAAATTTATAAGTGTGGAAGAAATTAATACCATTGCCTGCTTCATTTCCCAGAGACCAGATCGCCACGCAGGGATGATTCTTGTTTCTTTCGAACATGT
The DNA here is from genome assembly GCA_021372865.1 of Porphyromonadaceae bacterium. Classification (GTDB taxonomy): domain Bacteria; phylum Bacteroidota; class Bacteroidia; order Bacteroidales; family Dysgonomonadaceae; genus Proteiniphilum. The sequence goes on from JAJFTO010000013.1 coordinate 216,185, forward strand.
TCACGGTTCGGTCCATGTGAGCCTGTTCCCACTCGGGCTGCTTAGAGAGTGATTCCTGTCCGTAGTACATGGCATGTGATTCAATATTCGCTTCGTCGTATACATACAATCCAAACTCGGTGCAGAGCTCATAAAAACGACGCGATTGCGGGTAATGAGACAGGCGAACCGTGTTGATGTTGTGCAGTTTCATGAGTTCGAAATCCTTCCTCATAATCTCTTCCGTCATGTAGTGACCTGTTTTTGGGTTTGTTTCGTGGATGTTGACTCCCTTGAACTTGATGGGCTGACCATTCACCAAAAACAAGCGGTCTCTACGCTCTCCCGTTTGTACAGTTTTAATTTCGAAACGACGGAAACCGACAGGGTAGGGGACCACTTCCCCTGTATCATCCCCTTCGCGAATAACCGTAATCAACAGTTTATACAGGTTGGGTTGCTCCGACATCCAGGTAGCCACATCGGGCAAGGTGGCATTGAAACAGACCGCACTTTGGCCGTTGCTTTGCATGCTCACCTGTTTCCTGCCTGATAGAATTGTTTTTCCCGACGCATCCAGCAGTTCATAGCCGACATTTGCTTCGGAGACTCCCGTGAGGTAATTGGCAACCGTGGCCTCCAGTTCAAAAATGCCATCTTTGTAGTTGTCTTCGAGCGTAGATTTTACCCTGAAATCACGCAACGAGTTCTTGGGCTGTGACCACAAGAAAACATCCCTTTCGATACCACTTATGCGCCAGAAATCCTGACATTCGAGGTATGATCCTGTACTCCAGCGAAATATCTTTAATACGAGTGTGTTCTTACCCGGCTTCACATACTTGCTGATGCGAAACTCTGCAGTGGTTTTGGAATCTTCACTGTAACCCACCTCTTTCCCATTGATGTACAGATATACGCCCGATTTGGCTCCGTCGATGCAGAGGAAAATCTCTCTCTCACTCCAATCTTCTGGGATCTCAATCTCCCGACGATACACACCGACAGGATTCTGCTCCGGCAGATAGGGTGGGGCCATTTTCGGGAAACGGGTTGTCGGATCACGTTCCACAAATTCATAGGGGTGGTTAACATAGATGGGGGTACCAAAGCCCTGTAACTCCCAGTTACCGGGTACTTTGATATCTTTCCATCCCGTGAGTGTCACGGTTGAGTCGGTGATGTTTTCAGGAAGTTTCTTATAACCATCCACATAGAAAAACTTCCATGTTCCATTGAGTGACCGATAATATTTGCTTTCTTCAAATCGGGTCTGCAAAGCATCCTGTTTGCTGTCGAAAGTCATGAATTGCGTGCGTGGGTATTCTTTGTTGACTTGCACCACATTCATATCCTGCCAGTAGGGAAGCTGGCGCAATGAGGATGTCATTCTGCTTTCTTGTGCCTGTAGACAGGTCAGCGACAGCAGACCCATCGCAGCAGCCAGTACATGTTCTTTCATACAAACTGTTTTTTCCTTGATTTACAGGGGATTTATTTCAGACAAAAGTGTTCCAGCCAGCCTGCTTGTTCCTACCCGGAAGAGGGTAGGGTTGCACCATTCTTCTCCCAGCAGCTCTTTCACGAGTGTATAGTACTTGACGGCATCGGCGGTAGACGAAACACCACCGGCGACCTTCAGGCCCACTTTCGTCCCAGTCTTTTCATAATAAGATTTGATGGCGTGACACATCACATACACTGCCTCGGGGGTTGCACCCGGATATCCTTTTCCGGTAGAGGTCTTCAAAAAATTGGCCCCCGAGTAGAGTGAGAGTATCGCAGCATTGTGTATCTGTGCAGCGGTTTTCAAGGCACCTGTTTCCAGAATAACCTTGAGGGTGGCATGTTTGCAGGCCTCTTTTATTTCGGTTAGTTCCTCGCACATCTCTTCATACTCTTCTCCCAGGAAGAGTCCTACATTGAGCACCACGTCAATTTCGTCGGCACCGTCGCTCACGGCCAACGCTGTTTCGGCTATTTTCACCTCCAAAAAGGTTTGTGAGGCAGGGAACCCTCCCGATACAGCTGCAATTTTAACATCGGCGGTCAATGCGTCCTTCACTACGTGTGCAAAATTAGGGTAGACGCAGATGGCAGCCACATTATCCAGTTCTGGCGTGGAGCCGTCGAAACGGTTCACCTGTTCCACAAATTGCCAGACACTTTCTTTGGTGTCGGTCGTGTTGAGTGTGGTGAGGTCGATACAGCCATATATCTTTTTATAAACCTCCCTTGTGTTGTACTCTTCAAATTTTTCTGCGATGATCCGGTTTACATTTTCCGTTACTTCATTGTCTGTCATTTTTAGCGGGTGACTCCCGAGGGCTTTTGCATATTGATCTGATTCCATTTTTATGGGTATTAAAGTTTCAATTTATATCGTTCATAGAATGAAGCCAAGCTGCTACAAGGATGAGAGTGCTGCAGTGTTATTTATTTTAACTTACTGTTATTCAGATGCCTAGTAGCATCCCTTGTTGTTTTCTTTTCGATATTCTTTTCCAGTGCATCCTCCAGGTTTACACCTGTTTGGTTTGCCAGGCAAAGCAGCACCCAAAGTACGTCGGCCATCTCATCGGGGAGGTCTTTCGATAAATCAGACTCCTTGAAGGACTGATCTCCGTATTTTCGTGCAATGATGCGCGCCAATTCACCCACTTCTTCCATGAGCAGAGTCATGTTGGTGAGTTCGCTGAAATAGCGAACACCATATAGCTGAATCCATTGGTCTACCTGTTGTTGTGCTTCCTGAATTGTCATATCTTCTCCTCCGATTTTATTCCTTGTTTTTGGAGTCGATCCAGATGGTAACCGGGCCGTCGTTCACCAGGTGTACCTGCATGTCAGCCCCAAATTCACCTGTTTGCACCGGCTTTCCCAGTGAAGCAGACAAGCTATGGCAAAAATCATGGTACAATGGCACCGATATTTCCGGTTTGGCTGCCCGAATGTAAGAAGGACGGTTTCCTTTTTTCGTACTCGCATGAAGTGTGAATTGAGAGACGACCAGGATCTCGCCTTCAGTCTCCAAAACCGATTTGTTCATCACCCTGTTTGCATCGTCAAATATACGCAAATTCACGGTTTTCCGACACAAAAAGTCAATGTCTTCTTCACCATCTTCCGCTTCGATGCCAAGCAACAGCAACAACCCGCTTCCGATACGGCTTTTTGTTTCACCACCAATGGCGACAGCTGCTTCTGTCACCCTTTGTATAAGCAATCGCATATGTAAATCATCCTACCAAGTTATTCTATCTCTTCTTTCTTTTCAGCTTCCCTGATCCAGGTAGTGATGAGGGAGGCCTTGCTCTTTCCAACCAACTTCGCAATCTCTTCGTCGCTTGCTTCTTTTATACGCTTGATGCTTTTGAAGTGGACGAGCAGTTTCTTTTTTGTTTCAGCTCCAATACCCTTCACTCCGTCGAGTTCCGACACAAGTTGTGATTTGCTTCTTTTTTGTCGGTGAAAAGTAATACCGAACCGATGAGCTTCGTCGCGCAGTTGTTGAATTAATTTTAACGTTTCAGAATTCTTGTCGATATAGAGTGGAACTGAGTCGCCGGGGTAATAAATCTCTTCCAAGCGCTTCGCGATACCTATCACGGCAATTTTTCCATAAAGCCCAATTTTCTGGAGTGATTCCACGGCAGCGTGCAATTGTCCCTTACCACCATCAATCACAACAAGTTGGGGTAGGGTAGAGCCTTCGTTAAGCAGCCGAGAGTAGCGTCTTTCCACAATTTCACGCATCGATGCGTAATCATCGGGCCCTGTCACGCTCTTTATATTGAAGTGTCTGTAATCTTTTTTTGAGGGTTTGGCTTTTTTGAAGACCACGCAAGCTGCCACCGGATTTGTGCCTTGAATATTTGAGTTATCAAAACATTCGATATGCAAGGGCATTTCTTTCAGTCGAAGATCCTTTTGCATGGTTTTTAAGATTCGGGTGGTTCGCTGTTCGGGATTCAGCATCTCCGATTTCTTCAGTTTGTCAATTTTGTATTGCTTCACATTTTTTTCTGATAGCGAGAGCAGACTCTTTTTGTCGCCGCGAAGTGGAACGATAAACTCAACTCCCTGCAGTTTCAGATCCGGCATAAAGGGCACAATGACTTCTTTAGACTCACTGCCATAACGTTGCCGCATCTCCAGTATTCCCATACCGAGTAACTCCTCTGGCGTTTCATCGAGCTTCTTTCGATATTCGAACGTATATGCCTGGTTTATCCCACCGTGAACGACGTGCAAATAGTTGATAAAAGCAGCATTTTCGTTCTCCTCAATGGAAAAAACATCCAGATTATAGTTTATGTTACTGATTACTTGTGATTTTTCCCTGAAGTTCTGAATTAAAATCCATTTTTCTTTCAATTCGTTTGCCTCTTCATACCGCATCTGCTGCGACAACTCTTTCATCTTCTCCTCAATCTGTTTCTCGATCAAGGTAACATTCCCCTTCAGGATTTCGGTGATCTCACCTATATTTTTTTGATAGCTTTCCAGCGATTGCAGTCCTTCACAAGGTCCTGAGCATCGCTTGATATGATATTCGAGACAGACCTTGAATTTGCCGGCAGCAATATTTTCGGGCGAAAGATTCAGACGGCAGGTCCTTACTTTATAGATCCCGCGAAAAAGTTCCAGTAGGGCATTCACCGACTGCACCGACGTATAGGGTCCATAATATTTTGAACCGTCTCTGACAATATTTCTAGTTTTGTAGACCCGTGGGAAAAATTCATTTTTCACCACGATGGATGGATAAGATTTGTCGTCTTTCAACAATACATTGTAGCGCGGTCTTAATTCCTTGATCAGATTATTTTCCAGCAGAAATGTATCTTCTTCACTGTTGACGACAATGTATTTTATTTTTTGAATCTTGCTGACGAGAATTCTTGTCTTGGGATGCTCCTGCACTTTATTGAAGTAGGATGACACCCTTCTCTTCAAATTTTTTGCCTTCCCTACGTAAATGACCGTCCCCTTTTCATCCAGGAACTGATAACAGCCCGGTTGATGTGGAATAACGGCCAGTGTATTTTTAATCTCGTCGGTCATATAAAATCGGAGTCGTTTGGGTAGAACAAAAATACAAAATAAAACTCATTTTTGCCCTATGTTGCGAATGGGCAAAAATGAGTAGTTCTTATTTGTTCTGATGATCTCTAATATCGGGATCATCGCATCTTCGGTAGCGTTTTTGCAGCAGATGCTTAGATAGAATATTTCAACACAGTATCTATTTCAACTTCTTCCGGGAACAAACTGCGCCCTTGAAGCTCTTCCAATTCGATCAGGAAATTGATGTAAATTTTTTGAACTCCCAGCTTTCTGATCAGATTGTAGGCAGCCAGCATGGTACCTCCTGTGGCCAACAAATCATCGTGGATCAGCACCACGTCGTTTTTATCCAATGCGTCGGCATGTATTTGGATGGTGTCTTCTCCATACTCCTTCGTGTAAGTTTCCTCAATTATATCAAAGGGTAATTTACCCGGTTTGCGGACGGGAACAAAACCTGCACCCAATTGAATAGCCAGCGCCGGCCCCATAAAAAATCCACGCGATTCGATTCCCACCACTTTCGTAATGCCTCTGTCGCGATATCGCTCAAACAGAATTTCTGAAAGATCTTTTAAATGTTCTGAAGATTGGAATAGGGTAGTGATGTCTTTGAACTGGATACCGGGAATGGGAAAATCCGGGATGTTTCTGACGGCGGCGCTTAATGTTTCGATACTCATTTTTACTGTTTATATTTTTATTTGAAAATGTTCCACGTGAAACATTCTCCGTTTACCGCCCCAGTAGGACCAGTAAAACGGAGATGTCATTGGGTGAGACTCCTGGAATTCTGCCAGCTTGGGCTATGGTTTCGGGGTTGATCCGGGTGAGCTTCTGCCGCGCCTCGGTCGATAGCGATTGAATCTCGTTGTAGTTGAATTTATCTTTGATGCGGATATCCTCCAGGCGGTTTATCTTGTCGGCCATGATCCGCTCTCGTTTGATATATCCGTTGTATTTAATTTTGATGTCGGCCGATTCAATGATCTCCTCTCTGCGTTCTGATATCGTCTGGAGTAGTTCGTTAAGTGGGGCAATTTCTCCAGCCATTAGGGTAAGATCAATATGGGGACGGGTGAGAAGATCCAGTAGTTTCACTCCATGCTTCAGCGACGCTGTACCGATGCGTTCCAGGAAGGGATTGATCCGTTCTGCCTTGATGGAGAAATTATTCACAAAGTTGATGATTTCATTCACTTTCTCCTCTTTTAGGGAAAGCAATTGTAGCCTTTCACTGGTAGCGAGTCCCAATTCACCGGCTTTGCGAGTCAGTCTTTCGTCCGCATTATCCTGACGCAACAAGATGCGGTATTCGGCCCGTGAGGTGAACATCCGGTAAGGTTCATCCACCCCTTTGGTGATCAGGTCGTCGATCAGCACGCCGATGTATGCTTCATCTCTTTGCAGCACGAAAGGTGTTCCGCCGTGACAATTGATGTGAGCGTTGATACCGGCCATGATACCTTGCCCTCCCGCCTCTTCATAGCCGGTAGTTCCGTTGATTTGACCTGCAAAAAAGAGGTTTTTAACCTGTTTTGTTTCGAGGGTAGGGTAGAGCTGGGTAGGATCAAAAAAGTCATATTCTATGGCATAACCAGGTCGGAATATATGCACATTCCGGAAGGCCGGTACGCGTTGTAGTGCCTTTAGCTGTGTCTCCAGTGGCAGCGACGAAGAGAATCCGTTGAGATAGTATTCGTTCGTTGTTTCACCTTCCGGCTCAAGAAAAAGCTGGTGACTTGTTTTGTCGGCAAAGGTGACGATTTTCGTCTCAATGCTGGGGCAGTAGCGGGGGCCGATGCTTTTTATCTGTCCGTTGTAAAGCGGGGAGTCATGCAACCCTTCACGTAGTGCCTCATGCACCTCCTCCGAGGTGTAAGCAATCCAGCAACTGCGCTGGGTGAGTGTACGCATTGCCTGGGGTAAGTAGGAGAACTTATGGAAATCCTCTTCCCCTTTTTGTTCTTCAAGAAGAGAGAAGTCCACACTTCTGGCATCGATCCTTACGGGTGTACCGGTCTTCATGCGGTCTGTTCTGAAGCCCATGTCGCGCAACTGTTCGGTCATTCCAAACGATGCTGGTTCGCCAATGCGTCCGCCTCCAATCTGCACCTTGCCGATGTGGATAAGTCCGTTCAGAAAAGTACCATTTGTGAGTACCACCGCTTTGGCAGAAAATTGCACTCCCATGCGGGTCTTTACGCCCGTAACAGATCCTTTGTCGATTACCAGCTCATTCACCGTGTCCTGCCACATGTCGAGGCTAGGTGTGTGCTCGATGATTTCACGCCATCTCTCCATGAATTTCATCCGGTCGCTTTGTACTCGGGGACTCCACATGGCTGGCCCTTTGGAGCGGTTCAGCATCCTAAACTGGATGGCTGTTTTGTCGCTCACAATTCCCATCTGACCTCCCAAGGCATCAATTTCACGCACAATCTGCCCCTTGGCAATACCGCCCACAGCGGGATTGCAACTCATCTGAGCAATTTTGTTCATGTCCATCGTGATGAGCAGTGTAGCAGAGCCCATGTTGGCAGCAGCCACTGCGGCTTCACATCCGGCATGTCCTGCACCCACAACGATGATGTCGTAATTGAAAGTCATTTTTAAATATGTTGAGAATCTATTAACTTACTAGGATTCAATAATTTAATTGAAAAAGATACCATAAAAAATTTGGATAAGTAGCTTATTTTCATCATCTTTATGGCTGTTCAAAACCTATTGAAGAGGTAAGACATTAAGTCTACTTAACCAATATAGAAGTATCTGTAGTGATGTTGTTTGTGAACTAACCACGAAGTTAAATAAAAGTTTCAAATCATTCCTTATGGAGACACTTATTTTATACCTGGTCATTTATGGAAGGAATAATTACTGCAATAAGGGAGATATCGCAAAAAGTGTGGTCGAGTACAACCATTCAATTCGAGTTTTGCTTCTGTGATACCCAGGACTTCACCGAACAGATGTAATTCCCGGCAATGTAATTTGCATAGCTATCTTTACGAAATGATTTTATTGCAATTAAACATGCACAAAAAAATCATACATTAAATCGGAAGTGCATGATATCGCCGTCCTGCACCACGTATTCTTTACCTTCCACACTCATTTTACCAGCCTCTTTAACGGCATTTTCCGAACCGTAGGCAACATAATCGACGTACTTGATTACTTCGGCACGAATAAATCCTTTCTCGAAATCGGTATGAATCACGCCAGCACATTGTGGCGCTTTCCATCCTTTTTCGAATGTCCAGGCCCGTACTTCCTGTGGTCCTGCTGTGAGGAAAGTTTGCAGGTTAAGTAGCTGGTAAGCCGATTTGATAAGACGGTTCACACCTGATTCCTCAAGTCCTATTTCCTGCAGAAACATCTGTCGCTCTTCGTAGGTTTCAAATTCGGCTATTTCGGATTCAATTTTTGCTGCCACTACAAGTATCTGGGCATTTTCATTTTTCACTGCCTCACGCACCGCTTCCACATATGCATTTCCGCTTACTGCACTGGCTTCATCCACATTGCACACATACATTACCGGCTTTGCAGTAAGTAAAAAAAGACCTTGAGCTGCTTTTTTTTCATCTTTGGTATCAAAATTCACTGTTCTTGCCGATTCGCCGCGTAAAAGTGCTTCACGAATTCTGGCGTATACCTCAAAAGCCAATTTGGCGTCCTTATCCCCTCCAGTCTTTGCCTGTTTTTCTACTTTGTTTATACGTGATTCCACAGTCTCAAGATCTTTCAGCTGCAACTCCGCATCAATGATTTCCTTGTCCCTGACCGGATCGATTTGTCCGTCCACATGCGTGACATTCTCGTCGTCGAAACAACGCAAGACATGAAGAATGGCATCTGTTTCACGGATATTTGCCAGAAACTTATTGCCTAAACCTTCTCCCTTACTGGCACCTTTCACCAGCCCGGCGATATCCACAATTTCCACAGTGGTGGGAACGATCTTTTGGGGATGGACCAATTCAGCCAGTCTTGTAAGACGTTCATCAGGAACCGTAATCACACCCACGTTGGGTTCGATGGTACAAAAGGGAAAATTCGCCGCCTGCGCTTTCGCATTCGACAAACAATTGAAAAGGGTTGATTTACCCACATTGGGAAGTCCCACGATACCACACTGAAGAGCCATTGGATTAAAAGTTTAAGACCGCTTCGCTACAAGTACCCCCCGTTCAGGGCAGTAAACAAAGCAGATATTTCTAATTTTTTTTCGCGGTGCAAAGGTATGAAAAAGGCATCAGTTTATCAATTCATAGGATGTCCAGCCTCCCAAAGATCCATTACAACCCGTGACGGGCAGATATTTCCAACATGCGTTCAATGGGTTTCACTGCTTTCTGCCTTATTTCTTCCTCCACAAAAATTTCAGGTTTTTCATTTTTAAGACACAAATACAATTTTTCCAGTGTATTCATTTTCATATAGAAACATTCGTTGCAAGCACAGGTGGAATCTTCAGGTGGAGCTGGAATAAATAACTTATCAGGGTTTTCCCTCTGCATCTGATGCAGTATACCTGCTTCGGTGGCCACGATAAACTGCTTATTCTCAGAGGATGTGGCAAATTTCAAAATAGATGAGGTGGAGCCCACATGATCGGCTACTTCCAACAGATACCTTGGACATTCGGGATGTGCAAGCAACAGAGCATCAGGGTATTCCTTTTTGAGTGCCAGGATTCTTTCTAAAGAAAATTGAGCATGTACATGGCAAACACCATCCCAGAGTAACATATTTCTCCCGGTAAGTTTGTTGATGTAGTCACCCAAATTTTTATCGGGCCCGAAAATTATTTTTTCATCTGCCGGAAGCGACTCAACTACCTGCTTCGCATTGGTGGAAGTGACCACAATATCGGTCAATGCTTTCACTGCAGCAGTCGTATTCACATAGGAAATCACGGTATGATCGGGATGTGCGTGTACAAATTTACCAAACTCATCTGCAGGACAACTCTCAGCCAAAGAACAACCTGCCATGAGATCGGGAATGAATACCCGCTTCTCGGGACTCAAAATTTTTGCTGTCTCGCCCATAAAATGTACACCACACAATACAATAATGTCTGCTTTGGTTTTTGCTGCCCACTGTGCCAGTGCTAGACTATCACCTACAAAATCAGCGATATCCTGTATATCAGACTCCTGATAATAATGCGCCAAAATAATGGCATTTTTTTCTTTCCTTAGAAGGTTTATATTTTGAATAATTTCTTCTTTTGTCATAATTCATTTATTATATATATAGTTTTAATAGTAAAAAAGAAATATGGTGATTATGATTGCCTGTTGAAACTGTTGATTAATTTATTTTACAATTTCTTTGAAATACGTTATGAAAAAAGAAGGGAAGAATATCATTTGTTTTCAACAGACTTTTATTTCTTTTTATATTCGTAATCAGCAATATATAAAAGTTTTCAACTGCTGTTTACAACCGACAAAGTTAATAAATTATTCCGTCACCTTCCCTATTGGTCTGTTGAAAAGCAATGGAAACTTTGCCGTAAAAAATACTTAATAAATTTGCGGATATGCAAAATATTTTTATTCCAAAATTGTCTTTGAATAAAAAAAAATAAATTATCAAATTCTTTCTACAATTCCTTCACAAGTTATCCACAATACAATGTTTATTCCAAAATGACCCCAATCAACCTAAAAATGAAGTATTAAAAAGAAAAACGAATAATTATATATTGTTAATAGTTTTTTTTATCGCTTTTTGTAGAACAAAGTTTTTATACTTTTGTTCCAATATATTGGTAAGGTGAAGAAACTATATTCTATATTATCTTTTTGCTTGCTGATTTTTCTGACCTACTCCTGTATGTCGACAGTAAAGATTACGTCCGTGGTTGAAAAAGACCGGGAAGGCGATTTTTTGCTCAAATGGGAGGTCAGTCCAGATCAGGATGGAAGCATCGATATCTATTCTTCGCTTACCGACAGTTCCCTTACCAGCTTTACCGCGGTGGCAACGTCCCGTATTACCGATCAGGTAATCAGGGTAAATCCCACGGGTTCCGGTTTGCGGGAGTATTTTATTTTGCGTACAGCCGGAGTGCAGTCGGGTGTGGTAGCCAACAGGGTTATCGACATGAACAATATCAAGAATTTTCGCGACATTGGTGGTTATTTTACCACTGACAACCGGCAGATGAAGTGGGGTGAGATTTATCGTTCGGGAAATCTGAGTAACGCCACGCTTTATGATCAGGAGCGCATCCGCAGGTTGAAAATTAAGACGGTAATTGATTTTCGTTCCGAAAGAACTGCCCGAAAATACCCCATCCTCCTTCATCCCTCCATCAGAAAAATAGCTTTACCGCTGGCTCCCATGGACGCCGGAAAGCTGGATGAACAGATGAAAGATGAACATTTCGACCGCAGCGATGCCATCCGCTATGTGCAGGAGGAGTATGTAAATCTGGTGGAGAATCACAAAACACAGTTTGCCGAAATGTTTGATCTTCTGGCAAACGACAGCAATTATCCCTTGTTGTTGTCGGGTTCACTGGGCAAAGACGGTGTAGGAATGGCCACTTATTTTATTTTATATGCCATCGGGGTGCCGCAGAATACGCTGGAACAGGACTACATGCTTTCCAATCAGCATATCGATCCGGCCAAAGCGGAAATTGATGCCAGAAATCTTTCCGAATCAATGCAAGAGGCCGTCACTGCCATGTTATCGGTCAACAGGTCCTACCTCAATTATGTGGTGGATTACATCAAACAAAAATATGGATCTGTGGACAACTATCTGGAGAAGGAACTCAGGGTAACGAGCGGCAAAAGGAATTTATTGAGAAAATATCTGCTTTATCCCTTCTGATTTTTATTTATCCGATTTATTTTCATACCTTTGCAGCCGATTTTTTTAAGGTGGTTTAATATCCTCTATTGGAAACAGGTTATCGTCATCATCCCAAAAAAATCACAGACAGACATTGAATTTTCTCTCATCTTTATAAAGTTGTGAATGTGGAGTATGGAGAAAGATCAATATACCCCCACAAACATAATTTATACAAATGAGTACATTTCAAGAACTGGGTGTAATCCCTGAAATTCAGCAAGCGATTGTAGAGTTGGGATTCGAACAGCCCATGCCCGTACAAACGGAGGTCATTCCGCAGTTACTGGCCAACACACGCGATATCATCGCACTCGCCCAAACGGGAACCGGAAAAACAGCTGCTTTCGGGATTCCCATCATTCAAAAAATAAACATCAAACAGCTGTCACCACAAACATTGATCTTGTGTCCCACAAGAGAACTCTGTTTGCAGATTGCAGGTGACCTCACCGATTATTCTACGTACGTGGACGATATCAAGATCCTTCCGGTATATGGGGGATCGAGTATCGAGAGTCAGATACGTACCCTGAAAAGAGGAGTCCACATCATTGTGGCCACCCCCGGGAGACTGATCGACTTGATCAAACGCAAGACTGTTTCTCTCGCAGACGTGCATACCGTGGTGCTGGATGAGGCCGACGAGATGCTGAACATGGGTTTTTCGGAAAATATCGATGAGATTCTTTCCTACTTGCCTGAAGAACGGAGCATGTTGCTCTTCTCAGCGACCATGCCAAAGGAGATCGAAAAAATCACACGGAAGTATATGAAGAATCCGATGGAAATCACCATCGGCCGGAAGAATGAAGGGGCACAAAATGTGCGACACCTTTATTTCATGGTGCATGCCAAAGACAAGTATCTCGCTTTGAAACGCATTGTGGATTATTATCCCAATATTTACGGCATTATCTTCTGTCGTACACGAAAAGAGACCCAGGAAATTGCAGACAAGCTTTTGCAGGATGGATATGATGCGGATTCACTGCATGGCGATCTTTCACAGGCACAACGTGATTTGGTGATGGCCAAATTCAGAAATCACAATCTCCAGCTGCTGGTGGCGACAGATGTTGCTGCTCGCGGACTGGATGTGGACGATGTGACACACATCCTCAATTACGGACTACCCGATGATTTCGAGGTTTACACCCATCGCAGCGGGAGAACGGGCAGGGCTGGCAAGACGGGAACATCTATCTCCATCATCCATACAAAGGAAAAAGGGAAAATTGCACAGATAGAAAAACTGATTAATAAGCAATTTGAAAAACGCGAAATTCCAAAGGGCGATGTGATTTGTGAAAAGCAGCTTTTCAACTTTGTCGACAAAATTGAAAAAGTAAAAGTAAACGAAGCGGAGATTGCACTTTTACTTCCTTCAATTTTTCGCAAGTTGGAATGGCTGGAAAAGGAAGATATTATTAAACGGATTGTTTCTCTTGAATTTAATCGTTTGATTGAGTATTATCAGCAGGCAGAAGAAATTGAAGAACCGCAGGAATACTTGTCCAGACGGGGACGCGATGAATCACGTACAAAAAGAGGAGAAAGGCAGGAGAATGGGTCCCGTAAGGCAGAAAAGGGATATGCCCGGTTGTTTATCAACGTGGGCAAAATGGATAATGTGAATCCGGCCACCCTCATGGGTTTTATCAACGACAATGTAAAGGGCAAAGTGCCGATTGGACGTATTGATCTGTTGAAAAGTTTTTCCTTCTTTGAGGTACCTGAAGAGGTTGCAAACAAGGTGGTTAACTCCTTTCGGGGGATGTATATTGAAGACCGGAAACTGATCGTGCAGTGGGCACAGGAGGCCGAGAAGTCAGGAAACTGGAAAGCCAAACCTGAGTTTGCCGGAAAAAAACAAAAAAACAAAAAAAGATATTGATTCAATTCACTATAAATCAGTAGAAGCGGGGCCTCAGCCCCGTTTTTTATTTGCCTTAAAATCTTAATAAAAACGTAACCTGAGTGTAACCGGTCTGTAACATTTATAACAGACCTTTGTGACGAAATTTATATTTTATATTGAATTTGTGGCACAAAAATTAGACTTGTCGAAAAAAATCGGTTTATTTTTTCTTCTCCTTTTCTTCTCTATTGCGATCAGGGCACAGACTGGTACGATCAGGGGAACCATAACCGATACAAAAACCAATGAGCCGCTGATCGGTGCATCGGTACTGATTGCAGGAACTACTTACGGAGCGGCTGCCGACCTTGACGGCAATTACGTCATTCACAATGTAGGGGTAGGGACACATACCCTTGTTATATCCTACGTGGCGTACCAATCTGTCACCCGAACCGGTGTTGTGGTACAAGATAAACAGGAAACCGTTGTAGACATTCAAATGACTTCCGACGATATTGGTTTGGAGGAAGTAGAGGTCGTGGCGAGAGCCAACCGTGAAAGCGAGAATATTCTGTTGATGGAGCAACGGCAGGCCCTCGTGGCTACACAGACTGTGGGTGCCCGTGAATTATCAAGAAAAGGTATTGGCGATGCCAGGGCTGCGGTGGCACAGGTATCCGGTATTTCCCGTCAGGAGGGTGTGAAAAACGTGTTTGTACGCGGACTGGGAGACCGGTACAATGTTACACTGCTGAATGGATTTCCGATTCCCTCAGAGGATCCGGAGTATAAGAATGTCGCGTTAGAGTTTTTCGGTACCGATATTATCCAAAATATCGGAGTGAATAAAGTATTGAGTGGAAGCAATTATGCTGACGTGGGAGGTGCAATTATCGACATTACATCAAAGGAGTTGGTAGGTGATCAGGCTTTCGCCGTGGATCTCTCTGCCGGTTTGAACACTGCGGCAACCGGGAGTAACTTTCTGCGACAGGATGGCGCCAATTACTTTGGATTTACCAACTCCAGACAACCTGTCAACAATCAGTTCGATTTTCCCAATAGTCTTGATCCTGCACAGGTTTCCCTACCGATGAATCACAGCTATGGTTTTTCCGGAGGGAAGATGTTCCATGTGGGTGAAAACAGAAATCCTCTTTCCTTTTTCCTGGTCGCGTCCCACAGTTCCGATTATTCCTATACCCGGGAAATCGTACGCAATTCCATCACCAGCGGACTTATCTATCAGGATCAGAAAGGAAAGAAATATTCACAGAATATCAACCAGCTTGTATTGGGAAATCTGAATTACGGTCTGAACCGTAAACACAACATAGCGTATAATTTCATGATGATTCATGCCGACAATCAGTATGTGGGGGAATACTCCGGCAAGCACGGTGAAAGGCATCAGGACAGTGAAGATTATATGGGTTTCCATCGCAGACAGCAGGCAAATGATAATTTTCTTATCGTCAATCAATTAAATGCAGACTGGAAGTTAACGGACAAATTGAATCTGGAAACAGGTGTTTCTTACAACAACATCAAAGGCCTGGAACCCGACCGACGTGAAAACTACCTCTCCAGGATGACGGATGGCTCTTATATTCTTACAGGGAGTAACCGGCAGAAGCGATTCTTCTCAACCCTGAAAGAAAATGATGTCAATACGAAAGCAGTTTTTACTTACAGACTGAATGACCGTTTTGGCAGTGGCAAGTCGTCCGTCATGTTCGGATATACTGGTCGGTATGTGAATGACCACTTCGAAGCGGTTGAGTATAATTTTACGGCTGTACCGGGTACCATTCCCATGGACCCGCTCAGGCTGGATGATTTTTACAACGATGCGAACCTGAAAGCCGGGCTTTTCGGTATGACCACAGGTGACACAAACTCATACGAGGTGACCAAATTCATACACTCCGGATTTGCGGAAGTAACAAGACAGTTATTCTCCAATATGGCGGGTAATATCGGGTTACGTATGGATCGCGTTGATATGACGGTGAATCACCATGTGCAGCATGTGCAACCGGGTGAAGAGTCCATTCGGAAAAACTACTTTTTACCCAGTTTGAATCTGAAGTTCGACCTGAATGATAAAAACAGTTTACGTCTCGGTGCAAGCAAATCCTATACATTGCCGCAGTCAAAAGAAATATCTCCCTATCAGTATGTGAATATCTCCTTTTCAAGCCAGGGTAATCCCAATATAAAACCATCCGACAATTACAATGTCGATCTGAAATGGGATTATTACATGAATCCAGGTGAATTGTTTTCATTGACAGGGTTTTATAAATACATTGTCAATCCCATCGGAAGGGTCGACCAGGGTAACTCGGCAGGACTCCTCACTTATGACAATATCAGTGATCATGCTATTGTGGGTGGGGTAGAATTTGAACTCAGAAAGAATCTTTTCAATCGTTTCAACACCCAATTGGAGAAGATGAACAGACTCTCAGTCGGATTAAATGCTTCCTACATCTATACCAACTTGACGTTGGATATTCTCAATACGGATCCCCGCAACAGCGAGCTTGAGGGAGCATCGCCCTTTCTTGCAAACCTGGATTTGTCATATACGCATACCAAAAAAGAGAAGAGTTTTGTAACCTCACTCATCTTCAACTATTTCAGTAACCGCATCCATACGATAGGTGCCAAAGGGTTTAAGGATATTATTGAAGAAGGTGTTCCCACCCTCGACTTTGCCTCCTCTTACAGTTTAAACAGCCATCTTTCGTTGAAACTGAAGGCCCAAAACCTGCTGAATGCTTCGTACCGGTTATCGAGGGAAAGCAGTCAGTCGAATGAGAAAGTGATATTGAATGAATTTAAAAAAGGACAAAATATAAGTCTTGGCGTAAGCTATGAATTTTAAATGCGGATAATTATAATACTATTAACATACGTGGACACTTAGATCCACTTGATTTCTAATTGTTTATAATTGAGTTCTTTGACATTTTTGTAATCGCTTTTGTTAAGTATCTCTTTTACAGGAGACTTGTCAAGTAGAGAGAAGCTGAGAATCTGCAAAATTT
>JAJFTO010000020.1 GCA_021372865.1 Porphyromonadaceae bacterium
CGAAATTTTGCAGATTCTCAGCTTCTCTCTACTTGACAAGTCTCCTGTAAAAGAGATACTTAACAAAAGCGATTACAAAAATGTCAAAGAACTCAATTATAAACAATTAGAAATCAAGTGGATCTAAGTGTCCACGTATGAAAACATTCGTAAATGCAAAAATACAAATAAATTTAATCGAAACTTAATATCCTATTTTTCAATGTACTATAAAGTTTTAGCGCTCATCCTACTCTTTTCAGTAAACGAATATTATAAATTGAGTATCTACCAATCTTGTATATTTATTGTGTATATGACACGATGAGGTTAAGAGAAAGCAGACCGATAACGTAATAAATTGAAATATGAATCAAACTAAATGTAATCATGTACAGGAAAATTATTTCTATTTTAGTATTGTGCGCAATTCTTATGATTTCTTTTTCAGCTACGGCGCAAGAAATATATGAAAACGAAATTAATGCCAAGCTGGAGATTTACATTATTGGTACTATCCATTCAAAGCATTTTGATCCGGACTATCATTATTCCATTAACGATCTTCAGTCACAGATTTGTGCTTTGAAGCCAGATCTGGTTTGTGGGGAAATTACACCTGAAGCATTTGACCAGCCAATGGAAGGGTATTTCCCGCCGGAAGCTGCATTTTTATCCCAAATGGCATCAAAACTAAATTATCGCTTCCAACCAGTTGATTGGCGACTTGATTATGCTACCCAGTCAAAGGCTGAAAAGGAATATCCTAAATCGGTAATGGAAAAAGTATCCTCCTTTGGAAACACATATTTTGCCAAATTCAAAGAATCTGATAGCCAATCTGTCTATGACGACATTCATAGCGAAGCGAACATAGCAATTGTCGATTCAGTATTCGAAAAAATAATAGGGGTTAATCCGATTGCTGAAACAGCACATGGTAATTGGAATGAACGCAATAGACGAATTGTAGAAAATGGGTTATCTACTTCCAAAAATGCACGTAGAATTATTTTTGTATTTGGTAGCGATCACATTCCTCAGATTAGGCGTCAATTAAAAATTTTAGGATTTAAAGCTCTGATACCAAAACGACTGTTTGTACCAAGCAACAACTACAAAGTTCCAGATGAAGTGCTTGAAAGATGGCAACAAAATCTGGAAAACCTCAAGTTAATCATCGAAGGAAAAATCCATGTAACAGAAAACGATTATCAAAAATTAATCAATAGCAATCGAATTAATGATTTAGAACTTGCCATTCAGAAATCAAAATAAGAGTCAAGTTAATAGAAAATATCATTAGTGGAAACTTAAATTAAAAAAAGATCTTTGAAATTATTGTATATCGCATAGGAATTACAGGATAGCCTTTGATTCTTCTACCATAAATCACTGCAGTAAGGTTTACTTCGTTACAGGAGTCGAGGAAAATATGTAATTTCGTAGAATTTATTCTAACAAGGTGGATAAAACAACGGGGTTGATATATGAACAGATTGGAAAATTGACAAAGTCAAATTTTACAGATTATCAGCGTCTCTCTACTTGGCAAATTCACTGTAAAAGAGGCACTTAACAAAATCTATTACAGAAACATCAAAGAGCTAAATAATAAACAACTAGAAATCAAGTGTGTCTAAGTGTTTGCGTATGAAAAAATAACTTTCAAAATAATTGACAAGTTTGAAAAGCAAAGATAGTTCTGCCCGTTTTTGCCAATTAAAAAAAACTTCTAAAAGCTGATGAAACAACAGATAAAAAAATGTTTATTCCTATGGAAAGCATTCAACAGATTTTAAAATGATGACGATATGGAAACACAATTGTTGAGAGACCCGCACATGTTTCCATCGGAAGATGTATTGAGAGATGCTCTTGAGCCTGATGTCTATGAAGCATTCGAATCTTTAATGAATGGAATAACAAGCGCAGAATACGGATTGACCTACGACTGGAGATATTACAACGATGGAAAATCCTGGCTATGCAAGATTTCACATAAAAAGAAAACAGTGATGTGGCTGTCCGTTTGGAATGGTTTTTTCAAGATCAGTTTCTACTTTACAGAAAAACATCTGGAAGGAATCGCCGCACTGGATATCGCTGAGAATATCAAGGAAGATTTTTGTAAAACAAAACCAATCGGTCGCCTGATACCGATGCTGTTCAACATCAATAATAAAAAACAACTTCCGGATATTTTGACAGTCACGGCATTTAAAAAGAATTTGAAATGAGTGCTGCGACATGCCATCGAAAAAACGCATTGAAGAAGTAAATGTTTATGACAACGACAAAAAAAATAATCTATTTTGAAAATAGGGAAGATTGGAGAAAATGGCTGATGGACAACTTTGACACAGCCAATGAAATATGGTTTGTATTTCCTCGCAAGTCATCCGGAGAAAAAAGTGTTTTGTACAATGATGCAGTTGAAGAGGCTCTTTGTTTCGACTGGATTGACAGCACGGTAAAATCACTTGACAAAGAACATAAAATTCAGCGTTTCACACCCAGAAACCCCAAAAGTAACTATTCGCAAGCCAACAAGGAAAGACTTAAATGGCTTTTGGAAAATAAAATGATCCACCCGATGCTTAAGGATAAAATAGAAGTTGTTTTAACTGAACCTTTTATTTTTCCCGGTGACATCATTGACAAATTGAAAGAAGATGAAATAGTATGGAAAAACTATCAACAATTTTCCGACTCGTACAAGCGAATTCGGATTGCGTACATTGAAGGTGCGAGAACACGCTCTAAAGAGTTTGAGAAACGATTAAACAACTTCATAAGCAAAACTAAAGAAAATAAAACGATTACAGGATTTGGCGGAATAGGAAAATACTATTAAAATTACATGTTATTAGTCAGTTAAAACGATTGAAGTACAATATTCATTACCTTTTGGAATGCTCTACAAGACTGACGTAAGATTTTTCACCTACTTATTAAGTACTGGAGCGCCTTGGAAAGGAACAATTGGAAAGGCCGAAATAATTGTAAACCTGAAAGACATAGAAATGGATTCAATAGTTTATAAAAAGCCGGACAACTGTATAATAAGCAATGGTCAATTGATATGGACTTTTTTAGATTTTGAGCCAACTTCAAACGATGACATTGAGATCAAATACAACTCTAATAAAATATTGTATACCGGGAAAAAGCCCATTTCTCCAGTATATATAGTTGATAAAATTTCAATAACGAATTTGATTTAAAATCATTAGACCCAAATAATATTGTTTTAATAGAAGTCATAACGAGTCCGAAAGAAACCAGGAAATATACGAATCAAAATAACGGAGTAGTCAAAATCTATACCAAAGATTTTATTCTGACAAAGTTAGAGGGATTAATAAAGGCAAAATCCAAAGAGAAAATCGTATTACCTGACTATGACCAATTAAAAGAAGAGTATCTTTTGTTTATCAATGAGGACAAAGTTGACTTTACAAAGATTATTGACATTAAAACCGAATCGGTTGCGAAACTTGAAATTATACACCCAAAAGAGGAACAAAGTAGAATAATGGTAAAATTAAAAAAAGAAAGGTGAACAACGAAAAACAGACAATTTATGAATTTGACTTACAAATCATTTATGACTTTTTCTCTGATACAACCCGTCAGGATCCTGGGAGTCCGGAAGAAACGCTCAAAGCATTGGGGTTTATAAGCGGCCTTTCCGAAAAGTCCAAAATTGCCGATCTTGGTTGCGGCACAGGAGGTCAAACAATGGTTTTAGGAGAAACCACATCGTGCGAAATCACGGGTGTGGACAGCTGGCCCGGTTTTATAGACCAGTTCAACCAAAATGCCCGCACCAGGAATCTTCAGGACAGGGTAAAAGGCATTGTCGGCGACATGTTTTATATCGGAAAGAAGGTGTAAAACGAAATGGAATCAACCCTGGTCAAATCTTCCCCATCTTTTACTACTTTTGTTTTTTATACATTAAGGTTGGATAAACCATTTAATGAAAGCAATACATTAAAATTGAAGGATATGTCAATATTTTCAGCATTGCTCGGCAACGCAGGAACGGTCAGCCGGGAAGAATTGGAGAAAAAATATGGTCAGCTGCTGATCGATTCGGAAGAGATCGAGGTGGGTTTCAAGCTGATTCGGGATACATTCATTTTTACGAACAAACGCCTGATCATCATTGATGTGCAGGGAGTAACCGGAAAAAAGCGGGAATACAAGTCAATCAATTACAAGAGCATCTCCCGGTTTAGCGTAGAAACTGCCGGCCCCTTCGACCTGGAAGCGGAATTGAAGATCTGGATCTCCAGCGAAGCGGAACCAAGCATCAGAAAACAGTTCAACAGGTCGGTGAACGTGTATGACGTACAGAAGGTGCTCGCCCATCACGTGCTGGGTTGAATGCATTCTGCCATGATCGTAAAACAGAGACATCTTGAACGGACAAAAAACTATCAGAATGAACAGGAAAGAAATTGACGAAATTGAAACATACATTCAACAATTTCCCGACAACGTTCAGGAAATTTTACGGAACATCAGGAAGTTGATAAAAGAAAACGCGCCTGATGCTGAAGAAATGATTGCTTACAGAATGCCTGCATACAAAGCAAACCATAAACCTCTGGTTTATTTTGCAGCTTTCAAAAATCACATCGGTTTTTATGCTACACCTTCGGGACATAGCGAATTTAAGGACGAACTTTCAAAATATAAACAAGGAAAAGGTTCAGTGCAGTTTTCGCTCGACCAACCGATACCTTACAAACTAATAGAAAGAATTGTAAAATTCAGGGTAACAGAGAACAACGAAAAGTCGAAGAAGTCGACCAAAATACATGAAATGATTTTTTCGTTAATTTCTCTTATTCCCTGGATCGTTTTTTCTGTCTTAATCGGTAGAAAACTAATTCAAATGTAACCAAACAAAGAGCTTTCGTGTCTTATCATCGTATAAAATAAAAAATATGATGACGCGACAAATTCTCTTTTCAATTCTTTTATGTGGCATGATCATGCCGCTCACAGCACAGATTAAAGGCACGGTCACCGATACCGACAGCAACCCGATTGAATTTGCCAATGTGGCAATATACTCCCTACCCGACTCTGCATTGATTGCAGGAACAACGACCGACAAGCAGGGCGCTTTTCTGTTGACCACCGATAACAGTGCAAACAAACTCCTGAGAGTCTCCTTTATCGGATACGAAACGCAAACCCTGTCGGCAAAACCAGAACAGAAGATCACCATGCAGTCGGACACAACCATGCTCAGTGAACTGGTGGTAAACGGTAATTTACCGCAGATAAGGCTGCGCGACGATGCGGTGGTGGCAACAGTCGAGAATACAGTCCTAAGCAAAGCAGGTACTGCCAACGACCTGCTGAAACGTTTGCCGGCAATTACCGGTGATGATGGCGACTTCTCCATCTTCGGAAAAGGAAAAGCCAAAATTTACATCAACAACCGCGAGATGCGCGATCCATCGGAACTGGATATGATTGCCTCGCCCGATATCCGTGAGGTGGAGATCGTACACAATCCCGGTGCCAGGTACGATGCATCGGTGAAGGCAATCATCCGCATACATACCAAACGTAAAGCCGGGGATGGGTTCAGCTTCGATATCCGATCGACTTACCTGCAAACGAACAACGTGGATCTCCGTCAGCAACTGAACCTGAACTACCGGTATCGCGGGTGGGATCTTTTTGCCTCGGTGAAATATGAACGTTATGCCTACATCCAGGATAGCAAGATGAAGCAGACCGCTTTTGTGGATACTCTCTGGACACAGGACAACGGGCTTTACGTGGAGGCCCTCAGCAATCCATTGACAACCGAGGCCGGCATCAATTACGAAATTAATTCCAAACATTATCTGGGCGCAAAATACAGGATGACCACCTACCCTGGTAAAAACACGGAAAAGATAAACACGACGAGTGATGTTTTTGCCAACAGCAACTACTTCGACAGTTGGAAAAGTGTGAGCACGGAACATAACAATTACGATCCGCAACATCGGCTGAACCTCTATTACAATGGCAGCTTCGGAGAACTCAAAATCGACTTCAACAGTGACTTCTACCAGGGGAGTCAGTTTTCGGAAACCGAAGTGACCGAGACGAGCCAGGAGTATGACGACAGAAACATCAAATCGACAAACTATATCGAAAACCAACTTTTCGCAACCCGCCTTATCTTAACGTACCCCCTGATGGGTGGCCAGTTAACGGCAGGGAATGAATTTACCCGTACACAACGAATAGATGATTACAAAACCGACATGGATCTGATTCCATCTACCAATACCTCCATTCAGGACCACAACAACAGTTTCTTTGCCGAATATGCCAGGGCAACGCCCGTCGGAAAATTTACCGCGGGAATTCGGTATGAAAATGTCTATTTCGATTATTTGAACGACGACGTAAGAATTGAGGAGCAAAGCAAGAAATACGACCGTTGGTTTCCCAATCTTTCTTACTCCAATTCATTGGGAAACATAAATTTACAATTGAGTTACAATGTGAAAACCGTCCGCCCTTCATATTGGCAACTGGGAAGCAACATACTCTACGGAAACAGATTTACATTGCAAACCGGCAATCCATTCCTCAGGCCATCCATCATTCACGATGCATCACTCTCCGGTTCCTGGAAATTTATGCAACTGATGATCAGCTACAAACAGGAAAAAGATGTGATCATTCAATGGGCTGAACAACTTGAAGACAATCCCGCGGTCACACTGCTTTCCACGAAAAATATCGACCATCTCCCCAGTCTCTCCCTCTTCCTGTCGGCATCGCCCAAGTTTGGCATATGGTCGACCCAGGCAAGCGTTGGATTTGTCAAGCAATGGCTGAAAATAGCCAGCAACAACAGGGAGATTGCGATGAACAACCCCATGCCAATCGCTTCACTCAATAACTCTTTCTCATTGCCAAATGATTTTCTGGTGACATTTGATGCAAACTTTCAGGGGAAAGGATCGACTCAGAATGTTGAATTAAGAAGGAACAAATTTATCCTGAACTTGGGTGTGACCAAATCATTCCTCAATGATCGGCTGTCGGTATCACTGAAAGGGCATGACCTGCTGCACGACAACAAAAACGACATTCTGTTTTATAACAACAAGCTGCACATTTCTCAGTTCACAAAATGGGATACCCGTGAACTGGAAATAACAGTGAGGTACAAATTTAACACCAATGGCAGCCGCTACAAGGGTACCGGCGCCGGTGAAAGCGAATTCAACCGGCTGTAGCAGGTAAGATTCGTGAAATAAAAAAACCGCTTTCGGCAGAATCTCTTATAGATCGCGCCGAAAGCGGAATATGTGAACAGTTAACCGGTGACGGTTATTCGTCCATTAACACGTGCATGATGTCGCAGGCCGATTTGGTAACCGAGCTTCCCGGTCCAAAGATGGCCGCTACGCCTGCACGGTAAAGAAAATCATAGTCCTGTGCCGGAATCACTCCACCAGCAATCACCACGATGTCGGGACGTCCCAGTTTTTTCAGCTCTTCGATCACCTGGGGTACCAGTGTCTTATGACCGGCAGCCAGAGAGGAGATGCCCAATACGTGCACATCGTTCTCCACGGCCTGGCGGGCTGCTTCGGCCGGGGTCTGGAACAGCGGTCCCATATCTACGTCAAAACCACAGTCGGCATAGCCGGTGGCAACCACCTTTGCGCCGCGGTCGTGTCCGTCCTGACCCATCTTGGCGACCATGATCCTGGGCCGGCGCCCTTCTTTCCGGGCAAACTGATCGGTGAGTGCACGCGCTTCCTCGAGCGTTGCATCTGCTTTTGATTCTGCTGAATACACGCCAGATATTGTTCTGATTATTGCATTATAACGTCCTACTACTTTCTCACACGCGTCGGAGATTTCACCCAAGGTGGCACGTACTCTGGCTGCTTCAACCGACAGCTCCAGCAGGTTCCCCTGTCTGGTCTCCACGCAGCGGGTGATGGCAGCAAGTGCCTTTTGTACTGCTTCATTGTCACGGCCGGCGCGAAGGCTGTTGAGCCTTGCTACTTGCTGCTTCCGCACTTCGGTATTGTCGATGTCGAGAATGTCGATGGGATCTTCCTGTTCCAGCCTGTAACGGTTTACGCCGATGATGGCCTGCACGCCGGAGTCGATGCGCGCCTGTGTACGGGCGGCAGCCTCCTCGATACGCATCTTGGGAATACCTGTTTCGATGGCTTTGGCCATGCCACCCAGCTTCTCAATCTCCTCAATCAATGCCCAAGCCTTGTCTACCAGTTCCTGGGTGAGTGATTCCACGTAGTAGGAACCTGCCCAGGGATCCACCTGCCGGGTGATCTGGGTCTCTTCCTGAATGTAGATCTGGGTATTGCGGGCAATGCGTGCCGAGAAATCAGTCGGCAGGGCAATGGCCTCATCCAGTGCATTGGTGTGCAGCGACTGGGTATGTCCCAGTGCGGCAGCCATCGCCTCGATGCAAGTACGACCCACATTGTTGTAGGGGTCCTGCTCGGTGAGCGACCATCCCGAAGTCTGCGAGTGGGTACGCAAAGCCATTGACTTGGGATTCTTGGCGCCAAAGCTCTTCACGATCTTGGCCCACAGCAGGCGTGCGGCACGCATCTTGGCAATCTCCATGAAATGGTTCATGCCGATGGCCCAGAAGAAGGAGAGACGGGGTGCAAAAGCATCCACATCGATACCGGCATTGATGCCGGCACGCAGATATTCAATACCGTCGGCCAGCGTGTAAGCCAGCTCAATGTCGGCAGTAGCACCTGCCTCCTGCATATGATATCCGGAGATGGAGATTGAATTAAACTTGGGCATCTTCTGTGAGGTATACTCGAAGATGTCGGCAATGATCTTCATTGAGAACTCAGGCGGATAGATGTAGGTGTTGCGCACCATGAACTCCTTCAGAATGTCATTCTGGATGGTCCCGGCCATCTCTTCCAGCTTGGCTCCCTGCTCCTGTGCAGCCACAATATAGAATGCCAGAATGGGCAGCACGGCACCGTTCATGGTCATGGAGACCGACATCTTGTTCAGGGGGATGCCATCGAACAACACTTTCATGTCTTCCACCGAGCAGATGGAAACACCAGCTTTTCCTACATCGCCTACCACACGTTCGTTATCGGCATCGTAACCGCGGTGCGTGGGCAGGTCGAATGCTACCGAAAGGCCTTTCTGTCCCGACGCCAGGTTGCGGCGGTAGAAGGCATTGGATTCCTCTGCCGTGGAGAATCCGGCATACTGACGGATGGTCCAGGGACGCATTACGTACATGGTGGAATAAGGCCCACGCAGATAGGGAGCGATGCCTGCAGCATAGTTCAGATGCTCCATGCCTTCGAGATCCTCTTTGGTGTAGACCGGTTTCACCGGTATCTGTTCCGGTGTGAGCCAATCGGCTTTGATCTCATTCTTTTTGGTCCACTCCTTCGCGTTGACGGCCGAAAAACCATCCGATTGAATATTTATTTCCTTAAAATCAGGTTTCATACGATTATTTTTTTTACACTATGGTGTATGGAACTCGCTTTTAATCATTAACTTGGGCGTAATGACTACTTGCTCGTTTCATATGTTTTTTTGTCATTGTTCAGCTTTCAGCTATTTGTTTTCTAATAAATTATTGTATTGCTTCTTGATTCTTGATTCTTGAATCCTGAATCTTGAATCCTGAATCTACAAGAGCTTCTCATTAAACATTTGCAGTGTTTCCAGTACATTGCTGCGAACATGGATGAAATATTCAATGCCAGCGGCCTTCAGCTCATCCATGCAGGCGGGGGCTCCGGCTACCACAAAGAGTTCCTTGCCACCCTTGAGCAAATTGTATGCTTCCGGGGCATAGGTGACGTATTCGTCGTCGCTGGAGCAAAGTACCACCACGTCGGCACCCTTTTCACGGGCTGCCTGCACACCTTCTTCTACGGTATTGAAACCGAGATTGTCGATCAGCTCATAACCTGCCGAGGCGAAGAAGTTACTCGAGAACTGGGAACGTGCCAGCCGCATGGCCAGGTTACCGATGGTGAGCATAAACACTTTGGGAGCCTTTCCGCTTTGCTCGGTAGCCAGACGCAGTGCATTGAAAGCATCTGCGAGGCGTCTTGAGTTGAGCTTCTTCAGCGGTGTGGGTGTGTCACTTGCGCCACAGCCACAACCATGTGTTTCTTTATCTTCGATTTTCACAGCCATGGTCTCCTTGAAATTGGGATACTGGTTGGTACCCAGCAAGACCTCCTTGCGATTGGCCGCTGCCTTGAAGCGGGTGTCGGCTGAAGCATTGATGGCATCCTGCACGCTACCGGCCTTCAACGCATTGTAAAAACCTGTTTCCTCCATCTCGAGGAAAAGTTTCCATGCCTGTTGTGCCAGAGAAGCAGTCAATGTTTCAATATAATAAGAACCCGCAGCGGGATCGGTAATTTTATCAAAATGTGCTTCTTCTTTCAGCAAAAGCTGCTGGTTTGCTGCGATACGGTCTGCAAAGGCCGAGGGTGTTTCAAAAGCTTCGTCGAAAGGACGTACCGTCAATGAGTCCACCGTACCAATAGCAGCAGACATCGCTTCGGTCTGCGTGCGCAACAGATTCACATAGGGATCATACAGCGATTGGTTGAATTGGGAAGTGGTGGCATG
Source organism: Porphyromonadaceae bacterium (assembly GCA_021372865.1). GTDB lineage: Bacteria > Bacteroidota > Bacteroidia > Bacteroidales > Dysgonomonadaceae > Proteiniphilum. The sequence continues at coordinate 10,642 of JAJFTO010000020.1, forward strand.
GATATTCATCTTTGCAGCGCAACGACAGGTGCCATCGGCAGCCTTGTTGTCACATTCGTTCGGACAAGGTGGTTTATAGGCGTTCACTATCTCGGCCCACAACCAGCGTGCAGCCCTGAACTTGGCTATTTCCATGAAATAGTTGGATCCTACACCAAACTCAAACTTGATCTTTTTTGCAGCCATGGAAGGGGGCAGTCCGTTTTTTATCAGCTCCGACAATACCTGATTGCCGTAAGCCAGGCTGTAACCCAGCTCCTGAAAGCTATATGCGCCGGCATCGTTCATCCGGTTACCGGTCACTGAGATGGCACGGTAGCGTGGCAGGGGAGCCGTAATCTTCACAATCTCCACAGCCTTTTCTATCCAGTCGGGTTCATCTACCCCCTTCTTCAGGATCTTACGGAAGGGATCAAACTCAATGGACCCGAAACATTCCATCACATTCAGGTTGCGTGCTGTGATGTATCCGACCACCAGTCGGGCCAGATCAACGGTACGCGAGATACAGGTGCGGAAGTTCAGTTCCACCTTGTCAGGCGCGATTCCCTGAAGAAGGATATCCAGATTTTCGGCTGAAAGTGCATTCTTCGGCAAATGAAATCCCAGGGAGGTAATACCTCTTTCCAAAAGAGCCAATGCCTTTTTGTTGGCTTCGGCAAAATCCTGCACGTCTATTTCCTGACGCACATACCACACATTTTCCTTTTTTGTGCCGCGAATGTAGGGAAACTGACCCGGCAGATTCTCCAACGCTGGAAAACTCTCCACATCTTCTGCACGATAAAATGGATTCACTTGAAACCCTTCATTTGTTTTCCATACCAGTCTTTTTTGAAAATCGGCCCCCTTAAGGTCTTTGGTAACCACTTCCATCCACTCTCCGGTGGTAACGGGAGGAAAATCATTGAAAAGTTTTTCTCTCTGTTTACTCATATCAACTACTATTATTATTTTGATGTTTTTCTGCTTCGTCTGGCTGTTTTAGAATTGCTTCACCGGTTCGGTGAAAAAACTAACAAAAGTAGGACAATTTGCGCGTTAAAAAAAGTATTCCACGCCTATTTACGCTTCGCCCGCAGTAATTTGTCTAAGGTGCTTCTCTCAAATCGATCAGCAGTTCTCCAATTTTTTCGATCACCGCCTGCACATAACGTGTTCCCTTGTCGGCAGTCGATTTTTTTGGGTTACCCACGCCGGTGTCAGAGGAAATTTCGTCCCAGTGACGCGGCATCCAGCCAATTTTTTGGTCTATGGCCCTTATCTGCGATGGGGAAACGACACCGTCTCCGGCCCGGTACATCGCCACCAGTTCAGGATGGTAATGAAGCATCACGGACGTTTCCTGCTCGCCGGCATGTTCGTCGGGTTTCTCTTCAAAATAGCCATTCGTGGGGACAATCGACCACCAGTCGACCACCACAATGCGGAAATCGGGAAAAGTCATCGCCAGATCACGGATGTAAGGCTTGAAAGTGTTTCCGCCATGTCCGTTGATGATGACCAGTTTCCGGAATCCCTGCCCGTGAAGGGAAGTGACGATGTCGCTGAGAATGGCTTTCTGCGTTTCACTTCGTGTATGCACACAGAAAGGCTTGTTCCACTGACCCACGTTCTGTGAGCCAAACCAGACTGGCGGCAACACCATGCAGGTGACACCCCGGTTGTAAGCCTGATCGGCACAATCGCAGGCAATCTCGTACGACAGGATACAATCGGTCAGATAAGGAAGATGATGATTGTGTGGCTCAAAGGCTCCCCAGGGAAGAATGGCCAGATCATATTTTTGCTCTGACACCTCACCATAATTGGTGAGCGGACCGCGAAGAAATGTATTTTTTGACATATCTGTTGTGTATAAAATTCACATGGATATCAAACCTTTGCGGATACAATAGAAAGTGAGTCCCGATACAGTTTTGATACCTGTCTTGGCAATGATATTTTTACGGTGTGTCAGCACCGTGTTGTGACTGATATTCAGTTGGTTGGCAATCTCTTTGTTGAGATGGCCTTTTACGATAAGGCGGAGTATTTCGGTTTCACGATTGGTGAGTTGATGATCGGACTCCTCCTTTTGATGGTCGTGCTCGCTCGAAATGTTGTCCTGCAGCTGCTGCATGCCGTAGGAGTCCAGTTCATTGAGTTTAGGCCGCAGCACCTTGTTGCGCAACCGGTTGTGTGCCGAAAGATCTTTTTCGAAAGAGTGAAGCGAAAAGATCACGGCATAACTCAGGTTCTGGTTGTGTTCAACCGAAAGATGCTTGATGAGAATATTCTTCAGATCGTGAAGCAGGTCGTCAGGAAAATCATCGCTGTACTCTGCATTTTTCTGCAGGTAGTCGGTCATCCGCTCCTTGAATTTCAAAAACAACATGCGGAGCATGCCCAGTTCTTTGTTTTCGGTACCGGCCGTGGCAATCAGGGCATTGAGGTGGACCTCGATGTTGGGTACCAGTGCGTGAAGATAATTCTCCACGGTATGACGAAAATAATCGGCAATGGGTTCCGCATCGAACAGGGTGAGTGACGACTCCGGCACGTAAGTATCGTCGAGGTACACGTTGAGTACCGTGAGAATAAGGTCGGGATTGAGGCGATGCTCAAAACAGATTTCCTGTATGGTCTTCTCCCCTACTCCAATCCGGATGCCGAAGCGGTTCAGTACGGGAATCAGCTCGTTGTGCACTGCAAGCACATCAGCCATCACACTATGGAGATCGAGTAAAGGCAATTATTCTGTTTTTTTTGATGATTTTTCTTTTGCCACAAAGTGACGATCGCGTTGTCGTTCTTTATGAAAATGCTTTATGGTGTCAATGGGATGAAGAAACAGCATACGGGGTCCTGCTGTACGCATGACCTCTTTAATTTTCTGTCTCATATCGGGCTTGTAACAGTGAACGGGACAGGATGCGCAGGTAGGCTTCTCTTCTTCGAAGGGACAACGCTCGAGACGCAGGTGAGCATATGTCAACAGCGCATCGCATTCATCGCATAACTGTGTTTTTGATCCGTGCACCAACCGGCAGTAGATGGAGACCATCCGGGTGACAATTTTTTTCTCGTCTGCGTTCATTCACTCAGCTTCTATCGGATCGTAAAATTAGCGATTTTCTTTGTCCCTGCCAAATCTGATATCCTGTTTCTCAGGGTGTCATCGCGACAGCAAATCAGGTCAATCCTTTGGAAGACGCACGTACCACATCTGATTCAGAATATGTGCCTGTCGCCTCTGCATGTAGGCCGACGGATTTTTTGAACTGTAAACCCTCGGATTAGGAAGGGTGGCAGCTATCAGTGCCGACTGGGACGGTGACAGTTTTTTCGCGGTGGTATTAAAGTGAAGACGGGCCACCGCTTCCGCTCCATAGATACCTTTTCCAGTCTCCATGCTGTTGAGATAAACTTCCAATATACGATCTTTGGGCCACATCCACTCAATAAGCAGGGTAAAATAGGCTTCCAGACCTTTCCTGAACCATGAGGAACGGGGCCACAAAAAAAGATTCTTGGCTGTTTGTTGCGAGATGGTACTTGCTCCGCGGGCCTTCCTGCGGGTTTTGTTCTCTTTCAGCGCCTTCTCAATTTCCACGCGGTCAAACCCACGGTGGAGATAAAAGCGCTGATCTTCCGACGCAATCACGGCACGTTTCAAATGATCGGAAATATGATCGTAGGGCACCCATTTATGGTGAAGACGGGGCGACTTACCCTGAACGAGTGACTCTACCGTGCGGATGCCCATGAGTGGTGTGAAATAAACCGGTACAAACCTGAACAGCAACACTCCTCCAATGGAGAGTATTAAAAACCACACAATCAGTTTTGCAAAAAAACGAACCAATTTTTTCATAGACCCATCTGTTTGAATACAAGCTGCAAAGATAAAAAAAATAATGGGGTCAGCTTTTTTTTCGCGTCAACAAATAATTCCCCGTTCCTGTTTTTTCAATTTGAAATCCTTCGTTGAGTTCAATTTTCCAGCCATCACCCGAAATTCTGTTGTTCTGAATATCATGTGGTTCGGATACAATCACCCAGCGCCAGTCCGATCTCAGTAAAGCCCCACCGCCATCCACGGTAAGGATACCCCACTCATCACTGATCTGAATGGTGAGATATACTGTTCCCTCATCCTCATCGAGGGGGACTATGTTCTGGAAATCGAATGAAAGCTCAATGTCTCCAAGGCGAATCTCCAGATGCGGATCCTCTAAAAACTTTTGTCTGTACAGGTCGAGCCGTGCAGTGTGAGAAATTTCCCGGCGCTGTTCTTCGTCGGCAATAGCCCTGCCGTTATATTCCTCCGCCACCTGCCTGACGTAAGTCTGCAGAATAATTCGCATATCCATTTCGAAAGCCTCTGAAAACAAGACAGTAAGATCACTGTCTGAATCGATCTTCTTATTCCAGTCATTATCCTTCTGATAAAGGAAAAAACCGTATACGGGTATCGTTTCATAAGCAAAAGACCGGACGTAGGAAGGTAACTCCTCAAAGGCGGTAATGCGGTTGACAAGGTAATCCCGCAACTGCCATTTGTCACGCCCGCTCATCATCTGTCCGGTGTAACTTGCCAGTCCCTCCAACAGTTCCAGGCCGTTTTCCGAAACTTCTGCGCCCTTGAAGAGCAGATGTCTGTATTTCCTGAATATTAAAGCATTTCGCAGATGCTCCTCCGACTGTTTAAGCCGGGGCGATAACAGCGCTTCTCTGAGGGCGGCCATTTCAAGGCGAAGATAGATTCGGCCTTCCTTGTCGTCCAAATGGATATTTTCTTCCCGCTGGAGTTCAAAACCGAGTGAAGGCTGTGCCACATGAAACAGTTCATGGGTGATAAGATCTGTCCGCTCTTCTTTTTTGTCGGGCAGAGGCAGTTTTACCATGGCCCAATGGACGCCGCTCCAGGATATATCGGTGTTGGAAATGGGGAGATCTTTGGGCAATTCGCCCTGATAGACACCGTTTATGGAACGGAGTGTTCCGGCTTTGTCGGGCACATTGGCGTACGCATGCCGCGTTTCGGGATCAACCATGAGGAGGGGTCCGTAAAGGTCTTTGTTCCACAGGCCAATATGTTGCTGTGTGGCTTGCCTTGTTTCATTGAAATACAAAGCAATGCTGTCGGTGGGAACCTGTGCGGTGTATGCGACGACAGTTTGAAGGATTAGATTCATCAGCCATATGCCAATGAGGTGTCTCATGATTGGATTACATCAATTACAGTCAGTTTTTGCCCGTTTACCATAAACCGGATATTCATTCCGGCAAAAGTGATCCCGTATACTCTCTCCGGATCATCCTGATAAGAGGGTCTGGGATCGTTGGCCAGGACCTCCTCCAAAGGAGTGTGTAACGATTCAGGTATGTCCGGCAACAGCCCTTCGGGCAGTACCACCTGCAGCCTGTGTTCCCCGATGGGTTCGGTGAAACCGCTCACAGCATCGGGATGACTATCGGCGTAGGTAATATAAGGTTTGATATCGAAAATGGGTGTCCCGTTCATCAGATCGGCTCCCAGCACATGCAACACAGGACCCTTTGGCGTCTGCCATTCAATCCGCTCCAGTCTTACCGAAGAGAGCCCGATGGGGTTTGGCCTGAATGGCGAACGGGTAGCAAAGACTCCCACCTTTTTGTTTCCACCCAGGCGTGGGGGACGGACCAGGGGTGACCATTCTTCGCGCACCGCTTCGGAGAACTTCCAGATGAGCCAGATATGAGAAAAACCATCCAGACCGCGCAACGCCTCGATATTGCGATAGTGCGGTTCGAAAACAATTTGTCCTTTCAGCGACTCCACCAGACCACTTTGCCGGGGTATACCAAACTTGGTATTGAAATCGGTATGAATGTGTGCGATTGTTTTCATCGTAACCCCCTCCCTTATTGTTGCATGATCTTTGCTGCGAGAAAGGTTACCCACTTTCTGGGTAAAAAACGGATGGCGAAAGGTGCCAGTTTATTCATGCCACCGTGAATGACGGTGGCTTTTCCCTTCATCATTGCCCGGTATCCCAGTGCAGCCACTTCTTTGGCATCGGCAATCGGCACGTTCTTCACCAATTGAGAAGCGTCCATTTTGGAGACCTCGCCAAAATGGGTCTTCGTGGGGCCAGGACAAAGCGTGGTGACGGTGATATGCTCTTTTTTCAATTCCTCACCCAGTGCCTCTGAAAGATGGAGTACAAAAGACTTGGTTGCAAAGTAAACTGCCATCATGGGGCCGGGTTGAAAAGCCGCCGTGGAAGAGACATTGAGGATCTTGCCTGCTTTGCGCCCCCGCCAGTCTTTCACAAAAAGATGCGTCATATGGGTTAATACATTGATATTGAGAGCAATCATTCTGTCATAACAGATCCAGTCGGCATCGACAAAGGTGCCATAGTCACCGAAGCCGGCATTGTTCACCAGATAATCGACGTCGATTTTTTTTGCTTTCACCTCATCAAACACAGCTTCTGCTGCAGCAGAATCACAGAGATCGGTCACCAGGATATTTACAACAACAGAACAGGTTTCTTCGAGTTCCAATTTTATCTCTTTCAGTGTCTCCCCGCTGCGGGAGACCAAAACCAAATTGTGCCCGTTCTCTGCAAACAGAAAAGCCAGTTCTTTGCCAATACCTTTCGACGCACCGGTAATTAATGCCGTTTTGCTCATTATCAATCAATTTAGCACAAAATTAAACTATTTTCCCTCACTCCTGTCAAATATAAAGATATTTTTGAGGAGATGAGATGTATGAAAATATCTGAATGATAAAGGCATTGCAGGAACCGGGGGAAACCTCTATGGGTTCCCCCTCACCAGAAAATCCTGCAATATTTAATTAAATTGGGTTCTAATTGATCGGGCGCACACTGATTGTGAGAATTGGAGTGCGCCCACTTTATACAGATCAGCTTCTCTTGCGTGATTTATCGATCCGTAAAAAAATAAAAAGCAGAATCGTAAAACCCCACAACGATGAGCCGCCATAACTGAAGAATGGCAGAGGAATGCCGATTACAGGAACGATGCCGATCACCATCCCGATATTGACAACCAGGTGAAAAATAAAGATGCTCACTACCCCATATCCGTACACTCGTCCAAAGGTGGTGGTCTGCCGCTCAGCCAGGTTCAGTAAGTGCAGGATAAAAGCCATGTAGAGAATCATGATGATGGCGGAACCAATGAAACCATGTTCTTCTCCGATTGTACAGAAAATAAAGTCGGTATCCTGTTCGGGAACATATTTCAACTTGGTCTGGGTACCGTTAAGAAAACCTTTGCCTGTGAGTCCTCCCGAGCCAATGGCAATTTTCGACTGGCCCACGTGATACCCTGCCCCGCTCAGATCCTGCTCCACGCCCAGTGCTACCTTGATGCGCATTTGTTGATGGGGTTGCAGCACATCATAAAATACATGCTCCACCGATTCAAGGAAAGCAAAGGAACCAATCATAAACAGGAGAATAAACAGATAGTGCTTTTTGCGATTCTGAAAAAATAAAAAAAGCAGATAGAGGCAAACTACGGAAAAGGCCATCAATGCAATAATTCCCCAATCTACAGGGACAGAAAAAAAAGATATCAGGTAAGCACCAAGGAAAATTAAAGCAGCCAAAAAAAGAATTGTCAAAACCTCTTTCCGTCGTTTTAAATAGTTCCATACCATGGCTGCAGAAAAGATGATGATCAGGATAATGGCGATCCATTCTCCTTTCGAAAGGAATCCCATTGGGATGTCAGAAAATTTAATTTCCAACACGAAGTACAACACCGATGCCATTCCCATGAAGAGCACTCCGCCGGGAAGCCCTTCCCTGTACAATACCAGGAGGAAGGAAAGATACACCAGCGCCGTACCTGTTTCTTTCTGTGCGATAACCAGCAGCACCGGCAACAATATAACGCTGCTCACCAACAACAGGTTATTGCGTGTCATCAATCGAAATCCGTAGGTATTGAACACCCGTGCCAATGCCAGTGCGATGGTGAACTTCATAAATTCGGCCGGCTGCAATCTGACGGGACCAATAATCAGCCACGACCTGGAACCGTTTATTTCCTGTGCCACAAGCAGGGTCAGAAATAATAATCCAATTCCGGCAAGATAAAAAACAAATGAATAAGTCTCATAGAAACCCACTTCTATTTTCAGCAAGGCAAAAGCCAGAAGCAGAGAGGTACCAATCCATAGAAGCTGCATGCCGGCCCTACCCGAAAGATCGAACAGACTGGTCGCATTTTCCAGATCGAAACTGGCAGCATAAATGTTAAGCCATCCGAGAATCACGAAAAGGAGGTAAAAGCCGACCGTGATCCAGTCCACTCTCCCATTTTCCACGATCTCCCTGCTTCCCTGATACACCATGACTACACTGTTTATTTTTGAACTGCAATTTAATTTGCCGGCACGTTCCGGGTATATACATAAGGCAGTATCACCCGGTTCATAATGGATGTTTCCAGCCATTTGTCACTCTCGGGAATCTCTCCTGCGAAAAATTTCTGCATCATGAGCCGTGCAATGGGTACAGCGTTGCTGGCTCCAAATCGGCCATTTTCAACCACAACGGAAATTGCAATCTTCGGATTGTCTTTCGGAGCAAAACCCATAAAGAGTGAATGATCATCGCCATGGGGGTTTTCTGCTGTACCTGTCTTTCCGCAAACATCCACCAGGGGAGCCAGATTGATACCGCGACAGGTACCTATGGTGACCGCATCGGACATACCGGCGACAGTCACTTCATAATATTCCCTGTTGATGCCGGTTTCGTGTCGTTTGGTGAAGGTTGTATCCAGAGATGCTCCTTTTCGTTCACGGGCCACGTGCGGTGTGTAAAAATGTCCCCTGTTTGCGATGGTAGCGCCCAGATTGGCAATCTGCAGCGGTGTAGCCAGAATCTCTCCCTGCCCTATGGCAATGGAAATGATGTTGTGTGCAACCCAACGATCCGTCTTGAATACATTCGAATAAAACTTGCTGTTGGGAATAAAACCTCTTTTTTCAGAAGGGAGATCCACCCCCAGCGGATATCCAAAACCCATGTTTACCATGTAATCGCGCCACACATTGAAAGCATCGGAGGTACTTGAATATTTGGTTCTGTTCCCCAACATGCCGTTAAACCCGTAACTAAAGAATGAGTTGCATGATGTGGCGAGCGCATACTGTATTGCAAGCGGAGAAGCATGGGCATGACAAGCGGGACGGCCTCCCAGTGGGGGATATCCGCCAAAACAGGAATATCTTGTCTCGGGTGTGATGATTCCCTCCTGCAGAAACAACAGACCCTGCGTGGGTTTAAAAGTCGATCCGGGCGGATAAGTACCCGCTACAGATCTATTTATCAAAGGTTTGTACGGATTGGCTTCAAGTTGACGATAGTTTGAAACGAACGATTTTCCGGTGAGGAGAGCAGGGTCATAAGTCGGTGCCGACACCATACAGAGTATTTCACCGGTTGCTGGCTCGATCATCACGATGCTGCCAATTTTATTTTGCATGAGCTGTTCTCCATATGCCTGTAAATCAATATCGATGCTCAATGTAAGATCTTTTCCAGACTTGGGTGCTTTGTCCTGCTTTCCGTCATCGTAGCGCCCCTGCACTCTTCCGCGTGCGTCCCTTAGCAATACTTCTACCCCTTTTTCTCCCCGGAGATCTTCCTCGTGCGACAGCTCAATACCCGATTTACCCACATAATCGCCCCGCACATAATAGGGATCGGCAGCTATTTTATTTTTATCCACCTCAGCCACATAACCGAGAATCAGCCCCATGTTGGGATAATTGTATTGTCGTTCTGTTCTGTTCTGAATATAGATGCCGGGGAATTTGTAGAGTTTTTCCTGTAGCAGTCCATACTCTTCCACATCGAGCTGCGACATGAACAGCTGCGGGGTATAAAATGAATAACCGGGATTCTTGCGCCGGTCTCTCATATCGGCATTCAGTGAGTGAAATCTTGCCATGTCGATATTCAGTGTACGGCAGAAATCGAGGGTATCGAACTGCTTCATCTCTCTCACTACCATCATCACATCATAAGTGGGCCGGTTATAAACGAGCAGTTTTCCTTTCCGGTCATAAATGGCTCCCCGGGATGGATAAAGCGTTCGTCTCAAAAAAGCGTTGCTGTCGGCATAATCGCGGTACTTCGGACTAAGAATTTGCAAATTAAACAGTTGCGTCAGGTATACAAGACCAATGATCACCACTACAGCGGCAATCACCTGTTTCCTTTTTGCCAGAGCATTATAATTGTTCACCGCGTTTTCTCTTTGAAATGAAGCTGTCTATTGCAAATATCAGAAGGATTGAAATCACCGAAGATGCGAATATGCGCAGCAGCGTAGCCTGCAGATTGAACAGCGTGAATGACTCGATAAAAAACAGCAGGGTGAGATGCGATACCACTGTCAGGATGGTAAAACGAATAAATGGCCCTGAGGCCGTATAAATGCCAGGAACGAAATCGTCATATTCTTCCTTTTCGAAGAACAGGTCCATAAATGATTTTCTGCATGCTGCCACAATGGTTGTTGCCGCGGCGTTCATACCTGGTGTATTCAAAAAAACATCAATTGTCAAACCCAAAAGGAAACCGGAAATGATCACATAAAAAAAGTTTCTGCCCATTGGTAGCTTCAGCAGAAAATAGAGATACAATACCGGTGTGGCAATACCGAAGAGGCTTATCCTGTTTAACAGCAATACCTGTAACAGGACGAGGAAAATAAACAACACAATTTCATAAAGATAACTGATTTTCATTGCTGTAAAGTCTCTTCAAGGGTTTGTTGCTCATCATAGAACCGATCCTTTATTACCAGCACATCCTGAAGTGTGTAAAAATTGGTTGCAAGCTGCACATTGAACGTGTTGAAATTGTCATCTTTCGACTTGCCGGTATCCGTTACAAAGCCAATAATCAGATTCTTTGGAAAGATACGTGAAAAACTGGTCAGCACGGTATCTCCCTTATGGAACACTTCATGTTTGGGCAAATCCTGCAATTGTGCCTGGCGGATGTCGCCCCCATCCCAGGATATGGAACCGTAATTCTCGGAATTTTTTAACCGGGCGCTCAACCTGAACTTGGGATTAATGACAGGAATCACGACTGAAAAATGGGTAGATACGTTCGCGACCACACCCACCACGCCCCGTTGTGAAATCACGCCCATATCGGGCTTGATACCATGGGAAGATCCTTTGTTGAGGGTGATAAAATTATTCACACCCGAATAACTGAGGTTGACTACGCCTGCCGGAATAAAATCGAACTGAGGGGTGGCAATGGAATCGGGTGCAAAAGCGATCACTTCCACGGAATCGGGAGCGGTAAGACTGTCCAGAAGTACTTGAAAGCCATAAAGTTCCTTCTCCAGAAGCGCATTGCGCTCCAATAGCTGGTCATTGCTCTTTTTTAGCAGAAAGAATGATGCAACGTTATTGGTTGTCGTATAAAACCATCCAGACACATTGTTTGCAGAAGTAAGATATACACTCCGCTGATATGAATTATGTGTGAAAACAAGATAGAAGCTGAAAGCAACAAGCAATATTGCTACCAGCCAGTGACTGTTTCGGAGGATGAAGTTGAAAAGATTGCGCATGCAAGCCTGCCATTGTCTGTAATATAAGCCAATAGCTTAATGCTAAAAGCCAACAGCGATTTATCGCATCAAAAAAGTAAATTTATCAATGTTCCTCAGTGCAATGCTGGTCCCTTTTGCCACCATGTGCAACGGATCGTTCACCACCTTGAACGGAATACCAATTTTGTCGGTCAACCTTTTGTCGAGACCCCGTAAAAGGGCGCCTCCACCGGTCAGGTAAATACCATTACGGACAATATCGGCATACAGCTCCGGGGGAGTCTGTTCCAGTGCGCTCAATACAGCCGAATCGACTTTCGTAACCGATTTCTCGATGCAGTGCGCCACCTCCTGATAAGATACCGGTACATCCATCGGCAGAGAAGTCATCCTGTTGGGTCCGTGAACCACGAAATCCTCCGGCGGATTGTCAAGCTCAGTCAATACCGATCCGACTTTGATCTTTATTTCTTCTGCTGTACGGTCACCCACCTTGATATTGTGCTGACGGCCCATGTAATCCTGAATATCTTCGGTAAAATCATCCCCTGCAATTTTGATCGATTTGTTGGAGACAATGCCACCCAGTGAGATCACAGCGATCTCTGTGGTGCCACCGCCTATGTCCACAATCATGTTTCCTTCGGGCGCCTCCACGTCAAGGCCTATTCCCAGGGCAGCTGCCATGGGCTCAAAGATCATGTATACATCGCGGCCACCAGCATGCTCAGCCGAGTCACGGACGGCGCGAATTTCCACTTCGGTGCTTCCCGAAGGAATACAAACCACCACCCGCAGTGAGGGAGAGAACAACCCGCCTTTGTTTTTATTGGCTAACTTAATCATTCCGCGAATCATCTGTTCAGCGGCGTTGAAATCTGCAATCACTCCATCTCTCAATGGCCTGACCGTGCGTATATTTTCGTGCGTTTTCCCATGCATCTGCCTTGCTTTTTCACCCAAAGCAATCATTTTGTCGGTCTTGCGATCCAATGCCACAATGGAAGGTTCGTCCAGCAATATCTTCCCTGCATTGTTCACAATTACCGAATTGGCAGTACCAAGGTCCATTGCCAGCTCTTGTGTAAATGAAAATAAGCCCATAATATTTTAAGTTTTCAGCTGTCAGCTACTTGCTTTCGGCTTTTTGTGTTAGTGTTTAAAATGTCTCACACCCGTGGTGACCATCGCAAGTCCATGCTGGTCGCAGTAAGCGACCGATTCGGCATCGCGAATGGAACCTCCGGGCTGGATAACCGCCGTGATGCCTGCCTGGTCTGCTATTTCCACACAATCGGGAAAGGGGAAAAAAGCATCACTGGCCATCACTGCACCCTGCAGGTCGAAATGAAAGGCGCCCGCCTTTTCAATGGCCTGCTTCAGTGCATCTACACGGGATGTCTGTCCGGTGCCGCTGGCAATAAGTTGTTTATTTTTGGCAAGAACAATGGCGTTCGACTTGGTGTGTTTCACCAAAATGTTGGCGAAAAGCATATCCTGGGTTTCCCGGTCATCGGGTGCTGTTTGTGTCACAACCTGCAGCTGTTCGGCCGACTGCACACTCACGTTTTTGTCCTGTACCAGTACGCCGTTCAATACAGAACGGTATTGCAGTGGTTGCGTAGCTTTCTCGGGCGATTTCAGCACCAAAATTATACGATTTTTCTTTTGAAACAAAATATCGAGCGCTTCTTTCTCGTATGCAGGCGCGATGATCACTTCAAAAAATATTTCGTGGATAGCTGCGGCAGCTTCCTTGTCCACCTGCCTGTTGGTTACCACAATCCCGCCAAATGCAGAAACAGGATCAGCAGCCAGTGCCGCTTCCCATGCTTCTTTCACGGTGGGTCGACATGCCATGCCACAAGCATTGTTGTGTTTGAGTATGGCCAGGGCTGTCTCATTAAAATCGGAGATCAGTGAGACTGCGGCATCGATGTCGAGAAGATTGTTGTAAGATATTTCTTTGCCATGAAGCTGCTCAAAAATATCACCGAAATTTCCATAGAATAATCCTTTCTGATGAGGGTTTTCTCCGTAACGCAGCTGTTTTCCCTCGTCGAATGCCAGACGAAATGCCGAATGTTCATCCCCATCAAAATATCTGAATATGGCCGAATCATAACCCGAAGAGACTTCAAAAGCTTCCTTCGCAAACCAGCGACGATCTTCCAAAGCAGTAATTCCCTGTTTTTCTTTCAACAAGTTGAGCAATGGCTCGTACTGTCGTTTGGAAGCCACAATGAGTACATCTTTGTAATTTTTTGCAGCACCGCGTATGAGAGAGATACCGCCAATGTCGATCTTCTCTATGATCTCTTCTTCAGTGCCTCCTGCAGCCACGGTCTCTTCGAAAGGATATAAATCTACAATCACCAGGTCGATGGAAGGGATGTCATAGGATTTTACCTGTTTCTTATCGGACTCATTATCCCGGCGGTAAAGAATACCACCGAAAATCTTGGGATGAAGTGTCTTCACCCGTCCACCCAGGATTGACGGATATCCGCTTACGTCTTCCACTGCCTCACACTCGTAACCCAGCGACTGGATAAATTCCCTGGTTCCACCCGTAGAAATAAATTTTATACGTAATTTATTTAACTCCTGAAGAATTTCTTCTAATCCCTCCTTGTGATATACCGAAATGAGGGCTGTTTGAATTTTTTGTGACATTTGCTGTCTTTTTGGCAAGTTATTTTTAAAGGAGTACAAAGGTATGAAATCTATTGGTCTTTTCCGATATTTGATTCAAAAAAAAACAGCCTGCAATCTCTTGCGGGCTGAACCATGTAGCCTCATAAAAGCGGGGATACCGCCAATGACAGTATCCCCGTCTTAAAAGACAGTTCTGCGTGATTACAATACAGAACCTTATCTCACTTCCCAACCCAATGCGCTTGCGCCCAGTACAGCCGCATCGCTCTCCTTGAGTTCGGAAAATAATAGTTTCACTTTATTCCTGAAAATGTTCAGCATGCTTCTTTCCATGCTCTCACGAATGGGATCCATAATAAGATCACCGGCTTTGGATAATCCGCCAAAGAGGATGATTGCTTCCGGGCTGGAAAAAGCCACAAAATCGGCAAATGCTTCACCCAGCATTTCTCCGGTAAAACGGAAGATATCCTTCGCCATCTCGTCTCCCTGCATAGCTGCTTCATATACATCTTTCGAGGTAATCTCTTCAATCGGAATGTTGCGAAGCCTTGTCTGAACATCGGGTTTCAATTCAAGATACTCGCGCGCAGTCCGTGCCACTCCCGTGGCAGATGAATAAGCTTCCAGACACCCTGTTCTGCCGCAACCGCACATACGGCCGTTATTACGGCGCATGATTACATGCCCCAGCTCACCGGCAAAACCATCGTGGCCGTAAACCAGCTGTCCGTTCACTACGATGCCACTCCCCACACCGGTACCCAGTGTGATGACGATGAAGTCTTTCATGCCACGGGCCGCACCATAGGTCATTTCACCAATGGCTGCAGCGTTGGCATCATTGGTGAGTGCCACCGGAATACCTATCCTGTCTTCCAGCATCTGAGCAAAGGGAATCACCCCTTTCCAGGGAAGATTGGGTGCAAATTCAATGCTTCCGCTAAAGTAGTTGCCGTTGGGTGTTCCGGCGCCTATACCTTTGATCTGATCTTTGGTAGTAACCTTATCGATGAGTCCGTTGATCAGTTCGGTAAGTTCATTGAGATAGTCTTCTACCTGTGAATGTTTGGCTGTTTTAATGCTTCCGCTGATTAAAATCTGTCCTCTTTTGTCTACAATGCCGGCAACGGTATTGGTGCCGCCCACGTCAATACCTACAACATAGGGTTTATCCATGATTCTTTTTTATTAAAAGTTAGTGAATATTGTTTGAATGTGATTAACCGGACAAATATAGGGATTTTTCGCCAAACGAATTTCCTGTTCAGTAAAATATTTCTGAATTGGTGCATAATAAAAAATAGATGCAGCCTATTTTTCCTCTTTTGATATTTTTGTTTTACATTTGCGGTTTTAAATAATGATTTATTGGCAAAGCCCCAAAATTAACATCAATTTTCAACAAAAAATCGGTATTAATTACACAAACAACTACATACGTACACAAATCTCATGAATGAAATTAAATTTTTTAGCGGTGAAAATATACCGTTAGAGCTGCACAAAGTAAGGGTTGTGCAAAAGTTATACTTAGTACCTATCGAAAGAAGACTGGAGGCTCTGCAAGAAGGCGGATTCAATACCTTCAGACTCAGCACGAAAGACGTTTTCCTGGACATGCTCACAGACAGCGGCACCAACGCGATGAGCGACAATCAGATGGCAGCCATGATGCAGGCAGATGATGCCTATGCCGGATCTCAAAGTTTTTTCCGCCTGCAGAAAGCAGTGGAAGATGTGCTGGGGAAAAAATATTATCTGCCCGTACATCAGGGCCGTGCTGCTGAAAACATCCTGTCGAATGCTTATGTGCGCAAGGGTAACCTGGTGCCGATGAATTATCATTTTACCACTGCCATGGCACACATTACCCAATATGGTGGAAAAATTGCGGAACTGCTATACGACGAAGCGTATGTGATCAATTCTTCCCATCCCTTCAAAGGAAACATGAACATTGAAAAGCTGGAAGAAATTATCAAGATACACGGAGCTAAAAATATTCCCTTCATTCGTATGGAAGCCTCTACCAACCTTATCGGGGGACAACCTTTTTCGGTTCAAAACCTGAGAGATGTAAGGGCCGTGGCCGATAAATACAACATCCGCCTTGTATTGGATGCCAGCTTGCTGGGAGAAAATGCATACCTGGTCATTCAGCGGGAAGAAGAATTCAAAAACAGTACCATGGGCGAGGTGATTCAAACCATGACCGGCCTGGCCGACATTGTATACTTTTCTGCCCGCAAACTCAGCTCCTCCCGTGGCGGAGGTATCTGCACCAACAACATCGATATTTACCGCGAACTGGAAGCACTGGTTCCGTTGTTTGAAGGTTTCCTCACTTATGGCGGTATCTCAGTCCGTGAAATTGAAGCAATGGCGGTAGGATTGTATGAAACACTCGATGAAACCATGATCAGCCAGAGCCCGAACTACATCGCCTACCTGGTAAATACGCTCGATGCACACGGTGTACCCATGGTTAAACCGGCCGGTGTGCTGGGTGCACACGTGGATGCAATGCAGGTCTGCGCCCATATTCCACAGAAAGAGTACCCCGCCGGTTCACTTGCTGCAGCACTCTACCTGATCTCCGGAATTCGTGGTATGGAGCGAGGATCCATCTCCAACCAGCGGGATGAATATGGCAATGAGACTTATGCCGACATGGAACTGGTCCGTCTCGCAGTACCCCGCCGTGTATTTACACTCTCTCAGATTAAATATGTAGCGGACAGAATGCACTGGCTTTATGAAAACCGGGAATTAATAGGAGGACTTCGATTTGTTTATGAGCCCCCGGTACTCCGCTTCTTTATGGGAGGCCTGGAACCGGTGAACGATTGGCCACAGAAACTGATCGCGAAGTTTAAAGAGGACTTTGGTGATAGTCTTTAAAATTTATCGAAAAAAGGAAGAGATTTACTCTTCCTTTTTTTTGAGACATGCTAAAAAACATATAAAAACATTTTTTTATTTAATATTAACCTGATATCTTTGTCGCAATAATCAGCACAGAACAGCACAGAACAGTACGGCATATCTGAGAAATGAAAACTTGCAAAAGATGGATTTCAAATTCGACGAGAAAAGCACAAAAGTACAGCAACTGGCAGAATATATCCAGGATGCCATTGCCGCAAATGAATTGAAGGTAGGCGAAAAGATACCATCAATCAACCATTTAAGTAGTCAGTTTTCTGTCTCCCGAGACACCGTGTTTAAAGCATTATCCGATTTACGTGAACGCGGGGTAATTGATGCCATTCATGGAAAGAACTATTTTGTAGCTTCACACACCAAGAATATTCTGTTGTTACTCGACGAATATTCTCCATTTAAGGAGGTGTTACATACCATTCTTGTATCCGGATTGCCTAAATCTTACAAGATCGATCTGTGGTTTCATCAGTACAATGAGCATCTTTTCAATAATATCATTTACGAATCCATCGGCAGATATAACAAATATCTCGTCATGAATTACGACAATGAAAAGTTTTCAGATGCATTGTCGAAAATTGATAAAAAGAAGTTGTTATTGCTTGATTTCGGGAAATTTGACAAGGATGGTTATTCCTATGTTTGTCAGGATTTTGACAAAGGGTTGTACGATGCGTTGGGTACGATAAAAGATGATCTGCGCAAATACAAAAAAATGATTTTTGTCCTTAATAAGTATCACAAACATCCCCAGAGCAGCAAAACAGCGTTCAGCAACTTCTGTCTTGACAACAAATTTGAATTTGGCATTCTGGATGAAATCTCAGAAAAAACAGCCATTCAAAACGATCATTTTTATCTGGTTATCAAACAGGAGGATGTGGTAAAGATTGTAAAAAAAGGAAATGCGGACGGATTAAAGCCTGGTAAAAATTATGGATTACTGGCCTATAATGAGAACCCTTTTTTCGAGGTGATTCAAAATGGCATATCCAGTATTGGAATAGATTGGCATGAAATGGGGAAAATAGCGGCAAGATTTGTATTGAAGAACGAAACCGTAAAAACCTATCTCCCCACGGTTATTAAAAAAAGAGATTCATTTTAATTTACTAACAAGTTTTATCGGGTATTATAAAAGAGTTTATCTATACCAACCCCCGAAATCAGCACAGTTCAGAATACTGAAAATATATACGTAGATTCATTTTTGGATCTATGAGACAATAAAAAATTAATAAAAAAATTAATTTACCAACAAAAATTATGTGTTCCTACCCAAAAATCGGTATTCGCCCCACCATTGACGGCCGTCAGGGAGGCGTAAGAGAGAGTCTCGAAGAGAAAACGATGAATCTGGCAAAATCGGTGGCCAGATTAATCAGTTCCAATCTCAAAAACGGTGATGGCAGTCCCGTTGAGTGTGTGATAGCCGACAGTACCATCGGCCGCGTGGGTGAAAGTGCTGCCTGTGCCGCCAAGTTTGAGCGGGAAGGGGTTGGTGCCACCATCACCGTCACCTCCAGCTGGAACTATGGTTCGGAGACAATGGATATGAATCCGCACTACCCCAAGGCAGTCTGGGGTTTCAACGGTACGGAACGACCCGGTGCCGTATATCTTGCAGCCGTGTTGGCCGCCCATACGCAAAAAGGATTACCCGCCTTCGGAATTTATGGCAGAGACGTGCAGGATGTCACCGATAGTACCATTCCAAGGGATGTGGAAGAGAAACTGTTCCGTTTTGCCCGTGCAGCACAGGCAGTGGCCACCATGCGGGGACAGTCTTACCTGGCCATCGGAAGCACCTGTATGGGCATTGCCGGCTCGATGGTCAATCCCGACTTTTTTCAAAAATACCTGGGTATGCGCAACGAATCGGTCGACTCCACCGAAATACTCCGTCGCATAAAAGAAGGCATCTACGATCCCGATGAGTTTACCAAAGCCATGTCCTGGACCTCAACCTATTGTAAGGTGAACGAAGGAGTCGATTTCAATCGGCCGGAGAAACAAAAAAACAGGAGGGAGAAGGATGAAGACTGGGAGTTCGTGGTGAAAATGACCCTCATCATCCGCGACCTGATGAAAGGGAATCCCAAACTCAGAGAGATGGGTTTCAAGGAGGAAGCCATCGGTCACAATGCGTTGCTGGCAGGGTTCCAGGGACAACGGCAGTGGACCGACTTTTTACCAAACGGCGATTTCAGCGAGACCATACTGAACAGTTCATTCGACTGGGACGGTATCCGTGAAGCTTATGTACTGGCTACCGAAAATGATTCGCTCAATGGTGTATCCATGCTTTTTGGCCATCTGCTTTCAAATAAGGCGCAACTCTTTTCTGATGTGCGCACCTTCTGGAGTCCCGAATCGGTAAAACGTGTATCGGGAAAGGAACTTACCGGGAAGGCTGCCAACGGCATCATTCACCTGATTAATTCAGGGGCTACCACACTCGACGCCACAGGTAAACAACAGTCAAATGGTGAACCGGCCATGAAGGAACCCTGGTATATTACGGAGGAAGAAGTGAAAGCGTGTCTGAAGGCGACCACATGGTCTCCCGCCAACAGGGATTATTTCCGTGGTGGCGGTTACTCTTCCACTTTCCTTTCGGAGGGCGGTATGCCGATGACCATGTGTCGCTTGAATCTGGTCGATGGCCTGGGACCGGTATTGCAGATTGCCGAAGGATGGAGTGTGGAAATTGATCCCGAAATACATGATATCATCAACGAGCGGACCGACAAGACCTGGCCCACTACCTGGTTTGCACCCCGCATAACGGGCAAAGGCGCTTTCAAAGATGTTTATTCAGTAATGAACAACTGGGGTGCGAACCATGGCGCCATCAGCTACGGACATATCGGTCAGGATCTGATAACTTTGGCCTCCATGCTGCGTATTCCGGTCTGCATGCACAACGTGGATGAAGAGGAGCTCTTCCGTCCTTCAGCATGGAATGCATTCGGCATGGACAGGGAGGGAGCCGACTACAGAGCCTGTGAGAAATTTGGGCCCATTTATAAATAAAAATGTTTTCGGGGCATGTACACCGATATTGCCGGGATGCATGCCCGCGAACCCAAAACAGAAGCATATGCTCAAAAAAATACCGAAAACATTATCGCCACAACTACTCAAAACGCTCATGGAGATGGGCCACGGCGATGAAATTGTAATTGCCGACGGCAACTTTCCCTGTCACACCATTTCGGGAAATGTAATCCGTGCCGACGGACTCTCAGGAACCGAAGTACTGGGTGCCATCATGGACTTGTTTCCGCTCGACAGCTACAGCGAACAGCAGGTTTTTCTGATGGAAGTCGTCGACGGTGACAATTACATGCCGGAAATATGGAACAATTACAAGGAGATACTGACTATGTCGGGAGAACCATTCACGATAGGATATATTGAACGTTTCGCTTTTTACGAACGGGCCCGAAAATCGTATGCCGTGGTCGCCACCGGAGAGAAAGCTTTGTATGCCAACATCATCCTGAAAAAAGGGGTCGTTAAATGAGGTACAGAAAATTATGAACACATCAAAATCATCGTTACTCAAATACAACGGCATGAATTATTTACTGCCGTTCATCCTCATCACTGCCTGTTTTTCACTCTGGGGTTTTGCCAACGACATCACCAACCCCATGGTAAAGGCTTTCTCCAAGATTTTCCGGATGAGCGTCACTGAGGGTGCATTGGTGCAGTTGGCCTTCTATGGTGGCTACTTTGCCATGGCCTTTCCTGCAGCAATTTTCATCAGAAAATTTTCTTACAAGAAAGGAATCATGCTGGGGTTGCTCCTCTATGCCGTGGGCGCTTTTCTCTTTTTGCCGGCCAAAGAATCGGGGATCTTCTACCCTTTTCTGGCTGCATACTTTATCCTGACCTGCGGACTGTCGTTTCTGGAGACGAGTGCCAACCCCTATATCCTGACGATGGGACCGGAAGAGTCATCCACCCGCAGGCTCAATCTGGCGCAATCATTCAACCCGATGGGATCACTGGTGGGAATGTATGTGGCCATGAACTTCATTCAGGCACGGTTAAATCCGATGAGTACCACCGAACGCACAGCACTTTCCGACACGGAGTTCATTGCGCTGAGACAATCCGACCTCTCCATCCTCATTGCCCCTTATCTGGCCATCGGGCTGGTGGTGATGATGATGCTACTGATCATCGGGATTTCCCGCATGCCCACCAATGGTGATAAAAACAAACAAATAAACTTCTTCCCCACCCTGAAGAGAATCTTCTCCATACCCAACTACCGGCAGGGAGTGATTGCACAATTTTTTTACGTGGGCGCACAGATCATGTGCTGGACATTCATCATTCAATATGGCACACGGGTGTTTATGGCACAGGGAATGGAAGAACAGGCGGCAGAGGTACTTTCACAGAAGTATAACATCGCAGCCATGATTATTTTTTGTGTAAGTCGTTTTGTTTGTACTTATCTTCTGAAATTCATCAACCCCGGAAAGCTGTTGCGGATACTCGCGGTGGCGGCAGCCATCTTCACCCTGGGAGTGATCTTTTTACAAAATATCTGGGGGTTGTATTCCCTGGTGGCCGTATCTGCCTGTATGTCACTGATGTTCCCAACAATATATGGAATTGCATTGAAAGGCATGGGAGACGATGCCAAGTTCGGCGCTGCGGGGCTGATCATGGCCATTCTGGGAGGTTCGGTATTACCCCCATTGCAGGCATCGATCATTGACATGGAAACGATCGGAAATTCATTTCCGGCAGTAAACGCGTCATTTGTGCTGCCATTCATTTGTTTCGTAGTTGTGGCATGGTACGGGACAAAAACTTACAGAAGAAGTATAAAAATGTATGAAAAATATATGAAAGTGTACTGACAAACCCCGAAATATGCCACATAGGGGAAACACAACCAAAGGGAAAAAAATTGAATAATTGAACAACCAAAATTAAAAGACAATTGTATCAAAAATTTGTGCTCGAGCACAAAACAAAAGAGATCAAAAAAGTAATTTACAAACGTGAAAACGACGATTAAATGCGTATTAAATATAAAATAATCCTTCTGATTTGGTTACTGGCTGTCCAATGGGTCCAACCGCAAACAACGATGCATCCAGTCTGGCAGTCAAGTCTTGTATCCGTAAATACAGATGGAGAAATATCATATATTACTGATAAAGAAGGAAATACTTTACCTGATTTCAGCCGCGTCGGATATCATCATGGAGAGAAAAGTATACCCTCTTATCCCATAGTTAAAATAATTAAGCCGGTAGAAGGAGACAATTGGGAAAATATTCAGAAAACCATTGATGAAATTTCGGCGTCCTGCCCCGATGAACATGGACACAGAGGAACCATCTTATTGTGCAGAGGGGATTACCGGGTTTCCAAAAGTATTGTTATTTCAACCGGTGGAATAATCCTCAAGGGAGAAGGTGACAACATTAATGAAACCCGGATTATTGCCACAGGCAGACAAAAATATCCTCTTATTGAAATTAAAGGAAACGGAAAATATGAGGAGGTAATCGGTTCGCGGGTCAAAATTACGGATCAATTTGTTCCTGTCGGATCGCATTCTTTTCGTGTGACATCAGCCGGTCAGTTCAAGGTAGGTGACCGTATCATCCTGTTTCGGCCCGGAACTCCTCAATGGATTGAAGCCATCCGGATGAATCAGATCATTGAAAGACCCGGTACACGTCAATGGAAAGCAGAGGATTATAATCTGGCTTTCGAGAGAGAAATCACCGGAATAGAAGGTAGTTGCATCTTTATCGATAATCCTGTGGTGATGCAAATGGAAGAGCAGTTTGGGGGTGGTGAAATCTATAAATACCGGTTCTACGGACGCATTCACGAAGTGGGTGTTTCGGATATGTATCTTGAATCGGAATATCAAAACGACGAAGATACCGATCACGGGTGGATTGCAGTGCAATTGGAAAATGCCGAGAACTGCTGGGTCAAAAACATTACAACGATAAATTTCGGCTATTCGGCCGTAAGCTGTGAACGCTTTGCCAAAAACATCACCGTCTCCGATGCACGCTGTTTTGATCCAAAGTCTCCGATCACAGGAGGAATGCGTTACTCATTCAATAACAACGGTCAGCAAAATCTTTTTATGAACTGCCTGAGCAGAAACGGGAGGCATGATTACGTAACCGGCGCCCGTGTATGTGGCCCAAATGTATTCTACAACTGTATATCAATCAATGCTTTTTCAGATATTGGGCCCCATCACAGATGGGCAACAGGCACTTTGTACGACAATGTGGTGACCGACAGAGAGATCAATATTCAGGACAGGGGAAATATGGGAAGCGGACATGGATGGGCCGGTGTAACCCAGGTGCTGTGGAATTGCCGTGCCGGGCGCGCCGCTGTACAGAAACCATGGGCATCAGGGAACAATTATAATATCGGAATGAAGGGAAACCACTACCCGGGACATTTTACCGACCGGGAAGATGGCTTCTGGGAAGGATTAAACAAAGATAATCTAGTGCCACACTCATTGTACCAGACTCAATTGCAAGCGAGGAGGAAAGTGAAATAATGCATGTATGAATATATATTGAGAAAATTTTATGAATGTTTATTTAAAAATTATTATTGAATGAAAAAGGAGAAGTCAAACCCAAAGCCGTTCTTGTTACGGCTTGCAGTTGTGCTGTTTATGACACTCTCGGGTTTCAGTGTTTTTGGACAAAACCTGATTTCCGGTAAAGTCCTGGATGACGCAACCAATGAACCAATGATTGGTGTCACCATATTAGTGAAGGGTACATCAACTGGCACTGTCACCGATTTGGATGGAACTTTTCGGATTTCGGCATCCAGAGGTGACATTTTGGTCATATCCTACATGGGATATATTGAGCAGGAAGTCAAGGTTACTGCCGAAAAGCTGACAATCAATATGAAAGAAGATTCTCAACAGCTTGAGGAAGTAGTTGTGATCGGGTATGGAACAATGCAGAAACGTGATATCACGGGTGCCATCACTTCCGTGGATTCTAAGATCATTGAAGAGCGAAATGCAGTCAATGTATACGACGCACTCCAGGGAGCAGCACCTGGGGTCTCCATTACTTCGAGCTCCGGCGCACCTGGGGCATCTACCTCCATACAGGTACGTGGTGCATCTACTTTCGAAGATGGTGGCGTCACACCGCTTTTTGTGGTAGACGGAACAATCGTGGATGATATCGACAACATCAATCCGACCGATATAAAAAATGTGGAAATCTTAAAAGATGCTGCTTCGGCATCCATTTACGGTGCACGTTCGGCAAATGGTGTCGTCATTATCACCACCAAGTCGGGAGAAGCAGGTAAACCCCGTGTAGATTTCCGCTATGTACAGAGTTACAGTAAGATATCGAACAAGCTGCCACAGGTGAATGCTTTTGAAAGCCGCTTAAGTATGGCAGCTTCCGATCTGGCCAATCCTTCGAAGACCCTGGAGAAGTTTACGGACCGGACTGATTCAGTCGGACTTGTTAACAGCACGAACTACTATTATCAGGATTTGCTTTTGAGGACCGGCATTAGAAATGATGCCAACTTAAATATCAGTGGAGGCACAGACAAGGCCAAATACAGGGCTTCCCTGGGATACATTGGCGTGGAAGGGGTTATTTTGACCTCCTATCAAAAAAAATATACCGGTCAGTTCAACATGGATTATCAACCCTGGAAAGGGATTACATTTACAACCCAGGTGCGTTTGAGCAGTGATGCTACCAACAGCATCAATGAGGGTGACGTAATCCAGGGTTCTCTCCGGCGTGATCCTGATATGATTGTCTGGTATCCCGATGGGACGCTAATCCCCTACTACTCTTCCGGTGGCCGGCGCAATCCGGTTCAGGAACTGGTCGACCGCGAAAGACTGGATAAAAGATATCAGATGGCCTTAACCCAGGGATTTCGGTGGGAATTTAATGACTGGCTAAGCCTGACAACCAATATTACAGGCGACTTCAGGGTAGATCGGAACACCCGCTTCGATTCGAAAGAACGGGATGGAAGTGCTGATGAAAATACCCGTATGAATAGTGGAGAAGATCGCACGGGATGGAGCCAGAAATATTCAGCCGACTCTTATCTGAACTTTAATAAGACATTTTTAAACATGCATGCTGTGGGAGCGACATTGGGTACATCCATGGAAACGCAAAAAAGAGAAAATGCCGATTTTTACGGCAGCTATTTTGTCACGGAAAACATTCATACGATGAACATGGCCACAGTATATGATCTGGGAAATACAAATACAACGGCCAGTGAATACGCTCTGATCGGATTCTTCGGCCGTTTGAATTACAGCTACAAGGGGCGTTACATCCTTCAGGGAACATTGCGCAGAGACGGTTCATCCCGTTTTGGCCCGGAAAGTCGCTGGGGTTGGTTCCCATCCGCATCTACAGGGTGGCGTTTTTCGGATGAACCATTTATGCAATGGGCAAATGATGTGCTGACCGATGGAAAGTTTCGGGCAAGTTACGGAATTACAGGAAACGACAAAGTGGGTTATTACGAATCCATCACGCGCTACACATCCGGCAGTTACTCCTACAATGGCGTGGGAGGTGTGGTCCCTGTGTCTACCTATGGTAATCCGGAACTTCGCTGGGAGGAAACAAGACAATCCAATATCGGAGTAGATTTGAATTTCTTCAGAGGTAAGATATCAATTGTGGCAGACTATTATGTGAAAAACACAAAAGATCTGCTATCCGACTTGAACCTTCCTTTTACAACCGGATATAATAAAATGCGTGTAAACCTGGCCAGTCTTGAAAACAGAGGATGGGAATTCTCTGTAAGTGCTTTCCCCGTACGCACAAGGGACTTCTCTTGGAACACGATTGCCAACTGGTGGAAGAATGAAAACAAGATCACAGACCTGGCAAAAGACGACTATGTACAGAGCGGTTACTGGATGGTAGCAAAAGGGAAGGCCGCAGGGCAATGGTACGGGTACAAGAATCTGGGAGTCTTTCCTTATGATGTGAGCAATGCTTATTCCGAGGACTTTAAAACACTTTTGACTCCTGTACTAAGCAGAGACGCCGAAGGAAATGTGATTATCGGATTAAACGGCCAACCCATCCTGGAAAAATATCTGAATCCTGACGGTTCTGATTACACCGGTGAAGTGAAACAAATAAAACATGCCGGTGCCGTGGCATCCGGAGGAGACGTAATCTGGGAAAATCTGCCCGATGCAAACGGGGTATACGATGATAAAATAGACGACAGTGATCGCCAGATATTGGGTAGAGCTACACCCGACTGGTATGCTTCCTGGAACAACATACTCACATACAAGGACCTTTCTCTTTCATTTAGTTTTTACTACAGCCATGGAGGCCTTATATACAACAAATTGAAACAGTATGTCACTACCTGGGGGGGAAATACACACAAACAACATCCCGAATATGTCAGGACCGGATGGAAATATCAGGGTCAGATAACCAACTGGTATGCACTTGATACGAGAGGACGCAAAACAATGAACAGACAGGAGTTGAACAGCCAGTATCTCGAAGATGGCAGCTTCTTGAGACTAAAGAATGTGCGTCTGGCATACAATCTGAGTAGCAGGATTTTAGAGAAACTTCCCCTTAACAGGGTACAGGCCTATATTTACGGCAATGACCTTTTGACCTGGACCAATTATACCGGATTCGACCCCGAAATTGGCGGCAGCGTACTGACTCCCGGACGTGACAGCTCAGCCTATCCGCGTAAAAGAGAATTTGGCTTTGGAATAAATGTTGGTTTTTAATATTTATAATAACAGATAAAATGAAAAAAAATATAATCACAATTATTTGTAGCATATTCATCCTGACGGGTTGCGACGATTTTCTGGACAGACAACCGTTGTCAGACATGTCACCCGGCACCTTTTTTCAGACGAAAGGAGATATGCGTACCTGGAATGCAGGTATTTACGATGCACTTCAAGTGACACTTCACCAAAGACATCTCGATTGGGGAGATCTTCGCTCAGATAATTACCACACCACGGGATATGAAAGTGCGAAAGTCTACATGAATGCCATGGAATCGACCATGAGCGAAACGAGCTGGCAGGATCTTTATACAACGATTAACCTGTGCAATATAGCCATCAAACGCTATCCCACCATTCCACAAATTCTTGAATCGGAAGCCAATCCTTATATGGGGCAAGCTTACGGCATCAGGGCACTGATGTATTTCTACGGTATCCGTGTATGGGGCAAAGTTCCTTTGATTACTGAGCCATGGGAAGGTGATTTGACCAAGATTTCCATACCCCGAAATTCAATTGAGGAAGTAAAAACGCAGATCCTCAAAGATATTGATTTGGCGTTGGCAACCCTCGGCAATGACGTTTCCGATAAGTTCTATTTTAACAGGGCCGCTGCCTATGCACTGAAAACAGATGTACATATGTGGTTTAAGGAGTATGAAGCAGCACTGACAGCTTCCGCTTACTTTATCGGAAACTCCAATTTCGTATTGGTAAAAAATGAAACAGAATGGAAAGAAATCTTCACGAAACCAGCCTCATCGAAAGAATCTATCTTCAACATGGCATGGAGTTACGAAACCGATGGAGCACATGGATGGGCACAGCGTGTAGGAGCTAACAATACCAACAATGGGTATAAGATATCGCAATCGATTTTTGAGGAATTTATGGACAGATTAAGATCAGGTCATGGTACGGATGCACGGTTCTGGAACAACGTGGACACAGTGAAATTATTTTATAACGGTCAGCGTTTGCCACTGACTTATGCAAACTGGACCACGTCGGGCATTGAGAAATGTACCAAGTACAGTATCATTGATCCCGAAAGAGAATTCGATTCCAAAAATGGAGTATATAAATCATATTGGGCTATTTTGTCTTCGTCGAATGCTGAAATTCAAATTCCAATCTACCGTGTGGCAGATGTATTGTTGTTACGCGCAGAAGCATTGAATAAGACTGGAAAGCCAACAGACGCTTTAAACATCGTAAATCAAATGCGGAGTAGGGTCGGTTATACAGCAGACGCAAAACTGGAAGTAAATACCGCCGACCAGACCGCAGTGGAAATGCTTATCCTGAAAGAGCGGCAACTGGAGTTTATTGCCGAAGGAAAACGCTGGTTCGATCTGATACGGACAGATCATCTGCTTGAGGTTATGGATCCCGTGATCAGAGCAAGACAGGAAGTTGCGGGAGTTCAGGTCACCGGTTTTACACAGGCAGAAGAGGGTAAAAAATATATGCCCATTTATTATCGCGAATTTGAATCAAATACGGCATTAAAAGGCGATCAAAATCCACCTTATTCTGAAGGATAGTTGATTTTTAAAAAATTACAGACATGTTGAAGATAAAAAATTTAAAAATAGCACTGATGGTATTGTTGATACCATTTATAATGGAAAGCTGTGAGATCTTCGGACTGGAACTCCAGCAGCCCTATGAATATGATTACAAAATTGGGGTGCCCGACAACCACACCAATTTAAAGACACTGGATTTTATAAAATCCAGACCCGACCTGTTCAGTCTTTTGCTGGAGGCCATTGAATATGCGGATGCGGCCAATCTTTATTCAGAGGCAAATGCAACCTATATTCTCCCTACGAACAAAGCTTTCAATTCTGAAACGGAATCGGACCTGAGTTATTTTCAGACACATAAATTACTCTTTATTGAAGATGGAGATTCATTGTTGGTCGCCCCCAGTTCCATGAGTTCTTATCCCAAGGAGCAGGTAAAGGAATTTTTGCTTTATCACATCGTCAAAGGAAAGTATACATGGAGCAACCTGCCGGCTGAACCTACATGGTACGATACCTATGCTACTGCTGATACAGCGAAGGTAAACATGTATTTGTACAAGGACCGTAATCCCAACATCACATTTAACAATTTTAACGGGCATTACAAAACAAATATTCGTCCGCGTACCTCCAACCTCTTATCGGATGAAGGAGCATATATTCATGTCGTGGAATCCTGGTTAGACAGGCCTACATCGGATTTATTCAGATAAACATACATACAAATATCATTATGAAACGATTAGATAAATTTATAATTGGTTTACTTTTCATTTTCTGGCTGACGAGCTGTTCCGACGACAGTTTCATAGATATCGACTCGTTGAGTTCCGACGGAAATGAATTCTTCTGTAACCAGAAAGTTAAAATCTGGATGAATGTCCACTCCAGCGATCTATGGCATACAAATTATGAGTGGAGCGCCGACGGAGGTACACTTACCCAACCTCAGGGATTGGATGAGATGACCTGGAAGGCACCGAATGTTCCGGGAACTTATACCATACGTTGTAAAGTGACCGTGGGAGACAAAACAGATATCAGAGAAAAAAAGATGTTTGTGTCCAGTTATTTTTTCGAAAAGTTTGAGAAATCACCCTATGCATTCTCGGGTCAGTCGAGCACATCATTGTCTTTGAGGACAGAGACTGTGGATGGACTAACGAATGGCTGGCTGCGAGCCAATGTGAATTCTTCAAGCGAAGTAAACCGGTACCTGAATCGCTCCTTTGGCGATCCTGAACTTGCCACTCCCTTTTCAATCCGGGCAAAAATCGGATTTGAGTCGAATGCGCCTACACTAGCAACAATCAAAGTGGGTAGTAAGACTGGAAATACGATGTTGGAATATCAACTGAATTGCTTGAAGGATCCCGCATCGGAAACCGGGTTTGTAAGCAGAATCTCATTCTCCTGGTATTCTACAAACGTGACCCCCGGTTTTCCGGTTGTCCCGACAGGGGGTACTTCGCCTGATGGTTCCACAACTTACAATTCAAAGGTTTCAATTCAGACAAGAAATGTCCTGGGTCTGACCACAACATACGACTATTATTATACGATCAGTGAAATGTCGACCTTCACCAATAGAAATTATAAAAAGGTGGGGATGGCCATTGATGAGGATTATCAGCTCCACGTCTTTCTGGAAGGAGAAGAAGTGCTGACCTCCACGGTAATTGCTGATCTTCGGACATTAGACCAAATGCAAGGTGGTATCTTCATTGACAACTGGCGGATTATTTTCCCGAATGGAGACAAAGGAGCCAACAGGCCCATGCTCTATTTTGATGATGCCTATGCATCGACGACGGAATTACTTAAATAAGATTTTGTCAGAAAGAATAACGACCGGCTTTTGAGCTGTGAAAATGATGTATTCCCGTGATCCGGATGCGGACAAATATGTGTGCATCGGATCATGGGTATCTTTCTCAATTTTAATGCAACATTCATAATTTCAATCAAATGAAAACACAGATAGTAATATTTGGATTGCTGCTTTCTTGTTCAATCGTTACAGCACAAGATGCAATGAGAGGTGTTATTTTGTCGGAGAAAGGAAAACCTGTACGCCGGATGAATGTATGGGTGAAAAATTCGCTGGATGGGATTAAAACAGGCAAACAAGGTGAATTTATATTATATGGGCTGAATGAAAAAGATACACTGATTATCTCGGTTTCAAAAAAACAGGATGCTGTAATACCAATCAAAGACAGAGGTGATTCGATAATAATTACACTGAAAAAGGATGAATTCCTTTTAAAAGACAATTCACGGGAATTTATGTTTCCTTATTCAAAGAAGACATTGCTTGCATTCAATCCGAATATTCTTACCCGCACACAAATTGAACAGAGTGGCGCCAACTCACTGTATGATCTTCTGAGAGGAAATCTTCCAGGAGTGACTGTATCCGAATCAAATGGAAATACTCTTGTAACCATACGGGGAGGAAGCTCTTTTGATCTGAACAATGAACCGCTCTTTATTATCGACGGTGTGGAATACAGAAATAGCTATGACGCTGACCGATCTGTAAATATAAACGATATTGAGCAACTGGAAGTACAGAGCGACGGGGCAATGTACGGAATAAAAGGGTCAAACGGGGCAATTGTGATCACAACAAAGAAAAAATGAGTAAGTATTATTATTTAAACTTTTTTTTGATTCTTTCTTTTATCCCGTCTCTCCTCCTTTCCTGTAGCAGAAAGGTTGTGGATATTGAAAAGGAAGGCCCTGCATCTGATGATCCAATAGCACCTGGATATACATTACAAAGCTCCATGCAGGGTGCTTCTTCTCTGATAGACAAAGATTATTCACAGATTCACACCTACATGAAGCAATATGGATGGGACTATTCCGAACATCCGAACTCATCTGATCTGGATCACAATGACGGGATACATTGCATGAACGTCTATGACGAAACACTGAAACAATATGTATTCAAGTTTATGATCCATGTAAACCTTTTTTTAGATGGAGACAGAGGCAAACTGGAGGACAGGCAGCGAAATGAGATGAAATCTCAGACTTCAGGCAGTTGGTATAAGATGAATGGAAACTGGAATGAACGGCAATGGCTGGAATGGAAATTCAACATACCGAAAGGATTTCGCCCCTCGACCAGTTTTTGCCATATCCATCAGCTAAAAGCACAGGAAGGAAACAACGGAGCTCCAATCATCACCATTACGCTGCGTGGTAACAACGACGGTACAAACAGAAGGGTTCAGGTAATTCATACCGGCGATGTTTCATCCACAAACAAAGGTACCATCGTAGACAATATTCCCATGGAAGAATTTGAAGACGAATGGGTGCAGGTACAGGAAGAGGTGCATTATACCCACAATGGTTTCTTCCGGATAAAGATTACCCGGATAAGAGACAATAAAGTACTGATTGATTATTCCATTGACAACATCGATCTGTGGCGAAAAGGCGCCACGAATATCCGTAATAAATTTGGCATTTACCGTAGCTACGGGAAAACACTAAGCGATCCAAACGACAGACCAAATAACGGCATAAAAGACGAATCGCTTTATTTAGGGGATTTTTATATCTATGAAAAAAACACTAATCCGAATCCTCAGCCACATGAATGAACGGATTGAATAATACACGAAATAAACTGACTTATTTTTAGAGAACATTGCAATCAAAAAGATGATTAAAAATGATAAACAAGAAAATCAGACTCAGTTTTCTCTTTTTAATGTTGGCTCTGACATTTACTGTAAAATCACAGCAAATTGAAAGTATCAAAGGATATCTGTCTCCGGCTGTAAAGGGTGGTGGTTTTTCCATGGGTGATTACATTCTGTGGTGTCCCACGGTGATAAAGGTAGACGGGACATACCACATGTTTGCTTCCCGCTGGCCGGTAAAGTACGGACTGGGAGGTTGGACCAAATATTCGGAATGCGTCAGAGCCACTTCCAAAAATCTATACGGCCCGTATGAATTCCAGGAAGTCGTTTTGCAGAAGAGACCCGATGCATGGGATAACTCACGGGTGCATAACGTGAAAATTGTAAAGACAAAAGATAAGTTTGTTCTCTACTACATCAATTCAGCGAATCAGATCGGGTATGCAGAAGCCGATAAAATTACAGGTCCGTGGACGAGGGTAGATGAGCCGATTCTGCGTTTTAGCAATCCCGCTCCCCTGGTAAGGGAAGATGGGGGTGTTTATATTTTTGGCCGCATGCGCGATGCAGAAGACAAAAACAGGGGGTTGGCCGCCGTTGCTTCCTCATACAAAGGTCCCTATTCGCTGATTGAAGAGGGGAAAAATCTTCTTCCCAACGACTATGAATTGGAAGACCCTACAATCTGGTGGGCAAACAATCAATACAATATCATCTGTAACGACTGGAAAGCAAAAGCGACTGGTGTGACAAAAGGTGGAGTCCAATATTATTCAAAAGATGGTGTAACTTATCATCTGGTATCACATGAACCAATCTTCAATCGAAATGAACCGGTAGTTTATGATGACGGATCGGTGGAGAAATTTGCACGAATTGAACGCCCCTTTGTCTTTACTAACGAAAAAAATGAGGTAATTGCGCTTTTCACAGCCAATCTTTATCCGGACTCTCTGGGAGGAAGAGCCAAAATTGTGGTTCACCCGGTAAAACAATACTATCCTAAGAAAAGTGTAACAAAAGTACAGCGTGACAAACTACAGGGATTGAACGATGCAGTAGTTACATTCGCGGAAAATAATGGCAACTCTGCCTTCTGTTCATTTCTGCCGGAGAAATATATCTATAAAGAAACGCCAGATTCAGTTATTTTCATTGCGGGCTTAACCAAGGCCTTTACAGTGGACACACCTGAAAATGAGGGATTATCACCTACAACATTTCGTGTAGAGGAACTGGCAAAAGCAGTTAATAAAAATACAGGTGTGTATTACAGAGTTTTGAATTCTTTAGATCAGAAAAAAGCAAAAGGAAATTTTGAATCAGGTGATTATATCGAAATAACAAATACAAAAACAGGAAAAAAGCAGACAAGGAAAGTAGGTTTACAACGAGCTGCTCTCAAAGGGACGCTCCTGCTGGACATACCCCGGATGACGGTCGGCAGCAGAAACGACATTATTCTCTCATTCTTTGCCGGTCAGCGCTCCCCGATGGCAGAGGTGATTGTCGATATTCCCCCCGGAGTACGCATAACTCCGGACAATACTTTTATCAATGTGATAGGCCGTGGTGAAGTATCGCTAAAAGACCTGCCCAAGCAATCCATCGGCCGTACCGGGACGAATTATTCCTATCACCGGGTGGGCAATGTGGCAATCAAAGAAAATGGGACCCTTGGACAGCAGCTTATTCTTTCGAATCTCGATTTAAGGCCTGCAAACGGGGCCGATTTGATCATTCGGATTCAAAATCCCGGTATTCACAAAAAAGGGCAGTTTCTTTTCTCGTCCCGTTATAAAACATCAGCTCCTGAAAGTTACACCAGCCCTGGTGGAGGAATGGAAAACGCAACGCTGACGATTGTCAGTGAGATCAGCGACTTTTCCAGAATGATGCCCCGGCAAAAGAAATATGAAAGACCGGAACTTACAACCGCCGACTTTTCATGGACACCGGCAAAAGGCGCTTCCAGAATCAATTTATTCCAATCGGCCGACAAGGGAAAGACATGGCAACTGGCCCACGTCGCCATTGACCCCGGGAGCAATAAGGCAACAATCCGGGACCTGGTACCCAATCGGCTTTATGCTTTCAGACTGGACGTCGAAGAGGGACCAAACAGAGGGAAATCCAATATTGCCTGGCATTATTCGGGTATGCTGGACGTAAAAAACATGGGCGCAGCAGGCGACGGGAAAAACGATGATACTGAAAAAATTAATGAAGCACTTGCATTCATGAATCGGATCGGTGGAGGTATCGTACTTTTTTCAAAAGGACAATACAACGTGCGGACCGTATATCTACAAAGCAACGTATGGCTCTATATTGACAAAGATGCGACCATTCAGGCTATTGAAGGAAGTGACGAACCGGAAGCCACCTGGTTCAGTGACCGTGCCTATCGTTCAGGCTTATCGCCCACCGACCCGAAACCCTATCAGGATCCGGAGAATTATCTGACAAAACAGGATGTGGGACATACCTTCTTTCGCAACGCAATGTTCTTTGCCGAAAGAGCAGACAACATCAAGATTATCGGCAACGGTTACATTACCGGAAATGGAATTCTGGCTACTTCCGATCGCGTCATGGAGAGTACACCTGGCAGAAGAGCAGACAAGATGTTTTCTTTCAAACTATGCACCAACATAGAAATCGGAGGGCTGGATAACGGAAAGGATTTATGGTACGATCCGCAGAAAGACCTCCCCTACTATATTGGCGGAAACGGGCACGACGACAGCAATATGCTGCAGATAGACAGAGGAGGTCATTTTGTACTCCTGGCCACGGGAACCGATCACATCTATGTACACAATACCTGCTTTGCCAAACAAAACAGTGGCAGTGCACGTGATATATACGACTTTATGGCATGCAACCACGTGACGGTAACCAACATTTACTCAAAAGTCAGTTCCGATGATATTGTAAAGTTGGGATCTGATTGTGCCCTGGGATTCACACGTCCGGTAAAAAATTACACGGTAAGAAATATCATTGGGGATACAAACTGCAACTTGTTTCAAATCGGTTCTGAAACGGCCGACGACATCCAGGATGTGTATGTGGACAACATCTATGTGCTGGGATCGAATAAAGCTGGTTTCTCCATTTCGACAAACGATGGAGGCCATATAAAAAACATACACCTGAACAGTGGACATACAGGGAGCATTCATTCCCGTTCGGTCATGCACCGTACCAGGGTT
Source organism: Porphyromonadaceae bacterium (assembly GCA_021372865.1). Classification (GTDB taxonomy): domain Bacteria; phylum Bacteroidota; class Bacteroidia; order Bacteroidales; family Dysgonomonadaceae; genus Proteiniphilum. The sequence goes on from JAJFTO010000020.1 coordinate 46,103, forward strand.
CCATTTTTTATTTCCATTTCTAACCGGGCGCGCGTGATCGGAGCCGATGTGGCACGATTTTCATTCGATGAGCATGGAACAACGCGCAACGAACTGCTGGCAACCAATGTAAATATTGGGAAAGTGGAGAACGTCACAATCAGTGGTGTTGACATTTCCGAGGTGTATGGTGGTAGTTCTTACCGTGGGGATCGATGGAAAGCGTTTGACGGTTCTCAAAATGAAGCAACGGCGATTATCGCGGGATACAAGTTGCCCGATGACGCTGATGTAGAAGGAGGACTTACCTTCAGGCTGCCGAACGGGCAACACACCGGATATATCGAAAACATCCGCTTCAGCGACGTGAATATGGCGGTAAAGGGTGGACACGCTACTGCCGACGCTGCATTGATCCCCCCTGAACTGGGTGTGGGCCGTTACAATGTATCTGATTTCAAAATTCAACCCTCATTTGGTTTTTGGATACGTCATGTAAAAGGGCTGACAATGAAGGATTGTGTGATCAGGACAGAAGAAACCGACGGTCGCTCTGCCATCGTCCTGGATGATGTACACAAAGCTGACATAGTAGGATTAAAGGTTACAAACAAAGGAGTGAACGGTGAAGCAATAAAAGCCGTTCATTCCTCAGCAATAAATTTTTAATTGAAAATATTGATGGCACAAAGAAATCGGATTTTTATTGGTTTATTTTTATTACTGTTTCTACCCTTACCCCATATACAGGCGAAAATATATCCTGTGGCAAGCCTGGATGAATTTAACAAAAGAGTTCCTGTACTTGTCCCGGGAGATGAAATTGTGCTAAAAAACGGTGTCTGGAGAGATGTGGAGTTTCAGTTCTTTGGCAAAGGATCTCCCGAAGCTCCCATTATATTAAGAGCAGCGACTCCCGGGGAAGTTCGCATCGAAGGGAAATCGAGTCTGAAGTTGAGCGGGGAATATCTTCGGGTATCGGGGTTAATTTTCAGGAACGGCTACACTCCTTCAGGTAGTGTGATTGAATTCAGGAACGAAGACAAAGTAGCTAATCACTGCACCGTTTCAAATTGTGTGATAGAAGGCTTCAGTAACCCGGATAAAAGCAAAAACGATTTTTGGATACAGATAAACGGCAAAAACAACAAGGTTGAATATTGCTCCCTCTCAGGAAAAACCAACAAGGGAATGACCCTCACCGTACGGCTGGATTCGCTGACGAGCACAGAAACCAATCACCATATTTATCGCAATTACTTTGGAAAAAGAGAACCTTTGGGAGAAAACGGGGGAGAAACAATCCAGATAGGTCTTTCTCAGACTTCACAACTGAACGGATGGACCAAAGTGGAAGAAAATTTCTTTGAGCATTGCGACGGAGAGCTGGAAATCATTTCGGTCAAGTCTTGTGAAAACATGATTGTCAACAATGTATTTAAAGAATGCAGGGGAATGCTTACGTTAAGGCATGGACACCGAAATATCGTGTATGGAAACATTTTCCTGGGTAATGGCGTGGAAAACACAGGCGGTGTGCGTGTAATCAATGAAAATCATAAAGTGTTTAATAATTTCTTTTCCGGACTACGGGGAAGAGGAGTCGGCAGTGCCCTGGTGTTGGTAAACGGCATCCCCAATGCACAACCAAAAGAGTATGATCAGGTGAAAAACGCGGTGATCTTCAACAACACCTTTTACGATTGTTCAATCCCTTTTCAGTTCGGACAGGGAAACGGCCCAAACCGCAACATGCGTCCGCTGAATACGGTTATTGCAAATAACCTTTTATATTGTACAAATGAAGATAGTTTAATCCAGGCTTACGATAAAACAGACGGCATCAGGCTGGAAAATAACCTCATGATCAGCAGAAACGGGAAAATGGAAGGTAACAACATGGCCGAAGGAGAGGTTGCGCTGATTAAAAAAGATGATCTGATTATCCCTGTTGCTCAATCAGTGGGGACTATGCCAAAGAGTGCGCTTCTCAATAAAAACAAATATGGTCCGGCGTGGTGGCAAAAAAAATGAATACAATGAAAGAAAGGAGTTTGATTGTTATAATTTTATTTGTTTTCTGTAGCGGACTGGCTACGGGAAAAGATTTTAATGTCAAAAATTTTGGAACGAAAGGAAATGGGAAAACCATGGATTCCCCGGCCATTCAAAAGGCAATAGACCGATGTACCGAAAGTGGCGGAGGTAAAGTGATTGTGCCTCCGGGGACCTATCTTTGTGCAACCATCGTCCTGAAAGACAATGTCACGCTTTCTATTCAAAAAGATGCACTCCTACTGGGTACCACCGACATAAAAGCCTACAAGAACCTGGATCCCTTCACTGAAGGATTGGGTATTGAAGTCGGCTCTGCATTTATCGTCGCAATTGATGCGAAGAACATTGGGCTGGAAGGAGAAGGGATGATCGACGGACAAGGCTCTGCTTTGAAGGCAAAGCACATTGAAACTGATACGAGACCCGAAAGCCAACGATGGGGATTAAGGCCCTTTCTGCTACGTATCGTGCAGTGCGACGGGGTAAAGGTAAAGGACATTACCCTGAAATATGCCGGAGCATGGACATCCCACTATTTCCAAAGCAGAAACATTGAGATCGACAATGTCAAAATACAAAGTGTGGGTGTAGCCCACAACGATGGCATCAACATCGACGGTTGCCAGGAAGTCAAAATATCTAATTGCGATATCGTAAGCGGCGACGATGCACTCTGTTTTAAATCGACCTCGTCCAAAATGCCCTGCAGGAATATTGTAGTAGACAATATGCGTTTAAAAAGCAATCAGGCGGGGATAAAAATGGGTACCGAATCGATGGCGGGCTTCGAGAATATAAAGATTACAAACTGCCATATCTACGATACCCGAAACGGAGGTATCAAGCTTTTCACGGTCGATGGCGCAAAACTAAGGGACATCACCATGGAAGACATCACCATGGAGAACGTAAGGACGCCCATGATGTTCCGGCTTGGAGCCCGGTTGAATGTTTTCAGAAAGAATGAAGATGTACAACAACCCATCGGTTTATTCGAACGGGTACGGATAAGCAATGTAAAGGCGGTTGCAGACGATGATTCACAGTTAGACCCTCCTACCGGAATATTGATTACAGGCATCCCCGAACATTATATCACCGACCTGACACTGGAAAACATAGAGATCACCTTATTGGGTACAGGTACCGAAGAACATGCGAAACGCGTGGTGCAGGAAGCAATCTCGGAATACCCGGAAGTGAAAACATTTGGCCCCTTTATTCCTGCCTACGGTGTATGGGCGCGCCACGTAAAAAATCTGGTATTAAAGAATGTGACATTTCATTTGAAAAATCCCGATCTTCGGCCTGAGTTTATCTTTGATGATGCGGAGAAGGTTGAAATATACAGGGATTATGGGAACAATGAATAAATGTTTCCGTTAAGCAACAGGAGAAGGAGTCAAAGTCGCCTGAATTATGTCGATTGAATAAATACAAAAAATAAATTAACAATGAGAACTTTTTTTACATTACTGATCCTGTTCGGTTCACTCCTTTTCCTGGAGTCTTGTACCACGGGAGATCCGATGACCAAGATTGTAAAGGATCAATTAAAAGATGAGGTACTGAAAAGGGCGGAAAATAATCTGACCGAAAAACCTGTCACCGTGACTGCTTGTCGGAGCGAAAGAAGCGCAGGAGGAAACCATGATTTTTATTCGGAAGGCGATTACTGGTGGCCGGACTCACTTAATCCGGAAGGACCCTACGTACAACGTGACGGCCAGACGAATCCCGACAATTTTGTAGCACACCGGCATGCAATGATTCGTTTCAGCACGCTGGTCGGCAACCTGACGTCGGCCTATCTGCTGACAAAAGACCGGAAATATATTGATGCAGCACTGATACATGTCCGGGCATGGTTTATCGACGAAGAGACCAGAATGAACCCGAACCTGCTCTATGCACAGGCAATCAAGGGCATTACAACCGGACGTGGAATCGGGATCATCGACACCATTCACCTGATTGAGGTGGTACAATCGTTATTAAAAATGGAAGAACAGGGATTACTGTCGGACGAGGATCTGGAAGGCACCAAGCGATGGGTTTCGGAGTATCTGAGGTGGCTGACAACACATCCCTATGGAATAGCCGAGATGAACGCACAAAATAATCACGGCACTTGCTGGGTGATGCAGGCTGCCATCTTTGCAAAATATACCGGTAACATGGAAGTGTTGGATCTATGTACAAATCGGTTTAAAACGGTTCTTCTGCAGGATCAGATGGGAACAGACGGAAGTTTCCCACGTGAGTTGCGCAGAACCAAACCCTATGGATATTCGCTTTTTAATCTCGATGCAATGGCTACAGTTTGTCGGATATTATCCACAGAGGAGGACAACCTGTGGACATACACCACGCCGGACGGAAAAAATATACAGAAAGGGTATGATTTCTTGGTGCCCTTTGTAATAGATAAATCTACGTGGAAATATAAACCTGATGTAATGTACTGGGATGAGTGGCCCGTCGCACAACCTTTCCTGTTCTTTGGAGCAATCGGGTTAAAAAATGAATCATACCTTGAGGCGTGGAAAACACTCGACCATTTCCCTGTAAACGACGAGGTGATTCGTAACTTGCCGATACGAAATCCGATCATTTGGCTTTAATCGGACATTACAACAAGTAAATCATAATCAGCATATAAAATCAAATGAAGAAAATAACATTCAGTGTAACTTTCTATCTTCTCACGTTATTTATTTCGGCTCAGGTGAACTGGCAACAGGTTGAGCCGGGTGTTTGGAAGGGAGTCGTTGGAACTCCCGAGACCTACTCTCTGTTGGGTGTGGCCGGTATCTCCCCGCAATCCGAGGCATTAAAGAAAATGCCGGGCGTAAACTTTCCCGTATTCGGGAATGAGGTTGTGGGAGCGGTATCCGACGGCAAGACATCGTTACGGATACCGCTTGTGAAAGGAGAACAATTGTATGGCTTTGGGTTGAATTTCCAGACGGTGCATCAGCGCGGAAAAATTCTGAACCTGCATGTGGATCATTATGGAGGAAAGGACAACGGACGGACCCATGCACCGGTTCCTTTCTATGTTTCCAGCCAGGGATATGGTGTATTGGTTAATTCTGCCCGCTATCTGACGGTTTACGCGGGGAGTGGCGTTCGAAAAGACAGTCCCAATACGCCGGTGGCACTGGACAGGAATACTGATAAAAACTGGTCGTCACGCCCCTATTCCGATGCAGTGGAGATCCTTATTCCTGCTGCGGGTGTGGAAATATATCTCTTTGCGGGCCCTACCCCGATGGATGCGATCCGCAGGTACAATTTATATTGTGGTGGAGGGGCACTGCCTCCACGATGGGGACTAGGGTTTACCCAGCGTACGCAAAAGCTTTATACCGATGCGCAGGTGAAGGAAGAGGTGGCCTTGTTCGAAGAAAAAGGGTTTCCATTAGATTTCATCGGTCTGGAACCGGGGTGGCAGAGCAAAGCCTATCCCTGCACGTTTGAATGGGACAAAGGGAGATATCCCGATCCTGCAGGTTTTGTGAAAGAGATGACTGAACGCGGTGTGCGCATCAATTTATGGACCAATCCCTATATCTCTCCGGCATCCGGCATTTATGAAGAGATGGTTCCGCAGAGTGGTTCACACACAGTTTGGAACGGAATTGTACCGGACTTTTCATTGGAAAAGACACAAAAAATATGGACTGAAAAACTGAAAAAAGAGCACGTGTCCATCGGCGTCAGCGGTTATAAAATAGATGAAGTGGATGGGTATGACCACTACCTGTGGCCCGATGTAGCAACCTTTCCTTCCGGGCTAAGTGCGGAACAGATGCGTCAGACCTATGGTCTATGGGTTCAGAAAATAACTACCGATATGTACCGGGAAAAGAATGTGAGGACATTTGGTCTGGTAAGAGCTTCCAATGCAGGCGGCAATTCCATGCCCTATGTCATATATAACGATTATTACAGTCATGAGGATTTTATCACTGCATTGATCAACAGTGGATTTAGCGGTGTGCTATGGACACCGGAAGTGAGAAGCTCCAAAACCGGTGAGGAGTGGTTAAGACGATTCCAGTCGGTCGTTTTTTCACCCATGGCGATGATCAATGCCTGGTCCAGCGGAACCAAGCCCTGGTCTTTTCCCGAGGTATCCGAAAGCATAAAAGAATACGCCCTTCTGCGGATGCAGATGATACCCTATTGGTACTCAGAATTTGCAAAGTACCATTTCGAAGGAACACCCCCTTTCAGGGGAATGAATCTGGAACCGGGTTTTAATGTGAAGGTGACCGAGGAAATTGTATCACAGAATCTGGAAGACAATCCCTATCTGGAGGCTGTAAACAAGGAGGTAAAAGATCAGTATATGGCCGGGGAATACCTGCTGGTAGCTCCCATGTTCACAGGTCAAAAGTCACGAAAAGTAATCCTCCCCAAAGGGAACTGGTATGATTTCTACACAGGCGAATATGCAGGAAATGGCGAAGTAATCACCGTGACACCCGGATTGGAGAAAATACCGGTATATGTGAAAGATGGCGGCATCATACCCATGATGGCTCCCCTGTTACATGCGCCCAAAGCAGGTGAAGTCGTCGATCTTGAAATCCGTCACTATGGGACAAAACCAAATAGTTATATGCTCTACGATGACGATGGCGAAACATTTGATTACGAAAAGGGAGCATATTCATGGCGAACATTGACGGTGAAGACAGATAAAAAGAACAGGCTCATTGGAGAAGTCTCCAAAGCGGAAAAGAACAAGCCAAACACAATAGGAAAGGTAACCTGGAAATTCATGACAAAATAATAGCAGTATATGAACAAAAAACTATTTTTATCACTGGCAATACTCATGATGTCTATCGCCGGTTTTGCTCAAAAACCAAATTCGACGCTCGATTACAACGAAAAGATGAGCTGGTGGCGTGATGCCAAATTCGGCATGTTCATTCATTGGGGACCTTACTCGATGTATGGCGGAGTGTATAACGGATTTAACCAGCAACGCGGCGGCGCGGAATGGATTATGAACCGATGTAAAATTCCGGTAATGGAGTATCGGGCAAAGGCAAGCACCTTTAATCCGGTAAACTGGAATGCCGATGAAGTGGTAAAACTGGCTAAAGAGACCGGAATGAAATACATGGTCTTCACGACCAAACATCACGATGGATTTGCGATGTTTCAAAGCAATGCCAGCAATTTAAATATCGCTGATTATACCCCTTTTAAGCGGGATGTGATCGATGAATTTGTAAAGGCTTGCCGGAAGTATGACATGAAATTCGGTTTTTATTATTCCCAGTCGCAGGACTGGTGTAATTCAGGCGGCGCCACAGCGCGCAAGCTTATGGCTGAAGGCTGGCCAAACCCCGACTCGGTACGGATCAACGAGTTTACGGATGCCAACCACGGTGCCTGGGACTGCCTGCAAACAGCCAATACCTTCGACGAATATTTTCACAGAGTGGCACTCCCGCAGGTGAAGGAACTGTTGGAGCGGTACAGCGACGTGTCGGTTATCTGGTGGGACACCCCCATGTCGATCACGGACGAACAGGCTTCCAGATTACTGAAGGAGCTGGAACGATATCCTCAGGTAATTACCAACGACCGGTTAAAAAGGCCCAACTTCGCAGGTGATTTCAAAACTCCGGAAGGCCTGATTCCAAAAGCGGAGGATATTGTGGGAGTAGACTGGGAAACCTGTATGAATATCGGTAGTTCCTGGGGATTTAAATCCTGGGAAGACAAATGGAAATCCCCCTACGAATTAATCAAAAATCTGACATCGATCGCTGCCCGTGGCGGAAACTACCTGCTGAACATTGGCCCTACGCCACTGGGAGATGTTCCAGACGAAGCAAAATCGCGGCTGCATGAAATGGGGAAATGGATGTCGATAAATGGCGAAGCAATTTATGGAACGCAGCGAAGCCTTATTTACCCTGTCTGGGGCGAATGTACGCGTAAGGATGTCGGAAATAAAACCGTGCTGTACCTGTGCGTCTCCGAGTGGCCAAAGGATGGCAAACTCATTTTCGATGCAAACTACAAGGTCAGAAAAGCCTCTCTGTTGCACGACAACAGCGCCCTGAAGGTAGACAGAAAAAACAAGCAGATCGTCATCCAGGTCCCCCAGCAGGCTCCCAACGAATATGTATCGGTGATAAAACTGGAGTTAAACGAGAAATTGCCCGTCAGCAAACTGATCTCCAACACGGCCAAATATTTTGAAATCGCGGATGAACAAAAATAATTTAAACATGAAGAAAGCAGTATATTATATAGGGTGGCTTCTTCTCGGAATCATATTTTCATTTTGCGCTCCCGATAAAAAATCTTCCGCAGATTTAAAGCTTTGGTATGACGCACCTGCCCGGATATGGGAGGAAGCGCTACCGCTCGGAAACGGTAGCCTTGGAGCAATGGTTTTTGGTAATTCCCTCAATGAGGTGTACCAGATGAACGAAGAAACACTTTGGTCCGGTCCCATGGAAGAGCGGAACAACCCTCTTGGACCAGCGGCTTTGCCCAAAATTCGCGAAGCAATTGACAATAGCGATTACAAGCTTGCCGAAAATTTATGGAAGAACAATTCACAAGGTCCGTATACAGCCCGATACCTGCCTCTTGCCAACCTGTTGCTAAATATGCGAGGCGACGGGAATGACGTGGACGATTTCTATCGCGACCTGAATATATCGGATGCCACTGCCAGCGTCTCTTACAGGATGAATGACGTAGAATACACCAGAAGCAGTTTTATCTCATTCCCCGACCGTGTTATGGTCATTCAACTCGAAGCAGATAAAAAAGGCGCGGTCTCTTTTGATCTGGGAATAAACAGTGATTTACACTACGAAACTTCCACCGAGGGAAACAAATTGATTCTAAAGGGGAAAGCGCCATACTATGTGGCAAACAGGAAATATGATCCCAATCAGATTCTATACGCAGATGAGAAAGATGGCCCTGGAATGAACTTCGAAGTCCACCTGCTTGTCATTCCCAAGGGGGGAAGCATCGAAACGAATGATTCTGTTTTGTCACTGTCCAATGCGAACTCGGCGACGATCCTCGTTGCCGCGGCGACCAGCTATCATCAGGATTCATTTGCTCAATCCTCCACCGATCTGACTTCGGCAGGAAAGAAAGCGGAAGAATATCTGACCAAAGCACAAGCGCTCGGATACAAAAAATTACTCAACAGACACAAAGAAGATTACAAAAAATTGTTCGACAGGGTCGCGCTGGATTTGGGCGAAGGGAAAGAAGCACTTCCCGTAAACAAGCGCCTTGCAGCATTTCAAGACGATGATTCAGACAAGGGGTTGATCGAACTTTACTACCAATATGGACGATACCTGACGATTGCTTCCTCCAGAGCGGGGAGCTTACCATCCAATCTGCAGGGGATATGGAACAGGTATGTTCAACCACCCTGGGGGTCCAATTACACCACCAACATCAATACGGAAATGAATTACTGGCCCGTGGAGACCACCGGACTTCAGGAGTGTTTCGAACCACTGGTTTCGTTTGTCGAACGTCTTTCAAAGGAAGGTGCCAAAACGGCAAAAATAAACTACGGCATTGACAAAGGATGGCTCGCACATCACAATTCCGATGCATGGGCGCAAACCTCACCGACCGGAGGGTATGACCAGGATCCGAGTGGTACCCCCCGATGGTCGTGCTGGCCCATGGCAGGTGTGTGGTTTTGCCAGAACCTGTGGGAACATTACGCATTTCAGGGTGACAGGAAATATCTCGAAGAAAAAGCGTATCCCCTGATGAAAGGGGCGGCAGAATTTATGCTACAGTGGCTGCAGGAGGACACTGAAAGCGGCTATCTGGTCACCAATCCGTCATCTTCTCCCGAGAATAATTTCAAGTATATTGATCCAAACGGAAAAGAGCAGGTGGGTGTCATTGCAAAAGCCACGACCATGGACATGGCGCTGATTCGTGACCTGTTTGTCAACAGTATCCGGGCCTCGGAAATACTGGAGAAGGATACATCCTTCAGGGATGAATTAAAAACAGCTTTGGCGCGCTTATACCCTCCGCACATGGGATCAAAAGGACAACTCCAGGAGTGGTACAAGGACTTTGAGGATGTGGATCCTCATCACCGCCATGCTTCTCATCTCCTGGGACTCCATCCCGGAAAGGAGGTTTTACCCCGTGTCAATCCCGATTATGCAAAAGCTACGAAACGCACGCTTGAATTGCGGGGCGATGGAGGCACAGGATGGGCCATGGCATGGAAGATTAACTTCTGGGCAAGGCTGGAAGAAGGAAATCACGCTTACAAGATGCTAAAAAATGCGTTAAGACATGTGGATGCCACAGAGGTATCCATGAAGGGCGGAGGCACCTACTCCAACCTGTTTGACGCGCATCCGCCATTTCAAATCGATGGCAACTTCGGAGGTACGGCAGGAATTACCGAAATGTTGTTACAAAGCCACTCCAGCGAGATTTTTATTTTGCCGGCACTCCCCGATGACTGGCGTTCAGGGTCGGTAAAAGGACTTCATGCCAGAGGAGGCTTTATCCTGGATTTCGAATGGGAAAACGGCGTTTTAAAAAATGTAAACATACGCTCCACGTTGGGAGGAAATTGCCGGCTCAGGACACACTCGCCACTTCAGGCAAAAGATGTATCTTTGCAAAACGCACAGCATAGTAACCCAAACGAATTTTATCCTGAACCTGTTTTACCTGCTTTTATTTCGAACAGAAGTGAATCAAATGCGGAGCTTTCATTGAAAGAGACCTACCTGGTCGATTTCGATACGAAAAAAGGGAAGTGCTATCAACTGACCGCGAACTAAAATTAAATATCCACAGCAAAGAATAGTGAAAAATTAAGCGGACGTATGAAAAAATATTGGATGTTTATTGGCATTTCCCTCTTTTTTGTTTTGACAGCGCAATCTCAAAACAGAGGAGACGAACAGGGTATGGCCATCCTGGAAAAGCTACAGTTGCCACAGGATAAAGTAGCCGTGTCGGATGCCTACGCGACCTGGTGGACAAAATCACAGGAAAATCTGGACCATCGCATGGAGTGGTATGCCGATGCAAAGTTTGGATGCTTTATCCATTGGGGTGTTTATTCTGTTCCTGCGGGAGTATGGAAAGGCAAAAATGTGGGAGGCTATACCGAACATCTCATGCGCAAGGCGCAGATTCCATTGGTAAATTATATCAAGGAATTGGTTTTGCCTTTTAATCCGGTCGATTTTGATGCCGATGAATGGATGCGAACAATTCGCGATGCCGGCATGAAATACCTGGTCATAACAGCCAAGCATCACGACGGGTTCGCGATGTATTTCTCAGACGTCTATCCGTATGACATGTCATTGACAAAGTACAACAAAGATCCCATGGCCGCACTTCGCGAGGCTGCCCGAAAGTATGGCATCAAATTCGGGTTTTATTATTCGCATGCCTTCGATTGGGAACATCCCTGTGCACCGGGAAATGATTGGGAATATCCCGATCATCCCGGAGGCGACCGGTTGGTGGGGGGAAGCGACTGGTGGCTGACACGGCCGGATTACCTTCCGATAGCCGACAAATACGTCAGAGAAAAATCAATTCCTCAAATACAGGAGCTGATAAAAAGGTATGATCCTGACCTGATGTGGTTTGACACACCTCATAAATTACCATTATATCAAAACATCCGCATATTGAAGGCCATCCGTGAAATCGATCCTGAAAACAAGATTGTCGTGAACGGACGTTTGGCTCGTTTTGACGATAAAAACTTAGGCGACTATGCCAATACGGGTGATCGCGCAGCGTACCTCTACCCCACCCCGGGTTTTTGGGAATCCATTCCCACAACCAACGAATCTTACGGCTATAGCATCGTGGACACGGAACGCAAACCGGTCAGTCATTTTGTGCGTCTTCTTTCTTCTGCTGTGGCCAAAGGGGGGAACATTTTATTGAATGTGGGCCCGATGGGGAATGGGAAATGGGATGATAAAGACGTGTCCATCGTCCTTGAAATTGGGAAATGGTTAAAAGTAAACGGTGAAGCCATCTACGGTGCTCAAAAAACAGATTTACCCGTACAATCGTGGGGCGTAACAACCCAAAAGGGGGATACCCTATATGCGCACGTACATCAGTGGCCGAAAAACGGCATTCTGACTGTCGGGGGACTGACTTCTGACATTGGCAAAGCCTGGCTCGTTTCGGATCCCCAACAAAAGAGAGTCTCCTTTTCGCGGATAAATGATAAGGATATGGTAGTCTATCTGCCTGTAAACGCCCCAGATTTGATGAATACCGTCGTTGCATTGACTGTAAAAAAAGCGAAAAAATCCTATCCGGTCCGTTTGTTGGACGATACGGCCGATAACACGCTGTTTACTTTTGATGCCGAAATAATGGGTAGCGGGCTACGGTTTGGTGATGGAAAAGTTCACAGAAATTACGTGACAAACTGGAAAACAAATGATCAATGGATGAGATGGGAAGTAAGAATCAATAAACCTGTAAATTATGATCTCTTCCTGGACTATAACACGGTGGAAGATACCGATACGGGAGAAGTTTTCTTCAGTATCGCCGGTAAGAATTTTACAGTAAACTACCCTCCACACCCCGAAAAAAAAGGAACAAACAGTGTACATATCGGCAGCATAGCATTGACAGCAGATGAGTTTGAGTGTTCGCTCAGGGGAAAAAATCATCGGGGTAATCAGTGTATGAACCCGATTGCTGTCCGATTAATAAAAACACAGTAGAACAGTTTAAATGATTATTAATTTGAAAAATATGAACAAAATATTTACTTTTTTCGGCATCCTCGCCATCGGTTTATTTCTTTCCTGCAAGACGCAGGAATCCGGTGATTTGGTCAAACAAAACTTTAATTTTGCTTCAGAACAGCTTGCCTACGCATTGCAGGAAATTGATTCTGCGAAAGCAAGAGATGGTCGAGATTCTCTCACCAAAGTTGAAAAGCCATTGGTGAGTCCCCGCACCCTTAATGAAGATGGAACGCTGAAACTGGTTGTTTCCCGGGACTGGACCTGCGGTTTCTTTCCCGGGGAGCTGTGGTATATGTATGAATACACAAAAGATCCAGGCTGGGAAAAACAGGCAAGGACTTTCACGGCTGCCCTCGAAGGACAAAAGTTCACCAAAACCACCCACGATTTGGGGTTTATGATGTATTGCAGTTTTGGAAACGGGTTGCGGTTAACGAATGACCAAAGTTACAAGCCCATTTTGCTTGAAGCAGCAAACTCACTGATCTCACGCTACAAGCCCAATGCCAAAATTATCCGGTCCTGGGATCACAACCGCGACAAGTGGCAATGTCCGGTGATCATCGACAACATGATGAATCTGGAATTGCTTTTCTGGGCATCCAGGGAAAGTGGTGACTCCTCCTATTACAATATTGCAGTGAACCATGCGAACACGACCATGAAAAATCATTTTCGCCCGGATTATGGCACCTATCACGTAGTCGACTACGACACCATTACCGGTGAAGTACTGAACCGTCATACCCATCAGGGTTATGCACATGAGTCCACCTGGGCCCGGGGCGAAGCATGGGCATTGTACGGTTATACCATGTGTTACCGGGAGACAAAAAACAACGCCTATCTGGACCAGGCCCGGTATGTGGCAGATTTTATCTTTACGAACCCCAACCTACCGGAGGATTTAATTCCTTACTGGGATTTTAACGCACCCGCAATTCCGAACGAACCCCGTGATGCCTCCGCAGCCGCAATCATCGCATCGGCGCTCTATGAGCTGAGCACCTTTGGCGGAGAAAAAGCAGCTCAATACAAAGAACAGGCCGACACGATACTGAAGAATCTGACACTTCACTATCGCGCCACATTGCATGACGACGGCGGATTTCTGTTGCTTCACAGTACCGGATCAAAACCGTCGAACTCCGAAGTGGATGTGCCACTGGTATATGCCGACTATTATTTCCTGGAGGCGCTCTTACGAAAAAATAAAATAGAAAATAATCTACCTTCAACCGGACACTAAATGAAGCAATTAAAATATATATGGGCATTTTTGTTGATAGGCTGTAATCTGATTGCCGGATTCGGACAAATCAACTACTCACAGAAAACAAGATTGAATGATCACTGGGAATTTCTTAAATCGGATCTGGGCAATGTATGGGAGGCGGTACGTCCCGACTCGGAAGGTTCTCCGGAAAAGGTTCCACTGTGGGAACAGGTAACACTACCCCACTGCTACAATGCTACTGACGCCGTGGATCCGGATCTGAACTACTATCAGGGGCCGGCCTGGTACAGGACCCTTCTATCTGTAGACAATCCTTATAAAGAGGGACGAACCTTGCTCCATTTCGAGGGTGCCGGACAAAAAACCAGGGTCTATATTTACACAGAAGAGGTGACATCCCATGTGGGGGGCTATGATGAGTGGGAGGCAGATATCACCGAGGCAGTGAATCGTTTTCTCTCCTCGGACGATGCCGGCCGCTTTGAAGGAAAAATTCCCCTATCCATCCGTTGTGACAATTCAAGGGACACGGAGATGATTCCTTCCGATCTTTCCGATTTCAATCTCTACGGGGGAATATATCGTTACCTGAATCTGGTATATACACCGGCACTGGCACTCCGGTCTGTACGTGTGGATGCCACTGTCGATGCAAACGGAAAAAATGGAGTGCTGGATATTTTTGCCTCTTTCAATCAAAAGAATCCTACTGGCATCCTGAATGTGAAAATATTCTCGCCGCAGAACAAGCTGTTGAAAGATCAGGATATCCGGCTGGAAAATCTCTCCGGTCAGAAATTGTACTCCTTTTCTTTGAATAAACCGGAATTGTGGGCACCGGAACACCCTTCTCTCTACCGGTGTGAAGTGACATTGAACTCAGAGGCAGGGTCCATGAAAGCGGAAGAGACCTTTGGCTTTCGTCATTTCGAATTTGTCAAAAAAGGTCCGTTTATGCTGAACGGAAAACGGCTGTTGTTGCGTGGTACCCACCGTCATGAAGATCACGCGGGAGTGGCGGCTGCCATGACCGAAGAGATGATCGTGGAGGAGATGGAGATGATGAAATCCATGGGAGTCAACTTTATTCGGCTGGGACACTATCAACAGTCGCGCATCGTGCTTGAGCAGTGCGACCGACTGGGCATCCTGGTCTGGGAGGAGATACCCTGGTGCCGCGGGGGACTGGGGGGCGACCAATATAAGGAACAGGCAAGGCGCATGCTGACGAACATGATCGCGCAGCATCGGAATCATCCTTCCGTGATCTTGTGGGGATTGGGGAATGAAAACGACTGGCCCAACGATTTTCCGGAATTTGACAAAGAAAAAATCAGGGCCTTTATGAAAGAGCTTCATCTGCTTTCTCATACACTCGACGATTCACGGCTCACTTCCATCCGGCGGTGCGACTTCTGCAAGGATATCGTGGATGTATATTCACCTTCTATTTGGGCCGGCTGGTACAGAGGCATTTATACCGATTACAAAAACGTTTCCTATAGTGAAATGCAGAAAACCGATCGTTTCCTGCATGTGGAATGGGGAGGAGATAACCATGCCCGTCGCCATGCGGAGGACCCTTACAGCAATCTTGATAAAATTGACAGCGGCGGACAAAAAGCAGATGAACGTGCCGGCGACGCATCGCTCTATGGCGGTACAGCCAGAGCTTCGCGCGATGGAGACTGGAGCGAGACCTATATCTGTGATCTGATAGACTGGCATCTGAAGGAACAGGAGACGATGCCCTGGCTTACCGGCGCTGCCTACTGGCCATTCAAGGACTTCTCCACACCGGTACGTCCCGAAAATCCAGTTCCTTATATGAACCAGAAGGGCGTCGTGGAAAGAGATCTGACTCCGAAAGAGGCATTCTACGTATTTCAGTCCTACTGGACCGAAAAGCCGATGATCCGCATTTACG
Source organism: Porphyromonadaceae bacterium (assembly GCA_021372865.1). GTDB lineage: Bacteria > Bacteroidota > Bacteroidia > Bacteroidales > Dysgonomonadaceae > Proteiniphilum. The sequence continues at coordinate 62,106 of JAJFTO010000020.1, forward strand.
GACACAGCTGGCCGGTACGCTGGGGCAAGCCCGGCGAAGAGAAGACCATAAAGGTCTACTCCAACTGTGAGGAGGCGGAACTCTTCCTCAACGGACGGAGCATGGGCGTCAGAAAGCGTGATAGTCAGAATTTCCCTGCCGCAGGATTGCGCTGGAACACATCCTTGGAGCCGGGAAAAAATAGCGTGAAGGTCGTTGGGAAAAAAGGGAAGGAAACAGTGATGGACACCATCATGTTCGACTACGAAACACGTCCTTTCGGTGAACCGGCAAAAATTGTTGCCCGTATAATCGAAGAGACCGAAACCTACGCCTGGATCGAAGCGGAGCTTCGCGATCAGCACGATGTACCCTGTCTTACCTCGACCGACTATATCCGTTTTGATGCTACCGGCGACGGAGAGCTGGTTGTGAACATGGGCACTTCCACTGCTTCATCTAAGGTACAGGCATATAACGGAAGAGCAAGGATAAAATTGATAAAGCAAGGGACGAAGAGTGTCGTTTCTGTCAAATCAGGAGGATTGGAAACGGTCTTTATTGAAGTAAAATAAATTATCCGACCGCATCATCACATTCGTCGATGAAGAAAAATTAGTCAAATATTTCCAGATGAAAAATAAAACATATGTCCTCTTCCTGATCTGTTTTACATGGATCGCTGTCGCACAGGCACAGGAGATGGAAAAAAGCTGGGATAAGAAGGTCGCGGGAAATGAACACCCCAATATTCAATGGTTTAAAGATGCCAAGTTTGGCATGTTTATCCATTGGGGACTCTACTCTGAACTTGGAGGAGTGTGGCAGAACAAGAACTACTATGGTAGCGGCGAATGGATCATGAACGTGGCAAAAGCAAATGTCGATGCATATGCAAAAGAAGCGGCCGACATGGACCTGACGGATTACAATCCGGAAGACTGGGCCATGTTGGCCAAAAAGGCAGGCATTAAATATGTGGTTGTTACGGCCAAGCATCACGAAGGGTTTGCCATGTATGATTCCAAAGTCAGTGATTTTACGATAGTGAAATCCACAAAATATGGCAAAGATCCCATGCAGCCGTTGTCTCAAAAAATGCGTGAGCAGGGAATTCAATTTGGATTTTACTATTCTCAGTTTCTTGACTGGCACGAACCCAATGGAGGAGGAAACAGGTGGGACTTTGATGAATCGAAGAAAAACTATCAGGAATATTATACCCGCAAGGCCATTCCCCAGCTGAAAGAATTACTTTCAAATTACGGGCCTCTCGGAATCATCTGGTTCGATATGCCGGGTGGCCTTACCTATGAAGAAACCAAGGAGTTGGTCGATACGCTTCGTTTGATCCAGCCAAATTGCCTGTTCAGCAGCCGTGTGGGTCAGGGACTGGGTGATTACCGCGACTTTGGAGATTCTGAGGTTCCTGCCCGCCCTATTCACGGAGCGTGGGAATCGATCTATACACACAACGATTCGTGGGGATATATTGCACACGATATGAATTTCAAGTCTCCCAAGGAAATCATCCGGCTTCTGGCAGAGGTGGCTTCAAAAGGTGGAAATTTGATGTTGAATGTGGGACCTGACGGAAAAGGTGCACTCCCTGAATATTCCCGCAAATATCTGCTGGAAGTGGGAAAATGGCTTGACCGGTTTGGAGAGGGAATTTATGAAACAACCTGTGGGTTGATACCCAAACAACCATGGGGCGTCACCACAAGCAAGCCGGGAAAACTGTATCTGCATATTTTTGATCTACCCGTGAACCATCAGATTCTGGTACCGGGAATGAACGTCGACATTCAAAATGTGTATCCGTTAGATTCCGGAGAAAAACTTACCTGGAAAAAGAACAATGAAGATCTTTATGTTACTCTGCCCCGCCTGAGCGACTCGCGCAATACGGTGCTCGTTGTGGAGTATGCGGGGACCTTGACCGACAAATATGATCAACTTCCGGTCACCCTGTCGGCACAATATAGGTCAAACAAGCTTTTGCCACACGATGCGACAAGGAAAGGGTCAGCAACCATCAAATCCATCACACATAGCGACTATTTCGGCAACTGGAAGCATACTACCTGCCTGACAGAGTGGAAAAAACCCAATGATGTGGCATGTTTTAATCTTCGTTTTACCGATCCGGGTGATTACAAAATTATTCTCTCATATAATTGTGAAGTTGAAAACAGCCGACAGGAGGGGGTCGTTGAATTTAACCGACAAAAATATTTGTTTCAGACAGTGAGAACGGGAGGCAATTATACAAATAAAGAACCCCTGATGTTTTACGACCATCCTATTGCAAACATTACTGTTACCGAACCAGGTATTTATTTGCTGAAAATATATCCATTGAAGGAAGGAAAAGAGTTATTTAAGTTGGAATCTGTGCTGATTGAACCGATCAAATGAAACTGATTTATAAAATGAGCATGCCTATATTTTCAATCGTTGCCCTGATGACAATATTCAGCGGTTGTCCACAGAATTCAGGGAATGATGCAACACAGTGCTTACAATTGATCTATGACAAACCCGCAGGGTTGTGGGAAGAGACGCTTCCTCTTGGCAATGGCCTCATTGGAATGATGCCCGACGGCGGAGTGAATGTGGAACAGATCGTGCTGAACGACATCACGATGTGGAGCGGTAGTGAAGACCCCAAAGCACTCAATCCCAAAGCCATTCAATATCTGCCTCAAATACGCGAATTGCTGCTCGCAGGAAAAAACAACGAAGCACAACAACTGATGTACCGCCATTTTCGATGCGGAGGAGAAGGCTCGGGTCGTGGAAGTGGTAAAAATGTACCCTATGGCAGCTTCCAGATGCTGGGCAATCTGCAGATCAGGCACACCTATGCGAATGATGACAGCGTGAGCGATTATCGCCGCACGCTGTCATTAAACGATGCAGTGGCTACCACGGAATTCAACAAAGGGGATGTGCATTACTTGCGGGAATATTTTGCATCTTTTACTGACGATGTGCTCATAATCCGGCTTTCGGCCAGTAAGAAAAAATCCATCGGTTTCAGCCTTGAGCTTTCCAGACCCGAAAGAGCAACCATCTCTGTGGAAGAGCAGGTTCTTAATATGGAGGGACAGCTCAACGACGGGTACAATGGTGACAATGGGATACGCTATTTTACAAAACTGCAGATCGTAAATAAGGGCGGCAGGATTTCTTCGGACGGAAAAGGACTCTCTTTGTCGGGTGCCGACGAAGCACTGATCATTGTCTCTACTTCTACCAACATGCTCGAAAAGCAGTACAAAGAGAAGGTATCTGAGTTGCTCAACAAAGCAAGGGCAACCAACTATGACCGACTAAAAAGTAAACACATTGAGAAGTATCAGGAAAAATTTAACCGGGTGGAACTTAATCTGGGTGATCAGGATGACAACCTTCCTACCGACAGGCGACTGCACGATTTTCAGGAGCACGATGATCCCGCCCTCGCAGCACTTTATTTCCAGTATGGCCGTTACCTGATGATTTGCGGTACGAACAAATCATCCCTACCACTCAACCTGCAGGGACTCTGGGCAAACACAGTGCAAACGCCATGGAACGGCGACTACCACCTGAACATCAATCTACAAATGAACTACTGGCCTGCTGAAGTATGCAATCTTCCGGAACTACACCAGCCGCTACTCAATTTCACGCAGTCACTCGTACCATCCGGTACCAAAACGGCAAAAACCTTCTATGGTGCAGATGGATGGATTGCCCACATGATGAGTAACCCATGGAAATTCACAGCCCCGGGCGAACATGCGTCGTGGGGTGCCACAAACACTGGAGGTGCATGGCTTTGCGCCCATCTGTGGGAGCATTATGTTTTTACGCAAGACAAGGAATACTTGCGTGCTGTTTATCCGACTCTTGCCGGTGCAGCGCGATTCTTTCTTAGCAGCATGATAGCCGAACCCAAAAATGGCTGGCTGGTTACCGCACCTTCCTCATCACCCGAGAATGGTTTTTACATGCCCGGTTCCCGCGATCAGGTTTTTGTATGTATGGGTCCCACCATGGATGTACAAATCATCCGTGAATTATTTGCCAATACTTTATCGGCTGCCAAAATTCTGGAAATTGAGGATGAAACTACGGCCGGCATCCGCAATGCCTTACCCAAACTGCCTCCCATGCAAATCAGTGAAAAAGGGTATCTGATGGAATGGCTGGAAGATTACGAAGAAGCAGATCCACAACACCGCCATGTCTCACACCTCTACGGATTATACCCTTCAAATCAGATTTCGCCTCATACCACTCCCGCATTGGCGTCAGCAGCGCGCGTAACACTGGAGCGACGCGGCGATGGAGGTACCGGTTGGTCACGCGCCTGGAAGGTGAACTTCTGGGCACGTCTGCAAGACGGAAACCGTGCTTATAAACTGCTCAAAAGGTTGATGCAACCGGCCCTGCCACTGAATGCGATCACCTACGACGGACAGGGGAGCGGCACCTACCCCAACCTGTTCTGTGCACATCCGCCTTTTCAGATCGACGGAAACTTCGGTGGCACATCCGGTATCGCCGAAATGCTGATCCAAAGCCAGGATGGGTACATCCACCTGCTTCCAGCCCTCCCCGATGCATGGAATAGCGGCAGCTTCAAAGGATTGCGCGTGCGGGGCGGTGCCGAAGTGGATATCTCCTGGTGTAACAAACAGATCACTTCAGTCACCCTTAGGGCCATCACAGAAAACAGATTCAAACTGAAAGCACCCGGCAACGTCACATCCATCCGACACAAAAACAGAGAGTTACATCTTGATAACGGATTTATTTTCCTCACCCTGGACTCAGGAGAAAGTGTAAAACTGGAACTACATTATGAATAACCGCTGAAAATTTCCTTTTTATTTTCGGACATAGTCAGTACAATTATTGTATCTTTAAAAATTATTTGTTTGATAAAAAATGGCTGAACTATGATACGAAAATATCTTTTGTTGGTGTCTGCTCTTGTGCTGATGCTGACAAACATGCATGCACAGCAAATTATTGCTCATCGGGGTTACTGGAAAACTGACGGCTCGGCACAAAATTCCATTGCGTCGCTGATGAAAGCCGATGCTATTGGCATTTTCGGCTCTGAGGTCGATGTCTGGTTATCTTCCGACGATGTTCCGATGATCAATCACGATGCAGAAGTCACCCTGAACGGTAAAAAGCTGAGTGTGCAGGATACCCCTTTCGCCACACTCCGGAAAGTAACGCTGGCAAACGGTGAAATACTTCCTACCATGGAGGAGTATCTCGATGCATTTGCCCGATGTAAAAATGTGAAACTGATCATCGAGTTTAAGGTGCACAATTCCAAAGAGAAAGAGAATCTGCTGGCAGAAAAGGTCATCGGCATGGTCCGGCAGCGTGGTCTACAGGAAAAAGTAGAATATATTTCCTTTGGAGCCCACTTTGTGCAGCAGGTAAAAAGCATGAATCCGCAGGCACCGGTCTATTATCTGAATGGCGACCTGTCACCGCAGGTTCTCGCCACGATGGGTTTGAGTGGCTTTGATTACCACTTCAATGTATTGTACAAACGGCCTGAATGGGTTAGGAAAGCACACGAGCTGGGACAAAAAGTGAATGTCTGGACGCTAAACAAGCCGGAAGATATCCGGAAGATGATCGATTTGAAAGTAGACTTTATCACCACGGACGAGCCTCTGCTGGTCAAAGAAATATTGCAGAAAAAATGAACCTGAGCGAACAACTTCACCGTGCCATCCTCCTGGCGATGGAGGCGCACGAAGGACAACTCGATACACACAATGGTCGCCCCTACATTGAACACCCTTTTCGGGTAATGAACGCCGGACATACGCTACAGGAGAAGATCGTGGGCATCCTGCACGATGTCGTGGAAGATACATCGCTCACACTGAATAAACTTGCTGAAGAAGGGTTCACGAAGGAGATACTCGATGGCGTGGATGCCATGACACGACGCGACAATGAGTCGTACGACGATTATATTGTCAGATTGCAGGGAAATCCCATCGCCGTGAGGGTAAAACTGAACGACCTGACCGACAACATGGATGTCCGACGCTGGGACGAGGTGCAGTACCACGACCTGGCACGTCTGCAAAAATATCTGGAAGTATACAAACTGCTTACGGAGCAGGAACAAAAACCGGCGGTTAAGGAAAAACAGGCTAATTCCACCGGACAGGACGCTGAATCTCAGCAGGGAGTATAAGGTGGCAGGTATCTACATCCATATTCCTTTTTGCAAGACCCGCTGTACATACTGTGATTTTTATACCCTCACCAACGAATCGCAGAGGGATGCATTCGTGGATGCACTCTGCAAAGAAGCAGAGATGAGGAAAGAAGAGCTTCCCGAGCCGGTGAAAACCATCTACTTTGGCGGAGGCACGCCCTCCCGGCTTCACCAGGATCAATTCGAACAGATATTCGATACTCTTTTCAATCAATATACCATTGATGCCAATCCAGAGATCACTGTGGAGGCCAATCCCGATGACCTTTCGGATGATTATATCAGGATGCTTGCAAAGTTGCCTATCAACCGCCTCAGCCTCGGCATTCAGAGTTTCGACGACGAGGAGCTGAAGTTTCTGAGCCGGCGTCACTCTGCCCTTCAGGCCATCGAGGCAGTCAGAAAGTGTCAGGAGCAAGGTTTCGGCAATATCAGCATCGATCTGATGTATGGTCTGCCCAGTCAGACCCTGGAGATATGGGAAAGGAACCTGGATCAGGCCATCGTACTCAATATTCAGCATATTTCGGCCTATCATCTGATTTATGAAGAGAAAACCAGAATGTATTCACTGCTGAAAGCCGGTAAGATACAACAGGTGGATGAAACGATCAGTACCGCCATGTTTTCAAAACTGATCGACCGCCTCACCGCCGATGATTTTATCCATTATGAGATCTCCGCCTTTGGTAAAGAGGGTCGTTTCTCACGCCACAATAGCGCTTACTGGACGGGGGATTCATACCTTGGATTGGGTCCTGCAGCACACTCTTTCGATGGTAATAACCGTTCCTGGAACGTGGCATCGCTTAACCGCTATATCCAAATCATGACTTCGGGTCTCCCGGAGCGTGTAACTGAACAGCTGAAGTACCATGAAAAATACAACGAATATATCCTCACCGGCCTACGCACCATGTGGGGTATAAACCTTACAGAACTGAAAAACAAGTTCGGAGAACAATTCTTTCAGTTCTGTATGGAAAATGCACAAAAGTATCTGGATCAAAAACTGCTGACCAGGGAAGGAGAGACCCTGAAGCTCACCCGCAAAGGCATCTTCATCTCCGATGGCATCATGAGTGATCTGATGCGGGTCTAAAATGATATATCAAAACATCGTGACAAAAAACGATATTTAAAATTATCGTTTATAAAAGAGATGAATAAGATATCAACTTAATCCTTCAATCTTTCCATCGATGATATCAATGCGTTTTGCCTGAGGATCGGCAGGGAGGCCGGGCATGCGCATCATCTCACCGGCAATGGCAACAATAAATTCCGATCCCTGGTTGATGACCAGATCATTGATCTTGAAACGGAAATCTTTTGCCACCCCGTACCATTTGGGATCGGCTGAAAAGGAGTACTGCGTCTTTGCAATACATACAGGCATTCTTTCGAGCGAGGTACCTTCAATAAAACGCAGCTTCTTCAATGCGGTTTCGCCCAATACCACATCGCGGGCTCCATAAATGGTGGTTGCAATCTTGTTGATTTTGGTTTCTATGCTGTCCTCAAGTTGATAAGTAAACTGCAATTCCCCCGAAGGTTTGTTTTCGATCGCGTCCACCACCGCATTGGCAAGTTCTACAGCACCATTTCCTCCATCGGTAAATGCTTCATTCACGGCAAATGACACGCCCTTTTCTTCACAGAATTTTCGTATCGTTTCGATTTCCGAAGGCGTATCAAAGGCATATTTATTGAATGCCACGACGACCGACTGGCCAAATACAGCCAGGTTGGTAAGATGTTTGTCCAGATTGGCAAGTCCTTTTTTCAATCCGTGAATGTCGGGTGCCTTGATATCTTTTTCGGGGGTGCCGCCATGCATCTTAAGTCCTTGTGCTGTGACCACGATCACCGTTAGTTTGGGACGCAGTCCGCTCTTGCGGCATTTGATATTGAAAAACTTTTCCGCCCCCAGGTCGGCACCAAAGCCAGCCTCAGTGACTACATAATCGCCGTAGGACATGGCCATTTTGGTCGCCAATACGGAATTACAACCATGTGCAATGTTGGCAAACGGTCCACCATGGACAAATGCCGGCGTATTTTCGGTGGTCTGCACCAGGTTGGGGTGAATGGCATCTTTCATCAGCACGGTGATGGCGCCAGCCACACCCAGGTCTTTCACGGTGAACGGTTTCCCGTCTCGGGTATAACCCAGCAGAATGTTTTCGATGCGGCGGCGCAGATCTTCTTCATTTTCCGCCAGACAAAGGATGGCCATCAATTCCGATGCTGCCGTGATATCGAATCCGGCTTCCTGTGGCACACCGTTTCCCGGTCCAAGTCCGGTGACAATATAACGCAAACTTCGATCGTTCACATCCAGTACCCGCTTCCAGAGTACCTCCTTGATATCATCGGCTGTACCCTGTACCCGAAAGATATAGTTGTCGAGCAATGCTGAAATGGTATTATGTGCAGTAGTAACCGCATGAAAATCACCCGTAAAATGCAAGTTGATGTTCTCCATGGGAAGTACCTGGGCATAACCGCCGCCGGCAGCTCCCCCTTTCATGCCGAAGACCGGTCCCAATGAAGGTTCGCGTAGTGCAACGATGGCTTTTTTCCCAATTTTATTCAGTCCGAGTGTCAGTCCGATGGAAACGGTGGTTTTTCCAATACCGGCCTTTGTGGGAGTAATTGCAGTGACCAGAATAAGGTTACTTTGTTTTATCTTCTCAGGATTGATCAGCCCGACAGGTACTTTTGCCATGTGTCTCCCGAAGCTGATCACTTCTTCACGTGGTATACCGATGTTTTCTGCTATGTCCTTGATTCTTTTCAGGGGTGTCTCTCTTGCAATTTGAATGTCTGATTTCATATAATTAAATTAGTTTTGTCCTATTGGCATATTGGTTCATTAGAACATTGGTACATTAGAACATTGGTACATTGGTTCATTGGTTCATTGGTTCATTGGCACATCATCACATCATTTCATCTCACATCATTTCATCATTTCAACCTTCTCCTCCAGCATTACCAGCTGATCGCGCAGCTGGGCAGCTTCCAGAAACTCCAGTTTTTTGGCAGCTGCCAACATCGCCTTGCGGGTTTGCTCAATTTTTGTTTTCAGGTCTTCTGTCGTCGCATATTCCTGCAGTGGCTCTGCGGCAAGAGCGTAATAATCGGGTTCCACATACGCTTTTGCTTCTATTGTTGCACCATATTCCTTGTTCAGGGCGGACGAATGACTTTTTCTTACCTGCTGCGGAGTGATTCCGTGTGCTTCATTGTACTTCATCTGTTTTTCGCGCCGGCGGTTGGTTTCATCAATGGTCATCTGCATGCTTTGGGTAATCTTATCGGCATAAAAAATCACCTTGCCGTTTACATTGCGGGCAGCCCGGCCGGCAGTCTGGGTAAGAGACCGGTGGGAGCGGAGGAATCCCTCCTTGTCGGCATCCAGCACCGCCACCAACGATACTTCGGGCAGGTCGAGTCCTTCCCTGAGCAGGTTCACCCCGATCAGCACATCAAAAAGGCCACTGCGCAGGTCGTCCATGATCTTCACCCGTTCAAGTGTTTCCACATCGGAATGGATATAGTTACACCGGATGTTGTTGCCTGCCAGGTAATCAGTCAGCTCCTCTGCCATTCTTTTGGTCAGCGTGGTCACCAGCACCCGTTCATTCTTCTCCACCCGTTGCTGAATCTCTTCCATGAGGTCATCGATCTGATTCAGGCTCGGACGCACGTCGATGGGCGGGTCGAGCAAACCCGTGGGACGGATCAGCTGATCCACCACGATACCTTCCGACTTCTCCAGTTCATAGTCGGCCGGCGTGGCACTCACGAAGATGATCTCCGGCGTAAGAGCCTCAAATTCTTCAAACTTCAGGGGACGGTTGTCGATGGCTGCGGGGAGGCGGAACCCAAACTCCACCAGGTTGATCTTGCGGGAGTGGTCGCCCCCGTACATGGCACGGATCTGGGGTACGGTTACGTGGCTTTCGTCGATCACGGTGAGATAATCTTCCGGAAAGAAGTCGAGCAGACAGAAAGGGCGCGTTCCCGGCAGACGCCCGTCGAAATAGCGCGAATAGTTCTCAATTCCGGAGCAGTACCCGATCTCCTTGATCATCTCCACATCGTAAGTCACACGCTCATAAAGTCTTTTTGCCTCCAGCGGCTTCCCTATTTCCTGGAAGAACTCCACCTGCTTGCCCAGGTCGAGCTGTATCTCTTCGATTGCCCTGTTGATGCGCTCCTGGGTGGTGACAAAGAGGTTTGCGGGAAAAATGCGGTAGGCATCCATCTTCTCCATGGTCACGCCGGTGAGCGGGTCCACCGATTCTATGCTTTCGATCTCATCGCCCCAGAATATGATTCGGATGATGTAGTCGTGATAGGCCAGAAACACATCTACCGTATCACCCTTGACCCGAAAGTTTCCCCGGTCGAATTCGGCGGTCTCATTGCGGGAATAGAGGCTGTTGACCAGTAGTCGCAACAGCTGGTCCCGTTCAAGCGTCTGCCCCACCCGCACGTCGACGGTCGTCTTTTGAAAATCTTCCGGGTTTCCGATACCGTAGAGACAGGAAACCGACGACACCACAATCACATCGTTCCGTCCGGAGAGCAACGAAGAGGTGGCAGCCAGACGAAGTTTTTCAATCTCGTCGTTGATGGAAAGATCCTTCTCAATATAGGTGTCTGTGGAGGGAATGTAGGCTTCGGGCTGATAATAATCGTAATAGGAAACGAAATACTCCACCGCGTTGTGCGGAAAGAAACTTTTAAACTCGCTGTAGAGTTGTGCCGCCAGTGTCTTGTTGTGGCTTAATACCAGCGTGGGTTTATTAAGCTGGGCAATGACATTGGCCACAGTAAAGGTCTTTCCCGATCCGGTCACGCCCAGCAGCGTCTGATAGGGTACCTGTTGCCGGAGTCCCTCGACCAGTGACTTGATGGCCTCGGGTTGATCACCGGTAGGTTTATATTCTGATGTAAGTTGAAATTGCATATGATCGAATAAATAAAAAGAAATCATTCCCATCAGGGAGCATCGGGATGAGGTTTGGTTTCATAAATACGAAAAATATGAAACAAAGAGTCCAATTCCATGTGCACGATATAACCAGGTATCTCTTCCATTTTTCCATCCCGTACGAACGATTTTGTGAGCGGTATATTTACCTTGTACATATCGTCCATTGTTTTTTCGTACTGCAGGGTATTCACATCCGCATCAAACTGCAATGTCCCATCCATTGCCCGGGCGGCGGCCATCAGCAGTTCACCGGCAATCCTTTCGCGGGGTGCTCTGCCCGATTCAAAAAAACGATCTACCACAGGTGCCAGACACTTTCTCAGACCATCGTGATCCACTTTTGAAAGAGCGGAATAGAAACCGTTCACCGTCATTCGTATGCTGTCGATTTGGGGCTCATTCACGGGATAAGATTGAAAGAGCATTTCGTATCGATTGTTCGCCAATGTAAGATATTCACCACTAAAATCACCACTTTGAGCCTGTAATATATATTCAGAATAGGCAGCTGCATTGTTCAATTTTAACGCCCCCATCCAGGAGAGTGAGTCAATCTGTCTCTTCACGAGCGAAGTATAGGGACTTTCGGGATACTGTTGCAGGAAATCCCGCAATGCAGTGAGGTTGTCCGTCGTCTTCAATTGTTCCCAGCTGGCAGCTTGATTCTGCTTCAAACGCATCAGCATTGCATTTGCTTCCTCAAAATGAACACCGGAGGGATGTGATGTCATATAATCCAGATAACCTTCCACAGAATTTGTTTTCAGCGCCCTGTCCCAACCACTTCGTTCGAGGTTACTTTTTCGGATTGTTTCATTGTATAAGAAAAAAGCAGCAACCAGCAGAATAGCAATCAGCGTCAACCACAGAAAAGGTCTTGCTGTTTTCCTCTTCCGTCTGTAAAATTCCTGCTCAAGCTCCTCATCATTGCCGACGCGATTCGAACTGCGGATTGCATCATCCTCCGATTTTTCCGGCTGCATCAATTCACCTTCTTCAGCAAACTGGGGAAGATCACTGACAGGCAACACTTCCTGGGCCATGGAAGAAGTCCCGAATGCAGGTTTTTCCTCAACCACGGGAAAATTCCCGGGAGCCGCTTCCTCTTCCCTGATCTGAATTGTTGCCTTCTCCCCCGATTCGGGTAAATCGATCTCGTAATCGGTACGGATTTTCTTTGTGCAATCTTCACAAAAAAGCGCTTCCTCCGGTTTTTGTTTTCCGCATAAGGGGCATTGTAAGGACATCCTGTACTTGGTTTTAGTGTGATTTTATCTTCTTACAAAGATAAAAATGTTTTGCGTATAAATAGGGTTGCCATGATTATGAGATTGATTTATCTTGCGAAAATCATTGAATTTTGTACATTTGAAGAGAATTGTAAAGACATGGCTTACCTAAAAAATAGAATACGCTCTTTCAGCTATGCTTTCTCCGGGTTGCGCCTGTTATTCCGGGAAACACCGAATGCACTGATTCAGTTGATCATTGCCATTACAGCAGTAGTAACGGGTTTTGCATTGCATATTTCGTCCGCCGAGTGGCTCGCCGTGATTCTGGCCATCGGCCTGGTGCTTGCCCTGGAAGCGATAAACAGTGCTTTGGAAACGCTTGCCGATTACGCCTGCCACGAGGAGATCCATCCCGTCATTAAAAAAGTGAAGGATCTGGCAGCTGCGGGCGTCCTGATCGCGGCATTGGCAGCGCTGGCCGTCGGTCTCGTGGTATTCCTTCCGAAAATTATTTAAAACTGTACCATGACCGACTTACAGCTATTCACAGAAGAAACGGACGACGAAACGAATACCTCCTGCAGGATTAAAACGGGTAACACGTTTTCTTCCGGAAAGATCCGGGTTTACCTGTTACGGACAGAACCGGAGAAAAATCTGCTGCATTGTGTGACCAAAGATATTCCCAGGAAAGAAATAACTGTAAAATATGGGACAACCTTTGTGAACCGTAACGTCGTGGTTTCAATGGAATCATTCCGGGAAGGGACGCAATTAAATCTGATCGATTGCGAAACCGACAAAGAGGGTTTCATTATTCCTCGACATATCATCCTCGAACCCGATTATCTGATCGACGCCTCTGCCATTGCGGAATGCTTTCAGGATTATGCAGTCTCACCCCTTCACTATTTCCGCAACAGGCTGGAAGAGAAGGAAAACCGGTCCCATCTATTGCTGGGAAATCTGGCTAACTTTTTTCTGGATGAGTTGGTATTTGCTGTCGACCCGGAAGAAGTTTCTTTCGAGGATGTCTTTTTGCGTTCTTTCAAACAATCCCCCTTTGAATATGCCAGCTGTGAGGATATACGTTCCGACGGCGACTTCCGCGCATTTATGCTGAAAGCAAAAGGCCAGTTTGAACAAATACGGCGGGTGATTCTGGATGATTTTCCCAAGCAGGGTATTGACATCCATCATTGCACACTCGAACCTTCATTTTTTAGTGAAAAATTCGGATTTCAGGGGCGTCTTGATTTGTTGCACGTGCCTTCGGGTAGCATGGATGCAAAAATTGTTGAATTGAAGTCGGGGAGACTTCCATTTCCCGCATACGACAGCAATAAGATTTCCCTCAACCATGCGGTGCAGGCCACCGTTTACAAAATGATGGTGGAAGGTGTATTTTGTAAAGATCTGTGTAAAGCAGATGCCGCCATACTCTATTCGGCAGGAAATAGGCCGGGTGAAAACCTCCGCTATGCCGCCGAAAGCGATGAACTGAAAAAAAAGATTATCCAGGTCCGAAACCAAATTGTGGCGATTGAACAAGATATCATCCATGGAGACAACACGCAGGTGGAAAAGCTTTTTGAGACACTGTTAAGCTCAGTCAGCCCGGTTCAAAAGGTCCCCGCTTTTTACTTGCGGAAGATAGAGCACCTCCGCACCATCTTGTCGCAATGTGCCGATCTGGAAAAAACATGGTTTTACCGCTATATCCGTTTTATTTCGACAGAGCTTGCTCTCCAGAAGCTCGGTGTTGAGAATAACGAATCACCCAACGGCCTTGCGTCGCTTTGGAACAGCGATTTCGACGAACGGGCTGCTTCTTTGGATGTACTGTTCAATCTCTCCATCCTGGATATCGATGATTCGGGAAACGAGCGGACCATTATTTTTGGACGCAGTGAAAACGATCACGGTGTGGTCAATTTTAGGGAGGGGGATATTTGCATTGTTTATTCCCGTAGCGATGTACGCGACACGGTGTTGAACCGGCAGATTCTGAAGGGTACCCTTGTACGGATTACCAGAGAGCAGGTGGAAGTGCGCTTCCGTTACAAACAAAAGAACAGACAATTTTATGTCGATCATCCTCTTTGGGCAATCGAACATGATACGCTGGACAGCACCTTCAACAACATGTTCAAGAGTATCTTCTCATTTCTCACGGCTTCGAAACAAAAAAGAGAGTTGCTTCTGGGATTAAAGTCTCCCGGAATAAAGCTGCCGGATGAAAAGCGGAAGAGTGCCCCACCTGACGACATCATTGACAAAGTGATGCACTCCGAAGATTATTTTCTGATTGTCGGCCCGCCGGGAACAGGTAAAACATCGATTTATGCCCGCCGGTTAATTGAGGAGTACTACCATCGGCCCGATACAAACATCCTGGTGCTGGCCTATACCAATCGGGCTGTGGATGAACTGTGTGATGCCATCAATGCGGCTTTTGGATGCAGTGATGGATCGTGTGAAAACTATATCAGAGTGGGTTCCGAACTTTCATGCGCCGAACCACACAGGCACCGGTTGCTTCAAAGGATATCGGAAAAAGCGACCAGCCGGGAATCACTGCGTAGTGAAATCCGAAGGACAAGGATCTATGTCTCCACGCTCGCATCCATTATGGGAAGGATGGAGCTCTTCTCTCTCAAACATTTTCACGTAGCCATCATCGATGAGGCGTCACAAATTCTGGAACCACAAATTATCGGCCTGCTACCCCGTTTCGACCGGTTCATCATGATCGGGGATCACAACCAGCTTGCCACCATTGTATTGCAAGCGCCGCTACATTCTGAAATCAGTGAGCCGTCTCTGCGTGACGCAGGTATGCTCGATTGTCGCGATTCGCTTTTCGAACGGCTTCTTCGTCAATGTATCGGGAAAGGGTGGCAGCATGCTTATGTACAGCTCACCCTGCAGGGAAGAATGCATGAGGACATCGCCCTTTTTCCTGCTACCTGGTTTTATTCCGGAGGGTTATTTCCCGCATGTGAGTGGCAATCATCAGAATGGAACTTGACCTGTACCTCCGATCATCTGTTGGAACGTTGTGTAGCGAACGGGAGAACTGTTTTCTTTTCCACGCAGAAAATCGACCGTGCCTCTTCCTCCGGTAAGCTCAACGAGACGGAAGCCTCGGTGATTGTGGAGCTGTTGTTGTCCATCCGGAAAATATATGAAGAAAACGGCATCCGTTTCGATCCCGGCAATGTGGGTATCATTGCACCCTACCGGAACCAGATCGCACTGATCAAACACAAACTGTCGGAGTCTGGCTTAACGGATAGTGAAAAAATAATGATCGACACCGTGGAACGGTTTCAGGGAAGTCAACGTGATGTAATCATCCTTTCCTTTTGTGTAAACAATCCCGGTCAGCTGGATTATCTCACAAACCTGAATCACGACGGCACGGTAGACCGGAAATTGAATGTGGCTGTAACCCGGGCCCGGCAACAATTATTTCTCATCGGCAATGCAGGTATCCTGCAGACACATCCGTTGTATGCCACCCTGCTCCATCATTACAAGGACCGGACGATTGAGCTGGGAGCCGGTGATATTCGAAAAAGATAAAGTTATTTGCCGCATTTTTTTTTATTATCACAATATTTTGTATTTTTGCACTCTCAAACAGACAATGTCTTATGGTGTAATGGTAGCACAACAGATTCTGGTCCTGTTTGTCCAGGTTCGAATCCTGGTAAGACAACTAATTTACTCTAAATCAATAACTTGCACAACACGAAAAGGATGTCGGACTGATTTATCATTGGTCCGACATTTTTTTATAAGATTATTTCAACCCTTTTTATTTCCATCCAAAAATCGCAGGAAAGAAAAATGTGACAAAAAGCGTCCATGCGGCATAGAACGGAAGATATTTGGCAATGGTTTGCTCAACAATTTTCATCTCCTTCCCTTTCCATACAACTTTAAAGAGATCGATCGTAATCAGCAGAAGATGTACCAATATCAGGAGATTGGAGCCGAGCACGGCAGTCCGGTTGGCTGTAAATCCGAACTCTCCTACCCTGTAGATGATGGCAGAAAGAGCCACCAGATCGACCGCCAGCGTCAGGAGGGATAGCACAAAAAGTATCCATTCATTGAAATGTTGCTTTTCATGGGTCGATGTGCCCGCAACCGAAAAAACGACAATTGCCATGACCCCCAGAAGCATCAGATTGAATACAAGCAGAAAATCCCGGTCGTTGTAGGGATCTTTTCCTGTCACAATCATAAATATCAGATAGACCAACAGCGTGACCAACACCAGCGGGCTGAAGATCCGGGCAATAATCGGTGCAAGCTTATCGGTAATTGCAGGGAAGCTCCTGATAATATAAGTGGCGACAATGGGTGAAACAACCAATCCGACGATGGCGATATTCTCCATGTAGAAGTTTTCGATATGCAGGTCGATAGCGGAAAAAAGGCCAATGGTCACCGCAGTGAGAGCCCCTCCCCCGATCAGAATAAGCAGAGTCAAAATGGCCAGATCTCCGTTGTATTTGAGGTAATTTATTCTTTTCGAAGGCTCTTTCAGGTCAAAATCAATAAAGATCACACCATAGAGACACCATAAAAACAAGGGCAGGTGTATGTAAGTCAAAGTAATTGAATTGCTTTTCTCACCCGCCGGCAACAGGTTGATATACAAAGCCGATAACAGATAAATCAGCAGCGATACGATTAAATTTCTAAGGTTAAGTTGGCTTTTCGTGAGAAAAACGTAGGCCGACAATCCCATAAAAACAATGATTCCGGCATTTTTCACGTAGTAATCATACTCATCCGGATCAAAACCGGCCAGTTGGGGAATCTTGATCAAAAGGCCAGCCATCACACAGGAAATGATCAGAAAAAGGAGATCACGCTTCCGTACCTTCCGGCCGGGTTCAGCCTGATGATCGAACTCCAACCTGGCTTTCCAGATATCAGCCATCGGAAGAGTGACAATTTCGGGATAGAGGGCAAAGAATGATTTCTCAAAACGCTTTTTATCTGACCGGTAGAGTTTTTCCAGTTCACCGGGATGATTCAGATTTTCTTTGATTGCTGTTTCCATACCATATAAAATGTGTGATAAATTAACTGACAAAACTGTGAATAACACGATCAAGAGTAGGTTTTTATTTACCCAAGAAGCTTCTCTATCGCGCCAATGTGCTTTCTGAATGCCTTTTTCCCCTTGATTGTTGCAGCGTAGGAGGTATTTGGTTTACGTTCCAGGAAGGATTTACTGAATGAGACGTATCCGCTTCTTTCCAGTGATTTGAGGTGACTCGCCAGATTACCGTCGGTGACTCCCAGCAGATCCTTCAGTGTATTGAAATCCAGCTGGTCATTCACCATCAGTGCCGACATGATACCCAGTCGGATTCTGTTCTCGAATGCCTTGTCCAAATCTTTTAAAAACTCTTTCACTGCTTATCCTTTCCGCTGAATCATCAGACCGTAAATCATCTGGATCACGCCGAAACCCAACATCCACAGATAAAGGCTCTGGTCGATAAAAAGGAACGCAAAAAGACCCAGTACAATCTCGGCGATGCCCAGATACCGGATATGACTCAATGTATAATGACTGCCGTTGACCAGTGCCAGACCATAAAAAATCAGTGTCAATGCGGGAAGAAAACCCACAAAACCTTTGAATAAAAATATCAGGCAGAGGATGCCTCCGGTTGTCAATGGAATCAGCAAATTAATCAGAAGTCGTTTCGCCTGATTATCCCACACATGCTGGTTCTCCTTTCTGCTCTTTCTGTCTGTGAACCAGAGGGCACTGAAAACCGACAACAACAGCGTACCCAAGGCGATCAGCAACAATTTGCTTAGATTGACCGCATCGATCTGGGCCGCTTCATAAACCAGGTAATCATGATTTCTGAAAACCAGTTGATGGACCAGCCACGCTCCCGCCAGTGCGATTATTCCCGTCGACACACCCGAAAGGCCGCTGAGCGAAATAAAACGGGCACTGCGACTCATGATCTTTCGAATCTCACTCAGGTCTTCTACGTATTTTTCTTTTTCCATTTAAAAGTACTTTGTTTTGCAAAGTAACATCAAAAAAAAATAATATGCAAGTTTCTGCTCCATAAAAACATTTTTTTATAGAAAAAATTATCGTTCTTGCAGATCGGAAAGATTTTCAGTCACACCCTGTTGTCTAAATTATATACTTTTATTTTGTTTTTAAAAATTTTCCCGATATCTTTAACCAACCAAAAAGACATATTTACATGGTCGCCATCTACTGATCAAGGTTATTACCGTAACGATAAAATATAGGATGATGAATAAAAGAAAAGTGACTCAAATTGTGAGAGGTCAGCACGCCGTAGACGGTGCAGGTGTACGTTTACGCAGGGTACTGGGAACTGAAACCATTCCTGATTTTGATCCGTTTCTTATGCTCGACGGGTTTGATTCCATAGATCCTCAGGACTATGTAAAAGGTTTTCCCTGGCATCCGCACAGAGGCATTGAAACGATCACCTACCTGATTAAGGGCAGGATTGAGCATGGCGACAGCCTGGGCAATAAGGGTACCATCCATGATCTGGAGTGTCAGTGGATGACGGCCGGTTCTGGAATCATTCATCAGGAGATGCCGAAGGCGTCGGAGAGAATGCTGGGGTGTCAGCTCTGGGTCAACCTGCCGGCAAAAGATAAGATGACCGAACCCGCCTACGGTGATATTACACAGGACAAGATTGTCGTTACAGAAGAAGAAAATGCGGTAGTCAGGATACTTGCTGGTGCCTATAAAGGGAAAAAAGGCGTCTTCGAAGGTAAGTACGTGAAGGTGACCTACCTTGATGTCGATCTTGCACCCGACAGCACGTGGACCTACACGGAAACCCCGAACAACGAGACGCTGTTCATCTATCTTCTCGACGGAACACTGGCAGTGGATGAACTCCTGCATGATTTTGAGAAGAAATCGTGTGCTGTTTTATTTCGTTCCGCCAATCCGGATGCAGAGACAAACGATGCAGTTGTTGTATGCTCGGGGAATCAGGGTGCCCGCTTTGTGCTGCTTGCAGCCAAACCGCTTCGTGAACCCGTCGCCTGGGGCGGTCCCATTGTGATGAATACCCGGGAAGAACTGGAAGAGGCTTTCGACGAACTGGACCGCGGCACGTTTATTAAGCACAAGGATTAGTTGACAACCCTGTTTTCGTTGTTCCTGCCCTTCCGGCGAACATTTCTTTCGTCGCGTGATGAATCGTGTTCATTCGTCTGCTGATCGCTGTTAAGGAATTCCTCTTCATTGTATCTGCTGGCTTCGCTCTGGCGTGGATCAACATCCAAGTCGATGTCCATATCCAATTCGGGGTCCCATTCCAGGTCCTCATCCGGGTCTATATCCAGGTCTTCATCAAAATCTTCATCCAGGTCTGCATCCGGATCTTCATCCGGATCCTTATTCATATCTATATCCAAATATGGATTTCTTTCAGTTTCCCTGTTTTTTATCCCAAAATTTTTCATTTCGTTCATAATCTGGTAATTTTACAATGTATCTGATGCAGTTCAGATACATTTTTAGAACTGTAGAAAGAAATAAATTGTTCTTGGATAGTCCCGAATTCTGATTATTTTAACGCTACCCGAACAGGTAAGTTGTTTTGTGACATCCGTGCTTCTGCTGCTTTGATGATCATATTGGCCGTCTCTTCAATGCCAAAGAGAGAGGTCTCGACCGTCATGTCATATTCATTGAGGTCATTCCACTCTTTTCCGGTATAGTGCAAGTAATAATCTTCTCTCTCCCTGTCTTTTTTCTCCATCACCTTCAGTGCATCCCCGGGGTTCGTCATATACTCATGTATCACCCGTTT
Source organism: Porphyromonadaceae bacterium (assembly GCA_021372865.1). Lineage (GTDB taxonomy): Bacteria > Bacteroidota > Bacteroidia > Bacteroidales > Dysgonomonadaceae > Proteiniphilum. The sequence goes on from JAJFTO010000020.1 coordinate 82,452, forward strand.
CCTACGGAATTCCTGGTCGGCATGGACAAATACATTGAAACTGTTTTTGTGTCCCTTCAGTATAAAATTGGCGGCACGTCCTACAATCACGCACGATTCACCGGCAGCAATGTTCCGAATTACCTGCGTTTGCACCATAAACAGTTCATCATTGGGTGGGATAACTTCATTCACATACGCGTAATTCTGATAATACAATTTGTTCAGCAATCCATTTGGCATTTTCTGTTCGTGTTTCTCCACATACTCGGGAGTAAATCCACTTGCAATGGCCGTCAGATCAATCAGCTTGCTATCATAAAAGGCAATGCCCATTTTCCGGGCGATATACTCCCCCACAGCATGTCCGCCGCTACCGTACTGACGGGAAATGGTAATCACAAAATTGTCGGTCGTCATATAAGGTTCTGTCACGTACTTTACTGCTATCGGGGTGGCGAGAAGATGATCCACGAAAGTAAACTCTTTGCGGTACCACTGTGCCACCGCGCCCACCAAAAATGCAGCAATCACTGTCCCCTCACGGATACCGTCCAGTCGGCCATAAAAAATAAGTACGAAAAACAGCGCAACGGCAACCAGACTGGAGTCGATGCATACTTTAACCTTTCCAAAATTCCAGTTATAAGTTTCCGAGATGACCAGCAACATTCCCTCTCCCGGGAGATAACCTGCGTCGGCTTTCAGTTCCAGAAAAATTCCAAAAGCAATCACAAAGCAACTCAGCACCACTGTCAGCAGCTGCCAGATGTAGTGATCCGGTATAAACGAACGGGTTAAGAACAGGTTCAGGTCAATAAAAAAACCAAACACCAATAACAAAGGCATTTGCAACAGCTGTGCCAGCCCGGTTTTTTTTCCAAGTATGATCACCTGAATCAAAACGAACAACACATTCATCAGGACGGTGAATGTCCCCACAGAAAGCGAAGGAAAAAGCAGGTTTAATACATAGGGAAGGGAAGAACCGGAAGTTGTGCCCAAATCAGACCGGATGGAAAGCGCTACACCGAATGCAATCACAAATATCCCCGCCAATAGAAGCAGGATGCGTAAACCGATTTTATTTTTTCTCAACGCTTATTTCATTTAAATAATAATCTATACCACGGTGCAGCTTACGGGAAGACCGTACGATTTCTGCATTTCCTGCAAAAATAGCCAAAATTCAGTTCAGAAACAATTCAGTAACGATGACGACAGCAGTACCAACAGAACGATGGAACAAGGTTTAAATCTATATCTTTATGAAAATCCTTAACTTATACATAAAATGTAAAATCAGGAAGAGGATAAGAAAATTGGCCAATGTGATTGTTGCATCATAGTAATCGCCGGTATATTTTTCCAGTCCCCACAACAGAGATTTTGCCACGCTCCGAAAGTTAATAACCATACCCAGTGTATAGGCAATAATGGAGTTCATGCCATATATCTTCAGCCAATTCAATCCTTTCGGTCTGACTTTATAATCGATCACGTAGTAAAACAGGGCCATTAGCAGGAAGCACCAACCGCCCGACCACAAGGTCATGCTCGCCGACCATATCTTTTTGATGATGGGCGTCTGGAAGCTTAACAGCCACCCGGCAAGAAGCAAAGCCAGTCCGATGGTAAACAGCCATTTGAAGTTCTTCAGCTTGTCCGTTCCATATTTCATGATTTGTCCGGCAAATACCCCGAACAGGGTGGTAACACCGAACACCATACTGGTCAAAACCCAAGTATAATGGTAGCTATCCGAGAAATGCCACGTCCCGTCTTCCATATAAAAGACACCATCCCTTACCCTTCCGAGTACGGTGCGATCGACTTTTTCTGCAAAGTTACCGTCCGGTGTGAAATCACCCAGGAAAGTGAGCAATGCCCAATAGGCGATGAGTAGCAATGCAGTGACAATTATTTGCCATCGTCTCGACAGATGAAGCAGGATCATCGCGGCAATGGCATACCCCACAGCGATCGCCTGCAATGTATTCGTATACATGCGTATTTCTTTGGGATCGAAGCTTAGCAACTTCCCTTGAACAACCATGCCCAAGATAAACAGGACAATGAAACGTTTGGCTATTTTCTTGTAGATAAACGTTTTATCTGGATTATTCAGATATTTTTCAAATGAAAACGGCATGGCCGTTCCCACCATGAAAAGGAAGAGCGGCATCACCAGATCCCACGCTTTGAAGCCTTCCCACTCCGCGTGTCCGAATTGATTAAGGAGGAATGAAAAAACGGGAAGTTCAGCCCCATGTCTGGCGAAGGCAACGAATACCGGTTGAAAGAAAACAAGCATGAACAGGTCTAACCCGCGAAGCACGTCCAATGATGCCAAACGGTTTTGTGGAATTGATCTTGATTGTAGCATATTCATTCGTATTGGTTTTTGATTGATTCTTTCGGCTGTGCAACCTTCATCTTATCCACCTGGGTGCCCAAGTACTCTACGAACTCCGGTGAGTCGATGATCCCGACATCCCCGGGCAGAACCAGCACGAAACGCCCTACCCCCTCGTAGGAGCAGACCTCGGTTCCTGCTTGCCGCTCCCGGTCTCATGACCATATTTGGCAAGGAGAGCCGCTAGATCCTGCATGAAGTCGCCCTGTTCGGCCGGTTGACCGGTCGCCTTTTCGGGTCTCTGATACCCGGAAGAATACTGCCCGGCAATGGGCTGTTTAGAATGCTTTTTTCCGGCATCCCCATAGGATGTCTGTTCCAATCCGAAGAAGCCGATTTCGCGGTCGCCCGACTTCAACTGCTCCATCTTGTCGGCAGAGATCAGTTTCAGGGAGGTGGAATAGAGAATCATCTCCTCCTTCTCCATCAGGTCGCGCAGGTCGACAGCCATCTCACGGTATGTTTCGAGAAACATTGCCGTGTCCACCGGCTCGGTCTGTTTACGGCTGAAATGCACCTTATAGGGCAATATCTGCTCCATCAGTTCCAGCCATTGATTCAGTATAAAAGGCTTTTGGGCGAGGGCATCACCCTGCTGCAGTGACTCCTTCAACCGTCTATTTTCCCTCCGGTATGTGTCAATGGTATGACCCTCGGGCAGTTCTACCTCGTCCGTATCCATCAGCCCTTCAAAGACTTCGAGCATACCCCTGACATCCTCGTTGCGACACTCATCCGGATCTTCATTCTTGAGCAGATACTCCGCCGCGGCAAACTCCGCTGCCGAGATCTTGCCGACCTCCATTTTCATCCGGGACCTTGCCTCCTCAAGCGGTAGCAGTCCGTTGTCGTACTGTCGTTTGATCTCCAGCATCCGTCTCAGCTTATCCTGATCGAGGCTGGCAAATATGCGGTTGGTTTGCTGTTCTTCCATATCTGTCGGAAATTAACTTATCCGACACAAAATTAGGGACTTCACGGCAGAATGGCAATACCAATAAATAGCCATTTTCAGGTCATTTATCCCTGTTGATAGGCAAAAGGCTTCGGTTATCGTCTTAAATGATCAGCTATTGGGCATGAAGTTGTGGTGGTCCGATCGATTTCCGCAATCGGTAGGCTTTCTCATCAAACTCTTTCTTTTCACCAAAAGCGAACAGGCGTCCCACCGAACCATTGCAAATCCGGCACCTGCCCTGCACCCGGATATCATTCCGTTCGGTCAGATAAATCTCCTCCACCTCAATTCCCTTACTTGCGATCCCTCTGCATTTAACGCAGTAGACACTGTGATTAATCACAAAATTGTAAAAGAGTTTTTCGTCCACATCGAGAAGCACAGCCAGCTGGAACAGGTTTATTCCTATATGCTGCTTTTCCGTCATGGGAGACCAGTAATCAATTTGACTTTTTTTATTCAACAAAACATTCTTGTACATACGGGAAAGATTCATTAAAAAACAGACACTTTTCAAGATGCAAAACTAACCAATACCCTGATTGGGAGTGCACCAATATTACAAAATGAGGGTGTCATATTCACAAGAATTGAAAATAAAAAATTACTTTTGTGTCTGGAAATTGATGGGTGCAACACTATATTCAGAAAAATCATGCAATCCGTATATCTAGCCACAATCTTTGCCGGGGCACTGGTTTGCCTGCTTTCCTCGTTGTTGTTGCTTGTCCGTCGTAAGTCAGGGGAACGCTCACGTCTCATACTGGCCATTATCGTCTTCTTCTCCGTGTTGAACTACATTCCACGATTCATTGCGCTGAGCAAAGGATATGATCCGGAGCTTGTTGTTTCCACGAAGATGTTGCTGATAGGGAACTTCATGGTAGTCTCATACATCATGTATCCCATCGAGGTGATTCGTCCCGGATGGCTCAATTTCGCCCGCATCGTACAACTATATGCCTTTTGGTTGTTGTTGCTCACCTTCTATCTGATCACTTCCTTTGCGGGCATGCGCCATACTTCCTATTCATCGCTTCCGGAATTGATTGCCAATGTGGGTCCATTTGAAGCCTGGTTCTGCATGTTCCTCTGTCTGCTTCTTTTTACACCGGGGTTGCTTGTCATTTTCATTCAGCGCATCGACCACAACAGCAACACCGATCGTGTATGGTTGAAGAAATATGCTTCCGCATTCTATATCAACATTCTCGCATACCTTTTGCTGCTCACGTTCAACCATCCGCTGGTGCATACCCTTTACTACTATGTCAGTGTCGGTTGCAGTCTTTACATTGTATACATGGAGCTGTTTGACCGGTTGTTGGCAAAAACAGTGGAAAAGAAGACTCCGGATGAACCTGTCTTGGAAGAAGCATCTTTAAAGCCTGCCACTCCTTTTGCAACAACCATTGTAACGTCCAAAAATGCAGCGCTGGCGGAGCGGCTCGAAGCTTATATGAGAAACAACAGCGCCTGGCGCGATCCCGATCTCTCACTCACCCGATTGGCATCCGCGCTCTATACGAACCGCACCACCCTGTCTCAAACCATACAGGAGTGTGGATATGAAAGTTACATCCATTACATCAACCGGTTGCGCATCCACGATTTTGTGCAGCAGGCTGGATCCGGAGCATCGTCCAACTATCAGGATACCTTCTTCCTTGTCGGTTTCCGTTCGCGCAACACAGCCCTTCGCAATTTCAAGCTGTATACAGGCACAACCCCGTCAGACTATTTTCAAAAGAGATAAGCCGGTGTCACACTTCGGTGGGATACCCGGTCAGCATCTTTGAAGAAATGGCATGGTGCAGAGGATCTCCTAATCTTTCAGTAGCGTCATTCCAAAACCGGGCGTGTCGGCAGGAATCAATACCCCGTTTTCCAGTTTGTGGAAGCCGAAATCGATGTCATTCAAGAAACAGGTTACCCCTTCAATGGTGCAGGTATTGCCCAAACCGCCTGCAAGATGCAGGGTATAGACTGTTTTCAGATAATCCCCCCAATTATGTGGAGAAGCAAGGAGTTTGTGCTCTTTCAGGACTGGCATTAAGGCTCTCCAATTCGTGAAACCGTATCCCATGATATCATCAAGATAAACATCCAGATATCCATGCTGACCCATCTCCAATGCCAGCGGCAGATCGGGGTGAGCCTCCCCGTCGGCCAATAGCGTATTCCTCCGACGGTTGTTATCCAGCCACTCACGCAACATCTTGAAATCGTTCATCGTTTCACGGAAAGGCTCCTCAATCCACCAGACAGGTACATCCTCAATACCCTCCATAAAACGAATGGAATCCTGTGGAGCATACCCGTCATTGGCATCAATCAGAATATCCACATCGGGGAAATAGCTGTGTACCAGCCTGGTCACCTCGATATCCCTTTTGATACCCGCTTCCAGCGGCATCCATTGCTTGCCGCGACCGATCTTCAATTTGAGTTGCCGATAGCCATGCTGATAATCGTACTGGCATTCCTCCATGATCTTATCCAATCCCGACGGGTTGTCCAGCGGATCGACATCGTCCATGTAAATCATGCCACTGTAGCATTCGGTGACAAAAGGTTTTTCCCGTCCCAGTAATTTGTATACCGGCCGGGCCAAGATCACACCGCCAGATCATGCAAGGGAATATCGAGCACGATGGCATCCTTGTTCAAGGCTCCGATAGCGGGGTTGAACACTTCCGTGCGTTTCTTCCCCTTGAGCGATGTGAAAGCCCTCTCCACATCCTCCTCAGAACCCTTCAACTGACCGATCCCTTTGGCCCCTTGCCGGGTATATAAGGTGCAAACCGTGAGATCCGGACCGCAACCGTGGATCCCTCTGCTGGAATTGCGACCTACCAGACGCGGACAGCTGAGTTTGATCCGGGTAAAAGTGATATGATCCAGCGTATGATAATCCAGCTCATTTCCGGCTTGTTGTAGTGTGTCTACATCTTTCACTGCAGGAGAAGCATGCATCTTCACTCCGGGTATTAAAGTCGTGGCACCGGCAACAGCCAGATAGTTAATAAAGCTTCTTCAATTCATACTATCTGATTTTTTATTGATCGTAACCTCTGCATTTATTTTTGTAAAGATGCAATTATATGATAAAAAACAATGGGTGGGGCAGAAATTTTTAAACTTGATTACATGCTTTGAGCATATCCTGTAATCAAACCTATTAGATTACAAGAAATGGAGAAAAGTTGCACACTAAGAAATACGCATACAAATTGAACCGATTCTTTAATAAATATCATAATATTCTTTCAAATCACCAATATCTCTCTCAGCCGGGCTTTCAGTTCATTTTTGGTAGAGAAGAACATTGTAGAAAGATGCTGTTCAAACATGGCATCAGAAACGAACAGGGCACGATTGATTATCGGCACCTGGTGAGCACGGATGGTGATTTGCTGATCCTCAGCCAAGGCGTCCTTGATGACGATCTCCGTCTCTTCCTCTTGCTCTTTACCCAGGGTGTTGGGGTAAAAGAGAATGATATTGTTCACCTTGAACCGTACAGCGTAAGCCAGCATCTGGTAAAGATCGCTCTGCGAAATCCCTTTTTTTGGATCTGTTTCATCAGAATAGACAATCTTGTACTTGGTATCTGCTACGAATTCTTTTTCAGCCGTCCTGATCCAGAGATCCGGTCGGAGGTTAAAGGTTCTGCCTTCATCCAGGTACTTCTCACTCCTTTGCGCTTTGGCTCTTATATCCTTCAATTCTTTGTCTATAAATCCGAAGACAAAATCTTCAAAGAGATACTCCATGGGCAGCAGGAAGGCAAACAGCTTCAGGTCGCTCTTGTAGTCGAACGAGATGCTGTGTGACAAGAAAAGACGGCAGTAATCGCGCACCGTCTCAAAAGCCCCAAACATCGGGTTAAAGGTGATCCCTGCACATTGTTCGGCGGTTGCACGCTCATCCGACACTTCATCGAACATAAAGAGGATCTCTCTCAAGTACTTCCTGTTATCCCCTACCCTTGTCACTTCAAACAGCCGATTCGCGACGAACTTGATGATCCGGTTGAACTTATTATCCGTCAGGAAGTCGTCGTACGTACAACTCAGTTTGTGCCACTTACCGCTACTCACGTGATCATTTAAATAACTATTCACATCGAGTCGTCCCTTAATGTATGAAAGCTCATTGCTGACCTCCTGGTACTGTTTGTAGACCGAAGATCCCAACAGTTCCCGGGTGTACTTAGAAAACAGATAAATCAGCACCTCGAAGAAATCGCTCTGCATGCTACCCAGCGTAGTCTGATAATTGGGGAAACGAATCTTCCGACAGTAGCTCAGCCACCAAAGCAGATGATTCTGCATGTGACAAATATCATTTTCGGTGTACTCTTTCTGCGGATCAAAGAAGATCTTTGGAAGCAGGTTGATCCGGTTGCCATTGTAGTGAATCACTCCTACGTACTTGTTCGACTTTAGTTCTCCCGTCTTGTGGAGAAACTGTAAAAACCTTTGTGATTCAATCTTGTCTGTTTCCTTGCCGTCGAAAAAACTATATTTCTCCCGCTTGTTCCAGAGAGAATCCAGAAACTCCTCCAATCCGTCCATGCTGTCAGTGACAGGGGCCTTGTTCCGATATTCAAACAGGTTGGTTGTCATTCCTTTCTTCCTGAAATTTGCAAGGGCCATTTGTCTTCATCTACGATCAATCCAGCATTTTGCAGCAATGCCTTCACCTCCCTCTCATCATTCATGTAATACTCGAGAAGCAGCGGAATCACCTTCCTGTTCATCCGTTTTATTAGATTGTTCTCCTCATCCATAAAATATGCATGACCAATCTGGAAGTCATACCCCTTTGTTTTGATGATCCCCTCGTTCAGTTTTAGCAGTACATCTGTGTCGTGAATAATTGCTCCTTCAATTGCATACACAGGAAACATCGGCTCAAAGTCGAAGCGACGTCTCAGGGCAATATCGAGCAGGGCAATCGACTTGTCTGCGGTGTTCATGGTTCCGATGATATAGAGGTTGGATGGAACGATAAACTTGTCGCCCGAGGGCAGGATCAACTCCATGGGCCGCTTGCCGTGTGATCGCTTGTCCTCCTCAATCAGTGTGATCAATTCACCAAACACACGTGAGATGTTGGCCCTGTTAATCTCATCGATGATCAGTACATAGTTCTTTTTTACAACTTCTTGTTTCTTAGCAGATGAATCCTTGCCAATTTTCAACAGCTCTTCCAGTAAAGGGTCATAATAGCCAAGCAATCCCTTCATGCCGAGCGTGGACTCCTCGTCGTACATTTTTCTCAGGGTAGAGAGGCTCAGTTTATGTGCTGTTCCCCCGCTTGCTTTTCTGAAATCGATCGCCTTGTCGGATGCCGCTGTGATAAAGTAAGAAACCTTCTTCATCTTCATTTCAATCTCTTCCTTTTCACTCTCTTCCAAGGGTAAAATGAATTGCTTCAACGCCTCTTCGAATGTTTTCTTTCTTTTCTCCGGCTCATGATAATCCTTCAGGTTTTTCAAAGCCCTGTCGGCCATCACCTTGAAGATTCCATCCTTTCTCTCGAAAGTAAGGTGACTGTCGTTCTCCACATCCGGTCGAAGTCCCTGCACGAAATCCTCATAACTGTAATTCTGATGAAAGGTGATCAGCTCGATGGTATCATGCAAGTTCTCTTTGTAAATCTTTATCGCTTCATCGTAACTATCCAGTTTTCTGCCGGCGACAATCTCTGCCGCCCGTTTCAAACTGTGATAGGTTTTACCGGTACCCGGGGGGCCGTAGAAGATGGTGTTCAACGAGTAGTCAAGTTGCTTTTTCTTTTCATCGGACGATTCCTGTTCTTCGGCAGGTTCACTTACTTCATCAGGTTTTGGAGGATTAGGTGTTCCATTATTAGCTTCTTTCCATACCCAGGCATCGTGTGAAATCTGATAAAAGGGCAAATTTATTTTTGCTTTTATCTCCTCCAGCAGTGAAGTATAATCAGAGTAGGTTTTTATCTTTGGATCAATTCCAAATTCAGTCTTTAAGTATGATTGAATGGGATTGTTGATCGGTAGGTTATTCTTAGGGTCTATGTAAAAAAGTGACTCCGTCAGTTTGGTGATGGCCACATTTTTAATGGTCAGTACATCTTTGAACTCCTTATCCGAAAGATTACCATTGCGTGCTTTCCTGAAAAAGTCCCACAATCGTGCTATCTCATTGTTTGTTCGCTGGTATTTTGGGGGGAACATCCAAACTCTTTGCGCATTCGCAGTTGGAAGACCGTTATTATCTTGTGGCTCAGGAACACCAATTTTCTTCGCAAGAGCCTTTATATATGTGAGTCGTGTACTTGAATACTTGTGAAGATAACAGAAAAAGGTAAATGGATCAATCTCTTCGAGATCAATATCATATTCTTTTCCTTCCATCGATTTATCCCTAAACGGGCCCACCCCGATACTCTTCAGCAATTGAATCAGCCCTTTCTGATCATTCTCTTTTGTGCTCAAGTATTCAGCGATTTTGTAATGAGTCTCGATCCAGGTAAAATTGGTTTCAGTCATATGATCATGTTTTAATATCTTTTCCAAAATTAAAGATTCCGTTCTGTTGCATTTGTTAGTTCACTAGCAATCATCTCTGCCTGCTTCAAAACAGTCTCTGTCGCCAGCATTTGCATATCGGGCGGATAGCCGTACCTTCTTAAAATCCGTTTTACCGCAACCTTCAGTTTCGCTTTAACACTTTCTTTGATGGTCCAGTCGATCGAGGCATTTTGCCTGATTGTTTCTGTCAGCACGACAGCCAGTTCTCTCAGTTTCTCCTTTTGCATCAGTTCTCTGGCGCTGTCGTTATTTGCAACGGCCGTGTAGAATGCATATTCGAAATCGCTCAGCCCCATATGCCTGGCCTCTTTGTCCATCTCAACAATATCCTTGCTCAGATTGATGAGTTCTTCAATTACTTCGGCCGCCGTCAGTATTTTGTTGTGATATTTCCGGATGGCGTTTTCGAGCATTTCCATGAAAGTCCTACTCCTTACAAGGTTCTTTTTGGCTCTCGATTTTATCTCATCGTTCAGGAGCTTCTTCAGGACCTCCATGGCCACATTTTTATGCTCCATTCCTCTCAGTTCCATTAAAAACTCTTCCGAAAGAATGGAAATGTCGGGCTTCTTTATACCTGCCGCATCAAAAACATCAATGACCTGTTCAGTAACAAGCGCTTTGTCAATAACCTGCCGGATAGTTGTTTCAATCTCCTCATCCGTTTTACCCGAACCGGAGCCATCAAACTTTGCCAATCTGGCTTTCACTGCTTGGAAAAATGCTACTTCATCCTTTACATCCATCGCCTGATCGTGCGGTATGGCAATGGCAAAGGATTGTGATAATGCGGTTACTTCGTTGATGTAACGTTTCTTTCCATCTTCCAATCCTAAGATATGCTCTTCTGCAGCCAGGATCATGGATAGTTTTTGCGATGTGTCAGCTTCGAAATAGTTTTCATATTCAAAACCGTGATACATTTGCGCTACAACCTCCAGTTTCTCCTGCATCATCTGAACGGCCTGTTCCTGCAAAATGGTTGGGTCGCCTTTACCGCCCGAATCAGCATAAAACGCCAACGCCTTTTTTAAATCGGCAGCAATGCCCAGGTAATCCACAACAAGACCGCCTGGCTTGTCTTTGTACACCCTGTTTACTCTTGCAATTGCCTGCATCAGGTTATGACCCTTCATCGGCTTGTCGATGTAAAGCGTATGCATGCTAGGAGCATCAAAACCGGTGAGCCACATATCCCGGACAATAACCAACTGCAGCTCGTCTTCCGGATTTTTCATCCGCTCGGCAAGGATCCTTCTTTGTTCTTTCGTGGTATGATGTTTGGAAATCTTAGGACCATCGGACGATGCCGAGGTCATCACGACTTTAATCACCCCTGTGTTCAGATCGTCCGAATGCCATTCCGGTTTAAGATCGATCATTGCCTCATATAAATCAGCTGCAATTCTCCGGCTCATGGCAACAATCATTCCTTTACCACCAATCGACACCTCTTGCCTCTGACTAAAGTGCGCAATAATATCTTTGGTTATGTTTTTTATCCGATTTTCGCTGCCTACTAAGGCTTCAAGCTGTGTCCACCTGGCTTTTGCCTTCTGCGTATTCGTTAAATCTTCCTGTTCCAGTTCTTCATCCAGCTCTTTAACCAATTGTTTGCCTTCGTCACTCAGGTTCACTTTTGCCAGGCGGCTCTCGTAATAAATGCGAACGGTGGCACCATCTTCAACCGCCTGGGCAATGTCATATACGTCTACATAATTTCCGAAAACAGCAGGCGTATTTACGTCCGTATTTTCTATTGGTGTTCCTGTAAAACCTAAATAAGTAGCATTCGGCAAGGCATCCCGCATGTATTTGGCAAAACCATAAACGATTTTCTTGCCTGTTACATTTCCATGTTCGTCTTTGGTGTCAATGGTCTTTGCTTTAAAGCCGTATTGTGTGCGATGAGCTTCGTCGGCAATCACCACAATATTTTCCCTGTCCGATAGCATCTCATAGACATTCCCTTCTTCGGGCTGAAACTTCTGAATGGTTGTAAATACCACGCCACCCGAAGCCACTTTCAACAAATCTTTTAGCTGATTTCTGTCCTCTGCCTGAACAGGCTCCTTTCTGAGTAGTTGTTTCGATGCTGCGAACGTGTCGAACAACTGATCGTCCAGATCATTGCGGTCCGTAATCACAAGGATGGTTGGATTGTCTAATGCCAATACAATTTTGCCGGTATAAAAAACCATCGACAACGATTTCCCGCTGCCCTGCGTATGCCAAACCACGCCACCCTTCCGGTCGCCGACAGGCTGACTTTTTACGCCCGGCAGTCCGTAACTTACCGGGTCATCCTCCACAACGCTCAACGGCATCTCTTCATGCAGGGTAAAACCCGTTGCCCGTAAGGTCGACTCAACAGCCCTATTTACGGCATAATACTGATGATAAGCAGCTAATTTCTTTACGGTAGTAATGGTGGTGAGACCTGTTGCTGTATCCTCTTTTTTCAATTTTTCAAACACGATGAAATGTCTGATGATATCCAGCAGGGTTTCCTTGTTCAGCATCCCCAGAATCAACGTTTCCAGCTGACTCACCAGATGCGATGCTTCTGCTTTTCCGTCTGCCGATTTCCACGCCATAAAGCGGCTTAGATCCGAAGAAACTGTCCCCGCTTTGGCTTCGAGTCCGTCCGATATAACAGCAAAAGCATTGTAGGTGAAAAGACCCGGAATAAGGGCTTTATACGTGCCAATCTGTTTGAAGGCAGAACGAATTGTGGTGTTTTCGTCCGCTGCATTCTTTAATTCCATCACCACCAGCGGAATACCGTTGACGAAAAGCAGGACATCGGGCCGTTTTTGGTGACCATTTTCAATGATGGTGAACTGGTTTGCAACTAGAAAATCGTTGTTGTATGGATTCTTGAAATCTATCAACCAAACCCTGTCGCCACGATCGTCACCCTCCACCCTCTTTGATACCGGAATACCCTCGGTCAATAACCGGTGAAACGTTTCATTGTTGGTGAGCATCTCCGGCGAAGCAATTCGCTGAATTTCTTTAATAGCCTCGGCTTGTGCATCGTCCGGGATACCATGATTGATCCTTTTAACTGCACTTTGTAACCGACCTAACAATAAAACCTGAGCATAACTATTTCGTTCGGGGCTTATACCGTCATGTGCAATATCGGGGCCATAGATATACTCATAACCAAGTTTATCGAGCAACTCAATTGCAAATGCTTCTATGGTATTTTCGGTGATTCGAGACATTCTATGCAACTAATTTATTTAACATTTCTGGCAAATGTCGCTGGTCCCATAAAATATAACCTGCTCCTTTACTCTCTAGAGCATCCAGATATTCCTGCTTTATTTCTTTGTCAACGTTATTTACAATAGCCAAACTTCTCAATTCTTTCCCGGAAACTTTTTTACGTGCAGGCTTTATATCTTCCCATCCAAAAAGGAAATTGGGTACATTGATTTTATTCAAAGAATTGAAAGATTTTATAACCAATTCTTTTTGACGACCGGCAATTTGAAAATCAAAAGTAAAATCAATACCTGTAGAACCTTTTGCTATAAACTGGGGGGTGTAAATAATATTCTGTTCATCCAAATAGACTTTCACTTCTTCCTTAAATAAAGAAGAAACAGTATGTTTTGCCATCATTGCCATATCAGAAACTTCAGAAATTGCACAAATCAGGTTATGCTTTTTCTGGTTAAAATCCTTTTCGGTACCAATTACCTGTAGTTCATTGTTTTCATTAAGTGTAATTCCATAATTCAGAAAAACCATTTCTAACCATTCCTTCCGTTTGGGAGAACGCAAGATTTGAGCACCAGCATGTTCAAGGTTGGATAAAGTCATGCCATCATCAGATAAAATCAGTTTTCCATTATCCAATTTTGCATATATCTCAATATTGTCGTTAAACAAGCCAAGGAAAGGAGTTGTGATTGCACTCCATCCGGTTCGTTCATCTTTGGTTACAATAGTCCTTTCACGTAACCAATTGTAATATTCTTCTATGCTGTTATCAATCCAATTCATAATAGCAATGTGTTTATTTTAATGTCAGTTTCTATATTGACCGTTTTCGCAAACAGTTTGATAATGTTTGCAAAAGTAACATTAAAATCTGTACTATCGTTTAACTCCTTGATTTCAAATTCATCTATTGATAAAGGGACAGCCCACACCAACGATTTGTAACCTTGCACATGATAGTGGATATGGTGCTCTTTAATGGAAAAACATTTGCCAACAAATGGGTGAAATTTCTCCGGCACATGTTCAGTAGCCACCTCCGGGTTTTTATGCCCGCTGTTATAATCAACCCTAAGCAGGCCCGTTTTACTGTCGTTTTCCTGATGATGAAAACTAACCCTAATGCAGTTTTTCTTGCTTTGGTGAATTTCCCATAAAAAGGTAAACTCGTCGTCTTTTTCCGACACCAACTCAAAGCGGGCATCGAACGGAAATTTTTGATCAATAATCAGCTTATCTAAAAGCATATCCTTCTGAACGATTTTTTTAGGCAGTTTCAGAAGGTATTCGGCTTGTTCGTTAGTAATTTTCATCGCTTACATTTTTATGGTTACCTCTCCATTCATCAACTTTGGCAATAACGTATCGCGCAAAGCGGTGAGAGTGTGGATTTGGGTTTGGTTACTTAATTGCTTTTGAAAAAGTGGCTCAATTTGAGTGTTGAAATTTTCGATTAGACTCTTTGCAACTAAAGGACATTGGAAGTCATAAATTGTATTTGGGGCAATTCTTTGATGGCTTCCGCTTGTTCCGCCAACTCCTGAAGCTATTTCATTATAATTTTCTTTGAGGGATAGCCATTCGTATAAGAAATACAAATATTCTTTCCTTTTAGGTAATACAATTAGAAATTCAGTTGAACAGATAGAGTTCTTACCTACTTCGTTTTGAAGTAACCAAAGTCTTTTATCTTTGTGAGGGTTCAACTTTGAAAAAAGGATACAGTTCTTCGGTACTTTGTATTTGTTACTTTGAATTTCTTGGCCAAGTTCATTAATCGGATTCTTACCGTTGTCAAATGCTGGGATACTATAATGAGAATATAGTGCAGCTTGATTTTGTTGAGGATGGATTGAGTCCTTGTAATGTATAGCGTAATCAGTTATCTTACCCACTTCCCACTCCTCCTTTGCATCTTCCACAAACCACTGTCGAAACAGTGTTTCGGCCATTTTTTCTAAGGTAGTGTTTTGGCGGTGCAGCAGGTCAATTTTGTCATCTAAACTGCTAAGAACGGAGGCGATCGCTGTTTGTTCGGGAAGAGAGGGAAGTAGAATCGGAAAGTCCTTTAATATTCTAGTATTTAAATTAGGTTGTGCACTCCCTGTTTTTCTCAACACTAATTCTTCGTATGAATTGCTAAGAGAATAATAAATGAAATTGTAATCCGCTTTCTTTTCATCAATTATCAGGTTGCAACATGCTTGATTTGTAGAAAGAGGGATTTTGTTTATAGCAACTCTACCAGCAGTGTCACCTTGTCCATACATTGCGACAATAACACTATTAATCGGAATTAATTTTGCCGAAGAATTAGCAAGCCCTTCTAAACTAATATAATTTTCGGTATATTTTATTCTATTAAAATTCACTTCCTTTGTTTTAAGCCAAGGAATTTCACCATTCTCAAAGTATTCTTTAACACTTGAAAGCGGGGTGCCACCAGTAACAACGTCCTTACAGACATAATTTAGTGCTTTTCCCTTCCACTCACTCATTAACTCTGATCTTTAATAGATTAGCGGAACTAACTTCATGCATATAGTTGTTATTCTTCATCTTTTTTCTTTCTAGAATTAATCTGTTTGGGTTGTTGAACCTTTTCTATCTTTTTAATGCTATCTGCTGCCGATAGATTTTCGGGCATTTCGCCCCCTAACTCTGCTATGGTCTTGCGTACTTTTTTGCCTACTTCATAATGGGTTTGATTGGCTTTCTGCTTGCCTTTTATGTTCTCTCGTTTGAGCTTTTCTTCGGTTTGTGTAGCACGAAAAAGATTGGCAGCCAGTTCGGTGCTTCCCATGTGATCTAATATCTGCTGGCTTTTCTTCAGCCCTTTCTTTTTGTGAATCGCTTTAGCATCCAGGCCTCCATATAAACCCATATAGCCGTGATTCTGGAAAATGGCGTAGTCCAACGGTTCAATTACACCCGCATCTTTTGCGGCCGCTGCAAGTTGTATATTGTGTTTCGCCATCTCATTCCGGAGAAACAACCGTCTTTCATCTTCGGTATTCAACCGATTATATTCGTCCATTTGCCGGATTTCCTGCAAACGGGTTTGAACAGCAAAATAGGTTTGCCCCAATGCCACTACCTCTTTGCCAGGATCAGCATTTTGTACGATCAAATAACAGGCATACCGTGAAAGTTTTACACTTTCTATTTTTCTTTGTGCACCGGATCCAATATTGACCATTTCGAGGATATCCTCGAAATGGTTGTTTATCTGCTGACCACTGTTTACACAAGCCTCTTTTGCTCGTTCTATTACGGACATAAAATGCCTATATTCAGAATACTCCAAAGCTTTGGACAGATCTCTGGCACTCCAAAATTCATTACCGGTTTCATCAGTCTGCCTTATCTGTTCGAAAAGGTTGTTGTGTGGGTTGACAAGTTTTTTTGACATGGCTCAATATCTTATTTTAGAAAGATTTGTGGCAATTATCTCGTTTAGGCGTGCTTCTTCTTTGAGTTGCTCTTCCCATTCTGCCTTTAATGCCGTGAACCGTTCTTTGAAATCAAAATCATCCTCATCGTCGGGCAGACCAACGTAGCGTCCGGGTGTAAGTACATAGTCGAGTTCCGCGACTTTGGTAATGGGTGTGGATGCACAGAATCCAGGAATGTCCTCATAATTGCCATCCGGATTTCTCCAATTGTGATAAGTGCAGGCAATTTTATCAATGTCTTCCTGCGAAAGTTCACGTGTACGGCGGTTTATTAAATGGCCAAGGTTTCGTGCGTCGATAAATAGAATCTCGTTGCTGCGGTTTCTAAACTTTCCGTTCTTACGATTGCGACTCATAAACCATAAGGCGGCTGGAATCTGTGTATTCAAAAACAACTTGGCAGGCAGGTTCACGATACAATCAATCAAACCATTCTCAACAAAAGACTTTCGAATTTCGCCCTCACCCGATGTTTTAGAAGTCAAAGCTCCTTTTGCCAGTACAACCCCGGCCTGCCCGTTCGGCGCAAGGTGGTATATAAAGTGCTGCATCCAGGCAAAGTTGGCATTACCGATGGGAGGTGTACCATAATGCCAGCGTCCGTCGGTTCGCATTAAATCGCCTCCCCAGTCGCTCACATTGAAAGGAGGATTGGCAATGATATAATCGGCTTTCAAATCCTTGTGTGCATCGTTCAGAAAAGAACCTTCATTGTTCCATTTCACCTGTGAACTGTCAATACCCCGAATGGCAAGGTTCATTTTTGCCAGTCGCCAGGTGGTCTGATTGCTCTCTTGTCCATAAATGGAAATATCGTTCACTTTTCCCTGGTGTTCGGTGACAAATTTTTCAGAGTGAACAAACATGCCGCCTGAACCACAGCAAGGGTCGAATACACGCCCTTTATAGGGCTCTAACATTTCAACCAATAATTCCACAACACTCCGCGGAGTATAGAACTGACCGCCTTTCTTACCTTCGGCAAGCGCAAATTCCCCCAGGAAATATTCAAATACATGTCCGAGCACATCGGCACTTCGGGCCTTGGCATCTCCTAAAGCAATGTTTCCAACCAAGTCGATCAGTTCGCCTAAGCTGGTAGGGTCGAGATTTTGTCGGGCAAATACTTTGGGTAAAACACCTTTCAGGGAAGCATTTTCTTTTTCAATGGCATCCATGGCATCGTCCACGATCTTTCCGATTTCCGGTTGCTTTGCTTTGGACTGTAAATAACTCCATCGGGCATCCAGCGGAACAAAGAATACATTTTCTGCCTTGTATTCGTCTTTGTCTTCTGGATCGGCACCCTGGGCTTCCTCAGCCTTAAGTCGTTCATGCAATTCTTCAAAAGCATCCGAAATATATTTCAGGAAGATCAGTCCCAACACGATATGCTTGTACTCGGCTGCATCAATATTTTTGCGTAATTTATCAGCTGTTTTCCACAGTTGTTTCTCCAAAGGTTCTTCTGTTCCGTTATTTTTTTTCTTGGCCATACATTTAATCCATGAGTCCCATTATACAGTAAATACTACTGTAATATACTAAGCATACAAGTCGCTTAAATTAACCCAAAATTAATACTTTTTTAGAAGAAGAACAATCTCTTCTATAGATATATGTTGCATAAAGTGAATTAACGACCTATGAATTACGGGTCTCGATTTCCAATAATGAACAAAGGTCATCAGAGAAATCCTTAAAATGCGCTGTTCGTAGCGGCGATTTTGTGGATCGTATATCCCGAAGCAGGAGTTCCGTTCCCAGTAGGCCCAGCTGAAGCCTTGCTGCTCGAAGTCGGTGTCGCGCCACTGCGTACCCAGCCAGGCATGCATCTCTTCCGGTAATCAGAACGGATAACCGATGGCAAAGTGAAAAGCAAAGTCCCGGCCAAAGTCGGGTTTGAAAATCGTCCACCTCGATCCTTCAGGCAGTGCGGGATTGTGTGCTTTCATGCCGCCATCCACGCGGATAAGGAGAAAGTTCAGGTCGAACCGGACACCCAGCCCGTAAGAAGCAGCCAGCTCCTTGTAGAAACTATTGAAGGAAAACAGGCCGCCCGGCTGTTCGCTATATTCTCTGATCGTCCATATGTTACCCGCATCCACAAATGCGGCCATCTCTAAAAGTCGTGTAATCTTTCGGCGGTATTCCACGCTTAAATCCAGTTTGATGTCACCCACCCTGTGTCCAAAATCATGACCTGTGGAATCACGACTGAAAGTGCCCGGGCCCAGTGTTCTCGTACTCCATCCCCTTACACTGTTGGCGCCACCGCCGAAATATCTTTTCTCGAACGGTAATACGGTTGAATTGCCATAAGGATATGCCGTTCCCACAGCAAAGTGGGCGGCGACCGTATTCCTGTCGTCAAGTGTAAAAAGTGGGGCTATATCAAAGTCGCCCTTCACATACTCGGCATAAGGTAAACCGAAGAACTCTTTAATACCCTCATTATTTTGTTGGCCACCCCCCAAATCGGTAACGACGCGGGGAAGCCATCCTGCGACCTCAATTCCCGAACGGATACGGAATGGAATGCGAGGCATGCTTCCTCTGGAAATACGGTTGTAATTGGTGAAGGTGACGTTATATGCACTCCGTACAATCAACTGTTCATCATAACTGTAACGCAGAATAGGATTGACTTCTTCACTCAGGTATAATTCCTTGAACCGATTGGAAGACCAGGGCATTCTCACATACGTAATGCCGACCGGCTCAAGCACATTCAGGAGTTTCCATTCCATGGAGGACCATTGAAAACGACTTGACAGATTGAAAAACTGACGCAGGTACTCGGGTCTCTTTTGAAAATTTATACCGGCAGAAAATTCGGTGGAGGCAGAAGGCTGATCTTTCAACTGTTTCATCAACCAGGGCAGCAATAATTGTGGAACCGACAAGAACACTTCTCCCCCATATTCATAATAACTGTTGTCAAGGAAATCGAGACTATCGGTAGCACGGATGAATTCATAGGCAGCATTCAAACGTATCCGGAAAGTCTCCCCGCCCTTGAGAAAGTTGCGGTGTTCATAGGTAAGGTTGCTTGCCACTCCCAGGTCGCCCGCCGAGTTTGTCCCATCCACTCCGAACTGCATGTAATGAACATTGCCCGGAAAGAGTGTGATTCTTGAATCGATCAGGTTGGAATCGTTACGAATCACGGGGGTCAGATTGATGGCTGTCTGATTTACCGGCCCCATTCCGTTTAATGAAGAGTAGGTTCTCTCCACAATCCGGTCGGAGTAGAGCCTTCCGGGGCGTACAAAAGTGTTGTAATATACAGCCTTGGGAAGCAGGAACCGGTCTTTTTCAGAAATGATCTGCAGATTGCGGTAATAAACCGTATCCAGCTGGTTTCTCCGGGTTGAATCCTCCAGAAGTGCAGCATCCACGCCATTGATGACGGTCACATTCCCAATATTGTATTGTTTATGTGCGGTGGAGTCAGTGGGATTATTCAGCGCCAGTGTGACATCGACCTGGTGATTGCCGACTGCCGTATCCGCCAGAAAGTAAAAATTATCTTTCAGAAAATTATAATATCCTCTGTTTCTCAGCGTGGTGGTCATACGCTCTCTGCCCAGTTCCAAAACTGACAAATCGAAGATGTCCCCTGCTTTGATGATGTCCAGACTCTTGGATTCATTCAGTATATTGTAGATGGTGGTATCGGCAGAGCGGATGGAGTCCCTGAAAGATCGGATACGGTGGGGTTCATTTCCGGTCACTTCAAAAGCCAGGTTTACTCTTTTATCTTTTTTCCCCACGGTTGTGTCCACCTCGGCGTTCAAATAACCTTTGTTTTTCAGGTGCAACCTGATCTGTTCGGCGGAGATCACCGCCAGCTGTTCATTGTACAACACGGGTGGTTCGCCATATTTGAGCAATTGCCTGTTCGTCCAGGTTGATTTGTCGTTGGGTAGGTTGTACATGTGCAACTTCCACTTTCCGACAATGGGTATGGAGGAATTGGGTCGCTGTCTGAGGAAAGGCTCGAGTTCCGGGGATCCGGCTCCCTTCACATCTGAGTCTATTTTGACTTTGTTGAGCAGATAACTTCCATCCGGAACCTTTTTGGTTACATCGCATGCGGCAAGCAAAAGCAGGAAGAGTATGGCAAACAGATATTTTTTCATTCGCTATTCCTCATTTTTTGGCTTGGTAAACCTGAAGTTAAATAGATTTCTGAATGATTTCGCCTCTTTTGTGACCACCACCCCCACTCCCTGGGTTGTGGGATTCCGGCGGTAAAACCGTTCATTTGCCCTGTTGAAGGCACGTAGCATCAACCAGTTATTGATATCATACTCCATTTCAAACTCTCCCATGAACGCCTGCTGACCGGCAAGCATACTATTGTCGCCATAACTCAAATTGGTGGTGATGCGCAGACGGTCGTTAAATAAACGCGTGGATACATCGAGTCCCATGCGTACATTTTCGAAGGTCCCGTCCACCGATTCCAGGTTGGTACTGACAGACCAGTTGTCTTTTAAAGCACTGGCAAAGAGAGCATCCAATCCGCGTGACAAGGTGTTGGAGGCCAACCTGGTGAATACCGACGACCCGAAGTTCAAATCGGGAGAACCTTCCGACGGTATGAAACTTCCTGTGGTAGCCAGATAGGCAAACTGCAAAATTTTGTTTTCCTCATTGTTGATGAAGCTGTTCACCCGTTGTTGGATGTCGCTGGAACTTTCCGGCAACTCTATGTCATACTGCAAATCCATGGCTTCGAGATTACCCCTGATCTGCAACAACGCATTTACCGGCACGCGTGTATTGGCCAGTTCTGTGGTAAAAGTGGGACTGAGTGCGGCCAGATCGGCCTTGACCGGAAGAAAGGCCGTGATATTGAACTGTGTGTTCATGGGATCTCCCTCCATGGTGAGCCTGCTTCCATCGCGAATATTAAAGTCGATGGTTCTCAGATTCTGCAGATTATAATGAAACTTCCCGCTGTTGATCACATAATCTCCGTACAAACGCACGGGAGGAGTGGACTTTGAGTTAAAGTTGACATTCAGCTCACCTTCACCACTCGCTTCAAGTGCATTGCCGGTGGTAGGATCCAGCAGTACCCCAGCTTTGAGTAGGGGATTCAGATTCAGGGTCAGGTTCATTACGACGGGAATTCCCGACTTAGCCTGGGTGCTCATCTCCGTAAGTTCATTTTCCTTCTTGCGGAGGAAGGCCAACGTGTCCTCCTGCGGCGTGTTGATATAAACCACGCCACTGTATTCGGTAGCCATGACTGTTTGTGGAATCATCACCATCACTTCCGACGGACTCTGAGTGGAGAGATTGCCATTGCCGAAGATTCCGTTTGGTGATCCGGTCACCTGCAGGTTACCCGATAAACGCAGGTTCCCGTAAACCATCAGGTCGGTGCGCTCCTCGTTGTTCAGCAGCATGAAATCGTTTAGGCGGACCGAGGCATTGTAAAACATTCTCCCAAAATTGCTGTGCGAAAGTTTCACATTCAGATTTGCCGTGTGATTATTCTGATCACGGATGACCAGGTTTTCCAGTCCCACGTTGTCCTTCTTTATCTCAATGGAGTCAGAGACATAGTAGGTTACATTGGTATAAGCCACCTTCATTACCCCCTCCTCTATTCCGAGCCATCCTTCTGTTATCGGCTCAGACAATTTGCCGGTGATATGTATGTTTGAGTTTAAACGTCCGGTGAGCTGGCTGAAAATACTGGCAGTGAATGGTTGAACAGCATTCAGATCGAATTCATCGACAAGAAAGTTCACATCCATAGAGCGTTGGCTGTTGTCGCCAGTGGGGATAAATCCCTGAATAGCCAGGTTGCGTCTTCCCTTGTGGGTGAGGTAAGCATTCAGATCCAATCCGGAATAGAGATTATCCCAGTTTCCTTCAATATTCAGTGTACCAATGCTGTCGTTATTTACTGTGATCTGATCGATACGAAGTTCCTCGGTACGTATCAATGGGTTGTCGAGTGCCTGCCTTATGTAAATATTTCCATTGATGGAACCGGCGAAGTTGGAGACGTTGAAAGCCGCAAGAATATTGGCCAGTTCGGTGTTATTGAAAAAAATACGGATGTTATCGGCTTCACTTCTGGAAGCAACACCATCGATCCCGAGGAGAAGCATATCCTTTTCCCTCAATCCGAAGTCATGGATGGTGATCCGATCCTTACGGTAGGCGATGGTCGCATCGTTGAACCTTATTTCTTTGTCGTTGAACAGAATAGTTGTGGGGTGAATACGTATGTCTGCACCAAGTGTTGCATCGGTTTGTCGCATGAATCCCGCCGTGACCAGGATCTCTCCGTTGGATTTTGTATTTGATTGTCGCAAATCATATGAAAATACGTTTCTCACGGAATCTTCCGAGGCACTGCTATTCAGACGGGCATTGACAAACCCGTTGTTCTGCACCAGATAGGTATTCACATCGAATTTCATGCCGGTGGAAATCCCGCTCTGCAAATCCGCTTTCGTCTCGCGCAAGTCATTGTTGCCCACCATGAGTCGCGGAATATGTGCTTTCAACTGAAAAGCCCCACCTTCCGTCATTTGTACATTTCCGGATAGGGTGGCCTGTTCCACGTTATAAAATGGCAGGGAAAAGGCATAAGAAATGTCTTCTGTATTTTTCAGCAATACTTTGAACCGGAAGTTGTTGATTCCTTGCCCTGGTTCTTCCTCCTTCGTCATGGGAATTACAGAAGGCAGGTGATGATGCAATGCCTTTTTCATTTCTTTTCCGATCGTGGAAAAATAATAATCACCTTGAATCTCCGCTTCCATGAATGACGACATGATCTGTATTTTTTTTCCATTTACAGAGTCTGCCAGAGCCTGAAGATAGATGGCTCCCGGATTATAGATAAAGTTGCTGTCGACCAACGAGATATTGTCGGCCACAAGCGTACCGGTCATATCATCGATGGTGGCACCCGCCAGCTCAGCATCGATGCGGAGGCTTACAGAGGGATTCTTCCAGTGCGCCATCATCAGGAACGGCTTTAATTCAAGCCGTTCGATATCTCCCTTTACCACAAAGCGCATCTGTTCACCAAAAGTGACATCTCCGTTCAGATCGAATCTGTTCCTTTCGGTATTGCTTTGGATGTTCGCGGTGACTTTATTCTCACTGTTGTTAGTACTGTAGTGGCCAGTATAGTTCCCGTTAAAATTGAGATCCTGATAGTGATATCCGCGATAGATCACAGATTCAACGCTTCCGTCGGCTGTGACCGTTACTCCCTCATCTGCCACGATGGACACCTTTGCATTTGCACTCAATGTGGCATCGCCCACACCCGGTTCTTCGCCTATGATTTGATCCACCTTCATATTGTCGGCGTACACAGGTCCCTCGAATTCCATTTGCTGGAATTTGTCTCTTATTCGTCCGGTACCGTGCAGTGAGACAGTACCCTGTTCTGTATCCACCGTGCCATCGTACCTGAAATTAGTGAGTTTCCCGCGTGCCTTCATCTGCAGACGGAGGTCGCCCAGGTTCAGCAGTTGTATGGGTGACTGGTAAATGAGTGCACCCACACGGATAAAATCCTGCAGATCTTCCTGTGAAACCGTCAACTGTCGGACATCGGCTTCCAGATCGCTGTTGTCGAGGTTGCTGTAATCGGATATCTTCCCGGAGAGATTGATTTTCGTATCGGAACCGTATTGAAACTCGAGTTTGTGAAGCGTTGCCTGCGGCAATTTTCCCTCTGCTTCTGTTTCAAAGGAGATGAGCTTGTCGAGGTGGGCAAATCGGGATGTAAAGAGTGAAATATCGTGTGGATCGACCCCCTCACTGCCGGCCTTCAGATAGAATTCCTTTGATTGCCTGTCATAGCGGGCATCGTTCACCTTGATTTTCGAATGGTTCAGTGTAACGGTCAGTTTATCGCTCGTAATTTGAGATCCATTGGCTTTTGCAGCAGCTTTCAGGTCATATAACGCAAGCCCGGCATATCGTTCCCAAAAGCTCAGCAGACTTATATCGGCTTGCATATCCTCCAAGCTCAGGAAATCGAGTTTTCCCTTAAAATTCAGATTGTGCACATCAAGATGTGAGGCATTGAACTGTCCCGGCGTTTGGGGTACGGTATCGATGTTGTATTGCAGCCGCCCGTTCATCAGGATTACTTCGTTTGCCGTAATACGCCAGGCCGCTTTTTTCTTCACCACTGTGGTATCCTTTTCTTTGGCAAAAGCATCGATCAGAAACTGAAAGTTGAACGGATCTTGGGAAGACGCACGGTGTACGTTGGCTGCAAAGTTTTCCAGACTCACCTTCTCCACCGATACTTTGTTTCTAAGCAGATCCATGGCATGGATACGGACAGCCAGCCGGCCGATATATGCCAGGGTATCCTGGTGCTGATCTTCGAGATAGATTCCTCGTAGTTCGAGGGTATTGAACAGACGAAAGCGTATGCCCTCGAGGGAAGCTTCGGTATTGATTATTGGTTTGACCTTTTCAAGTGCAAAGTCGGCAGCTCTCTTTTGCACGGCAGGGATGCTGAAGGTTATGAAAAGTATGATATTTAACAATATGATACTTCCCACGATGATAGCGAGTATGCGGGCAATTTTTGCGGCCAATTTAATGAATCAAAACAAGTAAATGATCTTGACTTTTCAACAATGCAATATTACTAAAAAAGGAGGAAAGGCTCGGTCTGAGCGACCATTTTAACCAAAAAAAAGGTTATTTGGGCTTTTTCCACAATAACGAACTGTCTCCATAACTCAGGAACCGGTAATCGTGATGCAGCGCATAATCATATATTTTTTCCCAGTCGTCACCCACAAAGGCAGCAATGAGTAACAACAATGTACTCTGCGGTTGATGGAAATTTGTAATGATTGCATCGGCATAATGAAATCTATAACCCGGTACTATGATAATCTGTGTGTCGGCAATCAGCCGGTCTTGTCCCTGTCGGTTGAGATAACTAAGAATCTGCTGAAGTGCCTGCGTGGGTGAAACAGAGTCGCCAGTATCATCGTAAGGTTCCCACTGTTTCACGTTCAGTTCCTGTGCAGAGGTTTCAGGGCGGAGGTACAGTTTTCTCCCGATGTAATACAGGCTCTCCACGGTACGCAGAGAAGTGGTACCCACTACGATCAGTTTGCCTTGATTATTCAGCAGTTTTTCTATTGTTTCCCGCTCCACGATGATAAACTCGGTATGCATGGTATGCCCGGCGATTGTATTTGATTTCACGGGTCGGAAGGTGCCTGCTCCCACGTGCAGCGTCACTTCGGCAGTAGCGATACCCTTTTGGTGAAGCTGCCCCATCACATCGGGCGTAAAGTGAAGTCCTGCGGTGGGTGCGGCTACCGAGCCTTCAATACGGGAATAAACGGTTTGATATGTTTCATCGTCCCTGGCGTCGGCTGAACGATTGAGATAGGGAGGGATGGGAAGTTTGCCGGCAAGCTCAAGCAACTCAGAGAAGGAAAGTCCGGCCTGATCCCATGAAAATTGAATCACCCACTCTCCGCCGTTTGCATCCTTCTTCTCTGCCTTCAATGTAACCACGCCCTCATCACAGGGTACCTCCATAAACAACGGTTCTTCCTTCCACTTCTTGGCGTTGCCAATCATGCAACTCCATGCACATTGCTGCCGCTGTTGAAAGTTTAGTGCATAATCTGCAGGCGCATGAGGGGATAGACAAAATATCTCTATCTGTGCTCCTGTTTCCTTTTGGAATAACAAACGGGCATGGATCACACGGGTGTTGTTAAAAAGAAGGAGGCTTTCCTCAGGCAGCAATGTGGGCAACTCGCTGAATGTATAGGAATACAACAGTCCGTCACTGTATTGTAACAGTTTCGACCCGTCTCTTTGAGAAAGAGGATATTTTGCAATTTTATCGTCGGGGAGATGATAATTAAAACGGGATATCTGCAACGCCCCAATCTGGTCCTTTTTCATTTTTTACAATCGAAAAACTATTTTTCGTAGTTATTAATGTATTTATTCCGCAAAAATAGTCAACTTTGCAACAGGTAACAAAAATAAAAATACTGAAAAGAGACCCGAAAGCATGAAGAAATTGGAGACAGGTGACAAAGTACGTTTTCTGAATACAGTGGGGGGAGGCGTTATAAAAGGCTTCCTCAACAAACAACTGGTGATTGTGGAGGACGAGCATGGATTTGAGGTTCCCATACTTATTTCTGAATGCGTGGTGGTAGAATCTGCCGGAAATGAGAAGCTGGGACATACTCCCGAAAACAAAGAGACGGTGGCCGAGAAAGATCACGCGCCTTCCCTGCCCGAAGTAAAAGTGAGTGCTCACGACACAGTGCAGGAAACATCCGAAGGGGAAGAGATCACAGCCTGCCTTGCCTTCCTGCCCACAGATGTAAAAAACCTCTCGACTTCCACTTACGAATGTTATTTCGTGAACGACAGCAACTACTATTTGTTTTTCAATTACATGAGTCGTGAAAACAATTCATGGAAAAGTCGCTACAGCGGTTCCATCGAGCCAAACACCAAGATTTTCCTGGAAGAATTTGATAAAACAACACTCAATGAAATTGAAAAAGTGTCTGTCCAGTTTATCGCTTTCAAGCACCAGAAACCTTTCCGTTTCAAGAATCCCTGTTCCGTGGAATTGCGCATTGATACAGTAAAATTTTACAAGTTACACAGTTTCAGGGAAAACGACTACTTCGAGGATGATGCGCTACTCTATTTTATCATGCAGAATGATGTTCCCGAAAGGGAGATGCTTGTTTCAGCAGGCGATCTGGAGCGTGCCATCAGAGAAAAGAAATCCGGTGAAAGTCGTCCACGCATTCAACGGATCGAAAAAAAAGAGAAAGATCAGCCGATTGAAATCGACCTGCATGCCGGTGCATTACTCGATACCACTGCAGGAATGAACAATGCTGATCTGTTGGAGTACCAGTTAAGAAAATTTAATGAGGTGATGACCAGCCATATCAATAATAAAAACAAAAAAATTGTATTTATTCATGGCAAAGGTGACGGAGTATTAAAGAATGCCATCCTGAAAGAATTGAAAACCAAATATCCCAAATGTTATTTTCAAGACGCCTCCTTTCAGGAATACGGCTATGGGGCGACCATGGTAACAATAAAGTAAAGACTTATTATGATGAAGAGAAATATTACAATCCTCATTGCGGCTGTCATACTTACAGGCTGCAGCGTTATGAACCAGATCGGTGGCGCCATTCAGCTCTCTCAGAGTGAATACAAGTATCACTCCCTGAATAATATTCTGCTGGCAGGTATTAACCTGGGGGATGCATCCAGCATCTCTGTCTCTAATCTGGCTTCGATAGCCACAGTGTTGGCCAGAGGTTCCTCGATGCAGTCCATTCCTTTCAGCATGACCCTTAATATGGATGTGACCAATCCAAACAGCTCCGCCGCATTTCTCGATGCCCTTGATTACGCCATTCAAATCAATGACATGGAATTTGTGCAAGGAAAAATGGATATTCCCATCCGCATTGAGCCTGGAGAAACGAAGGTCGTGGGCATCCCCGTCAGTGTGGATCTGAAAAGTCTGATGAACCGTTATTCGCAGGAAAGGTTAACCAATGAAATGAGTGCCTTCCTGGGGATTACCCCCAACGAGACGTCTGTATCGGTAAAATTATGGCCAAAATTCAGCGTGGGTGGTACACTTGTAAAGGTGCCTGCTGCAATTCCTGTAGTTTTCAAGTTCGGGGGAAAATGATGCCTGACGAGGGTTTTCACACCTCTTCGAACACGATGCGTGCCCGGCAAACAGTGCCTTTCCCATGTGTTTCAATCTGAAATGCATAGTCGGCCTGCCCCTTTAACTGGCGATAGACCTCTCCCGAATCGTCAAAAGTAAGTTCTTTCAGAAAGTTGATCTCAAACCGGCGGATATGATGCTTCCGGTAAAAATCGGGCGTAAAACAATCGGACAACCATTCTACATAGTGGAGGCTGTTGGCATGATTATTTACATCGATATCACTATATTTCACCCGAAAACTATTTGCTACCTCTCCCGACACGTTGGGAATACGTCCTGGTTCCCCGAGGGGAGTACTTTCCGGCAAGATGAATTGACGCATGCCAGGGAGCGTGTCAAGCAGCACACTACGCCGTGTACGCATATCCATTACCGCCCAGGAAGAAGCTGCGTGCCCGATGATAAGGTCTGCGCCGTCGTATATCCTGAAATTGCGCGTCGTGAAAGCAGTGCCAATATGCTCGATCCAGGTCTCAATGGTCAGGGAATCGTTTTCGGTAGGCATTCTTTGCATGTCGATCACCAGACGTGACAAAACCCAGGTAAAACAGTCACTTTGCAGCTCCAGCAAGCCAAAACCATTCTCATCGGCATTCTTTCCGGCAGTAATCAGAATAAAGTTAGTAAGCGAAACCAGCGAAACCCTTCTGCGAAAATCTATGTCCTGTGCCTCTATATCGTAACTGTATTTTTTCTTTGCTGTCATCGTTCCAAATTATGAACCGCAAAAGTACAAAATAAAAGCCTTTTACGGGACAGAATTTATACCTATCTTTGTTTATACAGTGATGCGGAAAGATTTGTGGTCACCCTCTACGGGAGTCTGGCCGCCAAGGCCATCGCTCTACAAGGAAACGGGTGAAGGTGGACTGGCCAAAGGACATAATTTTTAATAAAAAAAGATCAGATATACTTTTTTCCGGTTTTTACCGTTATAAATACGGTATTACGTAATCAACACCCTGCCGTTTTTACTGTGTAAAATAAAACACCACCGGTAGACGGCGAATTGAATACTTCAGATATGATAGACTATATTAAGGGAGATGTGGCAGAACTGACTCCGGCAAATGTCACGATTGAGTGCGGAGGCGTCGGTTATCAGATGAATATCTCGCTCAACACCTATGGAGCCCTCAACAACAAGCAGTCGGTAAAACTTTATGTGCATGAAGTAATCCGCGAAGATGCATATATTTTGTTCGGCTTCATGGACAAACACGAGCGGGAACTTTTTCTGCTACTGATCAGTGTATCGGGTGTAGGTCCCGGTACCGCGCGGGTCATCCTCTCCTCCCTCAGTGCCAAAGAGCTGGAGAATGTGATTGCCACGGAGAATGTCACCGTGCTACAGTCGGTGAAAGGCATCGGTGCAAAAACAGCACAAAGAATCATTGTAGACCTGAAAGACAAGATCAAGTTTACCGACGAGAGCGGAACCATACAATTGCCGGCCAAAGCCGATCTGTCTGAAACAGGTCATGCCGCCGTCTCCGCGCTGGTGATGCTCGGTTTTGTACAGACAGCCTCACAAAAGGTGGTATCAAAAATAATTAGGGAATCACCCTCCATGCCGGTTGAGGGTGTCATTAAAGAAGCATTGAAGAGATTATAAACAGCGGTCTGGTTACGTAATACGTTTTTTTGGATAAAAAATCGTATAGCTGTTGTCTCTCTGAAAAAAAACGTTTACATAGTACTCCTGTTGTTCCTGTTTATGACAAACGGGATCTGCAGTCTTCGTGCACAAATAAGTTTATCGGGCCTCAGGACAGAAGTTCGCTATGATTATCTGTATGATCGTTACATCTTTGAGAAAAAGATTGGTAACGTGGTCGTGGGGACCCCCTACTCCATGACACCAGAAGAATATATGGCATACCGGCTGCGCCGGATGCAAACCGACTATTTCCGTGAACGCAATGCACTCGGCGACAGCCTTCAGCTCCCGTTAAAAACTTTTTCGCCTGTTCTCCTGGGGAAACAGAGCGCCCCACGGGAAACTATCTTCGGCCCCGGAGGACTGCGCCTTACCACCCAGGGTTATGTGGAAATGTCGGCGGGAATGAACAGGAATGTCACCAACAACCCTACCCTCCCGCAACGGGCGCGCAAAAGGAGTATGTTCAACTTCGATCAACAGATCCAGCTCCATGTAAATGCGAAGGTGGGAGATAAGATTGACTTCGACGTCAATTACGACACCGAGTCGACTTTTGATTTTCAGAACAAACAAATCAAAATGGCTTACCGGGGAAATGAAGATGACATCATACAGAACATAGAGGCGGGCAACGTGAGCATGAACACCAGCAACTCACTCATTCAGGCGGGATCAACGCTGTTCGGGATCAAATCGGAACTACAGTTTGGGAAACTGAGAGTAAATGGTCTTTTTTCACAGCAACAATCGGAATCACAAACCATCAATACCCGCGGAGGGATACAAACAACGTCCTATGAGTTCTCCGCCGACCAGTATGACGAAAACAGGCATTTCTTTCTGGGTTACTGGTTTCGGGATAAATATGACGAATCGCTGGAAAAGATGCCTTACATTCAGTCGCCTGTTTCTATTACCCGAATGGAAGTATGGGTAACCAACAGACGGGGCGATTATGCCAGATCGAGGAATATTATCGCCTTTGCCGATCTTGGGGAAAGCGATCATATTCACAACGGCGCATGGATACCCCAAGGAACCAACGGGATACCCTATAACAAGGCCAATACGTTGTACGAACAGCTCACCGGAATATGGTCCGGGGCAAGGGAGAGCAACGGGGCGTCACAGATTTTTCCGGCCGGTATTGAGGCGGGTGTGGACTACGAAAAGCTGGAAAATGCACGTCTCCTCTCTTCTTCTGAATACAGTTTTCAGCCCCAACTGGGATATCTGTCACTGAGCATGCCTCTGCAACCCGACGAAGTACTGGCCGTTGCTTACGAGTTTACCTACCGTGGTGAGGTATACCAGGTAGGTGAATTTTCGACGGACGTGCGGGAAGATGCCACGGACAGCGGCAATGAAGCCGGTGCCATTTTTCTAAAACTGCTCAAGCCGGTATCGCTGTCGCCCCGCGCCTACACCTGGGATTTGATGATGAAAAACATCTATTCCCTCGGCCAGGGCGCCTACAACATACAGCGGGATCACTTCCGGCTGCAGATTACCTGGCAGAGCGACACCCGGGGATTATACCTGAATTATATTCCCGAAAACGGTATCCGGGAAGAGTTGCTACTGCAGGTGATGCACCTCGACAGGCTAAACAGCAGAAATGATCCTTCTCCCGATGGCGTCTTCGACTTTCTGGAAGGTTATACGGTAGATTCACAAAACGGACAGATTATCTTTCCCGCGGTGGAGCCTTTCGGTTCTTACCTGCGAAAGAAAATAGGCAACGATGTCATCGCTGAAAAATATGTCTATCAGGAATTGTATGATTCCACGCTCACGATGGCGCGTCAGTACCCGGAAAAAAACAAATTCAGGATCAGCGGTGAATACAAAGGTTCTTCGGGTACGGAGATTAATCTGAATGCCATGAATGTGGCCCGCGGGTCGGTGCGTGTGGCCGCGGCCGGTGTTCTGCTCACCGAGGGGGTCGACTATACGGTAGATTATGTATCCGGTACGGTGAACATCACCAATCAGGCCATCCTTGCCGCGGGAACACCCGTAAGCGTCACGCTCGAGAACCGGCAACTGACGCAGTTGCAGCGAAAGACCCTTACGGGGCTGGATGTGAACTACGATTTTTCAAAAAACTTATCTTTCGGCGCCACATTGATGTACTATACCGAAAAACCGCTCACGATGAAGTCGGCTTTCGGCGATGAATCCTCCAAAAACACATTATGGGGCACCCATCTGAACTACAGGAAACAGTCGTACGCACTCACCAACCTCATCGACATGCTTCCATTCGTCGAAGCCACTGCACCTTCTCAAGTGACAGCAAACATCGAGTTCGCACAAATGCTTCCGGGGCATTACGAAAACAAATATACAGGCAGTTATTCCTATCTCGATGATTTTGAATCCTCCACATCGGCCATTGACCTGCGCACGCCCTATGCCTGGTCACTTGCAGCCACACCCTACAACAACACCTCTTCCGGTCTGTTTCCGGAGGCATCGCTCACGAACGACATCGATTATGGAAAAAACCGGGCTCAACTGGCGTGGTTCTATATCGACGGTATCTTTACCCGAAGAAACTCCAGCCTTACGCCCGCCCACATTAAAAACGATATCGACCAGCTTTCTGATCACAGGGTACGGGAGGTCTACGAGAGGGAGATATTTCCCAACCGCGACGTACTGTACGGTCAGCCAGCCACGCTGCCCGTACTCAATCTCTCCTATTATCCCGATGAACGCGGGCCCTATAACCTGGACACCGATGTCGACGCCAATGGCAGGCTACTTGATCCACGCCGACGCTGGGGCGGCATCACCCGCCGCATGGATACCCGCGATTTTGAAGCGGCGAACATTGAGTATATCGAGTTCTGGCTGATGGATCCTTTCGTAAACGATACGACAGGTAGCTCACAGGGAGGGGATCTCTATTTTAATCTCGGAGAAATATCGGAAGATATCCTGAAAGACGGAAAAAAATTCTTCGAGAACGGACTACCTGTAGAGGGTGACACAGCGGCTGTAGGAAAGTCGGTGTGGGGTAAATATTCCAAAAGAGAGTCTACCGTGTATGGCTTCGACAACTCTTTGGGAATGGAATCGCGCAAATTGCAGGATACGGGATTGAACGGTCTGAACAGCGAGGAAGAAAAAACATATCCTGCCTATGCAAACTATCTTGATGAGCTGCGACAGCATCTCTCCGGAGAAAAGATTTCTAAAATGCAGAACGATGCCCATTCACCACTCAATGATCCGGCAGGTGACGACTTCCGCCATTATCGCGGACAGAAACAGGACCAGCAGCAACTGAGCATTCTCGATCGATACAAATATTACAACGCCACCGAAGGTAACTCGCAATCGCCGGAAGACAATGACCCTTATCACAGCGTTTCGCGCACAACGCCAGATGTCGAGGACATTGACAACGACCACACCCTGAATGAAAATGAATCCTACTTCCAATACAAAGTATCTCTTCGTCCCGGAACGCTGGAGGTAGGATCCAATTTCATCACGGATAAAAGGGAGGTGAGCCTGAAGTTGCGCAATGGAAATGACGGCAGCGTAACCTGGTATCAGTTCAGGATACCGATCCGTGAATATCAGACCCGCACCGGCAACATACAGGGGTTTCACAATATCCGGTTTATGCGAATGTTTCTCACCGGCTTCGAGGAACCGGTATTTCTCCGTTTTGCCACGCTGGAACTGGTACGCAGCGAATGGCGGAGTTACCGCAACGATCTTATCACCGGGGGAACGCCCACCGGGACCGGCAAACTGGAAATATCTGCCGTAAACATCGAGGAAAACGGAAACAGGACACCGGTAAATTATCTGTTACCTCCCGGCGTAACACGCATACTGGATCCGGCCCAGCCTCAATTGCGGCAGGAAAACGAACAGTCGCTCTCCCTCAAAGTTACCCATCTTGATCCGGGTGATACACGGGCAGTGTATAAAAACAGCATGTATGACCTGCGTCGTTACAAACGGATACAGATGTTTGTGCATGCAGAAAAGTTACAAGATAATACGGATGAGCTGAAAGACGGAGATTTTGCCATCTTCGTGCGGCTGGGTTCGGATTACAGAAACAATTTCTACGAATATGAGATTCCACTTCGCCTCACGCCCGAAGGACAATACAGTGCACACACACCTTCGGGACAGCAAGCCGTATGGCCAAAGGAAAACATGTTCGACTTCCCGCTGGAACTGTTTACAGGCCTGAAACTCGATCGCAATGTCAATCAACATTCCGGGAACGGGATCGATTATTTTACACCCTACACGCAATCCGATCCGGGGAAACCGGAAAACCGGATCACCATCATGGGCAATCCCTCACTGGCAGAGGTGAAGGTATTGATGATCGGCATCCGCAACAACAGCCGGGAAGTAAGGTCGGGAGAGATATGGGTGAACGAAATGCGACTGAGTGAATTCGATGAGAAAGGAGGTTGGGCAACCCGGGGCAATGTAAACCTGGCCCTCTCTGACCTGGGTACGATTCACTTTGCAGGACAAAAGGAAACCGCCGGTTTCGGAGCACTCGACCAGAACCTGCTGTCACGCCGCAACGATGACTATACTTCGGTACAGATCTCAATGAACATGGAACTGGGACGTTTCCTTCCAAAAAAAGCAAAAATATCTGCACCCTTTCATTATGTATGGTCCGGTGAAACAATGGCCCCCCTTTATGATCCTTTTAACCGGGATATCCTGTTGAAGGAAACATTAAGCGAGGCCGGTAACCAGGCCATTCGCGACTCCATAAAAAGTGTGGTGCTCACCCGCAGAAGCATCCGGGGGCTCAGTTTCAACAACGTAAAGAGCGATGTCAAAAGTAAAAGCCCAATGCCTTACGATCCGGCAAACTTCAGATTCAGCTATGCGAGAAATGAAGAGAAATACCATGGTCCTGACACAGAATATTCATTCACAAAAGATTTCAGGCAGGAGTTTCAATATTCATATACCCCTTTGACGAAACCTTGGGAACCGTTTAAAGCGCTGGATAGCTCTTCGGGCTGGTTGAAACTGATTCAATCTCTTCGTTTCAATTTCCTGCCCGGTAACATCGGGATAAGCAGCATCATCACGCGCCACTATCAGGAAACTCAACTAAGGGATTTACAAGCCCTCCTTTTTTTTGACAGCGACTTCTACTGGAACAGGGATTTCTCATTCAGTTGGGATCCCACTGGAAACCTGCACACTTCGTTCCGCTCCGGCACCGTCGCGGAGATTGAGGAGCCCTACCTGCAGGTCAATAAGGAGATCAGCCGCAGCGACTATGAAATATGGAAAGACTCGGTTGTCCAGAGCATCCGCGACTTGGGTAAACCATTCAGTTACTTCCAAAATGCCGATGTCACCTACACGCTTCCCCTTGCGAAGGTACCCCTGATGGACTGGATCAACTCCAGTGCGGCCTACAATGCAGGTTACCGATGGGAACGCGGAGCAATGACCGAGGGTGAGAATATGGGCAACTTCCTGCAGAACGACCTCTCTTTCACTTTTCAGAGCCGGTTTAATTTGAATGCTCTCTACTACAAAATACCTTTTCTGCGGCGTGCAAACAAGGGGTTCGCACCGCTACATCGCGTCATGACGATGGTACGTCAGATAAATCTCAACATTGTCCATAAGAGACGGACCGACCTTCCCGGTTACGATCCGTCAGTGGGCGATTTCTTTGGACAACAAAAAAGTACTGACGGCCTTCTTCCGGGCTTGGGATTTGCCTTTGGGATGGAAGGAGGGGAGAAATTTGTGAGGAAAGCCATGACACACCATCATCTGGTGATGAGTGAGGATAACCTCAGGCCGGCCATATTCAACCAGACGCAGCAAATCAGAATGGATGCTTCCATAGAACCTTTACCAGGACTCAGCATATATCTGCACACATTGTATGAGGACAACCAGCGCACGGAACTGCAATATATGATTGAAGGAATGCCCAGGGTCCGCGGTGGAAGTTTTGCCTTGAGTACAGTCACCCTTGCCTCCGCTTTTGAACACTCCGGAGCAGGTAACAATTATCATTCCCGGGTTTTTGATAATTTTCGGAGTTACCGGGACGAGATGACAGCACGGGTGCGCGAAAAATATGTAACGACCGGTTATCCTTCTATTGGATTTCTTGCTGGCAGCAGTCTCAGCGGAAAACCGTTCGACCCAGCATTGGGCGATGTACAACGCAATTCTGCAGATGTACTCATCCCCTCATTTTTTGCGGCCTACACCGGAAAAGATCCAGGAAGGAGCAACCTGGGAGCTTTTCCTGATATCTCTTCCATGCTGCCAAATTGGAATATTTCATACAATATGACAAACGCTTTTCCCGGGTTACAAAATTATATTAAATCACTTGTTGTCAGCCACCAATATCTTTCACAATACAGGATAGGTTCATTCGCATCCTTTTTGAGCTGGGTGCCTGCAAACAACGGAAGTGAACTGGGATTTATCCGCGATGCAATATCAGGAGCACCCCTACCATCGTCACCCTTCGATATCTCAGCGGTGAGCATTGTGGAAAGTTTCAATCCCCTCATCGAAATAAGCAGTGTATTCAATAACGAGATAAATCTCGGTTTGAGATTCAATCGGACACGCACGGTGAATCTGAATGTCACATCCCTGCAGGTTGTGGAGACTAACGACAAAGATTTGGTGCTGGAATTGGGTTATCCCATAGTAAAAGATCTGAGCACGCGGCTGGATATTTCCCACAAGATTACACAGGCGCTAATCAGAAAAATTGAAACCGGATTCACACAGGCTACCGACGGCATACAAACAACCTCTGTTCGTTTTGGGGCTGATTACAACATAAGCCACAAGCTTACACTCCGTGCTTTCTTTGACAAAATCATCAATAAGCCCCTTGTATCATCCGGATCTTACGCAACGGCCCAAACAAATCTGGGTATAAGTCTGCGGTTCAATCTGAATCAATAAACCATCGTCCGGGATCAAAAAGGAGAAATATTCCCCCGGAAACGAGTTTTTATATCGAACAAAAAAATTAAAAAAAAGAAATAAAGAGGATTTTTTCTTAATTATTGTTGAACAAATCGTTTTTTTACGTTTTTTCTTAATTTTAAGAGGATATGTTAAACAAAAAAGTCGTTTATTTGTTAAATTAAAATCGACGAGACGATCTTTGAAATATAAAATTGTCACTTAAAAGGAGTAAGTAAAGATGAAAAAATCGACAATTTGGTTGCTTGCCCTAGTGATGTTCACGGCGTTTTTTGCATTGTTGTTCCTGCAGGTCAGGTATATGAGAACAAGCATGGCCATCCGTTCACAACAGTTCGATGAACAGGTAAACAGGAGTCTCTACAACGTGATGAGAGATCTCGAGCAGGATCAGACCCGTGATTATCTCGAACAGGACATGATTGAATCGGAGAACAGATATTCACAGTACAATCAGTCACAGGGCACCCAGCAAATCACCCGGGAGCGGTCTACCGCTGCCGTTACCAATCCCGATGGAAGTGAAACAAGAATTGCATTGGATATCACACAACAGTCCACGCGCCCGCAAGAGCAACGCGAACGGGTATTTCTGTCACCCAACCAGGGTGCCAGTACGATCTCCAAGACGCAGTACGATATGCAGCAATCCCTGTCGAAACGATACCTGCATGAACGGTCGTTGCTGGATGAGGTCATTTTTAAAATACTGAATCGAGCAAGCAACGAACCGATCGAGAAACGGATCGATTTCAATAAGATGGAGCAATATATTCGTTACGAGCTGTCATACAACGGGCTGAATGAACCTTTCAGTTTTCAGATTGTGGATTTCAACAACAAGGTGGTCTACTCCACTCCCGGTTTCTCCACAAAGTACCGGGATGCAGTATACACCCAGATTCTGTTTCCAAATGATCCACCGGCAAAGTTAAACAGGTTACGGGCCTATTTCCCGACAAAAAGGAATTATGTGTACAGCGAGTTATCCTTTTTCATACCGTCACTTATATTTACGTTTATCCTGCTGTTAACGTTTATATTTACGGTGGTATCGCTGTTCAGACAGAAGCGTTTGTCTGAAATGAAGAATGATTTTATTAACAACATGACGCACGAGTTGAAGACACCCGTCTCCACCATCTCGCTCGCATCGCAGATGCTCAAGGATGAGTCTATATTGAAGTCTCCCGAGGTATTCAAACATGTCACCGGCGTGATTTATGATGAGACCAAGCGATTGAGTTTTCAAGTAGAAAAAGTACTGCAGATGTCGCTCTTCGACAAGCAGAAGACTACACTGAAGATGAAAGAGATGGATGTAAATGATCTTGTGGTCAGTGTCGCCAATACGCATGTGCTCAAAGTCGAAAAACTGGGTGGTACACTCGATATCGATTTGCAGGCAGAGCATACCACAATCAAGGTAGATGAAATGCATTTTACCAATGTTCTTTTCAACATTCTCGACAATGCATTAAAATACCGGAAGAAGGAAGTAGCTCCCGAATTAATGATCCGTACCCGCAACGAGGGCAACAAGATCATCATTTCCATTGAGGACAACGGTATTGGCATGAAAAAGGAAGATGCAAAGAAGGTATTTGAACGGTTTTATCGCGTACCCACCGGTAACCGGCATGATGTAAAAGGATTTGGGCTGGGACTGGCGTATGTAAAAAAAATCGTCACCGATGTAAACGGCACCATTCGTGCCGATAGCGAATTAGGTAAAGGAACAAAATTTATAATTAGTTTACCCGTAATAACAGAAAAATGATATGGAAGAGAAATTGAAAATTTTTTTATGCGAAGATGATGAGAATCTTGGCA
Source organism: Porphyromonadaceae bacterium (assembly GCA_021372865.1). Taxonomy (GTDB): domain Bacteria; phylum Bacteroidota; class Bacteroidia; order Bacteroidales; family Dysgonomonadaceae; genus Proteiniphilum. The sequence continues at coordinate 121,345 of JAJFTO010000020.1, forward strand.
TGTTGTTGAGAGAATATCTCCAGGCAAAAGGTTTTGATACCGATCTGTTTCCCGATGGAGAAGCCGGTTTCAAAGGATTTGTGAAAACAAAATACGATCTGTGCATTGTTGATGTAATGATGCCCAAGAAAGACGGTGTGACCTTGGTAAAGGAAATCAGAACCATTAATACGGAAATACCTGTGATTTTCCTGACAGCCAAGAATATGAAGGAAGATGTACTGGAAGGTTTCAAAGCCGGGGCCGACGACTATATTACCAAACCATTCAGTATGGAAGAACTGGTATTGCGTATTGAAGCCATTATCCGTCGAGTGAAAGGCAAAAGGAGCAAGGAACAGCAGGTGTATAGTTTCGGTACAATGACCTTCGATACACAAAAACAGATACTGATCATTGGCGATGTGCAGACAAAGCTTACCACAAAGGAATCGGAACTGCTGTCGTTACTCTGTGCGCATGCCAACGACATACTGGAACGCAATCATGCGCTGAAACAGATATGGGAAGAAGATACCTATTTCAATGCACGCAGCATGGATGTTTACATTACAAAACTACGCAAATTGTTGAAACCCGAACCAAACATCGAGATCATCAATATTCACGGAAAGGGATACAAGCTGATTGTACCCACCGAGGAGGAGAATGGTGAGAAATGAAATAAAGTAAATCCACCTTCACAGAAAACCGCCCCGTAAAGAGGCGGTTTTTTTATTGATTATAAACAATCTCGTTGCGTTTTTTTTGGTAACAAATTTGTAACATTAAATTTAATCCGTTAATTTTGCCATGGAAGATTTGAATATATAAAAGAATCCGGTGATGAAAAAAAATAAAAGAAATATGGCGAAGTCGCTTAGGCTTATCGCCACAGATCGGCAGAGAACCAACTTCCTGCGCGAATGGGAACAGAAGACCATTGCTTATCTGGTACAAAAAGTGCCGGCATGGATAAGCTCAGACGGCCTCACAGCCATTGGCTTTTTCGGGAATCTGATGGTCGCAGCCAGTTTTGTGCTGGGAGCTTACCTGAATCGCTACTGGCTGTTATTGTCGCTCATCGGGTTTGCTATCAACTGGTTTGGCGACTCACTCGATGGACGACTGGCATACTACAGGAATAAACCACGAAAATGGTACGGGTTCTCACTTGATGTTACGGTCGACTGGATTGGAACCATCCTTATCGGACTGGGATTTTCCATTTTTGTCCCTGGTCTATGGAAATATGCAGGATTTTTATTCGTGGTACTTTACGGATGGGAGATGATCACTGCCCAGCTACGCTACAAGATTGGAGGACAATATTCAATCGACTCAGGTATTTTCGGGCCTACTGAAGTACGTCTGCTGTTAGGTACAATTATCACCTTTGAGGTATTTGTACCGGGTTCCATCAAATTTCTTGCCACTGCAGCCTGCTTTTTCCTACTTATATCCAATTTAGTAGAGAGCAAGCGACTACTCCTTCTGGCCAATGAACAGGATAATGCTGAGCGAGCGTTGAAAGAAACAGAGCGCGAATCCCTCCGCAAGGAAAATGCCTGACTTTTCTGAATGCATAATCTGATACTGCCTGCTGAAGTTTCGCCACAAAAATATGTCCGTTTCAGCCAAAAGAGCTACCTTTGTGCAAAACTATTACAATGGCATTATCCATGACGGGATACGGCAAAGCGGTAGCTGTGCTCCCCAACAAAAAAGTTACGATTGAAATAAAATCTTTGAACAGCAAACAATTTGATCTGTTCACCCGACTCCCTGTTATTTACCGCGAGAAGGAAATCGCTTTGCGCAACGCCCTGGCACAAAGATTGGAGCGTGGAAAAGTAGATTTATCAATGAATGTGGAAGTAATCTCCAGGGATGTATCCGCAAAGATAGATCACCACGTTGTGGGTCAGTATTACCGGGAAATCACGGGATTGTCTGAAGAATTCAGCATTCCTCTTCCGGATGACTGGTTTTTGTTGTTAATGCGTCTTCCCGAAGTCATGAGACAGGAACCGGAAGAGCTGGATGAAAGAGAATGGGAAACCATCGAGTTGGCAATAAACCGTGCAGTGGACGAATTGATAGGTTTTCGCAAACAGGAAGGAGAAATGCTGACAAAGGTACTGACGGAAAAGATCCAGCTTATCCGCTCTCTGCTGGTAGATGTTGATCCTTTTGAGATGGAACGGATAGAGAAGATCAAAAGCCGGATCTATGAAGGATTAAACAATCTGGAAGGAATCGAATACGATAAGAACCGTTTCGAACAGGAGATGATTTATTACATTGAGAAGCTGGATGTAAACGAAGAGAAGACCCGCCTCGCTCATCATCTGAATTATTTTATCGAAACGCTCGCCGACACCCATTCTCAGGGGAAAAAACTGGGGTTCATCGCCCAGGAGATAGGACGTGAAATCAATACACTCGGATCAAAATCAAACCAATCAGGAATGCAACGCATTGTGGTACAGATGAAGGACGAGCTGGAACAGATCAAAGAGCAAATATTAAATATTTTGTAACAAATGTGACAGCATACCGGTTGGTATGCTGTCCGAATATATAGATGCAATGGCAAAACTAATTATATTTTCAGCTCCGTCAGGTGCAGGCAAATCCACGCTTGTCAGGTACCTGTTGGCGCAGGAATTAAATCTTCAGTTTTCCATTTCGGCCACCAGCCGTCTTCCCCGGGGTGAAGAGAAGAACGGTGTGGAATACTATTTTCTCTCACCCGCTGAATTTCGGGAGCGGATTACCAGAAATGAATTTCTCGAATATGAGGAGGTTTACACCGACAAGTTCTATGGTACGCTGAAAAGTGAAGTAGACCGCATTCTGGGAGAAGGCAAGAATGTGGTTTTCGATGTAGATTGCATCGGTGGATTAAACATTAAAAAGATCTACGGCGACCGGGCGCTGAGCATCTTCGTGATGCCCCCCTCGGTGGAGGTATTGCGTGAACGGCTTGAAAAAAGAGGTACTGACTCACCGCAGGTGATTGAAAACCGACTGGCAAAGGCCGAATATGAAATGAGTTTTGCACCCCGTTTTGATGTGGTGGTATGCAACGACGACTTCGACCGGGCAAAAGATGAAGTACTGAAACTGGTGTCTGATTTTATCCAACAATAAGCGATGTCATACAAAGCGGCTATCATTTTTTTTACGGCACTGCTCTTCCCCTTTATGTTGCCGGCCGGGGCACTACAAAAAGAGACCCGTATCTTCGCAGAAATGCAGGGTACCCCGTTGAAACTTGACATATACAAAAACGATTCCACCACCATCCTGCCTCAACCCTGCCTGCTGTTTGTATTTGGCGGGGGATTCAAGGAAGGAACGCGTGATGCCAAACTCTACCTCCCCTATTTTGATTATTTCGCCAGGAAGGGATATACTGTGGTCTCTATCGATTACCGCTTGGGAATGAAAGGGAAAGAAGCTCCGGGCATACTGAATCATAAGCCGTTACAAGAGTCCATTGAAATGGCAGTGAGCGATCTGTATGCGGCAACAAACTTTTTGCTGGCACACGCAGATGAACTGAATATAGACCCCTCACTCATTATCCTCAGCGGATCGAGTGCTGGCGCCATCACGGTGTTGCAGGCCGACTATATGGAGCGAGACAATCATCCTCTTGCCAGGGTACTGCCGGATAATTTCCGGTATGCCGGTGTCATATCTTTTGCCGGTGGCATCTTCAGCACAGAGGGACTACCCTCATACACGCAACGGCCTGCTCCCACTCTTTTTTTTCATGGCAGTGCCGACAAACTGGTACCTTACAACAATACCCGTTTATTTAAACTGGGGATGTTCGGATCCAAATCACTTACGAAACGGTTCAGGGATGAGGGGTATCCCTATGTCTTTTATATCATGGAAGATATAGGCCATGAAGTGTCGGAATATCCCATGAAGGAGTTTTTGCCAGAGATAGAACAATTTATCACCGACCTGGTGTTCGACCGAAAACAGTGGATGCAGGAGATCCACTTTAAAGACATGCTTCGTGCATCTGATAGATCAAACACTCCTGCAAACTATTACAACTGATATGCAAAAATTCATCGAGAAATATCTTCTCCCCGTCGCAATGATCCTGGGGATCACCTTTCACAAACAGCTTGCAATTTTTTCACCGGTTATCCCCTATCTGCTATCGCTCATGCTCTTTGTCACCTATTGCCGGGTGAGCTGGAGTGATATCAGGCTGACCAAATTTCATTACATTCTGCTGACTATTCAATATTTGGGAAGTGCGCTGGTCTATATGGTATTGCGACAGTTTAACGAAATTTTGGCTCAGGCCGCCATGATCTGTGTGCTGACCGCCACGGCCACTTCGGCACCGGTTGTAGCCGGGCTTCTTGGAGGAAGCATCTCCGTGACTGCCGCCTATTCCATCATCAGCAATCTTTCTGTCGCTTTCATTGCTCCCCTGTTTCTGTCTGTCATCGGGGAAAGTAACGTGGAAATATCCTTTGCCTCCTCTTTCTGGCATATTTTATTGAAGGTGATGCCCATTCTCGTCATCCCGTTCCTTTTTGCATTTATTTTACAGAAAACTGCGCCCAGCATACACAAAAAGATCCGGTCTGCCCAGATTATCTCATTCTACCTATGGGCTGTGGCCCTCACCATAGTAATTGGCAATGTAACTGAATATGTTCGTTTGCATGACGATGGCAACTACACCCTGGAGGTATTCATTGCCATTACCTCGATGCTGATTTGCATCTTCCAGTTCTTTTTCGGAAGAAAGATCGGAAGACAGTTTGGGCGGAGAGTCGCCGGCGGACAGGGACTGGGACAAAAAAACACTGTACTTGCCATCTGGCTCACGCAGACATATCTGAATCCGCTGGCCACCCTCGGACCAGGAACCTATGTGCTGTGGCAGAATCTGGTCAACTCATGGCAGATCTGGCGACATGCGAAGAGAGAAGAGGGGAAGTAATGGTCAGTGGTCAGCTTTTAGCGATCAGCTTAGATAGTAAAAGCTTGACAACCCCAGCAATTTGGAAGTGAGCTGTCTGGGCAGTGAATGTTTATCAGTGGCAGCGGTTTGTAAGTGAGCTGTCAGCAATGAAATTCAATAATGAAAACTTATCATGAAGAGCGGTTTTTTTTTCAGTACAACATATAACAATTAAAAAAAATTTCTATGAAAACATTTATTGTGATTATATTCCTGACAGGATTGCTTTATCCTTTGCATCTGTGTGCGCAATTAGAAGAAGAAGGCGGTGAATTTTCGATTGACATGAACCTGCGTCCCCGTCTTGAATACCGAAACGGATACAACTATCCCCGCCAGGAAACCGACGATGCCTCTGCCTTTATTTCAAATCGTGCGCGTGTCGGAATGAATTTCGACAACGGTTTTCTCTCAGCACGAGTGGCTGCACAGGATATCTCGGTGTGGGGACAGAAAACGCAGAACGACAATGACGGAAAGCGTTTCACCCTGAATGAAGCATGGGCACAAATGAATCACAAAGGATATTTTGTAAGGATCGGTCGACAACCACTTAATTATGACGACGGCCGCATCCTGTCAGTATCTAACTGGACGCCGTCCGGGATCTGGCACGATGCCTTAAAACTGGGGTATGAAAACGACTTCAACACACTGCACCTGATTTTGGCTTATAACCAATCGAAAGAGCTTACCAATGCCGGCACCTACTATGATGCTGTGGGGCAACCCTACCAGAATATGCAAACCGTTTGGTATCAGTATCACAACACAACAGGTTTTACGGCTTCTGCTCTTTTTATCAATTTGGGTTTTGAAACGGGTGATCCCAATGCAGTGCCACTGGTTTCCGATAAAGTGTATATGCAGACGATGGGTACCAATATCGGTTATAAGACCAGCATCTGGCACATCATGGGCACCGCGTATTACCAGACTGGGAAAAACGTAAGTAATCAAGAAGTAAATGCCTATATGCTGGCACTGCGGGGAGGATACACCCTTAATCCCTTCTTCTCACTCTATGGCGGTACCGAGTTTCATCCTGGACAGGATCCTAATTCAGATAAAAAAACATATATGGATTTACTTTATCGCTCCAATCACTCATTTATGGGCTCCATGGATTATTTCCGGGGGAACGATCCTTATGGTGTGTTCGATAAATATGTCGGTCTGAAATGGAAAGCAGGGAAAAAGCTGGGATTGGATCTTGGATACCACCACTTTACCTCCCATCAACCAATTATAGTGGATGATGCCGAAAGAAAATTGCTCGGTTCAGAGATCGATTTCACCTTCACCTACCCCATCCGCAAATACATCATGCTGGAAGGAGGTTACTCTTTTATGCTGGCCACAGATGCAATGCCCATTGCAAAAGGTCGTCCAGGTAATCCGGGTGCATGGCAGGACTGGGCTTACGTAAGTCTCACTATCAACCCTACACTGTTTAAAGGTCGTTTTTAGGAATAAATTCAGATTTTTCCCAAAATCCGATCCATGATATAACTGGCCCGAATGGCAGTGGTGCCTGTACTTACGGGAAGATCGCCCCTGCCGTTCAGGAAATTTATGATACTTTGAATAAGATAATACTGGATATTTTCGGGATTTTCCTCCCGGAATTCCTGGATCCCTTCGGATGTTTCCAAAAGAATGGGAGAAAAATCGAATGTCGAAAAGGAGAGTTTTCCCTTTGTGCCCACCAGATCGATCCGATCGGTGCGGGTATCTTCCGGTGCGACAAAGCACCAGTTACCGCTACCTAAAATACCCGACTGAAAACGAAAGACTGCTGTAACCGTATCCTCCACAGCATAAAGTTTCCCCACATTGGTCGTAAAGCCCTGCACGTGGGTGATCTCTCCAAACAGGTAATCAAGCAGATCAAATTGATGGGAAGCGAGATCGTAGAAATATCCCGCTCCGGCAATTTCCTTTTGTACCCGCCAGGGTAGATGGTTCCGGTCGTAGTCGGTCGCATAAGGTGGGATGGCAAAATGGATGTGTGCGGTAGAAATATTACCCATCACGCCCTCATCTATCAACTGTTTCACCCTGAGAAAATAAGGCAATGTGCGGCGATAATAGGCGACAAAGCAGGGAATACCGGTCTCCTCGGAAACGCGGTTTATCTGAAGGCACTCCGAATATGATGCGGCCATCGGTTTTTCCACATATACTGGCTTTCCTGCCTTCATGGCAGCAATGGCATATTCCGCATGAGAGCCGGGGGGTGTTGCCACATACACCGCATTCACCTGCGGATCATTGATCAGATCCTGTGCGTTCCCATACCATTTTCCAATGCCATGCCGTTCGGCATAATCTTTCGCCTTACCCACATCACGCCGCATCACTGCAACGACGTCCGATCTCTCCACTTTGCTGAAGGCCGGTCCGCTTTTCTTCTCAGTGACGGAACCACAACCGATAAATCCCCAATGTACCATAATTAATGTGTTGATTTAATGATGTGTTGATGTGTACTATTACCGCCGCCCTTCCCAAGCTTTCACAACCTGAGCTGACCGCTGATAGCTAAGACCTCATTACTTCCCTTTCCTGTAAGAAGCAACTCCCAGTATTCCCAGTGCTGCGAAGGCAACCGCAATATACAAAAAAACAGAAGATGTGTCATCGGTATGGCCGTAGGAATGCATTCCGCTCAGGAAATAATTCACCCCCAGAAAAGTCATTAATACAGAAGAGAATGCGAAAACCGAGAGCAGGTTAAATCCCCATAGACTCTGCCACTTTTTCACCAGATGTAAATGGGTGACAATGGAATAAACAACAATCGTAATCAGTGCCCAGGTTTCTTTGGGATCCCAGCCCCAATATCGGCCCCATGATTCATTTGCCCAGACGGCACCAAGAAAGGTACCGATGGTCAACAGGGCAAGTCCCGCCAGCAGTGACAGGTTGTTGATGATACTCAACTCCCTGATACGATACGAGACAGGTATGTTTTTCTTTGAAAACGTCATGATGATGAGGTTGGTGATACCCAGTAAAAAGCTGATTCCAAAAAATCCGTAAGCTGACACGATTACTGCCACATGAAACATCAGCCAGGGCGATTTCAGTACAGGCACCAATGTATTGATTTGCGGATCCATCCAGTTAAGTCCAGAAACAAAAAGGATTACTCCACCGAAAAGTGTCGCGAGCGCCAGGGTAAGACTGTTTTTACTTCCAAAGAGAAATCCGGCCAGCACTGTTGCCCAGGCTACATAGACCATAGTCTCATAGGAATTGCTCCAGGGTGCATAACCCGAAATATATCCACGCACGGCCATCCCGGCAGTATGATAAATAAAGAAGGCTACAATAAAGACAATACTTGTAAATATTGCGTTTCGAAGCCACCCACGACTTTGTAATATCTGCATGAATGCCAAAATCAAAAGAATTCCACCGAAAATGAAATAACCTGTTCTGACACGACTGAAAATATTCATTTCATTGTAACGCAATTCGGCCGAAATCTTTCCGGGTTGAATGAGGAAAGCTTTGTCGTTTTGCTGCTGATAGCGGGCAATTTCATTCAGCAGGGCATCAGGTTTGCTCCAATCACCATTTTGCATAGCCAATCGGACTTCTGACAGATACTGGTCAAAAATGCCGGCAACAAACAGTGAATCCTGCGGCTTAAAAGCGGAGAGATCGTCACCCGGTGCGTACCAGGTATGGGAGGGATCTTCAGAATTGGGAAAGATACCTGGCATGTTATGGGTAAACAACTGGGACACAATATTGATCTGTTCGTCAAGTTTGATCAGATCCTTATCGACCGCAGTACGTCCGGTCGCAGGTTTATGATAGACATTTTGCAATTGTGCCAGTAAACGGTAGTTTCCCTGTTGGTCGAAAAATCGATAATAGGGAGCATAATCTTTTGGAAGATTATACTGCACGCTGATTTGTTCACTGGGAATGGCAATAAAGGGAACCTGCGCCCACATTCGGGGCAGGCTTAGCAAGCTCAGTAGAAACTGATCGGCATTGAGTGAGCCGAAAGTCTGCTCTTTGCTGATCTTTCGCAAGATCTCGGAGGAAAAGGTGTTCATTGGCATCACCCTGCCACGGAATTGTACCGGCAATGCGCCGAAGCGGGCGGCATGATCAATGGGAACCACCGTGTCGTTGACCAGGGTTCCGCCGAAAGCTGTAAATGGCATCACCATCAGGATGCCGGCGAACACCTTTGTAATCGCCTCCTTTCTTACTTCCTTGAGTTCACGTATCAGTTTCCGGAAACGGGAATCGGGCAAAAGGAACATCAACAGGAAACCAGCCAGTAACAGGATATAACCGCTATAGGTAATACTGCGCCCAGCCATATCTTTGTTGACAGAGAGAATGGTTCCCAGCTCATCTTCATCGTAGGAAGCCTGAAAAAAGCGATACCCTTTCAGATCCAGCACGTTATTCATAAATACCTTTGCTTCAAGTACTTCTCCATCAATATGCACCCGCAAATTGCTCTCATAGGAAGAAGGACTCAGGGAACCCGGATAGCGGTTCAACCTGAAATCGGTGAGCTCCAGCACAAAAGGCAATGTTTCTGTTTTAATTCCCTTTGAAGTTTGCATTACCATCTGATTGCTTCTCTCTCCTTCACGGATATGTACCTGCCCCTCTCTGCCAAACAACAAAGTGGTCAATGCACCTCCAAGGATTACAATCAGGGCAAAGTGAATGAGGAGCATTGCCCATTTTTTCCGTTTTAGATAATTATACCGGAAAAGCACAAGAAGAAAATTGACTACCAGGAGAAACTGCAGTAAAATAAAGAGGGGCGAGTAATAGACAAGCATTTTTGCCGCCTCCGTACCCATCAGCTTCTCCACATATGTAGCCAGAGCCAGTCCCGTCGCATAGATGAGCAACAGCACGATACTGGTTTTATAGGAGGATAAAGAATATATCAGTTTGTCCATCTGCAGGATCAGGCCTCTTTCCACTGTTTGCGGAGGAGTTCAAGTGCTGCAGGTACAACGACATTGCGGTCTCCTACTAAGCCGCACTCAAAACTGACATATTTATCGTAACCCAGCATTTTCAACCCTCTGAAACCATCCACATATTGATCCGCTTCTCCATCTTCACCTGGCATCTTGCGCCGCTTGCGACTGGCCACATGCACGTGCTGCAGGTGTGAGCCCGCGGAGATAAAGGCTCCCATGTCGGAATTCTCCTCCCAGGTCATGTGCCAGAAATCGCCCATACACTTCACGCCCGGATTGTTGATGTCCCGGCAGATGGAAGCAGCATCGCCCACCTGACGGAGATAGAAAGCTTCCTTGCGGTTCAGCGGCTCCAGAATGACGGTTGTTCCATGTTTATGTGCCAGCGTTCCCATCTCGTCGAACTGTTCACAAAGAAAATCACGTGTCTCCTGGGTATGTGGCATCACCGGCACTTGTCTGTTAAAAGCAGGTACGATGATCACGCCGGTTGAACCAAATTCACCCGCAGCAATGATCAGCTCAGCCATTGTATCGCGGCATTGTTTACGGATAGCAGGATCGGTGGATAGAATAAACCCGTCAAAGCCTGCACATACTGCACTCACTTTGATGTTGCGTCCTTTGAGGGCATCTTTGAACTCCTGTTTCCTCTCGAGCAAAGGTTTGCCATGCGGCTCAAAACCGACCACCCCGTGTGCTTCCATAAAATCGAACTTCTCTTTCAGGTTGGTACCGGGAGCGGTACCTTCCTGAAAAGAGAGATTCAATTTTGCCTTGCCGGAAGCTTTGTCCTTTTTCGAACTGGCAGAAGCCACGGAATTATAACCTCCTATGGCGAGGGCTGCAGAACCGGCAATGGTTGTTTGAATAAATTTTCTTCTATCGATTGTCATTTTTTATCTTTTTTTTTACTCCCCTGCTCGGCTTTTTTTTCACTCCCCGGCACGGGTACGGTAAATCCGGACATATCCATTTTACCGATGTTGAGGTCTGCAGGCGTGTAATCCAATGGCGCAGCAGTAAGTGTTTCCCATGTGGTTTCCTGTCCCGTGTAAGCGGATTCACGTCCCATGATGGCGGCCATATTGGAAATAGCCGTTTCAGAAGCCTGCTCAATGGGTTTGTTACTCCGGATGCAGTTAATCAGATTCACATGTTCCAACGTGTAGGGATTGGTCTGCTTGAAATTGGTTTTCTCAGCTTCGCCATCATATTTCCAGATCTCATTCCCTGCCAGGTCTTTGATGACATGGCCGTCCTTGCTCGACCAGGAGCCCTTCGTTCCCTGGATAAACTCGCTCACATTGTTGGCACATCCATCAATCTGACGACACATGCTATGCAAATGAATTCCGTTCTCCATGGTGAAGTCGATACTGAAATTATCGTACTGGTCACCCGTTACACGACGGTGTCTCGAACCAAAACCGACGGCACTGACCGGTTTCAAACCGGAGAACCATGTAAATACATCAATATTATGTACATGTTGTTCCACAATATGATCGCCCGAAAGCCATTTCCAGTTAACCCAGTCACGGACCATAAACTCGAAGTCACTCCACTCTGGCTGACGTTCGCGATACCAAAGCATTCTTTGATTCCAATATACCGCTCCACCAGTGATCTCACCTATGGCTCCGTTCATGATCTGCTTGTAGGATTCCACATAGCTACGCTGGTGGTGGCGCTGTGTTCCGGTTACCACAACCAGGTTCTTTGCCTGAGCTTGTTTGGCAGTCGCCACGATGGAACGATATCCGGCAGCATCCACACAGACTGGTTTTTCAAGGAAACAATGAATATTCTTTTCCACGGCATACTTGAAATGTTCTGCACGGAAGAAGGGGGGTGTCGCAGCAATCAGCACATCAATACCACTGTCAATTACCTGTTTGTAAGCATCCAGTCCCACAAAACGTTTATCGGCCGGAATATCAATATTTTTTTCCTTTTTGAGTTTTTCAGCCAGGTTGTCAACCTTATCCTGAAATACGTCTCCCAGTGCCACAATGGTCACCCCATTGGCTGCACTCAGAAAGTTCATGGCAGCTCCCGATCCGCGGCCTCCACAGCCAATTATACCGGCTTTGATTTCCTTGCCATCGGCCGCCAAATCAGGAAGCTCGGGTACATAATAACTTCCCGGTTCTTTCAATGGAACGTTGCCATCTTTACTTTTTCCCGATCCGCTGCAGGAGGTCAACAGTCCTGCAGAACCTGTACCGATTACACCGACTGCCCCTGCTACAGCAGAAGCCTTAAGAAAAGATCTTCTGGTTACTTTGTTTTCTCGTTTCATACAATTGATTGTTTTAGGATATTATTAATTTATTGGTCGTTTGTTGTTTGATTTCAATTATCTGAGATCAGCGGTCAGTTATCAGCTTTTAGTTTTATGTCTCTTCAATTATCGTGTTACCAGCGACGAATCCGGTTCGCATACCACGCGGAACCCTATTCCTTTTATATCGGAATACCACCAGATGCTCTTGGGTTGCTGTGGGTCTGTCTTCAACCACGCATCGTGCTGTGAAAAAGCCCTGGCAGCGCTTCGCACTTCAGAAGCATCTGAAGTGTAGCTGCCTCCCCTGATCACCCAGTTCTCACCTTGCGTAACCAATGGATTACGGGTACCCGCTGATTGCTTGCCATATGCTTGCGGATCATATTTGTCGGCAGTATATTCCATCACATTTCCCAACATGTTTTTCAAGCCGTAAGGATTGGGTAAGACAGCAGAGGGTGGTTGTGTGCGACTGTCGCTATTCAAGTCATACACTACATAAGCACTGATGCTGTCAGTTTTCGGCTTGAAGATATTCCGCATAAACCCGTGTTTCGAAAAATCTTTGGGGCTTCCAGGAAAGAAGTATGCTGTTCGGGTACCACCACGGGCTGCATATTCCCATTCCGCCTCGGTGGGCAGACGGTACTTTTTACCTGTTTTTGCAGACAGCCACTGACAGAATGTTTCCGCTGCGTAATGGGTCATTGTGATGGCGGGTCTGTCGCCCTGTCCCCATCCCTGATCAGGAAAACCGAAAGGAGGGGTCGGACCGGATATGGCATCCACGTTCATAGCGGTGAGATTATTCTCATAAATTACCTCGGGTGGAATACGTCCTTCACTCATGGTCTCAGCATAAAATGCCCAGAACTGATCCCAGGTAGTCTCCACTTCGGCCATAAAGAAGGGGCTGACTGTGACTTCATGCTGCGGCGACTCGTCCGGGTTGCGGAAAGGTTCCTTCTCGGGACTTCCCATCATGAATTTACCTCCCGGAATTGCCTTCATCGGTAGTGATACAGCTGTACCGGGAATCTGTTCGATATAATCGACAAAGGCGGTGACAGGCGTTGGTTCCTTAAAATAAAGTGAGGTATCTACATCACGGGATCCCATTCCCGGTATACCTGTCATCTGTCCATGTGCATAATTTGGATTGTGATGCCCTACGTCGAGGTGACAGCTTATACACTGAAGATCAAGCGCTTCTTCATTTTCATCATAATAAAGATGTGCGGTGATACCTTCATCTGATATCCCTGCGGGAAAAAGATTCTGATGACATTTTACACAGGATTTGTTGGGAATATATTTCACTGCATTTTCGAGTTCCGATTTTTTGTCCCAGTTGAAATCTGTGCTGTCTTTGGTGAGGTATCCCCATACATCACGTACACCCAGTGCCAGTTTTGCAGAATAATGTTCCCAGGTGTTGTCTTTGGGTGGAAGATGACAATCTACGCAATTTACCATAACACCGCTTCCGTTGTTCACATGTGTCGATAACTTCCAACTCTCCTCTGCATGCGGATGCACATGACACTTCATACACGATTCGTTGGTGGAAAAATAGACGGATGTCTGATACAAAGCAGCTACAAGTACAACTCCTATAATAATTCCTGAGATCAGGATAAGACCTTTTCTTCCGGATGACTTTTTACTGGGTCTCCTGCTTTTTTTCGAAAATCTTGGCATTATTATTCTTAATAAAAAATATTAAATTATAGTTTTGATTTATATCTCAAGGCGTTTTGTCTGTAAAAGTACGAAAATTTCGGACAAATGAAAAGATAAATAAGTAAAACACATTGAACTCCACTTCTCTTTTCGCCTTTCAGGTATTATGTTTCTTAGTAGATTTCTGCAAAATTCATTTCTTTTTTTTAATTAATTCCTTTGCATTTTCAATCATACTATCCTTGTTTTTGGCCTTGTCACTATCCTGCATACTTACGTAAATATGAGGTTCCACACCAAACTCAATATGTTCTTTCTCGGCATTAAACATGGGTGACGCAGAAAAACGGATAGACCAACCGTTGGGCAGTTCGGAAGTAAAGGGCAACCCACTCCCGCCCCCTGTTCTGTCGCCCATCACTGTGACATTGGGTGCATATTTCATAATACTCACAAACTCGTTGGTTGCACTATAGCATCCCCTATTGGTGAGCACAACAACGGGTTTCTGGTAACGAACCCGGTCGGAACTCTCCACATATTTAGGATATAGCGGGGAAAAATCGTTGTGTCCGGGTCCTACTTTGTGAGAGATGTAACCGATGAGCTTGCGCTCGTTGAAAAAACGACTGGTAATTTTCTCTACGTTGGTAAGACTGCCTCCGCCATTATTTCGTACATCAATGATAAGACCATGACAGATAGCCATTCTATTCAGCACCTGATCAAGGCCGCTCTCCGACAAGTCATCAGAAAAGCTGCCATAATAGATGTAACCTACGTTATCTTCCTGAATCTTATACCGGATGCCGGACACCATACCAAAATCGGTGCCCAGATAATATTTCTGTATCATAGGATCGAAGTTGACAGGAAAGTTGTCCTGCCACTGCCAATAACGGGTAATATCGTGTGACGCGGCCAGGTTCACATGGCCGTCCTTGAGCTCTGCGAGCATCGTGCCCATGAGTTTAAAGAGCGCATCATTGTTCATATCCGGTGTGACGCGGGCACTATAACCCTGATAGACTGAATCCCAATCTATTTTCTTGTAATCAAAGAAACAATAATTCCGGTCGAGAATGGTCCACAAGGCATCAAAATTGCCTCGTGGATCATTATCAAATTGCATATCTGATATCTCGCAGCCCTGCAACAAAAAAAATAGCAGCAGAAGCAGACCGGAATGTTTCTTCCACATCATGGAATTAAAATTTTACTTTCCAAATTGATGGTAACAGATTACCGGCAAGGAATCTTGTTGATTCTTTTTTCGTGTCGTCCTCCTTCGAAAGGTGTATTCAGGAAGGTTACCAGAATATCATAGATTTCCTCCTGACTTAGGTAACGGCCGGGAATGGAGAGAATATTGGCATCGTTGTGTGCCCTTGCAAAATAAGCGATCTCCTTACTCCAACATAAAGCCGCACGCACTCCCTGATGCTTATTTACTGTCATGTTAATTCCATTGCCTGAGCCACAGATGGCAATACCAGGATAGCATTCTCCGCTTTCCACAGCCGAAGCAAGCGGATGAGCATAGTCGGGATAATCCACACTCTCATTAGAATAGGTCCCAAAATCCTTATAAGGAATACCCTGTTCCTCCAAAATTTTTATGATATACTGTTTGCTGTCGTAACCGGCATGATCGGAAGCTAATCCGATGGGTTTTTCTGAATAATCGAATAATGACATCTTAAAATTTGTTTTATGTTATAATAGTTTCTTTACTTGTTCATATACATTCTTGCCTGTATATCCCAATTTTTCGTCGAGTACATTGTAGGGTGCGGAGAATCCAAAGGAGTTCAATCCCCATACGACACCATCGGCACCTACGAGTCCCTCAAGGGTCACAGACAAGCCGGCAGTCATCCCAAACTTCTTTTTTCCAACCGGCAATACATATTCCTGGTATTCTAATGATTGAGCACGGAACAATCCTTCGGAAGGGACGGAAACGATGCGTACCTTTACCCCTTCGGACCGTAGTAAATCAGCGCCTTCCACAAGCGTGGCTACTTCAGATCCTGAAGCCAGTAAAATCACATCATAGTTTTCATCATCCTGTAAAATATAAGCGCCCATACTGGCCTGAAAAGCCTCTTCAAAGCGTGATTCGCGGGCGGGGAGATCTTTGATGTTCTGGCGGGATAGAATCAGGCCTGTGGGGGTCTTTGCATTCTCAATTGCCATTTTCCACGCGACGGTCGTTTCATTGGCATCAGCCGGGCGAAGCACGAGCATGGAGTTTTGTCCATGATGGTTCTGCAATTTCTCCAACAGACGAATCTGGGCCTCCTGTTCAACTGGTTGATGCGTAGGTCCGTCTTCACCCACGCGAAATGCATCGTGTGTCCATATAAAGATAACCGGTGTTTCCATTAATGCTGCTACGCGAATGGATGGTTTCATGTAGTCGGAAAACGCGAAAAAAGTACCGCATGCAGGAATGACACCCCCATGCAGGCTCATACCGATGCAAAGGCATGACATGGTAAATTCCGACACACCTACCTGCAGAAAGCCGCCAGAGAAATCATCTTTGACAAAGGCTTTTGAGTACTTCAAAAAGCCGTCCGTCTTGTCGGAGTTTGAAAGGTCAGCCGAAGCGACCACCATATTTTCCACCTGCTGTGCCAGTACACCCAATACAGTGGCGGAAGCAGCGCGGGTAGCGATTCCCGGTTTTTGCTGAATGGCACTCCAATCAATCTCCGGAAGTTCGCGCGAGAACCATTTCATTTTTTTTGCAGCCAATTCCGGATTTATTCTCTCCCACTCTTTTTCTTTTGCTTTTTTTGCGGACACAATCTCTTTTAGCTCCCGCATCCTTTTTTCATAGAGTTGCTTCGCTTCGGGAAAGATTACAAAAGGATCTGCAGGGTCACCCCCCAGATTTCTGATCGTTTGATCAAAGTCTGCTCCGGCAGCACTCAGCGGTTGTCCGTGGGTGGAAACCCGACGTTCAAATGATGAACAGTCAGCTGCCACTGCACCCCGTCCCATGATGGTATTGCCGATGATGAGGGTGGGTTTTTCTTTTTCTGCTTTGGCTTCTGTTAGTGCCTTGCGGATCTCATCCACGTTGTTGCCGTCGATGGTAATCACTTTCCATTTCCAGGCCTCATATTTCTTTGCCACATCCTCGCTGGTTACTTCCGAAGTGGTAGTCGACAACTGTATTGCGTTGGAGTCATAGAACATAATCAGATTGCCCAAACCAAGATGCCCGGCAATTCTTCCTACTCCCTGTGATATTTCTTCCTGAATGCCGCCATCTGAAATGAAGGTGTAGATGGTGTGATCCATCACATCCCCCAATCGCGCCTGCAGGAATTTGGCAGCAATGGATGCACCGACCGCAAAGGCATGTCCCTGTCCCAGTGGGCCTGAAGTATTTTCTATGCCCCGGCTCAAATCTTTTTCAGGATGTCCGGGTGTGGGACTTCCCCATTGCCGGAACTCCTTTAGTTCATCCAGGGTAAATTTTCCGCTTAAACAAAGCACTGAATAGAGCATGGCCGACATGTGACCGGGGTCAAGGAAGAAGCGGTCTCTCGACGCCCATGTAGGATCTTCGGGATCATACTCCAGGAATTCTGAAAACAGCACATTGATAAAATCTGCTCCCCCCATTGCACCTCCCGGATGTCCCGATTTTGCACGTTCCACCATTGAAGCCGATAATATCCTGATATTATCGGCTGCTTTATTTATAATTGTTTTTTCATTCATAAATAACTAATTCGGTCATCAACTACCGATGCAAAACTGATCACCGCAAAGATAGCTATTTTTTGAAATTATCAACCTTACTCCGGATTATATGTTTACTCAATTTTATGACATCTATGATTCATTTTCTTTCCTTTCAATGCATCGGGTACAAAATATTGCGATAAAATTGTTACTTTTACGGGAAAAAGAGGTTCGGTAGAACAATGAGTTTAAGCAACAATAAAATAAAATACATCCGGTCACTCAAAGAAAAAAAATTCCGTGATGAACATCGTACCTTTGTGGCTGAAGGTACAAAACTGGTATTCGACTTACTGGGAACTTGCCATTGTCAGTTTTTGACGGCAACTCCGGCGATACTGGCTGCGTACCCTGAAATCAGTGCGGATGAGATTGTGGAAGCAAACATCAGCGAACTGAAAAAAGCAACCTTTCTGACCACGTCCCCACCAGTTATCGCTGTTTTTTATCAGCCCGAAAACAAGTTGGAAAACATCAAGTTAAGCGGAAAACTGACACTTGTACTTGACGGAATCCAGGATCCCGGAAATGTGGGTACGATCGTACGTATTGCCGACTGGTTTGGTATCAGTCATATTGTCTGTTCACCGGACACTGCCGATCTTTTTAATCCCAAAACAGTACAGGCAACCATGGGTGCTATCGCCCGGGTAGGAGTCAGCTACACCGACATTTCTATTTTTTTAAGAAAGAACCGTGATCTACCCATTTACGGTACATTTTTGGAGGGTGAAAACATATACACAAAGGAGCTGTCTGCGGAGGGGTTAATCGTGATGGGAAGTGAGGGTAAGGGCATCAGACCGGAAACGGCAGAAAGCATTGGCCAGAAACTTTTCATTCCCAACTTTCCACCAAACCGCACCACTTCTGAGTCGTTGAATGTGGCAACTGCCACAGCAATTATCTGCTCAGAATTCCGGAGAAGAGTTTTTTAATACGGCAAAAAAAATCACGTATTGAAGAAATACGTGATCACCTAAAACAAATCTAAAGAGAATAAAAAATCTCATTCACAATGAGATGTGGGTGGAAAACGGGGCTCGAACCCGCGACCTTCGGAACCACAATCCGACGCTCTAACCAACTGAGCTACAACCACCGTATTGTAATCGGGTGCAAAGATAGCTTTTTTTTATCACTTTCTACCCGAATAAGCCTGTTTTTTTTAAAAAAAATGTTTTGCAAGTTTTCATCTGCATAAAAAATAGTATATTTGAGGTAGTATAGACAAAAAAAGATCATGGCCACAAAAAAAATCAAACTATCCATCCTGGGAATCTCCTTTAGCCAGGTGCAGGCAGGGGCATATGCACTCATCTTCGCCGAAGATACGGGCATACGCCGGCTTCCCATCGTCATCGGGACCCCCGAGGCCCAATCCATCGCCATTGTGATGGAGGGTATCACGCCCCCGAGACCGCTTTCGCACGACCTGATCTGTTCTATTTGGAATCAACTCGGCATAGAACTGGTTGAAGTTTTGATCTATAAATTTGAGGATGGCGCTTTTTTTGCGGAACTTTTGTTGCGTCAAAACGACAAGGAATATCGTATCGACTCACGCACTTCCGATGCAGTAGCATTGGCAATACGTACACATTCACCCATCTACACCACGGAAGAAATCATGCAAAATATGGCCATCGTCTTCGACGAACAATCTCCTTCCGGTGCTCCCGAACCGTTTATTCCGGATGAAGGAATACAATCGGAAGAAGAACTGTCCGATCTTCAACTCGACACGTTGAAGCATCGCCTTAAGGATGCCGTAAATGAGGAGAATTACGAGTTAGCCACCCGTTTACGCGACGAAATCAACCGCAGAGAAAATAAATTCTGAAAGAGAATATGTCGGATACACTTTTCTTCTGTCCCGATATTGCGACTCTCCCGCAGTTACCCCTGCAGGAGTCTCAGCACTGTGTGAAGGTCCTTCGGATGCGTGAAGGCGATCCAATGACTGTGACCGACGGACATGGTTTTTTCTATGAATGTGTGCTCACGGAAGCACACCCCAAACATTGTATCGTGCGCATTGAACACCGGACCGAGATGGTCAAAAAGAGGGACTTTGTACTTCATATAGGCTTTGCACCCACCAAACAGATGGAACGAAACGAATGGTTTGTGGAAAAGTCTGTTGAAATAGGCATTGATTGGTTTACTCCTCTTTTAAGCAGTTACTCCGAGCGGAAAGAACTGAAAAAAGAGCGTCTGGAAAAGATTGCCATATCCGCCATGAAACAGTCTCAACAGGCATTCCTTCCTGTTATTGATAAATTGACCCGCTTTTCTGATTTTGTAGTCCGTCCCTTTGAAGGGAGAAAATTCATCGCACACTGTCACGATCTTCCAAAAAAGCGGCTTGCCCAAACATACCGAAAGAAAGAAAATGCGCTGATCCTGATCGGTCCGGAAGGTGATTTCAGTGAAGAAGAAGTCGGCATGGCTGTTGCCAACGGATTTGAACCGGTCAGCCTTGGGGAAACAAGACTTCGTACAGAAACTGCTTGTCTCGTCGCCGCACACACGATTCACGTCCTCAACAACCAATAATGAAAATGCAGTTATGAAAAAAATTTTCTCACTCCCACTTCTGCTAATGCTCCTTTGCATGGGTTGCAACAGCAGGAGTACCCAAAATGAGCTGCCACGCATTGCCATTGCCGGCATTGCCATTGAGTCGAGTACTTTTTCTCCTGCTGTATCGCATGAAGAGGACTTCCGGTCACGTACCGGTGACGACGTTTTCACCTATTACCCATTCTTTGAAGCCGATACGGGTATAATCAACCGGGCCGTCTGGCTCCCCACCCTGCGCGGTCATGCCATGCCGGGCGGAATCGTCACGCGGGAAGCATACGAGTCGCTGGTGACAAAAACACTCGATATGCTGAAGGGTACACTACCCCTCGATGGGCTTTTCTTTGATATTCATGGAGCAATGAGCGTGCAGGGGCTCGACGATCCGGAAGGTGATTTTCTGATTCGTATCCGTGAGGTGATTGGCAATGATGTACTGGTCTCAACCTCAATGGATCTCCATGGCAGCGTGTCACCCCGACTGGCGCAAAACAGCGACCTGATTACCTGCTACAGACTGGCACCCCATGAAGATGCCATTGAATCGAAAAAAAGAGCAATAACCAACCTGCTGAACCGGTTGGAAAGCGGCAAGGGAAAGCCTGCGTACAAAGCATGGATTCCTGTTCCCATCCTCCTTCCCGGAGAGAAAACAAGTACCCGCATTGAACCGGGGAAAAGTCTGTATGCCGGTATTCCCGGTGTTCTGGATGGAGACAACGTGATTGATGCTGCCATCTGGATGTCCTACCCGTGGGCCGATGAACCACGCAACCACGGGGTGGTGATGGCTTATGGTGATGATAAGGAGGCTGTGACCAGGGCAGCAGAGAAATTGGCCCGTCATTTCTGGAATGTACGGAAGGAATTCGAATTTGTGGCACCCACCACCTACCTGGATGACGCATTGGTAAAAGCGTTGGCCAGCGACAAGAAGCCGTTTATCATCAGCGATATGGGCGACAATCCCACCGCCGGCGGTGCCGGAGATGTAACCTGGACACTGCAGGAATTATTCAAACATCCGGCCCTGCAGAAGAGTGGCAAGACACTGATCTATGCCTCTATTCTCGGCACCGAGTTTGTAAAGAAAGCGATTGAAGCCGGTGTGGGTGCAGAAGTAGAAGGCACGGCCGGTGCGGAAGTGGACAACCGTTTTGCTCCTCCCGTTCGGTTGAAGGGAATCGTTACGGCCATAAAACTGGACAGCACAAACAATGAAGTGGTGGTGAAGATTGGTAATATCTACACCATTGTCACCGAGAAGCGGAATGCTTACCATTACGAGAAGCAGTTTAGCGATCTGGGATTAAAGCCGCGTGAAGCAGATATTCTGGTAGTGAAGATTGGATATCTGGTACCCGATTTGTACAATATGCGGGGCGACTGGCTCATGGCACTCACCCCGGGTGGTGTGGATCAGGATCTACTCCGCCTCCCGTACAAGCGTGTTACGCGCCCCATCTTTCCCCTCGATCCCGACATGAAGGATCCCGACCTGCGTGCACGTTTTATTCCCCTGGCGAATGATATCAATAAATAATGATTAATTTACGTTTCGCACGGTGTGAATACAGCTAAATTCTCGACTGACCATATTTTGTGAAAATGAGAAACTTGAGTGATTATTTTTAATTAGGATATGACAAAAGAAGAACGTTATCAAAAAGTTCTCGACTGGTTTGAGGCGAATGCCGAATCGGCCGAGACGGAGTTGCATTACACAAACAATTACCAATTGCTGGTGGCGGTCATTCTTTCCGCCCAGTGCACCGACAAGCGGGTAAACATGATCACTCCCGCACTTTTTGAAACGTACCCCACACCGGAGGTGATGGCGGCCACAACTCCGGAAGCAGTTTATGAGTACATCCGCTCCTGTTCATACCCCAACAACAAGGCAAAAAATCTGGTCGGCATGTCCCGGAAGCTGGTTTCCGACTTTAAAGGCGAAGTCCCAACAGATATCGATTCGTTGCTCACCATCCCCGGTGTAGGTAGAAAAACGGCCAACGTAATGTTGGCCGTTGCCTTCGACATTCCTGCCATGCCTGTTGACACCCATGTATTCAGGGTAGCCAACCGTATTGGACTGACTGACAATTCCAAAACACCGCTAGAAACGGAGCGTGAACTGGTCAGATATATTCCACGAGAATTGCTCGCAAAAGCACATCATTGGCTCATTTTACACGGCCGCTATATCTGTGTGTCCCGGAAACCCAAATGCGAGGTCTGCGGACTCAGAGAGTGGTGCAGGTATTATGCAAAAAATGTGATGAAACCGTAGTATCAATTTTCCATCTCAAAAATCAGAATAGTCTGCCGGACGAAGAAATGTGATCACACTGCGTGAGACATTATTTTTGTATTCCGGTTTTGCAGATAGCGCTTTCCAGTCGGGATCAATCCTGAAAGAAGCCCAGTGTGCGTCTCTGTCTGCCTTATTTTCAAATGTTGTCATATACATCAGGTTGGGCATTTGAGATCCGGCGATTACTTCACTGTAAAATACAGGATTAAAATTTAATTTGGTAAAAATATCAATTTCACCGCCTTCATTGAACATATGTGCTTTGTTGCGAAATAGGTTTTCACTTGCACTTTCATAACTCCGCAACTCGTATACACGATCTTTTTTGGGAGAGGTCAACTTTGGTAGCTTCATGACAGGAGACAAATGAAAAGCTTTGAGTAATATTTTTTCCATACGCGTGTATGCAGGAGAATTATATGTTACATCCAGGTATTCTTTACCGGCCGTTTTAAATTTCTCATCCTGCAACAGTTTTCCGTTTATTTTATCGCTCATGCCCAAAGATTTCATCGGTATAAAAACATAGAGGGTCTTGTTCGCGGAAGTATCGTTTGCAATTGACTTGAAAACTCCCACGGATTGAATACCCATGTTGTGCAAGGCAGGAATGAGTGCACCCTTGAAATAATTATCCAGCATTTTTTCCTGGCTGTCGGTACTGTAATGATACACGGTAAGCTGATAGAACTCCTGCTTCTCCTTCTTAGGTTTTGACCACAGGAATTGTGGGGCGATCAATAAAGTCATCACGATGGTAAGTAAAATTTTTGTTTTCATGCAATTATGTTTTATTATTGAATTTGCGTGTCACTCGAAAAGAGTTTTTATTCAGACAAATGTACAAAAATTTTATTTATTTTAGCTGTCAGATAATCCTTAATTAATACATGTCAGCTTTTGTTTTCATGGAAACCAATTTACCTTTTTGAAAAACAACTTCTATACAGGGTTTTTTCATCCATGACTCAGCACTCTCTTCCGGATATTCCCGTACTTTTCCAAGTCGCGCCTTTTTAATTAAAAACAGATTACTGACCCAGATGGCAGGCATTAAGCCCTCCTTACTCACTATTGAATTAGGTAATTGATATTTTCCGCCTATCTCCTTATTAAATTTGACTTTCGTTAATCCTTCCATTACAGTGTATTGTAAATTCGGATAAGGGAAAATAGTGCTTGGGTCCAGGAAAAACTTTATTTCACTAAGATACAAAGTACTATCTATCAGCAACCAATATGCATAATACGTGGTATTTGGGCCTGGAGGAATAAAACCACCTAATATCATATCTATTTCCACACGAGCAAATCCATGATATCTATCATAAATATCCTGGTATTGATGAAATACCTTTAAAGGGGATTGATCCATTAAATAAAATGAAGTTGAATCATTCAGATATAGCATGTCTGATGTTTCCGCTAACCTCATAAAGTAAGAAAAAGACTTCTTTTTTTCTATAAGTTGCTTTTTAGGCATATTTTTATCTCCACTCTCTTTGGCATTGTTTTTGTGATTTTGACAATTCATTGTAAAACAAAATAAGAGCAGTACGGAAAAAAATATTTTGATATTTTTCATTTTGAAAAAGTGTTGAAGGGAAAAAAGCGTTTTTTGTTTAGAGTAAAATCAGGTCACACACATAGTTGAAAACATTCGCTTTCCACAGATTTTCAGAAGATCTGAAACAAATTACCAGCATTGATATTTCAAAGGAATACAAAAAAATGCGAATTCAATATTATTTTACATTTATTAACTTATATTTTATTCCGCTGTTCGATAAAAAAATCAAGACACTATTTATTAATTTATATTTCAATAAATTGGAAAATAAAAAAGAGGATACATCACTTTGAAAGTGACGCATCCTCTCCTGAAGACTTTGCAGATAATTGTCAGTCAGCCTTTGGCAATGCTTTTTGTTTGTTCAATACCAGGTAAACGATTGGCAGGATACCAATGGTATTGAAAATGGCCAGACAGATAAACCAGGCCAGATGATTGTTCCGGGCTGCTTTCCAGAGTGCGATCAGCTTCATCACTGAATCGAACAGGGCCAGTAGGGCGATCACGATGATCAGCCAGACAGGAAGATCGGACAAGCTTTGCATACTCTTAATCAATTTGAGAACAACAACTACTTTACTGAAAATTTATAGATACAACGACTGGAATATTTTTCACCTGGTTTCAAATAGGGTGATGGCCAGTCGGGTTTGTTGGGTGAATCGGGATATTTCTGTGTTTCAAGACAGATGGCATTGCGTTTGGCATATACTGCGCCATTCTTTCCGGTTACGGAACCATCTAGGAAGTTCCCGGTGTAGACCTGCATTCCCGGTTCAACGGTATAAACATCAAGCTGGATACCGGTCACGGGAGAATAAACGGTTGCAGCCACTTGTGTCACATCACCCTTAGTATTCAGCACCCAGTTATGGTCGTACCCTTTGCCGTTCTTCAATTGCGCATAGTCGTTTTCAATCCGTGCACCAATTGCAGTAGGAGTTCTGAAATCCATCGGCGTACCCTCCACCGGACTAATTTCACCACTGGTCATAAAGGTTTCGTCGACCGGAGTGAATGAATCGGCATGGATGGTAAGCGAGTCATTGAGAATATTACTGTTTCCATCGCCGTTCAGATTGAAGTAAGAATGGTTGGTCAGGTTCACCACAGTCTCCTTGTCGGTTGTGGCTTCATACTGCAGATCGATGGCATTGTCGTCGGTCAGGGTCATGGTGACCTTTACGTCGAGGTTTCCGGGAAAGTTTGCTTCACCGTCTTTTGAGAGATAAGTAAACACCACGGTCTGGTTATTGATCTGCTCTGCTTTGAAGACTTTCTTGTCAAACCCTTGTGGGCCTCCGTGCAGCGTATGACCGAAGTTATTTTGAGGCAGCTGATATTCCACGCCGTCCACAGTAATTTTACCTTTTGCAATCCTGTTACCATAGCGGCCGATGGTTGCTCCGAAGTTGTTATTCACGTTCACATAGTCATCGATTTTGTTAAATCCGAGTACCACATCCTTCATGTTACCATCCCTGTCGGGGACCATCACAGATACAATGCGTCCGCCATAATTGGTCAGTGTCACTTCAACACCGTTGGCGTTCGTCAGTACATACAGATTGGTGGAATCACCATTTACCACCGATTGAAAATCGCTTTTTTTCAGTCCCGAGAGGGTTGTCTGCTCCACGGGAGCTTCTTTTTGTTTGTTGGCACATCCGGCCACGGCAATGATAGCCAGCAGCAGGAGCAATTGATTCAGTCTCATAATTTTTCAAATTTATATTTAAAGTTTGCACATTTAGTCCATCTTTTCACAAATTTACATGATTTCTTTTTTAAAAACACGTAAACAGTTAAAAATATTGTTCTTCTCTGTAAGGAAACGGTATAATTGAACTCAAAAAACCGGCTTCACAGCCTTCAGTGATGGAGTTCCTCCATCAATATAAGGCCAGTCATTCTCCCACCTTATCTGATCCATCATCAACACACGTCCTCTTGGATTATCAACAGACACTGCATGGTAAAAGATCCAATCCCGACCTTTTTTATCCTGCACAATTTCAGAATTATGTCCAGTCCCTACGAATTTGTCATTTTTTTGAATGACAATCTCGTGTTGATTATCCATCATTGATTTTCCCTCTTTGTTGACATAAGGCCCAAAGAGATCTCTGGACCGCCCAACAACAGTGGTATAGGTGCTGTTCAGCCCCTTGCAACAAGTCCCGATGGATGCGAACAGGTAGTAATAACCATTTCGCCGATGGATGTAGGTACCCTCATAAGCTGTACCTGCCACCTTACGCTTTTCGGCTCCCGGCTTCAGTGAAAGTCCATCAGCTGAAAGCTCTATGGCATATATTCCCCGGAAGCTTCCCCAAAAAAGATATTTTCTTCCTTTCTCTTCGATATAAAACTGATCGATGGAATTTTGCACACCGATTTCGTTGCTTTGAAAAAGCTTACCATGATCGGTAAATGGACCTTCCGGCTTGTCAGCAGTGGCCACGCCAATACCACAGGTCCGCTCCCCACCCCAAACCGACATGGAGTAGTAGAGCACGTACCGGCCGTTGATATAATTGATATCGGGAGCCCATAGCCCGCCACGGGGTTCGAATGTGGGGCGGGTTGCATTGGTGAAAGCGGTTCCAATCTTTTCCCAGTTTACCAGATCTTTTGAACGATGAATGGGCGTGTTCCTTATATCTTCAGTAGCATAGAGATAGAAATAGCCATCCCTGGCTTTGATGATTGTGGGATCTGGCAGACTATAGTTTATGACAGGATTTTGATAAAAATTATCAGCTTTATCAAGTTTCTCTACAGACGGTTTCTGCGTTTTGCACGAGAGGAAGAGTACGGCGAGTATAAGTAAACGAAAAATATGTGTCATAATTGATTAAGTTCTTAATTAAAACAAAAAACAGGCTCTCTCACCTGTATTGCAGATGAGAGAGCTGGTGTATTGTGGCCCTGTTCATTGTGAGAGACAGATTCATTCAATGAAAGCAGGCAAAAGCTAATCATTTAAGATATTGCAAATTTCCTGATTCACTTTTTTCACCCTTGCTTCGTCGACCTTCACCAATTTGCGGTCGTACGTCATCAACCCGTTCACCTCAACCTCCACATCGGTTGTCTGGGTATACACCGCAGCAGAGAATCCCTGGCGGATCAACTGTTTCAACTGCTCGGCATATTTTACATATTCATCCGTCACCTCCTTTGCACTGTTGAACTGTACATAACCCCAGTTACGATTGGGTTCCCACAGATGTTCTTTGTTGGCCCAGCCTATGCCGCCGTACTCGCCCAGTACTGTAGCCCGCTGTGCATCATACAGATAGAGCTTTGGAGCAGGATATTGATGCAGATCGAGCATATCTCCCACCATATGATGGTTTCCGCCACTTGCAGGATTCACCAATCGGGACGGATCATATTGTTTGGTCCATTCTACAATTTCTATGGTTTTAAATTGTCCCCAGGCTTCGTTAAAAGGTACCCATACGCCGATTGAAGGATAAGAGTAAAGATAATCCATGATCTCTTTCCACTCTTTCTTGTAATTGGCTTCCGATTCTGTAGTACGCATGCTTTCAGGGCCTTTGAAATAATCACGGCTGTTCCATCCGGGACCTCTGTCACCACTGGGCATATCCTGCCACACAATCATTCCGTGACGGTCACAATGTGTGTACCAGCGTGCCGGCTCCACCTTCACATGTTTCCGGATCATGTTAAATCCAAAATCTTTGGTTTTGATGATGTCATACTCCAATGCTTCATCGGTAGGCGCGGTATAGAGTCCGTCGGGCCACCATCCCTGATCGAGC
>JAJFTO010000012.1 GCA_021372865.1 Porphyromonadaceae bacterium
CCGATGCAAAACTTACTGAAAATATTACCCAAAATTTCGTCGGTGGAGATCTCGCCGGTGATTTCGCCGAGGTAGAACACGCATTCACGGATATCCTGAGAAAGGAAATCGTGGGTGATACCCACTTCAAGGCCTTCCTTCACGCGGTGAATGGCTTCAAGGGCGCTTTTGAGCGATTCATAGTGGCGCAGGTTGGTCACAATCACATCTCCCTCTCCAATGGAGGGAATGGCAGCAGCTTCTACCAGCAGTCTTTGCAATCGGTCGGTATTGTGGTGCTGCTTCGCAGAGATAAAGAGCCTGTCTGCACCAAGCTCCGGGAAGAGGGTATCAAAATCGGCACGTACGTCCTCAGAAACCAGGTCGGCTTTGTTGAACAACAGAATCACCTGTTTGTCCTGCAGTGTGGGTATGATGGAGGCAGCCAGTATTTCAATCTGATCGCGTGGGGTGGTCATGTCGATCATCCAGAGGACGATGGAAGCCTGCTCAATCTTGCGAAAGGTACGCTCAATGCCCAATGTTTCAATGGTATCGGTTGTCTGCCGGATGCCGGCCGTATCAATAAAGCGGAAGGTCACTCCCCCCATGTTCACCGTATCTTCAATCACGTCGCGTGTGGTGCCGTGGATGTCGCTGACTATGGCCTTCTCTTCGTTGAGCAACAGGTTCAACAATGTGGATTTCCCCACGTTCGTTTCTCCTATAATTGCTACCGGTATTCCGCTTTTGATCGCATTCCCTAACCGGAACGAGTCCACCAGGGTCTGAATCTCCTCTTCAATCTCGTGGGTCAGCTCGTGTAATTTCTCCCGGTTGGCAAACTCCACATCCTCCTCCGAAAAATCGAGTTCCAGCTCGATCAGGGAGACAAACTGCAGCAGCTTATCACGCAGCAATGCCAGCTTGCGGGCAAAGCCGCCGCGCATCTGGTTCATGGCCACACGGTGCGATGTCCGGGAAGTAGAAGCGATCAGGTCGGCCACTGCTTCAGCCTGGCTCAGGTCGAACTTGCCATTGCGAAAAGCACGTCGCGTAAATTCACCTGCCTTCGCCATGCGGGCTCCCTCGCCCAGAAGCAGCTCCATAATGCGCTGCTGGATGTAGACCGACCCGTGACAGGAGATCTCCATGCTTTCTTCTCCAGTGAAAGAATGAGGTGCCCGAAAGACGGTCACCAGCACCTCGTCGATTAGTTCTTCACCTGCATGTATTTGCCCGAAGTGGACTGTGTTGGCCGCTGCCTCAGCCAGCTTTCTTCCCGAAGGCGAAGAAAACACCCTGTCCATGAGTCCGATGCTCCCTTCCCCGGACAACCTGACCACGGCAATGGCGCCCATGCCGGGAGGGGTAGAAATGGCACAAATAACTTCTGACATATGCATTTAATAACGGAAACTGCTTCCTCCCAGAAATTCGCGCAACAGCGAGGTGGGCGGCAGTTCACGATCGGTGATGTAATTGAAATAACTTAAAAACTTAAGTAGCCGATAAGCTTCGGAATACTCCGGAACCGTGCGGGGCACCTGCATCAGGACGGGCTCGGCATGACGACGGATGGCCGCCAGCTCATAGATCATAGCCGAGTTAAACATCACATCGGCATTCTCCTGGAAAGGAAAGATCCACTTTTCCTCTCCGTGGCGCACGCTGTCCCAGCGTGAGATGGTCTGTTCTGCCGAATAACCGCGATAACGGTAGTCGCGCACGATGCGTCGGATAAGGCGGTTGTCGGAAGCCGGGATCCAGTTGTGGTCGTCGAGCGAGATGGTCGTCAGTGCCGACACGTAGACCTTGAATATTTTGTCCTGCGGTATGTGTGCGGTCAGTTCGGGATTGAGGCCATGAATTCCTTCCACGATGAGGATGCTGTTGTCGGTCATCTTCAGAAAATTCTTTTTATATTCCCGTTTTCCTGTGACGAAATTATAGAAAGGGAGCTCCACCTCTTCACCCTGCATCAGCTGGAGCATATGCTTTTCAAAAAGATCCAGGTCAAGGGCATAGAGCGACTCATAATCCTTCTCCCCATTTTCATCGAGGGGCGTTTTGTCTCTGTCTACAAAATAATCATCGAGCGAGATACCTACCGGCGTGAGCAGGTTCACCAGCAGCTGAATTTCCAGCCGTTTACGGAAGGTGGTCTTCCCTGATGAAGAGGGACCCGATATCAATACCACCCGCACACCTTCCTGAAACCTACGGGTAATCTCTTCGGCAATCTCTCCGATCTGTTTCGACTGGTAGGCTTCGGCCACCTGAATGACTTCCGACATGCGGCCTTCCAGCTTGGCCTGGTTTAGGTCGCCCACATTATCAAGACGGCTTATCTTTAGAAATTTCAGGTGTTCCCGATATACATTCAACAGTTTCTCCTGCTTCACCTCCGGCTCCAGCTCTACAGGATACTCCCGGTTGGGTACCCGCAGCAGGAACCCGCCATTGTGAGGTTGTACATCGAAAATTTTTATGTAACCTGTGGAAGGAGTGAGACAACCGTAAAAATAATCGATGTATTCGTCCAGTTTCGAATAACGGGCATACAGCATATCAGAAGTCTCCAACAGCCGTGCCTTGTCCTCCATGCCACGCTCCCGAAAGAGCTGTACCACCTTCATGGTCTCCTCCTCCACCTGCACAAAGGGGATATCGGCTTCCACGATCTCGCGCATCCTGTTCCGGATGGCATCGAGCTCCTGCTTTCCGACCGGCACATCCGACTCAATCTGGAAATAATATCCCTTCGATACGGCATGCTCGATGTACATCTCGGCGTTGGGCAAGAGGTCATCTACCGCCTTGGCCAGGATAAAACAAAGTGAACGAACATACGTACGCATAGCGGAAGAGTTGCTCAGATCGACAAACTCGATTGTTTTGGGACGATAAACCCGGTAAGCTAGTGACTCGGTTTTGTTGTTTATTTTTGCATTGGCAATGAGATAGGGTAACTTCACTCCGAAAATGTCAATCAACGCTGTCAGGGGTGTTCCTACCTCCACATCCTTCTCTTCTCCCGTGTTGATACATTTTACTTTTACCTTGTCGTTATTCATATCATCTTTTTTGAGAAGACGAATATACACTATTTTTTGCAGAGCGTACCATTTTTAGGAAAATGATACAAGTATAATTACCCGTTTTTAATACCTAAGACCTCCATTTTCGGTTATTTTTTTTTAAGTTTGTGCACGCAATGATGAAATAATCTAAAATGGACTACAGTCTAATCGATTTCTTAAAACTTGTAGGTTCACTGGGCCTCTTTCTCTACGGGATGAAGATCATGAGCGAGGCCTTACAGAAGCTGGCCGGCAACAAGCTCAGAAACGTTTTGTCGGCCATGACAAAGAACCGCTTCATGGGTGTGATGACGGGTATGATGATCACTACCCTGATACAATCTTCCTCTGCGACCACAGTCATGGCGGTGAGTTTTGTCAATGCCGGACTATTGAGCCTTGTTCAGTCGATCGGAGTCATTATGGGTGCCAATATCGGTACTACGGTCACAGCCTGGATGATCTCCTTTTTCGGCTTTGGAAAATTTTCGATCAGCGCGCTGGCCATTCCTTTCATGGGTATCGCATTACCGTTGATCTTCTCTTCCAGAAGCAGAAACAAATCGATGGGTGAATTTATATTCGGGTTCTCCTTTCTTTTCATGGGTCTTGATTTTCTGCAAAGCTCCATGCCCGATCTGCAAAACAACCCGGAGGTACTTGCCTTCGTACAAAACTTCACCGGAATGGGAATCCTTTCCACTCTCTTTTTCCTGACAGTGGGTACGGTCATCACCCTCATTGTGCAGTCCTCCAGTGCCACAGTAGCTCTCACACTGATTATGGCGGCCAAGGGATGGATTGACTTTCCCAGTGCAGCTGCCATGATACTGGGAGAGAACATCGGTACCACCATCACCGCCAACCTGGCCGCTATTCCGGCAAACCTCTCGGCAAAAAGAACTGCTTTCTCCCACCTCATGTTCAACGTGTTTGGTGTACTATGGATGCTACTGGTATTCAAACACTTTGTTCATCTAATTGACAATCTGGTTCCAAGCTTCGCAGGGGCGCATCCTTCCGAGATCACCGGATTTATCGCATCGCTCTCACCCGAAGTATATACACAAATAACAACCCTGCCACAGTCGGAGCTCTCACCAGAGCTGGCTGCTTTGCAGGACAAGTACGTCACTTACCAGTCAGCCACCTCCTACGGTTTGTCGCTCTTCCACAGCCTGTTCAACATCTGCAACGTATCACTGATGATCTGGTTCGTGAAGATTTATGAGAAGATATGTCTCGCAGTGATCAAACCCAAAAAAGGGGAAGAGGAGGACGAAGAGTTCGTACTGCAGTATATCTCTACCGGGCTGGCTTCGACCGATGAGCTCTCCCTCCTGCAGGCTGAGAAGGAGATGGAAGTGTATACACAACGTGTAAGAAAGATGATTGGTTTCGTAAAAAAGATGACCAACCTGAAGAACAGTGATAAGAAGTTTCTCAAGCTCTACAACCGGATAGAGAAATACGAGGATATCAGCGACCGGATGGAAGTGGAGATAGGTTCTTACCTCAGCAAGGTATCAGAGGGGAAATTAAGCAATCGCAGCAAGGAACGGGTACGTTCTGTCCTGCGTGCAGTAACCGAAATTGAAAGCATTGCCGACTCAGCCTGCAACATTGGACGCCATCTGAAGAGAAAGATGGAGGCCGAAACGGAGTTTGAAGAAACCATACTCGAGAACATCAACTCCATGTACGAACTCACCGACAAGGCACTCGACAACATGCAGCAACTGCTGAAAAACAAAAAGATCACGGAAAGCGATCTGATCAACAGCAAGCACATTGAAACGGTCATCAACGAGAAGCGAAATCAGTTGAAACGGGAAAATGTGGAGAATCTCAATCAGAAACTTTACTCCTATCAGAATGGCGTCTTCTACATCGACATCATTTCGGAATGTGAACGCATGGGTGATTATATCATCAACGTGATTGAATCACTCGAGAAGAATTAAAATTAACAAGGTATGAACGACTGGAAAAAACGACTCGATATTGTCTACTCCACCAACCCCGACTATCATTACAACAAGGAGAATGAAGAGATGAATGACACGTTGCCCAAAGAAAAACAGCAGTTGCGGGTCAGCCTCGACAAGCGAAACCGGAAAGGTAAGGCAGTGACGTTGATCACTGGCTTCACCGGTACGGACGACGACCTGCAGGAGCTGGGCAAGATGCTGAAAATGAAATGCGGCGTGGGCGGATCGGCCAAGGAGGGAGAAATCATCGTGCAGGGTGATCACCGCGAGAAGGTGTTGGATATTCTGCAAAAGGAAGGATATGTCAAATCACGCATCATCTGAGAGGCAAAGCCTCCATGTGATCAAAGCATCCGCCGGATCGGGAAAAACGCACCGGCTGACGGGTGAATACCTGCGGCTACTCTTTTCCGGGCCACAACGGTACCGCCACATTCTGGCGGTCACCTTTACCAACAAGGCGACCGATGAAATGAAGTCACGCATTGTGAAAGAACTGCACCGACTGGCATCGGGTGAAGATTCCGCTTACCTCCATGCGCTGATGCAGGATTTTGCCATGGATGAGCGATCGGTTCGTGTGCAGGCCAAAACTATTCTGGAGAATATATTGCACGACTATTCTTCCTTCTCCATCAGCACCATCGACCGTTTCTTTCAGCAGACCATGCGCGCCTTCACCAGGGAAATGGGTCTTTCGGGAGGATACAACATTGAGCTGGACGAGTCCTCCTACCTTATGGAGACGGTAGAGTTGATGCTCTCGGAGCTGGGGCAGCCCGAAAACAAACAGCTTGCCGACTGGCTGCTGCTCTTCATGCAGCACAACATTGAAGAGGGAAAAAACTGGAAGATCGACCGCCAGGTACTGGATCTGGCCGGGGAACTATCCAACGAAACCTATAAGTCGTTCTCCCGGGAGGAACAGACGAAAATTAAAGACAAGGAATTTCTGCTGTCCTATCAGCAAATGCTGCGGAAAGTCATCCGTGATTATGAAAAAGCGGTGAAAGAGGCGGGTGAAAAAGGAGTGAATCTGATGGACCGCTTTGGCTTGCACTTCTCCGACTTTAACGGTGGAAGCCGTTCTCCCTTCTCCCACTTCGTGAAATGGGCAAACGGAGAGATGAAACCACCTACCGACACATTTATTAATCTGGCGGATAATCCGCAAAAATGGACTACCAAAACAACGCCACCCGAGAAACGGTCGGCCATTGAATCAACCTTCTCCTCCGGGCTGAACGATGCAGTAAAAGAAGCTGTCCTTCTTTTCGAAAACAACATCCACTACAATTCCGCGCAGAGCATCCTCCGCAATTTCTATACCCTGGGTATTCTCAACGACATCAAAAACAGGCTCCGTAAGTTACAACAGGAAAACAACACCCTGTTCCTCTCCGACACGACGGAATTACTGAATAACATGATCGCCGGCACCGACTCACCCTTTATTTACGAGAAGACCGGCACCCGGATCGCCCACTACATGATCGACGAGTTTCAGGACACATCGCGCATGCAGTGGAACAATTTCAAGCCACTGATAGGGGAAAGCCTCGCTTCGGGTAATTTCAACCTGATTGTGGGCGACGTGAAACAAAGCATCTACCGGTTCCGGAACTCCGACTGGCAGTTGCTGGAAAGGCAGGTGACAGACGATTTCAGGGATGGGAACATCCGGGAACACGTGTTGGACACCAACTGGCGCAGCGACATTCGCATCGTGCAGTTCAACGATGCCTTCTTTACGCAGGCTCCGGCCATCCTGCAAAACAATTTTAATGCGACCACAACGGGTTTGGCCGATACACAGATTACCAATGCTTACCGGGATGCATGTCAACATGTTCCGACAACGAAGACTAAAAGTGGCGGACAGGTACAAATCACCTTTCTGAATGATGATAAAGGAAAAGAAACCCGTTGGAAGGAGGATGTACTGGAGCGGCTCCCGCATGAGATAGAACGTTTGCAGGATGAGGGTTTCGCACTGAAGGACATCTCCGTGGTGGTAAGATGGAATTCAGAGGCAGCCGAAGTGGCTGAAAAATTGCTGTCTTACAAGAAGGACCATTCCGAATCGCCCTATAGGTTCGACGTCATCTCAAATGAAGCACTCCTCATTGGCAACGCGCAAAGTGTGAGGACGGTGATTGCGCTGATGCGCCACTTCCGAAACCCGAAAGACGATACATACCGGATGATTGCAGCCTTCGAATACAATAAGTCGTCGCAACTCCATTTGGAAGGAGTACCCACTGATTTTCCGGATGCGGTGAAGCCACTGCTAAGTGAGGTGGCTTCGTTACCCTTTTACGACATGATTGAGCGCTTCTTTGCGCTCACCGACAGTGCACTCCGTGAACAGGAAAACGCATATATTCAGGCTTTCCTGGATATCGCACTGAAGTTTGGTACCCGTACCACAACCGACTTGGGGGCATTCCTCGACTGGTGGGATGAGAAAGGCTGCAAGAAGGCACTCTTCTCACCAGAGGGAATGGATGCCATTCGACTGATTACCATTCACAAATCAAAGGGACTCGGTTTCGGCGTTGTGATCATGCCTTTTGTAAACTGGGAAGTGGATCACGCCCCCACCCACAACGACATCATCTGGTGTAAGCCGGATGCGGCTCCCTTTGACGCGCTGAGCGTGATTCCCCTGAAATATGGAAAAGCGCTTGCAGGTACAATTTTCAGGGACGATTATCTGAATGAAAAACGATTTACCTATATTGATAACCTCAATCTGCTGTATGTGGCTTTTACCCGGGCAAAGCACAGACTGATCCTGTTTGCACCCAAACCCAATAAACCGGAGCAGGTTGTCACTGTAGCCGATCTGCTGTGGCGCAGCATCTCGGAGCAGTCCGCGCTTTCCTTCCATTTCATCGAAGAGGAGACAGCCTCCTCATTCACCTACGGCGAGCCATCACAGTACAGGAGCGATGAAAATCAGGGAATTTCGACATACAAAACCGGAAAATGGGAGTCTTTCCCATTCAACCACCGTTTGAAACTGCGGCTGAACTCCATCGGTTTTTTTAACGACGACGGGCGGCGTGATTACGGGAAGATGATGCACGAGATTGTCAGCCATATTGAAACCCTGGCCGATATTCCGCAGGCGGTGGAGCAGAAGATTTCTGCCGGTGAACTGCAGGAACGGGAGAGGGAAAGCACCATCCGGGAATTGACAGACTTTCTCTCACTGCCGGAAATAAGCAAATGGTACAGCAACCAATACACCGTTTTAAACGAAGCACAGGTGCTACATCCCCGCCTGGGATTAAGCCGTCCGGACCGGGTGATGATTGGTTCCGATGAAGTGATTGTGGCCGATTATAAATTCGGCGAGGTGGAAGACCGGCAATATATCCGGCAGGTACAGCGTTACGTGAAGGCAGTTGAGGAAATGGGATTCAGGCACGTGAGAGGGTTTGTAGTATATCTGAAATTGGGTATCATCATTCCGGTATAAAATTCCTTTCTTTCGCATTAATAATTTACTCTCAGTTTCACCAGCCGGCCGTCCATTGCCGAGACAAACAGTTCGTTTTTATCGGTCGGCAGAATCATGTTGATCAGTCCGGTCGAAATTCGGTACTTCCAGAGAAAAGCACCGTCCGAAGCACGATAGGCGTAGATCAGTCCTTTGTCGGTCGGTGCGAAAACCACACCGTTTTTTTCTACCAGAGGAGTAGGTGCCAGCTCATAGCCCATGTCTTCTCCCGAAGAGATCCATTTCACTTTTCTTTCCGGGTATGTGGCGTCGATGGCCAGAATATCCCCGTCCATCGTTTTGACATAAACGGTATGGCCATCTTCAGAGATACCGATGGATTCACGTACCCTGTTTTCGGGGTCATTGTGCCGCCAGATCACAGTCCCTGTTTTTTCATCGAGCACCGTCATATACCGGTCGGGCGATGCCAGGTAGATCCTTCCGCCGGTGGCTACCGGTACTACTTGTGCCGGCGAGAACATCCGGTTCACTTGGCCGTTACTCCATATCCAGCGGGATTTCCCAGTTTCAATGTCGATTGCATAAAACTCATTGCCCCAGCTTCCGAAATAGATTACCCCATCTTTCACCAGGGGACGGGTGACGACAAAGTTTTTCACGCTGTCGAAGTCCCAAATGAGGTCACCGGTAGTAGTATTCCAGGCACGGCAATGACCGTCACCCCCTGCCACCATCACCCTGTTTACGGAGCATACGGGAGAAGAGACCACCGCCTTGTCGTTTTTCAGTCTGTACCGCAGACCTCCCGTGTGAATATCCAACCCATAGAGGTAAGAATCTGATGAGGCACACCAGACAGTGTTTCCATTAAGAGTGGGTGTCGAATAGATCTTTCCTCCGGTCTTAAAGGTCCATACCGGTCGTCCGTTACCGGCATCGATGGCTTTCACCTCTCCGGCGGTATTGGTATAAAACAATTTTTTACCCTTCAGAACCATGCCGCTGCCCATGTCGCTTTGCTCCTGCAGGCTCCATCCCTCCGAAACAAAAGGATGATGATGGTTCATGCTGTAATCGGGACGCTGCGGATTAAGTTTCCATGAAGGCCTGCCAGAAGCAGGAGAGTTGAGCCAGGGAGGGATCGTTTCACCTGAGGACTTCCGTTCCTGAAGAATGATTGAATCCGCATTTACAGTAATCAATGTATATCCACCCACGGTCTCTTTTGCGCGGAGATTGGAGCGGCACATCGCAGCCGGGATTCCTTCAAAATTCATCGCACGGTGAACATGTCCATGGCCGCATAGCATCAATTTCACGTTGTAGGTACGTAAAACATCCATCACCTCAAACCAGTTATTCAACCCGTTGTCCATGGGATAATGGTTTACGTAGATGATGGGCTGGTCGGTATCCGTTTCTTTGAGTTCTTCAAAAAGCCAGGTGAGGTTCTCACGGGGTATCTGCCCCGGCCCCATGCGCATATTGGGTCCCGAAGCCAGTCCGATAAACTTGTATCCGCCATATTCAAATCCAAATGTTTCGTTACCAAACACCCGCAGGAAATCATTTGTTCCGCTTTCGGACCAATTGGAATCGTGGTTACCGGGAATCGCGTAAAAGGGTACTTTCAGATCATCGAGCAGACATTTCGCAGTACGCAATTCATCGTACGAGCCAAACTCAGTCACATCACCGGAGACAATCACAAAAGCGATATTCTTTTGTGTGTTGATATCCTGTACAGTACGGTGGAGATCCTCGTTGTTATCCGGGCTGCCCACATGCGTATCGGTAATCAGGGCGAAGGTAAAGGGGTTCCCGGATTGCGCTGAGACAACGAAACCAAAAATAACCGTAAGGAGAATCGACCACAGTTTCTTCATGCCACGCACTGTTTATTTCTTTTTCGCCATCTCAAAAAAATCGTGAAAGAAAAGCATCTGATATTTTACTGCGTTATTCCAGTAAACCCAGTTATGTGCTCCGGGGCGTGAGATAAAATCGTGCGGTATATTGCGGTAGAGCAGCTCTTCATGTAACCTTTTATTCACCTGGAAAAAGAAATCTTCCGTGCCACAGTCGATGATAATCCGTAGCGTATTGGGTGTGAGCAGATGTAGCTGGTTCATCACGGTGTAGTTCTCCCAGTTAGCGGGATGTTCAGGTTGTGCTCCGATGCGTGCAGCCATATTCCAGTTGTTGGGGAAGGGGCGGATGTCTACCCCGCCGCTCATGCTTCCACATGCCCCAAAAATATCCTGATTGCGGAAAGCCAGGTACAGTCCCCCGTGTCCTCCCATGCTCAATCCGGTAATAGCCCGTCCTTCGCGTGAAGGAATTGTTTTGTATTGCCGGTCGATCCAGGCAATCAATTCGCGGGAAACAAATGTCTCGTACCGGAATGTGGAATCGACGGGACTATCCCAATACCAGCTATCAGAACCCCCATCGGGGCAGACAATCATCATGCCGTAGTCATCGGCCAAATCTTTGATATGGGGTGCATCCTTGACCCAACTGTCATAGCGCCCGCTGTGTCCATGCAAAAGATAAAGTACCGGAAATGTATTTTTCCTGTCGTAAGATTGGGGTTTAATCACAACCGTTTTTATCTCTTTGGCCATTTTTTTGCTGAACACGCTTATTGTATCGACCGTTGCCGGGAAACCCACCGTGACAAACAGGGCCAGTAACAGGGTAACCGCTACAATTCTTTTCATTGTATTATTTTGTATTCATAGTTTCGTCAAAGATACAAAAAACAGCAGATGAATAAATCGGTAGATTGTTTTTTCCTGTAGTTTTGCCGGGCAATCACTTCAAAACGAAACAATTCAGGCTGAAAAATGTTTTATTGTTGCCCGCCTGTCCATAGAATGGTATTGGACCAACGTTTCATGCATGGCGACTGGAAAAATATAATTATAAACTTTTGAAAAATATGGATATACAATTTAGAATTGACGAGAGAGAACAGGGAAGTTTTTTTATCGATCAGCAAGGACGTCAGGTTGCCGAGCTCGATTTCGAGATAAAGGGCAAAATTCTGAACGCTTATCACACGGGTGTACGCCCCGAGCTGGAAGGACAGGGTGTAGCCGGAAGGCTTTTTGATGAAATGGTGAAATATGCGCGGGAAAATGAGTATAAGGTAATTCCTTCCTGTTCGTACATACTTGCTAAATTTCGCAGACGCCCCGACGACTTTGCCGATCTATGGTATCACTCTGAAGATGAACCTACAGGAGAAGCGTGTGGCATCAGGCCAAAATAGCAGAATACCTATTATCGGTCCGGTATTCCATTGCCGTTTTCGTCAAAACAGACAAAGGCAGGCCCTAAAATAGACCATCGGGTCGTTTTTGCAACTATCTTTTTTCTAAGATAGTTTTGGTGAGCAAAAACGTCCCGATGGATTTTTATTGCCGCATCTTTATTCTGCGGGATAACCTAAATATTTTTGTTTGTGATCTACTGTGATTCTTCCTTTAAACAACCATGCAGACCCATTGTTCACCCATAAAAGCGAGAGAACGCGTTAAATATCAAGTAAAAAAGTTAATACCCTCCACGGAAAGGATACAAAAAAAGTGTGGGGCGAAATCCACACTTTTTTTAGTTGTCTTTTCGTTGTCAGTAGTCCGGTCGTCATAACAAAGAGGCCGGATCGAGGTTATCGTGTTCAATATCCAGAAAATACTTATAGGTCCCGACTTTCAGTTCGGCGCAGGCATCGTAATCGCTCACGATGATTCCCTTCTGATGCAGCTGAAGAGCGCTAATGGTCCACATTTGTGTAATGGCTCCCTCCACGGCATGATACAGAGCACGGGCCTTGTGATGTCCGTTGACCAGGATGAGTACCTCCTTTGCATCGAGCACTGTACCCACACCCACGGTGAGTGCTGTTTTGGGTACCTTGTTTACATCATTGCCGAAGAAGCGTGAGTTGGCAATCACCGTGTCGGTAGTCAGTGTTTTCACGCGGGTACGTGAAGAAAGTGATGAACCTGGCTCATTGAATGCAATATGTCCGTCGGGACCGATACCACCCAGAAAGAGATCGATTCCGCCGGCATCGGCAATTGCTTTTTCGTAGGCTTCGCATTCCGCATTGGGATCTTTTGCCATGCCATTGAGGATATGCACATTTTCTTTCTTTATATCGATATGCTGAAAGAAATTGTCCCACATGAAAGTATGGTAGCTCTGCGGATGGTCTGCCGGTAGTCCGATATATTCATCCATGTTGAAAGTGATTACATGCTCAAAGGAAACAAAGCCCGATTCATACAATACAATCAGTGCTTTGTAAGTTTTCAGCGGGGAAGAACCGGTGGGCAATCCCAGTTTAAAAGGTTTTTCCGCGGTGGGATTTGCCTTGTTGATTTTTGCTGCAATGTAGTTTGCAGCCCACTGAGCCATTTGATCGGCATCAGGTTGAATGATCAGTCTCATATTTTATTTTTTTATGTCAATTTTCTACGATTCCCGGAACGACCTCTGCCACGGTGAGTAATCTTTTGGCCATGGCATGTCCCATATTGCGTGCTTTCTCTGCTACATCCTGCAGCATGGCCTGCTTCATGACCACCGGCCCAGCGACTACTTCAAAATCAGAAGCTTCAGCGAAAGCCGACAGTTGTTTGGCGGTGGCATCAGACCAGCTGAAACTACCAAAGTAACCGAAAAAACGATTTTTGAGATTGCGGCCCTGCAAGGCGGAGATCAAACTCTCCACAGCCGGGTAGAGCTTGTTGTTGTAGGTGGGTGAGCCGATAATCAGCCCGCGGTATGCAAATACATCGCGAAGGATATCCGATTCGTGGCTCTTGGAGACGTTGTGAATCACAATCTTCTTCAGGCCCTGCTCTGCTGCGGAAGTGGCAATAATTTCTGCCAGCTGTTCGGTGTGACCGTACATGCTCCCGTAGGCAATCACCAAACCAGGTTCCGCTTCGTAACGGCTCAACCGGTCATACAGATTCAATACCTCTTCAATGTATTTTTT
The DNA here is from genome assembly GCA_021372865.1 of Porphyromonadaceae bacterium. GTDB lineage: Bacteria > Bacteroidota > Bacteroidia > Bacteroidales > Dysgonomonadaceae > Proteiniphilum. Next base: position 13,540 of record JAJFTO010000012.1, read on the forward strand.
TTGTGTCCATACCGGCCCATGGGTTGAACAAATTGTATCGATCTCAATATCGGACAATTTCTTCAGGGCTGTCTGCACCGGTGAACCGAATTTCCCTACAATGTTGGAGTAGTAACGGATCATCTCATCCCTATATCGTTCAGGAACAAGTTGCCTGTCGAGAACACCCCCGTCGAGTGTTCCAAAGGTACCGAAAGCATCACCGCTGAACAAGGTTTTTCTTTCCGGTATGTAGGTCATCATCGTCTCCGGCCAGTGAACCATGGGTGTCAGATAAAACCGCAAGGTACAACTGCCCAGACTCAGCTCCTCCATATCCTGTATCAGGAGTACGTTGTCGCCACCGATACCATAAAACCCCTTCAGCATTTCGAGTGTCCGCTTGTTGCCGACGATGCGGATATTGGGAAACTTTGAAATGAGCCGGGCTATGGAGCCGGAATGATCGGGCTCCATGTGATTTACAATCAGGTAATCTACAGGTTTGCTGCCAATCACCGAAGTAATCTTCTGAAAATAAACATCTGAATAGCAAAGATCCACTGTATCGATCAACGCAGTCTTTTCATCTACAATGAGATAGGCGTTATAAGAAACTCCCTGAGGGAGAGGCCATAAATTTTCAAAAAGATGTTTGGTGCGATCGTTCACACCTATGTAAAAAATATCTTTGGTTATTTGAATTGGTTTGTACATATGCAGAGTCAGTTATCATCGGTCATCGGTCAGCTTTTTAGGAGCAACCATTTTACAGTCAATGGTCCTATTTTGCAATCTGTTGAAAGCCAATTTACAAATCCATCGTATCCGGCGTCAATCCTACCTAAAAGCTGAATCCTGATACCTATCTATTTCTTTTTGGGTTTTGTTTTCGGCTTTGGCAGTTCAGATTGTTTGGGTGTAAGCTCCACCTTTGCGGGTTTACGCAGCGCATTCCATATCAGCCATATTCCCCAAAGGATGAAAGGGATACTCAGCCACTGCCCCAAAATAAGGCCTGTATTTTCACGCATGGCAGTTTCAGAATCGACCTGCACATTCTTTACATATTCCACGAAGAAACGAAATAGGAAAATCATGAGGATGCCTACACCGGTGATAAGTCCTTTCCGGTTTTTTGCATCCGTCTTCCAGTAAAGATGCATGGTGATGGCAAATACCACGAGATAGGCAAGTGCTTCGTAAATCTGAGTGGGATGTGAGGGTTCGGTATAAACAGGCGCTGCTCCCTGCATCCATTGGTGAAGGTTGTCTATGAAACGAAATCCCCAGGGGCTGTCGGTAGGTCCTCCGTAGATCTCATGATTCATCAGATTGCCGATACGGATCATGGCCGCAGTGAATCCCGTGGGGACCATTACCCGGTCGAAGGTCCAGAGCATGCTTAACCGGGTCACTTTGCGTGAATAGAGCCATACGGCAATAATGATGCCGATCACCCCTCCATGACTTGCGAGGCCTCCTTCCCACACTTTGATCATCTCAATGGGGTTGGCCAGGTAATAGGCGGGTTCATAAAAAAGACAATGCCCCAGGCGAGCACCCACAATGATACCGACGATCATGTATACAAACAGGGAATCAAACCACTTTTCGAGCAGGTCCTCGTGTTTGAATATCTTTTGTACGATGTAGACGGCTACGATCAGGCCAATGACCCACAACAGTCCATACCAGCGAATCTCGCGTCCAAAAATGGTAAAAAGGGTGGGATCAACATTCCAGGTAACAGAGAGTAATATATCCATCAGTCTTGATATTTTCAACAAAGGTAATAAAATTAAACAAGTTTCTTAACCCAGCCCTCTTTTTCACCGGGCAACAAATCCACCACCGGGATTTCAATCAGGGTATAGGCACCCGGCTGTTGTTTCATGGAAGCCCTTGCAGCCCCCACCAGCACCTGTCCTGTAAGTGCGGGGTTGTTGATGCGCATATCGAACCTGAAAAGCTGGTTCTGTGTACTTCCCGAAACACCTTTTCGCTCCATCAGCACACCATGACCCATATCTTTGAGTGCATCCACACTTTCCACCTGAAAGACATGGGTCTCATCATGAGCAAAGTAATCGTCGGATTTGATGGCCTGTGCCACGGAATGAAAATCATACCCTTCCTGCAGCTCAATATAAACCATCCTGCGATGTACCCCGGTACCAGTGGGAATGGTCATGGAAAGGGCCGTCCTGACACCTTCAATGGCTTTCACTGCTACCGTGTGGCCCATGCTCATGCCCGGACCAAAATTGGTGTATGTGATGCCCCGCGGCGCCATGGCCTCCATCAGGGTACGGATCACCGAGTCACTCCCTGGATCCCATCCTGCGGAGATAATCGACACAGCATTGTATTTTCTGGCCGTTTTATTCAAAATCTCACGCAGTTGAAAAATCTGACCATGAATATCGAAACTATCCACTGTATTGATTCCCAAGGCAAGGCACTCGCCTGCAAATTTCTCTACACTGCGGGTGGGTGTACAAAGGATAGCTACATCCACCGATTCCAGTTGAGATATCGAATTTACAACCCTGAATTCTTTTAATTCAGCAGGAATATTTGTAGCGTCGCGCCGCACGATGCCGGCAATTTCAAAATCTGAAGCAGATTGCAATGCTTCCAGCACATATTTTCCGATATTTCCATAGCCGATCACTGCGGCTCTTATTTTTTCTGACATATAACAACATTCTTAAATTTGTTCAAAAATAAACAAAACTAATCAGATATATACAATCCGGGAGTTTTTTTTAGCGGTCAGCGATCAGCGATCAGCAATCAGCTTTTTAGCGGTCAGCGATTAGCTTCGGTAGTGAGAGGTTTTGAAAGATTTTGGTCAGCAGGTAATTTGCACATCATCAAATCATCACATCATCACATCCTCCTCCTCTTCCTCCTCCCACACTACCGGTGGTTTCTGCGGTCCTTGTTTTCTGAATATCACCGCCATCAAAAGTCCGCCGATTGCTCCCGACAAATGTCCTTCCCAGGAGATAGAAGGATCCACCAGTTCGGTCACGGGGAAGATGCTCCACACCGTGCCCCCGTAAATAAATGCGACAATCATTGAGACAGCCACCAACGGAATGTATCTACGGAAAATACCACTAAAAAACAGAAAAAAGAGAATTGCAAAAATCAGGCCGCTTGCTCCCACATGAATGGCACCACGTCCGATGAGCCATGTGATGAATCCACTAAGGAGCCAGAGAGTTACAAAGACAATGGAGGCAATATTGCTGTAAAAGTAAAACAAAAACCAGATCAGGATAAGCAATGGCAATGTGTTGGACAGCAAATGTGAAAATGAAGTATGAATGAAAGGGGAAAAGATAATTCCTTTCATGCCACTCATCTCTCCGGGACGAATACCCCATTGTGAAAAACGATCACCCAACAAGCCGGAATAATCAACCAGAAAAACCAACCAGACAAAAGACACAAAAACAAGGGCGGGTAACAATGCGAGCCACATGCGTCTTTTCTCGAAGTTAAACGGGGATATTTCTTTTTCATTCATTTCCTTGATGATAAGCGTATACTCTTCCTGGCACAAAGATACGACAAATGCGCAAACAGCTCAAAAACCGAAAAATTATTGTATTTATTCATCCTGTTTGCTTGTGACATAACTCCAATTTTATTATCTTTCGCAGGAATTGAGAGCCATTTACCTTACCCTAAACTTTATGTAGCGATGAGTTATCTGAAATTCGACAAAGAGCTGATGATCAACCTGGAGTATTCCCTGTACCGGAATGTTCTGAGAACAAACAGAAGGGGGGCCTATCAAAATACATCCATATCAGGCTGCAATACAACCAAATACCAGGGTCTTTTGGTGATGCCCGTACCTTATATGGACGATGAAAACCACCTTATGCTTTCCTCCTTCGACGAAACGGTCATTCAGCACGGTGCTGAATTTAATCTCGGAATCCATCGCTATGCCGGTGATCATTACAATCCAAAAGGACACAAGTATATCCGTGAGTTTAACTGCGACAGTGTTCCCAAGACAATTTACCGCATTGGAGGAGTTATTTTGTCAAAAGAGATCATGTTTTCGTCAAAAGAGAACCGTTTAATGATACGCTATACACTGTTGGATGCCCATTCACCCACTACCATCCGGTTTAAACCCTTTCTGGCTTTTCGGAAAATATCACAACTCACCCACGAAAATGATCAGGTGGACCGTTCCTATCGTGAGGTGGAAAATGGCATCAGTACTTGTATGTACTTCGGCTATCCGGAACTGTTCATGCAGTTTAACAAAAAGCCGGAATTTATTTACCATCCCGATTGGTACCGGGGCATTGAATACCTGCAGGATTTGCAGAGTGGCGACACCTTTCAGGAAGACCTCTATGTACCGGGCTACTTTGAAATGTCCATCGCAAAAGGAGAAGAGATTATCTTCTCTGCCGGAGATATTCTGGTGGATACCTCCAACCTCTCAAAGGAATTCGATTATGAGATCTATACACGCGTACCCCGTTCAAACTTTTACAACTGCCTGAAGAATTCCAGTCACCAGTTTAAATACATGCCCGGCAATGGAGAACAGTATCTGCTTGCCGGATATCCCTGGTTCAAGGTACGGGCACGCGATCAGTTTATTGCACTGCCGGGTTGTACCCTTTCAGTAGATAAAGCGAAGGACTTCGAGAAAAGCATGGACTCTGCAATACCGCATCTGCGGGACTTTATGGAAGACAAGCCATCGAAAAGCTATCTAAAACAGATCGAAGATCCCGATGTATTGTTGTGGGTGGTATGGGCATTACAACAATACTGGTTGGAAAAGAAAGAGGCTTTTATTGAAAAATACAGCGCTTTTCTCTTTGAAATTATTAATTATATCGTTGCGGGAGGACATCCAAATCTTGTTTATCACAAGGAAAACGGACTGGTTTCCACTTACGGGCGGGAGGTAGCTGTCAGCTGGATGAATGCCATGCTCAACGGTGTTCCCGTAATTCCCCGTTCGGGTTACCTGGTTGAATTTAATGCTTTGTGGTATAATGCACTGAAATTCGCCCGGGAAGTCGCTCAGGAAACGGGTTCAGACGAAACAGGCAATTTGTTGGAAGAGCAGGCACGACTGACAGGGAACTCATTCACCGAAACTTTTCTGAATGATGCAGGTTATTTATACGATTATGTAGATGGCTATTACAAGGATCCAAACGTAAGGCCCAACATGATATTTGCTGTTTCTCTCCCCTACTCCCCCTTGGAGAGGAGCCAGAAAAAATCGGTGATCGACTTTGTGACCAAGGAATTACTTACTGCCTGTGGCATTCGTTCGCTCACCCCCAAGAGCGATCAGTTTCATCCCCATTACGCCGGAAATGAAAACGAAAAGAAGCTGGCCTATTTCAACGGCATGGCTTTTCCATGGCTGCTTGGGCCTTATATTGAAGCATACCTGAAAGTCTTTCATATGAGCGGATTGTCGCTGGCCGACCGAATTATGATGGCGATGGAAGGGGAGATGCAAAACGATTGTATTGGCTCCATATCGGAATTCTATGATCCCAATCCTCCCTTCATTGCCCATGGCGGATATTCGTTTGCCATGAGTGTGGCAGAACTCCTCAGGGCGCATCGGATTATCCAGTCATACACATAAAAAAGACGATAAACATATATTGAAAAGGGCATCGGTAATTATCAAATATTGGAGACATGAAGGTATTAATGTTTGGCTGGGAATTTCCGCCACATATTCTCGGAGGACTCGGAACGGCAAGCTATGGACTAACCAGGGGAATGGCTAAACAGCCGGATATGGAAACGATCTTCGTGATACCCAAACCATGGGGAGATGAAGATCAGAGTTTCACCAGGATTGTTGGCGCCAACACTACGCCCATCGTATGGCGGGATGTACCTTGGGAGATGGCCAAAGCAAGGCTGGAGAAGTTTATGGATCCCCGTGAGTACTACTGGCGGCGCGACAATATTTATGCCGATTTCAGTTACATGCATACGAACGACCTGGGTTGCATTGAGTTCTCAGGCCGCTATCCCAATAATATCCTGGAAGAAACCAATAACTACTCCATTGTGGCCGGAGTGATCGCACGCACCTATGATTTCGATATCATTCATGCACACGACTGGCTCACCTACCCTGCCGGTTTGCATGCAAAAAGTATTTCCGGTAAGCCGGTGGTGATTCATGTCCATGCCACGGAGTTCGACCGGAGCCGGGGAAAGCCCAATCCCATCGTCTACAATATTGAAAAGGACGGAATGGACAATTGCGACCACATCATCTGCGTGAGTGACCTTACCCGCCGCACTGTAATTGAAAACTACCACCAGCCCTACTGGAAGGTGACCACCGTACACAATGCAGTGGAACCGCTCAGTCCGGAGATTGAGGCCATCGAAAGGATATCCGGCGTACAGGAGAAGGTAGTGACCTTCCTGGGGAGGATTACCATGCAGAAAGGGCCCGAATTTTTTGTGGATGCAGCCACCCAGGTTATCAGGAAAACCGATCATATTCGTTTTGTGATGGCAGGCAGCGGCGACATGATGGATCAGATGATCCGCCTGGTGGCAGAGCGGGGCATTGCCCATAAGTTTCATTTTACCGGCTTCCTTCGTGGCAAACAGGTATACGAAATGCTCAAATCGAGCGATGTGTATGTGATGCCTTCCGTGTCTGAGCCGTTTGGAATCTCTCCGCTGGAGGCAATGCAGTGCAATGTGCCGAGCATCATTTCCTACCAGTCTGGTTGTTCGGAAATACTGCAAAATGTGATCAAGACCGATTTTTGGGACGTAGATACAATGGCCGACGCCATCTATTCTATCTGTACCTACCCTGCCATGGCCGAATATCTAAAACAGGAAGGGAAGATTGAGGTAGACAACATCAAGTGGGAAGACGCAGGCCTGAAGGTTCGTAAAATCTACGACAACCTTTTGGGGAGGGCATAAAAAGAAAAACAACAAACCAATATATAACGTGATGAAGACAATTTGCTTTTATTTCCAGATCCACCAACCATTCCGTTTAAAAAGATATCGCTTTTTTAACATCGGCAGGGATCATTATTATTTTGATGATTACGCCAATGAAGATATTCTGCAACAGATAGCTGCCCGGTCATTTATCCCTGCCAACCGGATGTTGCTCGATTTGGTGAATCAATATAAAGGCAAATTTAAGGTGGCATTTTCCATCTCCGGAGTAGCGCTGGAACAACTGGAAATCTATGTTCCTGAGGTGATCGACGGATTTCGCGAACTGAGCAAAACAGGCAATGTAGAGTTTTTGACAGAGACATACGCCCATTCTCTTTCAAGCCTTTTTGACCCGGACGAGTTTCGTGATCAGGTTAAGCAGCACGCCGAAAGAATTGAGGTGCTGTTTGGAAGAAAGCCGACTGTAGTACGCAATACGGAACTGATCTACAACGACGAGATCGCCGAAATGGTATACGACATGGGTTACAAGAAGATGATTACCGAAGGGGCAAAACATATACTTGGCTGGAAAAGTCCCAATTACGTATACCAGGCTGCAACTCAGCCAAAAATGAAGTTATTGCTCAAAAACAGCCGTTTCAGCGACGACATTACCTATCGCTTTTCAAACTATAGCTGGAATGAGTACCCGCTTACGGCAGAGAAATTTATCTCCTGGATTGTTGCCACACCTCCCGAAGAAGAGGTATTTAACCTTTTCATGAATTATGAGACACTGGGCAATATCCAGCCTGCGCATACTGGCATCTTTGAGTTTATCAAGGCATTGCCCCGCTTTGCCTTTGAAAAAGGAATCGGTTTTAGTACCCCCGATGAAATCCTTGAAAGCCACGAACCTATTGGAACAGTCAGTGTACCCGATAGCATATCCTGGTCGGATGAGGAGCGCGACGTGAGCGCATGGCTGGGAAACAAACTACAGCAAAGCGCTTTGAAATCGCTCTATGAGGTAGGCGAAAGAGTGAGATTGTGTACCGACCGGCGTCTGAAGCACGATTGGCTTTATCTTCAAACCAGTGATCACTTTTATTATATGTCGACCAAACATTTCAGTGGTGGACAAAGCCCGTTCAGTCCTTATATGTCACCCTACGACGCATTTAACAATTACATGAACGTATTGAGCGATTTCATTGCACGGGTAAAGGCCCAATATCCCGACACCGTAGACAACGAAGAGTTAAATGCCCTGTTGACGACCATCCACAACCAGGAGAAGGAGATTAAACGTCTTCAGAAAGAGCTGAATACCGTGATTGGAACCAATGAAAGACTGTTGGTTGAAAGAAATAAAAAAGTGACTAAGACTGTGAAAGATTAAAATAGACAATCATCAGATTTCATAATTCACAAAAAAAGGAGCCGATCGGCTCCTTTTTTTGTGGTTGATATTTATTTTACGTTTACTTCGCATAACTTACGGCACGTGTTTCCCGAATAACAGTAATCTTCACCTGACCGGGATAGGTCATCTCCGTCTGGATCTTACGTGCAATTTCGTCGGACAGGCGTTCCGTATCCTGATCGTCAATTTTATCGGCACCCACGATCACGCGCAGTTCACGACCGGCCTGAATGGCATAAGTCTTCACCACTCCGGGATAAGAGAGCGCCAGATTTTCAAGATCGTTCAACCGCTTGATGTATGCTTCCACAATTTCGCGCCGGGCGCCGGGCCGTGCACCGGAAATAGCATCACATACCTGCACAATGGGCGCCAGCAACGTGGTCATTTCTACCTCATCGTGATGTGATCCGATGGCATTGCAAATATCGGGTTTTTCCTTGTATTTCTCTGCCAGCTTCATCCCCAGCACAGCATGTGGAAGTTCGGGCTCATCATCCGGCACCTTGCCGATATCATGTAACAGGCCGGCACGTTTTGCCTTTTTAGGATTCAGTCCCAGCTCTGAGGCCATGATGGCACAAAGGTTGGCCACCTCACGTGAATGCTGCAGTAGGTTCTGTCCATAGGATGAACGGTATTTCATCTTACCCACCATCCTGATCAGCTCGGGATGCAGGCCGTGAATACCCAGATCAATTATTGTGCGTTTACCGGTCTCAATGATTTCCTCTTCGATCTGCTTCTTCACCTTCGACACGACTTCCTCGATGCGCGCAGGATGAATACGTCCGTCTGCCACCAGTTGGTGTAACGAGAGACGGGCAATCTCACGGCGAACGGGATCAAAACCAGACAAGACAATCGCCTCAGGTGTATCATCGACTACGATTTCCACGCCTGTGGCAGCTTCCAGAGCACGGATGTTGCGTCCTTCACGCCCAATGATCCTTCCTTTTACTTCGTCGGAATCAATATGAAATACCGTGATGGCATTTTCTATCGATGTCTCAGTGGCTACGCGCTGGATGGACTGAATAACAATCCTTTTTGCCTCCTTGTTGGCCGTCATTTTCGCTTCCTCCATGATGTCGTTGATATACGACTGGGCACCGGTCTTTGCTTCGTCCTTCAATGACTCCACCAGCCGTTCTTTGGCTTCCTCTGCTGAGAGTCCGGAAATCGTTTCCAGCTTTTCCACAGATTGTCTGTGCAAACGATCCAGTTCCGTGGCCTTCTTTTCCAAAAATTCCTGCTGAGAAGTCAAATTTATCCGTACCTCTTCAATCTCGGTATTTCTCTTGTTCAGTTCTTCCTGTTTTTGATTCAGCGTCATTTCCCTCTGCTTGAGCCTGTTCTCAGTCATCTGAATTTTCGATATCCTCGAGTTGGCTTGCTTTTCAGTTTCATTCTTCATCGCAAGCGTTTCCTCTTTCGCCTCCAGTAATATCTTCTTTCTGACTACTTCTGCATCTTTTTCCGCATCTTTCAGTATACTCTGCGCTCGTGAATTGGCCATTTTACCGGTCAGGAACCAAGCCACGACAGCTCCGATTGCCAAACCGATAATTCCTATTACTATTTCCATATTGCTTAATTTAAAATTGATTTATATGCTCCTTCCGGAATTTCAATTCTTCGGAGAGAGATTTTCTATTCTATTATTTCCTGTTTTATTATTCACAGCCTGTCAAAAAAAATCGCACACAATCAGCCACATAACCGTTATGTGCCAAAAGGTGCGTTTCGTCGTACTCTTGTCTCTCAAGAGTACAGATTATTTTTTCAGATAATTGTCCAATTCGCTTATCAGTGAACCGATCTTATCCTCAAAGGGTTTTGTATTATTCTTATCACCGAGAGAAAAATTCTCAGCCAATGCCTGTATGGCGGTCATAGCCACAAAATCCTGTGTCGTCATCCTGGAGTTTTCTCCGCCATAGGCAACACGGTATTGGTTTATTTTCGTATTTATCTTTTTTGCAGCATCACGGAAGGCCTGTTCATCTGACTTTTTGATTTTTAACGGATACTTCCTGCCGGCAACCTCTAGAGTTAATAAAAATTTTTCATCTCCCATCACATAAATTTTTTAAATCTCATTTTAATAAATTTATGCACTTATCCACTTCCCGCACCAGTTTTGATAGTTTCAACTTCGCTGTCTCCACATCGACCGAGGCCGCTGTAATGGTCCTGGCTGTTTTCAAACCATCGTATCTTGTTTTCAATTGCTGCAGATCTTTCACCGTTTCATCAACCTGCTTTTGTCGTGACCGTATCTCCGTTTTTAAGCGTTCATTTTCATCCTTCAGCGAATCGCATAAAAACATGACCTGTTTGATACGAACCTCCAAATCGACCAGCAGTTTATTATTTTCGTCGGACATATGAAACGAGCTTCTCTATTTTTCAATGATAGAACACGTTTTTCGCACGTTCCCTACCTCTTAATGAAAAATCGTATGAAAACAAAAATTCACGCAAATATAGCAATTGTAATAGAGTTTCACAAATTAATCCATGCTTATTTTTCAAATATTCATTCGTTTATAGTGATTTTCCGGTCTTCTGCTTGAGATTTTATATCTTTGGGGAATGATTGAATAAGACTGAATTTAGTTGGATGTGGAACAGAAAAATATTACAATAGGTCCTGAAATATTTGCAGTGTGCCCTGAATTTCATCTGGCGGCCATTGCCTGTGAGGTGATGAATAGCCCCTATAATGCGGGGTTATGGCAGGAGATTGATGCATTTTCAGCGCAATTTGCCGCTACTTACAAAATAGAGGAGATCAACAAACGGCCGGCAATACATGCTACCCGGGAGGCTTACAAAAAGCTGGGTAAGGACCCCAACCGATATCGCCCTTCGGCTGAGGCGTTGTGTAGAAGAATCCTGAAGGGACAAAGCCTGTATCAGATCAACACGCTGGTGGATCTGATCAATCTGGTTTCCCTGAAGACAGGGTACTCCATTGGTGGATTCGATGCCTCCGGAATTGTGGGTGATCTGCGGCTTGGTGTGGGTGAAACCGGTGAACGGTTTGAGGCGATTGGGCGCGGCCTGCTGAATATTGAAGGGTTGCCCCTATACCGGGACACCGTGGGTGGTATCGGCACTCCCACCAGCGACGAAGAGCGGACAAAAATTGCGACAGACACTTCGCATCTGTTAGTGATCCTAAACGGATATTCCGGCAGTGAAGGACTGCGGGACGCTGTGGATTATGCCACAGATTTGCTGATAAGGTATGTTGAGGCCAAACAAGTGAAAATTGAATTACGAAACGTAAAAGGGGTTATAAAACTACCTCAGTTTTGATGATTATTGAATTGGCAACACAATCCTGAAAGTGGTTCCTTTGCCAGGCTCCGATGTCAACACGCTTATTTTCCACCCGTGATTGACTTCCACGATTCGCTTAACCAGTGACAGACCCAGTCCCCACCCTCTTTCTTTGGTGGTATAACCCGGAGAGAAGATTCTTTTGAATTTCGACCTGGGAATCCCCTTTCCGGTGTCGGACACATCCAGCAGAATCTGTCGTCCTTTCTCCACCAGGGAGAAGGTCACCACCCCTTCGCCGTTCATGGCATCCACGGCATTTTTTGCAAGGTTTTCAATCACCCAGCCCATAAGCGGCTTATTCAGTGAAACAACCACAGGGTGATCAGGCAGTTGCAGGGAGAAGAATATCTTTGTTGACAGGCGCTTCTCCAGGTATGTCAGTGTATTGTCGATCACCTCGCGCAAATCAGCAGGCTGCATATCGGGTGTGGAACCAATCTTCGAAAACCGTTCCGCAATCATCTGCAAACGGGAAGTATCTTTCCCGATTTCTGTCAGCAACTGCTGGTCTGCCTTCTTCAGCTTCATGTATTCTACCCATGCAGTGAGTGAAGAGATGGGTGTGCCCAGCTGATGGGCAGTCTCTTTCGAGAGACCCATCCACAGTTTGTTTTGCTCTGCCCGTTGTGAACGGTTCAGTGCGAATAATGCCAATGTCATGAACAAGGCAATCAAGAACAGTTGTACGTAAGGGTATATCCGTAACTGTTTTAACCGGTAGGAATCATCGAAATACAATATCTGATTCAACTCTTCCAGCCGGATGGGCTGATGTCTGGCGCCAAACTTCGTCATCTTGTCCAACAGGAAGTTCTGCACGTTCTCCCGCGGCAATACGATGTTGTGCGACTGAATTTCACCGCTGTTTCCGTCATAGAGAATGAGGGGGATGGCGCTGTTGCTTTGCAGAATTTTCAGCGTCAGATCCAGATCGGTGCGTTCTCCTTTTATCGCCACATTTTCAGTTGCCAGTGCCCAAATCTCGAGCCGGCTTTGTTCTTCTTTCGACAACTCCTTCGCCAGTTTGTTGGACAGCACCAGCGATATGAAGGCTGCGGTGACCGATAGGATCACGAACAGGTAGATGAGAATTTGTCGGGTTGAGCCGGTAGACATGGAACAAGGATTTAAAAAGTGAATTATTCAGCAGAATGGACCGATTGTCCTTGAGCAAGGATCTCCGGCTTTTTTTCTGGCAGATATCCGCTGCGGATACGCCATTCGTTTGGGTAGAGATTATTTGCCCGATTACCAATATTCTTTACAAACCCGAGGGGTTCGTTTTGCCAGGTAAGCAACACCATTCCCCTGGGTGTGCAGGGAAGGGAGATGGCCTCTCTTCGCAGGTAAGCGATGGCCTGTTCATAGGTTACTTCATGGGTGAAGAACCTCTTCCTGTTTAAGGCGTTGCTCATGGCCAGCGCATGAGCTGGAATGAAATCTTTCCCTCTCTTCTCCCCCAACTCGATACCTACGGAAATACATTTCAGGTTTTGCATCAATAAAACAATGGTTTCTGCGTGTATTTTTGGCAGTGCAGTAATGCGATCACCCGATTCCATCAAATGATACAATTCCAGGTTTGTGATCAACGCAGCATAATCAGCAGGATCTTTGATGAAGAGAGTGGGTTGTTTTTTGTTTTTTTTGGAATGCAAATTGACTTCGTACAGTTTCACTTCCGGTTTCTGCAGAACGGCGACAAAAAGTCCCTCCCCTTTGACTTTGTGCGGATAGAAATGATGACCGCCGGCCTTTTCGTCGTAGGATGGTGCAATGTTCCAAGCTGCATCGACCTCCACCTTTGTGATAATGGCATCCAAATTGTTCGCCGCCCAGCGCATATTTTCTTCATTTTCTTCGCTGTTGTAGGTACAAGTGCTGTAAACCATCCATCCACCGGGTTTGAGCGCCGGCCACACATCGCCCAGAATTTCTTTTTGCCGTGCAGCACACATCTTCACGTTTTGTGGCGACCATTCCTGTACGGCTGCCTCATCTTTGCGAAACATGCCTTCACCCGAACAGGGAGCGTCCACCAGAATCAGATCGAACAAACCAGGGAAAGCGGCAAAATCCTTCGCACTGTTCTGGGTCACCATCGTGTTGGGGTGACCGAACTTGATCAGGGTCTCCGACAATACGTTTGCCCTTTGACGGACAACTTCATTACTCACCAGCAGACTCCCCGCCGGTAGTGCGGAGAGAAGGCCGACCGACTTCCCACCGGGGGCTGCACAGAGATCGAGGCAGGTGACCGGTGCAGAAACCAGTTTTTTTACCACGTGCTCAATGAACATGGAAGAGGCCTCCTGCACATAATAATAACCTGTATGAAACAGCGGGTCGAAGGTGAAGGAAGGCCGTTCTGCCAGATAATAACCCTGCTCGGACCAGGGCACACGCTCCGCAAGTTGAATGAAGGCGAGGAGATTACGTTCTCTTTTAAAGGGATTCAGATGAATACTCACAGGAGTATCTTCCGCCAGTACAGAGAGAAACGGCTCTGTCTCTTCCCCAAGCTGTCCACGAACGGAATGAATAAAATCGGCGGGCAAATTCATTTCTCAACTTTTAGATTACAAAGTTAAAAGGATTATGCATTTCAAAAAAATAACTATCTTTGTGCTCGAACACACTTATAAAAAATATTTCAAATCATGAAGAAATTACTCCTCATTACGGGACTCCTGGTTTCCCTCACGATCTGGTCGCAGGAACGGCCTGATCCACAGCCCGCACCTGAAACGGCAGAGAAATTCAAGGTAGCCATGGCTGGTTACTCATTTAAAAACTTCAATCTGGATCAAACGTTGGAAATGATGCAAAAATGCGATGTAAAAAATCTTTGCATCAAGGATTTTCATTTGCCACTTAACAGCAGTGAAAAAGAGATTGCCGATTTTCACGCAAAACTAGCTTCGAAAGGAGTAACCGGTTATGCCGTGGGTCCCATCTATATGCGCTCCGAAAAAGAGATTGACGATGCTTTTGCATACGCCAAAAGAGTGGGTGTGAAACTGGTTGTGGGAGTACCCAACTATGAATTACTGCCCTACGTGGACAAGAAAGTAAAGGAATACGACATGCATTATGCCATCCACTTGCACGGTCCCGACATCGCGCTCTATCCCGATGCTGAAGATGTATGGAATCATGTAAAGGACCTGGATCCGCGCATTGGCATGTGTCTCGACGTAGGTCATGACACCCGCAACGGAAAAGATCCTGTGGAGGATCTGAAGAAATACAAAAGCCGTGTATTTGACATTCACATCAAAGATGTGACTGGAGCATCCAAAGCGGGTTATTCCGTAGAGATTGGCCGCGGCATCATCGATTTCCCGGCTTTCGTAAAGATGCTCCGTAAAGTGGGTTATACCGGCATGTGCAGCCTCGAACATGAACGCAACATGAAAGATCCGCTGCAGGGAATTGCTGAATCGATAGGTTATTTCAGGGGAGTGATTGCCACCACCAAAGGGAAATAACCCGGGAATATTATTCTTCAATTATTTTGTTCGACATACCTTTCATAAAAGGAGAATTATATAAATACTTCTGTCGTTTTTTTTGTACATAAATGAGCGCCGGCTCATGCATAAAAAGGTCCCAAAAGTTTTCGACTTTTGGGACCTTTTTTTTATATTCCGGCAAAAAGAAAGCTTCTTTGCCCTATTTTGCCTATTTTTGTAAGAAAATGGTTCGCAAGAAATGAAGGATCCAGTACTCTATTTGATTCCCGTCACATTGGGTGACACACCTGTTGAAAGGGTTCTTCCTGCATTTAACACGACGGTCATCTCCCGACTGAAGTACTTCATTGTGGAGAATATCCGGTCGGCACGTCGCTTTCTGAAGAAATGCAATCCGGAAATTGAGATTGATGCAATCACCTTTTACGAGTTGAATCAACACACCGATACAAAGGGGATTGCAAGCTACCTTTTACCGATGAAAACGGGAGAGAGCATGGGTGTGATATCAGAGGCAGGTTGTCCTGCCGTGGCTGATCCGGGCGCTGATGTGGTGGCCATTGCGCAACGGGAAGGTTACAGGGTGGTTCCACTGGTAGGCCCTTCTTCCATCCTGATGGCGATTATGGCCTCGGGATTCAACGGGCAGAGCTTCGCCTTTCAGGGTTACCTTCCTATTGAAGCAAACGAACGTGCTAAAAAGCTAAAACAACTGGAAGCACGGGCTTACAGTGAAGACCAGACCCAGCTTTTTATCGAAACACCCTACAGGAACCAAAAAATGGCCGAAGATATCCTCTTGCAATGCAAACCGCAAACCCAACTTTGCATTGCCATGAATATTTCCTGTGACGATGAATATATCGTGACACGAAGTGTGAAGGCATGGAAAGGTAAATTGCCGGAAATGCATAAAAAACCGGTGGTATTTCTTATTTACAAAGGGTCTTAAATGTTATTTTTTTCGCAATGACCATCAGATATAACGTACAACTGCAACCCTATAACTCTTTCCGCACCAGGGCATCGGCCCGGATATTCTGCGAGCCGCAAACGGTAGAGGAACTTTCAGAAACAATCAGGACTTTTTCCGAAGAAAAAAAGCTGGTGCTGGGAGCCGGATTTAATTTGTTTTTCACACGCGACTTCGATGGCGTGGTGATCAAGCCAGGAATGCGTGGGATTACAACGCTGGCCGAAAACGACGAATATATAGACATTGAGGCTGGGGCTGCCGAAGAGTGGGATCAGTTTGTCGGGTTCAGTGTTTCCCACGGTTATTCTGGACTGGAAAACCTTTCACTTATACCCAGCTCCGTGGGGGCTAGTCCCATACAGAATATCGGCGCCTATGGAACTGAGGTGAAAGATACGATTATCCGGGTTAAGGCGGTGAATATCTGCTCAGGCGAATACCATGAGTTTACCAATGAAGAGTGCGCTTTCGGATACCGCGACAGCATTTTCAAACGTACCGGCCGCTATGTGATTACATCGGTGGTATATCGGCTTAGCAAGACATTTGCCTATAAAGAAAAATACGTCGATTTAAGCCGGGAGCTAGAAGGGATTGATGTCCCCACCCTCTCGCAGGTACGCGATGCCATCATTCGCATTCGTACCCGTAAGTTACCGGACTTCAACCTCCTTCCCAATGCGGGCAGTTTCTTCAAAAATCCCGTGCTGACAATGGATGAGAAGGAAGCACTGCGGAAAATATTACCGGATGCACCTTTCTACAACGCGGGAGACAATGGTTTTAAAACATCGGCCGCATTTCTGATCGAAAAGGCCGGATACAAGGGGAGACGAAAGGGCATGGTGGGTACTTACGAGCGCCATGCGCTGATCATCGTCAATTATGGAACTGAGAACGGGCAGGAGATCGCCGATTTCATGGAAGAGATTCAACAGGAAGTAAAAAGACAGTTCGGCATCCTGCTCGAGCCGGAAGTATGGATATTTTAATCTGAAAACTATGTCATCATTTATCATCGAAGGCGGTCACAGCCTTCAGGGAAATATTACCCCGCAGGGAGCAAAGAACGAAGCGTTGCAGGTAATCTGCGCCACACTGCTCACGCAGGAGGAGGTGGTCATAGACAATGTCCCCGACATTCTCGACGTGAACAACCTGATCGCCCTCATCGGAGACATGGGGGTCACGGTAAAAAAACTGGATGAAAAACGTTATTCGTTCAAAGCAGAAGAGATTGATCTGCCTTATACGCAATCGGATGATTTTATGCGAAAGAGTGCCGCATTGCGGGGCTCCATCATGATTATCGGGCCGCTTCTGGCGCGTTTCGGTGAAGCTGTCGTACCCAGGCCAGGAGGCGACAAGATTGGCCGCAGGCGACTTGATACCCACTTCAACAGCATCATGAAGCTGGGTGCCCAAATGATTTATCACGAGCAGCGCAACCGCTTTACCCTCTCAGCAAAACAACTGAAAGGCACCTATATCCTCCTCGATGAAGCTTCTGTAACGGGTACAGCCAACCTGCTGATGGCAGCCGTGCTGTCGGAGGGAGAAACCATCATCTACAATGCGGCATGTGAACCTTACGTAGAACAACTCAGCCGGATGCTGGTGCGCATGGGTGCACAAATTGACGGCATCGGATCCAACAAGCTGCTGATCCGGGGGATCACAAAACTTTCGGGTTGTTATCACCGCCTTCTTCCCGACATGATTGAGATTGGCAGCTTCATCGGCATGGCCGCCATGACTGCCTCGGAAATCACCATCAGGGACACATCCGTTGCCAACCTGGGTATCATTCCGGAGAGCTTCCGGCGACTGGGCATCACCGTGGAACAACAGGGTGACGATCTTTTCATCCCCCGGCAGGAGAGTTACACCATTGAATCATTTATAGACGGCTCCATACTCACCATTGCCGATGCGCCGTGGCCGGGACTTACGCCCGATCTGCTGAGTGTGATGCTGGTGGTCGCCACGAAAGCCAAGGGCAGCGTACTCATTCATCAGAAGATGTTCGAAAGCCGTCTTTTCTTTGTGGACAAACTGATTGACATGGGAGCACAGATTATTCTGTGCGATCCGCACCGTGCCGTGGTAATCGGTCTGGATAACCGGTTTCACCTGCGGGGCATGACGATGACCTCGCCCGATATCCGTGCGGGAATCTCCATGCTTATCGCGGCCATGAGTGCCGAAGGGACCAGTACCATCCACAACATTGATCAGATAGACCGCGGATATCAGTCCATCGATACGCGGCTGAACGCCCTGGGAGCCCGGATAAAAAGGATATAACCGGTTCCGCCCGCCAGGTAAAGGATTAACCAAACCGGATTATTACGTAAAGTGAAAACAACAACCTTATTAAACAGATAGATCTATGTCAAAAAACAGTGAATTCAGGAAACTTCATGCCGGAGATGAACCGTTTATCCTCGGCAACGTATGGGACGCCAAGAGCGCACAACTTGCAGAAAAGGCCGGCTTTAAGGCGGTGGGTATCTCCGGTCACGCCATAGCTGAAAATCTCGGCTACCGGGATGGTGAAGATATGGATTTCGACGAGTTGCTGTTTGTCGTGAACAGGGTGATCAAATCGGTTTCCATTCCTGTTTCTGTAGATATCGACGGCGGCTACAGCCGGAATATTGAAAAGGTGAATGCCCACGTTCAACAGCTCATCGATTTGGGGGCCGCCGGCATCAACATTGAAGATTCAGTAATGAAAAGTGGAAAGCGGGTGTTGCAGGAAACCGAAAAATTCGCCAAGGTGGTGAACGCCATACGAACGTTCCTGAAGGAACGGGAATCTGATCTTTTCCTGAATGTGCGCATCGACACCTATGTAACCAGACATCCCCAACAACTGGAAGAAACGATAAAACGTATCGGCGAGTTTGAAAAGGCTGGTGCCGATGGCATATTTGTACCTGTGCTATCGGACGACAAAGAAATAAAACTGGTCGTTCAAAGTACTTCACTTCCGTTAAATATTTTTCTGCGTCCTGACACACCCTCTTTTTCAAAACTCAAACTGATGGGCGTAAAACGCATCAGCAGTGGTGCTG
Organism: Porphyromonadaceae bacterium; assembly: GCA_021372865.1. Classification (GTDB taxonomy): domain Bacteria; phylum Bacteroidota; class Bacteroidia; order Bacteroidales; family Dysgonomonadaceae; genus Proteiniphilum. Next base: position 32,782 of record JAJFTO010000012.1, read on the forward strand.
CCGTCCATGCACAGAGTTACAAAAGAGCAGCAGAACTCTACTCCACCCTGATCGACGACAAGCGGTTCGGCAAGCTTTTTCTCTAAGGAAACTCCGGATAAAAAGTAGTGAATCATATGGGAAGGCACAAAGATGAAACTGCTTTTCCAGGGGAAAATATTTGCTTTTCTGGCGACTCTTTTATTACTTTGCATCTTCATTAGAAATAACAGACTACGATTATGCCCACCAATTCGGTTATCACCGACATCCAACAAGTAACCATTCGTTTCTCGGGAGATTCAGGGGACGGAATGCAATTGTCCGGAACACTCTTTTCCACGTTATCGGCGATCTTCGGAAATGAGATTGCCACCTTCCCCGATTTTCCTGCCGAAATACGTGCACCCCAAGGCTCGCTGCAAGGCGTTTCGGGTTACCAGGTACGTATCGGAGCGAAAGATGTGTACAACTCCGGCGACAAGACAGACGTACTTGTGGCGATGAACCCCGCAGCACTGAAAGTGAATGCACAATATCTGAAGAGAGGATCCATTGTGCTCTACGATACCGATTCGTTTCAAAAGAAAGACCTCGACAAAGCACTGTATACAACCCAGGACCCCTTCACAGAACTCAAACTGGAACATGTGCAGCCTGTGGGTGTGGCCATCACCTCCCTCACCAAAGCTTCACTCGAAGGGTCGGGTCTGGAGAACAAAGACATGCTCCGTTGCAAGAACATGTTTGCTCTGGGGATTGTCTGCTGGCTCTTCAACCGGCCCCTGGAAATAGCCGACATGCTGCTGCAGCAGAAGTTTGCTAAAAAGCCGTTGCTGGTGCAGGCCAACATCAAGGCCATGTCCGACGGTTACAACTACGGCAACAACATACACCTTACTGCCTCCACCTATCGCATTGAACCCATTGAAGGAAGTAAAGGTTTTTACATCGATGTAAACGGAAATACAGCCACGGCTTACGGACTGATCGCCGCTGCAGAAAAGGCAGGCCTTCAGTTATTTCTGGGCTCTTATCCCATTACACCGGCGACAGACATTCTGCAGGAATTGGCCAAAAGAAAAGATTTGGGAGTGAAAGCCTTGCAAATGGAGGATGAAATTGCCGGGATTACCTCCTCCATTGGCGCCAGCTTTGCTGGTTGCCTGGCTGCGACCTCCACCTCGGGACCAGGCCTCGCGCTCAAGAGCGAAGCACTGGGACTGGCGGTGATGACTGAACTCCCCCTGGTGGTGATCGACGTGCAACGCAGCGGTCCCTCCACAGGGATGCCGACCAAGAGCGAACAGACCGACCTGAACCAGGCTTTGTACGGACGAAATGGTGAAAGCCCGCTTGTGGTAATGGCAGCTGCTTCACCTACCGACTGTTTTGAGAGCGCCTTTGAAGCATCGAAGATTGCCCTGGAACACATGACACCAGCGGTCTTGCTTACCGACGGTTATATTGCAAACGGCTCTTCCGCCTGGAAGATTCCCGATATGAAAGATTATCCCGAAATAAAACCTCCCTATGTGGAGAAATATTACAAGGGCGACGCCGAAAAATGGCGCCCCTACATGCGGGATGAAGAAAGTCTGGTCAGATACTGGGGTGTGCCGGGAACCCCCGGGTTTATGCACCGCATTGGCGGACTGGAAAAAGACAAACTTACCAGCATCATCTCTTCTAATCCGGAAAATCACCAGTATATGGTGGACACCCGCCGGAAGAAAATTGAAAAGATTGCCGATTTCATCCCTGAGCAAAAGGTGGTGGGCGACAAAGATGCCGACACACTGATCGTGGGATGGGGAGGTACCTACGGACACCTCCTCGAAGCAACACTGCGTATACAGGCCAGCGGCAGGAAGGTCGCATTCGCCCATTTCAGACATATCTCTCCCCTGCCAAAGAACACGCACGATCTGTTGAAAAAGTACAAGAAAGTGATTGTGGCAGAACAAAACAACGGCCAGTTTGCTGCCTACCTGTGTGGAAAGTACGAGGATCTGGGTAACATCCACCGGTTTAACAAGGTGGAAGGACAGCCTTTCAAGGTGAGCGAGCTGGTTGAAGGATTTACGAAAATTATGGAGGCCAAATAAGCATGGAATCAACAGAAATAAAATATCAGAAATATCTTCCCAAGGATTACAAGAGTGAAAATGCAGTACGCTGGTGCCCGGGTTGTGGCGACTACGCCATACTGACCTGCCTGCACAAGGCTATGGCAGAACTGAATCTTGAACCGCATCAGACAGCAGTAATCTCAGGGATAGGTTGTTCATCGCGACTGCCCTACTACATGAACACCTATGGCTTCCACAGTATTCACGGCCGTGCAGCAGCCATTGCCACCGGCGTGAAAGTAGCCAATCCTGATTTGAGCGTGTGGGTGGCAACCGGCGACGGTGACTCATTGGCGATCGGGGGCAATCATTTCATTCATGCTGTTCGTCGCAACATAGACATCAACATCATCCTTTTCAACAACAAGATATACGGTCTTACCAAGGGACAGTACTCACCCACCTCGGCCCGAGGATTTGTCTCCAAGTCCTCACCCTACGGTACCGTGGAAGACCCGTTCCGTCCGGCTGAACTGACCTTTGGGGCGAGGGGAACTTTCTTTGCCCGTGCCATAGACGTGGACATGAAGAATCAGGTGGACGTGATGGTAGAAGCGGCACGCCACAGGGGTACCGCAGTGATTGAGGTGTTGCAGAACTGCGTAATCTTCAACGACGGTATCCACAACAAAATCAGCGACCGCACCTGGAAAGCCGATAATACGGTTGTTCTGAAGCATGGCGAAAAGATGATTTTCGGCAAGGACAACGAGAAGGGTCTCGTGCTGGATGGATGGAACCTGAAGGCAGTCACCATCGGGGAAGAGGGTTACACGCTCGACGATATTCTGGTTCACGATGCCACGGCCAAAGACAGTACCCTGCAGTTGAAACTTGCTCTGATGGATACATCCGACGGCCTCCCCGTAGCACTGGGCGTGATACGCAGTGTGGATGCACCTTCCTACGAAAGTGATTATCAACAACAGATTGAAAAGGTACAACAGAAATCACCAAAAAAATCATTCACCGAGTTTCTCCTAAACTCCCCCAACGTGTGGGAAGTAAAATAACATGATAATTCGATGATGAATCAACACATCATCGAATCTGCTAATCAAACTGATCTTCTTCGCTTCATTTCCGTGCGGATCATTTTCAATTCGCGGTTGCTTTGTCCCTTTACCGAAGAATTCTCTTCAGCACGGCGGAAAAGGTAGGGCATCATGGTTTTCACCTCTCCGTAAGGGACATATTTCGCCACGTTGTAACCCTGCTCTGCAAGGTTGTATGTAATATGGTCGCTCATGCCATAGAGCTGGGAGAAGTAGATGCCGCGATGGTTTCTCGGTAACTCGCGTGCATCAATCAAGGATGCAAGCAGTCTGGAACTTTCTTCGTTGTGCGTGGCCACCATAAAGTCGATACTCTCCAGATGATCCATAAAGTAATGGATGATATTGTTGAAATCGCGATCAGTCGACTCTTTATCGGGCTGTATGGGCGGAAGATATCCTTTTTCGAGTGCCCGGGCACGTTCCTTTTCCATGTAGGCGCCGCGCACAATCTTTAGCCCAAAACGAAAACCGCCCTCCCGTGCCATCTGGTGGTGCTTTTTGATCCGCTCCACACTATCGTGTCGGTACATCTGATAGGTATTTTGCACAATGGCTTTTTTCTTATTATACTGCGCCATCTTCCGCATAACCATCTCGTCCAGTACTGGTTGAATCCAGGTCTCCTCGGCATCAACCATCACAGGAACATCCAGTTCGTAACCGCGCCGGAAGATCGCGTCCACCCTTTCCTCAACGAGCCGATACTCTGCCGATTCCGCATTGGTCAGTACACTCCCGCTGCTAACCTTTGCCAATAGGTAAAAACGGGCTATACCAGTGATTTTAAACACGCTGAAGGGTACTGCCGGGTTGTCCTGAGCAAATTCAATGGTGCGAATAATCTCCTGGCAAGTGGCATCGAAAGCCGCCTCCGATTCTTCCCCCTCCTGGGCATAATCGAGTATCGAAAAGACATTGCGCTTTGCAAGCCGGGCTATGGTCCTGCTGCAATCTTCAATAGACATACCGCCTACAAAATGTCGGTAAATGGTCTTTCTCAAAATATTATTCACCGGAAAACGGGCGGCCAGAGCAAAACGGACAAACTGTTTGCCAATACACACCAGCGTTTTGTTGTTCATGAGCTTGAAAAGCTGATAAGCCTGCCTGAGACTGGCGTTTGATTCATCGCGAAAAGCAATCTCGGTGTTCTCAAAGTTGAGGAAATGGTTTTTTTCAGGTAACATGCGTATTATATAAAAGATGTACTGCAAAAATAAAAAAAAATTGGAATCCTGTTGCTAACTTTCTGAAAAAAAAGACCGAACGGTCCACAAATCGGTTTTTTTTGATATATTTGCCATATTCTACAGAACCACACAAAAACATCGAATTATGCCTAAAGGAATCTACCAATTGCCCCCCGTAAAGAATGAACCTGTCAGGAGTTACGCTCCCGGATCGACTGAAAGAGAAGCACTGAAACACAAGCTTGCAGAGCTCAACAAAGGCGGTCTCGATCTGCCGATGGTGATTGACGGCAAGGAAGTACGTACCGGCAATCTCATGGAAATTCGTCCTCCCCACGACCACCATCACCTGCTGGGACATTATCATCAGGGAGACCAAACCCATGTACGAATGGCTATAGATGCAGCTCTCAAAGCCAAACCGGCCTGGGAAGCCATGCATTGGGAAAGCCGGGCCGCAATTTTCCTGAAGGCGGCCGAGTTGATTGCTGGTCCTTACCGGACTGAATTCAATGCAGTCACCATGATCGGACAGTCGAAAAATGCATACCAGTCGGAGATCGATGCTGTTTGTGAGTTGGTGGATTTCTACCGTTACAATGTGAAAAACATGGCTGAGATTTATGCCATGCAGCCCAACTCCACGCAAGGCGTATGGAACAGGATGGTTTGGCGTCCGCTCGAGGGTTTTATTTTTGCGCTCACGCCGTTCAACTTCACCTCCATCGCGGGTAACCTGGGTGCCGCTCCGGCGCTCATGGGCAACACGGTGGTGTGGAAACCTTCCAGGACGGCGGTTTATTCAGGTTATCTCATCATGAAAATACTGAAGGAAGCAGGATTACCCGACGGGGTGATCAACCTGGTTTATGCCGAAGGAAGAGAAACGGCCGAAGTAGTTTTTAACCACCGTGACTTTGCCGGGCTGCACTTTACCGGCTCCACAGCAGTATTCAACAGCATGTGGGGTACCATTGCCAGAAACATATCGAAATACAAATCCTATCCGCGCATTGTGGGCGAGACGGGCGGCAAGGATTACATCTTTGCCGATACAACGGCCGACCCGAAACAGGTGGCAACTGCCATCACCCGGGGTGCTTTCGAATATCAGGGGCAGAAGTGCTCCGCGGCATCCCGCGCCTACATCCCGGAAAAGATATGGGATGCAGTCAGGAAAATAGTGGGTGACGATCTGTCGAAGATCAAAACTGGCGTGATAGAGGACTTCAGCAACTTTGTGAACGCCGTGATCGATGAGGAGTCATTCGACAAGCTAGCGCAGGTGATCGATGACGTAAAGGTATCGCCCGACGCGGAGATTGTTTTTGGAGGTAGTTATGACAAGTCGGTCGGTTATTTCATTCAGCCGACAGTAATCCTGGCAAAGAAACCCGATTACATCACCATGCGGGAAGAGCTTTTTGGTCCAATCATCACAATTTATGTATATCCCGCTGGGAAGGAGGAAGAGACCATGGATATCCTGGACAATACTACCGATTATGCGCTCACCGGCGCCATCTTTTCGGCCAGCAGGGCCAATATTGAAAAGATGACCACCCGGCTGATGCATACTGCGGGAAACTTTTATATCAACGACAAGCCTACCGGTGCCGTGGTGGACCAGCAACCCTTTGGAGGGGGACGCGGATCAGGCACCAACGACAAGGCAGGCTCTCTCTTTAACCTGATACGCTGGGTTTCACCACAGAGTATCAAGGAGACGTTCGTTCCGGCAACAGACTATATGTATCCAAACTTTCAGGAGGTGTAAATCGGATATTTTTGCTTCTTCCATCTACAGACACAGCCTGAAAAACTGTGTCTGTTGTAGTTTGGAAAAAATTTATTTAATCAAATCTGATTACTGTATGCTTTTTTCAACTACTTTTGCCAGCTAAATCCATACTACATTCTTACGTTTGCCTTACGTAAAATTTTGGCACATGGTTTTATTTAATTACTGTTTTTTTGTTCTGTTTTTAAAATAAAGTTTGAATTTGTTAATTGATAATTAGTAAGATTTTTTCAGTATGAGCACAATGACCATCTTTTGGATTGCATTTATTGCAATCTTTCTCCTTGTTTACGCAATTGATTTTTATGTAACCGATCATCGCAGAGGTACCATTAATGTAAAAGAATCACTGATGTGGACAGGTTTATGGATTTTAATAGCCCTGTCATTCGGGCTGGCAATCTTCCTGTTTTTCCCACAATCACCCGATAGCCCCGTGAGAACCGCAACGGTAATGGCCACGAAGTTTATATCGGGCTATCTGACTGAATATTCTCTATCGGTGGACAATCTGTTTGTTTTTATTCTGATTTTCTCCGTGATGGGCATTAATCAGCAGAACCAGCCCAAACTGCTTAAGACGGGAATTCTGATTGCCATCGTCTTGCGCATCCTGTTTATTCTGGTGGGCATGGAGCTGGTGCTTCGGTTTCACTGGATTTTATATCTCCTTGGCCTCGTTTTGATCTACACAGGGTTAAAGATGCTCTTTGGCAAGGATGACGACACAATGGATCCGAAACAAAACATCATGTATAAAGCGGCAGTGAAGCTTTTTCATGTGGATCCGGATATGCATACACCGCATTTTTTCACAAAAATAGATGGGAAAAGATACATCACGCACATGTTTCTGACGTTGCTGATCATTGGTACCACAGACATCATCTTCGCAATGGACTCGATACCAGCCATTATCGGGGTAATCATGGAGGGAGCCGGTAATTTACTCACCGGAGAGGAAGAACAGTTTCTTGCCATTACCTCCAACGTGTTTGCAGTGATGGGACTTATTTCTTTGTTCTTCGCATTACGAAATATCATCACCATGTTCCGTTTTCTAAAATACGGCATCAGCTTCATACTTTTCTTTATTGGTGTGAAAATGTTGTTGGGCGCCGTTCCGGCGGTAGCCAATTTTTTCTCTGCCAACTCCTGGTTCTCGCTTCTTGTAATTGTGGGAACGCTCTTTATCTCAATTATCTTATCAAAACTAATTCCGGCAAAAAAAATATTTGACCCCATTTTAGAGGCTGAGGAAAAGAATCAGCAAACAGAGTGAATGGTGGAAGAAATGTAAAATAGATTATTCCAATAAACAATCTATCTTTGTGTTTTGTTAATCTCTTTGATGGGATAAAAATATGCAAAGTAAAAGGATTATCATTGCCATTGACGGTTACTCGTCTTGTGGCAAGAGTACGATAGCCAGGGGACTGGCAAAACATTTGGGATATATCTATATTGACAGCGGTGCCATGTATCGCGCAGTAGCGCTTTACGCCATCAGACAAGGGTGGCTTACAGAAAAAGAAATTGACGAGGAAGCACTGCACCGCCACATCAGTGATATCCACATCACATTCAATCCCAATGCCCACGGTGTGCAGGAAACTTATCTGAACGGAGAGAACGTGGAAAGGGAGATACGTTCGCTGCAGGTTGCCAACGGTGCAAGCCGGGTGAGTACACTCGCCTTCGTGCGCAGGGAGATGGTACACCAGCAACAGGAGATGGGAAAAAATAAAGGTGTGGTCATGGATGGGCGTGATATCGGCACGGTGGTCTTCCCGGAGGCGGAGATGAAACTTTTTCTGACCACTTCCCCCGAAATACGTGCCAGACGGCGTTTCGAGGAGATGATTACCAAAGGGGAACAGGCGGAATATGAAGCCGTACTCGCCAATGTAAAAGAACGGGACCTGCGTGATACAACACGTACCGAAAGTCCGTTGCGTAAAGCAGACGATGCCTTTGAACTGGACAACACCCACATCGGGGTTGAAGAGCAATTGCAATGGGCATTGAATATGTTTCACAAAATCACAGCACAAAATGAACAAAATTGAGATAGACAGGCAGTCGGGATGCTGCTTTGGTGTCGCGAAGGCGATCTCCAAAGCGGAGGAAGAGCTGCAAAAAGGGGGCACGCTTTATTGTTTGGGTGACATCGTACACAACAACATTGAAGTGGAACGCCTCGAAAAGATGGGACTGATCACGATCAATCACGAGCAGTTCCGGGAACTGAAGAATGTACGCGTGTTGTTGCGTGCACATGGTGAACCGCCCAGCACTTATGAGATAGCCAAACAGAACAACATAGAGATTATTGATGCTTCCTGTCCCGTGGTGTTGGGGTTACAGAAAAGAATCAACAAGAAATACACACTTCGTGCACACGACGATGCCCAGATCGTGATTTTCGGGAAAAGGGGACATGCCGAAGTGAATGGTCTCCTCGGTCAGACGGATGAGTCGGCCATCATCATCGAGAGCAAAGAAGAAATCAGTAAACTCGATTTTTCGCGTGACATTAGCCTTTTTTCTCAAACGACCAAACCACTGGACGGTTTTCACGAGATTGGTGAGATGATCAGTTCACGCATGCAGCAAGGTGCGAAATTCGAATTTTACGATACCATCTGCAGGCAGGTATCAAACCGCGTACCGAACATACAGGAATTTGCTTCAAATCACGATCTGATCATATTTATTGCCGGCGAAAAAAGCTCCAATGGTAAAGTATTGTTTGCAGAGTGTAAAAAGAAGAATCCCAATTCTTACCTGATCCACACTCCGGAAGAACTTGACCCGAAGCTGATTAAAGAAAACATCAGCATAGGTATTTGCGGGGCTACCTCCACCCCCAAATGGCAGATGGAGGCTGTGGCTGAAAGGATCGGAAAATTACAACCGCAGATGCGGTTGGAAAAAGCTGCTTTTTAGCAGCTTTTTTTTTGTGCCATCGTTAAAAAAACATATCTTTGCACCTCATTGATTTTTCAGGAAAACAGGTATATAAACCACAAATTTTCATAAGCAAACGACTCAATTATGGACTCAAATATTCAAAGCGTAGGTGTCCTCACCTCAGGGGGCGATGCGCCAGGCATGAATGCAGCTATACGCGCAGTAACACGTGCTGGCATCTCAAATGGCATGCGCGTCTACGGCATCTACAGAGGCTATAAAGGCCTTATTTCGGACGAAATTGTAGAATTCAAAACCAACAGCGTCAGCAATATCATCCAACAGGGTGGAACCATCCTGAAGACTGCCCGTTCTCACGAATTCATGACCGAGGAAGGACGCAGGACCGCTTTCGAAAACATGCAGAAACATAACATTGATGCGTTGGTTGTAATCGGGGGCGATGGGTCTCTCACAGGTGCCAGTATTTTTGCCAACGAGTACAATATCCCCATAGTAGGCCTTCCCGGTACCATCGACAATGACCTGAACGGTACCGACACCACCATAGGATATGATACGGCGTTGAACACCATCATGCAATCGATGGATAAAATTCGCGATACAGCAACATCACATGAACGTTTGTTTTTTGTAGAGGTGATGGGACGCAACTGCGGGTTCCTCGCGTTGAACAGCGCCATTGCATCAGGTGCGGAAGCGGCCATCATCCCGGAGATCAGCATTGAGAAAGACCAGTTAGGTGAACTTATTGAACAGGGCTTTCGCAAATCGAAGAACAGCAGCATGGTGCTGGTCACCGAGAGTGAGGTAACCGGGGGAGCCATGAAGCTAGCCGAACGTGTAAAAACGGAATATCCGCAATATGACGTGCGGGTCTCCATCCTCGGCCATCTCCAGCGTGGCGGTTCTCCTACGGCACAGGACCGCATTCTGGCAAGCCGCATGGGTATAGCCGCCATACAAGCGTTGTTGGAAAATCAGCGGAACGTGATGATTGGCATTCGCGAAAACGAAATCGATTATGTTCCTTTCAAAAGAGCTATCAAGAAAGACAGAGAAATTAGTGAAGAATTGCTTGAAGTATTGCGCATTTCTTCAATATAAAATCAACTCCGACAAAGGCAGAGAACAAAAAAGAATTATTTTATTTTTCTGGTCTTTATTAAGTAGAAAAGGGTACTTTTGTAACACAAACAAACTAAACAGAGGATATTTATGGAAATAACACACATTGAGCACATTGGCATTGCTGTAAAAAGTATTGAAGAACATCTGCCCTATTACGAGGGGATTCTTGGCCTCAAATGCTATAACGTAGAGACCGTGGAAGATCAGAAAGTGAAAACAGCTTTTTTTATGATCGGGCCAACCAAGATAGAGCTTCTTGAACCTACCAGTGAGGAAAGTACCATAGCCAAATTTATTGAAAAAAGAGGTGAAGGGGTGCACCATATTGCCTATGCCACAAAAAATGTGAACGACGCATTGAAAGAAGTCGAAGAAAAGGGAGTACGTCTGATAGACAAGGAGGCACGTGGCGGCGCAGAAGGACTGCGAATCGCTTTTCTCCATCCCAAATCCACGGGTAGCGTACTGACTGAGCTATGTGAGCATCCCGAATAAATCCTGAAAAATAACATTAATAAACACATTTTATATGAGCAATCAACTTGAGAAAGTAAAAGAGCTTATTCAACTCCGTGAGAAAGCTCGCCTGGGTGGTGGCGAAAAAAGAATTGAATCGCAACACCAGAAGGGAAAATATACCGCAAGGGAGCGTATTTTCATGCTCCTGGATGAGGGTAGTTTTGAGGAATTCGACATGTTCGTGGAACATCGTTCGCACAACTTCGGAATGGAAAAAACCAAATTCCTTGGTGACGGCGTGGTGACGGGTTACGGAACCATCGAGGGACGTCTTGTGTATGTATATGCACAGGATTTCACTGTTTCAGGCGGTTCTCTGTCTGAAATGCATGCCCAGAAAATTTGCAAGGTAATGGACCAGGCCATGAAGATGGGTGCTCCACTGATCGGCATCAACGACTCGGGGGGTGCCCGCATTCAGGAAGGTATCAACGCTTTGGCCGGATATGCTGAGATATTTCAGCGTAACATCCTTGCATCGGGTGTGATTCCGCAGATTTCCGGAATTTTCGGTCCCTGTGCCGGGGGCGCAGTTTACTCTCCGGCTCTCACCGATTTTATCATTATGACCCAAGGTACCTCTTACATGTTTCTGACCGGTCCCAAAGTGGTGAAGACCGTCACCGGTGAAGATGTGACGCAGGAGAATCTTGGTGGAGCATCGGTACATGCCGCCAAATCGGGTGTGGCACAATTCTCTGTAGACTCAGAAGAGAACGGCATCAAAGTGATCCGCCAGCTGCTGAGCTTCATTCCGCAAAACAATCTTGAGGAAGCTCCTCTGTATGAAAACGATGACCCCATCGATCGACTCGAAGACGGATTGAATGAAATCATTCCTGACAGCCCGAACAAACCCTACGACATGTACGAAGTGATCGGGGCAATCATCGACAAAGGAGAATTTCTGGAGGTACATGCCGACTATGCAAAAAATATTATCGTGGGATTTGCCCGTTTCAATGGCCAGTCGGTAGGTATCGTAGCAAACCAGCCCAAATTCCTTGCCGGAGTGCTTGACATCAATGCATCACGTAAAGGAGCACGCTTCGTTCGTTTCTGCGACGCATTCAACATACCCATCGTATCATTGGTAGATGTTCCCGGTTTCCTTCCCGGAACAGGTCAGGAATATGGCGGTGTCATTACACACGGTGCCAAATTACTGTATGCTTATGGTGAAGCCACCGTACCCAAAATTACCGTCACCCTGCGTAAATCATATGGCGGAGCACACATCGTGATGAGTTGTAAGCAGCTCAGGGGAGATATCAACTACGCATGGCCGAGCGCCGAGATCGCAGTGATGGGAGCCGATGGGGCTGTTGAAGTACTTTACAGCAAGGATATCGCCAAGGAGAGCGATCCAGAAAAGCAGGCTGCTGTGATTGAGGAGAAAAAGCAAGAGTACAACAATCTCTTTGCCAACCCATATGAGGCAGCCAGATATGGCTACATCGACGATGTGATTGAGCCCAGGAATACCCGATTCCGGATCATTCGTGCCTTGCAGCAGACATTAACAAAGAAACTTCAGAATCCGCCCAAGAAGCACGACAATCTTCCCTTGTAAGAAAAAGCGCATGAAGAAATTATCAAAACATCTTGCATTCTTCCTTATTTTACCACTATGTATCGCCTGTTCAAGCCGGGTTCAGAATCCGAGATTCGTCATCAATGAAGTGTTGGTGATCAATGAACAGAATTACGTAGATGATTACGGACAGAGAAGCGGATGGATCGAAATATTCAACAATACCGCCAAGACACAGGACTTGGGCGGGCTTTTTCTTACGAACGACAGATCGAATCCCAGAAAATATCCGATACCAAAGGGTGATGTGCTCACCAAACTGGCACCGCATCAGCATGTACTTTTTTGGGCGAACAACAAACCCTATCAGGGTACATTCTACATTAGTTTTGAGCTGAATCCGGATGCGGAGAATTATATTGCATTGTACGATGAAAGCGGAACGAAACTGATCGACGAAGTGACCATACCAAAAGGTCAGTTACCGGATGTCTCGTGGGGTTACAAAACAGACGGGGTAAAATTTAACCGGGAAGGAGCGAATATGCTTGCTGTTCTGGAAAAAGTTACCCCCAGTACCAATAATTATACACTCGACAAAAACGAAAAAGTCGAAAGATTTAAACACCAAGATAAATTTGGAGCATCTATGACAATAACATCAATGTTGGTTGTATTTCTGGCTCTTGTTTTACTGTACATTGTATTTAAGCTGGTAGGAAAAGGTTCCGTCGGTTTAAACAAAAGGAAAAAAGAGAAGGATACAACAGTTACGGAAGGGGTTAAACCCGAAACGAATGAAATTCCGGGAGAAGTACTCTCAGCCATCTTTATGGCACTTCATGAGGAACAGAGTGATGTGCACGACTTTGAGCATACCATACTCACCTTTAATAAAATTAACAGGAATTATTCTCCATGGAGTTCCAAGATTTACGGATTGAGACAAACACCGAGAAAATAAATTAAGATATTCGTGCGCCATTGCATGGCTTAAACAAGTCTGACCATGCTCTTTTGACAAATACGAATATTCCATTCACTTTAATAAAAAAAATAATATCGTATGAAAGAATATAAATACAGGATTAACGGGAGTCTTTACAACGTTGTTGTAAATAATGTGGACGATGAGACAGCTGATGTGGAAGTAAACGGTACTCCCTATAAGGTCGGCATTGAAAAAAAAGTAAAGAAGCAAATGACCTCTCCTTTTAAAAAAGCAGCGCAAGCAGGTGCGCCAAGTCCGGAAGTACATTCGCCTGTTACAAAACAGGCATCCCCAGCCAGTGCAAACTCTTTAAAATCCCCGCTTCCGGGTATCATACTCGACATTACCTGCAACGTGGGAGATAAAGTAAAAAAAGGCCAGAAGTTGCTGATTCTGGAAGCCATGAAAATGGAAAACAATATCATTGCGGACAAAGACGGCACGGTGCAGGAAATAAAAGTCAGGAAAGGTGATTCTGTACTGGAAGGTTCTGAACTGATTGTAATAGTCGGATAACCATATGGGAAACTTCATCGACTTTTTAATTGACAATCTAACCACCTTTTTTAATAACACGGGATTTGCCAATGTGGAATCAGGTCATGTCATTATGATCCTCTTTGGTATTCTGTTTATATTCCTGGCTATTCGTTATGAATTTGAGCCTTTGCTGTTGGTACCCATCGGATTTGGAATTCTGGTCGGAAATATTCCTTTTGACCTCTCGGCTAACCTCGAAATAGGAGTTTACGAAGAGGGATCGGTGTTGAATATTTTGTATCAGGGCGTAGAGAAAGGCTGGTATCCACCGCTGATTTTCCTGGGTATAGGGGCCATGACCGATTTTTCTGCACTGATTGCCAATCCCAAGTTGATACTGGTGGGTGCGGCCTGTCAGTTTGGGATTTTTGGAGCTTACATCATTGCCCTGCAGTTGGGATTTGAACCCAACGAGGCAGCCTCAATCGGCATTATCGGTGGAGCGGATGGTCCTACGGCCATTTTCCTCACCTCGAAGCTGGCTCCTCATCTGCTGGGAGCTGTGGCCATTTCGGCCTATTCTTACATGGCATTGATTCCGATTCTGCAACCTCCCTTCATGCGGCTGCTGACGACAAAAAAAGAGAAACTCATTCGCATGAAATCGGCACGTGTGGTATCTCAGAGCGAGAAGATCATCTTCCCGGTTGTCGGTTTGCTGATGACCGCTTTTCTGGTTCCTTCGGGACTACCGCTGCTGGGTATGCTTTTTTTTGGGAATCTGCTGAAGGAATCGGGTGTTACGCGACGTCTGGCAGAGACGGCCCGAGGACCGATGGTGGATATTGTAACGATCCTGTTGGGTTTGATGGTTGGCGTATCCACGCAGGCCACCACGTTTCTGACTGCGGCATCCGTTAAAATTTTCCTCCTGGGGGCCCTTGCATTCAGTATCGCTACCTGTGCGGGTGTGTTGTTCGTGAAATTTTTCAACCTCTTTTTAAAAGAGGGTAACAAGATAAACCCGCTCATTGGCAATGCAGGCGTATCGGCTGTCCCGGGATCAGCCAGAATGTCGCAGATTGTGGGACTCGAGTATGATTCGACGAACCATTTGCTGATGCATGCCATGGGGCCCAATGTGGCCGGTGTAATCGGATCGGCGGTAGCTGCCGGATTGATGCTGGGATTCCTCTATTAAATAGATTTTCGGGGTAAGTAATCCGTGCCCAAATATGAGAAACAAAAAAGTGATATAGTACATAACGATTAAAAGGAGTAATCAACAACAATTATGGGATTGGAACAACTATTGCCTGCCATTGCAGGCATGACATGGCAACATCTGGTGATGATCAGCGTCGGTTTGATTCTTATTTACCTGGCCATCGCCAAAAATTATGAACCGACATTGTTACTGCCGATGGGATTCGGCGCTATTCTGGTGAATATACCCCTCTCCTCTGCACTTACGCAGATTGACCCTGCCACAGGCCAGGCAGTTGAGGGTGTGCTCAATGTTTTTTTTGAAGCAGGTATCGCGACGGAGATCTTCCCTCTGCTGATATTTATCGCGATCGGGGCGATGATCGACTTCTCGCCCCTGTTCAGAAATCCCTCTCTGCTGTTGTTTGGGGCAGCAGCGCAGTTTGGAATCTTTCTCACCATGGTGGTGGCTGCTTTGATGGGCTACGACATCCGCGAAGCGGCTTCCATTGGTATTATCGGCGCCGCCGACGGCCCCACCTCCATTGTGGTGGCATCCCGCTTTGCTCCCAACCTGCTTGGGCCCATCTCTGTGGCAGCCTACTCCTATATGGCGCTTGTCCCCATTATTCAGCCTCCTGTCATCAGGTTGCTTACTTCAAGAAAAGAGCGACTGATCAGGATGACCGGCAACAACAACAAGAAGATATCTAAGAAGGCACTGATTGCTTTCCCCATTGTGATCACAATTGCTGCTGGAATTATCGCTCCTTCATCATTGGCATTGATTGGTTTTCTGATGTTTGGCAACCTCATTCGCGAGTGTGGCGTACTGAACAAGCTTTCACTGTCGGCACAAAACGAGTTATCGAGTCTGGTGACCATACTTCTGGGCATCACCATTGCCAGCACGATGACAGCTGAACGTTTTATCCGCCTCGATACATTGTTTATCATTGCACTGGGCTTGTTTGCTTTTATTTTTGACACATTTGGCGGTGTGATTTTTGCAAAGTTCCTGAATCTGTTCAGGAAAGAAGGCAACAAAATTAATCCGATGGTGGGTGCATGCGGTATTTCCGCTTTCCCAATGTCGGCCCGTGTGATTCATCAGATGGGACAGAAAGAGGATCCCTATAACTACCTGCTTATGCCGGCTATCAGTGCCAACGTAGGTGGACAGATCGGCTCGGTGGTGGCCGGAGGAATTATTCTGACCCTGGTTCCTTTACTTGCTTAAAAAAGAATATTATGACAGCAACATTAGAATTAGCATTATTGATTGCAGTACTCGGTATTGGGGGAATTTTCATTTTCATGGCACTCTTTTACCTGATGATTCGCGCCCTCGATAAATACCTGCCATACCGGGAAGATGAACCGGAAGGGAAATCATCGGAATGAGGCAGCCAACACCGATTGGAAACAGACAATAGACGGACATAAGAAAGGAGCAGATTTATTTCTGCTCCTTTCTTACGTCTGCTCCCCACATAAGTTTATCACGAAGTGTTTCATAAAACGTATGTCCGATCCGCTTCACTACACGCAGTGTGTAATCCGCTTTTCTGACCTGGATATTGACTATCTCGTCCAGCACCCGGGACTGTCCATCGACAGACACCAGAAACGTATGACTGCGACTTTCCACTTTCAGGGAAATGATGCTGCTGTCGTCCACCACCAGCGAGCGCGAGGTAAGGTTATGAGGTGCAATGGCTGAGAGGATAATACTGGGTGTGGTGGGTGAGAGAATGGATCCGCCGATACTCAGCGAATAAGCCGTAGAGCCGGTAGGAGTGGAAATGACCAATCCGTCTGCCTGATAAGAAGTCAGGTAATCGTTGTTGATATAGGCGTGAATGGAAAGCATGGAGGCCGTGTCCTGCTTCAAAAGAGCCACTTCATTCAGTGCATGGTTGTTGAAATACTCCGGGGGAAAAGTTTCATCGGTCGTCAGCTTCAGCAGCGTACGATCCTGTACTTTGTAAGCGTTCTTCATCACCTCCTGCAATGTCTCTTCCACATCGGCATAGTTGATGGCAGCAAGAAAACCCAGTCGCCCCGTATTTATACCCAGCACAGGAATGCCTGAGTCACCCACGGTGGTCGCAGTACGCAGAAACGTTCCGTCGCCACCTACACTCACCACCATATCCACATCCGGCAGGGTCTCAACCAATTCACAAAGGAGACCTACCTTTTGTTGGATGTGTCCGGTCAGCGAAAGGAAAAAATTCTCGGGCAGATACAATTCACCACCATACCGTTTGATTGCATCACATACGCCGAATATCTGTTCTTCCGCTTTGGCCGTTCTGTCGGGGAACATGCTCCCGAATAATGCAAACTTCATCTTTTTCCTTTCAAAATCTTTTTTGAAAATCAGTTACGAACTATTTACATTTCAAGGTAATACAACAGTTCATCCAACCGTTCTTTCTGGGTGTCGGTCACCTCTCCCTCACGCATATAATAGTAAACTATCCGGTAATTGAATCTTTCAAAGCTCCGCAATACTGCGGATAGATCATTAATGTCTAGCTTCAGCGATACCAGAAGGTCAATCCCTCCCGAGATCGGCATCACAGAGAGAGCCGTCACGTGAGCATTGTTACTTTCCACAATGCGCGCGATCTCGGTGAGCGTATAATCTTTCAACGGAACCTCCAGAATAAGCAGCGAATTTTCAGTTTCTGTCAGCTCTGTAAACTGCTCTGGCGTAAGTGGTGATGCGAACTTTTCGATCTGTTTATTGATAAATTCTTTGACCGACATTGCGTAAAACGGTTAATTCGTATTACTTTTGTACTGTTTTACAAAGATGGCAAAAATTTGCGAATTCACCTCTTTGTGACGGATTGTTTGTAAAAAAATATGACAAAATTAAGCGTAAACGTAAACAAAATTGCGACTCTGCGAAATGCCCGCGGTGGAAATATCCCTGATGTGGTGCAGGTAGCCGTAGATTGCCAACTCTTTGGAGCAGAAGGAATCACTGTGCACCCGAGGCCCGATCAGCGACACATTCGCTACAACGATGTGTTTGATCTGCAGGCAAAAGTTCATACCGAATTTAACATCGAGGGAAATCCCACCCCTGAATTTATCTCACTCATCCAACGAATAAGACCTACGCAGGTAACCCTCGTACCCGACGCCCACGATGCCATCACCTCCAACGCGGGATGGGACACGGTTACACATAAGGATTTTCTGACCGACATTGTGAATGAGTTCCAGTCGATCGGTGTACGTACCTCCATCTTCGTAGACCCGAATCCAGAGATGATCCGCATGGCTTCACAGATCGGAACCGACCGCATAGAACTCTACACAGGGCCCTATGCCGAAGCTTTTTCGGCTGACCGGCAAAAAGCCGTTGCTCCCTACCTGGAAGCTGCTATACTGGCAAAGAATCTTGGATTGGGAGTGAATGCGGGGCATGACCTGAATCTTGACAATCTCCAATGGTTTTATACCAGCATCCCCTGGATAAAGGAAGTATCCATAGGACATGCGCTCATCTGTGACGCACTCTACCTGGGTTTGGAAAAAACAATAAAAGCGTATAAATATTGTTTAAAAGAGCCTGCAACAAAGGATTAACATGACAAAAACTATTACCTTTATTGCGGACTTTTTCAGACGAGCCATAACCTGGCGAAACACGTTTCTGTTCCACCAGATTCAATTTAATAGTTTCACTGACTAACAAGGAAATAAAATATCGTATGAATCTTCTTCAAATTCCCTTACCGACAGATACTGCTCAAGCAATCTACGACACCGTGCAGCAGGTAACAACCGTAAAAACAGAGGCTGTAGCCATGAACGCATTCGA
Organism: Porphyromonadaceae bacterium; assembly: GCA_021372865.1. Lineage (GTDB taxonomy): Bacteria > Bacteroidota > Bacteroidia > Bacteroidales > Dysgonomonadaceae > Proteiniphilum. The sequence continues at coordinate 51,581 of JAJFTO010000012.1, forward strand.
TCTCGCACTAAAGGGCGGATGGCTGATGATTGTACTGCTCATTCTGCTGTTGATGACGATTTACGTGCTGATAGAGAGAACGCTGGTCATCAACAAAGCAGGCAAGGAAGACAGTTCTTTTATGAACCGGATCAAGGACTATATTCACGATGGGAAGATTGATGCTGCACTGGCACTTTGTCGGAATACCGGCACTCCTTCCGCCCAGATGGTGGAGAAGGGAATTTCTCGTCTGGGAAGGCCTACGACAGACGTAATGTCAGCCATTGAGAATCAGGGTAATATCGTAATCTCAAAGCTGGAGAGAGGACTTCCAGTATTGGCCACTTCTGCTTCGGGTGCCCCGATGGTCGGTTTCCTCGGAACGGTGACTGGTATGGTGAAAGCATTTATGAACATGGCAAGCGCCGGAAGCAACGTAAATGTAAGCATTCTCTCTACAGGGATATACGAGGCACTCATTACTACTGTTGGCGGACTGATTGTGGGCATCATTGCCCTGTTTGCCTACAACTACCTTGCCACGCGAATCAAAGGTATCGTAAACAGGCTCGAGATGCAGATCATGGAGTTCATGGACATTCTGAACGAGCCGGTAGCGTAAATGATTAGCAGATTAACAGATTAGTAGATTGGCACATTAGTAATATTAGCATATTGAAGAGATGGCATTAAAACAGCGATTTAAGTTAGAAACAAATTTCAGCATGGCATCCATGACCGATGTGATCTTTTTATTGCTTATTTTCTTCATGATCACCTCCACGATTGTGGTACCGAATGCCATTCAGGTGTTGTTGCCCAGAGCACAGCAACAGACGCAGGCAAAACCTATTACCCGTGTGACCATCGACAAGGACCTGAATTATTATGTGGCCAATGCCAACGAGACGGAGCGGCAGGTCCCCTTTGAAGCCATCACCCCATTTCTGCAATCGGCATACACAAACGACCCCAATATTTTCGTGGCGCTTTATGCCGATGAGAACGTGCCCTACAAGGAGATTGTGCGTATTCTGGATATCGCCAATCAGAATAAATTTAAAATGGTGCTGATGACCAGGCCTAATTAAAGTGACATGGAGATTACCCGGGAAAAAATAGGTGGTTTGGTGGGAACAACAATCTTCGCGGTGTTGCTCCTGCTTCTGCTTATATTTTCATATTTCACCATGGCCACACCGCCGCAGGAGCTGGAAGGAATCCCCGTGATGTTTGGCGCTACCGAAAATGCTTTCGGTACTACCGAGGCGCCGATGGTAGAAGTAACCCCTGCTCCGTCACAAGCACAAGCACCAGCCATTCCCGAATACAGGCCCAATGAGCCGATGATTACCCAAACCACACAACCGACCATTGATGTGGAAGCAAAACGGGAAGAGACGCGCCGTCAGGCTCAACTGGCGGAAGAACGCAGGAGACAGCAGGAGGCAGAAAGACTCAGAATTGCTGAAGAAACTCGCAAAAGAGAGATCAACCAACAGATGTCGGGTCTCTTTGGTGAGAGCGCCGGCAGTCGGGGCAACACCCAAGGCAGCGGCACACAAGGCGTTTCCACCGGTAATTCCACGCAGGGAGCACCCACCGGCACAGGCGGCATAGGTTCTTACGACCTGGGAGGCCGCAGTGTGGGTAGCGGAGGGCTGATACAACCCCGCTATACAGTGAATGATTACGGCACCGTGGTTGTAAATATCACCGTAGACCCCAAAGGGAATGTGATCAATGCTGAAATAGGACGCGGAACAAATACGCCAAACACCGCACTTCGAAATGAAGCGTTGCGTGCTGCCAAAAATACGAAGTTCAACACAGTACCTACTTCCAACAATCAGCGGGGGACTATCACCTACAAGTTCAACCTGAAATAATCACAGCTATTTCTGCGCCGTACGGTGTACATCTGTTCCTGTCGGCAGTATAAGTTTAAAACCCTGTCCAGCATATCCGGACTTTAAAACAGAGAAATTATGAAGAAAGTAGCCTTGTTTTTAGCAAACGGATTTGAAGAAATTGAAGCGCTCGGCACTCTCGATATTTTACGGAGAGCACAGATACCCGTAGAAACCATCGCTGTTACTCATGATAAAACAGTGACCGGTGCCCACAACATTCCTGTTGTTGCCGACACGACCTTCGATAAAGCAGATTTATCAACGTTAGATGTACTGGTGTTACCGGGAGGAATGCCTGGCGCAAAGCATCTGAATGAACACGAAGGACTGAAAAACCTTCTATTGGAATTTAATGCGAAGGGAAAACAGATTGCCGCCATCTGTGCGGCACCCATGGTATTGGGAGGGCTGAGGTTGCTGGAGGGTAAACGGGTCACCTGCTATCCCGGTTTCGAACCGGAACTGATTGGCGCGAAGGTTACCGGCGAAAATGTGGTGGTGGACGGAAACATTACCACTGGTAAAGGTCCCGGACTGGTATTTGATTTCGCACTAAAACTGGTGGAGCAGATTGCCGGTATGTCCACGCGTCAGAAGGTACAGCAGGGCTTGCTATTGTAATATCGGGGGAAACGATAGCATAGCTCAAGCAAAGCTTGGCTCTGCACAATTCGCTTAACGAAATAGTTGGTTATTAACTTGGCTTTTAACAAAAAACCAATTATCTTTGCACCACTTTTTTTATAAGCAACATAATGTCTCACTATTTAAAGTAAATTATTTTATTACAAAATGACTGAAAACCTGAAAAGTGTAGCTCCGGTAGAAGATTTCGATTGGGCTGCGTATGCTGAAGGTGATCCTTACAGCAAAGAAAACAGAGAAAAACTTACCGAAAGCTACGACAATACATTGAGTAAGATCAATGACAAAGAAGTCGTGACAGGTACTGTAACCTCCATGAACAAACGCGAGGTGGTTGTAAATATCGGTTATAAATCCGATGGTGTGGTATCGATGAATGAATTCCGTTACAACCCCGATCTGAAAATTGGCGATGAAGTAGAAGTATACATCGAAAGCCAGGAAGACAAAAAAGGACAGTTGATCCTTTCACACAAGAAAGCACGTGCATCACGTTCCTGGGATCGTGTCAATGCAGCGCTTGAGAACAACGAAATTATCAAGGGATATATCAAATGTCGTACCAAAGGCGGTATGATAGTGGATGTGTTCGGCATCGAAGCATTCCTCCCCGGATCACAAATCGATGTGAAGCCGATCCGCGATTACGATATATTTGTAGATAAGACAATGGAATTCAAGGTAGTAAAAATAAACCCTGAATACAAGAACGTGGTTGTTTCACACAAAGCCCTCATCGAGGAAGAACTGGAACAACAGAAAAAAGAAATTATCTCGAAGCTCGAAAAGGGACAGGTACTCGAAGGAGTGGTCAAAAACATTACCTCTTACGGTGTATTTGTGGACCTGGGCGGCGTAGACGGTCTGGTACACATTACCGACCTTTCCTGGGGACGTATTCAGCATCCCGAAGAGGTTGTACAGCTTGATGACAAGATCAATGTGGTAATCCTCGACTTCGACAATGAGAAAAAACGTATTGCACTCGGTTTGAAACAATTAACACCCCATCCATGGGATGCATTGAGTGAAACGCTGAAGGTAGGCGACATTGTGAAAGGAAAAGTAGTGGTCATTGCCGATTACGGTGCGTTTGTAGAAATTGCACCCGGTGTGGAAGGATTGATTCACGTATCGGAAATGAGCTGGACACAACATCTTCATAGTGCACAGGACTTTATGTCCGTAGGTGAAGAAGTGGAAGCAGTGATCCTCACCCTAGACCGCGATGAACGCAAAATGTCACTTGGTGTGAAACAACTGAAACCGGATCCATGGGACAGCATTGAAGTGAAATATCCGGTGGGCAGCACCCATACGGCTACCGTACGTAACTTTACCAACTTCGGCGCTTTCGTGGAAATTGAAGAAGGTGTAGAAGGATTGATACATATCTCCGACTTGTCGTGGACCAAGAAGATCAAACATCCGAGTGAAGTGACCGAAATTGGAGCTTCCATTGAAGTTCAGGTACTCGATATCGACAAGGAAAATCGCCGCTTAAGCTTGGGTCACAAGCAACTGGAAGAAAACCCGTGGGATGTTTTTGAAACAATCTTTACAGTAGGATCCATTCACGAAGGAACCATCGTGGAAATGCTCGACAAGGGTGCCGTGATCTCTCTGCCCTATGGTGTGGAAGGGTTTGCGACTCCCAAACACCTGGTGAAAGAAGATAACTCACAGGCCCAGGTGGATGAGAAGCTCGAATTTAAGGTGATTGAGTTCAACAAAGATGCCAAACGAATCATTGTTTCTCACAGCCGTATCCACGAAGATATCACGGGCGACGATTCCAGAAAGAAAGCAAAACGCGGTGGCAAGAAAGAAGGTGGAAACGAAGTAGCAGCAGCAATTCCTGCAATGGAGAAAACCACGTTGGGCGACATTGAAGAACTGGCTGCACTAAAAGAGAAGCTCGACAACCAGAAGGTGGAAGCTTTCAAGAAAGAAGCTGCCAAAGCTGAAGTGAAAAAGGAAGAGGCTCCCAAGGCTGTAGAAGTAACGGAGACCGAAACCGTTGAGGTACCGGAAGCTGAGGTTGCAGATGCACCGGAAGCTGAAGTGAAAGAGGACGCCAAAGCTGACACTGAAAAAGAAGCATAATCTTTTTATAAAACCTATTCTATCCGGGGTATCACACCATGTGATGCCCCGGTTTTTTTATGTAAAAACCTCTGGTAATGGATAGTTTGCATAGGAAACATGTTTCCAGACCTTCTGACCGTTACGTGATCTGTCAACTTGATTTTTATGTTATCTTTGAAAAAAAACGCCGATTGATGTAAGAATTTTCCCTGTTTCACGTCTATTATGTATGAACGCTCAGCAATTTCAACATCAAATCCTTTGTTATTCCGATAAGCTGTATCGTATGGCACTTTCGGTATTGAAAGATGAAAATCTGTCAAAGGATGCGTATCAGGAGTTGATGATGCGTTTATGGGAAAAACGTAAACAACTGATGATGATCGAAAACCCACAGGCATTTTTGCTTACATCGATGCGAAACCTCTGTCTGGATATGCTTCGCAAGCAGCAACCAAACGGAGAACTTTCCCCCAACGCAACCTACCCTGCGCCCGGTCCACACCAGCTTACCGAAGAGGCTGACACGGTAAATACCATCAACAGAATGATTAATTCGCTTCCCGAAATGCAACGAACCATTATCCGTATGAAAGATGTGGAAGAGATGGAGGTGACGGAAATTTCAGAAATAATGTCGATCACAGAAAACGCCGTTACTGCTAATTTGTCGCGGGCCCGAAAAAAAATACGTGAAATGATTCTTACCTTTCAACAAAAGGAGACAATGATTTATGAACAACGTAAATGATATACTGAACGCTTATTTCGAAGGAACGGCATTGCCTGAAGAGGAAAAAAGACTGAAGGAATATTTCCAAAGCAATACTGTTTTACCTCAACATGAAGTATATAAACCCATGTTTGCTGCTTTCGACGTAGAAAAGCAAATTGTTGCTCCCATTTTTGTTATTCCCGTCAAGAAGAACAATAAAAAGCCATTTCTAATTCGAAAACTGTGGATTTCAGCAGCAAGCATCGCGGCAGTTATTCTTCTGGGTGTTATTTTATTCCCGTTCAAAAACAAAACCGAAATATCTTCCGACGATTACGTGGTTTTTATCCATGGAAAGGCAATATCCGACCCGCATAAAGCACAAGTATATGCCAATAAAATGTTTATGCAAGCCAATGAAATCATCCGTACCAGCTATGAACCTTTAGTGAAAGCAAATACAATACAAAAAGAGATGGATGCCGATAAAATTTTTGACGATTTATCACAAAAAATTAATCATATAAAATATGATAATCAATAACTTAAAAACCCTGTAAAAAAAATGAAAAAAATTTTCTCAATTATGTTCGTAATGCTCGCTTTTGCCACGACCATATCGGCTCAACAACTCGAAAAATTGTTCGATAAGTATATGGAGGATGAGCGATTTAATTATGTATTCCAGAAAAAAGCAAATATGATGGACAGATTAAACGATTTGGAAAGTATCGAAGTATGGGAGCTTAGCAAATCGTCAATAAGCACTGGACGCCAAATGCTTACATTGAATTCAGCTGACAAATCGCTTGATGAAAGTTTTACCCGGGAAGTAGAAAATGCACTCAAAGCCGACAAGTATGAACAAGTTTCAATCGTAAGAAACGGAAAAAACCGGGTGGAGACTTATGAAAAAAACAGCGACAAAGGAACGACTAAAGTCAGTTTCATAAAAAATCCCGGGAATATCATGGTCACATTGAATTCATATGCTCCACGGAAATAATTCTTGAGAGAAGATGTTTGATGTGCTCCCGTAAAAAAACTCTACTTTTCAATATATACACATGAACGGGAATATGGCGGGATGTCATGTTCCCGTTTCTTATTTTTCGTTATCTTTGCAGACTAAAATCAGAGCAGGTGTCTTTAAACGACAAACCATATCGTGATTTCTCGGAATATCTTTCGGCACGATTTCCCTATAAAGTACAGAAGATCTCCATCAACGCAGGGTTCACCTGTCCCAACCGGGATGGCAGTAAAGGACTTGGCGGATGTACCTACTGCAATAACCAGAGTTTTAGTCCCGGTTATGGCAAGCCGACCAAAACCATTACAGAACAAATGGCCGACGGCATCCATTTCTTCTCCCGGAAATATCCGGAGATGAAATATTTGGCCTATTTTCAATCCTATACCAACACGTACGACAGCATAGACTCACTGACCGACAAATATGAGGAGGCACTTGCATACCCCGGTGTGGTGGGACTGATCGTGGGTACCCGCCCCGACTGTATGCCTGACCAATTGCTCGATTACTTTGAAATGCTCAGCAGAAAAACATTCGTATTGGTGGAATATGGTGTGGAATCGACATTAAATAAAACGCTGGAACGGGTGAACCGGCAGCATACCTATGAAGAGTCGGCAGAAAGGATATGTAAAACGGCAGAAAGGAAAATTCCCGTAGGAGCGCATATGATTCTGGGACTTCCGGGCGAAACAGAAGAAGATATACTGCATCACGCCGATCGCCTTTCTGAACTACCACTCACTACCCTCAAGCTGCATCAGCTACAGATCATACGATACACAGCAATGGCAAGGGAGTATAAACTGTCACCAGAATCGTTCACCCTGTTCAAACTGGATGAATATATTGATCTCTGTGTACGCTTTGCAGAGCGACTTCATCCTGACATCTACATTGAACGGTTCACCTCGCAGTCGCCCGCAAAACTGTTGATCGCTCCCGATTGGGGACTGAAAAACTACGAGGTGCGGGAAAAGATACTGAAACGATTTCGGGAAATGGATACCTGGCAAGGTCGTTTTTTCAATGTCCGGAATAAATAAATAGCCAATATCACTAAAAGTGGTGATTGTGCAATCACCATAGATTGTCTTCCTTTGTCACCCTGTAAGAAAATTAAAATCTGTGGCCCAAATCGGTTCACGCGACAATGCTCTGCATGAAGACAATCAAACAACACCATCTGATTAGGTATATTGCGCTGTTTCTTTACGTTTTTCCTTTCATATCCAGGGCAAATGAAACCGACACACTGCGCCAGTACAACCTCGACAGTATCGTCGTCTCCAGTATCAAGCTACCCCACGCCAGCTGGCGGATACCGGTAGCCTCCACCACCCTCGATGGCACGACCCTGCAACGGCGACAACTCAACGACATGAAGGATTTCTCGGCCTCTATACCCAACTTCATCATGATCGACCGTGATTCACGACTCACCTCTTCGGTTTTTGTACGGGGTGTCGGCTCACTGATCAACGCTCCGGGGGTGGCCATGTATGTGGACGACATCCCCCATTTCGAGAAATCCTCATTTGATATCAGTCTGGCTGATATCGAGAAGATTGAGTTTTTACGCGGACCCCAGGGAACGCTCTTTGGTCGTAATGCGATGGGGGGCATCATCCTGATATATACCGTTTCTCCGTTTCGCAAACAGGGAACACAGCTGCGACTCAGCTATGGCAGCCATAATGAAACACGTATTACGCTGTCGCACCGTAAGAAAGAAGGGGAACATTTCGCCTGGGGACTCACAAGTGACTACCACCACTCCGATGGCTTCATTATCAACAGATACAACGGCAAAACAACCGACTGGCTCAACGCCGTCTCACTGAGTAACAGGCTTGAGTGGCGCCCCCGTCACGACCTGAGCTTCCGCCTGCAGCAGAGCCTGGAAAAAGTGAATCAAGGTGCTTTCGGTTATGGGACAGTGAACAGCCAGCTAAACGATGTGGATTCTGTCTCGTTCAATCACCCCAGTGACTATGAACGATTGATCTATGACGCCGGACTTCAGGCCGATTACCACAATGCACACCTCTGGATCCGTTCACAGACCTCATTGCAGTTGCTGAATGACACCTACGAGGTGGACCAGGATGCCTCACCACGCGATCTTTATTATGCTATACAGGGAGAAAAACAACGTCTTCTATCACAGGAAATCAATGTAAGGGATGTGTCGGAGAGCATCTATGGCTGGAACTTCGGAATTTTTGCCTTTCGTCATGACATCGACAGGAGTACCGATGTCTTCCTCCAGATGGCTCGGCCACCCTATCAGCTGGAGAAACGGTTTGATGATCTGAATAGTGGCTTCGCCCTCTACCACCGGTCAGAACTACAGATCACAAACCGGTTAACACTGGAGGGAGGAATACGGTACGACTTCGAAAAAGCCCGTTCCATCCATATCGAAAACAAGTTGACAAGCGACACCATTATACTGCGTAACCAGTATGACTCTCCGCTCACCTTTTCACAGTGGACACCCAAAGTGACGATTCAGTACCGTTTTGGTAGCGAAAGCCAGCTATACGCCACCTGGGCCAGGGGATACAAGACAGGTGGCTTCAACACCGTTTTCGAAAAAGAAAGCGAACGAATTTTTGACCCGGAAAAGAGCTGGAACTATGAAATAGGGAGCAAAACCTCTTTCTTCAAAAACAGATTGCTGGCAGAGGTATCGTTGTTTTACATCGACATCAGCAGCCAGCAGGTCAAGCAACTGCTCGACCTGCAGGGGATAAAAATCCGAAATGCCGGACACTCCATAAGCAAGGGCGCTGAGCTCTCGCTGAAACTACTGCCCACGGACGCCTCACTGCTGTATCTCACTTACGGCTACACCCACGCTACCTTCCGCAGCTACAAATACAGTGAGGATATTGACTACAGCGGCAACTTCCTTCCTTTTGTGCCCCGCCACACCCTCACTATCGGGGCGGAGCATAGGATTGACTGGCATACGGCGATCAGCGATCGACTGCTGTTACAGGCACAGTATAGCGGCATGGGAGAACGCTACTGGCACGAAGACAACAGGGTGAAACAGAACTTTTACGGCTTATTGGATGTCAGTACCACCGTTGAAAAAGAATCAGTACGTGTGAAGCTTTGGGGTAAGAATATCCTGAACGAGAGACAACTGGGATATTATTTCGAATCGGCAGGCCGCAGCCTGGGCAAGCCGATCAAACCTTTCACAATGGGAGTTACTATTGACTACTCATTTTAGAGATATAAGACATGAGTCAGAGAACAACAAGCAATCTCTTCACTTTCTTCACGCTCTACATCGCCCAATCGATTCCGATGAGCTTCTTCGCCACGGCACTACCAGTGTTGATGCGGCAAGGCGATTATTCACTCTTTGCCATCGCCCTACTCAAGCTGATCAAACTGCCCTGGATCCTCAAATTTCTCTGGTCACCGCTGGTGGACAGCAAAACAGAAAGTGTTTCCGACTATAAACGGTGGATCATTGTTTCGGAGATCCTCTATGCCCTGATCATCTTTGGGGTGGCCATGCTTAACGTGAAGACACACTTCACGCTGGTCATCATACTTATTCTATTCGCTTTCATCTCCTCCGCCACACAGGATATCGCCACCGACGCAATGGCTGCCCGATCATTTGAACGAAAAAACAGTAGTCTTCTCAACAGTATCCAGTCGATGGGCTCTTTTACCGGTAGCATGGTGGGAGGAGGTTTCCTGCTGTTACTCTTTCACCGTATTGGCTGGTCGAACCTTCTTCCATGGCTAGCCATATTCGTGCTGATCGCACTTTTACCTCTGGCATTTAACAGAGGGATTATCCTCAAAAAACGAAAAAAAAGAGAGAAAGTGACTTCACGCGACATGCTGCTCTTTTTCACCCAAAAACATATCTGGCGACAGATCCTCTTTCTCATCCTTTTCTACGGGGGACTGATCGGCATCCTCTCCTCTCTTAGCCCCTACCTTGTGGACAGGGGTTATCAGATGAAAGAAATTGGAGCCATGGTGGGTATTTTTGGTGTCTCCACCGGTATCCTCTCCGCCTTTCTTACAGGCATTTTCATACGTAAAAAAGGGAAGTTACGTTCCCGGCGGATTATCTCGGCATTGATCATCCTACCCGCAGCCTACTTTCTCTGGCTCACGCAAAGCGGCATGGGGAGTCATGTCCTGATATTGGTGGGGGTGGCACTTGTCTGGGGTACCTACGGCATGGCCTCCACCATGATCAATACCGCCGCAATGGACATCGTACGCGAGGGTCGTGAGGGGACCGACTTCACACTGCAGATCGTGTTCACCCACCTCAGCGCGATGATCATCACACTGGTAAGTGCCCGCGTGGGGGATATAGCCGGCTATTCGGGATTGTTTACCATGGAGCTGCTGCTTGCATTATTTTCTTTTATTTTTGTACTGTTTACCCAACCGTTTCGACGGGAGGAAAAAGATGAATTTTAATATGAACGGACTGATTGAAAAATATAACCTGCCGGTACCCCGCTACACCAGCTATCCGCCAGCCAACTTTTTTTACGAGGGTTATGGCGAGGAAGAACTGATTCACGCAATTGAAGCCTCCAACCGGCAGGAACCGGCTCATCTTTCCTTTTACATACACCTTCCCTATTGTAACCGTATGTGTCATTACTGCGGCTGCAATGCCTACCCACGCACAAGGAGTAGCAGCGACATCCAATACGTGCAGGCGGTGATTCGCGAGGTTGACATGGTCTGCAGCCACATCGATTCTAACAGGAAGATTGCTCAGATCCATTTCGGTGGTGGATCACCCTCCTCATTCGATCCCGATCTGATCAAGGCAATCAATGAAAAACTCTTCAGCCACTTTGGCACCATCGATGATCCGGAGATTGCCATCGAGTGTCACCCTGGTTATATGAATGAATCAGCCTACGAGCGACTTATAGATGCAGGGTTCAACAGAATGAGCCTCGGCATCCAGGATTTTGATCCGGCGGTGATGAAGGCATCGAACCGTCTCCCGTCGCTGCTTCCCATGGAAGAACTGTTTCCTCTGCTTCGGGAGCGAAAGATTCATATCAACCTCGACTTCATCTACGGGTTACCGCTACAGACAGTGGAAAGCTTCACTGACACCATCGCCCGCGCAATCACACTGTCACCGGACAGACTGGTCACCTTCTCCTATGCACACGTACCTCATCTCTTCCCGCGACAAAAGCTGCTGGAGCGGAAAGGGCTACCGACCGAGGAGCTGAAAAGCCGTCTATACCATGCGGCACAGGAATTATTGTTGCAGGGAGGCTACAAACAGATTGGAATCGATCATTACGTGAAAGAAGAGGATGAACTCTACCAGGCGCTGGAAAGTAGTACCCTACATCGCAACTTCCAGGGTTACTGTACACGCCGAACCACGGGACAGGTTTACGCTTTTGGCGTCACTGCCATCAGCCAGTTGACAGGGGCCTATGCCCAGAACACCAAAAGCATTGATGAGTATCTGAAAACAATTCACAGCGGTCATCTGCCTGTAAAAAAAGGATACAACCTGAACCGTAAGGAGCAGGTGACCCGTGAAGTGATTACCACCCTGATGTGTAACGGGGAGATTCACTGGAAGGAGCTGGCTGGACGACTTCGAATACCCCGGGAAGAACTACAGACGATGACCGCCTTCTCGGAGGAGAAGATGCGCAGCTTTGCCGACGATGGCCTCATCTTCTTTGATCAGGATCAGATTGTGATGCGAGAAAAAGGGTCACCGTACGTGCGAAATGTGGCGGCTTCGCTAGATTCTCTGCTCCTAAACAGCAACAAGACATTTTCAAAACCAATATAAAAGGAACCATGGAACGGGATGTGGTTATTATCGGTGGTGGCCTCACAGGGCTGACCACCGCACTGCAACTTAAGAAAAGAGGGCTTACCGTAGCCATCCTGGAAAAGTGTGATCGTACGGGTGGCCAGATTGCCTCCCACAATGAAGATGGCTTTCTCTTCGAATCGGGTCCCAACACCGGCTCCGGCGCATCAGAAGAAGTAATGGAACTCTACGACTCCCTTTCAGGAAAATGTGAGATCGAATTTGCCAGGAAAGAAGCAGAAAACCGCTGGATATGGAAGAAGAAAAGGTTTTACTCACTCCCCTCCGGATTGACCAGCGGCATCACGACCCCACTCTTCACTTTGGGCGACAAACTGCGGATTCTGGGAGAACCCTTCCGACACAAGGGAAGCGATCCGGACGAAACGGTTGCAGCAATGACCATACGCCGACTGGGAAGGTCGTTTCTTGAATATGCGGTCGACCCTTTCCTCTCCGGTATCTACGCCGGCGATCCACATACCCTTGTCACACGCCATGCATTACCAAAGCTATATAACCTGGAACAACAATACGGCAGCTTTATTGGTGGTAGTATTCAAAAGGCAAAAGAGACAAAGAAGCAATCGGGCAACAAGACCAGGAAGGGAATCTTCTCCACCTACGGCGGTATGGAACAACTTCCCCTGGCGATGCGTGCTGCCATCGGTGAAAATAATATCTTTCTCTCACAAGAGGATGTGAAAGTTACTCCCGACAGGGAGACCGGTCTCTGGACTACCACGACCACTCAACAGGGCAGACAGCTCATGTTCCGTTCACGCCATCTGGTAACCACCATCGGCGCATACAATTTGCCAGAACTACTACCCTTTATCGATGAAGTCAAGATGAAACGACTCACCAGTCTCCGCTATGCACCGGTGATCCAGGTTGCAGTAGGGGTAAAAGAACGGAATGGACTTCACTTCAATGCTTTCGGAGGACTGATTCCCTCAAAAGAAAAAGAGGATTTCCTGGGCGTACTCTTTCCCTCTTCCTGCTTTATCGGAAGAAGTCCTGAGGAGGGTATACTCTTCTCCTTTTTCATGGGTGGAATACGAAACAGCCATTACATCGTTCTTCCCGACCGGGAGATTGAGGAACGGGTGGTTCGCTCATTCCATCGCTTACTTGGTTTCCCGTTGGAGAAAGGGCCTGATCTGATTCGCATCTTCCGCCATCGATATGCGATCCCCCAGTATGAGCTGTCATCCGAAGAGCGGTTTCATACAGTAGCATCGTTGGAGAAACAGTATTCAGGCCTCCACCTCGCTGGCAACCTGCGTGACGGCATCGGTATGTCGCACCGGATTATTCAGGGATTCCGTCTGGGTGCAGAGATTCAATAAGAAGGATCAGAGCCGGTAGTTCCAACTCTGTTGGGTGTACTTCTCCTGCCGCAACTGTTCAACCTCTTCCAGTGTATTTTTCATCAACGGCCTCGTCTCCTTTTCTCCGTAGTATGATAGGAAGTGAGTGATAATCCGTGCGAGAAAAACAGTGGTATCTGAGGTAACGACACCGTTACTGGTCAGGTAGTTACGAATATTGGTTACCGGACTGGGCACCGAAACAGTTGCCTTGCCGACCCGGCGATTGTTTTCGGCAGACAGTGCCCTTTTTAACATCGCCAGATCGGTATCGTACAACAGGGTGCCATGATGAAGCTCTCTTCCTCTGGAGATATGTGAGGCGGTACCCGATATCTTATATCCATCCAGCCAAAGGTCCTTTCTTTTCCCTATCTCCACAGGCACATCCAGTTCGCGAAGTACTGTCACCACGGGTTCAAGAAAACGGGCGCTCAACGGTTCACCAGTGCTGTCATGAATGAACGCATAATTCAGATTCCCTTTGTCGTGATATACCGCTCCCCCACCCGACATGCGACGGATAATCCGGATATCGTGTTCAATACAGAAATCGGGATCGACCTCATTCAACACTGCCTGGTTTGAACCGATGATCACACTTGGCTCGTTTATATAGAGCAACAAAAAATCTTCTCCCTTTCTGGAGAAAAGGTGTTCTTCTGTCGCCAGGTTAAATGAAGGTGTGGAAGATGGGGACATTATGATATTCATAACCGCAAAATTAGCAAAAAATAATCATTACAGAATTCCGTGTAAAGCCTGATTTTGTCACTTTTATGGTTGATAAAATTGAATTTTGCGCATTATTTGACTAAATTCGCACACTGGGATCAAAATGATTGTGTCAGAAAAAAAATGTGGTTTCAGTCATTTATACAAGCAACAAGCAATATTTACTATAAAATTTAATAAAATGTCAGTACGAAGTAATTCCTTTTTATTTCAGGACAACACGGAATGGAAACCAGCCGGTCCGGGAATGCAAAGGCAAGTGATGGGATATGATGAACAGATCATGCTTGTCAAGGTAAAATTTCAGGAGGGAGCTGTGGGTGCAATGCACTCTCACACTCACTCACAAACAACTTATGTGGCAAGTGGTATTTTTGAATTTACCGTCGATGGGGAAATAAAAGTCGTGAAAGAGGGAGATGGGATATATATTTCTCCAAACCTTCCTCATGGGACAAAATGCATAGAAGCAGGTGTCCTGATCGATGTATTCAGTCCAATGAGAGAAGATTTTATTTGATCATTTCACATTAAATGCAACCCTCAGGTCTTCAATCTCATCATCACTTATAGGCTGCAGAGGACCAATGGAGGCTGCCATCACCAGTGAGTTGGCCGAGAACTCAGCCACCTCCAAATAATCGAACGTATTCAGAAGTTTATCGCCAGTCACAAAGACACTGTCGTTCTCCACCAGGATAACCCTGTTATTTTGGAACATCTTAGCCACGCTGTCTACATCATTGTAGATCAACCCAAATGGAATAGAGGGGACATCCTGCAGAAAGATCCAACTTTCAGGGATGGTACGCACGTCGAACTTGCTTCCGCTCACCGCGTGTGCCATCAGGTTCACCGGCTGGGTGCATATGATGGAATTGATTTGGGGATTGAGCTGATATATTCGCTGATGTAAAGCTACCGAGCGACTGGGTGTTTTACCCGCTTCAGCCATCCCGTTTTTGATTTGTACAATGTCGCTGGGCACAATATCCCAGCGGGCAATGTTGCTTGGTGTGATCAGGAAATCGTTATTGTTATCGCCCCACCTTACTGAAACCGTTCCGTAGGTCGAGATCATCAGACCTTGATCGCAGGCCCTACGGATGATGTTGACCATATCGGTACGGATGGCACGTTCTCCGGAGGGATGTTCGATGTCCATAAAATGAGACACATTGGTCGGCAGGTGATGTACATATTGTGATACCTGTTCATCCGACAGGTAGTTCACATTGCCCAGACGTTTTGCATTGACGATGGTACGACAGCAGAACTCCAGTGTCTCAAAGCGCTGATAGGCATCCATCATGTCGGTACCGCCCAGCACCACACCGTGATTCTCCATGATCACAGCTTTATATCGTTTATCTTTGAATTCATGGGCAATTTTTTCACCCAGTTCTTCACTGCCTGGAGTCCCGTAGGGTGCAAAGCCAATGTCGCCGCAGATATGATGGGCCTGAGGAACAATCTTCGTATCAGGTACTACACCAGCAATGCTGAAAGCGACCAGTGCGGGCGGATGCGCATGAATGATTGCCGTTAACTCCGGACGTGCTTCGTAGATTGCTTTGTGAAAAGGCAACTCCGAAGAAGGTTTGTGTGGTCCGATCAGGGTTCCGTCTCTTTTCACCTGCATGATATCCTTCACGGTGAGGGAGCCTTTGTCTACCCCCGAAGGCGTAATCCAGATGTCGCCATTCTTGTCCCTGATAGAAACATTTCCTCCCGAAGTGGTGGTCATGCCACTTTTATAAATCCGTCC
Organism: Porphyromonadaceae bacterium; assembly: GCA_021372865.1. Taxonomy (GTDB): domain Bacteria; phylum Bacteroidota; class Bacteroidia; order Bacteroidales; family Dysgonomonadaceae; genus Proteiniphilum. Next base: position 67,699 of record JAJFTO010000012.1, read on the forward strand.
GATGATGACATTGATTTGTTCCACCGGGTGCATTAAATTTACATCTAATTGTTTCATATTTTTTGTGTTCAGCTATCAGCTATCAGCTCTTTCAGAGCAAGCTTAAAAAGACAGCGGTTTGTAATTAATTTGTTCATCAGCACATTGGCACATTGGGAATCAGTTATAACTTATGATAGTAATTCAACAGAAATGTTTCCGCCTCCACGCTCCACAATCCCTTGTTTCTGTTACCGATAAGTGCCAGTTCGCGGAACAGTTCGCTGGACTCGCCCAGCTTTTCAAAGTCGGTAATGGGTGTTAACGGCAGATCGATATGGGTATATATCAGTTTTTTGCCACCAGGGATATGGGGCAAGTTGTTCGTCGCTTCTGCCACTGCATCCAGTCCTCCAATATGGGTAATTAGTCCCGCCGGGTCGAGTCCTTTCCCCATGATGTCGAGCGCTTCCACCATATCGTCGTTGTTTCCACCGCTGGTACCCACAATATGCGTATAGGCATAATGTACATTGTAGAAATTGAGCATCGCACGAAAGTCGGGATCTCCAGGACCGGCAAAGAAGTTGAGGCATCCGTCAAAAGCGAGGATGGCATCCCCCTGCTCCACCACCGGTTTTACCGGAGCAAATACGAAGACATCGTTGTAACCGTTATCACCACTGATGGCTTTCAGTTCTTTCACGGGATCTTCCATGTTGCCGGTATTGACGTAATGCAGGTCGATCCCCCTTGAGGCGGCAAAATCGACGGTGTAAATGGAAGCCGCACGATCAAGTCTGGTCTGATCCACGTCAGTCACCACCAACAACGAGGGTTTGTGGTCCTCCCTTTGAAGTGCATAATTGATGGCCGCCAGTCCCATGGGACCCACACCAGCCAGGATCGCCATCTTTCCACCATCCACAATCTCCATCTGATGGACATAACTTCCCGGTGTGATGTGATAGTTGGCATGCATGGCCCCAATTACGCAGGATAGCGGCTCAGCCAGCGAAGCAGGATAATACCCCTCTCCGTGATATGGTAACAGGCAATCTTTTTCCATCACTTCGTTGGGAATAATCACGTGGGTGGCATCACCACCAATATATTGATAGCTGTATCCGGGGGCACTCAGTATTCCCACCGGACCATCCTCATAATACAGCGCGGGCTGGATAGAAAACTTGTCGCCTGCCTTGAATTTGTCTGCCCATTTGGTACCCACTTCCAGCAGTTCACCGGCAAACTCGTGACCGATGATGATGGGGTTTTCTGCCACGTCATCGGGTATGCGCTTGTGATCCGTACCCTGCACCGATGCCTTGTAAGACGACATGCAAAGTGAGTCGGAGACCACCCTGGCCAGGATCTCATCCTCTTTGATTGGCGGCAACTCAAACTCCTCCAGACGAAGGTCCTTTTTCCCATACAGCCTCACTGCTCTTGTTTTCATAATAATTTTCTTAGAGTCAAGAACCAAGATTCAAAATTCAAGACTGATTTATTGATATAGAGTATCCTTGAAACCATTAATCATACGCTGTAGTTCTGATAGTTTCTGTTGAAATTGTTCGTACATTTCAGATTCAATATATGATAATTTAAAAGATACAAGTAATTCTGTTTCCAGTTCGTAGGCCGACCCAAGTGATATTTCAAGAAAACGTACAAAATTTTTATTGCTCGATATCGCTGAACCTTCAGCGATATTGGTTGGAATAAAAACTGCGGCTCTAATTCAACATCACTTGTCCACCCGTAATGGGGAGAGCCTGTCCTGTTTCGCCGCATTGTTCCATCAGGTAGAGCACCCCTCTGGTCACATCGGCCGGGGTACACCCCTTGCCCATAGGTACTTTCGACAGGTAGAACGCTTTCACATCCTCTACAGTTTTGGCACCAGGCACTTTTCCCGCCTTCAGATATTGCACAAAAAGCCCCTTTTCGGGATCGCTCCAGAGAGGCCCTTCGTAGAAGTTCCCCGGACAGATGGCGTTCACCTTGATGCGGAAGGGAGCCAGCTCCAGCGCAAAAGATTGGGTGAGGCCGATACCGCCAAATTTTCCCCCCGCATAAGCAAAATTCGCTTTGCTTCCCTGCAGACCCGATTTGGAGTTGATCTGGATGATGTCGGCAAAGTAATCCTCCGGGGCATATTTTGTTTGTAACTTCATCACCCAACTGACCACTTTCGTCGCATAAAAATAAGCATTGTAATTGATACGGGTGACAAAATCAAAATTCTCAGGCGTCATCTCTTCCAATCCGCCTGCCCGCAGCACGCCAGCATTGCTGATAAAACAGTCGATGGCACCGAATGCGCAAACCGTTTCCTGCACTAGGTTCTCCAGACTGGCCATATCCGCCACGTTCGTTTTTACGAAAATAGCCTGATTGCTATTTGCTGTCTGGTTAAAGTCAACCGCTGTGACCTTGCCCATCTCTTCATTCAGGTCGGCCACCACGATGTTGGCACCTTCTGGCAGGAGACATCGGCCAATGCCTTCGCCAAAGCCCTGTGCAGCACCTGTGATGATGATTGTTCTGTTCTCTACACGTCCTTTGGATCCGCCAGCAGACACACTGCGGCGATAGTTCTCCACTTCCCAGTGGTCGATAAAATCGATCTGTTCCCGCGTCATCGGGTGCGAACCGCCAAACGAGCGGGATAGCCAGGCTACCTTCATCGCATCTTCGAATACATCAAGAATGATGTCGCACTGGCGGGCATTGTCACCTGCTGCGACCAATCCGATTCCCTTGATCAGCAATACCTTTGGCTGATAACCAAATTTTTCAGTAAAGGTGGCCATCTTATTCTTAGCTTCGGAGAGAATCTTGTCTGGTACTTCTTCCTGAAGAAAGAGATAGTTTGATTTACAGTAAACGATTTCATCCGGAGTAAACGGTCCGGATATATCCCGCTGATTTTCTGTATGATTATAGTACTCAATCAATGCATTGTTGCGTACCCTTAGCGTTTTCAATCCGTGATCGGATAGCATCATTCGCAATGCGGGGAGCGTCTCAACGGCTCTGTGAGAGGATTCCTTTTCCTCCGAAGGTAACAGGTTTGTAACGGATCCTTCGAGTTGATCCAGTATGTCGGCATAGATTGATTTTATCTCCTCGATGGTTCCGGCAGCCACAAAGATACCGTGGTTCTGCAGCCAGATCACTTTCGGCTCCTCTCCGTTGGATACCCGATACGCTTTGATGCGTTCATACACCTTTTTGAACAGCAAATATCCCGGATCTGTATATTCCACGTAGAGTGTTTTGTCTCCAAACAACCTTTTCAACGAGGCTTCTGCATCCTGTGCACACATCAGTCCGTTCACCGCTGTCGGATGTAGATGTACCACAAAGGGATAATCGATCACATTGTGCATCGAAGTCTCCACTGAGGGACGTTTTCCTTTCGTGAGTGTGGCAGCTGCCAGGTCGTTTTTCACTTGCTCCTCCCGCTCATCGGGTTCACTGCTGTAAATTTTCTCCGACATTGGGTTCAGTTTTGCCCTGTCGAGCACGGCAAATCCCTCTTCGGTGATGGTAGCGAGTGATGAACCGCTTGCCTTCACCCATATTTTTTCGCTGTTCTTATAGGAACTGTTTCCGCCGCCTGCAATCACAAAACGATTGTCGCGTCCATAAAATTGCGATATCTCTATCAGTTGTTGAATTTCCTTCATTTTAGTTTTTTATCGGGTTACGCCCAGTTCATTGTTGATGAGTGCATCACCCAACGTCACAAATTCATCTCTTTTTGAACGATCTGCATTTCCACGCGCATCCACATAACCATCCAGCCCCTGTGAAACCACATGCTGATGTGCGGCGATCAGGCAGGCACCCTCGTAGTTTATCCGTTTCAGCCGATCAGTCAGTTTAACACCATGTCGAGCAAACAGCTCAATGGGTTCCATGGCCGGAGAATTGTGTTCGCTTCCGAAGGTAACCACAAAACCACGTTCATGCAGATAGGCAGCATAATTCTCCAATAAAGCCACATCGTTGCGTGTGGTGATGAATTCCACCGAATGGAAACCCCGTTCGGTCAGTTGATCGGCCACCCGCGTCAGGTCCGATTCAAAGTCGGTGTAGTTACCCTGGGCGTCGTCCGCCAGGAAGGGATAAGTAGGGATACCCCCCGCTGCCACAATCATTTTTTGTACTTGCTCCATCGGAAGAAAAGCAGTCGCCTCCTCTGGTACAAACGCTGCACCGCCGACTTTCAGCAGGTTACCACGAATTTCATTTTCCACCGCTGCGATGTTATTTACAGATGACTTCACCACTTTTCCGCTGAAAAGCGTCGTCAATAGGGATTCTATCGCAGCCTCCTCATTGTGACAGACCTCATATACCTTCATTCGCAGTGCCCTGGCCAGATGACGTTCACGGAGAGAGCCACTGGTCAGATCCCGTTTGATCTGCTCAACATCGAGGGTGAAGGATGCCTTCTTTTCCCGGAGGTGTTCATTCAGCTTCGCACACATCACCTTCACCTGTCGGTTCGATTCGGCCTGCACCGTAGAGAGGATCGTAGCATACGGTTCACTCAACCGGAAGGGATATGACATTCCTTTCCCACTGAGGTAGGTACGACCAGGGTTGGCGGGATCATTTACCCGCAATCCGGCCTTTTGATCCGCTTCATTCAGACTGATGAACTCAATCCCGAATAGTGGATAGAGTTTCCGTTTCTGACAGCCGAGGGCCCATGCTTCATACCCTTTTGCAGTGTAAAAATCGTTGATCCCGAGTACACGCACATTTTCTGTCACTGCCCTGTCCAGCGCCTCATCGATATCCCGAAAAGCGCTGAAAGAATAGGGTGTGTGCAAGTGGGCATTTACATTTATCATAAATTGATTAGTAGATTAGTAGATTAGCAGATTGTTGATTAATCATCACATCACCGAATCATCGAATCGTCACATCATTTTATCAAATTCCTTTTTTCGCACGTTTCACCATCTCGCCGTCAGTAAAGTTCTGTCCGGGGATAACCCCTTTCAGCGGCTGAATCCGTTCGTGGATCAGATCCAGGAACCAGGAGGGTTGCGGGAAGAAAGCATCTTCCAGCTCATGTGCCGGAGTGATCCAGTTTCGTGAACCCAACACGCATACAGGAGCATCAAGGTAGTCGAATGCCAGCTGACCGATGTTTGCCGCCAGGTCGTTCAGGAAGGATCCCCGGGTGGTAGCTTCGCCGGCCACGATGATCTTTCCGGTTTTCTTTACCGACGCAATCACTTTCTCATAATTGAAGGGCACCAGCGTGCGTGCATCGATCACCTCGGCGCTGAGACCATATTTTTCTTCCAGTTCTTTTGCCGCTTTCAATGCTGGGTAGAGGGTGTGACCGACAGTCAGGAAGGTAATGTCCTTTCCCTCCTTCTTCACATCAGGTTCACCCAGCGTTATCTCGTAATAACCTGTGGGTACACCTTCTTCATGAAATTGTTCACCCACATCATAAATGCGTTGGCTCTCAAAGAAAATGACCGGGTCAGTACCCTGCAGTGCCGCATTCATCATCCCTTTGGCATCGTAGGGTGTGACAGGGTAGCAGACCTTGATGCCGGGGATGTGAGCCGCCAGCGAAGTCCAGTCCTGTGAGTGCTGTGCTCCATATTTGGAACCCACGGAGACACGCACTACCACTGGCATTTTCAACAAGTTGCCGCTCATGGCCTGCCACTTGGGCAGCTGGTTGAAGATCTCGTCCCCTGCCCTGCCGATGAAGTCGCAGTACATGATCTCCGGTATCACCCGTCCGCCGCACATGGCGTAGCCGATGGCCGTACCCACGATGGATGCCTCGGCAATGGGTGAATTAAAGAGGCGGTGATAGGGTAATGCTTCGGTCAGTCCGCCATACACGGCAAAGGCACCACCCCAGTCGCGGTTCTCCTCACCATAAGCGATGAGCGATGCATCTTTATAAAAACGGTCAATGATTGCCTCAAAGATGCCGTCGCGTAGCTGATACTGCTTCATCTTGCTGAAAGGTTTCCCTTCGGCATCAAAGGCAAAACGTTCCTTGTTGGCAATCTTTTTTACGCGAGGGTTTTCCTCCATCGGCATCAGCACATCCGGCTTTGCATTGGAGAAAGAGTCGACCGATCCGTTGGAGAACATCATCTCACCGATGATGTCGGCATGGTCCATCCGGGGTGACACTTCGTCGTTGATAGCCAGCAGGAACATCTCGTTCACCAGTTTCTGGATATCATCTGATATCAGGTCGAGGTCACCCTGTGATACCACCCCGGCCTCGAGCAGCTGCTCACCATAGCTGCGAATACAGTCCTGTGCTTCCCATGCCTCCACCTCTTCTTTGGTGCGGTAGGACGAAGCGTCGGAGGGAGAGTGTCCACTGTAACGGTAGGTAAGTACATCGAGCAGCACCGGACCCCTTTTTTCTTCGATTATTTTACGCTTGCGATTATAGGCATCGATCACGGCCAACGGATTGTAACCATCCACCCTTTCGGCATGCATCTGTTCACCGTTCACTCCGGCGCCTATGCGGGCTGCAATGCCGTAGCCCATGGTCTCACCCACAGTCTGGCCACCCATACCGTATTGGTTGTTCATGATGTTGATGATCACCGGCAGTCCGCCTTTCATCTCTCCTTCCCAGAGTTGGGTGAACTGATCCATCGCGGCAAAGTTGATACCCTCCCACACCGGGCCGCATGCCAGGGAGGCGTCACCTATGTTAGCTACTACCAATCCTGGCTTACGGTTTACCTTTTTATAGAGGGCTGCTCCCACAGCGATATCGCCCGATCCGCCCACGATGGCATTGTTGGGATAGACACCGAAAGGGGTAAAAAAGGCATGCATCGATCCCCCCAATCCTCTGTTAAATCCGGTCTTACGGGCAAATATCTCGGCCAGTGTACCGTACACCAGAAATCGTTTTGCGAGTTCTTTGACTGATCCGTTAAAATTTTTTTTCACAATATCATAGACCACCCCATCGAAGAAAGTCTCCATGATTTCGGTGAGTCGGGCATCATCCAGCTTGTGGATAGCCGACATTCCTTTGGCCAGGATCTCTCCGTGCGAACGATGACTTCCGAAGATAAAATCATCCACCGTCAGCGTCCAGGCCATGCCCACCGCTGCCGACTCCTGGCCGATGGAAAGGTGTGCCGGTCCAGGATGATTGTAAGGTGTACCTTTATATTCTCCCTTGGTTTTGATCAGGTTCAACATGGTTTCGAATTCACGGATCAATACCATGTCATGATAAATGGCTTTGAACTCTTCTTTGGTGAAATTCTCTTTCTCGTCTTTCACACTCTTTTGATACTGGTTGACCGGGATGGGCTGAAACTCTACAAATCCTGGGTTACGGACCTGCGACGGATCAATGTTTTGAACTTTGGGCATTTTATATTGATTTACTGATTTAATTACTTTGCTTCGTTATTATTTACTTTATATTTTTTGTTTACTGCATTCACGTTATTCTCACATTGTGTGATTCGGCATTGCCGTTATTTACTTCGTGTCATTCGTTCGTTGCGCTCACGTTATTCGCGCTTCGCCCGTTACAAAATAGCCACTGAATAACTATCGAATTGCTACTGAATCACAAAAAAACAGTCTCTTTGATAATTTCACTCACAGTGGGATGTGGGAAGACCACCTCCTGCATCTCTTTCAGTGTTATCTCCTGTTCAATAGCAATGCAGGCACCATAAATAATCTCACTGGAAGGATTGCCGAGCAGATGTACACCAATCACTTCGCCATGCTTTTCACCTACCAATACTTTACATATTCCACTGCCACCTTCATTCTCGGCTACAAAACGTCCTGCATAGGCCATGGACAGTTTGGCTACCTTGTAAGAGATACCCTTTGCTTTGGCCGACTCTTCAGTTTCTCCCACTCCAGCCACCTCGGGGTTGGTATAGACCACGCCCGGTATAGCATTGTACCGCATGATATCGTCTCGTCCAGTGAGGTTGTTGACCACCACCTCGCCTTCACGACTGGCCGTATGGGCAAGCAGGGAAAAGCCGGTCACGTCGCCAGCTGCGAACACGCCTGGAACATTGGTTCGCATCTTTTCATCCACCTTGATACCGTTGCGCAACAACTCCACTCCCAGGTTTTCCAGGCCGAATCCACTTGTGACAGGACGACGACCCACGCTCAACAGGATTTTCTCACCTTCCACGCTGTGGGTTTCACCCTCTTTTTCAAAAACGACCGTGTTGCCAGCAATCTGCACCACCTTTGCATTCAAGTTGAATGTAATTCCTTTTTTTGTATAAATGTCGCGCAGCATGGCCGACACTTCAAAATCCAGGCCACCCAGTATTTCCGGAAGCATCTCCACCACGGTCACTTTCGTTCCCAGGCTATTGTAGAAACTGGCAAACTCCATGCCGATCACGCCGCCGCCAATCACGACGAGCGAAGCGGGACGCTCCGTCATTTCCAGGATCTCCCGGTTGGTAAGCACCACTCCTCCGGCTTCCTGCAGACCTGGGATGGGTGGCACAGAGGCTTCCGATCCCGTACAGATGAGCAGGTTTTTCCCATTGTATTTCTCTCCGTTGCAACTTACCTCAATGCCTTCCGCTGAACGACCTTCAATCAGAGCCTCACCTTTTACCACGGTGACATGGTTCGACTTCATTTTACTCTCCACACCTGAGACCAGCTTGCGAACCACTTTTTTCTTGCGAGAAATCATCTTTTCATAGTCGAAGCGGATGTTATCCCCCATTATACCATATTTATCTCCATGCAAGGCGTTCTCATAAATCTTGGCACTATAGAGCAAAGTTTTCGTAGGGATACATCCTTCGTTTAGACATACACCCCCCATCGCTTTTTTTTCGAAAAGGACCACTTTTAATCCTGCGTGTCCGGCTCTTTCTGCCGCTACATAACCGGCAGGGCCTCCACCAATGATCAGTAAATCTATCATAATTGCAAATATTAATTTCTTCGTTAGCTGTCAGCAATCAACTTTTGAATTGTTATATTGTTTTATAGATCCTTATATTCACTCATTAGCAAATTCCAGAATCAAAATCCAATTTCCAGCGTTTCTATTTCCGTGGCAATCTGTTTCAGGAAGCGTGTTGCTTCACCGCCATCCAGGGAACGATGATCGTAAGTAAGACTCAGCCCGATGTGGGGCACAAAGGCATACACCCCGTCGCCCAGATCTTTGGGACGGGGCAGGATCGTATTCACACCAAGGATGGCCGACTGCGGCAGGTTGATCACCGGTGTAAACATTTCAACCCCGTAATTGCCGAGATTCGAGACGGTGAATGTGGCGGTTTCTGCAGCGAGCATGTCGGGATTCACATTGCCGCTGCGGCAGGCTGCTGCAAGCTCCCTAAGCTTGCCGGAGAGATCTGCGATGGAGAGGTCATCGGCGTTGCGTAATGCAGGCACCATCAATCCCCGTTCCGTATCCACAGCCAACCCGAGGTGTATTTTGTGAAAATAACGTTTAGAATCGCCCAGAAAATGGGTATTGACTTCGGGAAATTTTTTCAGTGCTTTGATCACCGCAAAACAAACCATGTCGTTCAGTGTGATGTTTACAGCAACCCTTCCTTCTTCCAGCGCAGCCTTTGCTTTTTTCCGAAGTTCCAGCATACGACGCGCATCTGCACCCAGATGATGGGTGAGCTGTGCTGAATTCTGTAATGAAGCATGCATTGATCTGGCAATCAGCTTGCGCATATTCGACAGTTTTTTATCTTCGTAATCCATTCCGTAAATGGCATTTACCGGAGCTGCCAGATCAGATGCACGGGCTCTGCCAGCCAGGCCGGTACCCTTTGCTTCCGGCTGAAGACCTGCCTCGGCTGCCACTTTCTTCGCAAGCGACGTCATCTTCGGACGGTCAGTCAGATAGGCCACTACATCATTCTCCACAATCCGACCTCTGGGACCCGTACCATCAAGTTGTGACACCGAAACAGCATTTTTTTCAGCCAGTTTCTTTGCCCTCGGCGAGATAAACCGGTTTTCGGTATCTACCTTTGGCGTCTCCATAGCAGGGTAATTATCTCCGGTGATAACGGGTGAGGGCACATCCGATGAAGGAGCTACCCCCCCCCCTGTTTCTGCAAAGACGGGGGCGGATAGTGCGAAGATATCTTCATCCGGTTCACCAATAATCATCATGTTGTCAAGAACCGGTACTTCATCACCCTCACAGTAAAAACAGGCCAGCAAGGTACCATCGACTGGCGATTCCTCCTCAAAGGAAGCTTTGTCTGTTTCATAAGAGAACAAGACTTCTCCTTTTTTCACGATATCGCCAATCTTCTTGTGTAACGTTGTAATGATACAACTCTCCACCGATTGTCCCTGTTTGGGCATGATTATAATTGTTGCCATTTATCAGTGATTTAAGTTTTTTCAGAATTAAATTAAAGTGTGCTGAACTATGCTGGTGCAAAGATACTTTTATTTGATAAAAAATCAAAAAAACCATTTTACTTATATCTTGTAAACACATACTAAAGTTCTAAATATTTTGATTGGGATTTGCAAGCAGATCTTCTGTTTTTCTGTAATTTTACGAAACGAACATCAGATTCTTTCAGACGGACAAATGTATCAAATTTGTTATGAATCCTGTTCTAATATTTGATATTTTCGCTTTGTTTTTTGACATCAAACTTTTACGTGAATAATAAGATGAAATGGGTAAATGATATTATTTTTCACAACCTTTGTCAAAAAGTATAGTTTTTAAATCATTTATTTTATTGCAGAAAGAGGATTTTACCCGTATGTTTGCAAACAATTTTATAAATTTAACCTCGCATCATGAGTGAAGGCAGATTAATCTCTTTTTTGGCTATCGATTTGGGAGCCAGTAGTGGCAGGGCCCTGCTGGGCAGAGTTCAAAATGACCGTTTGGAGTTGGTTGAAATTCACCGATTTCCCAACCCCATGATAGAAATAAACGGTCGTTTATATTGGGATTTGTTTTATTTGTACAATCAGATTGTGGTTTCATTGCGGGAAACCAAACTGCGTGGTTACCCCATCGTCTCCATAGGCATTGACACCTGGGGCGTTGATTTTGTCTGTTTTGGCGCGGACGGCGAGCCGCTCAGGATGCCTTACAGCTATCGCGACTCTCACACGCAAGATGCCCCCGAACGTTTTTTCACCAAGGTACCTAAAGAAAAAGTGTATGAAAAGACCGGGATCCAAATCATGAACTTCAATTCATTATTTCAATTGGATACGATGTATGAGGAGGGTTCATCCATTTATCCCCTTATCGACAAGATACTCTTCATGCCGGATGCGCTTTCCTACTTGCTGACTGGAACGATGGTCACCGAATATACCATCGCCTCCACATCCCAGATGGTCAATCCACACACGAAAGAGTTTGAATCTGACTTGCTCGAAGTGGTCAAGCTCTCGAAAGAAAGGTTTGCACCCATCGTATTCTCCGGCACAACTATCGGTAAAATATTACCTTCTGTACAATACCTGACTGGTCAGGAAGACATTTCGGTTATCGCCGTTGCAGGGCACGATACAGCTTCTGCAGTGCTGGCAGTGCCGGCAGAAAGTGCCCATTTTGCCTATCTGAGCTCCGGTACCTGGTCGCTGATGGGAATTGAGTCCGATGAACCGGTGATCAACGAGGAGACCTTCGCACGCAATTTCACCAATGAGGGAGGTGCCGACGGTTCCATCCGTCTCTTGAAGAATATCTGCGGCATGTGGCTGATAGAGCAATGCAAGAAAGAATGGGAAAAGAACGGTCCAGTGTCATACGATGAGATCGTAACGGCAGCCGCGCAGGCCACCCCATTTCAATGCTTCATCAATCCCGACGCACCCTGTTTTGCCAGCTCAGCCTCCATGATTGTCTCCATACAGCAATACTGCAGGCAGACAGGCCAATTTGTGCCGGAAACCATTGGCGAAATTGCCCGGTGCATCTATGAAAGTCTGGCCCTGCGCTATAAACAGGTGTTACAGCATCTGCAGGAACTCGCCACTTTCCCCATAGAAAAACTACATATTATTGGGGGTGGATCAAAAAATAATATGCTCAACACTTTTACGGCCAATGCCATCGGCCTTCCTGTCGTGGCTGGGCCCTCTGAAGCTACCGCCATCGGCAACCTGTTGATGCAAGCCAAAGCAGCCGGTCTGGTCAGTGAAAAAAGTGCCATGCGGCGCCTTGTACGTCACTCAGTGGAGCTGGAGATTTTTACACCTTCAGATATCGATGTGTGGCAAAAACAATACCCACGATTTCTGGAGGTGTTCCGGGATATTCCATCATAAAAACGAAGAATTTATTAAACCATAAACATAAATACTTATGAACGGAGATCAGGTCAAAAAAGGGTATGAGAAAGCAAAAGATCAATATGCTTCATTGGGTGTGGATGTAACACAAGCAATTGAACGACTGGACAAGCTCTCCATATCGATCCACTGCTGGCAGGCGGATGACGTGTCAGGATTCGAAAACCCGAATGGCGAACTGACGGGAGGCATACAGGCTACTGGCAACTATCCGGGCAAGGCGCGTACCATAGAAGAGTTAAAGGCCGATCTTGAAAAGGTGATCTCACTAATTCCGGGAAAACACCGCATCAGCCTGCATGCCACCTACGGCGACTTCGGCGGTAAGTTTGTGGATCGCGACAAGATTGAACCCAAACATTTTCAGAGCTGGATCGACTGGGCCAAAGAAAAAGGGGTGAAACTCGATTTCAATTCTACTTTCTTCTCCCACAACAAGGCAAACAGCGGGTATACCCTTTCCGACTTCGATCCGGAAATACGGCGATTCTGGAAAGAACACCTGCGTCGTTGTAGAGAGATTGCAGCAGAGATTGGCCGTCAACAAGGGGACCCCTGTATTCATAACATATGGATTCCGGATGGAGAGAAAGACAAAACGGTATCTCGTTACGAGCACAGAAGACTGTTACAGGAATCGCTCGACGAGGTACTGACAGAAAAGATCAGCACCGACTACCTGAAAGACACCATCGAATGTAAACTCTTCGGCATCGGTAGTGAAAGTTATGTGGTAGGATCTCACGAATTCTATATGGGCTATGCAGTAAAGAACAACATGCTGCTGACACTGGATGCCGGTCATTTTCATCCTACCGAAACAATCTCCGACAAGCTTTCCTCCATTCTGCTGTTCGTACCGGAGGTGACCCTGCATGTGAGCCGTCCCGAACGATGGGACAGCGACCATGTGGTAATCCTGAACGACGAGCTGATGGCCATCGCTCAGGAGATCGTCCGCTCGGGACACATGGACCGGGTACATGTGGGACTGGACTATTTTGACGCCTCCATCAACCGCATCGGTGCCTATGTGGTGGGTATTCGCTCTGCACAGAAGGCCATGCTGCAGGCTTTGCTCGAACCGACCAACAAGCTGCGGGAATTTGAGAAAGAGGACAAAAGATTTGAACGACTTGCTTATCTGGAAGAACTGAAAGCAATGCCCTGGAACACACTCTACAACTACTACTGTCTGCAGCAGGATGCACCCGTGGGAGATGCATATATCAAAGAAATTCAGGAGTATGAGAAGCAAATAACCTCCAAAAGAGTATAAACAATGAATACCATTATCGGCTTACTGATTATTGCCGTGGGGAGTATGGGTCAGTCGAGTTCATACGTCCCCATCAATAAAATCAAGGAATGGTCGTGGGAAAACTTCTGGCTGATACAGGGAGTTTTCGCCTGGCTTCTTTTTCCGTTACTGGGTGCTTTGATTTCCAACTCGCCCACAGAACTGTTCGGAATCTACACTACCCATCCGGCGGCATCATTGAAGGCGATCGGTTACGGTGTGCTCTGGGGCGTGGGAGGACTTACCTTCGGACTCAGCATGCGCTATCTGGGAATCGCGCTGGGGCAGTCGGTGGCACTGGGTACCTGCGCCGCATTTGGGACACTGATTCCCGCGATTCTGGGAGGAACAGACCTCTTCTCACCAAAAGGATTGGTCCTGATAGTAGCTGTGACGGTGACGCTTGCAGGCATCGCTCTGGTAGGTTATGCCGGAAGCCTGCGTTCAAAAAATATGTCAGAGGAAGAACGACGCAAAGCCATCAGGGATTTTGCCCTGAAGAAGGGACTCCTGATTGCCTTGTTTGCCGGAGTGATGAGTGCCTGTTTCAGTCTGGGACTGAGTGCGGGACTACCAGTGAAAGAAGCGGCTTTGGAAGCAGGAGCAAAAGAACTGTTCGCCCAGAACCCCGTGACCCTGTTGGTGACCGTGGGTGGTTTTCTCACCAATCTGGTCTATTGCCTTTACATGAACCGCAAGAACAAGACCACCGGGGAGATAGGCCGTTCTTCTAAATCGGTGCTGTTGAACAATTTTTTGTTCTGTGCACTTGCAGGGTTGCTCTGGTACTCCCAGTTCTTCGGACTGGGAATGGGACAGAGTTTCTTTGAACCCGACAGCATAATGATGGCCTTCTCATGGAGCATCCTCATGTCGCTGAATGTAGTTTTCAGCAATGTTTGGGGAGTTATCCTCAGTGAGTGGAAAGGAGCCGGGGAAAAGGCGATTGTTTACCTGGCAACAGGTATGGCCGTGTTGATTTTTTCGCTGGTGATACCCAATTTGTTTTAAAGTAGGGACCTGAAAAAATGGGAAAAAAACACTTTTTGCTGGGGAAGTCCATGGTAGTACTGTTGTGCCTGCATATGTTTTTTAATATTTCGTGCCAATCTTCAGTTAAAAACCCGGTTCAGGAAATGTGGGTGGAATATCTAAATAATCCACTGGGTATCGATACTGAAAAACCTCGTTTTTCCTGGAAAATCGTTTCACAGGAGAGGGGCGTAAAACAGGCTGAATATCAAATCATTGTGTGTGACCACCAGAAAGACATAAAAAGAAGAAAAGGCACGGTCTGGGATTCCGGAATAATCACAGATGATGAAAGCGTAAATATAAATTACAAGGGAATTCCGCTTGAAAGCAATAAGACCTATTATTGGACGGTAGGCGTCTCGCTCAATAACGGCAAGATGATATGGGGTGAACAGCATACATTTCATACTGGAATATTGGACAACGCACTATGGGAAGCAAGCTGGATTACATCTCCTGATGAAATTACCGACTCTTCTCCCTTATTTCGGAAATCTTTTGCTGTGAAGAAAAAGATAAAAAATGCAGTTGCATATGTGACAGCAGTGGGATTTTATGAATTGTATCTTAATGGGAACAAGGTAGGTGACCATGTGCTCGATCCCGGAATAACCGACTACAGAAAAACTGTTTTATACTCCACTTACGATGTTACGTCACTCCTGAAGAAAGGAAAAAACGTGGTGGGTGCTATGGTGGGAAACGGGGCATGGAATTTACGAAAAACCACAGGAAGATGGAGCTGGCACGGTGATGCGATTTCTTTTGGCAATCCAGCTTTATGGGTACAGTTAATGATTACCTATACCGATGGAAGTCAAGAGACAATTGTAAGCGACAATACGTGGAAAACGACATCCGGTCCAATCACTTTCAATAATTTATACGGCGGGGAAGATTACGATGCACGAAAAGAAATTCCAAACTGGAACAGAATTGGAATGAATGATTCCGGTTGGAGGTTCGCGGTAATAAGTAAAGGGCCTAAGGGCTTATTAAAATCACAGATGATGCCCGCGATCAAAGTCACTGAAACGTTGAAACCCATAAAGCAGATTCATCCTGAACCCGGTGTCTATCTCTTCGATTTAGGGCAAAACATGGCGGGATGGTGGAAAATTGAAGTAAAAGGAAACCCGGGGCAGACGGTCAGGGTTCGCGGTGCTGAAACTCTCAACGATTCCATTTTCTCTCAACCCCTTAAAGAAGGGGACAAGTTGAGTATTTCGCAAAAATATCACTCCGAAGTATGGACAGATTATATCATCAAAAGCAATGAACCGGAGATTTACGAGCCTCATTTCTTTTACACCGGTTTCCGCTATGTTGAAGTAACCACGACGAATAAACAGGACCTTGATTACGTGAAAGTAGCGGGAAGAGTCGTCCGGACAGATTTAACCCGAAGTGGCACATTCTCTTCCTCCGATTCTTTATTGAACCGCATTCACCAAGCCGGGCTTTGGTCACAAATGGGAAATACCCTCGGTTATCCCACGGACTGTCCTCACCGGGAAAAAGGAGCATATAACGGTGATGGACAAATCATTGCAGAAACGTCCATGCATGATTTTCAGATGGCCTCTTTTTACAGCAAATGGCTTCACGATATGAGGGATTCCCAGGAAGAAAACGGAAGAATTCCAAATACCTCCCCGACACTTGTCGGAGGAATGGGAGGAGGAGTTGCCTGGGGAAGCGCCTATATTCTTATTCCATGGTGGATGTATAATTATTATCAGGATAAACGCATCCTTGAAGAACATTATCCTACAATAAAAAAATACCTTACTTATCTTAAGGAACTGGGAAATCAGGATGAAGATCCTACTGAACCATATATCATTGATAACTTTATGAGTTACTGGTATTCTTTGGGAGAATGGTGTGCACCCGGAAAAATAAACGAAAGAAGAGATTGCCCCAATCATGCAGTGGTAAATACTTTTTATTACTATTACGACAATCTTATCTTCTCTAAAATTGCCGAAGTGCTTGGGCATACTCAGGACAGCAAGCGGGCTAAAACACTTTCCGACACCATCAGACAAGAATTCAACAAAAAGTTTTTTGACCCGGTTACGGGCCTTTACGGCACGGAGGAAACCTACCAGACCTATCAGCTTTTGGCGCTGGCTGGAGATATGGTTCCGGAAGAACAGAAGGAGAGTGTATTGCAAACCATCATTGATGATGTTATAAAGCGAGATGATCATCTGAATACCGGAATAATCGGGACGAAGTACCTTTGGCCTGTCCTTGTTGAAAATGGCCAGAATGAACTTGCTTACCGCATTGCCTCACAAACTACTTACCCCAGTTTCGGCTACTGGATAAAAAACGGAGCTACCACTCTTTTGGAACAATGGGAGGGAGATAACTCTCACAACCATCAAATGTTCGGTACAATTACGGAATATTTCTATAAATTTCTTGCCGGAATACAGTCCCCAATGGAAGGGCGAACCAGTACAGGATACAAAAAGATTTACATTGAACCGCATGTTCCACAAGGGTTGAATGCTGCCAGTGCGTCTATAGAAACTGTCAACGGACATGTTGTTTCTGCGTGGAAAAGGGAAAACAATGCCTTTTTTCAAACCGTTTCAATTCCGGCAAATACTTCGGCGATGATTGTTTTACCAACAGGAAGGAAAGAAGTTGATCTTTATGAAGGAAATAAAAAAATATGGAATAAAAACGAATCCATAGGTCTTACGGATGGAATAAAGAATGTTGCATGTAAAGGAAATAAATTAATCATTGAAATAACATCCGGAGTCTACAACTTCAAAATTGAATAGCAATTACATAATAAAATTGAAATGAACCGATTCTCACTAATATCTTTCCTCTTGATTATTTTAATTGATTTTCAAAGCTATTCTCAAGTCACCGTTAAAAACCTAAAATGTGAATATCTTGAGAATCCCATCGGATTAGATGAACCCCATCCCCGTTTTACGTGGCAGATGGATTTAAATACACCCGGAAACTGTCAATTGGCATACGAGCTGGCGGTAGGGACAGACGCGAAAGAAGTTGCTTCAGGCAGAGGCGATGTATGGGAATCTGGAGTTGTGGACAGTTCTGTAATTCCTGTTGTGTATGGGGGTGAGGAACTAAATCCTTTTACCCGATATTTCTGGAGCGTTCGAGTGAAAGACGAACGCCAACAATGGTCGGCCTGGTCCCTGCCTCATTTTTTTGAAACCGGAATGATGGAACAACATCGGTGGAAAGGAAAATGGATTACCGACACATACGATTTCAATGTGAAACCGGCGGCTTATTTTCGCAGAGCTTTCACAACGGAAAAAACCATAAAATCGGCACGCGTATATATAGTAGCAGCGGGACTTTACGAATTATCCATCAATGGGAAACGCATCGGTGACCACCGGCTTGACCCCACATACACACGCTTCGACCGGCGAAACTTATACGTCACCTATGAAATCACCGGAAATTTACAACCAGGAAATAACGTAGTGGGCGTTTTGCTGGGAAATGGCTGGTACAACCATCAATCTACAGCCGTGTGGTATTTCGACAAAGCACCGTGGCGTGCAAGGCCGAAATTTTGCATGGACCTGCACATCACCTACTCCGACGGCACAAAAGAGATCATCGCCACCGATGAAAGGTGGAAAACCTCACAAAGCCCTGTGATCTTCAACAGTATCTACACGGCCGAACATTACGATGCCCGAAAAGAACAACCCGGATGGGATACACCGAATTTCGATGCGAAAGGCTGGAAAGCCATTTACACCACAGGAGCACCTTCCAATAACATAGTGGCACAGGCACTACACCCGATTCGCAATGTCAGGGAATACCGTCCGGTCAGCTTTAGAAAAATTGACGAGTATACCTGGCTCTACAATTTCGGACAAAACATGTCGGGGGTAACCCGAATAAAAATAAACGGGCCTCAGGGTACAACCATCCGGATGAAACATGTGGAGCGACTCGACTCGGTCGGACGCGCAGACCTGTCTAACATCGATGTGCATTACCGGCCTACGGACGACTCAGACCCTTTTCAGACGGACATACTTATCCTGAGCGGCAAAAAAGAAGATGACTTTATGCCCCGTTTTAATTACAAGGGATTTCAGTATGTTGAAGTTACTTCCGACAAACCGTTAAATCTGTCAGAAGAAAATCTGACAGCCTATTTCATGCACAGTGATGTGCCACCTGCCGGAAAGATAAATTCTTCCAATAACATCCTCAATAAAACCTGGCAGGCATCCAATATATCGTATTTATCCAACCTGTTTGGTTATCCTACCGATTGCCCTCAACGGGAAAAAAACGGGTGGACGGGTGACGCTCATATCGCCATAGAAACAGGATTGTATAATTTTGACGGGATCACCGTGTACGAAAAATGGTTGGCTGACCATCGCGACGAACAACAACCAAACGGCGTATTACCAGCCATTGTACCGTCAAACGGATGGGGTTACCAGTGGGCAAACGGACCGGACTGGACAAGCACCATCGCCATCATTCCGTGGAATATCTACCTTTTTTACGGCGACACCCGGTTACTGGAATTGTGTTACGACCATATCAAACGGTATGTGGATTATATCGACGAACAATATCCAACGGGCATAACCGACTGGGGACTTGGCGACTGGGTGCCCGTAAAGTCGGTAACACCAAAAGAGTATACTTCAAGCACATATTTTTATATCGATGCGCTTATTCTTGCCAAAACAGCCAGGCTGTTTGGAAGAACGACAGATTTTGAACACTATTACACCCTTTCTGAGAAAATAAAAGCGGCCATCAATAAGAAATACCTTAACTATGAAACCGGAATTTACGGAAGCGGCCTGCAAACCGAGTTAAGTGTGGCCCTGTATTGGAATTTAGTACCCGAAGAGTTAAGAAGTAAAGTAGCAGACAACCTGGCACGCCGTGTGGAACATGACAACAAACACATCGATGTGGGATTGTTGGGAACAAAAACGATCTTGAACGCATTGAGCGAAAACGGATACGCCCAACTGGCCTATGAAGTAGCCTCGCAAGAGACCTTCCCGTCGTGGGGCTGGTGGATAGTGAACGGTGCCACCTCTTTTTACGAAAACTGGCCACTCGATGCAGGAAGCGATATCTCGTTGAACCACACTATGTTTGGAGAGATAAATGCCTGGTATTACAAGGCATTGGGGGGAATTTTCCCAGATGAAAGCCAGCCCGGATTTAAAAATATTGTCCTTAAGCCCAACTTTGTTACAGGTTTATCCCATTTTGAAGCCTCTCATGAAAGCCCTTACGGTAACGTAGTTTCCTCATGGCTGAGAAAAGGCAGAACGATAGAGTATAAAGTAACGATTCCTGCAAACAGTACCGCAACATTGTATCTAAACGGAAAGCGCATTCGGGAGAATAATAAACCTCTCGAAAAAAATCCGTGGATTGAATTGAATAAATCGGATCAGGGTATACATATTTTAAGGTTAAAGGCGGGCTCCTATACGTTCTCCATAAAATGATCATCCATAAATAAATATTCAATATGAAAAAAATATACCTGTTACTTATCCTCTTATTTGTATGTCTCTCCGGATTTAAATTGAGTAATGAAAAGAACAATCCGGAGAAATCTTACTTTGGTAAGATAGAAAAGAGTTTTTCCAATCCGGTCAGTGAATTCAGGTCGAGCCCCCTTCTGGTGTTCAATGAAGTAATAACCAAACCCGAATTGGATAGAATGATAAACGACCTGCACGAAGCAGGATTTGGAGGCTTTTTTGTACATCCCCGTCCCGGATTGGTCACCGAATATCTTTCGGAAGAGTGGTTTGATCTTTTCAAATACGCTACAGACAAAGCTTCGCAACTGGGAATGGAAGCCTGGATTTATGATGAGAATTCTTATCCCAGCGGATTCGCCGGAGGTCACGTCCCTGCACAAATGCCTGCGTCTTTCAATCAGGGACAGGGATTTAAATTGACAAAATATACCCTTCTTCCGGATTCTCTTCCAGCAGATTATTTGTGTTTGATGAACTCAAACGGCAAGTATATCGACATTACTTCGCAAACAACAGACTATCTGGGGAAAGAAGGCGATTACTACCTTTATGCCAAGACCTTTTATCGCAGTACGCCCTGGTACGCTGGCTATTCCTATGTTGATTTATTGCTTCCCGGAGTAACGGAGAAATTCATCGATGTAACCATGGAAGGCTACAACAGGGTTTTGGGAAGCGAATATAACAAGACAGTAAGAGGAATCTTCACGGACGAACCCAATATTGTAACCTCCGGTGGTTTCAGGTGGACTCCTGATCTTTTTGAAGTTTTTAAAGCAAAGTGGGGATACGACCTGAAGGAGTATTTACCCCTGCTGAGTGAAGAAACCGGGGACTGGAAAAAAGTCCGCTACCACTATATGGAAACATTGCTACAACTATTTATTGACAGGTGGGCAAAACCGTGGTTTGAATATACGAAAGGGAAAAAACTAATCTGGACCGGACATTACTGGGAACATGGATGGCCCAACATGAACGACGGGCCTGACAATATGGCCATGTACGCCTGGCATCAGATGCCGGGGATTGATATGCTTTTCAATCAGTTTAATGAAGAATCCCCACAAGCCCAGTTTGGAAATGTACGATCGGTAAAAGAAGTTCGAAGTGTTGCCAATCAAATGGGATACAAAAGGACATTGAGTGAGACGTACGGCGGAGGCGGATGGGATGTGACCTTTAAGGACTTAAAACGTTTGGGCGATTGGGAATATGTGCTGGGCGTAAACTTTATGAATCAGCACCTGTCCCACCAGACCCTGACCGGAGCACGAAAATACGATTATCCGCCTGTTTTCACCTATCATTCTCCCTGGTGGAATAATTACAAGTATCTGAACGATTATTTCGCCAGATTATCGTACGTATTAAGCGAGGGAGTCCAAAAGAACAATATTGTTGTCATTGAACCAAACTCTACATTGTGGAGCTATTATTCTCACAGTGGTAGCAATCCGAAATTGACTGAAATTGGAAAAAATTTTCAATCTTTTGTGACAAAATTGGAAAAAAGTCAGGTGGAGTTTGATCTGGCTTCTGAAAACATCATCAAGGATAATGGGAAAGCTCAGAATGGCAAGTTTTTAATCGGAAAGGCAGACTACACAACTGTGATAATTCCTCCTTTGACCGAAAACCTCAGTAAACCGACAGTAGAACTGTTAAATCTCTTTGTGGCATCCGGCGGCAAACTAATTTGTTTTTCCAATCCGAACAGGGTGGATGGCGTAGAAAATGATGAATTGCCTGATTTGCTAAATCAAAAAAGGGTACAACACATGACCGATCTAAGCCCCGAAATCATCAACAGTTTATTGTCGGAGCAAGGATTTAAAATAACTCATGCCGGTGGAAACCTGTATCATTACCGGAAAAATTATTCGGACGGGGAGATGTTGTTCATTGTCAACTCATCCATGAACGAAACTTCCGCCGGAAAAATTTCTTTAAAGGGAGCCTCACTGATCGAGCTGGATGCACTTGAGGGTAACATGTATACATACCCTTCTGAAAAAGGGGAAAAAGGGTCACTCACTTTTGAGTTTAAACTTGAACCTTCCGGCAGCTTGCTCCTGTTTTCCTCAAAAAAAACAAATCATAAATATCCACTCAGGAAATCCGGTCAACAAACAAACATGGTAAAAGCAGACACGGAAACAGTTGTCTCGCGACTTAAGGACAATGTCCTTATGGTTGACTTCTGTGACCTCCTCATTGACAACAAATCCGAAACCAACCTGCACATATCCAAAGCAACGGATATTGTTTTCAGAACAAACGGTTTTGAAAACGGCAATCCCTGGAATTCGTCGGTACAATACAAAAAGAACACGGTCGAGAGAGACACCTTCTCCGGCGGCGGATTTGAAGTTACCTATCGTTTTAAAGTTACTGGAAATCTGGACAAAGACATTAAGTTGGTGGTTGAAAGACCCAATCTGTTTTCTGTCAGTGTCAACGGGAAAAAAGCTTCGGCAATACCCGGAGAATGGTGGTTGGATAAATCTTTCGGAGTATATTCCGTGGGTGAATTTTTAAAAACCGGAGAGAACAGTGTGGAGTTAAACATTCCAACCATGAGTATCTTTGCTGAAATCGAACCCGTTTATTTGCTGGGCGACTTTTCGGTTGTTCCCGAAAAAGTGGGATGGCGTATTGATGCTGCGAGGAGAACATTGACACTGGGTAGTTGGAAGGAACAGAACCAACCTTTTTACTCCTGGGATGTGAAATACAGCAAAACCTATTCCATTGACGATACAACAAGAAAGTATACCATAAAACTCGGAAAATGGAACGGGACCGTTTGTGAAGTATACGTCAACAGCAAAAAGGCAGGAATTATCGGTTTTGATCCCTACACGCTGGATGTGACTTCTTATCTGAAAAAAGGGAAAAATCAAATTGACGTATGGGTTATTGGAAGCTTAAAAAACCTTTGGGGTCCACATTACAACAAACCCGATCAGGGTAAATCCGGGCCTTTTAACTGGAGGAATATAAATGCCCCGATATCGCCGTCTGCATACAAAATGATTGATTACGGTCTGTCTGAAGATTTCGAGCTGGTCTATTAATTCACATCACTTTTGCGTTTCCTGACCACAGTTACCATCTGACATACGAAAGTAGTATTATTTACATGAATTTAAAATTAAAATATGAGTAAAGTTGGTTTGTTTAGCGTTGGGTTGGACACCTATTGGGGACAATTTGGCGCCTTGCTTAATAACCTCACAGGTTACCACAATCAAATCAGAAACAAATTAGAGAGCTTTGGCGCTGAAGTCGTGGATGCCGGCATGGTCGACAATATTGACAAAGCACAGAATTCGGCAAAGTTACTGAACAACAGTGATGTTGATCTGATTTTCCTTTTTGTATCCACCTATGCTTTGTCCTCTACTGTCCTCCCGATTGCCAAACAATCAAAGGTTCCTTTTATATTACTTAACCTGCAACCGGCTGAAAGTCTGGATTATGAAAAATTCAATGCCTTGGACGACTACGCCGAAAAAACAGGAATATGGCTTGAACATTGTCAGGCGTGCGCCATACCGGAAATTGCCTGCGTGATGAATAAAGCTGAAACCCGATACCATACCATCACGGGATATCTGAATGAAGAAAGTGTCTGGGAAGAAATCTACGGATGGATAGATGCCGCAAATGCCGTCAAGGCATTGCAAAACAACAGGATGGGTGTGTTGGGACATTATTACGGAGGAATGCTCGATGTGTACACCGACTTAACCAAACAAAGCGTGACCTTTGGCACTCATTTCGAGATGTTGGAAATGTGCGAGTTGAAAAAAATTCGCGATCACATTTCTGCCGGAGAAATAAAGGAAAAAATATCGGAATTTGAATCTGCTTTCGATATTGACACGAAATGTGATCCAAAGGAAATTGAACGTGCAGCAAAAACATCTGTTGCACTGGACAAGCTGGTGAAAACACATCAATTGGGCTCATTGGCATATTATTATGAAGGACAGACGGGAAATGACTACGAGAACATCGTTACGTCTGTAATTGCGGGAAACACATTGCTCACCGGCAAAAATATTCCTGTAGCCGGGGAATGTGAAGTAAAAAATGCGCATGCCATGAAAATCATGAACGAATTGGGTTCCGGAGGATCTTTTTCCGAATTCTATCTGATGGATTTTAAAGACAACGTGGTGTTTTTAGGGCACGACGGTCCCGCTCACTTCAACATCGCCGAAGGTCGCGTCAAGCTGGTTCCCTTGCCTGTTTATCACGGAAAACCAGGAAATGGGCTATCCATTCAGATGTCGGTAAAGCACGGACCTGTGACCTTGCTTTCGGTAGTTGAGGGTAAAGATTCAGTCTTCCTGCTCGTAGCTGAAGGTGCTTCCGTTGAAGGTCCAATTCTGGAAACAGGTAATACAAACAGCCGTTACAGTTTCCCGTGTAATATTCGTGATTTCGTGAACAAATGGAGTAAATACGGGCCTTCACACCATTGTGCCATAGGGGTTGGGCATGTAGCTCACAAAATTGAAAAAGTGGCATTCTTGCTAAATATTCCCATGGTAAATGTTTGTAAAGAAATCAATAGATAATAGGAATATGAAAAATTTAGTTATTTTTCTCGTTATTTTTTTTTCTATCAATCTCAGTTTTAGTCAAAATAATTCATCGGGCAATTTAAAGTTTGTCAATCTTGTTTGTGAAAACGAAGAATCTCCATTGTTGGTTGAAGGCCAAACTCCCCGCTTTGGATGGCAATTACAATCAACGGAAAACGGTGTGGAACAAATTGCTTACGAATTAGAAATATTCGATCATAAAAACAAAAGGATCTGGAATTCGGGAAAAATAAAATCCGATGAAAGTCAGTTTGTCCCATACTCGGGAGAAATAAAATTAAATTCTGGAGAAAAATATCAGTGGCGGGTTCGAATTTGGGACAATAAAAACAAAAGGACCCAATGGAGTAAAAAAAACTATTTTCGTTTAGCTCCCGATAAGCCACAGCTCAATGCAAATTGGATAAGTGCCATAAAAAGAGAAGATTCCAATCTCCCCGAAGGAAGAAACTTTCGTAATGTGGGCGATTCCCCAGACAAAGACAAGCTATGGCGAGAGACTGTTCCTCTGTCAAAGAGAAGCATTTATCTGCGTAAATCATTCATTACCAGAGGACGAATCAAGGATGCCATCATTTACATCAGTGGATTGGGGCACTACGAACTCTTGTTAAACGGAAAGAAAATTGGTAATGATCAATTCAATCCTCTGTGGAGCGACTACGACAAAACTATTTATTACAACGCATACGACCTGACCGAAGAATTAAAAAAAGGAAATAATACGGTAGGCGTCCTTCTCGGAAACGGATTCTACAACGAGCAAGGTGGGCGATACAAAAAAATGCAGGTAAGCTTCGGTCCTCCCACCCTATTTCTGAAAATATTTATTACTTATGCTGATGGTTCAACAGAAGAAATCATATCCAACAAAGACTGGAGATATTCTCCCAGTCCCATCGTTTTCAACAGTATGTACGGCGGTGAAGATTACGACGCCCGCCTTGAACAACCGGGATGGAGTACGCCGGCTTTTGATGATTCCCAATGGCTCCCGGTAGTTACAGATAGTGCTCCTAAGGGACTATTAAAACCGCAAACATCCACTCCGATCAGGGAGATGGAATATTACTCAGTGAAAGAGAGTAAGAAAACAGGTGAATCGTATGTGTTGGATATGGGACAAAACCTCTCCGGGTATCCAGTCTTTACAGTAAAAGGGAAACGAGGTGACAAAATTCGTCTTACTGTTGCCGAACGAATAAACGACGACGGGAGTATAAACCAAACCCAGTCTGGCAGGCCCCATTATTACGAATATACGCTGAAAGGGGAAAGCGAAGAGACCTGGAAGCCCCGGTTTTCTTATTACGGGTTTCGGTATATTCAGGTAGAAGGAGCCAAATTACTGGAATCAGAAGACAGCAGAAACATTCCGGTTATAGAAAACATAAAATCATGTTTTGTGTATAACTCAAATGAAACGGCAGGCAGGTTTCATTCTTCCAACGAGATTTTCAATAAAGCACACAACCTAATCGTGAACGCTATTAAAAGTAATATGCAAGCTGTATTCACCGATTGTCCGCACAGGGAAAAACTTGAATGGCTGGAAGAAGTGCACCTGAATGGACCCGGGTTATACTATAACTTCGACCTGGCCAGATTTGCTCCTAAAATTATGCAGGACATTCGCGATGCACAATTACCAAATGGTCTCGTGCCGGATATCGCACCCGAGTATGTAATTTTTGTGAATGGGTTTCGTGATTCTCCCGAATGGGGAAGTGCAAGCGTAATTTTCCCATTCATGTACTACGAATTTTACGGCGACAACTCGCTGATCGTTGAATATTATGATGTCATGAAAAAGTATGTTGACTACCTGACTACTACTGCAAAAAATCACATCGTTTCGTACGGATTGGGTGATTGGTGCGATTATCGGGAAAATCAGCCCTATGGCGCCTCAAAGAATACTCCCATTGCATTATCCGCCACGACTCATTATTTCATGGCTATTGATTATTTGGTGAAAGCTGCTGATATGCTTAATAAAAAAGAAGATAGCCTATTCTATTCTGATCTCCGAGGGAAGGTAAAAACCGCTTTTAACGACGAGTTCTTCAATGAAAACACCAAACAGTATGGTACCGGAAGCCAGGCATCGAACGCCATGCCTTTATTTGCAGGATTGGTCAACCCCAAAGATAAACAAATGGTTCTCAACAACCTTCTGAAAGATATTGAAGAAAAAAATTACAGGCTTTCCACCGGTGACGTGGGAAACCGATACTTGTTTCAGGTACTTGCAAGAAATGGGCTGAATGAAGTGATGTACAAGATGCATAACCATGACGAAGTTCCTGGTTATGGTTTTCAACTCAAGTTTGGGGCCACGACGCTCACAGAGCTTTGGGATCCTAGAAAAGGGGCTTCGTGGAATCATTTTATGATGGGACAGATAGAAGAATGGTTTTACAGGTCTCTGGCAGGTATTGATGTGGAAGAGAATGCGTATACCGGATTCAAGAAGTTCAAAATCGCACCGCAAATCGTTGGAGATTTAAGGTATGTGAACGCTTCTTACAACACCTTATATGGAACCA
The DNA here is from genome assembly GCA_021372865.1 of Porphyromonadaceae bacterium. Taxonomy (GTDB): domain Bacteria; phylum Bacteroidota; class Bacteroidia; order Bacteroidales; family Dysgonomonadaceae; genus Proteiniphilum. Next base: position 95,099 of record JAJFTO010000012.1, read on the forward strand.
TCCACGTGGATTGGAAGGTGGATAACGGCCTATTCGAAATGGAGATCGAAGTCCCCGTCAACTGCGAAGCAAAAGTATATCTGCCACAGGAAACCGATTACACTCCTGTGAAAAGTGGAAAATACAAATTCAAAAAGAAATTTGGTAATCAATAAAAGCGTCTTCTCTTTAAATTGGATTTTTAAAATACTGAAGAATTCGATATAATTTTTTCACATCAATCTCGCATTAATTAAAAAAATCGGAATGAAAAACAGGACAGTTTTATTAAGTCTCTTATTGCGCATATTTATAGGATGCTTCATTTTCACTGGATGTGCCGGAAAAACGGTAAATGTTGATTCTCTAAAAGTAGAGATGCAGGAAAATCCCCAGGGAATTGCTGTTGATAAGCCCAGATTTTCTTGGCAGATAAAATCGGGCTTGACCAATGTACAACAGATATCATACCAAATACAGGTAGCACCGACAGAAGAAGATTTAAAACAGAGAAAAAATCTCCTTTGGGACTCAGGTATTGTACCCAGCGATAATTCGGTTTACATACCCTATGATGGCCGAGAACTCATTTCGGGAAGAAAATACTACTGGCGTGTAAAATCAAATACCAATAAGGGAGAGAGTAGCTGGAGCAAGCCAAACCACTGGTCGATGGCACTTTTAGACAAATCATACTGGAAGGCTTCATGGATCGGAGAAAATAAACTTTCTAACCCGGGAGAGACGGCCGAAGCTAATACTAGACTTGCCGCACGTTATCTGCGTAAACCATTTACAACGGCAAAAAAAATAAATCGTGCGACGCTCTACATCTCTGGTCTGGGATGTTATGAAGCCTATCTGAACAGCAAACCAGTGAGTGACGATGTACTCTCCCCCACCGTTTCGTGGTATCCTGAAAGGGTTTACTACAATGTATACGATGTTACATCGCTGACAAAAAAAGGTGAAAACTTGTTGGCCGTGAAGTTGGGCAACGGCCGCTTCTTTGGTATGCGCCAGTCACCTACGCAAGTGTTTGGACTTCCCCGCCTGATCGCACAACTTGAAGTTGAATATGGCGACGGAACCTCCGATCTCATTGTGAGCGATGTATCCTGGAAGGTGACTTCCAAAGGTCCCATCATTGCCAACAACGAGTTCGACGGGGAGGAGTATGATGCCCGACTGGAATCTAAAGACTGGAACAGGGCAGAATATGATGATTCTGACTGGGAAAATGCTGACTTGATGGAAGATCCGGGTGGTACACTTACTGCCCAGCCCAATCCCAATATCAGGGTTATGGAAGAGATCAGGCCCGTTGGGATCACAAAACTTGCCGATGGCAGGTATATCCTCGATATGGGACAGAACATTGTGGGTTGGTTACAGATGGCCAACCTGAAAGGGAAAAAAAATCAGCCCGTCACCTTTCGATTTGCCGAACTGTTGAATCCAGACAGCACCCTCTATCTCGCCAACATACGCAGCGCCAGGGTGACCGAGCGCTATATTCCATCTGTAGATGGCATATTCAGTTGGGAGCCGTCATTTGTTTATCATGGCTTCCGCTTCGTAGAAATCACCGGACTGGTAGAAAAACCGACATTGCAAAATTTTACCGGCAGGGTGATTTACGACAAAATGGTGACGACCGGAAGTTTTGAGACAAACAATGAAATTATTAACCGGATATTTAAAAATGCCTATTGGGGTATCCGGAGTAACTACAGGGGAATGCCCACCGATTGTCCACAGCGTGACGAGCGGCAGGGATGGCTTGGCGACCGTGCAACAGGTTGTTTCGGAGAAGCATTTGTCTTCGACAACGCATCGCTCTACAGCAAATGGTTACAGGATATCGAAGATTCACAAAGCCCCGAAGGAAGTATCTCGGTGGTATCACCCCGCTACTGGACAATCTACAACGATGACGTGACCTGGCCGGCAGCCTGGTTCTACGGAGCAAAGATGTTGTGGCATCAGTATGGCGACACAGCACCCATATTCCGGCACTACGCATCCATGAAGCATTACCTGGAGCGGATACAACAGGTGTCGATGCAGGATTATATCATCAAGAAAGACACTTATGGCGACTGGTGCATGCCCCCCGAATCACAAGAACTCATTCATTCAAAAGATCCGTCGCGAAAGACCGCAGGGCCGGTACTGAGCACCACCATGTACTTTAGCCTGCTGAACCTGATGATAGAATTTGCCGAACTCACCGGAAACCGGGATGACATACCGGGATTCCGGGAGCTCGCCGGAAAAATCAGGGATGCCTACAATCACACCTATTTCAAGGCAGATTCCGCCCGATACGACAACAATACCGTCACCGCTAACATCCTCTCACTGCAGCTGGGACTGGTGCCGGAAGGATACGAAGCAGCTCTCTTCGAGAACATCGTACAGAAAACAGAGTTAGATTTCGCCGGCCATGTCAGCACAGGCGTGCTGGGTATCCAGCAACTGATGCGGGGCCTCACCCAACATGGCAAAGTGGACCTTGCTTACAAAATTGCCACCAATACCACCTACCCCAGCTGGGGCTACATGATTGAAAAAGGCGCAACCACAATTTGGGAGCTGTGGAACGGTGACACTGCCAATCCGGCAATGAACTCAGGCAATCATGTGATGCTGCTGGGTGATCTTTTAATCTGGTATTACGAAGATCTGGCCGGCATTAAAAACTATCCGGGAACTGTGGCTTACAAGAAACTGTTGATGGAACCCCGTTTCCCCGAAGGATTATCGCATGTAAAAGCATCCTATGATTCCGTGTATGGAGAGATAAAAAGTGAATGGTCGAAAACAAACGATACTTTTGGGTGGGAGATATCCATTCCCGCCAACACATCGGCCATTGTCCGACTGCCCCGGGAAATGCATATCGCCACACCGGAAGGCGAAGGTGTGAGAAGCGTCATCCAAACCGATACCGCCATTGAGATTGAATTGGGTTCGGGAACGTACCGCTTAACGGGAAACTCCTGATTTAAATATTCGTGTGCGACATAATCCTGAGAGGCATCCTTTACCAGTTTGACGTGCTTGTAGAGGATGTCTTTTGTTTCGCGCAGCGCAGGCTGAATCCGGGAAGTACGTCGATACCCCTCATTCCCTATCACTATCACGTCGCTCACTTTAACCGTGAAATAAATATTTTTTTCGAGAGCTTTATTTATAATCGGTATAAATTAAAGGAATAAACCATTCTTTTTATATACTTTATATTAAATAGATTGTTTCCTAATTTTTATTTGGCAATTTTTGTGACAATCGATTTACAATGCGCGCAAATGAATAATCGAGGGGTAATTTTATTCGGAATCTGTTTCGCATTTTAACAGCGAATGCGAAGAATTGGCTTGCACCAATAATAAATTGTTGGGAGCACTTAAATTTAAGTTATCATTTTATAGAATCCTAATTATTAGCATGATGAACCATTTTTTATTCATTTTGCCGCTAATGGTCATGGTCCTGTTGGCGTGCGAAGGAGAGGTTATTGATCCCGTAAAGGCAAGCAAAAGTATCAAACTGACCGCAGAAATTGAGGGAGTCAGAACCCGTGCTTCCGGCTCTACGTGGGAAAAAAATGATGGTATTGGCGTATACATGAAAAAAGCAGGAGAGCCTTTGAACGCTGCCCTACTCGAGAAAAACATCCATTACTTTTATAACGATTCGGGATACTTTAAATCGAAAAACGTAGAACAGACAATTTACTTTCCCTTTAATGGATCCAATGTCGATTTTATCGGGTATTATCCCTACAGGGCAGACATTTCCGGTTTTACAGTTCCAGTGGATCTGTCAATGCAGTCGAATCAGGCTACCATAGATCTGATGTATTCAAATAATATGACAACCCGGAACATGACCAATCCCAATGTGAACATGACATTCTCACATAGGCTTTCGAAGATGACACTCCAGATTACACACTATAGGAATATCAGTCTGGGCAATCTCTCCGTATTTATCACCCGTGTGTCTACTGAAGCTTCTTTTAATCTGGAGAACGGAAATCTGACTATTTTACCCGGAACAAAAGATATTGCAATGAGAGTAAATGTTGATGGCACGGCTGCAGAAGCCATACTCTTACCCGGAACAGACTTGTCGGGCAGTGAATTGTGGTTCGTAATTGGCAACAATGAACAGATATACCGTTCACCGTTAATTGGCATCCTGCCTGCTGATACATTGGGACTCTCTGTACTTCATTCTTTGGACATCACACTATTCACTGATGAAAAAGCAGCTGTTCTTGAAACCAGCAACATCACCCCATGGATCACACCACCCTCTGTATCTGTGATTGCAGATAGGACTGAGTCATTGCCTCCGCCGGTTAAAGGTACGAAAAGCGATCCCTATACAGTATTTCAGGCCATAGAAGCGCAGGGAAAGACGGATGTGTGGGTGAAAGGCTACATTGTGGGAGCCTTTGACGGGACCATCAATAAGTTTGTGACAGATACTACCGGGCAGGTCAAAACCAATATAGCATTGGCGGACAACTTGTCCGAAATGGATATCAGCAAAATGCTCCCGGTGAATTTCACCACCGCTTCGATAAAAAGCGGGTTAAACATTGTAGACAATCCGCTAAATATCAACAGATTTGTTTTAGTTAAAGGAAATTTGGCCGCGTATTATTCGGTACCTGCATTAAGAGAGGTCTCCGAATATCAGTTCATAGATTGAAAAACAAAAATGTTGAACGGTCTGCTATTTAAAAGCTTTCCACATCAACAAGGCACGCGCGATGGCTTTCTCTACGATGGGGCCCATGATGGCGTAACCGGCAACATTGGGATGCACTCCGTCCCCGGAGAGTTCTTTGGGGAGACCATTGCGATCATCAGCCATTGCGGTAAAGAAGTCGCAATAAACCGCTTCGTGTGTATCGGCATATTGCTTTAACCGTTTGTTCAGTTCCACAATCTTGGGCGCAGGCTCCAGTCCGGGGCGCCAAGGATAGTCGTATGCCGGAAGAACAGAACAGAGTACAACCTGTATACCGTGCGCCTGTGCCAATTCGGCCATAGAGTGAATATTATCCTCGATCATCTCCAGTGTGGAGGGACCGGTATTACCAGCGATATCATTCGTACCTGCAAGAATTACTACTACCTTCGGATAGAGTTGAATAACATCTTGTCTGAACCGAAGCAACATTTGCGGAGTAGTCTGTCCACCTATACCGCGGTTAATATAATTTCGTCCAGCAAAAAAATCAGGTACACGGTCTATCCATCCCTGAGTAATGGAATTCCCCATGAATACAACCCTGTCGTCACACGTTTTGGCAGGACCCAACTTTTCATTATCGTCCCTGAAACGATTCAGATTTGCCCAATCCTGAGCTTCCGAGAGAGTGATCCAGCACATACAAATTGCAGTTAACAGAAATAGTTTTTTCACATTCATTGTTTTTTATACAATTATATTGAATCATCAAAATTAGTTATAAAAATCTGTTTCAGAGCCGCCGTTCATCGTTTTTTTCGCACGGTTGGTCGATAAGTAATCCTAAAAAACAAAAAAAGTCTCTTGACACTCTGTCCAGTCAGGTTTAAATGGGTAATTTTGGACAAAATTCTTTCATCGACATGAATAAAAAAAGCAAAATCATAGTTTTTGGTTCTATTGCTGTTTTGATACTGGGTATGGCTTTTTTCCCGACAATCAAACAGCGATTGACCTCAGGTAACCGTGGAGATACCGCCGGTCAGCGTACCGCAACCGGTGGAGCCGGGCGAACAGAGCTGGCTGTCAATGTCACCGTGCTGCAACCTCAGACACTAAATAACCTCTTTCGCATTACCGGTGTACTGCTGCCCGATGAGGAGGTAGACCTGACATTTGAGTCGTCGGGAAAGATTACCCATATTTATTTCAGCGAAGGAACGTTTGTACAGGAAGGGGCCTTATTGGCAAAGGTAAATGATGCTCCTCTGCAGGCTGAACTCAAAAAACTGGAAGCACAGTTGCCGCTTGCCCAGGACCGTCTGTTCCGGCAACAGACTCTGCTGGAAAAAGATGCCATCAGCCAGGAAACCTATCAGTCGGTGTTCACCCAATTGGAGACGCTGAAAGCCGAAATTGAGCTGGTAAAGGCGCGCATCCGTCAAACGGAGTTACGGGCTCCTTTCAGTGGCATGATCGGTCTGCGTCAGGTGAGTGAAGGCGCCTATGCCTCACCCTCCGTAGTGGTGGCCAACTTAACAAAGATATCACCTCTCAAAATCGAGTTCGCCCTCACCCAAAATTTTGTGAATATAATCAAACCGGGTACTGAGATTACCTTCACGGTGGAGAATGATCTGAAAGCATACAATGCGTCGGTCTATGCCGTGGAGTCACGACTTGATGTAAAAACGCTCAGTCTGTTTGCCCGGGCACGTTACGCGAATGCCGACGGCAGGATAAAACCGGGCCAGTCGGCCAGTATCCGTATCAAGCTGGACCAGATTGATAATGCCATTGTGATTCCGAGCATCTCCACAGTAAAGGAGATGGGCCGTGACATCACCTATGTCTATGAAAACGGGAAAGCAAAAGAGGTGGAGATTGTCACAGGCATGCGCACCTCCTCCTCGGTAGAGGTTGTAAAAGGTCTCTCTGTAGGTGACACATTGCTGACCACCGGCGTAATGCAGCTTCGTAGCGGCATGCCGGTAAGAATTGACCAAATCGTTCCTAACCGTGCAGATTAAATTGTATGAATTTTTCCGAACTTAGCATCAAACGGCCGGTACTCGCTACCGTGATGGTATTGGTCATCATCATATTCGGTCTCATTGGATATACAAACCTGCCAGTGCGCGAGTATCCCAGCGTGGACAACCCAGTCATCACAGTATATGTCTCCTACCCCGGCGCAAATGCCGAGGTAATAGAGAACCAGATCACAGAACCCCTTGAGCAGCAAATCAATGGCATACCCGGAATCCGTTCACTCGTCAGCCGCAGCAGCCAGGGTAGTTCACGTATCACCGTGGAATTTGAGCTGAGTGTCGACTTGGAGACGGCGGCAAACGACGTGCGGGACAAGGTATCCGTTGCCCAGCGATACCTGCCGCGCGATGCGGATCCTCCGACTGTATCCAAAGCAGATGCCGACTCTGACCCGATCATGCAGATTACCGTGCAGAGTCCAAACCGATCCCTGCTGGAGCTGTCAGAGATCGCCGACCTTACCGTGAAAGAGCGCCTGCAGACCATCTCCAACGTAAGTGCGGTGGAGATATGGGGTGAGTACCGATATGCCATGCGGCTCTGGCTCGATCCGCTTCGGATGGCTGCCTACAACGTCACGCCCATGGATATCAAGAACGCCCTGGACAAGGAAAATGTGGAGCTGCCAGCAGGTAGCATCGAGGGCGACCACATTGAGCAATCGATCCGTACCATGGGGCTGATGCAAACGCCGGAAGATTTTAACAACCTTATTCTGATTGAAGATAATTTTCGTGTTGTTCGTTTCAAAGATGTAGGTTATGCAGAGCTGGATGCGGCCGACCGGCAAAACATTCTCCGCAGGAACGGTGTACCGATGGTGAGCTGTGTAATTATACCTCAACCCGGTGCCAACCATATTAACATCGCTGATGAGGTACGGCTACGAATGGACCAGATGAAAAAAGACCTCCCGGAAGATGTGACCCTCGACGTAGCTTTCGACAACACCAAATTTATCCGGGCTTCCATTTCGGAAGTCGGGACTACGGTCATCATTGCTTTTATACTGGTGGTCTTCATCATCTTTGTCTTTCTGCGAAACTGGCGGGTTACCCTGATTCCAACGATAGTAATTCCCATATCACTCATCGGTATTTTCTTTGTGATGTATCTTGCCGGATTTTCCATCAACGTCTTGTCGATGCTTGCCATCGTACTCGCTGTGGGTCTCGTGGTGGATGATGCGATTGTGGTGACCGAGAACATCTTTCAGAAAGTTGAGTCGGGAATGGATCCCGAAGAAGCATCCATTGCAGGTTCCAAAGAAATTTTCTTTGCTGTGGTATCCACGACCATCACGCTGGTGGCCATTTTCTTCCCGATTGTGTTCCTGGAAGGAATGACCGGACGATTGTTCCGCGAATTTAGTATCGTGATATCGGGAGCAGTAATCATATCCGCCTTTGTGGCGCTGTCTTTCGTACCCATGCTCTCTTCCAAGATGCTGAACAAAAGAAAAAAGGGAAACGGGTTTCACGAAAAAACCGAGGTGTTTTTTACGAGGATGAACCGTTTTTATGAAAAAGGGCTTCACTCGTTTCTCCACCAAAAATGGCTTGTTTTGCCTATTCTGATCATTTCTACCTTATTCATCGCCTTGCTCTGGAAGATCATCCCCGCGGAGATGGCGCCACTGGAGGACCGTTCTCAGGTGACGATTCGCACTTCTGCACCAGAAGGGGCCACCTATGAGTTTGTACGGGATTATACAGACCGTATTTCGGCCATTACCGACTCAATTGTTCCCGAGAGGGAGTCAAATATTGTATATACTCGCAGTAACTTTGGCATGGTACGTCTGGTCCTGCCCGACATAGATAAACGCAAACGAAGTCAGATGGAGATCGCCGCCGAGATTACACGCGGCGTGCGCGATGAAACAGCTGCACGGGCATTTGTGCAACAGCAGTCCACCTTTGGCGGACGCCGTTCCGGCATGCCCATACAGTACGTATTGCAGGCACCCAACATTGAAAAGCTGCAGGAATTCATTCCCCCATTCATGGAAAAGGTAAATCAAAGCCCCTACTTCCAGATGGCCGATGTAGATTTGAAATTCACGAAGCCCGAAACAAGAATCATCATTGATCGCGACAAAGCAGCCATGCTGGGCGTTAGTACCCGCGACATCGGGCAGACACTGCAATATGCTCTGAGTGGACAGCGAATGGGCTACTTCTATATGAATGGCAAGCAGTATCAGATACTGGGGGAAATAAACCGCCAGCAGCGCAACACACCGGTCGACCTGAAAACCATCTACATCAAGAACAACAACAAACAGATGATTCAGATGGATAATCTGGTGAAGCTGGAAGAGTCGGTGGCACCTCCCCAGCTTTATCGCTACAACCGTTTCAATTCGGCCACCATCTCCGCAGGTCTTGCGCCCGGTTATTCGTTGGGAGAAGGGTTGGAAGAGATGGACCGCATTGCGGCAAATGTACTCGATGATAGTTTCAGAACAGCACTTGAGGGTGAGTCGAGAAACTTTAGTGAGAGCTCGTCGAGCCTGCTGTTTGCTTTCGGGCTTGCAATCATTTTAATCTTTCTGGTGATGGCTGCTCAGTTTGAAAGCTTTAAAGACCCGTTTGTGATCATGTTCACCGTGCCCATGGCACTCTTTGGGGCCCTCTTATTCATGTGGATATTCGGGGTGACCATGAACATATACAGCCAGATTGGCATCATCATGCTGATCGGGCTGGTAACAAAAAACGGTATTCTCATGGTAGAGTTTGCAAATCAGCGCCAACAGGCGGGACTCAATAAGCAGAAAGCAATTATAGAGGCCTCCCTACAACGTTTGCGGCCCATTCTTATGACGAGTATCGCCACGATATTAGGCTTGTTGCCGCTCATGTTTGCCAGTGGCGAAGGCGCCAATGGCCGCATTGCCATGGGTACGGCTGTGGTGGGTGGACTACTGATCTCCACGCTACTCACCTTGTTCGTGGTTCCGGTGATGTATATCTATCTTTCCACCGATAGGGAAGTCAAAGAAAAGAAGAAAAAAGAAGAAAAATTGCGCAATGTATAAACGAATAATAAAAACAGGGCTGTTTATCTGGTTTCTGCTCCCCTCTCTCGTGTTGTCGCAGGAGGTGATGAGCCTGCAGGAATGCCTGCAAACGGGTTTGGAAAACAATTATGGATTACAGATTATCCGCAACGAAGCGTTGATCTCTGACAACAACGTCACACTGGGCAACGCCGGATTTCTTCCGGAAGTTTCTCTCGATGCCGGCCATAACCTGCGAAGCAGTAACAGCGATCAATTTCCTGCTGAAGGGGGCGAAACAGTGCGAACACGTAATGCGACCACGGGTACTACCGATGCGGGAGTAAATCTTAACTGGACGCTCTTTGAAGGATTCCGTGTACAGACCAACTACAAACGCCTGCAGGAGCTTCAGACTGCCGGTGAGCTGAACACCCGTCAGGCAGTGGAGAATTTTATTGCCGATCTCACTGCGGAATATTACAATTACGTGCAGCAGCAGTTGCGGCTGGGAAATCTCAAATATGCAGTGGCGCTCTCCAGGGAGCGATTACGGATTGTGGAAGCACGCTACCAGGTAGGTTCACTCTCACGACTCGATCTGCAGCAGGCACGTGTTTATTTCAATGCCGACAGTTCTTTGCTGATCCAGCAATATGAAACACTCCACCGTTCCCGTATTCAGCTAAACGAGATGATGGGCGGGGACGTAAATCATCTCTTTACGGCAAGTGATACCACCATCCTGTTTAATCCGTCTCTTTCAAAGGGACAACTGCTCGATGCCACACTGCAGAACAATACAGGCTTGCTTCTCACAGAAATGAAAAAGCGATTGAGCGAACTGGAACTTAAAAGTCTGCAAAGCCGCAACTATCCTTATCTCCGCCTGAATGGAGGATATGGTTTTACACACTATAACTACAACCGGGGGACACTCGACCGGCAACGCACTTGGGGACCTACAGTGGGGATGACACTGGGATTTAACCTCTTCGACGGATTTAACCGCAAACGGGAACAGAAAAACGCCAGCATATCCATCCAAAACAGTGAACTCAGGGTCGAACAGAACAAACTGCAGCTAGAAAGCGACTTTGCCGGGATGTGGATTGCCTATGAGAATAACATCGAATTGACCAACCTGGAGAAGGAAAGTCTCAATAATGCAGAATTAAATTACGAAATTGCCATAGAACGCTACAAAATAGGTGATTTGTCGGGGCTTGAACTCAGGGAAGCCCAGAACAGTCTACTGGAAGCAGAACAGCGTCTTCTGACAGCCCAATATAATACCAAATTATTTGAAATATCGCTACTTCAGATCAGCGGCAAAGTAACATCATATCTGGATAATAATATCGGCAAAAGGTAAAAAAAGCGTTGTCAATTATTTTCTCCAACAGGATACCCGTCCGTTTCCATGATTGAAAAGCATCACGGATTCAAAAAAAACATAAAAAGGGAAAGATATACTTTCTTTTTCGTAACTTTGTGTCCATTTGAACTTTCCTAAAAATCAGCGGGAAGAGTTTAAAATTTCCAACAGGATTTTCTGGTTTAAGGTAAGGCCGAACGACAAAAAACATAATATATACTATGGACAAAATTCAGGAACTCACCTCAAAGCTCTATTCCGAAGGTGTGGAAAAAGGCAGGGAGGAAGCCGGTAAAATTATTGCAGAAGCCCATGCTGTGAAAATACAGATATTGAACGAAGCAAAGGCAAAAGCAAAAGAAATTATCTCTGCCGCAGAAAAAGAAGCTGCAGAATTAAAAAGCAATACCGAAGCGGAGTTAAAACTTTATGCAACCCAATCGTCAGAAGCACTCAAATCGGAAATCACCAACCTGGTGACCGACAAGCTGGCCACCTTGAACGTAAAGGCAGCCACTGCAGACAAGTTATTCATGCAACAGCTGATTGTGGAGCTGGTAAAAAACTGGGCGGAGAACGGAAAATTAACAATCGCCGTCGGCGATGCTGCCTCCCTGGAGTCCTACATCGCTTCCAACGCGAGAAATCTGCTCGATGAGGGTCTGAAAATTCAATCGGTAAATGGCATTGAGACAGGATTTATTCTTACACCTGAAGATGGCTCCTACAAAGTAAAGTTTGGCGAGAATGAATTCATTGAATACTTTAAGGAATTTCTGCGCCCCCAGATACAAAAACTGCTTTTTGAGGTTTAACATATGCTCTTCAAGAACCAATACTATTATTTTGTTGCCGGGCTACCCGACTTCTCATTCGACAGCATGAAGCTTCCTTTTACTGTGGAGGAATTCAGGGGCATGCTGGATGAGGTGTTAAAGCGAAACGACAGGAAGCTGTTGCAAAAATATTTTCTAAAGTACGACAACGACAACCTGCAGAGTCTGCTGAAAGACAAGAATGGAGCTTTCACTCTGATGGGTAAACTCTCAAGGGAGGAGATCCTCGAGGTGGTTTCAATGGTGAAGGAAGAACTTCCGCTCAAGGATAAAAAGACACCTCCTTATTTTGAAGCGTATATTAAAAGTTGGTTGAATGAGGAGAATCCACAAGCAGGAGGTCACCTTTGGGAAGACATGCTAGCCTCCCTCTATATGGACTATGGCCTGGAGGTAAAAAACAGCCTGATGTCGGGCTGGTTTGAGCTCAACCTGAATATCGGAAATGTGCTTTCAGCTATTTATGCCCGCAAGTATGGCATGGAGGTAGCAAAATATATTGTGGGCAGTAACAAGCCGGCCCGTCTGATCAGGGAGAATACCCACGCCCGCTACTTTGGCCTCGATCAGGAGCTGGAGTATTTTGACACCTTGCTCCACATATCGGAAGAACCCGACATATACGATCGTGAACGCAGGCTCGATAAGTTTCGCTGGGACTGGCTGGAGGAAAATACTGTTTTCGACTATTTCAACATCGAATACCTCTTTGGCTATCTCTGTAAACTTCAGATCCTGGAGCGCTGGGTACACCTCAACGCGGAAGAAGGAGAACGTCTGTTCCGGGAATTGATCAGCAATCTGAAAAATGAAACAAAATTACCGGAAGATTTTTAATAAGCACAATTGGGTCACACTTTACAGTGAAACGCCGTTTCCGCACACCGACGGTTGCGACAGATAAGACCCATTTTAGCGATAGAATAAATATATATATGTTAACAAAAGGAACAGTAAAAGGAATCATATCCAACCTTGTCATCGTGGAGGTGGATGGGCCTGTTGCTCAAAACGAGATCGCTTACATCAATCTGAATGGAACCAAACTGATGGCAGAAGTCATCAAGGTGGTGGGTAGAAATGTCAACGTCCAGGTATTTGAGAGTACCCGGGGATTGACCGTCGGTGCGGAGGTGGAATTTCAGGGGCATATGCTCGAGGTAGTCCTTGGCCCAGGTCTTCTGCAACGCAATCTCGATGGTCTGGAGAACGATCTCGACAAGATGGAGGGGGTTTTCCTGAAAAGAGGGGACTATACTTTCCCGCTCGATGAGGAAAAACTGTGGCATCTCAAGCCGCTCGCAAAAGTGGGAGATCGTGTCACTGCAGGCTCCTGGCTGGGTGAGGTGGATGAGAACTTTCAACCACACAAGATCATGGTCCCCTTTGTGATGAAGGGTGACTATACCATAAAAAGCATCGTCGACGAAGGAGATTACAATATATACAAAACCATTGCCGTAGTGGCAGATAAGGAGGGCGGGGAGACAGACATCAACATGGTACAGCGCTGGCCGGTCAAGGTGGCCATCACCGAATACAAGGAAAAGCCACGGCCTTTTAAGTTGTTGGAAACCGGCGTACGCTCCATCGACACGTTGAATCCCATCGTGGAAGGAGGAACAGGATTTATACCGGGTGCCTTCGGCACAGGGAAGACGGTGTTACAACATGCCATCTCCAAACAGGCGGAAGCCGATATTGTGATCATCGCTGCCTGCGGTGAGCGTGCCAACGAGGTGGTTGAAATCTTTACCGAGTTCCCGGAACTGGTAGATCCGCACACGGGCCGTAAGCTGATGGAGCGTACCATCATCGTGGCCAACACCTCCAACATGCCGGTAGCCGCCCGTGAAGCATCGGTTTACACGGCGATGACCATCGGTGAGTATTACCGTTCCATGGGACTGAAAGTGCTGCTGATGGCGGACTCCACCTCCCGCTGGGCGCAAGCGCTGCGTGAGATGAGCAACCGGCTGGAAGAGCTGCCGGGGCCTGATGCTTTCCCGATGGACTTGTCAGCGACCATCTCCAACTTCTACGGCCGGGCAGGACATGTAAAGCTGAATAATGGTGCAGAGGGCTCAATCACTTTCATTGGCACGGTATCACCTGCCGGGGGAAACCTCAAGGAACCGGTGACGGAAAATACCAAAAAAGTGGCACGTTGTTTCTATGCGCTTGAACAGGATCGGGCCGACAAGAAACGCTACCCCGCCATCAATCCAATAGAATCTTACTCCAAATATTTCGAGTATCCCGAATTTGAAAAATATATTTCTGATCATATTGCCAACGACTGGACAGAGAAAGTGAGCGAGATAAAAACCCGCCTGCTGCGCGGCAAGGAGATCGCCGAACAGATCAATATTCTCGGTGACGACGGTGTTCCTGTGGAATATCATATTACCTTCTGGAAATCGGAACTGATCGATTTCATCGTGCTGCAGCAGGATGCTTTCGACGAGGTGGATGCAGTGACACCGATTGAACGTCAGAAAAACATTCTGAATCTGGTCGTGGATGTATGTCGTACCGATTTTGAATTCGAGAATTTCAACCAGGTTGCCATCTTTTTTAAGGAACTGATCAACATTGGCCGTCAGATGAATTATGCGGAATTTGAATCTGAAAAATTCAATGAATATCACAGGCAATTGAGGGAACTGGTAAAACAAAATTCGGTAGTGAACAATAAAATCAAGGAATAATGGCAAAAGCATTTCAAAAAATATACACGCAGATCACACAGATCACCAAGGCCACCTGCTCGGTCAAGGCAAACCAGGTGGGGTACGATGAACTGGCCACTGTGGAAGGGCGGTTGGCCCAGGTGGTGAAGATCATGGGCGATGAGGTGACATTGCAGATTTTTGAAGGTACCGAAGGCATCCCAACCAATTCCGAAGTATTATTTATGGGAAAATCGCCTTCTCTCAGGGTGAGCGATCAGCTTGCGGGGCGCTTTTTCAACGCCTATGGAGATCCCATCGACGGGGGACCCGCTCCCGAAGGAGAAGAAAGAGCCATTGGTGGTCCTTCTGTCAATCCTGTGCGACGCAAGCAACCTTCGGAGCTTATTGCAACCGGCATCGCGGGCATCGACCTGAACAACACGCTGGTATCGGGTCAGAAGATTCCTTTTTTTGCCGACCCGGATCAGCCTTTCAATCAGGTGATGGCGACCGTGGCGTTGCGCGCCCAGGCCGACAAGATTATTCTCGGCGGGATGGGGATGACCAACGACGACTATCTCTACTTTAAGAATGTGTTCAGCAATGCTGGCGCACTGGATCGCATCATCTCATTCATGAACACCACCGAGAATCCTGCCGTGGAACGACTGCTGGTGCCTGATATGGCACTGACGGCGGCAGAATATTTTGCGGTAGATAAGAACGAGAAGGTGCTGGTACTGCTCACCGACATGTCCTCCTATGCCGATGCACTCTCCATTGTATCGAACCGTATGGATCAGATCCCCTCAAAGGATTCTATGCCGGGATCGCTCTATTCCGACCTGGCCAAAATCTATGAGAAGGCAGCCCAGTTCCCGTCGGGCGGTTCTATCACCATCCTGGCGGTAACCACCCTCTCGGGCGGCGACATCACCCATGCGGTCCCCGACAACACGGGATATATTACCGAAGGACAGCTCTTTTTACGTTTCGACAGTGATGTGAGCAAAGTAGTCGTGGACCCCTTCCGTTCGTTATCCCGACTAAAACAGCTGGTGCAGGGCAAGAAAACACGCGAAGATCATCCCCAGGTGATGAACGCCGCCGTGCGCCTCTATGCCGATGCAGCCAACGCAAAAACCAAACAGGAGAATGGGTTCGACCTGACGGACTACGACCAGCGCACGCTTTCGTTTGCAAAAGATTATTCAAAACAGCTGATGGCCATCGACGTCAACCTGAACACGGTGGAGATGCTTGATAAAACATGGGAGTTACTGTCGGCACATTTCAAGCCCTCCGAAGTAAATATGAAACAGGAGTTGGTAGATAAGTACTGGAAATAAAGCATGGCGATCAAATTTCAATACAACAAAACTTCCCGTCAGCAGCTGGAAAAACAGCTTGGTGTACGTGAGCGGGCACTTCCTACGTTGCAGAACAAGGAGACCGCATTACGCATGGAAGTAAGGAAAGCCAAAGAAGAAATTGAATCCCTTGAAAGAGAGATCGAGACGCAGGTACGTTCTTACGACAAGATGAAGGGAATGTGGATAGAGTTTGATTCCACGCTGATCAGTGTGAAAGATGTGCATCTCTCTAAAAAAAAGATAGCCGGCGTGGTAATACCGGTGCTCGAAGGAGTGGAATTTGAACTGAAGTCATTCAGCCTGTTTAACCGGCCCAAATGGTTTCTCGACGGGGTGAAAACACTCGAAAGTATTGCCGAAACTGGCATACGCCGCGATTTTCATCTTATACGTCTCAACCGCATTGAGTACGCCCGCAAGAAGACCACCCAGAAAGTGAATCTTTTCGAGAAAGTGCAAATTCCGGGTTATCAGGAGGCAATTCTCAAAATAAAGAGATACCTCGAAGACGAGGAAAACCTCTCCAAATCGTCACAAAAGATCATGCGTACCCATCAGGAACAACGAAGAAAGGAGGAAGACGGCGTATGGTAGCAAAAATGAAAAAGTTCACTTTTCTGGCTTTCCACAAGGAATATGACCGGTTTCTTCACGATCTGCGTAACCTGGGAATGATTCATGTGGTGGGACAAAACCGCACCGAAGCCGATGAAGAGAACCTGCAACAGTTTGTGACCGAGGCAAAGAAACTGGGTGAGACAATCAAGACACTGAAGAAAAACAGGGATAAAAAGACAAATGCCGCATTTAACAAGCCAGATGTAGCACTTGGAAAGAAGATTCCCGTGACGATTCAAACAATAGAGCATCGAAAATCCTCACTGAACCAACGGCTACAGGTCGCTGTAAAAGAACGGGAAGCACTCAGGCCCTGGGGTGACTTCGATCCTGAAAATATTTATCGTCTCCGACAGGCCAACTATCAGGTACACTTCTTCATCTCCCCCGATAACAAATACAATCCGGAATGGGAAACGACATACGATGCAGTGGTCTTGAAAAAGGAATCGTCTAAAACTTATTTTATGACGATCAACCACACAGAACAGATGGCCGATCTTCTTGATCTGGAAGAGATCAGACTACCTGATGTGTCGCTCTCGGCCCTCGATAAACTAATCCTTTCCCTTCGGGAGAAAATAAATACAGAGGAGGAAGCACTGCAAAAGCTTACCAACAATCTGCCTTCCGTGGAGGCTGCGTTGAACGAGCTGGAGGCACAGATGTCCTTCCAGAAAGTATCACAGAGTGCCACGCCGCTGGCTGATGCGAAGCTGATGCTTCTGCAGGGATGGGCTCCTGCGGAGAAAACGCCTGAGATTGTCTCGTACATGGAATCGAAGGATGCCTGGTTCGAGGTGTCCGATCCACAGCCGGACGATGATGTACCCATTCAGTTTCAAAACAACGGCTTCTTCCGGATTTTTGAACCCATAGCCGAGTTGTACATGTTACCGAAATACAATGAGATAGACCTCACACCTTACTTCGCGCCCTTTTACATGCTCTTCTTCGGCCTTTCACTGGGCGACATAGGCTATGGCCTCTTTCTCTTCATTGTGGCTACGCTTGTGAAACTTCTTCAGAAAAGAAAATTATCGACGGGCGTGAAAACCATCTTGTCCCTGGTGCAGGTGCTGGGCGCCTCCACCATGGTGGCAGGTCTGCTCACGGGTGGTTTCTTCGGCTTTGCCGTCTACGACCTGGACAACCCTGTCTCGCAGGCACTGAAAGAAAAAGTATTCTTCAACAACAACCAGATGTTTATACTGTCGCTCGTACTGGGAGTCATACAGATACTCTTCGGTATGTGCCTGAAAGCTGCCAACCGTATCAAACAGTTCGGAGTAATCCATGCCTTGTCCACCATCGGCTGGATCATTTTACTGACCAGTGTCATCTTTGCCTATCTGTTTCCGGCCCTGATGCCAATGGGAGGGACCTTACACCTTGTAGTAATGGGACTCTCTGCCGTACTCATCTACTTCTTCAACTCACCCGGAAAGAATCCGGCAGTGAACCTGGGCCTCGGGCTGTGGGATACCTACAACATGGCTACGGGATTACTGGGGGACATATTATCTTATGTGCGACTGTTCGCACTTGGTCTCTCGGGTGGCATCCTGGCCAGTGTATTCAATAGCCTGGCCACGGGAATGAGTCCAGACAATGCCATTGCAGGCCCTATCGTGACCATTCTGATCTTTCTGATAGGCCATACCATCAACATCTTTATGAACGTACTGGGCGCCGTCGTGCATCCGGTGCGGCTCACCTTTGTGGAGTTTTATAAAAATTCAGAATTTACCGGTGGAGGAAAGAAATACACTCCTTTCGGAGAAGCAAATGGATAGAACAATCAAACAATAAATTTAAATAGTGAATAAATGGAAACAAATTTATTAATCGCCTATATAGGCATCGCGATTATGGTCACGCTCTCGGGAATAGGTAGTTCCTACGGAGTAACGATCGTGGGAAATGCTGCTATCGGGGCGGCAAAGAAAGTAGATGGTAAATTCGGGAACTTCTTGGTATTGACGGCACTTCCGGGTACACAGGGTCTCTATGGTTTCGCCGGCTATTTCATGTTTCAGAATATTTTCAATATTCTGACGCCCGAGATCACGTTCTTTCAGGCCATGGCCACGCTGGCTGCCGGTCTGGCACTGGGTTTCGTAGGATTGTTGTCAGCCATCCGTCAGGGACAGGTTTGTGCCAACGGGGTGGTTTCCATTGGCCAAGGTCATGACGCTTTCAGCAATACGTTGATCCTCGCCGTATTCCCAGAGCTTTACGCCATTGTGGCACTTGCGGCTGCATTCCTTATGGGTTCCGCCGTGGCATAACACGGTCTATCCCGATATCTTTTACTGATGCTGGATCATCTACCGGCTCAATATGTGTAGAGACAGTTACCGGCTCATCGAAGAGGCCGATAATTGTCTCTTCCACTTGATCAGCCCAATCGTGTCCCTGCTTCACGCTCCATTCGCCGGGCACGAGCAGGTGCATTGAAATAAATTTACGTTGTCCCGCCACGCGGGTCAACAGGGAGTGATATTCAATCTCATTTTCTTTCAGTGAATCGAGATACAGGGTCACTTTTTCCAGATCCTCTGCTGGAATGGTCGCATCCATAAGGCCGCTGGCGGAGCGGCTGATCAGTTTAAATCCGGTATAGATGATGTTGAGGGCAACCAGTATTGCGATAATAGGGTCGATGATGAGCCATCCAGTAAACTTCACGATCAAGATTCCCAGGATCACCCCCACAGAGGTCCACACGTCCGTCATCAGATGCCGCCCGTCTGCCTCCAACACCAGTGATTTCCTTTTTTTCCCATTCATTATCAGGGTGAGTCCCACCACCAGATTTACCACCGACGCCAGAAGTGAGAATAACAAGCCGGTGTTGATATTCTCAAGGGGTGCAGGTGCTATGATACGGGGTACCGCTGAACGGATGATGCTAAATGCCGCAATCAGAATGAGTGCTCCCTCAGTGGCACTGGAGAAATATTCCGCTTTGCTATGCCCGAACACATGACCATCATCTGCAGGTTTTTGAGAAACTCTGAGCATGATCAGCGCAAACAGGGCAGCAAACAGGTTTACAATCGATTCCAGCGCATCCGACAGAAATCCCATCGATCCGGTTACATGATAGGCGTAGAATTTAAGCAGGATGGTGACTATTGCAGCGGCGATAGAAAGATACAAAAACTTAGCGAGGGACGTCTGTTTCATTGCGACAAGTGTTAATGTGATCTACAAAAATAGTCATAATTTTCATGAATTTTGCCATTGAATAATCTGGCAATGAAAAAAACTTGTACAATGCAGGTTAGCTTTGTTTTTTATCACCGCGTACTTGGAAATAGCTCGTTTTTCATGTACTTTTGTGTTTTGAATTAAGCCCTTGCCGTGAAAACGGAGGGGTTGAGGAATATCCCGAAGGTCGACTTCGGGGAGTTAAAACAACAAGCTTATAAAAACAGATGTTTGAAAATTTAAATGAGAGACTGGAGCGGTCGTTTAAGATACTAAAGGGCCAGGGCAAAATCACCGAGATCAACGTAGCCGAGACATTGAAAGAGGTCCGCCGTGCCCTGCTCGACGCAGACGTAAACTATAAAACAGCCAGAGAATTTACAGAGACCGTCAAGCAGAAGGCGCTGGGGCAGGATGTACTCAATGCCGTGAAGCCCGAACAACTGATGGTGAAGATCGTGCACGACGAGCTGGCCACGCTGATGGGCGGTACCGCCATGGACATCAACATCAAAGGATCGCCGGCCATCATTCTCATGTCGGGTCTTCAAGGATCAGGTAAAACCACTTTTTCGGGCAAGCTGGCTCATATGCTCAAGAGCAAACGAGGCAAGAATCCTTTGCTGGTGGCGGGCGACGTCTACCGTCCCGCAGCCATCGAACAGCTTAAAATACTGGGTGAGCAAATCGGGGTGGCAGTATATGCGGAGGAAGAGAACAAGAATCCGGTAAAGATCGCACAAAACGCCATCCAGCATGCCCGGCAGTATGGCAAAGACCTGGTGATTATCGATACCGCCGGTCGACTGGCCATAGACGAGCAGATGATGAACGAGATCGAGTCGATCAAGAAGGCAGTCAACCCGCAGGAAATCCTCTTCGTGGTGGATGCGATGACCGGACAGGATGCCGTGAACACGGCCAAAGAATTCAACCAGCGGCTCGATTTCAACGGGGTGGTGCTCACCAAGCTCGATGGTGATACCCGCGGTGGTGCGGCACTCTCAATTCGATCGGTGGTCGACAAGCCCATCAAGTTTGTCGGTACCGGCGAGAAGCTTGACGCCATAGACGTGTTTCATCCGGAACGCATGGCCGACCGAATCCTCGGCATGGGCGATATTGTATCACTGGTTGAGAAAGCACAGGAGCAATACGACGAAGAGGAAGCACGTCGCCTGCAGAAAAAAATAGCGAAAAACCAATTCGACTTCAACGATTTCATTACCCAGATACAGCAAATAAAAAAAATGGGTAATCTGAAAGATCTGGCGTCCATGATTCCTGGCGTCGGCAAGCAGATCAAGGACCTTGATATCGACGACAATGCCTTCAAAGGTATTGAAGCGATTATCCGATCCATGACCCCTGCGGAGCGCAGTAATCCCGAGATACTGAACGGTAGTCGCCGTGCCCGTATTGCCAAAGGGAGCGGCACCAACATACAGGAGGTGAACAAACTGATTAAACAGTTCGATGAGACACGCAAGATGATGAAAATGATGACCTCGGGCGGCGCCAAACAGGCCATGCGGAATATGCGGAGAAGGTAGGTTGATGTGACGATGTCCCAATGTAATGATGAGACAAAGTGCAATATGCCAATGTGTTAATCACTTGAAAACCGCGTTGTATGTTCAACCATTGATCCGCAAAAATGAAAGCAGATTGCTGAAAGTTGACTGCTACAATATAAACCACCGTCATAACAAAGGCTGCTCCCCTGGGAGCTGAACACTGAAAGTTGACTGCTGATAACTAAAAAGCTGAATTAAAAAAATATGAAACTAATTGATGGAAAGGCGATAGCCGCTCAAATAAAACAGGAGATAGCCCTGGAGGTTTCACAAATAAAAGCTGCCGGAGGCAAGACGCCCCATCTGGCAGCAGTATTGGTAGGCCATGACGGGGGTAGTGAAACGTATGTGGCCAACAAGGTACGCTCCTGCGAAGAGGTAGGATTCAAATCTACACTCATCCGCTATGAGGAGGATGTGACCGAGGCGGAGCTGCTCGCCTGCGTGAATCGTCTGAATAATGATGCCGACATCGACGGTTTCATCGTGCAACTCCCCCTACCCAAACATATTTCAGAAGATAAAATCACCGAAGCCATCGATTACCGCAAAGATGTGGATGGTTTTCATCCGGTGAACGTGGGACGCATGTCCCTCGGGATGCCCTGCTTTCTCTCTGCCACACCGGCCGGTATCGTGGAGTTGCTGAAACGATATAAGATAGAAACACAAGGAAAACATTGTGTGGTACTGGGACGAAGCAACATCGTCGGTAAGCCGGTATCGATGCTGATGATGCAAAAAGGATATCCTGGCGACTGCACCGTCACCGTCTGTCACAGTCGCACAAAAAATATCAAAGAGATCTGCCTGCAGGCAGATATTATCATTGCCGCGCTGGGTGTGCCTGAATTTCTGAAAGGGGATATGGTGAAGGAGGGAGCCGTGGTGATTGACGTGGGCACTACCCGTGTTCCGAATAGCAATACCAAGTCGGGTTTCAAACTCACGGGTGATGTGAAGTTCGACGAAGTGGCCCCCAAATGTGCCTATATCACACCGGTTCCGGGTGGTGTGGGTCCGATGACCATTGTGTCTTTGCTCAGAAACACCCTGCTTGCAGGAAAAAAGGCCATTTATTCCTGAAAAAAATTTCAGCATGAAACGAGCATGCAAACATGTGATTATTACCGGCGGTGCCCAGGGTATTGGCCGCGTTGTAACCGAAGAATTGCTGAATCACGACTATTGTGTTTCGGTTTTCGATATCGACAACGAGGCAATGGAGGAGCTTCGTCCCAATTTTCGTAAGCGCAGCTGCGACTTTTTTATCACGGATGTCTCCAATGAGGTGAGCGTACGATCGTCCATCAGGGCAGCCCTCAAGGAGTTCGGACCGGCATACGGACTTGTAAACAATGCCGTGCATGTAATCTTCAAGCCAATGGAAGAACTCACCCCCGATGAATGGAACCGTGCCATTGCGACCAACCTGACCGGCACTTTTTATTGTAGCAAGTATCTTACCCCTTCCTTGAGGGAGACAAAAGGATCAATCGTTAACATGTGTTCTACCAGAGCCTTCCAATCCGAGGCAAACACGGAATCTTATTCGGCCTCCAAAGGAGGTATCTTCTCGCTCACACACGCCATGGCTGTGAGCCTTGCACCCGATGTAAGGGTGAACAGTATCAGTCCGGGTTGGATCGATGTGTCTGCTATAAAGAAAAAGGAAATAGCCCGGCAGATACCCTTATCGAAGGAGGATCACTTGCAACACCCGGCAGGACGTGTGGGTAATGCCTGGGATATCGCACGGATGGTTTTGTTCCTGATGGATGCAGAAAATAGTTTCATTACCGGCCAAAATTTCACAATCGATGGGGGAATGACAAAAAAAATGATCTACGTATAACGAAAAAAATCAATTGTGCCTCACTTTAATCAGCGCGACACCCACCACCGTCCAGAAAATCTCCCGTATACGTTTACACAAGCTTACAAACACGCCATAAGAGATGGGTATCGACAAAAGACCATAAACAATTATCATCCCGCCCTCACGTGATCCCATCTGCATCGGCATAAAAAACAGCAGGTTTGCAACGAGCGACTGAATGGATTCAATCAACAGGCTCTTCCCGAATGTCACCGGCCAGCCAATTGCCCGCATCATCAGCAGGACTTCGACACAAATTAGAAAACGCGAAAGCATCTCCAGCAAAAGAGAAATTATAAAATCTTTTTTGCGGTTCCGGTAAAGATCGGCAATCAGAAAATCCATCTGATCGATTTTATCCTGATGTTGTTTCCTATAACTTCTGATCCGATGTCCCACAAAAGGCAGCCTGCTACCCAAAATCAAAGCCCTGTCCACTCCTCCCCTCGTATATACACGATAAGCCCAGAGAAGCAACAGGAAAGAAGTTGCGCTGGAGAAAATCATTCCCAGTTCAACCGTACCAGAAAGAACCGGCACAAGAAAAAGCAGCAGTGGGATGGTGACCATCCAAAAGATAAAATGGGAAACAAAGTGCATCATGGCAGCCAGCAAGACAGAAGAGGTAGCTTTCTGGATACCCAATGTGGGTTGTAGCTCGATGACCTTATAGGGTTCACCACCCATCAATCCAAAAGGGGTAATATAATTGATAGCAAAACCACTGATTATCAACTTAAAGAGCCTCAAAAAACCCACATTTTTCGCTTCGGGGCTTCCATCCTGAATGATAAGATGCCATGACATTGTATTCAGGAGATAAACTATTCCCCAAAGGCCGATGATCGGTACAAACCACCAGCCTGTCTCCCTGATATCGTGCCAGATGCTGTCGATACCAATTTTATAGATCATTATTCCCAGAGCAAGCAGCCCGAGAAGAAAAAATAAATTTTGCGCGATTTTTGCTTTTTTTGCCATACCGGGCAACTTCTTCACTTGTGTAACTGGAATACTACTTTCTGAAAGGTGGTTTTACAACCAGTGCTTTCAAATTTTTATTACGTATCCGGATGTAGATATTGGCATCTGTTTTGGCATATTCCGGTTTCACATATCCCATGCCGATACCGCTCTTCAGTACAGGCGAGATGGTACCGGACGTAACCCGGCCAATCTCTTCACCGGCAGCATTCACGATTTCATAACCGTGACGCGGAATACCTTTCTCAAGGAGTTCAAAACAACATAATTTCCGCGATACCCCTTCAATCTTCTCCTTTTCCAGTATTTCACGACCGACAAAAGGTTTGTTTTCTACAAACTTGGTAATCCATCCCAAACCGGCCTGTAACGGGGATGTGGTATCATCCAGATCGTTCCCGTAGAGGCAAAAGCCCATTTCCAGGCGCAGCGTGTCGCGTGCACCCAGGCCAATGGGTTTCAACCCATAGGCTGCACCTTTTTCAAAGAGGGCATTCCATATTTTTTGACCCTGTTCGGGGTAAAAATAGAGTTCAAATCCACCTGCACCGGTATATCCTGTGTTGGAGATAATCACGTTCTCCACACCAGCAAAGGAACCTGTAGTGAATGCATAATAAGGAATGGCGGAGAGATCAACCGAAGTCAGTTTTTGCAGTAAATCTTTTGCTTTCGGCCCCTGCACAGCCAGTTGAGCCATCCAATCGGAAGCATTCTCCAACTCGGCACCCATGGTGTTGTGCTGCATGCACCAATTCCAGTCTTTCTCTATATTGGCTGCATTCACCACGAGAAGATATTTCTCCGGCTCAAAATGGTATGCGATAAAATCATCCACAATACCGCCCTTTTCATTTACAAAACAACTGTACTGTGCTTTTCCCTGCTGCAGTCTGGAAACATCGTTGCTACCGATCCGTTGCAGGAACTCCAGTGCTTTGGGTCCTTTTACCCAAAACTCACCCATGTGTGATACGTCAAAGACTCCCACACCGTTCACTACGGTGAGATGTTCGTCAATGATGCCAGAATACTCGATCGGCATATTGTATCCGGCGAATTCGTGCATTTTTGCTCCCAGAGCAATGTGTAAATTGGTAAACGGAGTCTGTTTCATATTTTTTATAGGTCAGCTTTCGCCTTTCAGCAATCAGCTCCTAAGGAGTTGGCTTTACAGCGAAGCGGTTTGAGATTAAGTTTATTAATATTTAGTAGTCAGCGAACGTTCAACGGTCAGCTCTCAGCGTACAACTATCAGCCGTTTTCGGAGCAAATATTACACCGACAACGGTTTGGAGTCAGTTTTCGGGAGAAGTACTATTTTTCGCCACAAGCTCTGCGATTTTCACAATTACTCCCGATGCCTTCTCCAGTGACGGAACGGGAAGGAACTCGTATCTGCCATGGAAGTTCATCCCCCCTGCAAAGATATTGGGGCAAGGAAGCCCCATGAACGAGAGACGCGCCCCATCGGTGCCTCCCCTGATTGGTCTGATATGGGGTTTCACACCAATCTCTTCCATTGCAAGAGAGACATAATCAACCACATGCATTACCGGTTCTATCTTCTCACGCATATTGTAATACTGATCCTTCAGTTCCAGCTTCAGTCGGTTTCCATATTTTCCGTTCAGAAAATCTACCGAATTCACCATCTGGACTTTGCGTTCTTCAAATTTCTTCCGGTCATGGTCGCGAATGATGAAAGAAAGCTTTGCTTCATCTACCGTACCGTTCAGTGAAATCAGATGAAAAAAGCCCT
This sequence comes from Porphyromonadaceae bacterium, assembly GCA_021372865.1. GTDB lineage: Bacteria > Bacteroidota > Bacteroidia > Bacteroidales > Dysgonomonadaceae > Proteiniphilum. The sequence goes on from JAJFTO010000012.1 coordinate 121,145, forward strand.
CATATCCTTCAGTCGTTTCCGGACGTTCCTTTTCGGGCAGCATGGCTATCAGCTCGTGGGCCACATGCAAGGCATTGATCATTTTATCTTTTGCATATCCAGGGTGCACGTTGCGACCCTGAATTTCTATCCTGGCCGAAGCTGCGTTGAAATTTTCGTATTCCAGTTCTCCCACTTCACTGCCGTCCATCGTATAAGCCCAATCTGCACCGAATTTGGCCACGTCAAATTTATCAGCCCCCCGCCCAATTTCTTCATCCGGAGTAAAACCAATACGAATTTTACCATGTTTGATTTCAGTGTGATCCAAAAGATATTGCATGGCAGTCATTATTGCCGCTATACCCGCTTTGTCATCGGCTCCAAGCAGTGTGGTTCCGTCGGTCACGATAATATCTTCCCCTGTATGACGAAGCAACTCTGGAAAATCGGCTGGAGAAATGATTATCTTTTTTATTTCGTTCAGCACAATATCTTTTCCGTCGTAATTCTTTACGATCTGGGGGTTCACATTTTCACCGCTCATGTCGGGGCTTGTATCAAAATGTGCAATAAAGCCTATAACTGGTACCTTTTTTCGGGTATTGGCAGGCAGTGTTGCCATCAGATAACAATTGTTATCGAGGCTCACATCACTCAACCCCATCTCCAGAGCTTCCTTCTCCACCTCTTTGGCAAGATTGAACTGTCGTTGTGTGCTGGGCGTCTGCGTGCTGCTTTCGTCCGATTGTGTATCGATACGGGCATATTTGATGAATCGATCTACGATATCCATTGTTGTTGTTTGGGGTTAGATTTTTTCTTAATTAAAGCGATTAAGCATGTACAAAGATAGGTAAAATGGCCTAAATAGTAAAAATCAATTTCACTATTTTGTAACAAGGAATATTTATTGTACCTTTGTGCCCGGGTAAGTCCTATACGGCCAGCTCCCATTGAATCCCCCAGGTCTTGACCGAAGCAAGGGTATTTGGTTGTAGCGGCGCGATATAGTAAGCTTACCCACTTTTTTTTAATATAAAAGACCCCTTTTGTCTACAGCGACAGAAGGGGTCTTGTTATTTACCCACCATTTACTTTTTTTGTCAGCAGTGTACAATTTTCGAATTTATGCAATCTTCGGAAAAAGTCTCGTATCCAAAGAATATTTGCCGGCCCCAATGAGGATGGACGTCGCAAATATAATCAACAAATCCATTGCATGGCTGAAAACCATGAAATTGTCTCCCGCTACCATATGGGTGGTCAGTGCTACTGCCATATTTCCGGCAAGGAACAATGCTGCGGGGCGGAAAAATAATCCCAGGGCAAACAATATCCCCCCGACTGATTCTGTAAATGCAGCAAGAAAACCCCAGAATGCAGGGGCAAAATTAATACCGAATTGCGACATGGAGCCTCCTATCATTGTCCAGGTTTCCACACCTCCGTTTATTTTAGGATATCCGTGTAAAAATATCGAAATTCCGATTCCTACTCTTAAAATAAGCCAACCGGCCTGCAATAAATTGTTTTTTTGTTGTTTATTTGCTCGTTTCATACAATTAATTAAATGAATTTATCTATATGTTTATCTACTTTTATTAAACCATTCACTGATAATTTTGTTTATCTTTTTCGTATAAATAAAAAAACCGGATCCTTTCTCGGATCCGGTTTTTTTTATTTAAATTATTTTTCTTACATTAATTCACACCCTTGCGGGAAGAATAACTGATTTTGAGTGCATAAGCTTTCCTGAGTGCCTCTTTTACATCAGTAATGTACTGCATTCTGGTATTCTCATCGGCTTTAATGGAAACTGTCATCAATGGTTGATCGGCTTCGTTCATACTTGCCTTTTCCTGGGCGATGTAATCCTGAATCTCCGATACCTGCGCAAAGCGGTCATTCAACTGCATCTGCGTACCCGTACCCAACCGGATATCCATGGGAGCACCAATGTTGATATAGGTCACGAGCGACTTTTTTTCCAGCTTCTGTACCTCCGATGCCGTCGGTAACTTCATTCTTACCATCAATGTTTCTGAACGCAAAGTCGTGGTAATTATGAAGAAAAACAGGATAGCGAAAACCAAGTCAGGCATTGAGGCTGTATTCAGCTCCGGCATCTCTCTTTTACCGCTCTTATTAAATTTTCCCATGATTATTTTCCTCCTCCATAATTTTTAGGTTCTGCTTCAGAAATACGCTGAGGAAACAAGTCATTGATTTGTTTCTGCTGGTCCTCAGTCAAATCTTCATACGAAGTATTGAAGTATTTTCGGGAACCTTCCTCTCGTAACTCATTGTATGCTCTTACCACTTCGTTCTGCACAGCTATGTAAGCTTTGTAGCTGGTGGTGGCATCGTTCTGGATCGATATCACATGCTGGGCCGTGACAGGAACTGTGCCAATCGGTGCTCCAAAATCCTCTTCGGTCAACTCGGGAAGTACCGGATTGTTTTGGGTGTTAAGCACAAACTCCTTTACCACATCCTTCAATGATACCTGGCCACCGTCACCGCGTAATTCAGCTTCGTTGGCATACAAATATGTAGCCTGCTGGTTCTGCACCAACGTTTCGTTTTGGGAGTTCACCAGTACCACCAACAGGTTTCTGCGTTGTACATCCACAGAGGTCTGTTCCTCAGTCTGTGGTGGTGGCGGTAGGCGGCGTGCCAATCCAGAATCGGTATCCATGCTCGAAACCATCAGGAAGAAACAGAGCAACAGGAAAGAAACGTCGGCCATTGAGCTGGCATTGATTCCCGGAACTTTTCTATTTGTTTTTGGCATAAATTTACCTCATTTTTAGTTGTTCTCATCGAGAGAACCATCCATTATTTTTTTCTTTTGATAAAAGGCATTACTAAAATAGCCAACACTGTAAGCACCAGCATAATGTAACAGCTAAAGAGCCACATGTCGGTCATTTTCAGAGTACCTGCAACATTGTCTGTTCCGGAATAGCCCGCAATATTCAGTGGCGTACCGTCTCCAATTATAAAAGTGATGATCAGCACCGCTGCCAGACCAATCAGTACCAGAAAACCACTCAGTGCTTTTTTGGGGCTTTCCTTCAACTGTTTAAAGAATGCCGATATGGCAAACCCTATCAATACAATGATGGTGACTGCCAACAGGATATAACACCAGTATAGCATAATATCCGTATATTTCGGCTGACTCAGGTCGGCCAGGATTTTTTCCTCTGCCGGTGTTTGACCTCCCAGATAAAACAACGCCATCACCAGTATCGAAATGATAACTCCGACAAGGAGGGTTGTCTTGGAAGCTCTGTGTATTTTCGTTACAGCCATGGTAATTACAAGTTTTTGTATTTAACATTATATTTGATCACCTGATCCAGGAAGGTAATGGATGCATCTTCCATTTTGTTGAGGATACCTTCCATTTTGCTGAGGATATAGTTGTAGATAACCTGTAGAATCAGGGCAACGATCAAACCACCTACGGTTGTGATAAGAGCAACCTTCATACCACCAGCAACAATTGTCGGGCTCATGTCACCAGCTCTCTGGATATCATCGAAAGCCATAACCATACCTACTACTGTTCCCAAGAATCCGAGTGATGGTGCAATAGCGATAAACAGTGTAATCCAGGAGAGGTTTCTTTCCAGCAAACCAGACTGAACACCACCATACGATACAATGGAACGTTCCACTACATCGGGTCCCTGATCCAAACGCAACAATCCTTGATATACAATGGATGCAACCGGGCCTCTTGTGTCACGTGCAAAATCTTTTGCAGCTTCCACATCACCTCTGTCGAGTGCATCACCGATTTTGCCAAGAAAAGCATCGGGGTCTACATCAGCCAGACTGAGGTAAATGATTCTTTCAAGACAAAAAGCAAGGCCGAGAATCAAACAGATGGCAATAGAGCTCATAAAGCCAGCACCTCCTTCAATAAATTTCACCTTCAAAGCCTGATGAAATCCACCGGTTGAAGTTTCCTGTACAGCAGCAGGCGCTGTTTCAACAGGGGTTGCAGCTACTTGTTCTGTTTGTTCTCCCGGAGTAATGGTGTCTTGAGCGAAAAGAACCGATGACAATCCCACGGACATCATTCCGAAGATTGCTAAAATTGCAAATAACTTTTTCATTGTGTGTTCAATTTTTTGATTAATGATTTTTGATTTTTTTATTAATAATTGACTTTCTGTTGTTGTCCTAAATGAAATCAGACTTATTTTAGTTATTGGGTAACGCGGAGAGAGCGGGATTCGAACCCGCGATACACTTTTGGCGTATACACGCTTTCCAGGCGTGCCTCTTCAACCACTCGAGCATCTCTCCAATGGAGATTCCCGTTAAAACGGGTGCAAATTACAAAAAAAAAATGATTTGCCTTCCATCTGGTGAGCAAAATTACTGAATTTATCGATTATATTCACCCTTTATGAGCAAATATTTCATTAAAATTTTTATTTATTGTTGCCAAAACCAAATAACTCATTGGCATTTTTACTGGTTATATTGGCAACTTCCTCCGGACAAACGTTCCACACTTCCGCCAATTTGTTCAAAATAAACGACATGTGGGCCGATTCATTTCTCTTTCCTCTGAATGGCACCGGGGCGAGATAGGGAGCATCAGTTTCCAGTAATACCTTATCTCGTGGACAATTTTTGAGTGTTCCTGCCAGTCCGGAATTTTTGAAGGTGATGACGCCATTAATCCCGATATAAAAATTTTTCAATTGCATGATCATCTCCAGTTCTTGGGTCGAACCGCCAAAACTATGAAATACTCCTCTTAATTTCTCCACACCCACGCGTTTGATACAGTCGATTACCTCCCTCGTGGCATTTCGAAAATGAATGGATACCGGAAGATCTTTTTCATTGCTCCAGCGGAGCTGTTCTTCAAATACGTCAGTCTGGGCATTTTGCAGTGAGGTATCCCAATAAAGGTCTATTCCGATCTCACCTACAGCAATATGGATTTCCGGGTGAAACGCTTCATACACTGCATCGAGCTGTTCTTGCCAATCAGGTTTCACACTGGTGGGATGCAAGCCCATCATCGGAAAGAAAAAGTCAGGATACTGGTCACAGGCTGCCTGTAGGGCACCTCGTGTTGATTCATCAATATTCGGCAGCAACACTTTCTCAACACAAGCTTCTTTTGCACGCATGACTACCCGGGACAAATCACACTGAAATTCTTCGCTGTACAAATGAGCATGTGTATCTATCAGCTTCATTCCACCCGTTCCCCCTTGCGGTAATAGTATACGATGCCATATTGGCGGTTTCTCTCCAGCCTCTGATCCGTTGTGAGATCCATGTTATCTCTCTCCACCTGTTCCCAAATTTCCAGTATTAGTTGATCCATCTTTTCCCTATATGCAGACACTTCATCCTGTACCCGTGTCGTAGCCTTCTGGTGTAACTTTTGTGTTTGATACCCTTCTTTGAAAAGCGTATATATTACTTTCACCTTGGCGATGGAAGGATTGTATATTGGTGCGGCTCCTTGAGATATACGTGCATTTTCGCCCTCAATGATTTTTTGCCCCCATTCCAGTAACGATTCATTAGAGGAAAAATCCGGAACAACCATGTTGCTCTCTTCCAGTCCGTAAAGCTTGAGATGTTCTTCTTTTATTTCCGTCCGCTGGACGCACATATACAACACCTGTACAAAGTGAGACAGATACATCCGTGCATTCTTTGACTTTATAATGAACTGCTTGTTGGCTTGGATCTGTGTGTCGTACATTTGTTGATATCTACTGCAAAGACGCTCGAAGTGTGACAATGCGTTTTTTGCTTCAGTGATAAGGTGGGCTGACACCGCCAATTCACGAAAATCGGTGTCGGCTACCTTTTCAACGGCAGTTCTCAAAGCCTTTATCCGGGCACTGTCTGTATTTGGTAAACGACGATAGGGCATCTGTTTATTACATAACTTACTTTTCTCTGTACATCAGATTCTCCGATAGTTCGATCAGATCTTTTTTTCTGTCTTCCGATACACTGACCGACGAAAGGCAATCCAAAGATGCAAGATAGTACTTTTCTATGAGATTTTCGGTGATGACCTTCAGATTTAATTCATCGTAGATATTTTTAACAAATATAATTTTTGCATCGGGATCAAAATCAGATGCTAAAATCCACTTTTTCAAAGCTTCTCTTTGTGAATTTTCGGAATTTTTTATTGCTTTTATTAACAGAAATGTTTTTTTGTTACAAAGGATGTCTCCCCCTATTTTTTTCCCGAACGTTTCAGGGTTACCATATACATCGAGCAGATCATCTTTTAACTGAAAAGCAAGTCCGATGTTTATTCCGTATTCATATAGACAATCTGCGTCGCGGCAAGATGCTCCGGCGATGATTGCCCCAATTTTCAATGCACAACCAATCAGCACGGCTGTTTTCAGCCGGATCATCTCGAGATATTCCGATTCAGACACCTCCATTCTCTTCTCAAAGTCCATGTCGTACTGCTGTCCCTGGCAAATCTCCATGGCCGTAGTGGAGAAAAGGTCAATTACTTCGCGAAGCTGCGATTTGGGTACTTTGGCTATATACCGGTACGCTTCTATCACCATTGCATCTCCAGAAAGGATGGCACTGTTTTGATCCCATTTTTTATGTACCGTGGGATGTCCACGACGCAAATCCGCCTTGTCCATCAGGTCGTCGTGCAACAAAGAGAAATTATGAAATATTTCAATGGCCAGCGCAGCATCTATGACATCATCCGATGCTTTGTCAAACAGATCGGCTGCCATGAGAGTCAACAAGGGGCGGAGACGCTTCCCGCCCAGCGAGAGTGTATACTTTGCAGGGTCGAACAACGTACGGGGCTGACTCTCTGTAAATACATTGTCGATAGCCTCTGCTATCTTTTCTTCAAATAAAGTTATTTTTGGATTCATGCAATATGAGACGGGGTATATGCGTAAAAAAGGCTGCCTTTGGTTCTTAAAAGCAGCCTTCCTTTCATTATTCAAAAATTAATTCTGTAAGCGGAATACCACAGGCAGTGTAAAACGCACACGTACTGCCTGGCCACGCTGCTTACCCGGTGTCCAGCGGGGCATTTGTTGAATCACACGGATTGCCTCCTTGTCGAGTGAGGGGTCTACACCACGTACGACCTGTACGTCGGTGATGCTTCCATCTCTCTCTACCACAAAGTTACAAATTACCCTTCCCTGGATACCGTTCTCCTGCGCAATGACCGGATACTTGATGTTGTCGCTCAGGAACTTCATCATGGCTGCGTTTCCTCCCGGGAATTCGGGTTGATTTTCAACCACCACAAAAATTTCTTCCGTCACCTCTTCCTGTTTGGGTTTTGGTGGTGGGGGTGGAACATAAGTCTGCATCTGTCGCTTCGACTGATCGTCTTCCACCTGAATTTTCAGTGTTGTTTCCACTTTCTCTTCCACCACTTCAATGATCTCGGGTGTCTCCGGTTCGGGTGGCGGGGGGGGGGGCGGAGGTGTGGCATCGCGACGGGTAATTTCAATCTCCTCTTCGGCCAGAACGTCCTGAACGATAATAGTCTCGTCCAGTTTTTTCGTTTGGGTCGACCATTCAAAAGCGAAGAAAAGGACGGATACCCCCAGCACCAGACCCATCAGGATAAAAGTGCCTCTGTGTCCTTCCAAATTCGCTTTTGGCGATTTTTTCACTTCATCTTTGTTCATTTGAATCAATTTTTATCTACTTCTTGTTTAATGCGTTCAAAAATGCTTTGCTACAAAAATAGGTATTTTTTTGATACTCGCTCACTTTTTGAAAAGAAAAATATCCAAAAGTAACTTTTTCAACGTCTGATGTTTTTCACTTCACCTTATAAATATCTTTCAAATTTCTTCCATAGCCATTATAATCGAGTCCATAACCCACAATAAAATCGTTGGGTATTTCAAGTGCCACATAATCAAGTTGAATCTTTTTCTTCAACGCTGCAGGCTTAAAAAGCAGTGTGGCTATCTTCACCTCTGCAGGTTTGAAAACAGTCAGTTCCTGCAACAAAGTAGTCATGGTAGTTCCACTATCCACGATATCTTCCACAATTACTACCAAACGTTCCTCAATATCTTCATTAAGACCAAGTACCTCTTTTACTTTGTTGGTAGAAGTTGTTCCCTGATATGAAGCAAGTCGCACGAACGTGATCTCGCAAGGGATGGAAACCTCTTTCATGAGTTCAGCAGCAAACATGAAAGCTCCATTAAGAACGACGAGAAAAATTGGGTTTCTCTCCGCCAGTTCCGTATTTATTTGTTGAGCCACACGCATGATTTCGTGCTCAATAACCTCATGTTCTATGAACAGGTCAAACTGTTTGTCTTTAATGGTGATCGCCTCTTTCACTTTTCCGGAATTTTAAAACGTCAAAATTACTATTTTTTATGATTTAAAGGAAATGATTTTGACTTTGTTTTTCGCATATCTTATAGTTTGATGAGATCGGTCAGTCTCACTGCCTGAAAAGTCATGTGTGCCACACTGCTCTCGTATAAAATACCGACGGTCTCCCGGTCGATCATGGTTAGACAGGAATACCCCCATCCAAAATCTTCATCGAGCATCACCTGATATTCTTCCGGGAAACTTAATCCCCCGTCGAGACTTGCTTTGATGGTTATGCGATGACGATACTGTGAAGAATTGGGATTTGAGAAAAGAAGAATATCTCTTCCAAGTACATTCTCTTCTGCTCTTACGTGCAGAAGGCTAGCCATACATACCGGTTCCTGCAGAACACTGCGTGAGGATGGATGTTCAGTCCATTGTTTTCCCAAATCTCTCGATATCGACACGGCACGGCTCCCCCCCCGGTCGTCACGCATGTTGAGCATCAATACACCTGGCTCCACTTCGGCCACCTGTGACTCAGTGGTTCTGGTGCGTGCCGAATTATGAATAATCCAGGTCTTTCCCCTATCTTTGCTGTACATAATACCTGCATTGGGTACCCTTGTCGAGTCGATGAACTGAATGGGGAAAACCAGCGTCCCATCCTGCATTGTGATACCCCTTCCGGGCCCCTGCAAAAGAAAATTCCAGGAAGGGTCTTTCACCTGTTCAGTAATGTTGATCGGCTCCGACCAGGTTTTGCCGTCGTCGGTACTTTTTGACAATACCAGTTGTGCTGTGGTTTCGAGGCTGTTGCCGTCCATGGAATTCACCCAGGCACGGCCATTTCCCATGCCATGTGTCCAGGCTGCCACAATCCAGATTGTTCCGGTTTTCTCATCCACCAGAATGGAAGGGTCCCCCACCCCGTTCTGTGCTTTGGGTAGTCCGCCATACTCTCCAAAGCTTAGTGGCAATCGCATCTTTTCCCATGTTTGTCCCTTATCGGTACTCCTACTCAGACCCACATCCACATATTCCTGCAGATCGACACTGCTGTTGTAACGCACATCGTATACACCCAGCAGCGTCCCCTCGTTGGTGGTAACCAGACCGGGAATGCGATAGGCTGCAGAGCCGTCATCGCCTGCATGCCTGACTCCGATCCCCATCCGGTGTGACGTATGTTCCGTAGCAACGGAAATTGGAGCATATTTCCCGTCAAGTCTGGCGGAAATCACTTCTACATCTATTGTGGACAAAAGCGATGTATTGGGTTTCATTTGGAGGCTGATCCAGAAATAGTTTATACCCGGAAACAGCAGATAATCGGGAGAAAAGACCAGTTTTCGTTTCGGGGACCTGTTCTCAGCCACCCTGATGGAATAGGAAGGATTGGCACCCTTTGTTTTCCCCACCACATGGCTTGAGACATATGGTGATACGGGTGAATAGAAAACCCCTTCACTGCGTTGCGCAGCTTCGGTCCCGCTATAATACAGCTTTACTGACTCAATCTCCTGCAACTTTGCCTGGTCTGAAAACTCCAATGTCAATTCATTGAATTGCCTTGCTTTTTTTGCATCTATTCTGATATAAAAAAGCACATTGTCATTCCTGTCTATCAGAATGGGTGCTTTGGCTTGCTTTACCTGAACTGTGTCAGCCCCTTGCGCGACAAGAGTCATTATCATCAACAGGTTTAAAATTAGCATTCTATTCATGTGCACTTCCAATTTAAATTACACTGTATGGTTTATGAAACTATACTATTAGCGATCGTTAATAGCCCATATCTGAGGCAAAGATACATATTAATAGATGGATTACTAAAATTTTTGTAATAAAAAAGGTGGTATTTTTAATTATTTTTTTATATCGGCGTCTGATTGTAAATCTTCATCGTTACAGATATAGATAAAATTCCCGTACCATGTCAACGAACTCCGGCGAATACCGATGAGGACATTGTTCAATGGTCAGCCTGTTTCGCTGTGGATTTTCAACAGGCGAAAGTGTCCATTCTGTCATCAAACGCTTGGGGAGTGAGTCCGGCAATGGGAAAACAACAGTTTCCCTTTTCAAATAAAAACCAAGTTTATCAGAAAGTTGAATCAATTCATTCTGCTTGTCAAAGGGGAGAATCAGAGCAAGTGTTCCCTCCTGCTTCAAACAACTTTTGGCAGTGTGAAGCAACTCCTGCAGCGTGAGCGAAACGGAGTGTCTTGCTGTTGTCCTCCCAGCATCGGGAGACAGGAGAGAATTCTCAAACCAGGGGGGATTGGAAACGATCAGATCGAACCGTTCCTGCCACATACAGCCACAGTCGCGGAAATCACACAGCCTTACGGTCATTCTGTCAGCAAAGGGAGAATTGTCTCTGTTTTCCTTTGCCTGTGCCACGGTTTCCCGATCAATATCTATCGCTGTTACGCGCGCTACAGGATTGCGTTGCGCAATCATCAACGCAATAAGTCCTGTACCCGTGCCCACATCCAGAATATCCTTGTTGTGCCCCACCTCAGTCCAGGCTCCCAGCAATACCCCGTCAGTATTTACCTTCATGGCACACTGATCGTGATATATGGTAAATTGTTTAAATTGAAAATACGGATTACTCATTGTCTATATTAAAAACTTTTGCCTGTTTGGCATGGATTTTGAATACTTACATCACACCGGAAAACAAAAGTAACCATTTTCCGTTTTGAAGAAGAATAGAAAAATGAAAATGAATCCTTTCAAAATAGACACATTGGGCAACGAAGATTCAGAGGGAAACGTTATTTCTTTTATTGCCAACGACTTCATCGATGGCAATACAGATTTAGATGAAACACATCTAAAGGAATTGCTGCCAATACTTCCCCTGCGAAACACAATTGTTTTCCCGGGAAGTACACTGCCTATCTCCGTAGGCAGAAAAAAATCGCTGGACCTGATCAAGTCGCTCGGCAAGAAACAACGCTATATCGGACTGGTATGTCAGAAGGACAACAGTGTTGAAAATCCGGAGAAGGAAGATCTTTACCGCATTGGCGTAATTGCCGAGGTACTTCGCGTGATTGAGCTGGCCGACAATAATTTTAGTATTATCGTACAGGCGAAGAAACGTTTCGAATGGTTCGAGATGATGCAGACCGAGCCTTTCATCAAGGTGACCTACAAATTAAGGGATTACGAGCATGTACCAAAGGAAGACAAGGAATTCAAAGCAATCCTTGACTCCATCCGTGATGCAATGCTACACATGCTGCATCTGCTGGGTGAACCGCCAAAGGAACTGATACAAACCATCAGCAATGAATCGTTTTCTGACATGCTGATCAGCTACTGCGGCACGAACCTTCCAATCGACAGCAGAGAAAAACAGGAGTTACTGGGTATAAACAATGAAAAGGAGCAGGCATATCGTATGCTTATGATTCTCAACCGCGAGTTGCAGATACTGGAATTGAAGATGAATATCCAGCTGAAAACGCGCGAGGATCTGAATCAACAGCAAAAAGAATACTTCCTGCAACAACAGATTAAAACGATCCAGGAGGAGTTGGGTGGCAACACGCAACAAATAGAAATCGATGAGTTCCGGAAAAAGGCGAAAAACAAAAAATGGAGTTCTGAAGTGGCAGAAACCTTTGAGAAGGAAATACAGAAACTGGAACGACTGAATCCTCAGTCACCCGATTACTCGGTGCAGTTCGGTTATCTGCAGACGATTCTGGAATTACCCTGGAATGAATACTCCAAAGACAATTTCAACCTGAAGAATGTCCAGAAAATTCTGGACCGGGATCATTTTGGGATGGAAAAAGTGAAAGAGCGTATCATTGAGCACCTGGCTGTATTAAAACTGAAAGGAGATTTAAAGTCGCCGATCCTTTGCCTGTATGGCCCTCCGGGAGTTGGTAAAACCTCTTTGGGAAAATCCATCGCCGAAGCACTGAACCGCAAGTATGTACGAATGTCGCTGGGCGGATTACATGATGAAGCCGAGATCCGCGGACACCGGCGTACATACATCGGCGCCATCCCCGGCCGCATCATTCAAAATATCCAGAAGGCGGGTACTTCGAATCCGGTTTTCGTGCTGGATGAAGTCGATAAAATAGGGAGCGATTTCCGGGGTGATCCTTCATCGGCCTTGCTGGAGGTACTCGATCCGGAACAAAATATGGCTTTTCACGACAATTATCTCTCCATCGACTACGATCTGTCGAAGGTGCTCTTTATTGCCACTGCAAATAACCTGAACAGTATACCTCAGCCACTGATCGACCGTATGGAACTGATCAACGTGGGTGGATACATCACGGAAGAAAAAGTGGAAATTGCGTATCGTCACCTTGTTCCAAAGGAACTTGACAACCACGGAATAAAAAAGGGCAGTTTTGTCATTTCCAAACCTACGCTGCAAAAAATTGTAGAAAATTATACCCGCGAGTCAGGTGTCCGCGAGTTGGACAAGAAGATTGCCAAGGTGATGCGTAAGGTGGCCCGAAAAGTTGCATCCGATGAGCTATATCCAAAATCATTGAAGATATCTGATCTGAAAGAATACCTCGGCCCTGAAGAATTCGCCAGAGAAAGGTATCAGGGCAATGAATATGCCGGTGTGGTAACCGGCCTTGCCTGGACGGCCGTGGGTGGTGAGATTCTGTTTGTGGAAAGTTCGCTCAGCAAAGGGAAAGGATCCAAATTAACCCTTACCGGGAACCTGGGTGAGGTGATGAAAGAATCAGCGATGCTGGCCATGGAATATATCCATTCGCATGCGCAGGAACTGGACATCGACCCCGATATATTTGAGAACTGGAATGCACACATCCATGTTCCCGAAGGAGCCATTCCAAAAGACGGGCCTTCTGCCGGAATTACGATGATTACGTCTCTGGCTTCAATTTTCACACAGCGCAAAGTTCGCCCCAATCTGGCAATGACCGGTGAGATTACGTTGCGGGGTAAAGTACTTCCCGTGGGAGGCATACGTGAAAAGATCCTCGCCGCAAAAAGGGCCGAAATCACCGACATCATTCTCTGTAAAGAAAACCGGAAAGACATCGATGAAATAAAGGCCGATTACCTGGAGGGGCTCACTTTTCATTACGTAAGCGACGTGAAGGAAGTGATAGATCTGGCTCTGCTGAAAGAAAAAGTAGCAAATCCCAGAAATTTCACTCTGGAGAAACAAAAAGACAACCAGACCGCGTGAATCAATAGATGCATTAAAAAAAAATTAAATAAATCTTTTTCAGTAACACAAAGATACTTTTTAGCGGAAAAAAAACCTCTTTCAAACGAAAGAGGTTTTTTTCTTTTGTAAGGAGTGTCAATTATTCCGCATAGAAGCGGAAGTCTTTCAACATCTCCTGCAACCTTTTGCGGGCAAAGAATATCCGGCTTTTCACTGTCCCGATGGGCAGCTCGAGGTGTTTTGCAATTTCCTCGTACTTGAATCCGGACACGTGCATAGAAAACGGCACTTTGTACTCGTCCGTAAAACTACCGATTGCCTTGTTGATCTCCTTGATAGTATAAGCCCCGTCCGGCGTATCGAAACCGGAATCCTGCGGGAGGCTCAGATGATAGAGATTTTCTGTTTTGTCGATGATGGTCTGACTTCTGACAATTTTGCGATAATTATTTACAAAAATATTATGCATAATGGTGAACACCCATCCTTTGAAATTCACATTTTCATAATACTTTTCCCTGTTGTCTAATACACGAAGCGTTGTTTCCTGCAATAAATCCTTCGCCTCTTCTCTATCGGCAGTCAATGTCAGTGCGAAGTTGAACATATTGTCCTGCAAGCTTAAGAGCTGTTTTTCGAAAGAAATCTTTGTCTTCATAAGCATGACTTTTAAAATTGTGTTACATGCAAATATAAAGAGATAAATTCACTACAAGAGATGTTTTCCACAAAAAAACGGCTAAGGATTGTTAATAAAAAAATATTATAATTCAATTTAATCATTATCAACACATTGCATTTAAAATTTGGTGAATAACTACCCATCAATCAGCCATAAATTATATTGATCTAATTCCGGCATACTATTTGCAATATCCTTTTCTGTACGACAGCCTGACAATGTTAAAATATAAGCGATAATATATGGTACAAAAAGGACAGATTGGGGTAACCACAGACAATATTTTCCCCATTATTAAAAAATTTCTTTACAGTGATCACGAGATTTTTTTACGTGAAATCGTATCCAATGCGGTAGATGCCACCCAAAAGATCAGAACACTTTCTGATGTGGGTGAATTCAAAGGCGACCTGGAAGACCTATCAGTGAAGGTATCACTCGACAAAAAAAAGAAGACGCTCACCATATCCGACCGGGGTATCGGGATGACTGCAGAGGAGGTGGACAAATATATCAACCAGATCGCACTCTCCTCGGCCAATGATTTTCTGGATCAGTACAAAGACAATATGAATGCCATCATCGGCCATTTCGGACTTGGTTTTTATTCTTCCTTCATGGTATCGAAGAAGGTGGAGATCGTGACAAAGTCCTACAAGGAAGGTGCTGCAGCAGTGAAATGGTCGTGCGACGGTTCACCCGATTTTACCATGGAAGAGGTGGATAAGCCGGATCGCGGTACCGACATCATTCTCTACATCGACGAGGAACACAAAGAATTTTTGGAAAAGGAGAAAATTGATTCGCTGTTAAAGAAATATTGCCGTTTCCTTCCTGTACCGATTATTTTCGGCAAAAAGCAGGAGTGGAAGGATGACAAATATGTGGATACGGAAGAGGACAACGTGATCAATGACACAACGACTCTCTGGAAACAGAAGCCAGCCGGTCTGAAAGAGGAGGATTATCTGAAATTCTACCGGGAACTTTACCCCTTGTCGATGACGGAAGAACCCATGTTCTGGATTCATCTGAACGTGGATTATCCTTTTCATCTCACGGGGATACTCTATTTCCCGAAAATAAAGAACAATCTCGATTTGCAACGCAATAAGATTCAGCTATACAGCAATCAGGTTTTCGTGACCGATTCGGTCGAAGGAATTGTTCCTGAATTTCTTACACTGTTGCACGGTGTGATCGATTCACCCGATATTCCGCTGAATGTGTCCCGTTCGTATCTTCAAAGCGATCAGAACGTAAAAAAGATATCGAGTCACATCACCAAGAAGGTTGCCGATAAGCTGGAGGAACTTTTCAAGAAAGAGCGTTCCCAATTTGAACAGAAATGGGACAGTCTAAAACTGTTCATTGCTTATGGAATGCTTTCTGAAGAGAAGTTCTATGACAGGGCGTATAAATTTGCCCTGCTGAAGAATATCGACGGCAAATATTTCACCTTCGACGAGTATAAATCGCTGACTGAAGGAACGCAAACCGATAAAAACGGAAATCTCGTCTGCCTTTATGCCGGCGACAGGGAAACACAATATGCGCACATCGACGCAGCCAAAGAAAAAGGATATGATGTACTGCTCATGGACGGTCAGCTGGACGTGCACTGGATGGGACTTCTGGAGCAGAAGCAGGGTAAAACCCGGTTTGTGCGGGTCGACAGCGACACGGTGGAACATCTGATTGAAAAAGAGGAAAAAGAGAATGTAACACTTTCCGATAAACAGAAAGAAAGCGTCACTGAAGCGGTGAAATCTCAGTTGCCAGCAATGGAAAAAACAGAATTTGGGGTCGACTTCAAATTTCTGGGCGAAACATCAAGACCTGTGCAGATTACCCAAAATGAATTCTCACGCCGCATGAAGGAGATGGCTGCCATGCAGCAACAGATGGCTTTTTACGGTGAGATGCCAGACACCTATCAGGTGGTACTGAATGTGGATCATCCACTGATTAAACAACTCATCAGCGAGAGCGAAAACAAGGGAAAAGAGGAACTATTTGCAGAGGTAACATCCGATGGTCGACTCAAACAAATGGTCGACCTGGCCCTGCTTTCCAGTGGCCTGTTGAAGGGGGAGGCACTGAGTAATTTTGTGAAACGCGGTTTCGAAATAATCTGAACCCGTTTTAATATATTACGATATAAAACTGACCGGTTGCGAACAAATTGTTAGTAAATTTCTGTCATGTTTATACACATTGTGATATGACGCAGTCCCGACCGGGGGCTGAAAAACCGCACCGAATAAAACCGGTAAACAGACTGCTGTTTACCGGTTTTTGGTTTATCTTTGTAGTAAAAACCGAACCCGATGAACAAAACCTACGAGGTCACTTACTCTCCCTTTCGTGCCTTCACCCGCGAAGAATGGAAAAAGCTGGAAGAGCACCCCATGTTTCCCGTTTCAGACATCGATCTCACGGCATTACAGGCACTCAACGAACCACTTACACTGGAGGAGGTGGAAGATATTTACATCCCCATGATCCGGTTGCTACAGATACACCTTACCCACTATCGCAACCTGCACAATGAAAGGGATCAGTTTTTTGACAACATCAGTAAGCCCATCCCTTATATTATTGGCATTGCGGGGAGTGTGGCGGCGGGAAAGAGCACCACGGCCCGTGTCCTTCAGAAGCTGCTCTCTATGACACCAGGGCAGCCAAAGGTAGAACTTGTCACAACCGACGGTTTTTTATATTCCAATGCAGAGTTGGAGCGACGGGGAATATTAAACAGGAAAGGTTTTCCCGAGAGCTACGATGCCAAACGGCTCCTCTCCTTCCTTGCCAGTGCGAAATCGGGGAAGGAGCAGTTGGAAGTTCCCCGCTACTCTCATTTGTATTACGATGTGATCCCCGGGAGCATCCAGACTATTGAGCGGCCCGACATCCTGATTGTGGAAGGAATCAACGTACTGCAGGTCTCCTTAAAAAAGGCAAGGCGCCGTGTCTTCGTATCCGACTTTTTCGATTACTCTATCTATGTGGATGCCAGCGAGAAGAACCTACGTGAATGGTATCTGGAGCGATTCAAAAAACTACAGCAGACCGCCTTTCAGGAACCGGACTCTTATTTCCATAAATATGCATCCTATCCTGAGAAGAAATTGATGAAGTTTGCCAACGAAGTATGGGAAGAGATCAACCTGCAGAACCTGGAGGAAAATATACTCCCCACCCGGTTTCGTGCCGATCTGATCCTTGAAAAAGGTGAATGTCATTTTGTCAGAGGCATCCGCATCCGAAAAATTTAGCCACTCCGCGGTCTGAAACTTTATAGTTTTTTTCCAGCCTTTACTTTGGCCATAAAAAAATGTCTCGAAAAAAATTGTATTTCAAAAATAAAGTTTTTATCTTTGTGACAATTACATCATGAAAAGAGGAGTTCCGGTCTTATTCAGAGAGGCCGGAATTCTTTTTCTTTATGTTATGTTTTCAACCAATAAAACAAAAAGAATATGGCAGTAACTTACATGACCGAAGAGGGCCTTCGGAAATTGAAAGAAGAATTAATAGAGATGGAATCTGTGCAGCGGCCCGAAATATCGCGACAGATTGCTGAGGCAAGAGACAAGGGAGATTTGTCAGAAAATGCCGAATACGATGCCGCCAAAGAGGCACAAGGCATGCTGGAAGCAAAGATTGCTCAGCTCAAGAGCCTGGTAGCTACTGCCAGGCTGATCGACGAGAGTGCTATCGGTACGGAAGAAGTGAAGATCATGAACAAGGTCACCATAAAAAATATACACACCAAGAAATCGATGACCTATACCCTGGTATCGGAAAGTGAGGCCGACTTAAAAAGTGGCAAGATCGCTGTCAATACACCCATTGCACAAGGTCTGCTTGGCAAAAAAGTGGGCGATATTGCCGAAATCGTTGTTCCTTCGGGAACCATGACCTTTGAAGTAGTTGAGATTTCAATTTGATCATCTTATGGCAACAATATTCAGTAAAATCATCGCCGGAGAAATTCCTTCCTACAAAATTGCGGAAGACGACCGGTTTTATGCTTTTCTCGACATCAATCCGATGTCGGAGGGCCATACGCTGGTTGTGCCCAAGCAGGAAACAGATTATGTTTTTGATCTGGATGACGACAACCTGTCCGGATTGATTCTCTTTGCAAGAAAAGTGGCCAAATCGATTGAAAAAGCCATTCCCTGCCGGCGTGTGGGCATGATGGTTATTGGCCTGGAGGTGCCCCATGCACACATTCACCTGATTCCCATCCAAAAAGAGGGGGATATGAATTTATCAAATCCCAAACTGAAGCTGTCGGCTGAGCGGTTCACCGAAATCGCACAGGAAATTGCCGCATTTACAGATTAAACGCTATTTTCAAAACACCTTCATCAACTCATCTTCCAGCCCGTTATAATCCCCCACGCGTGCTACCACGTCTCCATCGCGGTTCAGGATAAAGGTTGCAGGCATCTCTCTCACGTTGTACATGGAGAGCAGGCGCGCATTTACCGACTCCGGGTCACGCACGGTGATCCAGGGAAGGTTGCTAGCCGAAATCTTCCAAAAATGTTCATCGGAGTCGAAAGATATCTGATATATTTCTAACCCCTTCGATTTATATTGTTGATAGATCCGGTTCAACTCCATGTTGTGCTTTGGTGAAAATTCGGCGTTGTACACCACAAAATCAAGCAGTACCACCTTGCCTTTCAGGGAAGACAAAGCCACTTTTGATCCATCTACTTTCTGCAGATTAATATCAGGCAATCCCGCACTCCTTTCTGTAGGGGCGCTCTGTAAAAGTTTCTCCTGTTGTTCCTGCCGGCGCCGTGTTTTCAAAGCATTCATGGTAAATTCATAAAGATGCCTGGTGCGTTCAGCGTCGGGATAATAACGGTTCCATGAAGTGGCCACTGCACCGAACATGGGGTAGTCTTGCTTGTTATAGGGATCAAAAATCAGATAGTCATTTATTTTCTGAAACAGGGCATAGTATGCAACAGCGCCGCCGGGATTACCAAGGATGAGGTTTGATATTTTCTTTTTGTAATCATTCAGGACACTGTCGAGTTGCGTCAGAAAAGTCATGTCGTCGATCGATGCCGATTTACGTCTCTTTTCCAGTCCGCCAATCTGTGACGCCGTAAGCTGTACCAGGGCATCCACTTCTCTCAGCTGATCGTTTACGGGTGAACCCGACACGGTGAAAGTACGGTAAAAATCCGAGACATCGGCAGTCACTTGCAAAGTCTCTATCGAATCCACTGCGAAAGCCGCCACTTGGTTATCTATACGCAACTGATAAAATTCAGGATTTTTCGGTGCAGGTTGTTTAAAGGAAAAATTGCCATCCTTTTTAAGAATTGCAGAGTCAAGCAATTCAATTCCTGCAAGTGCGCGGTGTTCCAGATAGAGTGTATCACCGGCTGCAGAACCTATGTTTCCTTTCACCTGAAAAACCTTTTCCTGTTTACAGGCTGTCAGCATCCCTCCTATAAGCAAGGCAATCATTATAATCTGTTTCATTTTATTCATACGACCATTTTTTCTGTTTCATTTAGAATTCAGCTATAAAGTTACAAACTTAACCATTTTTGTGTAGAAAAATATCCGGTAAGGAATGTTTTTTACAAAAACAGCGCGGGATTTGAAATGTATCGATCTGGATAAGTTCAGGAAAAATAACGGAAAAATTGATGCATAAGAAAAGCATAATTTAATTTAATATGTGTTATCTATTTGATGAAATATCGAAATCAATCGGAATGATATTTTTATTTTATTTATTAATTTAATATTTTACATATACAAACGAGAATTTATCTATTAGCACACAATTACCTCGGAGAAACCTGCGACTACTAACAATATATGGAATCGAATACCAGCAAAATTTTCAGATTTTGTACAATTTTGGAAAGTTATTAGCACAAAATTAATCTTAACTATACTAAATTATTACTATATTTTTATATCGCCAACCTTTCAGCAAAAAATTTGTCTTTATATACAGAAAGAATCGTTTGTTTTGAATTAATAATTTCACTAAAATTGTATTATTTTTTATAGGAGATATCAGAGGATTTTTATATAATTTTTTTGGTTGCATTGTGCGAGTACACAATTTATAAAATTGAATAACTTACCTAATCTTACATTATGATAAATTTACCGTATAATCTGTCCGATTTTTATAATTTCCAATCTGTTATTGATCAGGAAATCCTATCTTCTTTTAATTCAATCGATCTAGAAGTTTCCCTTTTAACGTTACCTATCAATACTGACAGTATCTGCATGAAACTCGTATACGCCGGAGTAATCATTTTTGTATTTGTATCTTTCATACTGCTGATACGGTTGTTTCAGGAGCAAACGAAAAAGTACAGAATTCTACAAAATGGAGAAAAGATGCGGAATGCTATATTTGCGAAAATAAGCCATGAGTTTCGCACGCCACTCACCATTATACTCGGCTTAAGTAAACAACTGCGCGAGCAGAAAGATATCTCCGCCAACAACTCACAGACTTATCTCAACGCCATAGAACGTCAGGGACGCAATCTCTCCGACCTGGTTAACCAGTTATTTGACATTACGAATCTAAATACAGGAGAGGATACTGTGGAATGGAAAAGAGGAAACATCGTAGCCTTCATGGAAATGATTTTTGAAAATTACAGCATTTACGCCAGCCAGCAGGGTATGGAACTGCAATTCTTCTGCGAAGAGGATGAGATCGAGACAGATTTTGTTCCCAACTTTCTGCAAAAAATTCTTAGAAATCTGATCACCAATGCGATCAAATACAGTGAACCCGGCTCCAGGATAAATCTCTTACTCTCAAGTAGCAATAAAAAAGGAAATAAAAAAATCATTTTCAAAGTAATCGATCAAGGCAAGGGCATAACGGCGGAAGAACTGCCCCATATTTACGAGTTGTTTTACAGGGGTAACAACTGTGGCACACAAACAGGCAACGGAATAGGACTGACGCTGACGAAGCAACTGGTGGATTTATTGAACGGGACCATTGAAGTAAGGAGTGAAGAAGGAAAAGGAACAGAGTTTACGGTCACGTTACCTGTTCTTCAAAACGAAAAAAGACTTTATTCACATTGGATTCCCGAGAAAAATCATACACCTGTAGTAAAGCAGCAGCCGTTGTTGGACAGAGAAGAATTATTCTCTTACCAAAACCACGATAATGATTCACGCACGACCATTCTGCTGGCGGAAGACAACAAAGACATTGCCATTTATACCAAGGCTATTTTCAACACTGAAAGATACAACATTATATATTGCCACAACGGAGAAGAAGCACTTGAGATGGCCAACGAACATTTACCTGATATTGTGATCACTGATGTAATTATGCCCAAAATGAACGGACTTGAATTGTGTCAGCAAATAAAAAATTCACCGCTACTCAGTCATATCCCAATCGTCGTTATTTCAGCCAAAAATGAAGAAAAGGATTATATTGAAGGACTAAAATGCGGTGCCGATGCTTACATAAGAAAACCTTTCACGCCGGAAGAACTGCAGATGCTGACTGAAAATTTGCTAAAATCCAGAGACCGTCTGAAAGAGAAATATCAGCGGGCTATTGTGAAAGAGGAAAAAAGCGAGCAGCATGACAATCTGAATATGAATTTTCTGAGGCATGTCACCGATATTATCTACCGGGAAATGAAAAATCCTGATTTTTCCTCCAACAAACTGGCGAAGGAACTTGCTATCAGCGTGTCGCAACTCAATAAAAAACTGAATGCAACGACAGGTTATCCCGCCTCCACTTATATTTTACAGGTAAAGCTATCCCATGCAAAAAAGATACTTGCCTCCCAGAATAAAACCATCGGCGAAGTGGCATCGGAGTGCGGCGTGTATGATATAAATTACTTTTCACGCGTCTTCAAAAAACACACCGGCGTGACTCCATCTCAGTATAGGCGATTGCCTGTACACGCATAAAAAGATATAATGCTTCCCTATAGCTGATAATATATATATTTGGAAATAAATAGGTTGGGAACTGTAATATCTGAATGACCTTGCGACAAAAAAATCTTTTTTTGTCACATTATAAGTACAATTAGCACCATTATTTAACTGGTTATCAAATATCAAGGAATCGAAAATGCGCAAATAATACTAATCGTTAAGAATGTTAAAGCGTAATTTATCCTAAATTTGACAAAATAAGTCCTAACCGTAAATATAGCAAAAGCGTATGTTTGCATTCGAAATAAAAGAGCGGACGAAAGGACACCTCAAATTTTCTAAACGTACGGAGATAGATTAATGACAAATTTCAAGGAAAACGATAAACGGTCGGCGCACAAACGATAAACGGTCAAAAAAAAAACTCCAAGCGTAACAAAAATGAAGTATTAAGCAAAATAGTGGTAGCATTCAATCTTTTAGCACGAAATATGCAACCAATTAACCGCCGGCAAAAAACAGGACAAACAATTAAATAATTCCATATGAAGTATAGACTTGTACAAAAAGCAAATCCACTGGAGCCCGAAATAACAAGGAAGTGGTATGCCAGCCCTGTGAAGGAAGGTACGATCAACAATTACCAACTGAGCAAAGGCATATCCGGCAAATCATCACTGACAAGGGGGGCGGTATTGAATGTGATTGAAAATATGGTAGATGAGATAACCCGATATCTGATTGAAGGAAACAGTGTGAATTTAAATAATTTCGGCACTTTACGGCTTTCACTTTCCAGTGAGGGTGTAAGTAGTCCTGCCGATTTCACCGCTGAAAATATCAAAAATATGCGGGTTGTTTTTACACCTTCACCCGAGTTTAAAAAAACATTGCAGGAAATCTCCTTTGAGCTGACAGAATGATTTAATACTGGCAAAGGGAAAAAACAGTTCGTTGCAAAGCATAAAAAAGATTGAAACATCCGCACTATATGGCCATTAAATACAAACATTTCCACAAAAAAACATTCCCGGTGAGCCAAACACTCATGCTTCATTCATTGGGTTTCGTTTCAGGTGATCCTACCATCAGGATCGGTTATCCGTTTGTATTTCATCCGGGTGTTCAGGTCACTGTCACCGAACCGGGTGATGCAAAATGGGTGTATATGATGTTGCCAATACCGAAAGGAAGCCTGATTACGGAAGTAAAGGTTGCCTACCACCGTACGGACATCCTCAGCCACATCACTCATATCCGTCTGGTGGAGCAAAGAGAACCGGTTGCGGCAGAAGTGTTGCACGACGAAAAAATTACAAACACCATTCCTTCCATTGGTGAGATTAAATCAGAATGTCATGTGACAGTAAAAAGGAGTATGATCCTCAAGATTTGCATGGCTTTCACCAGCACCGAAGCAATGATTGAGTTCGGTGGTGTGGAAGTAGAGTATGTCCCTGTTAATAAACAACAGAACCTGTCTGAAGACGATGTAGATAAAAAACGAAAGGAGGAAATACTTATTTACAAATTCAACAAGAAACAATCCATCAACGATAACCAGCCGACCCTAGTCGATCTGTTTTTCCAAACAAGAAAGAAAAAGACAATTTCTAACAAATAGAACACCTTAGTGAAATATTTTAATTATTATTTTTAAATTTTTAGTGTATGAAAAAAAAGTTATTTTTTAAGCTATTTATCTTTGCAGTAATTGGCGCTTTGTTGACAGTTACTTCTTGTAAAGATTATGACGAAGACATCACTGACCTTCAGGATCAGATAAGCTCCCTGAAGACTACGGTCGATGCCATTGATGCGTCCATAAAAGCCGGTGCCACAATCAAAAGTGTCACACCTACTGCTAATGGAATCACAATCACACTGAGTAACAACCAGTCATACAACATCACCAATGGTACCAACGGTGCTAAGGGTGACAAGGGTGACAAGGGTGATACCGGTGCTACTGGTGCTGCTGGCGCTGCTGGAACCGTTGTAACCATCGGTGCCAATGGAAACTGGTACCTTAACGGAACTGATAGCGGTAAACCTTCACGGGGTGTAGCTGGTACTAACGGAACAAATGGTACTAACGGAAAAGATGGCGCATACTACTATCCAAACGAGGATGGTTTCTGGCACAAGGTAGATGGAACAACTGACGTAGCTACTACTCAGACCTGGTTACCGGAAGGTACCATCACTGCTGTGTATGACAGTGAAACAGGCCTTGTAACTCTCTACAACGTTGAAGGAGCCGATGGACCCTTCACAATCGGCAAGGGTGAACTCGCCGGCTTGCTTTTTGCTCCCAACACCATGGAAGATGGAGTAGGTGTAATTGATCTGGGTTACATCAATGGAACTCTGGGTTCAAGCACAGTAAAATCCACATTCCAGAGTAACCTGAAGTTGAACTTCCGTTTCAACCCCTCTTTAGCTGATGTATCTCTCACAACATGGGATTTCATAACCAACTCAGTTACATTCCGTGCTGCTCCAAGTGCTGACAAAGCCAATATTTTTGCTGTGTCCAGCTTTGTGGATAAGACCGGATGGGGCGAATTTGGCCTTCAGACTACGAATTGGGCAGAACCGCCCGCAGGTCAGAGCTTGGTACTTGCACTTCAGGGTACAACCCCACAGGGCGAATCTGCAAAAGTGGTTACCTCTGATTACGTAAAGGTAGTTCCTGTACAGTATACAGCAACCATTTCAAATTCCAAATTACCGGCATTCACTGACTACAGAACAACCTCTCCTGCAATTGGTGACGTTAAAGATCATGAGTTGGTTTATACCGCCGAGAATCTGGAACTATTGGATTATGTATGGGCTACTGCTACTTTTGGTGCTGTGAAAAAGAAATTCGCTGATTACGGTTTTACCGATTACAAATTCGAGTTCTCTACAGTTGCCAATTATGACGGCCTTGACGGCGTAACCGATCAGAACGCTTTCGTTTCACTTTCCGGCTCTAAGCTGACCGTTTTGCAGGGTACTGCCGCAATTGATAGAAGACCTTTGATCAAGGTGACCCTGAAGAGTACAGTGAACGAGGCTGTGCTGGCTACCGGTTATATCAAGTTCACCATTGTGAGAGAAGCCACTGTAGTGCCCACACCGAAGACTTATACATTCGATGGTGGTACAAAACAGTATGCTGATTTGTTCAATGGCGTGGCAGTCATCGCTAATAACAAAACCGATATCATTGTAGACTGGACCAAAATGAACCAGATCTACACTGAACTTGGATTGTCTCACAACGAATTCAATTCTATCTACGGTCCTGCAACCATGACATGGGCTCCTGCAAATCAAGGAATGGGTGGTATTGTTAAATCGGCCAATCAACCCGATGTGGATTCTTATGCTATGAAGTATCAGATTACACCGCTTGCCAAGTTCGGTACGACAACTGTTACTTATACGTTTACGCCCACCAACACTGCATATCCTGTACTGAACTTCGTATTCACATACAACATTGCGAAACCAGTACTCGATAAGACCATCCTTGAAGGTTATCGTTACAACGGCTCTCTGACAGATATCATGACACAGGGTATGAATACAGGCGGCGGTTACCTGATGCAGCTCTACCTGGGTGAAGCGTTCGCATTCGGTACTACTGCTTATAGGAATGTATTTGCTGTTGCAACTGACAACAAGATTGACGGTGCAACCCATACATTCCAGTTCAAGACGACTGTACCACCTCAAGCAGGTGCTGCACTGACCCCGGCTACCGGCGGAACCATCGATCAAGCGCTTGGTACAAGTGCTGCACCGACTAGCGGACAGTTAATGAATCTGACCACGAAGCTGACCACTGCGGAAAGGATATATGACATGCAGTTCGTAACAACCTATCCAAACGCTGAAACTGACGTATTCAATTTCAAGGTTCATTTCGTGAATCCGTTCGAGATCAAGCTTGCTTCACCTGTTGACTTCCAGTTGATCGACAAAGTCAATGGAACCGCAGATACCGAAGACGTAAAAGATAACTATATCGTTACCTTCAAGGGCAAGAACATCGTCACCAAGGGTGTTGCTGAAACGACCAATAGCTCCACGACTGTTATAGCAGCAGATTATGTAGACATTACAAATGCTAGTTATGGACTGTTCTACAAGTTGGCACCTGGGACACAGTACTTCACCATCTCCAAAGCTCCCAGCAACGACTGGACCAAAGAGAGTGTACTTACCTGGGACAACGCTGGAACACAGCTGATTTCTGAACAAAACGTGGCAACCTTACAGGTTACATTCAAATCATCTTTTGCTGAAATCACAAAATCTGTCGATAACGTGACCGTTAAACCTGAATAAGTGATTTTAACCAACTATTTAAAAGAGGGTGCCCCAAGGGGCATCCTCTTTACCTTTTAAAATGATCAGACACCTTATTGTAAAACTAGATTTCGATTTTTAATCAATAGTTTAAACCGACAAATATGAAAAAAATGATAATGATGGCTGCCGCATTCTTAATAATATCAGTGGCAGCATTCTCTCAAGAAAGAGAAATCAAAGAGGAAGGAAAGACAATTTTTAAACCGCATGCAACCCTGCAACTGCAGGGTGGAGCTGCTTATACACTGGGTGAAGCCGACTTCATGGACCTGATTTCACCGGCAGCTGCACTCAATCTTGGATATGACTTCACTCCCGCATTCGGTATGCGCCTGGGTGCATCCGGATGGCAGGGAAAAGGTGGCTGGGTAGCACCGGCTCAGATATACAACTTCGATTTTGTACAGGGAAATCTAGACCTGGTACTGAATCTGAGATCGCTCTTCTGCGGTTTCAATCCCGACAGGGTATTCAACCCCTACCTCTTCGCGGGAGGTGCATACGCATTCGGTTTCGATAACAACGAAGCCAACGCCCTGAACACAGGTGGATACGAACTGGAATATCTCTGGAACGACAACAAAGGATTTCCGGGCGGCCGCTTCGGGCTGGGTCTTGACTTCAAATTGGGTGATGCCGTTTCACTGATGCTCGAAGGTAACGCGAACGTGTTGTCGGATCACTTCAACTCCAAGAGGGCCGATAACCCCGACTGGCAGTTTAACGCTCTGGCAGGGATAAAAATAAACCTGGGTAAAACCTATACCCGCACCGAACCGGTGTACTATGAGCCAAAACCGGCACCCGCTCCTGCACCAAAGCCTGCACCGAAACCTGTGCCCAAAGCAGCACCGGCACCGGCACCGGTTGTCGTGAAGGAATTCCCGCAATTGCCTGCCATCCATTTTGCATTCGACAGTGATGTGGTGGATACCCAAAAGTATGCCACGGAGCTCAGCACCATTGTCTCTACACTGAAAGAATTTAGTAATACCGACGTAACAATTACAGGTTACACCGATCACCACGGCCCAAACGCTTATAACGACAAGCTGTCGCTTCGCAGAGCCGAAGCAGTGAAAAGTTATCTCGTAGGAGAGGGAATCAGCGCATCTCGTCTTACCACTTCGGGAGCGGGAGAAGATACCAAAACCGAGGGAAAAGAAGCACTCACCATACAGGCCCGTCGCGTGGAAGTAGCAAAATAAATATTATCCGGAAAAAAGAATTAAACAGATTACAATAACAAATTCAATCTTTCTTATCGCTGAGGTGCGATGGTTTAAATTCTTTTCCGTCAGCAGGAATGTTCCCAAAGGCATTCCTGCTTTTTTATATATTTTAAGGAGAAAAATGTGATTACATACTCATTATTTAAGATAAGAAATATGCCGGATAAGAAATATTTCACTGAATTACTTGAATTCTATACAAATGAATCCTATAATTTTATAATCAGGACATCTCAATAAACCAAAACTTTGTGTAACTTTGTGAGATTTTAGATGTATAGAAAAACAATTTTTATTTATGACAAATCCAATAGTTAAGCGGATTATGCTGCCAGACGGCCGCGAAATCACGCTGGAAACGGGGAAACTGGCAAAACAGGCCGACGGATCAGTGACCCTTCGTATGGGCGACACAATGTTACTGGCCACTGTATGCGCAGCCAAAGATGCAACCCCGGGAACCGACTTTATGCCTTTACAGGTAGAATACAGGGAGAAATTTGCGTCCGCAGGACGCTTCCCGGGCGGCTTCCTGAAAAGAGAAGGTAGACCTTCCGACTCTGAGATACTCACGAGCAGGCTCATCGACCGAGCCCTGCGTCCTCTCTTCCCCGACGATTACCATGCCGAGGTTTTTGTTAACGTAATCCTCTTTTCCTCCAACAACGAAGATATGCCCGATGCACTGGCCGGTCTCGCAGCCTCCGCCGCACTGGCCGTATCCGACATACCCTTTCACGGTCCGATATCGGAAGTACGGGTGGCACGCATCGACGGGAAATATGTGATTAATCCCACCTTCAAGGAACTGGAAAAAGCCGACATCGACATCATGGTGGGTGCTACCCTCGACAACATCATGATGGTAGAGGGTGAAATGAACGAAGTGTCGGAAGCAGAGATGCTCGAAGCAATCAAAGTAGCTCACGATGAAATCAAAAAACACTGCCTGACTCAGATAGAACTGACCGAAGCAGTGGGAAAAACAGTAAAACGCACCTACCACCACGAGGACAACGACGAAGAACTGCGCAAGCTGGTTTGGGATAAATGCTACGGACGTGCTTATGAGGTGGCAGCATCACAAAACCCCAACAAGCACCAGCGTATGGAAGCCTTCGAGGCTATTCTGAATGATTTTTTAGAATCGATTCCCGAAGCTGAACGCGAAGAAAAAACACCGCTGGCAGGTCGCTATTATCACGAAGTGGAAAAAGAGGCGATGCGCCGCAGCATCCTTGACGAAGGGAAACGACTCGACGGACGCAAAACTACCGAGATAAGACCCATCTGGAGCGAAGTGGATTTCATCCCAGGCCCTCACGGATCGGCCCTCTTTACCCGTGGCGAAACACAATCACTCACGACCGTGACACTGGGTACAAAACTAGATGAGAAAATGATCGACGATGCACTGGTACACAGCACCGACCGTTTTCTGCTGCATTATAACTTCCCCCCCTTCTCTACCGGCGAAGCCCGTCCGCAACGCAGTACCGGCCGTCGCGAGATTGGTCATGGGAACTTGGCACACCGCGCCCTCAAACGGATGATCCCTGAAGGGTATCCTTACGTGGTACGTGTGGTATCCGACATTCTGGAATCCAACGGTTCCTCCTCAATGGCTACCGTTTGTGCCGGAACACTCGCCCTGATGGACGCCGGTGTAAAAATCAAAAAACCGGTCAGCGGCATCGCCATGGGACTGATCTCCGAGAATAAAGGTCAAAACTATGCCATTCTCTCCGATATTCTGGGTGATGAGGATCACCTGGGTGACATGGATTTCAAGGTGTGCGGCACCAAAGACGGCATCACCGCCACACAGATGGACATCAAAGTAGACGGACTCTCCTTCGAGATTCTGGAAAAAGCACTGGCACAGGCCAAGGCAGGACGCGAACACATCATGGGCAAGATGATGGAGACGATATCCGAGCCACGTGCAGACCTGAAGCCGCATGCACCACGCATCGAAGTGATCGAGATACCAAAAGACTACATCGGCGCCGTGATTGGCCCGGGTGGAAAAATTATCCAGGGCATTCAGGAAGAGACCGGTGCCACCATCACCATCGAGGAGATCGACAACAAGGGACGGGTGGAAGTTTCAGCGACCAACAAGGCTTCTATTGATGCAGCCATGAACAAGATCAAAGGCATTGTCGCAGTACCCGAAGTTGGTGAAGTATACGAAGCCACCGTACGTTCGGTGATGCCCTACGGCGCCTTCTGCGAATTCCTTCCCGGAAAGGACGGACTGCTCCACATTTCCGAAATCGACTGGAAACGGCTCGAAAAAGTGGAAGATGCCGGTATCAAGGAGGGCGACAAGATCCAGGTGAAACTGATCGACATCGACCCGCGGACCGGGAAATTCAAACTCTCCCGCAAAGTGTTGCTGGAGCGTCCTCCCAAAGAGGAGAACCCCCGGAGCGAATACCACGACCGACCCCGCAGGAATGAAGATTAACAATCTTCCAACCCCATAATCATCAAAGGCGAACCCCAACAGGTTCGCTTTTTTGTTGCAAAATATAGAATGATTCTAATTACAGATATCTATGGTTTACAGCCATTATTTTTGTAATTTTGTAACTTTAAATGCCGTTTTTGTTTTAAAACGAAATTATTAACAGAGATATCTGCAAAAACGGATTATCCGGAATATGAACAAACAATTGCTATTGGGTGCCGAGGCCATTGCCCAGGCGGCACTGGATGCGGGCATATCGGGCGTGTATGCCTATCCCGGCACACCTTCGACCGAAATAACCGAATACATACAGAAATCGTCGCAGGCAAAGGAGCCATTTGTCCGCGCTGCGTGGGCGACAAATGAGAAGACAGCTTATGAAGCTGCACTGGGTATGTCGTACGCCGGCAAGCGAAGCCTTGTATGCATGAAGCACGTGGGACTGAACGTGGCTGCCGATGCTTTTATGAACTCTTCCATTACCGGTATTCATGGCGGGCTGGTTATTGTGGTAGCCGACGACCCCTCCATGCACTCATCACAGAATGAACAGGATAGCCGCGTATACGGTAAATTTGCCATGATCCCTGTGCTGGAGCCTGCAAATCAGCAGGAGACTTATGAAATGACACGGTATGCCTTCGACCTGTCGGAACAGATTGCACTGCCCGTGCTGCTTCGCATACCTACCCGGCTCTCTCACTCCAGAGCGGTAGTTACAAGGACGGAAGTACGCCCCCAAAATGATCTGGTTCCTTCGAAAGAAAAGGGAAAATGGATCCTGCTGCCGGCAAATGCCCGAAAGAACTATCAGCAGTTGCTTGAAAAACAGCAGCAACTGGCTTCATTGTCGGAATCTTCCCCCTATAACAGGATAATGGAAGGGACAGGGAAAAAGGCCGTAATTGCCTTCGGCATTGGTTACAACTATACCATGGAGGTAATAGGCAGTTACAAGCTGCAAATCCCCTTGCTGAAAATATCGCAATACCCGCTACCTGAAAAGAGAATAAAAGCATTCTGCGATCAATACGACGATATTCTGATTGTGGAAGAAGGATACCCGGTATATGAGGAACTGCTGAAAGGTTATTTCGTCAACCGGAAGTTCCGGGGACGACTCGACGGAGCGCTGCCCCGTACGGGAGAGCTCTCCCCTGCCCCACTGGCAATCGCACTCGGTTTATCGACTTCGGAAACAAAACCGATTCCCGCAATTGTCGCGTCACGGCCGCCGATGCTCTGCCAGGGATGTGGACACCGCGACCTGTTCGATGCCCTCAATATGGCCATGGAATCCTATCCATTTAAGCAGGTATTTGGTGACATCGGTTGCTATACGCTGGGAGCACTGCCTCCCTACAATACCATCAGCACCTGCGTGGATATGGGTGCTTCCATCACCATGGCCAAAGGGGCTGCCGACGCAGGCATTCGACCGGCAGTTTGCGTGATTGGCGACTCCACCTTCACCCACTCGGGAATGACTGGCCTGCTGGATGCGGTGAACGATCGTTCGCCCATCACCGTCATCATATCCGATAACGACACGACTGCCATGACGGGCGGACAGGATTCAGCCGGCACCGACAAGTTCTTCGATATCTGTAAAGGGTTGGGTGTGGAGGAAAAACATATCCGGCTGATGATTCCGCTAAAAAAGAACCTGGATGAGAACAAAGCCATCCTGAAAGAGGAACTTGATTACGACGGTGTCTCTGTGATTATCTCACAACGGGAGTGTGTACAAACATTGAAAAAAAAATCAAAAGTAAAAAAAGCTGATTGCTGAACGCTGACAGCTAATCGCTAAAAAATATGCAAAAAAACATCATTATCGCCGGCGTAGGCGGACAAGGTATCCTCACCATCGCATCCATCATCGATCTGGCAGCTATGAATCTGGGCCTTCATGTGAAACAGGCAGAAGTACACGGTATGAGCCAGCGCGGCGGCGCAGTGGAGTCGCATCTGCGTATCTCCACAGAAGAGATTTACTCGGATCTGATTCCACTCGGGAAAGCAGATCTGATACTGTCGATTGAGCCAATGGAGTCGTTGCGATACCTCCCCTTCCTATCACCGGAAGGAGTCATCGTCACATCGACTGAACTCTACGAAAACATCCGGAACTACCCCGATAAAACGGAACTCTTGAACGAGATCCGTGAATCTGCCTCCTGTCTGTTGATAGAGGCTGAAAAGCTCGCTGCGGAAACCGGAAACGCAAAGACATACAACGTGGCCATGTTGGGCGCTGCAGCCCCTCACATAGGCATAGAAGCAACAGAGTTGGAAAAAGCCATCGCCACTTATTTTGCCGGTAAAGGAGAAAAAATCATTGAGACAAACCTGAACGCTTTCAGACTGGGACTAGATAATGCACAGAAATAAGATGATCTGGAACAATGAAATGGAGTGTGCCGACAGGCAACAAATGCACGAGATACAAAGCAGGCGGCTCTCCGCAATGATACAAAGGATCTACGATAATGTACCTTTCTACAGGAATAAGCTGAAGGAGGCGGGTATAGAGCCGGGCGATATCAAAAGCGTAGATCAGCTGAAGTACCTGCCCTTCACCACAAAAAGCGATCTGCGCGATAATTATCCCTTTGGATTGTTCACCGTACCGCAGAGCGAGGTGGTGCGCATTCACGCATCAAGCGGTACCACTGGGAAACCCACCGTGGTGGGTTATACGCAACAGGACCTGGAGATGTGGGCCGAAGTGGTGGCACGCGGCCTCACCATGGCGGGCATACACCGCGGCGACACCATCCAGATCGCCTACGGTTACGGTCCGTTTACGGGGGGGCTGGGACTGCATTACGGAGCCGAGAAAGTGGGTGCAACCGTGATTCCCATATCGACGGGAAACACCAAAAAACAACTGCAGTTTATGACCGACTTCCGGGCAACCGTCCTGGCCTGCACACCTTCCTATGCGGCACATTTGGGTGAAAGTATCCGCAAAGAGGGAATCGCTCCGGAAGAGATTAAACTACATACTGGTGTCTTTGGCGCAGAGCCCTGGACCAACGAGATGCGCAAGGAAATTGAACAACTGTTGCAGATTAAAGCTTACGACATCTACGGGCTGAGTGAGGTGATCGGGCCGGGTGTATCCATGGAGTGTGCCTGCCAATGCGGCAACCACGTGTTTGAAGATCACTTCATCCCCGAAATCATCAACCCCGATACACTGGAAGTGTTGCCAGACGGTGAGCTGGGTGAGCTGGTCTTCACTCCGGTAAGTAAGGTGGCCATGCCACTGCTACGTTACCGTACGCGCGACCTTACCCGGCTACACAGAGAGAAATGCGACTGCGGGCGTACCTTGGTACGCATGGAAAAATGTCTGGGACGCACCGATGACATGCTGATCATCCGCGGGGTGAATGTATTCCCGTCGCAAATAGAATCGGTATTGATGGAGATGACAGAGACCACACCACATTATCAACTGGTAGTCAGAAGAGAGAACAACCTCGATACACTGGAGGTGTTGGTGGAAATAGACGAGAGAAACTGGTCCGATAGCATCCGCGAACTGGAAGGCATACGTCAGCGCATTGATCACAACATTAAATCATTGCTGGGTATCAGCGCAAAAATCCGTCTTGTGGAGCCACACAGTATCGAGCGATCGGAGGGAAAAGCCAAACGGGTCATCGACTACCGGCAATACTGATTGCGGGCACAAACTTGTTCCTAAAAAACTGACCGCTGAATGCTAAATTATAAACCGCTGAATGCCCAAAGCCTGCTTCCAAAGAGCTGATCGCTGAAAGCTGAAAGCTGAAAGCTAAAAAACATGTACATCAAACAACTTTCTGTTTTTCTGGAAGACCGTTCGGGACGACTCACCGAACTGACCCGGATACTGGCTGAAAACGACGTGAACATCACCGCGCTCAGCGTGGCGGAAACGGCAGACTATGGCATTGTACGTATGGTGGTGGGCCGACCAGAACTTGCAAAAAAGGCACTGGAGGATGCCGGTTTTTCCATCGGACTCACGGACGTGGTCTGCGTGAATATACCCGACAAACCGGGGTCACTTTATCGTATTTTGGAGATACTTACTGCAGAGGACATCAACGTGGATTATATGTATGCTTTCTCCAACAACGATGTCGCACTGGCCGTAATCCGCGCTGCGGATATCGCACAGATGAGCGAGGTATTGGAGAAGAACAACCTGCAGCTGCTCTCACAAGCCGATATTTACCAACTATGAAATAATCGCCAACTGCTAACTTGCAGACAACTGAAAGGAACCACATTGATTCTAAAAAAAGCTGATCGCTGAACGCTAACTTGCCAACCGATGCAGGGACAATACTATTACGAAAAAGCTGATAGCTGAATCCTGATAGCTGAATCCTGATAGCTGATCACCGAAAACCAAATAATTATGCCCAGATTTTCTAAAAATATCGCCAACCTCCGTTCATCGGAAATACGCGACCTGATGAGCCTTGCCACGGCTCCCGATATGATCTCTTTTGCCGGCGGCATGCCCGGTAATGAACTTTTTCCACTCGAAACAGTGGATACAATCATTAGCAGGCTCTCTGACAAAGAGAAACAGGTTGCCATGCAGTATGGGCCCACGACCGGACTTCCTACCCTGCTGGAGTCATTGTCGGACTACCTGGCAGCAAAAGGGCTCCCTTTAAAAAATAACCGACTGATCATCACCACCGGCTCGCTTCAGGCCATTCATATCCTGGCAAAGGCCTTTCTCGACCCGGGAGATCCGGTATTGGTGGAGACACCCAGCTTTATCGGGGCATTGTCTGCTTTTCGTGCATGTCAGGCAGAGCTGATTACCGTCCCGTTAAACGGCGACGGAATAGATATTAATCAGCTTCAAATGAAACTGGAAAGCTCATCACCCAAACCAAAATTTCTTTACTATGCCCCCAATTTTCACAACCCGGCAGGAATCATCTATTCCCCGGAAGTAAAACAGCAGATGGTGGAGTTGTTAAAAGATCAGGAAATTCCCATTATTGAAGACGATGTGTACAGCGACCTCTACTTTTACGAAGAGGATTTGCCAAAGATGCAGCTGATCAAGACAATGAATCCGGAAGGAATTGATGTTTGTTTTACAGGCTCTTTCTCGAAGATACTGGGACCGGGACTGCGGCTCGGGTGGATGTTGGTGCCCGAATCGATCTACCGTAAGTGCGAACTGATCAAACAGTCGATCGATGCCTGCTCACCCAGTATATCACAGGTGATTGCAGACAAGTTTATCCGGGAAGGTCACATTCATACCTATGTAGCGCGGGTGAGGGAAGAATACAAGAAAAGGGGACTGGCAATGATTGAAACACTGGAGGCCTGCATGCCGGAATATGTGACTTTTGAAAAGCCACGCGGGGGTTTTTATACCTGGCTGCAACTGCCTGAAGGATGTGATGCGACAGAGGTACTGAAAATAGCGATTGAAAAAGGAGTAGTCTTCGTCACGGGCAAAACTTTCGATCCGGATGGAATTCGCAACGATCACATGCGTGTCTCATTCTGCAACACCGACGTGGAGACAATCCATCGCGGTGTTCCCATCATCGCACAGGCAATTCGCGAAATACAGGGATAGTGATATTCAATATTATTTCAATACGATATATGAATTGTCGGAATAAATAAGAGCTGAAATGGGTCGCAAAACATCGACAGTCGATGCTTGGTTGCGCATTACACAATACTGAACCGACCCCCAAAAGTTAGACAAAATACTTTTGGGGGTTATTTTTATGTCTAAACACACGTTTGAAAAGAAATTATCTATTGTATTCCGGGTAAGGAACGGAACGACCATATCTCACCTATCCAGAGAATACGGTATTCATGAGGGGATGATATTGGAATGGGTGCGCAAACATGACCGTTTTGGGGATCAAGGTCTGCAAAAGCGGCCAAATGTTCGTGCTAACGGTGAGTTTAAAGTGGCAGCAG
>JAJFTO010000010.1 GCA_021372865.1 Porphyromonadaceae bacterium
AAATGTAAAAGATCGCTTGTCTATTTTTCCTTCAGAAAAACAAAAACCTTCATTAAGTACATAGCACAGAATAACGGTGGGTGTAGTTCAACACCGACTCATCGCTGGGTCGTGCCGACCGCTCAGAGTCCTATTTATTAGCTGCTGTTATTTTAATTCCATTTTTCTTTGTATCTATTAATAAAATCTTCGTCTCTACAAATACAACGACCTGTTTCATCCTTCACAATTAATCTATGGTAAGGGTTAACACCATTATAAATAGGTGAAAGATGATAAAAATCTGTCCTTTGCTCTTGTATTATATCAGGACATAATGTATGTTTTATTAATTCAGCTGAAAGTAAAATACCAGCCATCGCAGATTGAAAAGCTAATGGAGCATCAACATTTTTTATGTCCTTATCTGTTTTTGATACATTAAGAATTATTCCACCACAAACAAAATCAGAGTAAAATTGATTTAAGGTCATTTCATTAAACTGATTTAGTTCCTCAATTGGGATATTATTTGATTTTGCAATTGTCAATAATAAACTATCATGATTTGAGTTTGGAATTGGAATACCAACAGGTAAATTCAGATTGTAGTATGCTTTAACTAATTCAGCTTTTTGTGGTATATTACAATTGTCGGCAACTTCATTAATAAAATCCTTTTCTTTTTTTAATGGAATATAGCTACATGATAAGCATGACTCATTAACAAAATCTTTGTGTCTTGTAATCGCTAAGGATTCTGTTTCTGTAAAGGCATTAAATATTATTTTTGGGAGCGTACTTTGAATTCCTATTCTATCTTTTGCATTATCGATTCCGACAGCGACACAGTTAACATTCCAATCATCCAATTTATTTAAATAACAATCCCAGTTGCATTTAAAAGGAGTAACACTTAGGTTTTTCTGCGTGAAATAATTCTTTGCGACATCAACTTTAATATCATCTTCATTTGTTTCCTCTAATAAAACATATCTCTGCAGGTTTGAAATACTAATTCTTTCGTCATCAACCAAGTGAATGTTTCCTTTGAGATTTTTAATTTTGGATAAAGTCCAAATAACACCATTGCCTATTGCTCCAATTCCTGCTATAACAAGATTATTTAGTTCAATATCCTCAATAATTGGATTATTCTCTATTTTAGTATTTGTATCCAAAGAATATGTTGATAACTCAAAAGAATTGTCCAAATCGTAATTATTCAACATATCTTTAAAAATATGTCGAAATATATTTGAAGCTACGATACAAGCGGATATACCTACACCGATTGGATTGTTTGAATCCCCAAATTCTTGAACAGATTCGAGCGAATATTTAGCAATCCAATTATCAGATCCAAAATGTATTTTTAATCCCTCTGTGGTGATTTCTTTTTTTGAATCTCCTAGAATAACTAAAACGTCTTCGGCTGTTTTAGAATCAACCAATTCTATATTTGAATTTATTCTCTTTGCAATACTTTGATACTCTTCAAGCCTTTCTTTATTTGCTCCTGAAAGGTCAATTAGCTTAAGTTTTGGGTAAAGCCTAGATATTAATCTTAGAATAATATCAACGCCACACCTGCCTTCAAAAGTTTTTACACAATTTTCGTCAAAGGCTAAAGAGATAACAGCACTATTTAACCTATCCAACAATACTGAATGGTCTGTATTAACTAGTCTATTTATTGCTAGTAAATCTTTTGAAAAATATTTAGCTAATGCCATGTTATACAATTTGAAAGAGTGAATCAATTTCAGAAGTTGATAGTTCGTCCC
Organism: Porphyromonadaceae bacterium; assembly: GCA_021372865.1. GTDB lineage: Bacteria > Bacteroidota > Bacteroidia > Bacteroidales > Dysgonomonadaceae > Proteiniphilum. Next base: position 1,767 of record JAJFTO010000010.1, read on the forward strand.
AAGTTTTATTTAGGGAAAGCCTATAAATGGCACAATCTTTAAGCAAAAGTTCACCACTGGCAAAATTTGGCACGACTATAGAAATACCTCCGATAGTGTCAACAATTGGAAATCTATCGTCTGCTGCTGAATGGTATGCTTCTGTTGGATGACTATGGATTTGTGCAATTAATTTCATCTTGTTTTCGTATAACCAAACATTTATACGATGTAATTCATCTCCATCAACTGCATACATAAGCCCTTGCTCTAGTATATAGCCCATTTGCTTAGGTCGTATTACTTCTTTGATTTGAAAGGTTTTGTCATTTTCGCTGCCAGCAAATAAAGCAACAGCTTCAACACCTTTATTCCCTGCATAGCGCAGAAAGTCAAATGCTTTTAAAAGTACTGTTTTGCTGACAGTTATTCTTTCAATATTTGTTAGTCCTATCATAGCTTTAACTTATTTACATCTGGACCAATTACTGCTTCATTGAAACCAATGTTTATGCTCATTACAAAATTAGATGATTGCGCAATTGAATGACTATATAGTTGGTCTATTAATACACATAATTTCCCCTCCCCTTGTTTTCGATGTAACATCCATGAATCACCTGAGTGCGCAGCATGAGCATGATACTCCTTGACTCCTGGAATACAAAAAAATGGAGGATTTCCTGGTTGTAATAAATCTGGTTCTGCTATTTGTCCGTTTACAATTTTTATAGCATTCTTATCTTTAACTTGAAAGAATTTAATTTTAACTTCTTCACGCTGAAGAACTTTATCTGTAAATGGGTCAACGAAAGTGATAGATGGTGGTTCTACATCCCAATTAGTATAATCAATATTGACAGCGAAAGCAATCGGTTGTGGCTTTAGGTGCGGAACTGCAAAAATAAGGTTAATCGAAAGAGAAGTAATCTTATAACAAATTACTCCTTTTTTACGATATTCATTTTCAAGCTCTCTAAACTCCTTAAGTTCCTGCTCAAACTTGATTTTTGTTACTTCTGGGTCAACATATTGAAAGCACTCTCTATATCCCACCTTGTCCAGTTTTTAAGCTTACAAAAATTACTGCATCGTCAGGAAAATTAAAACTTTCGACCTTTTGATTAACATCAAGTTTGTTATTATTAAAAAGCACTTCATACTCATCTATTGGTCTAGTACTTCCTGTTTCGTCTAAAGCTTTTTGTACTGATACCTTTAGTGGTTGATTTACATTTACTTTTTCAATAGTTACAGGTTTTCCTGTTACAGAAAATTTTAAGTTAATCAGGTTGCTTTGTTTTTTGTCTTGATTCATATCTATTAATTTTTAAATTATGAATGTTGTGTATTCTAATAGCAGCTAACGGTTGACAATATGGCCAGTAAGGGTTTGCGGGATATTTCCTATCAAGATACACGAAAAGTTGAAGCGGACTACAAACCTTCGCATACCACTGAAACCCTTATTGGCTATATTGTGTGTTGTGTGGTCGTGCTTTTTATTCATCTTCTTTTTTTGCAAATCTCCATTCCAAATTCTGACAGAATCCATTTATGTCTGGATAAATAGACGCATAATGAATCCCTAACATGCTCAATTGTTTTCGGAGCTTAGCAAAATCGGTTCCTTTAATCAAAAGCTTAGTCAATTTGCTTTTGAAGTTCTTATTATTTTCAAATCGTATCAATCTGTTATCCTTCATAATTTTATGAACAGTAAATACTCCAGATTGTGCAGAGATTCTCCTACTTACCACATTTGAACGGAATATTTTTGTAATGTTATTATCTAATGGGTCAGCGGTTGTTGTGTCAGTTCTGAAATCATCAACGTCAGCGGCTAAAATCCACACTACACCATTTTGATGTATTCCCTTTTTATCAATGTGAGGAGGGCTATCAACTGCAAACCATAATGCAATCAATGCACTATATGACCAGTCCAGAAGTCGAGTGGGTAAACCATGATGTTGAGCTAATGCTAATAAGTCCCAATTGTTTTCTGGTTTAAATTCAGTCAATGGTAAAATACCTCTTCTAAATTCATCTAAAATCAGTTTCTCAGTCCTAATAATGCTATTAGTACGAATTCTATACTTTAATCTACCAATTTTTGGAATTAGTGGTTTATCAATACCTTGTCCACGAAATAATAATTCTGCATTATTTCCCTTTGTCTCGTTATTTTCCTTTAATTTTTCAACAAAGGCAATATAACTTGATACGTTTTCTATATAAATATCAGTCTTTTTCATATGCAGAAGGTCTTTTTAGCATGCCACACAACATCTTAGTGTTTTATTTGCCGTTATTGCCCATCAAAGTTATTGAAAAGAAGTTGATTTACAAATTTTCACAAAGATTAATTTAATATGCTGTCAATAATGGCAAATAAAACTAGTTGAACGGAACCTATTGCTATGGAAAAAGTATTCTTGAGAGGGTGGCAGTTGAACTTGATTTGGGTTGAAGAGTTTATGTAAATGCTCTTTTTCAAGTGCATGATTGTTTTTTAATCTTAGATCGTCCACGTAAATGCATAATTCTCTCTGTATGATTTTGCTCATCATCTATACGAGTTTTGTCATTAAATGGAAAGAACGCTTTTGTTAATTCAGAATTATCCTGGCTCTACATGCAAAGCATCGCAGACCAGGCTAACCACTAACTTTCCCTTGTTGCATTTTGAACAAATCATCGGGTCCTTGCCATAGACTATTTGTAAGACTTCTAATGCATTCAAACCGGTAAGTCTTGACAAATAGGTTGGGGTGAGCAACATCGAATAGCATAAACTGAGCTTTGTTTTCCTATTGCAGATAGCCATAAATCCGAAGTAACGTATTTTGCAAAATCCACAAGGCAGGACATGTTGCATGAAACGCCGTATAAACTCAATTGCTTCCAGGGTAATTATTTTTCTTGCACCTCCTGCCTTGTTATCTCTATAGCTGAAAGTAACCTTCCCATCTTTGTAATCCACAATACGGTGGTTGCTAATTGCTACACGGTGTGTGTAGTTGCCAAGATAACGTATCAGATTATCTGGTGAAGCAAACGGTCTTTCTGCATAAACCACCCATTTTTTAGCGTAGCATTTTGTTTTTATGGTCTGAAAATCGGGTGTATCATCCGGCAGTTTGATTTCATTGCAACATACTGATTCCTCCAGCAACCGACATAAAATACCCCTGAATACGGCGCAGAGCACTTTTACCGGGACAAAAAACTTTTTGGCACTTGGTACCCATTCCATTCCATCATCGGATAACCCTCCGGCTGGGACAATGGTATGGATATGCGGGTGATAGGTCATTGTTTGTCCCCAGGTGTGCAACAGGGCAACCGCTCCGGCATCTGCGCCTAAATAATGCGTGTTTTTGGCACATTGAATAAGTGCATTTCCCGCAGCTTTGAAGAGCAAAGAGTAAGCTATCCTCTGATTGATATAAAACAGCTTATGCAGACATGCGGGTATCGTGAAAACAATATGAAAATGTTTTACCGGGGGGAGATCAGCCGCAAGTCTATCCACCCATTGCATCCGTTTTATGTACTGACATTTGGGACAATTTCGATTACGACACGAGTTGTAGGATTGAACCTTGTGACCACAATGATTGCAACTTAATGTATGCCCGCCAAGTTCCGAGGTACGACAGGCTATAATATCTTCCATTGCTTTTTGCTGTACAGCACAAAGTGTGTTTTCGGTCAGGAAATCGTGTTTTTTATCCCGGAAAATGTCAGCAATCTCTATGATTTGCTTTTTATTTTCCATAATAATAGATCAGAAAAGTGTTATATCATCCAATGGAGAAGTAAATTCGCTGGTTTTGATATGGGCTACATGCAGGTAAACAGCTGTAGTCTTCAATGAAGTATGACCCATGAACTGCTGTATCTGTCTCAGGTTTACACCGGCTTCCAATAAATGGGTGGCAAAACAATGACGTAATGTATGAAACGACACCTCTTTTTTTATTCCGGCATTTTTAGCACTGTTTTTCACAATATACTCTACGGTTCTTTCCGACAAGGGTTGTCCTTTACGACCCATGGGTTCAAAAAGATAAGTGGTTGGTCGTTCCAATTTATAATACATTCGCAGCACTTCGAGTGTTTTCCACGAAAGAATGGTATATCTGTCCTTCTTCCCTTTTCCTTGCACGATACGTACTTGCATACGCTGTGAATCAATGTCGCGTGGTTTGATTTGTAATACCTCCATCCTGCGAAGTCCGGCAGAATAGGTTAGCATCAGAATGGCTCTGTGCTTTATGTTTTTTGTTACAGTGATCATGCGTTGCACTTCCTGCAATGACAAAACTACAGGGAGTTTTTTCTCCTTGCGAGGCCGTCTTACATGGAACTCTTCCCATTTGAGGTGGCAAACCTCTACATAAAAAATCTTGAAAGCACTGATAAGCTGGTTTACCGTCGAAACAGAAGATTCTTTTTCGGTAATCAGGTAATGTAACCAGTTTTTAAAGTCTTCGGTGGTAACCTCATACAGCGATCTACCCAAATCTTTTTCAAGTTTTATGAGCAGGCTGCAATACGTCTTAATTGTGCGGGGACTGTAATTACGAATTTGCATCTCCTTGATCTGCAAACTCTCGAATGATCTTTCTTGATTCATAATGATAATTTATTGAAGTTATTACGCTTCAAAATTATCATTATTCTAATTTACCGACAGGTTTAGTTCAACAATTGTGTATACGCCATAGAATTGCGTATACATTTCATATAAAGTTCAATTACATTTTCTAATACCCTTATTATAAATACAGTAAACAAGAGTCTGTTTGATTATGTAATTGCATATACATAAACTTACTTGAAAGGATTCCACATGGATTCTGCTTTTCTTCGGGTTTAACTTAGATTCATTTCACCAACTGCTTATTTTGTCCTCTTCTGGATTCCGATTATTGGGGTTGAACGCATTATTCCAATGTCCACCAACAAATTGACGCGACGAATGTACAAAAACATTCCAGAAAAACAAAAAATATGATAAAATAAAATTTATCATTTCTTGGATATGCCCCGTAGCAGTTTCTGTCCAGCGGTCGACGCCATCGTTGCGTACATTACAGCATTTTCTGCAGTGCTGCCCGATCGTTGATGCGGATATCCCGACGATTCACATCGATCAGTCTCTCCCCGGCCATCTCCATCATCACTTTCACCAATGCGGGACGTGATACGCCAAACAGTCGGGCCATACTTTCTTTGGATGTCTTCAGACGGAACGATTTTTCGCCTTCCGATTCTTTCAACAGATAATAAGCAAGTTTCGCCCGTATTGTCCGCAAGGAAACAAACCGGAGTTTTTCGGAGAGGAAGGAAACCTTGTTGGAGATATATGAAAGAAATACCAGCATAAACGATTCATATTTCCGCATTAAAAAGTAGACATTCTCTTTGGGTATCACGATCACACTACAGTCCACCTTGCACACAGCCGACACCGGCGAACGGTTATCTGCAGAAAACAGAAAGCCGGTGGCCATCGGATGGGGAGCCCTGATCTGTTCTACCTTCATAAAATCACCCTTCTCATCGGCCATCTCCGTCACAATTTCTCCGGCAATGAGAATATATAGCGAATCATAACGTGCTCCCTGTGTCACAATTACATCATTCTTTTTGTAATTCCTGACAGAAAAGCGTACATCCCGCAGGAAAGAATCATGCTGTTCGGCAGGTATTGAGCTGCAAAGGGGGCATTGAAAAATCAAGCGGCTGTGAACGGTATGGGAAGCGTGCTGTATCATAGTTTTTTTAATTCTTACAAATGTCATAATTATTACAGTTTTTTGCAAATTATTTTATTTTCTTTGTTACTGAGAGAAAAGGCATTAAAACGAGTATCCATGCATAAACTACAAAAATTCTGGAATGAAGTCAGGCCCCGCGGCGGATGGAAATATCCGTCCATCATTATTTGTGGCGCTTTCATGGGACTCTTTATCTATACATTTTTTGCTTCAAGGGCCTATAGCTATCTCTCCAAAGACCCGGCTACCTGTGTAAACTGTCACATCATGGGTCCCTACTATGCCACCTGGGAACACAGTTCGCACGGCAGAAACACGACCTGCAACGACTGCCACGTTCCGCACGACAATAAAATCAAGGGGTATTACTTTAAAGCCACAGACGGATTACGCCATTCCGCCATCTTCACCCTGCGGGGTGAAAACCAAGCGATACAAGCCATCGAGGGCAGCTCGCAGGTGATCATGGACAATTGCATCCGGTGCCATACCCAACTCAATACCGAATTTGTGAATACAGGACGAATGGGTTTCAAGGAAATGCAGGACATGGGCGGAAAAGCTTGCTGGGATTGTCACCGCGACGTGCCCCATACCCGCAGCAGGTCACTCTCTTCTACTCCCAACGCACGCATACCGATGCCGGAAAGCAATGTGCCGGAGTGGCTGAGTGAAATAACCAGATAATGTGATGATTCACTGACAAGCTGAAAGCTGAATCCTGAATCCTGATCGCTGATAACTGATTGCTAAAAACTTACAAACATAAAAAAACACTATGAGCAGGACAAGAGAAAGTAACAGCATGAAACCATGGGTAGGATGGCTCCTGTTTTTCGTGACGATGGGCATGGTTTTCCTTCTGGGAATGCTTGCGGCTTCCGTTACGCAGCGCAGAGCGGAAATAGCCAGCGTGATGAACAACCGAAAGGTGGAAATCACAGGGATTGAATCGCGCAACGAGCTGTTCGCGGTAAACTATCCCCGGGAATATGAGACCTGGACAAAAACGGCCGACACCACTTTCCGGAGTGAATTTAACGGCAGCAGTGCGGTCGATGTCCTCGAACAACGTCCTGAGATGGTCATTCTCTGGGCCGGATACGCTTTTTCAAAAGACTATGCCTCACCCCGCGGGCACATGCATGCTGTGGAAGATGTGCGCGGGACCCTGAGAACAGGCGCCCCCATGACCGCAGAGGAGGGCCCGCAGCCGGCCACCTGCTGGACCTGCAAAAGTCCCGATGTACCGCGACTGATGGATTCCGTGGGGATTGCCGAATTTTACAACAAACCCTGGGCCCACTGGGGACAGGAAGTCGTGAACCCCATTGGATGTGCCGACTGTCACGATGCGGAGACCATGAACCTGAAGATAACCCGTCCCGGCCTGATTGAAGGATATAAAGCCATGGGAATGAATATTCAGGAAGCGTCCCAGCAGGATATGCGTTCGCTGGCCTGTGCACAGTGCCACGTGGAATATTACTTCACCCCAGAAGGGAAATACCTAACCTTCCCCTGGCATAATGGCGCCACCATGGAAGGAGCGGAGCGGTATTACGACAGTATCCAGTTTGCCGATTACACACATAAACTGAGCAAAGCACCCATCATCAAGGCTCAACACCCCGACTATGAAATATTCAAAACGGGAATCCATGCACAGCGGGGCGTTTCCTGTGCCGACTGTCACATGCCTTATGTTTCGGAGGGAGGTATCAAGTACAGCAGCCACCATGTGAGAAGCCCCCTGGCAACCATGAACAACACCTGCCAGGTATGCCACCGCGAAACGGAGGAAGACCTTCGCAATTCTGTGTATGAACGGCAACGCAGTGCAAACCAGATTCGCAACCTGGTGGAGAAAGAACTGTCCACCGCCCACCTGGAGGCACAATTTGCTTGGGAGAAGGGGGCCACCGAAGCACAGATGAACAAATCACTGCAACTCATTCGCCAGTCGCAGTGGCGCTGGGACTACGCAGTGGCTTCACACGGTGGATCATTTCACTCACCGGTTGAGTTCCAGCGAATTCTTTCCCTGAGTCTCGACCGTGCCCACAAAGCCCGCTTTGAGATATCGAAGGTATTGGCAAAACTCGGTTTTACCGGCGATGTGCCCCTTCCCGACATCTCTACAAAAGAGAAAGCACAGGCATACATCGGTCTCGATATGAATCAGGAAAGAACAGCCAAACAGAAATTCCAGGAAACCATTGTTCCCCAATGGCTGGAAAAGGCCAAAGCAAACAACCGGCTGGTCAGCGTGAAATAACATATTACAACGGCTCATCTCCGGACCTCGATGAGACGGTAAGATGGCATAGAAGACAGGTTGAACAAATGAAAAAAAGGTCACGCAGCATCTGGGAACAGCCCTGGGGTTATCGTGAAGGTTTTATTGTAGCGGCAGGCATCGTCTTTTCGGGTTTGTTGCTGCAATTGACCGTCGCAAACATACAATCCGCCCTGTTTGCATCTCCGCTGAGCGGTATCTTCGGAGTTTTATTTGTGACGGGGTTGCTTGTAGTTCACTTTCTACTCCCTCGAAACAGCACTGTCAGATGGTTGAGCGGAGTGTATGCTGCCGTGCCTGCTATTGCTATCCTGCTTCTTCTCTGTATAATCCTGGGGTTGATTCCACAATTTCCCCACAACACCGGCAATGAACAACTCCCTTCCACCCGCTTCACACCGCTCGGATGGTACCGGATGACGACCTCCTGGCCATTTGTCCTGCTTTGTTTTTACATTTTGATCATCCTCGGACTCACCATCCTGAAAAGAACCGGACAAAAACAGTCGTTCCGTGATATCGGTTTCTACCTGAACCATCTGGGCTTATTTCTGGCACTGCTGGGAGGTCTGCTGGGCAGCGCCGATCTGGAGCGTCTGACCATGCACGTGAGCGAGGGAGAGATAGAATGGCGTGCCAAAAATAATTCGGGAGATATAAAGGAACTCACCCTGGCCATCCAGCTTGATACGTTCCTGATTGAGGAATATCCTCCCAGACTGGTTCTCGTTGAGAATGAGACAGAAAGAATACTACCCGCTGTACGACCCGAAAGTTATCAGTTTGAAGCGGTCGGCAAAACAGCCCGTTTTGCTGGAGTAACAGTGGAAATAGTGGATTACCTGCCGCATGCAGCCCTATTCAGAGACTCCACATTTTTGAATGTGGTGCCCATGATGATGGAAGGTGCCACAACTGCCATCAAAGTACGGGTAAATGAAACAGCAGGAAATCAACCGGTGGAAGGATGGGTAAGCAACGGAAGCTACCTGTTTCCACACAGCACCTTACAGGTTTCTGAGAACACAAGCATTGCCATGCCGCCACAGGAAATAAAAAGATACCGGTCTTATATTACGCTCTATACCGAAAAGGGGACAGCCAGGCAAGCCATCATAGAAGTAAACAGACCCCTGCAGGTAGAAGACTGGATGATATATCAATACAGCTATGACGATGAGAAGGGAAAATATTCCGATACGTCCGTCTTTGAACTGGTACGCGATCCCTGGTTAAAGGTGGTGTATACCGGCATCTATATGTTAATGGCAGGAGCCCTGTTCCTGTTTATTGCCGGGCCGAAGAAAGGGCCACAAGAAAAAAAATTTTTTAGTGCCCGAAAAAAACAGACGAAACTTTTAATTGAGAAATCAAAATTCACTGACTCACAATCTAATAGCATATGAACTGGGATTCATTTATTTATTTCGCAATTGCGTCCCTCCTCTTCTGGGCTGCTGGCGCAGCCGCCGCCTATAAGTGCAGAAACAAAACCATTCCGGCATTGCTTACAGTGACCGGACTGCTGATTTTTGCCCTCTTCATCGCCGGCCTGTGGCATCTTCTCGAAAGGCCACCCCTTCGCACCATGGGCGAAACACGACTCTGGTATGCTTTCTTCCTGCCGGTGGCGGGACTGCTCACCTATCTGCGGTGGAACCATAAATGGATTCTATCCTTTACCACGTTACTCTCTGCCGTTTTTGTAATGGTGAACATTACCAGTCCCGACATTCACAACAAGGCGCTGATGCCCGCATTGCAAAGTCCCTGGTTTGCCCCGCATGTAATCATTTACATGTTTTCCTATGCCATACTGGGCGCTGCTACACTGGTCGCACTCTACTATCTTGTCCGGGGAAAAAAAATTAGCAACCCCGAAAGACTCATGCTAATGACCGATGAACTGGTCTACGCCGGAACGGCCTGCATCACGCTTGGCATGCTGATGGGCGCCATCTGGGCCAAGGAGGCTTGGGGCCATTATTGGAGCTGGGATCCAAAAGAAACCTGGGCAGCTGCCACCTGGCTGGGATACATGGTCTACATCCATTACCGGCTGAAGAAAAATGCTTCTTACAAAATGTCAATGATCATCTTGCTCTTTGCTTTTGTACTGCTGCAGATATGCTGGTACGGGGTAAATTACCTTCCTTCGGCGCAGCAAAGTATCCATACCTATTCCTGATCACATCAATTTCTCCAATTTTTGGAGGACAAGTCTCTTTTATTGTACAAAATAGGATGATCCAACTCAAAATGTGTAATTTTGTACTGATTTTCGGTGCATAAGAACAACATTGTTTGAAAATAGAAAAAAGATGAGCAGGATTCGGATATAAAGATCTTTTTGCGAGTTTTATTTTGATATCTTTTTCCGCTATTTTTAAGCATAATGTTAATTATATGTTATTAAAGTAACATTTTTCTCTTTTTTGTTTTGTATTTAAAACAATGTGCTTATATTTGCACCGGAGTTCTTTGTATTTCACACAAAGGTTATCAGAAACCTCCACAATAAAAAAACGTGTAATATGTCAACATTACGATTTCAAGCTGTAGTAGAAGCATCAAAGAGAGTTCCCGTCGAGATTGCTGTTCCAGGCCAGTTACCTTCGGAATATTACGGAAAATATGTGTTTAACAGAACACAAATGTCAAAGTACCTTTCGAAAGAAACAATGGGTACCGTGCTTGAAGCCATCGATCAAGGCATCACACTCCATCGTGAAATTGCCGACCATGTGGCAGCAGGCATGAAAATGTGGGCCATCGAGATGGGGGCAACCCATTACACACACTGGTTTCAGCCCCTCACTGAAGGAACTGCGGAAAAGCACGACTCCTTCATTGATTACATAAACGGTCCCGACGGAGGGATCATCGAACGTTTCTCCGGCAAGTTACTTGCCCAGCAGGAGCCCGATGCCTCAAGCTTTCCCAGTGGAGGCATTCGCAACACCTTCGAAGCAAGGGGATATACCGCATGGGATCCTTCTTCTCCTGCTTTCATTATCGACGACACACTCTGTATTCCCACGGTCTTTATCTCCTATACCGGAGAGGCTCTGGACTACAAGACGCCGTTATTGAAATCGCTGTCGGCAGTAGACAAGGCTTCCGTGGAAATATGCAAGCTCTTTTATCCTGAAGTGAGAAAAGTATATTCTTACCTGGGATGGGAACAGGAATACTTTCTGGTAGACCAGGCGCTCTATGCGGCAAGGCCGGACCTGAGTCTGACCGACCGGACCCTGATGGGGCATGAAAGTGCCAAAAATCAGCAGCTCGAGGACCATTATTTCGGTGCGATACCTCCGCGTGTGGCTGCATTTATGCGTGAAGTAGAGTTTGAAGCCTATAAGTACGGTATCCCCCTCAAAACCCGTCACAACGAAGTGGCTCCCAATCAGTTTGAGATTGCGCCAATTTTTGGGGAAACCAATCTGGCAGTCGACCAGAACCTGCTGATCATGTCGCTGATGCACAAGATTGCCATAAAGCATCATTTCAAGTTGCTGTTGCATGAAAAGCCCTTTGCCGGAGTGAACGGCTCGGGCAAGCACAACAACTGGTCGCTCTGTACCGATACCGGAATCGGCCTCTTTACACCCGGCAAGACCGCAAATGAAAACCTGCTGTTTGTCACATTTCTGGTAAATACGCTGGTGGCCGTTTACAAACACAATGCGCTGTTGAAAGCCTCCATCATGTCGGCCAACAATGCCCACAGGCTGGGTGCCAACGAAGCGCCACCGGCCATCATCTCTGTCTTCCTCGGAAAGCAGATTTCTGCCGTGCTCGATAAAATAGAACAGAGTTCAGAAGATGACGACATCACGGTGGATGAATTGAAAAAGATGAAACTGGGAGTTGCACACATCCCTGAAGTGTTGATTGACAATACAGACAGGAACCGCACCTCACCCTTTGCTTTCACCGGAAACCGTTTTGAGTTCAGGGCGGTGGGCTCATCGGCCAACTGTTCATCGGCCATGACCGCATTGAATGCCGCGGTTGCCGCGCAGCTGATCGATTTCAAAAAGGAGATCGACACGAAAATAAAAAAGGGAATGAAAAAGGAGCAGGCCATCTTCGACACCCTTCGTCTTTATATCAAAGCATCGAAGCCGATCCGTTTCGAAGGAAACGGTTATAGCGACGAATGGAAGGAAGAAGCCAGCAAACGGGGGCTCGACTGCGAGACAAGCGTTCCGGTCATCTACGATGCATACACGTCGGATCAATCGGTGAAGATGTTTGAAAGTATTGGTGTGTTGAGCGAAAAGGAACTTCATGCCCGCAATGAAGTAAAATGGGAAACCTACACCAAGAAAATTCAGATTGAAGCGCGCGTATTGGGCGATCTGTGTATGAATCATATCATTCCAGTGGCCACGGAGTACCAGTCGATGCTACTCGACAACCTCTACAAGATGCGGGCGGTCTTTGATAAAGAGAAAGCCGATAAATTATCGAAGGAGGATGCAGCACTTATCGAAGAAATTGCCGATCATATTTCGGCCATAAAAACCAATGTAGATGACATGGTGGACGCCCGGAAGACTGCCAATAAACTGGAGGATGCCCGCGACAAGGCGGTGGTCTACCACGACTCGGTGGAGGTCTACTTTAATGTCATCCGCTATCACGTAGACAAACTGGAACTGATTGTAGATAATCAGATGTGGACCCTGCCCAAATACAGGGAGCTGCTATTCATAAGCTAAAGTGCAACATCAATAAAACATCACACAGTAAAAGAATAGCGGGTACGATTATCTGCTATTTTTTTGGCTCAAACTTAAAAAAAATGAGACACTATGGATCAAAATAATATCTTCCGCCGTCTTCGGGCACAGGAAAAAAAATCGCTTTATTCATTTGAAAATGAGCATGATGCCTGTGGAGTGGGTCTGGTTGCCACCCTGAACGGGGAGAAATCACACACCATTGTAGAAAAAGGGCTGCAGGTACTGGAAAACATGGTGCATCGGGGTGCGGAGAGTGCCGACAATATCACTGGTGACGGAGCCGGCATCCTGGTACAAATACCGCACGAGTTCATCCTGTTGCAGGGTATTGCCGTACCCGCAGAAGGAAGGTATGGTACCGGGCTTGTGTTTCTTCCCCGGAAGCAGGAAGAGCGTGAGTTTTGTATCAAGGTGATCGAGGAAAAAATTGCCGAAGCACAGCTCACACTTCTTTTCATCCGCGATGTACCTGTCAACAGCGAATGCCTGGGGGAGATCGCCCGTTCGAATGAGCCGGTCATCAAACAGTTATTTATCACCGGCAACGGATCACAAGACGAATTGGAGAGAAGCCTCTACCTGTTTAGAAAAAAAGTGGAAAAAGCGCTTTCCAATACTGCCATGGCCATTGACCGGAGTTTCTACATCGTCAGTCTCTCGACCAGGCAGATGATCTATAAGGGAATGTTGTCGTCGATGCAGCTCCGGCAGTACTTTCCCGATCTCTCCGACCCCAATTTTACCAGCCGCACAGCCATGGTGCACTCCCGTTTCAGCACCAACACTTTTCCTACCTGGGATCTGGCCCAGCCTTTCCGCATGCTCGCCCACAACGGTGAGATCAACACCATCCGGGGTAACCGACAGTGGATGCAGAGCCGCGAGAGTGTACTCAAGTCGGACCTCCTGGGCGACCTGTCACCCCTCTACCCCATCGTACAGCCACACATGAGCGACAGCGCCTCGGTGGACAATGTGCTGGAGTTTCTGGTGATGTCGGGCAAGACACTACCCCACGCCATGGCGATGATGGTCCCCGAGAGTTTCAACGACAAAAATCCCATCTCCGACGGGCTGAAAGCATTTTACGAATATCACAGCATGCTGATGGAGCCATGGGACGGGCCGGCCACGCTTATCTTCAGCGACGGTCGTTATGCAGGCGGCATGCTCGACCGCAACGGTCTTCGTCCCGCCCGTTACACCATCACCCACGACGACACCCTGATCATTGCCTCCGAAACGGGCACTATTGAACCGGATGCTCCACAGATCAAAGCACGGGGAAGGTTGAAACCGGGAAAAATGCTCATCGTGGATACCCTTACTGGAAAGATATATTCCGACAATGAGCTGAAAGATGAACTGGCCCATGCTTTCCCTTATCGCGAGTGGCTCAATAAAAACTGCGTGAATCTCGACGATATCTCTTCGGGTCGCCATGTAAATAACGATGTGGACAGCTATGAGTACCTGCTGAAAGCATTCGGATATTCCAACGAGGACCTTGAATTTCTGATTAAACCCATGGCAATGGAAGGAAAGGAACCAGTCTCTTCCATGGGAAATGATGTGACACTGGCTGCCTTGTCCGACAAGCCACAACGGCTCTTCAACTATTTCCGGCAACAGTTTGCACAGGTGACCAACCCCCCCATCGATTCCATCCGGGAGGAGCTGGTAATGTCGCTGACCGGTTATCTGGGAGCCATCCACCAAAACCTCCTCGAAGAGATACCCGCGCTCTCGGGCATAGTAAAGATAAAAAGCCCCATCCTTACCAACACCCAGTTCGACATTCTGTCGAACCTCCGCTACAAAGGATTCTCCACAGCGGTGATTCCAATGCTCTTTGACCCCGCAGGCGGTGCACAAGGGCTGAAAGAAGCAGTAGATGATCTCTGTCGCTCTGTAGAAAGGGCCGTGGATGAGGGAAAGAACTACATCATCCTCAGCGACAGGGGTGTGAATGCGGGAAATGCACCCATCCCGTCGTTGCTGGCCACTTCGGCGGTACATCTGTACCTGGTGGAAAAAAGAAAACGAATGCAGATCGACATCGTGGTGGAAAGTGCCGAACCCCGGGAGGTGATGCACTTCGCACTCCTCTTCGGCTTCGGTGCCAATGCGGTGAATCCCTATCTGGTCTTCGCGATTCTGTCGCAGAAAGTGAAGTCGGGAGAAATTCAACTCGATTTCGACACCGCGAAGAAAAACTACATCAAATCGGTCAGCAAAGGGTTACTGAAGGTACTCTCCAAGATGGGCAACTCTACCCTCCGCAGCTATCGTGGTGCACATATCTTCGAGGCCCTCGGTATCTCTTCCTCTGTGCTGAACGCCTATTTCAAGGGAACCGCCTCCAAGATTGAAGGAATCGACATGGAAGATATTGCCCGGGAGGTATTGCAACCTTTCAACGAAGCTTTTAGTGAAATGGAGAACGAACCCTTCCGGCTGAGGAGTGCGGGAAACTATGCATACCGCATTGAAGGAGAGAATCATGCGTGGAATCCGGAGACCATCTCCCGGCTGCAGATCGCTACAAAGACCGGAGACTACCGTCTCTTCAAAGAGTACACGAAGCTGATCAACGAGAAGGAGCAACCCTCATTTATCCGGGATCTGCTCGATTTCACACGAGCGCCCATCGACATCGCCGAGGTAGAGCCGGTGGAGAGGATCATGAAGCGGTTCTGTACCGGCGCCATGTCCTACGGCTCCATCAGCAAGGAAGCGCACGAGGCACTGGCCATTGCCATGAACATCATTGGCGGCAGGAGCAACACCGGAGAAGGAGGGGAAGATCCGGAACGGTTCAAACCGCAGGAAGACGGGCTCTCCCGCAGGAGTGCCATCAAGCAGGTGGCTTCCGGCCGGTTTGGCGTCACCACCGAGTACCTCGTCAATGCCGACGAGCTTCAGATAAAGATCGCCCAGGGAGCAAAACCGGGAGAGGGGGGCCAGCTGCCCGGGTATAAAGTAGACAACATCATCGCCAAAACAAGACACTCCATACCGGGAATCTCCCTGATATCCCCTCCCCCGCATCACGACATCTATTCGATTGAAGACCTGGCTCAGCTCATATTCGATCTGAAGAATGTAAACCCGAGAGCGGTCGTCAGCGTAAAACTGGTATCGGAGAGCGGCGTGGGAACCATCGCCGCCGGCGTGGCCAAGGCAAAGGCCGATCTGATCGTGATCAGCGGTTCGGAAGGAGGTACTGGAGCCAGCCCGGCCAGCTCCATCAAACATGCCGGTCTGCCACTAGAGATCGGTCTGGCTGAGACACAGCAGACACTGGTGCTGAATAACCTGCGGGGAAAGGTGAGACTTCAAACCGATGGTCAATTGAAAACGGGACGCGACATCGTGATCGCCGCCATGCTCGGTGCCGAAGAGTTTGGCTTTGCCACCAGCGCACTCATCGTACTGGGGTGCGTGATGATGCGCAAATGTCACCTCAACACCTGCCCCGTGGGAGTAGCCACCCAGGATGCCGAGCTGCGTAAACGCTTCATGGGTCGTTACGAATATCTGGTAAACTATTTCCGTTTTCTGGCTGAAGACACCCGTGAGCAGCTCGCAGCGATGGGGTTCAGATCGCTGGATGAGATCGTGGGAAGGGCAGACCTGCTCATGCGTAAACATTTCCCCGCTTTGTCCAAGACTGAGAAAATCGATCTCTCGAAGATCATCTTTTACCCCGATGAAGCAAACAGGTTTGCCATTCGACGTGCAGGCGGACAGCATCACAAGATTGAAGACGTACTTGATCGAAAGCTTATCAGCGAAGCATTACCGGCCATCGACTTCCTGCAGCCTGTCGACATCAAATCGAAAATAAAAAATACCGACAGAACCACCGGTGCCATGCTTTCGGGAGAGATAGCACGACGGTACGGACAGGCGGGGTTACCCGAAAAAACCATCACAGCCTACTTTGAAGGCTCGGCAGGGCAAAGCTTCGGTGCCTTCCTGGTACAAGGAATTACTTTTTATCTGCACGGCGATACCAACGACTACATGGGCAAGGGACTCTCTGGCGGACAAATTGTCGTGACACCTCCCCAGGGAAGTACCTTCAGACCGGAAGAGAACATCATCTGCGGCAACACCTCCCTCTATGGGGCCACCAGTGGTGAAGTATACATCAACGGCATTGCCGGCGAACGGTTTTGCGTACGCAACTCGGGTGCCACAGCCGTGGTGGAGGGAGCAGGCGACCACTGCTGCGAGTACATGACCGGTGGTTGTGTGGTGGTACTGGGTAGTACCGGGCGCAACTTTGCGGCAGGCATGAGTGGCGGCGTGGCTTATGTGCTTAATACAAAGAACGACTTCGACTATTACTGCAACATGGAAATGGTAGAGCTGTCGCTGGTAGAGGATCTGTCCGATGTCCGGGAGCTGAAAAGCCTCCTCGCCAAACACCAGCAGTACACCAACAGTGAACTGGCAAAACAGATACTCGACAATTGGGACCTGTATGTGGAACAGTTTATCAAGGTGGTACCCATCGAATTCAAGAAGGTGCTGCAGGAAAGGAAAATGGCAGAACTGAATCAAAAGATTGCAGTCGTGGAAAGGGATTATTAATTCAAACAACAGCAATTATGGGAAATCCAAAAGCATTTATGACGATACCGAGAAAGGAAGCCGGCTATCGTCTCATCAGCGAAAGAATATATGACCACGCCGAGGTAGAACAGACACTGAACCGGGAAGACCGCAAACAACAGGCTTCACGGTGCATGGACTGTGGTATTCCTTTCTGTCACTGGGCCTGCCCGCTCGGCAACAAGATGCCCGAGTGGCAGGATTACATTTACAAGGGTGACTGGAAAAGAGGGATGGAGGTGTTGCATGAAACCAACAATTTTCCGGAGTTTACCGGACGGGTCTGTCCCGCTCCCTGTGAAAAATCGTGCGTTCTGGCGCTGCACGATGTACCGGTGACCATCCGGGAGAATGAAGCCTCGGTGACGGAGGTAGCTTTCATGGAAGGGATGATCAAAGCCCGTCCCCCAAAATACCGTACTGGTAGGAAAGTGGCCATCATCGGCTCCGGTCCGGCCGGTCTCGCAGCGGCACAACAACTGAACCGCAAGGGACATCTCGTCACCGTATATGAGAAAGACCGCACACCTGGCGGCCTTCTCCGCTATGGGATTCCCAATTTCAAGCTGAGCAAGCAGGTCATCGACCGGCGGCTGAAACTGTTGATGGAAGAGGGCATCACGTTTGTGAACAATACAGAAATAGGGAAAGATATTCCCGGGAGGCAGATCCTGATGGAATATGATGCCATCTGCCTGGCTACAGGAGCCGGCAAACCGAGAGATATCACACCGGAAGGGCGTGAACTGAAAGGCATTCACTTTGCGTTGGATTTTCTCTCGCAGCAAATAAGAGTACTCCAAAGTGAAGAACTGGCTGGAGCTGAGCGAATATCGGCCAAAGGCAAACATGTGCTGGTGATAGGTGGTGGCGACACCGGATCCGACTGTGTGGGCACATCCATCCGGCAAGGAGCCAAGAGCGTAACCCAGATTGAGATTATGCCCAAACCACCGGTCGGAAAGAATCCGGCGACACCCTGGCCCAACCCTTTTCCGCAGATACTGAAAACATCTTCCTCCCATGAGGAGGGATGTGACCGTCACTGGCTACTCAACACCATCTCCTTCAGGGGAGAAAACGGCTTCGTGAAGGAAGCGACTGCCGAATCGGTTCGTTGGGAAAAAGATGCCAACGGACGCTTTACGATGATCTCCTCGGGGCAGCCCGAAATCCTGAAAGCCGATCTGGTGCTGCTGGCGCTTGGGTTCTTGCACCCCGTACACGAAGGGCTGCTCGATGAACTGGGTGTGGCCTACGACATGCGGGGCAATGTGGCAGTGGGAAAGCAGCACAACAGCAGCATATCTAAAGTATTTGCCGCGGGCGACACCATCATGGGAGCCAGCCTGGTAGTCAAGGCAATTGCTTCGGGACGGAAGGTGGCGGAAGATATTCACCGTTTTATCAGCAGTCAGCTGTCAGCAGTCAGCGATCAGCCATCAGCTTTTTAGTTGGGTTAGTTACAGATTCAACGGCCATGGATTAAGCTTTCAGCGATCATCAAATTAATAAATCAGTAATCAACAAATCAATTTATATGTGTGGAATCGTGTGTACATTCAACTTAAAAAAGCCGGAGGAGCAACTGCGTCCCCAACTGTTAAAGATGTCGGTCAAGCTGCGTCATCGCGGACCGGATTGCTCGGGAATATTCTCATGCGACAAGGCCATTCTCACGCACGAGCGGCTTTCCATTGTCGATCCTGCCTCTGGAAAGCAACCGCTTGTCAGCAAAGACGGACAATTGATCCTGGCAGTGAACGGAGAGATATACAATCACCGCGATATCCGGAAAAAATATGAGCATGCTTATGAGTTTCTTACCCAATCGGATTGTGAAGTGATCCTGGCACTGTACCGCGATAAAGGACCCGACTTTCTGGAAGAGCTGAACGGCATCTTTGCCTTTGCCCTCTACGACCGGGAAAAAGATCTGTTCCTGATCGGACGTGATCATATCGGAATCATTCCCCTTTATCAGGGATGGGATCGCGACGGCGCTTATTACGTTGCCTCGGAGTTGAAAGCATTGGAAGGGTTTTGCAACAAGATTGAAGAATTTCTCCCGGGACATTATTATTACAGTCCCGATGGCAGACCCACCCAATGGTACAGTCGCGACTGGATGGAGTATGATCGGGTAAAAGAAAATGTCTCTGACGTGGAGGAATTGAGAAAAGCAATGGAGGACGCCGTACAAAGGCAGCTGATGAGCGATGTGCCGTACGGGGTTTTGCTGTCGGGCGGACTCGATTCGTCGATCATCTCAGCCGTGGCAAAAAAGTTTGCCGCCAAACGGGTGGAGACCGACAACAGGGAAGATGCCTGGTGGCCGCAGCTGCACTCTTTCGCCATCGGGCTGGAAGGATCACCCGACCTGGTTGCAGCCCGGAAAGTGGCCAAACACATCGGTTCCATCCATCATGAGATTGAATACACCGTGCAGGAAGGCCTCGATGCCATCCGCGACGTAATCTATCACATTGAAACCTACGACGTAACCACCGTGCGTGCAAGTACGCCCATGTACCTGATTGCCCGTTATATCAAGTCGATGGGGGTGAAGATGGTGCTTTCCGGTGAAGGCGCCGACGAGATATTCGGGGGCTACCTCTATTTCCACAAGGCGCCCGATGCGGAAGAGTTCCACAAGGAGACGGTGAGAAAATTGAGCAAGCTGCACCAGTACGATTGCCTTCGCGCCAACAAGTCACTGGCAGCATGGGGCGTGGAGGGACGCGTCCCGTTCCTCGACAAGGAGTTTCTGGATGTGGCCATGCGGCTCAATCCTAAAGACAAGATGTCGGGAAACGGAAAAATTGAAAAATATATTCTGCGAAAGGCATTTGAAGATTATCTGCCTGCAGAAGTGACCTGGCGACAGAAGGAACAATTTTCCGACGGCGTGGGTTACAGCTGGATAGATACGCTGAAAGAGATCGCAAACCGACAGGTGACCGACGAACAGATGGCGAACGTGCACCATCGCTTTCCCATCAACCCACCGCTGACCAAAGAAGAATATATTTACCGCACCATCTACTCAGATTTGTTTCCTTCGGATAGCGCCGCTTCATGCGTGCCTTCCGTGCCTTCTGTCGCCTGCAGCACCCCGGTGGCACTGGCGTGGGACGAAGCTTTCCGAAAGAATGCCGATCCTTCCGGCAGGGCAGTAGGAACGGTACATGAGCATGCTTTTAAATAATCACACGTATTCGTCTCCGTAACGGAACTTTACATCTGTCACAAAGTGTTTGATGCGTTGTTCTTCGCTTTTTTTACATATCAGCAACACGTTGTCCGATTCGGCCACGATATAATCCTCTAACCCTTGTAATACGACAAGCTTGTCGTCACTCATCGCCACGATGTTGTCGGTACTTTCAATATACAATGTTTTGCAATTCAGCTGTGCATTGTTGTCGTTGTCGCGTTGCGACACATCATGCAGTGCACCCCAGGTGCCCAGATCGCTCCAGCCGAAATTGGAAATATTTACATATACGTTGTCCGCCTTTTCCAGTATGCCATAGTCAATGGAAATATTCGGGCAAAAGGGAAAACTTGTATCAATAAACTGCTTCTCTGAAGGGGTATTAAACAATTCTTTCCCTTCGTCAAATTTCTGTACAATGTCGGGCAGATATTTTTTAAACGCATCGACAATGCTGTTCACGTTCCAGAGAAAAATGCCGGAGTTCCACATAAATTCACCGCTCTCCACAAACTTTCGTGCCAGGTCGATGTTGGGTTTCTCGGTAAATGCTTTCACTTTCTGAATGCCATCCATATCCTTTTCATCCACCTGAATATAACCATAACCGGTTTCGGGACGATTGGGTTTTATTCCCAGCGTGAGCAGAACCGGGTTTTGACCTACAAACTCCAACCCTTTCTTCATATCGATCTCAAACTGTTCTTCATTCATGATGAGGTGGTCGGAGGGCGCCACAATGATGTTGGCATCCGGGTTTACCGCTCTGATTCTGAACGAAGCATAGGCAATGGCCGGTGCAGTATTGCGCCTTATAGGCTCCAGCAAAAGTTGATCTTCTTCAATTTCAGGCAACTGCATTTTAATTGTTCCAGCGTACGCATCGTTGGTTACGAGGTAGATATTTTCTACGGGAACTATCTTTTTAAAGCGGTCGAAGGTGCTTTGCAGCAACGATCGTCCGGTACCGAAGAAATCGAGGAACTGCTTGGGTTTGTCTTCCTTACTAAAAGGCCAGAAGCGGCTTCCCACGCCGCCACACATGATCACACAAAAATTATTATTGTTTCTCATTCCTAAGATTATATTAATAAAATAAAATTTCCATAGGGCGCTAAATGACTATTTTTCGCGGGTTTGTGTCATAAATAACATCTTATTTTTACAATTTCTTTAAACCCCGCTTTTTGCACCCTTAAAGATACAAACAAAAGAACATCCGGAGGGAAAAGGGTGGTTAAATTGCATAAAAATAAAGATAACTTTTTCGTAATCCCGAAAATATATGTACTTTTGCACTCACTTTTCTACAAGATGCCCAGATGGCGGAATTGGTAGACGCGCTGGTCTCAAACACCAGTGGATTCACTTCCATGCCGGTTCGATCCCGGCTCTGGGTACTATAAAACCTTTTTAATGAGCTTAAATATAGCAAATTAGAAAGGTTTTTTGTTTTACTACTGAAACAATACTGAAACATTTTTATACATACCTATTACCTCCAAAAAAATCTTTTTCTTGTTTACATTTTATTCATTTCTTGCATAGTAAAAAATTCAGCTATACAATTGGTATGGCTGATTATCAGTATACTGACGCTATCCGGCGACTGATTTACACCACCAACACGGTGGAGCGATACCATCGCCAGATTCGCAAAGTGACAAAAAACAAAGTTGTTTTCACCAATGAAAAGACGTTGGAAAAAATGGTTTATATGGCCTGCCGTAATATCCGCAAGAAATGGACCATGCTCTTGAAAGACTGGGGACAAACAGCCCAGCAGCTGACAATTCTTTTTCAAAAAAGATTTAAACTTTTCGATTAAATTTTTGATAATAATGGCGATTCAATAATTTTCATTAGTTTTGTGGTGACCAACAAAACGATGGCGATACTTTGAACCATTGGAAAATGGCGTTGAATTAACAATGAAAATAAAACCTTACACAGTTTAATTTACACAACCCTAATTTTCATCAAAATCAAATAATATGAAATATTTCTTTTTCCCGTTTCATTTGATGATCTTTTTCATCGTGGGAGTCAACATGCAAGCGCAAAAGGTGGATTTGGTTAAATACGTGAATACTCTGCAGGGTACAAACTCCCGTTTCGAACTCACCAGAGGGAACACTTATCCAACAACAGCTTTGCCATTCGCTATGCATACTTGGACAGCGCAAACCGGAAAAAACGGTGACGGATGGAAATATCAGTACGAAAAAGACTCGATCCGCGGATTTCAGCAAGCACATCAGTGCAGTTCGTGGACGAACGATTATTCCGTTTTCTCCGTTATGCCGGTTACCGGAAAACTGACACTGGATCAATATTCCCGCGCAGCGAGTTTCAATCACCGGAATGAAATAGGTAAACCGAATTACTATAAAGTTCAATTTGATAATCAGATAACGGTTGAAATGTCTCCGGTTGAACGAGGCGCTCATCTTCGGTTTTCTTTTCCTAAACGGCAAGCTTCTTACGTTATTTTGGACGGATACACGGGAATCAGCGGTGTGAAAATCAATCCGAAGGAAAACAGGATTACAGGATATGTGAAAAACGGACGTGCTTTGCCCGATAATTTCAAAAATTTTTTCATAATTCAATTCGATAAACCAATCAGAAATTACGGCATTTGGAATAATCGGACGAATGAGAAGTGGGAAAAACTTATGGAGAAGGAAGGGGAAGGTATCAGCGCTTGGGTTAAATTCGATGATGGAGTAAAGGTCCAGGCAAAAGTGGTTTCATCGTATATCAGTCCTGAACAAGCGGAAATGACCTTGCAAACCGAATTAGGAAAATTCACTTCACTCGACCAGACCAAGCAGGCCGCATGGAAAATCTGGAATGACCAATTGCATCAAATATTTGTAGAGGGTGGTTCGGAAGACGATAAAGCAACTTTTTACTCGTGTTACTTCCGTGCAAATTTGTTTTCCCGAAAATACTATGAAATTGATAAAGAAGGAAATCCGTACTATTTTAGTCCTTATGACGGAAAAATATATAAAGGATACATGTTTACCGATACCGGATTTTGGGATACTTTTCGCGCGCAGTTTCCTTTAAATGCACTGGTACATCCCACTATGCATGGCAGATATGTCGCCGCGTTGCTTGATGCCTATGACCAATGCGGATGGCTACCGTCGTGGTCTTTCCCTGGAGAGCAGGGGGGGATGATCGGCAATCATGCGATTTCCCTCTTAGCTGATGCATGGGCAAAAGGTTTGCGGTCGTTCGATCCTGAAAGAGCACTGAAAGCCTATTATCATGAAGCAACCAACAAAGGCCCTTGGGGACCTGCAAATGGTCGTGACGGCTGGAAAGAATATTATACGCTGGGTTACGTGCCGTATCCAAAATATCGGGAGTCTACGGCAAAAACACTGGAATATGCTTATGACGATTTTTGTGGATATAAGCTTGCTGATATGACGGAAAACTCATTTTACAAAGATGTTTTTGCCCGTCAAATGTACAATTATAAAAACGTTTTCGACCCAACGGTTGGTTTTATGCGTGGAAAAGATGATAACGGAGAATGGACGTCAAATTTCAGTCCTTATGAATGGGGTGGTCCGTTTACCGAAGGTAACGCATATCACTATCTGTGGTCAGTCTTTCACGATGTGGACGGATTGATCGATTTACTCGGAGGAAAAGAGAGGTTTACAGCCAAACTCGATTCGGTTTTCACGGTTCCGAATACAGTTGAGGTCGGGACTTATGGACGTAAAATTCATGAAATGACCGAGATGCAGATGGCTGATATGGGACAATACGCTCATGGGAATCAACCCATTCAACACATGCTGTATTTGTACAATTACGCCGGAGAGCCGTGGAAAACGCAACAAAAAGTTCGCGAGGTAATGTCAAGATTGTACAACGCTACTGAAAACGGTTATCCGGGCGACGAAGATCAAGGTCAAACATCATCATGGTACGTGCTCAGCGCATTAGGATTATACAGCGTTTGTCCAGGAACAGATCAATATGTTATAGGTAGCCCTGTTTTCGAAAAAGCGACCATCACGTTGGAGAACGGGAAACAATTTGTAATTCAGGCCAATAAAAATAACAAAGACAATGTTTACATTCAATCAGCAACCCTGAACGGACAAAATTATTCGAAGAATTACATCCGTTATCAGGATATCATGAACGGAGGATCAATGTTTTTCGAGATGGGAAACGAACCCAACAGGAGCAGAGGTACGGATAAATTAGATGTTCCGTATTCGGTTTCGTCTGATAAAATTCCGTAAAATACGATGATACTATATTCGAGTTTATTAATAGACTAAAATTTGTAAGTTATCCATTTATCCCTCATTTTTTTTCAGGAAATAAAGTTAATATAATGTATTGTTCAATATTTTTATATTTCCCGTCTTATCAGCGAGTGTAATTTGGTAACCGTCATTTTTGTACTCCACAAAAATATCAGCAGATTTATCAAGACTTAGAATGACCGATCCATTTTTCTTAAGTTCCTTGAACCCATTCGCGGCAAGTTTTATTAACCCATTTTTTTTCGTTGCTTCAATAGCAGCAAACCCTTCACAGGTGACCGAATAATTATCTCCTTCAATAATAACATCGAAAACTTTATCACTTCCCGCCTTGAATGCCTCGTAATCGGTAAAGGTGTACGAACCATCTTCGTTTTTACAACCAGTTGTCATAATATTATTGACTGCCCCAAGCTGCTCTAATTTTTCAACTGAAAACCCTTTGACCGTAGCTTTATTATAAATCGATTTGAATCTTTCACTGACGTCAGTTCCATTAAAATCGTGAGTTAATGTCCCTTCTATCATAAGTTTTCCTCCCCTGTCAAGATAATCTTCCAGAAATTTTATTTCCCTTTCCCTCGAATATTGGGGATAGAGATATACAACCTGATCGAACTTATGTCCATTCATCACAGGTTTTCCATCATCTCCTATTATAAGTTTTCCCTCAATGATTACATCCGAAGAAACAAGAGCATTCACATAACCAGCCTTCCAGATTATCTGTGCTATTTTAGCCGGATCTATCTTCCCATTTATATCGTACTGACTCCTTGCTGATTCATCTGGATACCAATTTGAAAGCGCTTCAATCCCAAAAACGACAAGCACTTTGGTTTCAGGCAACAATGGATTGAATTTATTTAAGAGGTTTGCACAATTTTCAACCCGGCTGATTTTATCGCCCATTTCTTTTTCAAAAAGATCCCTGCGCCATATCCTCCTGTCGTTATAAGCAAGGTAATTGGTGCGTATCCCGTAAAGGAGGTCGTTAAATGCTTTGGAGGTGTACCCATCAACTGTGGTAGTGTAATACATGTTGTAAATTGCGTTTGCAGGTTGGGCCATTCCTATTCCCAATTGAAGATATTTGGGCGTACCTTCATCTGTTTGCCCATATTCGCGTGGTATGGTCCACCAGTTATTTCCTGTTGTCCATATCTCGTCATATAGCAAATTGTTATGATGAGTATTATGGAAGCCTATAAAAATATCTTTTCCAAATATTTCTTTGGCCTTTTCACAAACTGCCCTTTCGACTCTTAGTGGCCCTTCTCTCATGGCAACCATGTAACGGTTTATAGCACGCATTCTTTTGCAGGAATCCCCTTCAGGGACGTACCGCATGTCAAATAGAGTGTTTTCGAGTGAAGTTTTATATTTCTGGTTAAAATATTCAGACATAGGTAATGAATACAACCGGCCCCTCCATTTGTTCCCTTTGAGCATGTTTGGTGGATTAACACGCATGTTACCGTATTCATCCAGGGCAAAACCATCGAAAGGAATATCAGAATACGTTTTTAATGCTTCTTCAAAGTATCCAATCGCTGCCTCACTGTAATTGTCCGGGAAATTATAATAATGCTGGGTCATAATATAGGCTGTTTTTCCGGCCATCGATTTGCCTCCTTTGATAGTTACTGCAACGGTTTCCTTGTCAATGGGGGTTGAAGTACATTTCGAAGTAATTTCTTTCAAAGATGCTGGATCATAAAAACCTTCCGAAATTTTGGCAAAAGTATAAACTTTGAAAAGTTCACTTTTAATTATTGTGCCAACATTGATTGGGTAAACTTCGGTATATCTGATGTCCTGCGATTTCCCGATATATTTGCCATTGCCTTGGTTATCAAGCACAAGTTCCCCTTCAACAATGCAACGGCTCGTATTTTCAATAGCGACCGGATGGAAAGTGTTCCACAGCTGAAGACCTACCTTGATCTTCCGTTCATGAGCATAAGCTACAAAATCCCTAAAAAAGGGATACATGGTTTTAAAGTCATAGAAATCGGCATCGTAATGGCCAGTTAAAAAAACCATACTAAAACGTGAATGTTCAGCAATGGAATCAATAACCATTTTATAATGATTATTCTGGGTTATTTCTTTATTTACAAAGAAATAACATAAATTTTCATATGTTGTGTCATCAATGGCAGGAACACGGATCACGCGATCGGAACTTTTGACAAAACTGAAGGAAAGGAAAACGAAAATAAGAATAATTATAATTTTTAGGTAACTCCTTTTCATTATATTCAATATTGATGGGAAAATAATTTTAACACAACTCATCCGATGACTTTGGAACATTGCCGAAAGTCATTTCTTACCTGTTTTTTGGGTTAGCTGATATCATTATTATCGGTAGTTGTTCCGAATATCAAAGATAGGAATTATTGAAAGCAATTCACAGCAAGACGTCGATCATTTTCAAAGCAAATTCAGTCGTAGTTAACAATAACAGGAATTCAATATTTTTTATTAAGTGGATTGTAGCTCGGAGTTTGTTCTTATCTATGTAATAATGCTGTTGTCAACTTCTTGTGCGACGTTAATAAACCCGCCTTACAAGAATATTACTATATGTACTACCGAACCAAGTGAAATCATTTATGGACAAGAAACCGCAATTACTGAAAACAACAAAGGAGAATTGTATTGCACCTATCTTTACCACATATTAATCCCTTTCGGTTAACGATAAGTCAGCGGATTTTTCTTAAACTATTTATTTTTTGTAAAAGACGTACAATTATTGACTGAATTCACCTAACTTTAAAATTCAATTTCCAGTGTACCAGCGTGTAGGTTCGACTTAGAGAAGAGAAGAGAAGAGAAGAGAAGCGTTGCCAACCAATGTGAAAAGAGAACCAAAATGGAAAATTATCGTCCTGTAGATAAAACAAAGAACCAATGATAAATATATGAAAACTAGAAGAATAAATTATTTACTTACAATTTTAATTATTATGATCGGTTTTAACTCTTATGCTTCAATACCTAATGGTGCAGTTGCTGTCAAACCTTTTTATAAAGAAAAATATCTTGGCAAATGGTATGAGATAGCAAGGTTGGATTTTAAATTTGAAAGGAATTTGAACAATACGACTGCCGAATATTCCTTAAATGATAATGGAACAATAAAAGTTGAAAATAAAGGATATAATACCAAAGAGAGGAAATGGGTACAAGCTACCGGTAAAGCAAAATTTGTTAGAGAAGAAAATAACGCCATGTTAAAAGTATCTTTTTTTGGGCCCTTTTACTCTGGATATAATGTCATTGCGATAGACAATGATTATAAATATGCTTTGGTTGCAGGAGCAAGTCTTAAGTATTTATGGATATTATCACGCGAGATAAAAATACCTGATGACATAAAGGAAAAATATTTAAAAATTGCTGAAGGTATTGGTTATAATACGAATAATCTATTATGGATTAAACATGACAAATAGAAGGAACACTGCACACTACACCAATGTAAAATCATGCGTGTTTTAAAGCAAATCACATGAATGCACATAGAAAAGATGCGCAATCTGTGAGGCACATTTTTTCAATTTAAATAGTCTGTAATCAATCGGTTACAGACTGTTTTTTTAATATTTGATCCTTAACGTGGGACCCACTTTTGACGAACGCTGACTGCTTGGAACCGGTGTAACTTAAAAAATCACGTCGGTTAATCTTTTTCATGTTTTTAAGTGTTTTTCTGATCCTTATTAATTTGATTAACAGCAGCCTAATGTTTCTGCTTTAATCGAAATAGATTGCGCTGGATAGCGTCACGGTGACCGATACTATTCCAGTTTCACGGCTGTTCCCGATGCGGAAACCATTATCATGCTCCCTTTTTCGCCAATGGTTTCATAATCAAGATCAACAGCAACAATAGCGTTGGCGCCCAATCTTGAGGCCTGTTCTTCCATTTCGCGCAAAGCGATCTGCTTCGCTTCGCGAATTACCTGTTCATATTTACCGGAACGGCCGCCGACAATATCGGTAATAGATGCAAAAAAATCTTTTACAATATTGGCTCCGATAATGGTCTCCCCGCTTACGATCCCGTAATAAGCAACAATACGTTTTCCTTCCACTGTGTTGGTTGTAGTGACTAGCATTTTGTTCTATATTTTAATTATTGTGAGTTTCATCGAAAGAGAATCAATTTGTAGATCTTCAGTAAAATGTCTACCTCCTTAGCGTAAAAATAGTATAATTTTTTCAAACAAAAAACTGTTCTCAAAAAATTGAATAGGTCAGTTGAGTCTCTCGCTCCAACCTTCAGCTTTTGGCCAGTTCGAGCGTCCTTTTATTGTTTTCTTACTTTTATTTGGATTATCTTTGCAGATATGATAACATGATATGAACTATCCAAGGATCGGGGGACGTACAGGGAACGATTGAAAACAAGCTCTGACTTTTCATTTGAAAATCAGGGTTTTGTGTTTTAAGATAGCCAAAAGTGTATCGAGGAGCATATCATCATCAGCTAAAATATTCACAAAACGATTGATGGATGGAGCAACTTGTCAATAAAAATTCACGAATTGAAGTAGTGGATGCCTTACGGGGCTTTGCTTTAATGGCTATTCTTTTGGTGCATAACGTGGAACATTTTATTTTCCCTGTCTACCCCACAGACTCACCAAATTGGTTAAAATTATTGGATCAGGGAACAATGAATGTTGTTTATACCCTTTTTGCCGGAAAAGCCTATGCAATTTTTGCACTCCTATTCGGATTTACATTTTACATTCAAAGCAACAATCAGAAAAAGCAAGGCAAGGATTTCGGTTATCGTTTTCTCTGGCGTTTATTATTTCTGGTACTGTTCGCCACATTAAATGCGGCCTTTTTTCCTGCAGGAGATGTATTGCTATTGTTTGTTGTTGTGGGTATTGTCTTATTCCTTACCCGAAACTGGAGCGACAAAGCTGTATTCATTTCCGCTGTTGTTTTTCTGTTACAGCCCGTTGAATGGTACCATTACATCGCAACACTGATAAATCCTGCGCATCAACTACCGGATTTAAAAGTAGGAGAAATGTACGCCGCAGTAGCAGATTATACAAAAAACGGAAGTCTTCGGGATTTTATCTGGGGGAATATTACATTGGGGCAAAAAGCCAGCCTATTATGGGCTGTAAATGCCGGGCGTTTTTCCCAGACGGCGGGATTGTTCCTCCTGGGTTATTATATCGGCAGAAAACAATTTTTCATTTCTAATGAAAAGAATGCTATTTTTTGGGTAAAGGTCCTCATCATCTCAGCCATATCCTTTGCGCCTTTATACACCCTGAAGGAACTGATTATGAATAATAACACGATTACACAACAATCCGTGGGAACCGTGTTCGACATGTGGCAGAAATTAGCTTTTACGTTGATTTTAATTGCTTCATTTGTGCTGTTATACCATTATAGCAAGTTCAGATTCAGTAAAAATTTCAATAATTTACGTTTTTATGGCAAGATGAGCCTCACCAGTTATGTCACCCAGTCGATTATTGGCGCCGTAATTTACTTTCCTTTCGGTTTGTATCTTGCTCCATATTGCGGATACACAATCAGTGTACTCATCGGGATTTTAGTGTTTGTATTACAATCAAAATTCTCCAGAGGATGGCTATCCATACATAAACAAGGCCCATTAGAGTATATCTGGCATAAATGGACCTGGATAGGAAAAAGTAAGTGATCACTTTATGCAGCTTCCCTAATTCTTGTAAATAATGGATTAATCAGTATATTTTCCGGAACGTACTGAGAAATTCACAGCCTATACAAAACAAGATGAAGCAGTTACTTATTTCTATTACGTCATTACTGATTCCGTTACGAAACGGTTTTTACATCGGATTTCTTTACCCCGTAACCCATTTTCGTAATGGCATTTTCAATCTGATCTACTGAAGATTTTTCGCCATCGAAGTCGACTTTCAACTTGCTGGCGTTAAATAATACCTTCACCGATTCTTTTTCGATGCCGTCCAGATTTTTTACTGCACCTTCAATCTTTTGGATGCATGACGGACAAGTCAATGTCTCTAGCTGAATTGTTGCTGAATTTTTCATTTTCGTTCCCTTTCTTTCTTATTGTTTATAAATTAAAAATTATTTCCTGCATGATCAACGCGGCCGGTACCCAAGCAGTCTCATGCCATTCAGAATAACCACCAGGATACTCAATTCGTGCACCAGCATACCCACCGACATACTCACCCATTCGCTGAATAACAGGCCGGCCAGTAAGATGAATACCACACCTACCGCAATCGCAATATTTTGTTTCATGTTGATTGCCATGGCCCTGGTCAGTCCCAAGGCATGCGGCAGAAGGCTGAAGTCGGAATTCACCAACGCCACATCCGATGTTTCTATGGCCACATCCGTGCCGTTGCCCATGGCGATGCCTACGTCGGCCAGTGCAAGCGAGGGACTGTCGTTGATACCGTCACCCACAAAGGTTACGGTCCAGCCCTCTTTTTTTAACTTCTTGATATAAGTAGCCTTGTCTTTCGGTAACATGTGTCCGTGCGCTTCTGTCAGTCCGAGTTCGCGACTCACCAAGTCTACCGTTCCCTGGTTGTCCCCCGAGAGCACGACGAGGTTCTTAATACCCAGTTTCCTCAATCGCTGAAGGTCATCCCTTACTCCCTTCCGGATGGGATCCCGCACACCCATTAATACCTTCAGGACACCATCGACCGACGTCAATACGAGCGAATTGCCGGACTTGACCAGATGCGTTATATCGGCCCGGATCTTTTCATTTAACAGTACCTGCTCCCGCTCCATCAAAGCCAAGTTGCCCACAGCCACACGATGTCCGTTTACTTCGGCTGTGATCCCTCCTCCTTTCACCACTTCGGTATTTTGCACCGGTGAGAAAGTGGTTTCTCCGATTTCTTCCAGTACAGCCCGGGCCAGTGGATGATCCGATTCCCGTTCGAGGCTGGCCAGATAGCCCATCACCTCCTCCTTGTCGCTGGCATAAAATATTGTTTTTGAAACCGAGGGATTACCAATGGTCAGTGTGCCCGTCTTATCGAAAACCATGGTGTCGGTGCGACTAAAATCCCGGATGATCTCGCTTCCTTTTAACAGGATGCCATGACGTGCACCATTTCCGATACCTGCTACATTGGATACAGGCACGCCAATTACCAGTGCACCGGGGCAACCGAGTACCAATATGGTGATGGCCAGTTCAAAGTTGCCTGTGAACAACCAGACTACAAATGCAAGTACCAGTACTCCCGGCGTGTAATATTTTGAAAAACGGTCGATAAAGCGTTCTGCTTCCGATTTTGAATCCTGGGCTTCTTCCACCAGCTCGATGATCCGGCCGAATGTGGTATCTTCCCCCACCCTGTCAGCCATTATCTGGAGGGTACCGTTTTCCAGTATTGTCCCGGCATAGACATTTGCATCCTTTTCTTTCCTTACCTGGATGGATTCTCCTGTAATACCGGCCTCATTGACGTGGCCGCCACCGCTCAGGACCCTGCCATCTACGGGTACTTTGGCGCCGGCCTTTACCAGCAATACATTCCCCACAGCTACCTCTTCGATACCTACTTCATGGAAGCTGCCATCGGCTGACAGTTTCAATGCACTTTCAGGCGCCATCTCCGTAAGTTCCCTGATGGCAGATCGTGTTTTGTTCAAGGTGCGTTGTTCCAGCCAGGACCCGAAAAGGAACAGGAAAGTGACGATGGCCGATTCTTCGTACTCCCGGATCACGAATGCTCCGATTACGGCAATGGTGACCAGTAGGTCGATGCTGACAACCTTCACCCGCAAAGCCTGATAAGTCTGGATGGCGATAGGTGCCGTACCCAGTATGGAGGCGATGATCAGCGGCCAGATAAACAGATCGGCGTCTCCCGTAATCCATTTGCTTATATAAGCGAAGGCGATCAGGATGGCACTGATCAATGTGATCCGATTTTTATTTTTCAATATCGTTTGTTGCATAACTTCTTTTGTACCCTTCGTTTTTGTATGACAAAGGTACCCGCAACAAACCCTGAGAACTGTCACCCTGGCGACAGTTCCCATATTTTCAGGTAGTTTAACTTTTAAGACAGAGTCAGTGGAGGTGGTTTAGTTTAAAATAATTGAAGACAGCCGGTTCGTCGGGTTTCCCCCTGTGGATCAAACCCGGACGTGCAACCCTGTCCCAACGGACCAGAAAAGAACCTTTCAGCGGCGTATTGCTCACCCGGCTCCAGCTTTTGCCATCAGGACTATGAAAAAAGGCAAGCATACATCCATCCCTTACCTCAATTTTTAAAAAAGGATTTACATTCTCCGTCTCTGAACGAAACAGAGTGGTTTCTTTACCTCCTTTCACGCTTTTCACGATCAGTGAGTTATGTTGTATTCCCAAGGCAATCATATTCTGATCGTCGCCATACAGGGTCAACCCTTTCAGACTGCCATTTGTGTTACCGATTTGGGTTTCGTAGCTGTAGTGGGTACTCTGCGGGCGCAGACAGAGTACCGTGCCCTGTTTGACACCCGCCTTCACAACACCGGCCAATGTCAGCAGACCGGATTTTTGTGATAAGCGAATGTCACTGCAAGGATAATTCCAGGTCCAGTCGACCTTCAACGTTTTACCGGAGAAGTCGTCGCTGAAATCCGACAGGGGCAACTGCGCAGTACCTGCAAAAGGAAGCGGTTGTCTGATTGTGGCATGTTTGCCGGACTTGAATGCCAGCCAGCCATCATCGGTACCGATCAGTTCATGCAGGATAGGCTGACGGCCCATATAGAAAGCGTCACCCGACTGATAACCATGGCTCAGGTAGAACATCCGGCCATCGGGTACCTTTACCGCCGTGCCATGCCCGCAGGAAAGAAAATCGCCATTACCCCCCGAAAGGATGGGGTTTCCTGAATATTTTTCATAGGGTCCACGGAAGTTTTTTGCACGTGCCACACGTACATCATAGTCGCTGGAGGGACCACAACAGCTCTTTGCCGAATAAATAATGTAATAATAATCTCCCTTTTTAAAATGATATTGTCCTTCCAGACCGATTCGCTCTTCGTCTTTTAACAAGGTGAAAGGTTCTCCTACGAGCTGCAATCCGTCGTCCGACAATCTGCTACCCAGCAGTTCGATAGGACGCCGGTCGAGGCCGTATGCTTTCCAGGACACAAATAACTGTCCCTCATCGTCGAACACAAAGGCATCAATTGCTTCCGTACCCAGCTCAATCAGGGGGCCATGATCGGTAAATTTCAGTGAGGTCCCATTAGCTGTGGCCACGCCGATATAAGATGTATTGTCAGATTTTCTGCGGGCCGTATAATAGCAGTACATGGTTCCTTGATGATAATACAACTCGGGTGCCCAAAATGAATGAGAGGTCCATGAAGGTTTTTTGTTGAAAACATGCCCTGCCTGCTTCCAGTTAATCAGATCGGTGGAAGTAAATATGGGATAAAAGGGAGCCCATTCCGACGACGTCGCCGTCGCATAATAGATGTCTCCCACTCTGATCACAGAAGGGTCGGCCATGTCACCCCTGATTACAGGATTTTCAAAAACAGCATTTTCCTGCGCAACAACATACGACAGGATAAAGACAGATACAATGAGAAGGCACATTTTTTTCATCACACAGCATTTAGTTATCCAATTACAAAGCTAACAAAAATAGGTTTAACAAAGCAGCCGGCCATAAAAAAAGCCACCCCGGAGGATGGCTCTTGTAGTATGTATCAGAAAAATTGTTATCTGATTTTCTTGTAACCATATACGGCGCGGTCACCCAGTTCTTCCTCGATACGGAGCAGCTGGTTGTACTTGGCCATACGGTCTGAACGGCTCAATGAACCGGTCTTGATCTGTCCTGCGTTGGTAGCTACTGCTATGTCGGCGATGGTAGCATCTTCGGTTTCGCCGGAGCGGTGTGAAGTCACACTGGTGTAACCGTGGCGGTGTGCCATTTCAATTGCATTCAGCGTCTCGGTGAGCGTACCAATCTGGTTTACCTTAATCAGGATAGAGTTTGCGCAACCCAGTTTGATTCCTTTTTCGAGGAAATCTACGTTGGTCACAAACAGGTCATCACCCACCAGCTGGCACTTGTTGCCAATCTTGTCGGTCAGTAACTTCCAGCCATCCCAGTCGTTCTCACTCATACCGTCTTCGATAGAATCGATCGGATATTTAGAGATGAGTTCGGCAAGGTACTCCGCTTGTTCGGCAGAAGTACGTTTTTTACCCTGGGGACCTTCAAACTTTGAATAATCATATACACCATCCTCGTAGAATTCAGAAG
This sequence comes from Porphyromonadaceae bacterium, assembly GCA_021372865.1. Classification (GTDB taxonomy): domain Bacteria; phylum Bacteroidota; class Bacteroidia; order Bacteroidales; family Dysgonomonadaceae; genus Proteiniphilum. The sequence continues at coordinate 37,054 of JAJFTO010000010.1, forward strand.
CAGCACAGTCGAGGCCGATCATTACATCTTTGCCCGGCACGTATCCGGCATTCTTCACAGCGGTGAGAATGGATTCAAGTGCTTCTTCGGTTCCGCCGGCCAGTGTGGGGGCAAAACCACCTTCATCACCCACAGCAGTGCTCAACCCCTTGTTGTGCAATACTTTCTTCAATGAGTGAAATACTTCGGCACCCATACGCAATCCCTCTTTGAAAGAATTTGCGCCCACAGGGCGAATCATAAATTCCTGAAAGGCAATGGGCGCATCGGAGTGCGAACCACCGTTGATTATGTTCATCATGGGCACGGGCAACACATAGGTGTTTGTACCTCCGATATATCTGTACAAAGGCAGTCCGAGGTAGTTGGCAGCAGCCTTTGCTACGGCAAGTGAAACACCCAGCAAGGCATTGGCACCAAGGTTCGATTTGGTTTTGGTACCATCGAGCTCCAACAGTTTCGCATCAATCTGTGTCTGTTCCAACACATTTGTACCAATTAAAGCGGGGGCAATGATATCGTTGATGTTTGCCACAGCCTTCAACACACCTTTTCCAAGATAACGGCTTTTATCACCGTCGCGAAGCTCCAAAGCTTCATTTTCACCGGTAGAAGCACCAGAGGGCACAGCTGCACGGCCAAAAGCGCCCGATTCTGTTACGACATCTACTTCCACGGTGGGATTTCCTCTTGAATCCAAAACCTCCCGTCCTAAAATACTTACAATTCTCATGTTTGTTGAATTTTATATAAAATGAATGATTCCCTATTTACCTAAACTGCAATCTGATACCGATGGAAGAATCCTCCGGACATTCTCACACAAAGATACATATTTTTTGTTAAACAGTCCATTTGAAGAAGAGAAAGTTGGCTTAAATATGAATAAACACAAAAGAATTGCTTCGCTTAGGCGGCTGCTCCATTTACTGTGGCAATGAGTGCACTCAGGTTTGAAGTAAGGAGTTTTACCGAAATGGCCATAAGGATGACTCCGAAGAATTTACGCAGGATGTAGGCCCCGCTTTCGCCCAGTATCCGCTTCACGATATCCAGATATCTCAGTACCAGATACACGATGATGAGATTTAGAATCAATGCGATGATTATATTCAACGCATGGTATTCAGCCCGCATGGAAAGTAGTGTGGTAAAGCTTCCAGGCCCGGCAATCAGCGGAAAGACCACAGGAAAAAGCGTGGATGAATTGTCGGGGTTGGTATTGTCGTTTTTAAATATTTCCACGCCAAAGATCATCTCGATAGAAAGTATGAGCAGCACCACTGCGCCGGCGACGGCAAATGCGGAAACATCGAGTTGAAACAGTTTTAATATCCATTCTCCAACAAAGAGGAAACCTATCAGGATGATGAGTGAATAGAGCGCCGCTTTTTCCGGATGGATGGTTTTGTCCTGGCTTTTCAGGTTCAAAAAAATAGGGACCGATCCCGTTACATCGATGATGGCAAACAGAACCAGAAAAGCACTTACAATTTCTAAAATATTAAATGTCCACATAACGAAGGTCGATTTAGAATAATGACACGATTCGCTTTCTTTTTGTATGCAAAAATACGAAATTTCAAGGTGGTTGCCAAATATAAAATTAATATTTGTCAGCCACCGCGCTGATCTTTACATAAGGGAAAGGAACTGGATGCACAAAATTCAGGAATTTGACGATTCTGAATGCTGAGAAATGATGAAAAAAACGTTTCCTAAATGCTGCCAGGGAGGCACTGTTGTTGTTACAGTCGGCGACATCATCCAGAAATTTCACATCATCCAGGAAGCGCCGAAGGGCAGGATGCAGATCTGCGATGAGTTCTCCTGCCTGTTTTGCGTTTTTTTTGAAAAATGCATCCTTTCTGTCAAACAACTGTTTTAATACTTCAAAAGCATCCGGGGAATACACACTCAGTTCATCTCCCGTTTCGTTCAGTATCTTTTGCAGTGCAGGGCCGGTACCAAAGGGCACACGGTCAGAATAACGGGCAAGGGGACAGACACACACCTCACTGAGTTCCTCTATCCCACCCAGGGAAAACACCTTATGCAGAAAATAAAAATCTTCACCGCCCTGCTGGCGTCCCATACCACCCACCCGTACATATGCATCGGCTGTCACGGCAAACGCAGAACCAATGGTGTGAAAATACCATGGAAATCCGGTGGACCGCAGCATCGCGCGATAATAGTGGAGGTAGTCCTCATATTGCCTCATCGCCCTTTCCAGTATCGGATTATCTTCTTCTACCCGATGATAGAAAGGATGCACAGTGGCATTTAACCGGTCATTGCCCAGGAAAGCCGTACTGATGGCGGAAAGGAAATTTTCGGATACCGTGCAGTCGGCATCCAGTGACACAATCACCCCATTTGATTTGTCGTGGAGGAGGAAATGTTCCACGGCCAGGTCCATTCCAATTTTTCGTGCCAGCCCCACTCCTGCATGTTTTCGGGGTAATTCCTCAAACAATAATGGCAGAAACTGTCGTTGGTCGCTGTTATTTATTGCTGCAAATTCTCTGACTTGTTTGAATGATGTACGGTTTTGTAGGATACCTTCTTCGGTCGAACGTTCACTTGAATTGAAAACGATCACCGTTCCAATCCTGACTTCCGGTAAAGCGGCCTCCAGCAGACTCTGCAACGTAGTGAACAGACCCGGTTCGTTGTAGCAGGGTATCACAACCACCATATCAGCGGAAAATTCCGGAGAAAAGGACGCGACCCTGTACTCAGGTTTTTGCCTTTCGATATATGCATTCCAGTTTTTCCGGTTCATGAAAGGAATGTTTGAAAAGTGAATGAGATGGATGTAAACCGAACAAGGGCTCTTTTTCCAAAGAACCCTTTCTTATAAATCAAAAAACAGCAATACTTTATTTCTTGCCGGTCTTGCCGGCAGCCGTTGCGGTAGCAGGGCCATATTTGCTGTTAAGGAATTCAACTACCTCGGACGTAATGTCATATTTATCATCGGCATAAAGCACGGTGCTTGTCGTCCGGTTACTGAAAATGATTTCGTAATGCTTATCCGCGTTGAATTCTTTCATTCTGGCCTTGATGGTGTCTTCCATCTGCAGGTTCAGCTTCTGCTGTTCCAGCATAAACTCCTGCGACAACCGGTCTGCCAGTTGCTGGTACTCCTGGTTCATCTGTACGATGCGCTCCTGTTCCTGCTGTGCTCTTTCCTGACTCAAAAAGGCGTTGTTACGCAACTTCCGATCAAATTCCTGTGCTGCTGAATTGATCTGGCTTTGTCTTTGATTCAACGTCGCCCGTGTGCTTTCTTCTTTTCTCAACAAAGATTCATTGAGGTCTTTCGCAAAATTATAATTGGTCAGCAGGGAATCCACATTTACATAAGCAACGGGCAATGTAACAGAGGAGTCGTTCAATAAAACAGAAAGACCTTTTCCGGCGTCTCCGTTCACGGAAGATTTAGAGGTAAAATACAGGATGTAAAGAATAATTAACGCTACCGCCAGCACTCCGCTGACGATGTAAGGAGTAGAATTCTTCATTTTTGGGAGATTTATAAATTTTCTGATTTCAATATTTTTTCAATGGGACTCTCTCTTCGGCTCATTTCGGCATCCTGTGATGTAGCACAATGGATCCCCCTGTCCTGCATCGGCTTACTGTCGCCAATATGCAAACTGGGGAAACTGCCTTTTTTTGTAAAAAAGACCCGCACACCCATCAACAAAATGGCGATGAATAAGATAACGATGCCCAGGATTAGTATTTTTAACATAATTCTCAGCTTTAATATGGCAAAGATAGTTTAATTAGACAATTAAACCACACGATTTCCCATTAAAGAAGCTAAATTTTTTTGCAGAACCGCTTTATTTCGTGTATTTTTATCGATTATAAATCTTCCAAAACAGAAAATATGACGATTAAAGATTTACAGCCTTATGCAATTTGGGGATACTTCCACGACATTACACAGATTCCGCGTCCCTCAAAGAAGGAGGAACGAATACTTGCCTGGCTGCTCGATTTTGCCAGGGAACACAATCTGGAAGCGAAGCAGGACAAAGCAGGCAACATCCTCATCACAAAACCGGCCACCGAAGGAAAGGAGCATGTTCCAACCCTGATTTTACAATCCCATGTGGATATGGTGTGTGAAAAGAATTCCGATGTGACACACGATTTCGACAATGACCCCATTGAAACCATCATTGACGGCGATTGGGTGAAAGCTAACGGAACAACATTGGGAGCCGACAATGGCATTGGCGTTGCAGCTCAACTTGCCGTGCTGGCGGCCAACGACATAGCCCATGGAAAAATCGAGGCACTCTTTACCGTAGATGAAGAGACCGGGCTTACAGGAGCCAACGCACTCGGAAAAGATTTTCTTACCGGCAACATGCTCATCAACCTCGACACCGAGGAGGAAGGGGAAATATACATTGGATGTGCCGGAGGAAAAGGGACCAAAGCCTACTTTAAATACAAGGAAAAAGATGTACCGAAGAAATATTTCTGGTTTCACATCACGGTGAAAGGACTTCGTGGAGGTCATTCGGGAAGCGACATCGACAAGGGGCTTGGCAATGCCAACAAGATACTCGTCCGTTTTCTCCACTCTCTCACCCGGAAGAAATATGGTATGATCCTATCGGAGATTGCTGGCGGAAACCTCCACAATGCCATTCCCCGAGAAGCCCATGCCATTATCGGGATAAAGGAAAAATACAAGGAAGAAGTCAGGGTGAAGTTGAATCTGTTCATCTCGAAGCTACAGGAAGAATTCAAACATACGGACCCCAACCTCGATATTCAACTGGAGTCGGTACAAATCCCGTCGAAGGTAATGAACAAGAGGGTGACCGAAAAACTGATTCTTGCACTGTATGCCTGTCCGCACGGGGTCATTGGGATGAGCCGCGACATAGAGGGGTTGGTTGAGACCTCCACCAATCTGGCATCGGTAAAGATACTGCCTAACCACCAGATAGAAGTAGGTACCAGCCAGCGTAGCTCCGTGAATTCGCAGAAAGAGTATGTGGTGAATATGGTTTCATCGGTCTTTGAGCTGGCCGGTGCCAAAGTCACACACAACGAAGGTTATCCGGGCTGGCAGCCAAATACCGAGTCCGCGCTTTTGAAGTTCGCCGAGAAGGAGTACCAGTCGCTTTACAACCATGAAGCAAAGGTGAAAGCGATTCATGCCGGTCTGGAATGCGGGCTTTTTCTGGAAAAGTATCCCACCCTCGACATGATCTCGATCGGACCCGACATGACGGATGTGCATTCACCGGATGAAAAGATAAAGATCTCTTCTGTTGCAAAATTCTGGGATTATCTGGTAAGAATACTGGAATCGATAGAATAATAGATTTTATGACGCACCGCATTGCAATATTGTTATTCCTGCTGACAGCATGCGGTGCGATCTTTCCAAAGGATCGTTTCAGGGTGATGTTCTATAACGTGGAGAATCTTTTCGACACGAAAGATGATTCACTAAAGGACGATGATCAGTTCCTGCCGGATGGTTTTATGCGGTGGACACCCTGGAAATATTGGGATAAACAGCGCAACATTGCTCGGGTAATTACGGCCATAGGCGGCATGCAGTCACCCGCGCTGGTGGGATTGTGTGAGGTGGAAAACGACAGTGTCATCTTCGATCTCACCAAGCGTTCACCTTTGCGGGCACAGGCATATGCCTACATTGTTTCTGACTCGCCCGACGAACGCGGCATTGATGTCGCATTGCTCTACCAACGGCATCAGTTCAGACTGTTGGAAAGCAGGGAGTATGAAGTACGGTTTAGCGGACGGAATCACCGTCCGACCAGAAACATCCTCCATGCTGTGGGAAATCTCATCAATGGCGATACACTCGACGTATTTGTTTGTCACTTCCCGTCGCGCAGCGAAGGGCAGCGCGAAACAGAACCATTGCGGATTGCGGTTGCCGCGCTCCTGAGGGAGAAAGCAGACAGTCTCTTCCGGATGAGGGAAAATCCCTATATTCTCATTATGGGCGATTTCAATGATCATCCCAACGACAAAAGTCTGTCACGTACGTTGCAAGCAAAACGCGTGACAGCACGACCCAACATAAGAGGACTATACAACTTGTTTTATCATCGCATGAAGGAGCGTGATTTTGGAAGCTATAAGTACCAGGGACGCTGGGAAGTACTCGATCAGTTTATTGTGAGTGGAAATATGCTGATAGAGACAGACCCGATTTCTATCGTCGATTGCAATGCACAGATTTTCCAGGCAGACTTTCTGCTCGAGGAAGATTCCCGTTACTACGGGAAAAAACCATTCAGGACAAATCTCGGCCCTCGCTATCTGGGCGGATTCAGCGATCACCTGCCCATATATATGGATTTGGGCATAACGTATTAGCAAACTTTATATTTAAATATTTGCGCATTTCAACAAAATAATGATACATTTGCAGCGCTTTACACGAAAGAGTATAAACATTCAAACAAATAAAACCTATGAATCCACTTCTTATTAATTTAAATGGTTGGGAAATACCCATCATTGTTATTGTTGTATTAATTCTTTTCGGAGGCAAAAAGATACCCGAATTCATGAAGGGACTGGGAAAAGGCATCAATAGCTTCAAGAAAGGTCTCAACGACATTGAAGAAGATATTAAGTCTGCTCCTACCGAACGCAATTCGGACTCAAACGACAACAAGTAAAAAGATACTTCTAAATAGACTTTTTTTACTGAATAACGTATATATTCCCGATCACAACCTGATTTTCTTCAGGTTGTTTTTGTGAATTAATTTATAGCACAAGACATACATGGCAGAGAAAGAAATGTCCTTTTGGGATCATCTGGAGGAATTCCGATGGACGCTGATCCGTATTATCGTTGCTGTGTTTATTTTTTCGATTGTGGGATTTATTTTGATTCCCCATATCTTTGATTCCATTATTCTTGCACCCCGCACTTCCGATTTTGTCACCTACCGGTTTTTTGACAAAGCGAGCCGTTATATTCCCTTCCTGCCCGATTTTTCTGCTGACTCATTTAATGTAAACATCCTCAACATTAACATGACCACGCAATTTATGACCTATATCTCTACCTCAATGGCATTCGGCGTACTTTGTACCATACCGTATATATTATTCGAGATATGGAAATTTGTGAGTCCAGCACTTTATGCCAACGAAGCCAAAGGGATAAAGAGGGCTTTCGGGTTTGGAGGTGTGATGTTTGTGATCGGATGCATGGTAGGTTATTTCATCGTTTTTCCATTGATCTTCCGGTTCCTGATCACGTTTGAGTTGAGTGACTCCATCGAAAATATGATATCCCTCGACTCGTACATGAGCAACTTTTATACCCTTATTCTGGTCATGGGACTCGTTTTCGAGATACCTCTCGTATTCTGGCTGTTATCCATTCTCGGGTTGGTATACCGACCCTTTTTCCGCAAATACAGGCGTCATGCCGTCGTGGGCTCGCTGTTGCTGGCGGCTTTGATCACACCTTCGGGCGATCCCTTCTCTCTTTTCGTGGTCACACTGCCTCTCTATGCTTTGTGGGAGATCAGTGCCTTTGTGGTGAAGAAAGAACCGCCTGCTGAAGAAGAGGAAGACGATGAGAATTTGCCTGCCCTTTATGAAGAATAAAACAGTGACTTCACTTCACCGCGATCACTTCAATCTCTACCAATGCATTTTTGGGCAGTGTCTTTACGGCAAATGCAGAACGTGCCGGAAAGGTGCCACTAAACTGGGCGGCATAGACATCATTCATTACCCCGAAGAGCGACATGTCTTCCAGAAAAACGGTGGTCTTGACAACATTGTTTATGTTGGCCCCTGCGGCAGACAAGACAGCTTTGATATTCATAAAGACCTGTGCAGTCTGTTCTTTGATTCCACCCGGGACAAGATATCCGGTAGTCGGATCAATGGGCAACATTCCCGATAAAAAGAGCATGCCATTTGCCTCCACGGCCTGACTGTATGGCCCGATGGCTGCGGGCGCGTTGTTTGTAGAAATTACTTTTTTATCCATTGTGGCGATTAATTAGTTGAAAAATTTATTGTGATCGGCTGTTAGCGATCAATGATCAGTGGTGTGGAGTCAGGTTTCTCTGGCGGATGACTTCATAAATCAGGACTCCAGCTGCGACGGAGACGTTGAGGGATTCGATATTTCCCGATTGCGGAATTTTCACCAGCTCATCGCTCACGCGCAGATGATCGGTGGCCACACCCGTATCTTCCGCACCCATGACGATGGCAGCAGGAACCGAAAAATCACAATCCGTATAAAAACCGGCCGCTTTTTCTGTGGCTGCGACAATCTTTATGCCGCTGTTTTTCAAAAAGATAATAGCTTCTTTCAGGTTTTGCTCTCTACATACTGGAATCGTGTGCAGGGCACCGGCCGATGTTTTAATGGCATCGGCATTTACCGTCACGCTTCCCCGTGCCGGGATGACGATGGCATGCACGCCAGCCACTTCACAGGTACGTGCAATGGCACCAAAATTGCGCACGTCGGTTACTCCGTCCAAAACAAGGATGAAAGGATTTTTACCTTCTTCATAAAGCATGGGTACAATATTTTCCAGCTTCTGATAGGTCACGGCAGAAGTAAATGCAATCACCCCCTGGTGGTTCTTCCTTGTGAACCGGTCGATGCGCTCAAGAGGTACCCGCTGCAATGGTATCTCGTAAGTACGAAGCAGCTGTTGCAGCTCCATAAACAAGTCGCCAGACAATTCCCTTTTTACCAGCACCTTATCGATATCTTTTCCGGCTTCCACCGCTTCCATCACGGCACGGATGCCGAAAATCATCTCTTTTTCCTTCATACAATCTTTATTTTATTACACTTTATTTTTCTCCCAGCATCACGCGCGCATTCTCAACCGCCTGCACGGAAACTTCAGCCCCACTGAGCATGCGTGCTATTTCTGCTACCCGTTCCTCGGGTGAAAGTTGCCGGAGCCGGGTCGAGACTGTGTCTGCCGTATCTTCTTTATACACCACAAAGTGAGCCTGTCCTTTCGAAGCAATTTGCGGCAGATGGGTGATGGCAATCACCTGCATCTGTTTACTCATTTCCTCCATGATTGCCCCCACTTTGTCGGCCACCTCACCCGAGGTGCCGGTATCGATCTCATCGAAAATGATGGTAGGCAGAGCGGTAGCTCCTGCAATCATCGATTTCAGACAGAGCATCAGTCGCGATATTTCACCTCCCGAAGCGATCTGCGATACGGGTTGTAAATCTCTGTTTTTGTTAGCAGAAAAGAGAAATTGTACACGATCGGCCCCGGTCGCGTCCGGATCACTTTTGGGGGTAAACTCACAACGAAAGCGCGTGTTGGGCATCTTCAGGAAGGCCAACTTATTCATAAGTTGCTGCTCTATGGCAGGTGCGGCCGCTGCTCTTTTCCGGGAGAGCGACCCTGCCTTTTCCAGCATCACAGTCCGTTTCATTTCCACCTCCTTCTCCAGTGAGGCAAGACGCTCGTCGAGTGAGTCGATTTGCTGAAGCCGAACACCCATCTCATCGCGCAGCTGTAACAATTCCTCCACCGTAGACACGGCATGTTTTTTCTGGAGGTCGTAGATTACACTCAGCCGATCTTCCAATTGTTGCTGGCGGTTTGGATCGAAGTCGATATTTTCGAAGATATGCGACGCCTCTGTAGCAACATCTTTCAGGTCGATATAGGCCGATTCCACTCTTACTGCCAGCTCCGCTACCCTGGGGTAGACCTGCTGCAGTTGCTGTAAGGTATCTTTTACTATACGCAGCGACGATGTCACGCTGTGTTCATCAGTCGACAGCAGTCCAGCCACAGTGAAGAGTCCCGACTTGATCTCCTCCGCATGGGTGACAGCTTCCAGCTCACTTTCCAGCTTTTCCTGTTCGCCCGGCTGTAAAACAGCCTCCAACAATGCCGAATACTGAAAACGGAGATAATCCTCCTCCTCTTTATTTTTTCGTGCCTGCAGACGCAACTCTTTCAACATCTGTTCCGCCGAACGATAACTGGTATAAGCCTCACCATACGTCAGTCTTTCATTTCCGGTGCCGGCAAGCAGGTCCACCACATTCAACTGGAACAGATTGTCGTTCAGTGCAAGATTCTGATGCTGGGAGTGGATATCAATGAGCCTGTCGCCAAACTCTTTCAGGTCGTTAAGATAGACGGGCGAATCATTGACGAAAGCACGCGACTTCCCGTTGGACCATATTTCGCGGCGGAGGATACATTCATCGCCGTCGTAGACCCAATCGAGTGTATCAAAAAGAGGCTGCATCTGATAGGCAGATATATCGAAAACACCTTCAATCACGCACCTCGATTCTCCCTGTTTGATATGACGTGCATCGGCACGTTGTCCAAGTATCAGGGATAAAGCACCCAGGATAATCGATTTTCCTGCTCCGGTTTCGCCGGTAATCACGGAAAAACCTTTGTCGAAATCGATCTGAAGCGAGTCGATCAATGCATAATTTTGGATAGACAGTGATTTTAACATATTAATTTCATCTCAACTTTTCAAGCACGGTGTCTTGTGTGGGATATATTTCCCGAAGCGTCTGATATGCTTTCCGTTTTTCCACAGCGCTCCCTGAGGAAAGCAGCAGAGTCAGTTCATCAAGCTTGGCATCACCAAACAACGGGATCAATATCATGCCGGACTGTTTTTCACGCAACGAAGCGATAAACGGTACCGAAGCAGCCACATTCTCCAGTCCCATAACATTGTTTTCATACAATAAGTCCAATCCCCCGGCATGATACCGATACCACATATTACGGTATCCTTCCGCCGATCCGTCGTTGAAGGTGGTTGCCATGACCGTACGGCTCCAGCTGTTTCTGTTCTGCTCCCACCCGTTCCAGCCATAGGATTGTACGGCAGTGGCAATCCGTTCCATTTCCCGGAAGAAGGTTGTACCCCCCAGGGGAGCATCGGCATCCGCCGTCAGTCCAAGGATCAGATAAACATAAAAAGCGACGGTCGCCGTGAGGTTATCCTGCACAAAATGAGGATCAAACGACAAAGGCTGATATGCAGCATAATCAAACTCGATTTGCTTATCGCGTATATTCAATATGGGCGTTTCTCTTGAATCATTGCCTGTCGGGCGACGTGCCTGTACGTAGAGTTCTCCCCTGAACGAACGGTCTGTGACAGCCTCTGTGATCAGTAGTGTAAAGTTACAATTGATTGGTTTATTTGATTCGCCGGGGAGATCACCCCACCTCTGTCCCTGGATGAATGTATGCAGAGCCTCCTCGAGTGAAGTGAAAAGCTGTTTGTTGGAACCGTGTACCGCATCACTCCGCACCTTTACCGTGACATTCATCTCCCGGGCCGACAGAGAGAAAACTCCTGCCGCGGCGATCATCCAAACAGACAAGCATCTCAGAACTATTCCCATTCCGTATGTGACAGCCCTTTCTTCCAGTTTTTCACCGGTGGCTTTCACGAACAAAAATACACATTATTTTGGATAATCTGTTTCAGAGAGTGAAGAATGTCGGTTCAACCACGCGGAACTCTGTTCTGCGATTGAGTTGGTCGGCAACTGGCTGTTGCTGGGGAGGAAGCTGTTCAATGAATTCTTCCGAGAGCCGATCACCTTCCTTCAGGAAAACAAATTTGTCAGCGAGATTTTTACTCACATACTTCGGCTCCGTCTTTCCCCTTCCCTCCGCGGTGACTCTGTTTTGTCCGATGCCGTACTCCGTCAGATAGTCGGCTACGGCCTGTGCCCGTTTCGTAGAAAGATTCAGGTTGTAATCTTCACTTCCTTTCCTGTCGGTATGGGCAGTAATTTCGATGGATATCTCCGGATGTTCTCGAAGAATTGTAATAAGCTTGTCAAGTTCCCTCTTCGATTCGGGACGAAGGGTGGCACGGTCGAAATCATAGAAAATATGCTCCAGAACAACCGGTTTGTTGTAAGGGACCATCTCAAAATCGACGTAATACAAGGTATCTTTTTCTTCGGATGTGGTCCGTAGAGATTTTTTCTCATCAAGAAATCCTTCTGCACTCGCCGTAAAGAGATATTCTATTCCACCGGTCGCTTTAAACTGATATTCTCCCTTCAGGTTGGTAATAAAACGCTGTTGTGATCCGTCGCTTCCCGTCACACTCACCCGTGCGCCAGGTATAAATTCATCTTCCTGATCCACGGCAAATCCCGTCACGATGAGGGTCGGCTCACGATAAACAAAGGAGTAAATATGATCATAACCACGTGCATCGTCCCGGTTGGAACTGAAAAAGCCTTGTTCAGCATCCTGCATGAAAGTGATGCCAAAATCATCGGCGGGCGAGTTCAGTGGTACCGGCAGGGAGCTGACATGCCAATCGTTTGTCTGTTGCCTCTTTATTGCCTTAAACAGGTCAAGCCCTCCTCTACCGGGAAGTCCGTCAGATGAAAAATAGAGGGTGGAATCGTCACGCATATAGGGGAACATTTCATTGCCGGCACTGTTGACCGAGGCACCCAGGTTTTGGGGTATTCCTGTTATGTGGTCGGACGAGACAGATACGCGCCAGATATCTTTACCGCCCTGTCCACCGGGCATGTCTGAAACAAAATAGAGATACCTACCAGATGGGGAGATGGTCGGATGGGCGAAGAGCGATAGCGTATCATCTTTCAATATCTGAAGCGGACGACCGGCACGCCATGCGCCGTTTACCCGTTTCGAGTAATAAATGGAGGTCCCGTCTGACCCATTGGGTCCGGTACCGCTGAATGTATAGTACATCCATTCCCCATCGCGGGTGATTGAAGGCGTACCCTCGTCGTATCCGGTATTGATTTCATCCGGAAGACGTTTTGGTTTCTTCCACGCACCGTTCACATCTTTTTCGGAGAAGAACAGATCGTTGTACTTCATGCCCGTCACGGGACTTTTCGTCTCTCCCGCAGCTTCGTCTCTTGATGAAGTGAAATAGATCAGGTGATCACGGCGTGCCAGCAAAGGGCTGAATTCACTCTGTGCTGAATTGAACAGATTCATCCGCTGTACCGCATATCGTGAAGGTTGCTCCTGCTGTGCCATTACTACGCCTTGTATGCCATTCAAAGCAAGAGGATGACCCGGTTGCATCAGCAGAAAACTGCGGTATGCATCCAGGGCCTGCGGGTATTTCCTCTCGCGGTGAAGCATCCGGGCGAAAGAAAGGTACATCGTCGTATCGGGATAACCAGAACGTATGGCATTGTCGTATGCCACCACGGCACGTGCCGGCTGGTTGAGTGCCCTGTAATTTTCGGCCATCTCAAAGGCAATCACACCCCGCATGGAAAGTTCTTCCCGCGGCGTGCTCCGATAGAGTTTCCGATAAGTTTCACTCGCTGCATGGTACTCCCCGCGCAGATACTGCGACCTGGCATCACTCAGTTTTGCCTGATCACAGGAAACCGAAAAAAATGCAAAAGCCAGCAGGATGTATGTGATTCGTACGTTCAAAAAAAGTCCGTTTATCTCATAAACGGACTTTAATGTAAAATATTGTAAGTAGCGGGTCACGACTGATGTTCAGGCCGCAGCAGGTCGTTCACTGTCTTCACCGGGTTAAACGTACTGACAGGCACATCCACGAAGATCGTGTTCCAGTCACTCATGGCTCCGTTCCACAATCCTGGAAGCTCCAAAGCTTTGAGGTCCTTTCCGTTTTTCGACTTGTGGGAGATGAATCCGGTATTGGGATCCACAAATTTCGTTAGGTCAAACTTGTCATCCTGATAACACTTTACACCGCAGACTACATCCACCGGATTAAAATGCGATCCGTTTTTGAAGGCATCCATCGCTTTGGCATCGTGCTTGTTGATCTGTGAGCTCTCCAGAATCTGTAGCGATGCCGTTCCATCTGGATTGACCGTGATAAAGGGGCCACCGCCCGGTTCACCCTCATTCTTCACCATACCGCAGACCCGGAATGGACGATTGAGTTTTCTTTCCAGATATGCTTTGAGCGCATCATCGGTGTCGAATGTTTCCGGATGACTTATACAAAGTTCATTCTCTGTGAAAGCCAACATCTCTTCCAATTCTTCCGGAGCCACCTTCTTCGACTCCAGTTTTCTCAGGTATCCGAAAGCGCGTTGCTGCATGGTCACCAGAATACCTGCCAACAGTTTTTTATAATGTGCTTCGTTTTCTTTCAACCTGTCGGGAACCACATTGTCAATATTTTTAATAAAGATGATGTCCGAATCAATGTCATTCAGGTTCTCGATCAACGCTCCGTGTCCACCGGGGCGAAAGAGCAGTGTGTTATCTTCATCCCTGAACGGCTGATTCTGCATATCCACGGCAAGGGTATCCGTACTCGGTTTTTGAATACTGTAGAATACTGAAAAGGAAGCACCCAGCTTGAATTCATAATTCGACTTTCGTGCAGCCACCAGCAGCTCAAATAACTCCCTGTGCTCTTCTGACACGGTGAAGTGCACATGGACCTTCCCATCTGCTTTTTTGGCATAAAAGGTACCCTCCGTCAGGTGCTCGCCCACCGGTGTGCGGTTTCCTTCTGGATATTTATGGAAGAGAAGCAATCCTTTCGGCATATTTCCGTAATTCAGGCCTTCACTGTAAAGCAATGCTGCCGCCACCTCCTTAAATTTTCCTTCTTTGCACAACGCTTCGGCGCCCTTACCAAAAAGATCCTTACAAGTCTCGTCGAGAGATACGAAAAAGGCAAACTGTGTAAGTTGCGAAAAAAAAGTTTTCTCAAAAGCAGTGACCGGTTCTTCATATGTAGCATCCAAAAAAGCATATAGATCTTTGAACATGCGAGTTGCTGCACCGGATGCCGGTACGAACTTGGTGACCTTCTTCTCACTTTTAAGGTAATCCTCCCATGCTTTCAGATAAGTCTCCTCTTCTTCTTTCATCACCTTCATGATACCCTTCCCAACAGAAGCTGCAGCCACAATGGTCAGATAGGGGAATCCAGTATGAAAATGATGTAGCTGTGTCTCTATTTGCGCCTGTGAGATCCCTTTCTCACGCAGTAAATCAAGATCCTGTCGGCTATACATAAGTTATAAAGTTTATGATTAAAAAATAATTAAATATCCACTTCCCCAAAGATAACAAATCTTCCCGAAAGATGATGATTAATTACACCATTTTGTATGTGGAAAACTGTTTTTTCCTGACTCTTCCTCTGTGACACTTTCCAATAATCACGACATATTGGCAGAATTGGAGCAAAACAGGAAATTTGGCACAAGATTTGAAAAAGTATGCTGTAGTGAACAAGCTTTGGCCGGACTAGAAGCGGCAGGAAGTAAAAAGAATAAATAGGAAGACAAAATTAAACATACAAACTATGGGAAAAATAATCGGAATAGACCTGGGAACGACCAACTCGTGCGTATCCGTTATGGAAGGCAACGAACCGGTAGTAATCCCCAATAACGAAGGCAAACGTACCACCCCTTCGGTCGTGGCTTTCATGGAGAGTGGCGAACGAAAAGTAGGTGACCCGGCCAAACGGCAGGCCATCACCAACCCCAATAACACCGTTTCTTCCATCAAGACTTTCATGGGAGAGACATTCGATAGGGTGCAGAAAGAGATTGGCCGCGTACCGTATAAAGTTGTACGTGGCGACAACAATACACCCCGTGTAGATATCAGCGGGCATCTTTATTCCCCGCAGGAGATATCGGCAATCGTATTGCAGAAAATGAAAAAAACAGCCGAGGATCATCTTGGACAGGAAGTTAAAGAGGCGGTAATTACTGTCCCTGCGTACTTCAGTGACGCACAGCGCCAGGCGACCAAAGAAGCCGGTGAAATTGCGGGCCTCACCGTTCGCCGTATCGTCAACGAGCCTACGGCTGCTGCACTGGCTTACGGGCTTGACAAGCAGAATAAGGACTCAAAGATTGCTGTGTTCGACCTGGGCGGAGGTACTTTCGATATCTCGATTCTTGAACTGGGAGACGGCGTTTTCGAAGTAAAATCAACCAATGGGGATACCCACCTTGGAGGAGATGATTTCGACCACCGCATCATCGACTGGCTGGCCGGAGAGTTTCTGAACGATGAGGGAATCGACCTGCGCAAGGACCCGATGGCATTGCAGCGATTGAAAGAAGCGGCTGAGAAAGCAAAAATTGAACTTTCCAGTGCCACCACCACGGAGATAAACCTCCCCTACATCATGCCGGTAAACGGTATCCCCAAGCACCTGGTAAAAACACTTACCCGTGCCAAATTTGAACAGCTGATCGACGATCTGTTGCAGAAATGTGTGACCCCCTGTCAGACAGCAATGAAGGATGCAGGCATGTCCAATTCAGATATTGACGAAGTAATCCTGGTAGGTGGTTCTACCCGTATTCCTGCCGTGCAGGATCTTGTGGAAAGACTTTTCGGTAAGAAACCCCACAAGGGCGTAAACCCCGATGAAGTGGTGGCCATCGGTGCCGCCATTCAGGGAGCCGTGCTAACAGGTGAAGTGAAAGACGTACTGCTGCTGGATGTGACCCCCCTTTCACTCGGTATTGAGACACTGGGCGGTATTATGACCAAGCTGATTGATGCCAACACCACCATTCCTACAAGGAAGAGTGAAGTATTCTCCACCGCAAGTGACAACCAACCCTCCGTGCAAATCAACGTGCTGCAGGGTGAACGTTCCATGGCACGTGACAACAAGCAGATCGGCGTCTTCAACCTCGACGGTATTCCACCCTCCCCGCGTGGTATTCCCCAGATTGAGGTAACTTTCGATATCGACGCAAACGGAATCCTGAGTGTGTCGGCCAAAGACAAGGCTACAAGCAAGGAACAGAAGATTCGTATTGAAGCATCTTCCGGTCTGAGCGACGACGAAATCAAGCGCATGAAGGAAGAAGCCGCTGCCAATGCTGAAGCCGACAAACTTGAGAAGGAGCGTATTGACAAGCTGAACCACGCCGACTCAACCATCTTCCAGACTGAAAAACAGCTGAAGGATCTGGGCGACAAGATTCCGGCCGACAAAAAAGCACCCATCGAGACTGCACTTTCCAAACTGAAGGAAGCCCACAAGGCTCAAAATCTGGATGGAATTGACGCTGCCACGAACGAGCTGAATAACGCTTTCCAGGCAGCTTCTCAGGACATGTACAATGCATCAAATGCACAGGCCGGCCCACAGCCGGGAGCCGATGCAGGTCAGCAATCTGCACAGGACAACACCAAATCGGGAGACGACGTCACCGACGTGGATTTCGAAGAAGTAAAGTAAAAGCCAAAAACAAGGATTAATATCCATACTCAAACCGCTGTAAACGCTTAGTTTACAGCGGTTTTTTATTTTATTATTTATGCTTATCTATTGTTATATTCGATTATTTTTCGTATATTTGCTACATATTTGTTACGCGACTTAAACAACAGTAAAGTGCGACTAATAAATACTTATCACTACTTATTCACTCTAAATACGATTGATATGCCTGGTAGTAAATTTATTCTTCCCAAGAATTGCGAAATCTGCGGTACTCAGTTTTATGCCAAAACTGTGTATTCAAAGTTTTGCTCAAAGAAATGTTCGGAGGCCGCAACCCGCAAAAAGAAGGCACAAGAAAAGCAAGAGGAACAACGCCAACAGTTAGCCGAGCAAATCCCAACCGACCGCCCTTATATCTCCATTGCTGAAGCTGTAGTTTTATTTGGCATTTCAAGAGATACTATTTACCGCCAAATAAGAAAAGGCAATATCCCTGCTGTCAACCTTGGGGAGCGATTAACCCGCATTAGTCGGGTTCACATAGAGGCTATGTTTCCAAAGGTTGAAATTGCTAAAGCAATTCAACCAACAATAATAAAACAGGAAATCAGTTTTGACCCTGCCAATTGCTATACCATTGGCGAAATCTCTCAGAAATACGGAATATCACTTTCCACCGTTGATAAAACTATTCGCAAGAATAGCATTCCCAAAAAACAGATAGGAAAATTTGTTTATGTTCCAAAAGTAGAAATCGACCGATTGTTTGCCCACAAATAAAAAGCGGAACCATGAAAAAGAAACTCGCAAAAACCAAATGTACTGTAAAGCTTCGCAA
>JAJFTO010000017.1 GCA_021372865.1 Porphyromonadaceae bacterium
TTTCCACTTCCTTGATTGCCTCTATCGCCACCTGGGCCTTGAAGGCTGCACTGTGTTTCTTTCTTCTTGTTGACATAATGAGCAAATTTAATCGTTTTTTATTAAACTTACCCTGTGGTCTGAATTATTGGGAGTATTATAGAAAGATATTTGAGCTCCATTTTAAAGATTTGAATTTGAAAGATGTGAAAGAAGCTCACGATGTAGTTTGGGGAACAGGAGTTAGTGATATAAAATCTCTAATCAAAGAAATGAAAAGACAAAAATTTGAAGGAGCAATCACTGTTGAGTATGAATATAACTGGGAGAATTCATATGAAGAAATCAATAAAAGTCTCAAAAACTTCATTTCATATGCAAATGAGTCAAATTATTAATATAAGTTCAAGATAAGAAAAGTATTAAAAAAATTTAGTTTTCATTCCACCCAGTAAAGAATATCTTGTTTATATTCAAACACTTACAAATATTCTTTTGAATAAAGTATAGATGAAGCGAATTTTCAATTAAAAAGATTACGTAATAAAAAGTAGAAATAAAACTTTGGATAATGGCGATTCTTTTAATTTGATTAGTGATTTGCTAATTAAATTTCGACAGGCAGCAACAGAAATTTGCATAATTTCTGCAATCTCTTCGTAACTATAACCCTGTTTATAACGCAGATAAACTATTTCCCGTTGGCGGTTACTTAACCGGTTTAAAACACTATTTACAGCTTTACGAATTTCTTCCACATCCTCAGCCATTATAAGTTCATCCTCTATCGTTACACTCAAATTAAAAGCCATATTTTCTTCAAAATCATTTTGAGAAGTAAATAAACCAGAATATAATCTATTCGTCCGATAGATATCTATAAGCCTGTTTCTTAGCGATCTTATCAGATAAAATTTAAGGTTAGTTATATTGTTCAGTGATTCATGTTGAATGCATAATTTATAAAAAATATCATGAATGGCATCCATTATAGTCGGTTCATCAAAACCCAAATGAATAGCATACGAATAGAGTGTATTCAGATATTCGTCATAAATTAAACCTATATTTGAAATTTGTTGTTTTTTCATTAAAAGAAATAAACAAATGAACTATTGACATGAGCTCGAGAAAAGAAAAGTTTTTAAAAGAAGTGGAGACAAAGAACATTATTTGTCCACTTACAGTTAAAAATAAATCACATAATAAACATAGATTTTATGATCACAACAGACAAAGTTATTTATTTTTTCGTATCGCTCATTATTTAGTTACAAGATATTAAAAAGAAATTAAAAATCGTCTTAGTAAACAAAAGAACTGACAATGTGTTAGGAGATTTTTTTTTAAAAATATGTTTTGTACATAAATATCATAACACACCTTGGGCCATCATGGCATCGGCCACCTTCATGAATCCGGCAATGTTGGCTCCTTTCACGTAGTTGATATATTCGCCGTTCTTGCCGTAAGTCACACATTGCTCGTGAATATCGTTCATAATCTGGTGGAGCCAGCGGTCTACCTCCTCATTGCTCCAGGAGATATGCATGGCATTCTGTGTCATCTCAAGTCCTGAACAGGCCACACCCCCGGCATTGACAGCCTTTCCCGGCGCAAAAAGCATCTCATTTTCAATAAAGAAATCCACAGCATCGGAGGTACAGCCCATATTGGAAACCTCGGCTACCAGCAAGACGCCGTTTTTCTTCAATGTTTTGGCATCTTCCAGATTCAGTTCGTTCTGAATGGCACAGGGCAAAGCAATGTCCACCTTACATTCCCACGGTTTCTTTCCGGGGAAAAATTTTGCACGGGGAAATTCATCGGCATAGGGAGCCACCACATCATTGCCCGAGTTGCGGAGTTCCAGCATAAAGGCTATCTTTTCGGGCATATTTACACCATCTTCATCATATATATATCCATCGGGGCCGGAGATTGCCACCACCTTGGCACCCAGCTCCGTGGCTTTTGTCACGGCGCCCCAGGCCACGTTTCCAAAGCCGGAAACAGCCACGGTTTTACCCCTCAGCCTGATGTGGTACTCGTCGCACATTTTCTGCACAAAATAGAGCGCGCCAAAACCTGTCGCTTCCGGGCGCAGGCGGGAACCACCAAATGATATTCCCTTCCCGGTGAATGTACCGGTATGCTCGCGTGCCAGCTTCTTGTACATGCCAAACATGTACCCCACTTCACGGCCTCCCACACCAATGTCACCCGCTGGCACATCGGTATCGGGACCCAGGTTTCTCCATAATTCGGTCACAAATGCCTGGCAAAAACGCATGATTTCAGCCTGAGAACGACCTTTCGGGGCAAAATCAGATCCACCCTTGGCTCCACCCATGGGGAGCGTGGTAAGCGCATTTTTAAAGGTCTGTTCAAAACCCAAAAATTTAAGGGAAGAAAGCGATACGGAAGGATGGAACCGAATACCTCCCTTGTAAGGCCCGATGGCACCATTGAACTGCACCCTGTAACCGATATTCACCTGTACCCTGCCCTTGTCATCTACCCAGGGCACCCGGAAGGTAAAAATACGATCCGGTTCCACGATACGCTCCACGATACCCGCCTTCTCAAATTCGGGATGTTGGTTATACACATCTTCAATGGAAATCAATACTTCTCTCACGGCTTGAAGGTATTCAGACTCGCCCGGATGCTTTGTCTCGAGGCCGATCATTATGTCATTCACTCTCATAAAAAAGGTTATTTAAAGTTAGTTGAGCAAAGGTAGGGATTATTTTGAATTAAAGGAATGAAACACCCATCTATTTCAAAGATAAAAAGTTTCTGATTTTAACGTTTAAATGTTACTTTTGTAATGCACTTTTGCACATAATATTTTATGAAGCTCCCTCAATAAAGGCCACATAAACTCAAACGACAGCTTCACAAAGAGTTTCTCAATACTTATTGATATGGCAAAAAACAAACTGGCCAAGTTTGCCGATATGGCCACCTACGAGAATGTTTTTCAATATGCTTTCGATACATTGAAGCAGGAGGGTTTCCCCTTAAAAGGAAGGTGGAACACTTATTTTCGTAACAACAACCCAATCGTGTTGGAACTGGGTTGCGGCAAAGGGGAGTATACGGTGGGGATGGCGCACAAATATCCTGAAAAGAACTTTATCGGAATCGATATTAAGGGCGCCCGCATGTGGAAAGGGGCCACACAGGCGTTGGAAGAGAAGCTGGGCAACGTGGCATTCATCCGTACGAATATCGATTTTATTTGCTATTTCTTTGCCGACAATGAGGTGTCTGAAATATGGATCACCTTTCCAGACCCTCAGATGAAGAAAGTAAACAAACGGCTCACCGGTACCTACTTCATGGAAAAATACAGTGAAATCATGCACAATGAGGGCATCATTCACCTGAAGACAGACAGCAATTTTTTATTTACTTATACCCGGGCCATGATTGCGGAAAATAAACTCGATGTCCTTTTTGAAACAGATGATCTCTATCACTCCGGACTACAGGATGATATTCTGGAAATTCAAACTTTCTATGAACAACAATGGCGGGAACGAGGTTTATCTATCAAGTTTATAAAATTCGCCTGCCCCGGTGAGCGGCAGTGGGTAGAGCCCGACATCGAAATTGAAAAGGACGACTATCGCAGCTTCGGCCGCAATGCGAGAATTTAAATTGACGTGATGATGTAATGATTTGTTGATTATGGATAGAAATGAGATAGTGGAAGTTAGTTTTGATTTCGCTCTACAAATTATTTCTTTTTGTGAAAAATTAGAGGAAAGCAAAAAGTTCATTATTGCAAACCAGCTATTAAAATCTGGTACATCTATAGGAGCAATATTCGCGAAGCACAAAATGCAGAAAGTATCACAGATTTCTTACACAAAATTAAAATTGCTGCAAAGGAGGCAGAGGAAACGGAATACTGGCTTTTATTATGCGAAAAATCCGAAAATTATCCTTTTACAGATGAACTATTAACAAAAATAATTAGCATCAAAAAAATACTGGCAAAGATCATTTCTTCAACAAGAAAAAAATCTGCTAATCTCTAAATTAGTAAATCAAAAAATCATTATATGGCAATATACCCCAAGTTAATTATCGATGCACTGAAAAATGTGCGTTACCCCGGAACGGGACAGGATATAGTATCTGCCGGCATGGTGGCCGACGACATCCGCATTGAAGGTATGAAGGTGAGCTTCTCACTTATTACAGAAAAGGCACATGACCCATTTATCAAATCGGTCGTGAAGATGGCTGAGCAGGCTATTCTCACATACGCCGATGCGCATATCGACATCAAAGGCAACATCTCGGTAAAATCGAAGCAAGCTCCCCGACCCGCCCAGACCGAATTGCTTCCGGGTGTCAGGAACATCATCGCCGTCGCTTCCGGCAAGGGAGGCGTGGGCAAAAGCACCGTCTGCTCCAATCTCGCCGTCGCCCTGGCGCGGAAAGGCTACAAGGTGGGACTGCTCGATGCCGATATTTTCGGACCTTCCGTACCCAAGATGTTTGGTGTGGAAGATGAGGGTCCGGTAATGGAACAGGTGGATGGACGGGACATGATGATGCCTATTGAAAACTATGGCGTAAAAATGCTTTCCATCGGCTTCTTTGTGAACAAGTCCGATGCCGTTGTCTGGCGTGGCGCCATGGCAAGCAATGCCTTGAAGCAACTTATTGGCGATGCCCATTGGGGTGAGCTCGATTATTTCCTGATCGACTTCCCGCCCGGAACGAGCGACATCCATCTCACGCTGGTACAGACGTTACCCATCACGGGTGCGGTGATTGTGAGTACCCCCCAGGAGGTGGCGCTAGCCGATGCACGCAAGGGTATCAGCATGTTCACCGGCGACAAGGTAAATGTACCCATTCTGGGACTGGTGGAAAATATGGCCTGGTTTACCCCTGCAGAGTTGCCGGAAAACAAATATTATATTTTCGGAAAGGATGGATGTAAGAAGCTAGCTGAAGAACAGGGTTATGCCCTGCTCGGACAGATACCCATCGTGCAGAGCATCCGGGAAGGAGGTGACGATGGTCGGCCCGTAGCATTGAATACCGACAGCATCACCGGCATGGCATTTGCCGAATTGGCTGACAATCTGGTGGAAGCGGTGGACAAACGCAACCGGGAACTTCCCGGAACAAAAATAGTAGAAGTACAAAAACATTAAATGATTAGTAGATTAGCAGATCAGAACATCTGCACATCAACAAATCATCACATCAACAAATCATCACATCAATTTATGAACCATCCCTTGCATCAGTTTCGATTCTGCCCGAAGTGTGGTTCTTCACAGTTCGCGGAAAACAACGAAAAATCGAAGAAGTGTGCCGCCTGCGGTTTTGTCTACTACTTCAACTCCTCTGCCGCCGTGGTAGCAGTGATTAAAAATGCTGAAGGTGAGATTCTGGTTGCCCGCAGGGCCAAGGAGCCAGCAAAGGGTACCCTCGACCTTCCCGGCGGTTTCATCGATCCGTATGAGACAGCAGAAGAGGCAGTCCGCCGGGAAGTCGGGGAAGAAACGACCCTTCATGTGGTTTCATCCGAATATCTTTTCTCCATTCCGAATATTTATGTATATTCGGGCTTTGAAGTGCACACCGTGGATCTGTTTTTCCGCTGTATTGTGGACGACTTTCACGATTTACATCCACACGACGATGTGTCGGAACTGCAGTTTATTACTCCGGATAAACTTTCTCCGGCAGATTTCGGACTTACATCGATCAGACAGGGAGTGGAAAAATTACTCCGGGAGTATAAACATACAAAAAGGCCACACAGAAATTAAATTACAGGGAATCATAAAAATCCAGAATATGAAGAAAATCATCTTACTGCTTACCCTTGCTCTTATCACACAGATTTCACCCGCCCAGAAGACCACTTACTACGCCGGGCACGAAAATCTGTATAATCTTGGCAAAGAGATGTTTCTTGAAGGGAACTACACAGGAGCACAGGATATCCTGGCAGAATTTGTGAACGTGAGTTCCGATGCTATGCTGAAAGAAGAGGCCGATTACATGATGGCTGTGTCATCTTTCCGCCGTGGTCACGAAAAAAGTGGCGGGGAATTGAAAGATTTTCTTGCAGCGCATCCCGAAACAATGCATCGCAACGAAATAAGTTTTCTAGTGGGGTCGTTTCATTTCAACCGAAAGGAATGGGAATCTGCAAGGATGTGGTTCAACCAGTCCGATCTGGACTACCTGACCCTTTCAGAACAGGAAGATTACAGTTTTCGCAAAGGTTATACAGAACTCCAGCTGGGCAACAAAGAGGAAGCTACCCGCTACTTCGGACTGCTCTCGCAAAACAGCAGCAAATATCGGGATGCGGGCGATTTCTATCTGGGATATATCGATTATTCAAATAAAAATTACCAAGCAGCACTGCAACGGTTCCAGCGACTGAAAGATCACCCCGAGTATCAGGAGGAAGTTGCTTTTTATACGGCTCAGGCAGCTTTTTTTGATGGAAAGCCCGATGAGGCAATCCGTCTCTCAGAATCGTTTCTAACACGCTTTCCCCAAAGTAGTCACCTTACGGAAATGAACAGGGTACTTGGAAACAGTCACTATCGTCTGGGACAACCCTTACGGGCGATTCCATATTACGAGTACTATCTTGCACATGTGGAGAGACCGTTGCGAGGCGATGCCTATTTCCTGGGATTGTCTTATTTCGAGACAGGCAAATTCAACGAAGCAGCAACCATGTTTCAGCAAGCCGTGGGAGAGGCGGATGCCCTCACACAGAATGCACAACTGCAGCTGGGGCAGACCTATCTGAAGCTCAACCAGAAACAGCAGGCTCAGATGGCTTTCGAAGCAGCTACCAGAAACAACTTCAATCCGCAGGTCAGGGAAACAGCCATGTTCAACTACGCATTGCTGGCACATCAGACCAACTTCTCGGTGTTTAGTGAATCGATCACCTTGTTCGAAAATTTCCTCCGGGAGTACCCCAATTCTCCCTATACCAATCAGGTAAACGACATTCTCGCGGAGACGTTTCTCACGACCAAAGATTATCAGGCTGCCCTCAAAGCCATTGAACGGATCAACAACCCCGGCCGGCGCATCCTGGAAGCCAAGCAAATGGTCCTCTTTCAGTTGGGAGCCCAGGAGTTCATCAATGGAAAGATGAACGAAGCGGTACAATATTTTAACAACAGCATCGGCATGGGGAACTACGATGCCAAAGCACGCAACAGCGCATACTACTGGCGCGGGGAATCTTGGTACCGGATCGGAAATTATATCAATGCAGCAAACGACTTTCGGCAGTTTACGCAAAATGGCTCTTCGGCAGATGAAAATTATGCCACCGGGTGGTACAACCTCGGATACGCACTCTTTAAACAGCAACAGTACGGACAGGCCGTGACAGCCTTTGAGCGTTACCTTTCGACAGAAACAAACCGCAAAAAAAACGAATATGCCGACGCGCTGAATCGCGTGGGTGACAGCTATTACTTTAACCGCAGTTTCGGTGAAGCAGAACGTTATTATTCTCAGGCTGCCGATGTGAATCCGGGCGCTGCCGACTATGCTGCCTATCAGCGTGCTTTCGTGATGGGGCTGCAGCACAACTATCAAGGTAAAATTGGCGCACTCGACAACCTGATGCGGCAATATCCCAATTCACAATATTTCGACGATGCACTCTACGAGAAAAGCAGGGCCCTAACCATGCTTGACCGCGAAAACGAAGCCATTACCGTATTGCAACGACTTGTGAACGAATTTCCGGGAAGCGCGCTTGCCTCACAGGGTGGCGTCCAGCTGGGACAGTTGTATTACAATACGGGAAATTATCAACAGAGCATTGCTGCCTATAAAAATGTAATCTCCCGCTTCCCCGGTTCGGATGATGCACGCAATGCGCTTGCTTCCATGGAGACTGTTTATCGCGACATGAATGACGTGCAAGGCTACGTAAATTATGCCAACTCACTTCCCGGCGGTATGCGTATCACGCCGTCGCGGCAAGACTCTCTTACCTACCTGGCTGCCGAAAGCGTCTTTATGCGAGGGAATCGCACCGATGCTGCATCATCGATGAACCGTTACCTGCAGACTTATCCCAATGGAGCTTACGGCAGCGACGCCCATTATTATCTGGGCCTGATTGCTGAGGAGAAAAAAGATGAACAGCAGGCACTGACTCATTTCCGGAAGGTGATTGATGCAAGCAATGTGAAGTTTCTCGACAATGCACTTCTCTATGCAGCACAAGTGGAGTTTAAAAACAGTAATTACAGGCAGGCACTGGCCGACTATTCCCGACTGGCCTCCTCTGCAAGGACTGCGGCTAACAAACAAACGGGACAGCTGGGCATCGTACGCACGCAAACAGCTTTGGGAGGTAATCACGAAGCAGCAAGAGCCGCCACGGAATTACTGGCCGGCAACAACCTTTCTCCCGAAACGGTGACCGAAGCCAGGTACCTGCGCGGTAAGGCTTACCAGAAGGTAAACGAGAATGACAATGCACTGGCCGACTTCCAGTTTCTGGCCAATGATACCCGCAGCATCTATGGTGCAGAGGCACAGTTCATCCTCGCCGATACCTATTACCGGTGGAAATCGTACGAACGGGCCGAAGCACAGGTAAAAGAGTTTATGCAAAAAGGAACACCCCACCAGTACTGGATGGCCCGTGCACTCATTGTGCTGTCTGATACTTATCAGGCAAAAGGCGACGAATTTCAGGCCCGCCAGTACCTGGAAAGTCTGAAAAACAATTATAAGGGCAGTGAAGCCGACATTCAACAAATGATCAACGAACGCCTCCGCTAAGCGATAACGTGCGAAGCACGAACAATGAGAACGCAGTGAGCAAATAACAGCGTAGCTGAATAACGCGAAGCGAACAAATAACGGCGCAGCTGAATAACATGAACAAAGTGAACAAAATAGCGAATATGAACCATATGAAGAAGATATATATTATAATGGTAGCCATGGCACTTTCTGCCGGCCTATTTGCCCAGACGCAGGACTCGTTGTTGCGCAGACAACTGGAGCTGGAACGAGATTTCAACCCCACGCTGCTCGATGCTGACAAGATCAACTCACTCCCTGCACTGCGGGAGCCGTTGGTACAAAAGGCAAACACAAACTTTTCCACCTGGGCCGGACGAATGACCCCACCGTTGGAAATTGCTTTACCCCGCCCCGCCTCCATCATGACAGATATTCCTTTCAACCTGAAAAAAGGATATCTCTCTTTTCATGCCGGTAATTATGCCAACATCGACGGCGCCTTCGGATATCGTCTGGTAGACCGGCCGAAGCATAACCTGTCATTTACTTTCCTGCACAACTCCACCAACGGAGATATAAACTACGTACAGGAGAATTCAAATCCTGCAGGAAACACCGCATACTTTATGGATAACCTGGGTAAGCTGGCTTACAGACACGAGGCTGACGCCATGCTGCTCAACATGCACCTCTCCTACCTGAATTCCGGTTTCAATTATTACGGAAATAGCTTTGAATATCCACGCTATTTCAACAACGAAAAACAACGACTTGGGGTACTCAACGCGCACCTGGGTCTAACCTCTAAAGAGTCGGACAGACTGAATTACAGAGGATCGCTCGATTTCAGCAATTTCTCCACCAAATTCGGTTATGATCTCTATGGTGACCCCGTCAAAGGAAATCAACTGAATGTAACCGCCGGATTCGACAAGCCCTTCAAGGAAATCACCACCAAGGCAGGAATAGACGGAAGCCTGTTCACCACCGTGTACAGCAATGACTTCGACAACTATTTTCTGATCAATGCCGCTCCCTACATTCTCTACAGTGGATTAAACCGAAGCGCCCGCCTGGGTGTGGATGTGCTTTTTCAGGATGCCGATAAAATAAGGGTTCGTGTGGTTCCGAATGTGCAACTGCATCTGGGGCTGACCGATAAGACATCGCTTTATGCCAACATCCACGGTGGATTCCAAAACAACACCTTCCTTGAGATGATGAACGAATCGCGGTACTTCCTGTATTCTGCTTCTGTAAAACCGGCATTCTCCATCGTTGACATCGATGGCGGAGTAAAAATAGGCGAAGCCGATGGGTTTCGCATCGACCTGTTTGGCGGTTTCCGGAAAACTGATGATGCGCATTTCCTCGTTCATCACACTCAGGAAACCATCGGGGGAGATGTCCTGGGAAACTTCAGGGAAGTTTTGTATCCGGTTTACGGTGACCTGACTCATTCTCATATCGGCGGATTGATCCAGTCGAATATCTGGTCCCCGCTGGATGTGTCACTCCGACTGAAAAAGAATTTCTATGATGTCACCAACATGACCATCGCCGGTGAAGCCATCTCAGATCCCAAGGCCTATAACCAACCCGGTTTTGAAGTCGATATGCGTGCAACACTCAGTATCATACAGGGCCTGAAGTTTACCCTCAATTATTACTTTGCCGGAGACCGGTGGAGTAACTACCAGGGCTTTGAACGCGAAATGGATGCCATCAACGATCTGAACCTGGGGGGCGTTTATGAAATAAGCGATGCTTTCTCGCTGAGTTTGCAGGTGAATAACCTGCTGTCACAAAAATATGATATATGGTACGGACATCCGGCTCAAGGTCTGAATGCTTCAGGTGGTTTCTCATTTAAGTTTTAAAAGGCGCTGCGCACGAATTTTATAAAACTGGGAAAGAAACTATTTTTAATAGTTCTTCCTTCTTGTTTCCAATGGTTTTGTGTAATTTTGCGGCTGAATTGTAAAAAGTTCAAGCAGCAAAACAGCGATTTAATTTACATATGGGCAAGAAAAAAACGACACTCCGCAAGGGATCAGTAAAAAACAACACGGGTAAGTATGACATTGTAAAGGCCATGTGGCGTATCTTCGGAATCATCGTGGCTGCCACATTGTTTTTTTTCATACTCGTATCATTCGGTGTGTTCGGATACCTGCCCGATATCAATGACCTGGAGAACCCGATCGACAAATATGCCTCCCAGGTGATTTCTTCCGACAACGACCTGCTCTTTACCTATTCTGAAAGCGACGATAACCGCATCATGATAGATTACTCCGAGTTGTCGCCTCATCTGATCAATGCCCTTATTTCCACAGAAGATGTCCGTTATTATTCCCATTCGGGCATTGACATCATCGGACTGGGCAGGGCCCTATTTAAGACGGTAATTCTGAGCCAGTCGGAAAGTGGTGGTGGTAGCACCATCACCCAGCAGCTGGCCAAACTGCTCTATTCCCCCCGTGCAAGCAACAAGCTTCAACGTCTTTTCCAAAAGCCCGTGGAATGGGTGATTGCAGCGAAGTTGGAGCGATACTATACAAAAGACGAGATTCTCAATCTCTACCTGAACAAATATGATTTCAACTACAATGCCGTAGGCATTGAATTGGCGGCACGCACTTATTTCAACAAGAGACCCGGCGAATTGAAAGTGGAAGAAGCAGCCACGTTGATCGGCATGTTGAAAAATTCATCCCTGTATAATCCCGTCCGCCGTGCAGATCTCACCCGTGACCGGCGCAACGTGGTACTATCCCAAATGCATAAGGCAGATTATCTGACCAGGGAGGAAGCCGATTCATTGAAGCAACTGCCCCTGGAAATTGATTTCAACCGTTCAGACCATGTGGATATTGTCGCCCCCTACTACCGGCAGCACCTGGCAAAAATAATGATGGCCGACAAGCCCAACCGGAAGAATTATGCGTCCTGGCAACGGCAACAGTTTACGGAAGATTCACTCGCATGGGTGGAGAATCCGCTGTACGGCTGGTGCAAAAAGAACAAGAAAGCAGATGGTTCCAATTACGACATTTACACTGACGGGCTCAAGATCTATTCCACCATCGACAAGCGAATGCAGCGTTATGCAGAAGCAGCCGTGAGAGAACATCTGGGGGGCTACCTCCAGGATCAGTTCTTCCGGGAAAAAGTAGGGAAGAAGTATGCACCTTACTCCAGCGAAGTGAGTGACCAGGTAGAGCACCTGATGACGGTCGCCATGAAGCAGACTGACCGATATCGCATACTGAAAAAGGCAGGTTTAAGCGAAGCCGAAATTCTCAAGAACTTCAAGGAAAAACCGGTAGAGATGAAAGTCTTTTCGTGGCATCATCGGGAAGTGGACACAGTGATGACACCCTGGGATTCCATCCGTTACCACAAGAACTTTCTCCGCGCAGGCTTTATGGCCATGGATCCGTTGACAGGCCACGTGAAAGCCTATGTGGGCGGACCTGACTTCAAGTTTTTCAAGTACGACATGGTTTCTACTGGAAAAAGACAAATCGGATCGACCATCAAACCCTACCTCTACACACTGGCCATGGAGGAAGGCATGAGCCCTTGCGATGGTATGATTCACGGTCCGGTGACCCTGATTACGGAAACCGGAGAAGAATGGAGTCCCCGTAACTCAAATAGCGAAAAAGGTGAGTTTGTCACCATCAAATGGGGTTTGCAAAACTCCGACAACTGGGTTACAGCTTACCTGATGAAGCAATTCTCTCCTTATGCCTTCGCACGCATGCTACAGTCGTTCGGGTTGAAGACACCTGCTCCCCCTGTCGTATCATTGGCTTTGGGACCCAACGACGCATCGGTCTATGAGATGGTGGGAGCCTACTCTTCCTTCGTCAACCGTGGTATCCGTGTGGAACCCATGCTTGTGACCCGCATTGAGGACTCTTACGGTAATGAAGTAGCCTCCTTTGTGCCGGAAATGAAAGAGATATTCAGTGAAACGACCTCCTATAAGATGCTCGATATGTTGAAATCTGTCGTCGATGGCGGTACGGGAAGCCGTCTGCGCAGAATTTATAATCTGAAGGGCCAGATGGGTGCAAAAACAGGTACAACAAACAACAACTCCGATGGCTGGTTTATGTCTTTTACACCCAGCCTGGTAGTAGGTTGCTGGGTAGGTGGTGAGGAACCTTCCATCCATTTCGACCGGATGGCATACGGACAGGGTGCCAGCATGGCGCTTCCCATCCAGGGCATCTTCTATCAGAAAATATACGCCGATCCCGATTTAAATTATGGTGACAACGGAGTATTTGATATTCCAGCCGGTTTCGACCCATGTCACGACATGCAGCGTTACTCACCCGATTTTTATCGCAGCAACGAGCCTGTTGTAAACAACGAAGGAATCGACGATATATTCAATTGATAGAGGGGTTCACTGTTTTCTCTCATTAAAAAAACGATTCCTTTTTAGTTCTTCTACTCTCTGGGCGGCTGCTCTATAAGAATAGCTCACTGGAAGTGAGTTTTTTCAATTCGTTTTGGGCAACCGGTTCGCCATTCACATTCAATTCGGCGGGGGCTGTTTTTAGAAAACGCTCGTAATAGGACAATGCACCTTCTGCATCCTCCATCTCATCATACACGGAAGCAATGTTGTAGAGTATGGAATGAGTCTGTGGCCGCCGTTTAAGCGCCGACTGATAATATCCGATCGCTTTTGAAAGCAATTTCGAGCGCTGATGTGCAACGGCAAGAGAGAGAGATCAGGATTTCCACTCTGGTAGGCACATTCAGCCCCAGCCATCAGTATGTTTCTATTTTCTGGGTAGTTAGCCGAAAGTGAATCGTAGATCGCCGGATTGTAGTCGTTGACTTGCTGATAGCAATCTGCCATCAACAACAGGTTATCAATACTCTGAGAAGACTCTTCAAGTAGTTCAATCGCTTCACGGTAGCGTTAATTTTCAATCAGTTCCGTAACCTGGCTTGTCTGGGCATATCCAGACAAGGTTTGGAATGTAAGGAGAATAAAGATGAATAGCCTGATTTTCATTGAACCATTGATTAAAGTGAAAGGGAGGTCCGAAGTGTTCAAAACCTCCCTCAATAATCTGCAAGATTTACAATTAGAACGATCCTTTGGGGCGGTTTTAAACTATAGTACCTTGCTGCCCACAAGAGCAGGTATCGATTTCGCCCTGTTATTTTCCCCATTCGATTTCTTCGTACCGTATCCCACCACAACGACTGCATTCTCAGGGGCCGGTCCTGAATACGATTTTGAAGTATCGTCTCCCTGCAATCTAAAAACAACCGGTAAGTTTGTCACAATTTCTCCACCCGACGGTTTGAGGGTTGATACAGAAACGACCTCCGTTTTGTATCCTACAAATGAGATGACGATTGAAGACTCGCTCGCCGGCACCTTCAATTGAAAACCACCACTGGCGTTGGTGATCGTGCCGCTATTGGTTCCTTTTATAATGACGGCCGCACCTTGTAATGGTTGAGAATTGGAGTCAGTCACCCTGCCCGATACCAGAACAAACTCATCCTTTTCCCATCGAGGCATTTCCTTAATTATCCGCAACACTTCGTTGTTCAAAGTGGACATCCCCTCAGCGCCGTCAGTCACTTCTGCTCCGGTTATCGTGCCATCTCCGTTTACCCGGAAGGAAGTATTCACAAGTCCTTGCAACCCCTTCTCCTGTGCTTCCACCGGATATCTGATTTTCCCAGAAATAAACCGCATCATTTCCTTTTGACCTCCCGGGAAGGTGAAGTTTGGCTGCACTTGAGCTTCCACCGACATGGTTTCATTGACCTGTTTGGGCTCATCGATCACAATCTTCGATTCTTTTTTAACAAGACTGAAAACCACCGGCAGCGTAAACCGCACATTTACATCCTTTCCATGCTGTGTTCCCGGTTTCCAGTCGGGCATCAATTTCAGCACACGAACAGCCTCGGCATCTATCAGCGGATCCACACCGCGAACAATCTGCACATCACTCACACTACCATCTTTCATAACCACGAAGTTGCAGATTACACGTCCCTGTATTCCTTTCTCCATTGCTTCTTTCGGATATCTAATACTGTCCGCCAGAAATTGCATCATGCCTTTTTGCCCTCCCGGAAATTCCGGCATTTTTTCTACTACCACAAAGATTTCTTCCTCTCCCTCCTGCTTCCTTACAGGCGGGGGGTCCTGTATATTCAGGTCTTTGTTTGTGTATAAGGTAGGTGAGAAGATCTCTTCACCGAATACGATTGCCGGCTTAGAGACAGTCTCATCAGATACAGTTTCCGGCTGTGCCGCGTAAAGGCTGTTGGCAGTCACCAACAGAAAAACAAGAGGCAGTATCAGCAGGTATTTGGCCAACTTCAACGTGGAAGATCTGGTTTTGTTCATCATCATAATTCTCTGTTTTAATTGTGAAACATTAAAGTTATTTACTATCTGAACTGCAGTTTCATGATAAGTCAGTCGGAGCAGGTGGTATTGGTAATCCTTGCTGTCCACGCCTTCGCGAAGCACTCCGTGATCGGCAAGATACTCAAGGTTCATTGCCATCTCGTGCTTTAACAGCCAGACAATGGGATTCCACCAGGAAAAAAGTAATATGATTTCTATGAGTATCATATCGAGAGAATGTTTTTCTCTAGCATGCGTATGTTCGTGGATGATTATCTGAGCAAGCTCTTCCTCAGAGTGCATATCGGAGTTAATAAATATCATTCCGAAGAACGAGAAGGGGGTTATATCATCTTTCAGGTTATACACACCGATATCTGAAACAGTGGTTTTCTCACTTTTTAATCGTATCCGGAGGATGGATATCAGTTGCCAGAAAAAACGGAAGACAAAGAAGAAGGTGACACCAATATAAAGTAGGATAAGAATTTGTTTCCAGGGTATATTTGATAAGGTGACAGCTCTTTCCGGCTCATCGACCAACATCTCGAATGTGGGTGTTTCTATGGTGACCGATGTTTCCACTGTTTGAAGTTCCATTTTTTTTAAATTCCATACATCGTTTAATCCCCGCACAACAAACAGCGGGTTAATAAGAGAAAAAATGATTGCTAAAAGAAAATAAAAGCGTCTGATATGCAGAAACGTATCGCTCTTAAATAATAGCAGATATAAAAGATAGAAGAGCACCAGCGCTATGTTAACCTGAATAATATAAACAAGTAACGGATGCATAATCATTTAATTTTAAGGTGACTGAATAACTACTTCTGACTTTTTTCAATCAGACGCACAATCTCGTTCAGATCTTCGGCACTTATGTTTTGCTCCTTTGCAAAGAAGGAAACCAGTTCTTTATAAGAGTTATCGAAATAACTTTTCACCACATCCGACAGGAAATGTCTCTTGTATGCAGGTTCGGTAATCTTCGGCTTATAAACTTTCACGTTGCCGAACCTTCGTTTCGTTAGATATTCCTTTCTCTCAAGATTATTAAAGATGGATGCAATGGTCGTGTAGGGTTGTCTGGGCTCCTCCATTCTGTCATACACATCCTTTATTGCACATTCGTTGAGTTGCCACACATGCAGCATCACATTCTCTTCCTGGGGTGTTAATCGCTCCATCGCTGTTCTGTTTTATTTTTTTATGCTCCTTATTCAAAATTATAATATCACAAATGTACGACATTTTCGTAACAATCAAATTATTTCGCAATAATTTGTTGTTAAATAACCATAAACAAAAAAAGGAGCCTTCTTGTGGAAAGCTCCCTTTTAGAGAATAATTATTCGTCAATCGTCATCATCATCAAAATCACAGTCGATCATATCATCGAGCCGTTCCCAGATCTTTTTACCCAGCTGGTAATTGGGAGACTGTTCGTTGTGCTCTTTGTATGAAATTCTGATCACTCCGTCATTGTCAGGAACAGCCGTCGTAAAGTCGATACCGCTCAGTGAACGGGTAAACAACTGGTTTATGTGGAAATCAACCGCAACACCCAAATCTTCACCCGGTACAAATGGTTTATCAAATTCAATTTCAAAATCAAACTCCTTGTCGGATGAAAAAATAAAGGGCACTCCATTTATCTCCCCATCAATCAGGATGGTTTGATTATAGAGTACTGAATTTTCGATCTTGCTTTTCTTCATCTCAAACTCGATCTCCTCAAAGGCCACATTGGGCAGTGCAAGGCCCGAAAGCAATGTTTCAGTCTGTAACTCGCCATTTAAAATCAGATCGACTTCAAATGGACCTTTCATCTCCACATCGTCATCTGAAGAATAGGTCTCACCGAAGGTGGTAACCAATGTGTGATCATCGTCAAAGTCATCGTCAAAATCAAACTCAATCTCTGCTACATTGATTTTAAAATTCATGACATTTACTATTTCATCAAATACCAAACGGGTTTCACCCTGAACAGCGTTTCGGGTTGTTGTACCATTGTCGGCCCTGAATTGTACTGCCACCTTTTTCGAGTCGATTCCTTCCAGATCGTCGTTTTGCTCACAACCAATAAATGCACCCGGCAATAACATTGCCACTGCAAAAACTTTAAAAAGATTATGTGCCATTTACTTAAAAGTTTTGATTAATACAAAAATGTATTATGTTATTAAAGTAAGACGCTTTCAAGCTGAAAAAGGTTTACTCCGACAAGTTAAAGTAATGAAAAACAAAAGGCCATCTCATGGTTTATTATGAGACAGCCCCTTTTTGTATGTAGAGAAATTTAATTCTGCTTTTCAAAATCCTGCATGCACTGAATCAGTGCCTCCACAGCTTCCCGCGGGCAGGCGTTGTAGATGGACGCCCGGAAACCGCCTACGGAACGGTGTCCCTTGATACCCACCATGCCTCTCTCCTTTGCAAATTCGAGGAAAGCAGCTTCTTTGTCCTTGTATTCTTCGTTCATCACGAAACAGACGTTCATGATGGAACGGTCTTCCTTGGCAGCAGTACCCACGAAGAGTTTGTTGCGGTCTATTTCGTTGTAGAGCAGTTCCGCTTTCTCCTTGTTCATTTTGTACATCACCTCCAAGCCACCCAGTTCTTTCACCCATTTCAGGGTTTCGTGCATGACGAAAATCGAAAAAACGGGAGGAGTATTAAACATGGAGCGGTCTTTTTCGGCGCCACCGATATGTGTACGGTAGTCCACCATGGTCTGCAGCGGACGATCTATTTTCCCGAGAATATCTTCTCTGACGATCACAAAGGCAACTCCGGCGGGTCCCACATTTTTCTGTGCACCTCCGTAGATGATGCCATATTTGGATACATCCACCGGGCGGCTCATGATATCGGAGGACATATCGGCTACCAGGGGCACCGGACTGTCGATATCTTCGTGCAGTTCTGTTCCGTAAATGGTGTTGTTGGTGGTGATATGAAAATAATCGGCATCGGCTGGTATGGAATATCCCTTCGGGATATAGGAATAGTTTTTATCTTCCGAGGATGCTACAACTTCAACTTCGCCGTAAAACTTAGCCTCTTTGATGGCTTTCTTGGCCCAAACACCGGTCTGCAGGTAAGCAGCCTTCTTTTGCATGAGGTTGGCAGGAACTTCAAAAAACTGGGTACTTGCACCACCGCCCAACAGGAGAACCCGGTAGTTGTCGGGGATATTGAGCAGCTCCTTCCAAAGGTCGGCAGTTTCTTTCATGATT
Organism: Porphyromonadaceae bacterium; assembly: GCA_021372865.1. GTDB lineage: Bacteria > Bacteroidota > Bacteroidia > Bacteroidales > Dysgonomonadaceae > Proteiniphilum. Next base: position 18,427 of record JAJFTO010000017.1, read on the forward strand.
CGTTCCCAGCCCGGCGTACGGTGGGAAATTTCGAGAATACCAATGCCGGTATTGTCGAAATCGCGTATTGCTTCAATGGCTGATTCTACTGCGGGACGGGGCAACACACACGGCCCTGCATTGAAATTGTACTTCTTCATATTGATTATAATTAAATTCTGATTTCCGACGTCTCTGTGGATTGCTGACAGCTGAATCCCGATACCTAATTCACCCGATAACACTCGTCGCCGTTATCGAAGAAAGCGACAATCTGTTTGGCTGCAGCCAGGCCCGAATTGATATTGGCATCTGTCGTCTGGGCTCCTGATTTTTTAGGTGTAGTAAAATAACGTTTTGGGAATTTAGCCAGAAACTCATCGTGTCTGTCCGGTTTTACATCAGTGGCATATTGAAACAGGGGGCGTTCCTCCATGAGACGGATCAGGTCTTCTTCCACCAGAAGTTCTTTGCGTGCTGTGTTAATAAGCATGCCATCCTCTGGCATGTACGACATGAGTTCGTAATTTACGCAATCTCTCGTTTCTTCCAGCAAGGGCATATGCAGTGAAATGAAGTCACAGCTCTGAAACAACTCTATGTTACTGTATGCAGCAATTACGCCGTATTCACCCTCCTTTCGCAGGTCTTCATGTGTAAGCAAGGGGGAATACGCATACACGGGCATATCGAAACCTCTTGAAATTTTGGCAACCATTTTCGCCACATTGCCAAAGGCATACAGACCAAGACGGCGGTTTTTAAGCTCACGTCCGACCGAACCGTCGAACTGATTACGCTGCATAAAAATCATCATTCCGAATACAAGCTCTGCTACTGCGTTGGCATTCTGGCCCGGTGTATTCATTACACAGATATTGCGGGCGGTGGCTGCTTCCAGATTTACATTGTCATAACCTGCTCCGGCCCTGACTACAATTTTCAGGTTTGAAGCAGCTTCCATCACTTCCTGATCAATCAGATCGCTTCGAATAATAACCGCATCCACATCTTTTACAGCATCAAGTAATTGAGCCTTGTCAGTATAATTTTCCAGCTTGGTGAATGAATGACCTGCTGATTCAATAATTTTCTGTATTCTTTGTACAGCCTGCGCGGCAAATGGTTTACTTGTTGCTAAAAGTACCTTCATATTACTCTTTTGTTTTAAAATTACCGAAATTTATGGAGCCACAAAATTACAAACTTATATCAAACAAAACACGAAATCGACATAAAAAAATGCCGCTGGATTTTAATTTAAATCAGAAACATGGGTTAATCTTTAAATACCAAAGCATCTGTGAGTGCCTTCTTTTGCAATTTAAAAGAATTTGTCGGGTAAACCGATTCATCGTATCTTTGCGTAAGATAAGATAAACGATGAACAGCCCCTATCCATCTACCCTGCTCGAAAATGCAGTAAACGAATTTGCCAGACTTCCTGGAATAGGAAGGAAATCGGCCCTGCGGCTGGTATTGCATCTGTTACGCCAGGAAGAAGAAGGCGTGGTTCGCTTCACCGAAAGTGTCCTCAGGCTAAAACAGGAAGTAAAATATTGCGCTTGCTGTCACAACATCTCCGACACGGAAATATGCAGCATCTGTGCCAATAAGTCACGAGACAATGGCGTTATCTGTGTGGTAGAAAACATCAGGGAAGTGATGGCTATCGAGAAAACGGTGCAGTTCAACGGGTTATATCATGTGCTGGGTGGCATTATTTCCCCCATCGACGGCATTGGCCCGTCTGACCTGGAGATTGCCAGCCTGGAGGAACGGGTGAAAGCCGGTGGCATCAGGGAGGTCATTCTGGCATTGAGCGCCACCATGGAGGGCGATACCACCAACTTTTACATCTTTCGTAAGCTGCAGCCTTACCACGTGAAAGTAAGTATCATTGCCCGGGGCGTATCCATTGGCAATGAGATCGAATATACCGATGAGGTGACGCTGGGGCGCTCTATTCTAAACAGAACCCCATTTGATGAATCCTATAAACTACTGTCGAGATGAAAGGAACTGCCGATGAATGTATTATTCTCCATTTGAACAGACATCTATTTGGAAATATGATTTCCCTTGCCTTGTTGTTTTTTCTGGTGCTGTTCCGGGGAATCCCATTCCCTGAAAATATTTTATCCGTCGGTGTCACCATGGAACAATATGCCATCATGATCACTATTATTGCCATTCCGGCAGCACTGAAGTTGTTTGCCGTCCAGCTGAAAAAGATTCCCCGTCCCATGGAGGCCGTCGAAGCAGGGAAAAAATATAAAAAAATATCTTATCTGCGCTTATATACCCTCAGTGCTGTCACACTGATGCACATCGTGTTGCTTGGTTTTTCCCGCAACAGCAATTTTATTTGGTTCACGATCGTACTTTTCATCATATTTTTGTTTTGCAGGCCTTCTTTGGTCGAGCTGACAAGTCTTTCGGAGCTACCCGATTCCCGGCAGCAGCAGATCATTGAACCCCAGGAACCCTTGGAAGATGAATAAACTGCTGGAAAATAAAGAGCTCTTGTTGCGTGCACCCGAGCCGGAAGATCTGGAATTGCTTTACAAGTGGGAAAATGACACCCGTTTGTGGGAATATGGTAATGCCACTGTCCCTTATTCCCGTTTCAGTCTCACGCAGTATCTTACCGAATCGAAACAGGATATTTATGCCGACAGACAGTTGCGGCTTATGGTACAGATGCAGGTATCGGGCGTGGTGATCGGCATGGCCGACCTGTACGACTTTGATCCCTTCCACCAGAGAGCGGGTGTGGGTATTCTCATCGATGAAAATCAGCGAAACAGGGGGTACGGGCTGCAGTCACTGTTGTTGCTGGGGGAATATGCCTTTGGCTTCCTCTCACTCCATCAGCTCTATGCCTTTGTGCCGGAAAAAAATCAGGCGAGCAGGCGATTATTCAAAAAGGCGGGTTACCTTCCAGCGGGTACATTGCGTGAATGGCTCTTCAGGGACGACTACTATGAAGATGTACAGGTATGGCAGAAAATCAGGAAAGAGAGAAGCAACGCATTGCATGAGCAGTAAACAATAAAAAGGAATCATATGCAGGAGGAGATTAAAAAAGCTTGCGAGATTATGAAAAACGGCGGAATCATTCTCTATCCCACCGACACCATATGGGGGATTGGCTGCGATGCCACCAACGAAGAAGCCGTACAACACGTATATGAACTGAAGCAGCGCAGCGACAGCAAATCGATGCTGATACTACTCGACAATCCAGCCAAACTGCAGACTTACGTGCAGGATGTGCCTGATATCGCGTGGGATCTGATAGAGTTGACGGACAAGCCGCTCACCATCATCTACGATGGCGCCAAGAATCTGGCATCCAACCTGGTTGCTGCCGATGGGAGCATCGGCATACGCATCACTGCCGAAACTTTTTCGAAGGAATTATGTCGACAGTATCGCAAACCCATTGTCTCCACGTCGGCCAACGTGAGCGGTGAACCCACGCCGGATTATTTTTCTCGGATTGCGGAAGAGATAAAAAACGGAGTCGACTACATCGTCAACTATCGGCAAAAGGAGACAACCCCGGCCAAACCCTCCGGTATTGTGAAGCTGGGAAAAGAGGGTACCATTCATATCATCCGTAAATAAAGAATTTCATTATTTTTGCCCGCAGAAGATATACATGATGCGATTGAAAGAAATACACGATCGGTTTCTGCTTTGGCGTGATTCACACATCAAGGAGCGCCATTTCCTGCTTTTTGTCTGCTTTCTTGTGGGAATACTGACGGCCCTGGCTGCCTACGTCCTGAAGACTTCCATCCATTTTTTTCAGGTCTTTCTCACCGAAAACTTCAGTCGCGACAATCTCAATTTTTCCTACCTGCTTTTACCCATCGCAGGTATCCTCATTGCCGGGTTGTACGTGAAATATATGGTAAAAGACGACATCAGCCACGGCGTGACCAAGATTCTCTTTTCAATTTCCCAGCGCAAGAGTCGCATCAAACCACACAACATGTATTCATCGCTTGTGGCCAGTTCCATCACCATAGGCTTTGGCGGTTCCGTAGGAGCGGAAGCACCCATTGTCCTCACCGGCTCTGCCATCGGCTCCAATCTGGGAAGATTTTTCAGGCTGGAACAACACAGCCTGATGATCCTGGTCGGCTGCGGTGCCGCGGGAGCCATCGCGGGTATTTTCAAGGCACCGGTAGCGGGTATTCTTTTTGTCATCGAGGTACTCCTGCTCGACCTCACCATGTCGTCCATCCTGCCCCTGCTGGTGACGGCTGTCACTGCCACCACCGTATCGTACGTTCTCAATGGCATGGATGCCATGTTTGCTTTTTCCCAGGTGGAGCCATTTACGCTCAATCGCATTCCGTATGTAATTTTACTGGGTATTCTCTGCGGATTCGTCTCCCTTTATGTGATTCGTACCATGAGCTGGTGCGAAGATATATTCCATAACTTGTCCAACTGGAAACGATTCCTGTTGGGAGGAGTGACGCTCAGTCTGTTGATTTTCTTCTTTCCACCGCTTTTCGGCGAGGGATACAATACCATTGAGACATTGCTTGCCGGAGGCAACTCTTTTCGCACACTCACCAACGAAAGTTTCTTTTACAATCTCGAAAGCCACTGGACGATCATCGTCTTTCTCACGCTGATACTTCTCTTTAAGGTATTCGCCACCAGTGCGACCAACGGCGGAGGTGGTACCGGCGGGGTATTTGCGCCCACCCTGTTTCTGGGTTGTATTGTTGGATTTATTTTTTCCTATACACTCAATCAGTTGGGTTACTCCACCTACCTGCCCCAGGAGAATTTCGCGCTGATGGGGATGGCCGGTGTAATGGCCGGCGTGATGCATGCACCGCTCACCGGCACCTTTCTCATTGCCGAACTCACCGGAGGATATGAATTGTTTCTTCCCTTGATGATTGTGTCGCTGATATCTTACGGAACGATTCTGGTGTTTGAAAAACACAGCATTTATGCGATACGGCTTGCCAAAAAGGGGGAACTGATTACCCACCACAAGGATAAGGCAGTTCTCCTGTTTTTGAAGATCGAAGAGCTGCTGGAAAAAGATATCCCCACCGTGACACCCGATATGACACTGGGAGATGTGGTCAAAGTGATTTCCTCCTCCAGCCGGAATATCTTCCCAGTCGTAAGCAATGAAGGAATACTTCTGGGTCTGGTCATGATGAACGACATCCGGAACATCATGTTCCGGCCGGAACTGTATGACCGGTTCACTGTGGATAAGTTTATGGTGGGTCCCCCGGCAAAGATAATCATTGGTTCCAGCATGGAAGAAGTGATGAGTGTATTCGAAAACACGAAAGCCTGGAACCTGCCGGTTGTGGATGACAAGGGTGTCTATCAGGGTATTTTATCCCAATCGTCGGTATTTAACTCCTACAGGGAGGTACTGGTGGAAAATTATTCCGAAACCGACAATTAACATGCTGTGTAAAATGGAAAAGAAAGCATTGCGTATAGTATTTATGGGCACACCCGGGTTTGCAGTTGAGTCGTTAAAAGTACTCGTCGAAAACCAATACAACGTGGTAGGTGTCGTCACCATGCCCGACAAGCCTGCGGGAAGGGGATATAAACTGCAACCCTCGGCAGTGAAGCAGTATGCCCTGCAGCAGGGATTAAAAGTGTTACAACCCGAAAAGCTGAAAGAGGAAGCCTTTCTGCACGCGCTGAAAATATTGCAAGCCGACATACAAATAGTGGTAGCCTTCCGGATGCTACCCGAGGTGGTATGGTCCATGCCCCCCGAAGGGACATTTAATCTGCACGCCTCACTGCTTCCTCAGTACCGGGGCGCCGCACCCATCAACTGGGCGCTCATCAACGGGGAAAAGGAAACCGGGGTGACTACTTTCTTTCTCTCCCATGAAATTGACACGGGAAAAATAATTTTTCGGGAAAAGACTCCGGTGTATGAGGATGACAATGCTGAGACGCTGCACGACAGGCTGATGGTCATGGGCGCGCAGCTTGTACTGAAGACGGTCGATGCCATCACGCAGGGCAACGTGACGACCGTTTCACAACAGAATCTGGTCGACCATTCGTCGGTATTAAAGGCAGCTCCCAAAATATTCACGGAGACATGCCGGGTGAACTGGTATAATACGACTACGGATATTTATAATTTCATCCGCGGCCTCTCCCCTTACCCTACCGCATGGACGGAAATGTATTCCAATGACGCTTCCGAAGTTCTTCGTTTTAAGTTGTATGCAGGAGAAATTGTGAAAGGAGGGAACGACGGACTTCCACCGGGCACCCTTGTCACCGATAACAAGACACATCTTCAGGTAGCGGTAAAGGATGGATTCATCAGGCTCACCGACATTCAGGTATCCGGTAAGAAACGATTGAAAACAGTCGATTTTCTCCGGGGGTATACTTTCCCGGAGCATGCCTTTTTCAAATAAACAGGATTACCACTTGTAGTTCAACCCAAAACTGAGTGTCTGGTTAATCTGCCAGTATTTCAGGTGCGGATCAGGCGGCACGTCGTCGTCGTAACGCAAGTTCACGTAAATACGTGTTGAAAATGCATTACTCAACGCCATGTTCAGGCTGTTTTCAAATTCAGACATCACCTTTTCATAACTGGTAAAGTAAGTCAGGCGTGAGTCCCAGGTAATATACCGGGTGATATCATATTTGATGATGGAAGTAATCGTGGAACCCACATCAAGCACCGATCGTCTCTCTTCTGGAATACCGTATCGTTTCACGCTCACCTGGTCATTTCCTACATATTTATAATTCAGTGAGATGGGAGCAATGGACAGATCCCATTTGAATCTGCGATGTCGTACTTTTTCCGAACGTTTATCGAGGTTGAACTTCAAACCCACACCGGCATTCACATAAAGTGGTGCAAGAAAGGCTGAACGCAGCACTTTCGAGTTGGGGGCATAGGAGTTGAACAATTGTGATTTTGCTTCCATATTCATTGAATAAGACCATCCTTTCAAGAAAGCATCCACACCAAAATCACCATAGTAACGGATCAGGTCGTTACCGATACGATAGCTGCGCAAGGTATCTTCCGGTGCATTAAAAACAGACAATCGCCATTCCAGGGTATTGTTAAACCTCACCTTCTCCCTGGTATAGTTTACCCTGAGCACTTGATAACTATTAAAATTCAGATTGTTGGTTCCTCCCTTGTGCCAGTTGTCTGAAAAATAATTCTGGGCGAACTGAAAGGAATGTTCACCGGAGCGTACCCAGTATTTCCGGTCGATGGTGGTCACCTCCACACCGGGAGCTGCGAGAGAGTAAGCTGTTTCCGATTTTAACAGTTCCTTAAACGGATTGAATGTCTCCCGTACGACCTCGTCACTGCTTTTTACACGCGGGAGTGCATCGAAGTTCAGCACAGAATACTGAATACGATCGGGGTATTTCATGTAATAATCTTTCCGCACGCGCTGCACAAAATCAGCATGAGTCAAATCAGGAGCAAATGTTTTATCAGGCGGAATGAGCGATCCGGTGAGAGTTTTATCCTTTGGCGGATAGAACGACAGGTCCCGGGGGAGCATCTTGCCATTAAAAATCATGGGCAGAAACAGCGAATTGTAAAATAGCGTATCACGAAAGGTGAGACCCTCTATTTTTTCGAAATTGGAATGACGGGCAGGTAAACGTAACGTACCGTTTTTTTTTCTGAAATAAATTGAATCGAGCGGGTTTCGGTAAACCACCGAATCACTGACCTGCAATAGAGATTTAATACGTACAACGGACGTATCCTGCAACAGCTTGTTATTGTCTTGTGAGAAAGTGACCGGCTGCTGTAAATCTTCCGGCTGCGAGTGGTCCGGCGACAGGGTTTGTTTTTCAATTTGCCTGCTGATATCGGTAATATCGCGGAAAAGCTCCAATGAGTCAGGCACCTGCAAGCTTGCCGATAAGATATGGGTTGCGCCTGCCTTCACAGGTAAAGCAGTATATGCAAACAATGTCAAAATTAGCGGGAGGAGTCGTTTCATACTGATTTTTTATTCTTCTCTGAGGAAATTACAATAAATCACCTTTCATTCTTCCTAACGGCAAAGATATAAAAAAAGTTTTACTTATCGGAACCGAGAAGGGACGATCCTCATTTCAATTGTTAATTGTTTGCCCGATTCAAAGAAAATAGATTAACTTCGCCCATGAATGTAATGAACTATAAAATTATTTCATGATGAAAAAATTATCATCCATTTTACTGCTGTTGATCGGAGCAATGGTGCTCACCAGCTGCCAGGGGTACAATAGAATGGTAGAGAAGCAGGAAGCTGTAACTGCTCAGTGGGGCAACGTACAAAATGCCTATCAGAGGCGGGCTGATCTGATCCCCAACCTGGTCAGTACAGTGAAGGGTTACGCAGCTCACGAACAGGAAACCTTCACACAGGTTACCGAAGCCAGAGCCAAAGCCACACAGACCACCATCAGCCCGGAAAACCTTACGACAGAAAGTCTGCAGGAATATCAGCAGGCACAGAATCAACTGAGTCAGGCGCTGGGACGATTGTTGCTGATTCAGGAAAACTATCCCGAGCTGAAGGCGAATCAAAATTTCCTCGCGCTGCAGGACGAGCTGGCAGGTACGGAAAACCGTATTTCCGTGGAACGCAATAAATTCAACCAGACGGCACAAGATTACAATGCTTACATCCGTAAGTTTCCACAGGTGATTTATGCAAAATGGTTTAAGTTTGAATCAAAGGCCTATTTTGAAGCAACGCCCGAATCACAAACTGCACCAAAAGTGGAGTTTTAATACATTATGCTGCATAAAGAAGAACTGAATCAACTATCAGAATCAATCAGGAGTGCCGAAAGCCATACCTCGGGTGAAATACGGGTGTGTGTGGCCAAACGCTGCAAAGGTGACCCCCTGGATGCGGCATGGAAGAAATTCCGGCTGTTGAAGATGAATACTACCCAACGCCGAAACGGCGTACTTATTTACGTGTCGCCGACCGACCAAAAAGCTGCCATCGTGGGTGACAAAGGAATCCACGATGCTACACGGGGCGATTTCTGGGAAGATGCACTGGCTGAGATGCTTTCCTTCTTCAGGAAAGGACTCATTGTCGAGGGGATCTCCAAAGGTGTCGGAAAGGTGGGCGAACTGATCAAAGTTCAGTTTCCGGCAATGGAAAACGATGTAAATGAACTTGGTGATGAAGTTATTCTGGAAGAGTAAGGCACTCTTAGTCGCAATATTCCTGCTTTCTATGGCAGGCCTCCGGGCGCAGGATATCCCCTCACCCATGGTACCCTATCGTTTGGTAAACGATTTTGCCGGCCTTTTTTCTACTGCCGAAACGGCATCTCTTGAGCAAAAGTTGCTTGCGTATAATGACTCCACTTCCACACAGATTTATGTGGTCACCGTGAACGACCTTGGGGGTTATCCTGCATCGGACTATGCTTTCCGGCTGGGAGAAGAATGGGGCATCGGACAGAAAAGTAAAAACAACGGTGCCGTCATTCTTATCAAACCCAAAATAGGAAACAGTCGGGGACAGGCTTTTATTGCCACAGGCTACGGTCTTGAAGCGCGCATCAACGATGCTTTTGCAGGGCGCATTGTCCGCAACGAAATGATTCCCTATTTCGTGGAAGAAGATTACTTTGGCGGTGTGAATGCCGCTGTAGATGCCATGATTGCCCGCTTATCGGGAGAGTTTACGGCAGATGAACAAGAAAGTGAAGGTACTCCCGTAATTGCAATTATCATTCTGATTGTTGTACTCGTCCTGATTTTCATTCTTTTTTCGGGTGGCGGCGATCAGCATATCGACAGCGAAGGGCATCGCAGAAGCAACATCCCGCCCCTGTTTTTTCCTCCCATAACGGGGGGTGGCCGCAGAGGTGGCGGATTCGGCGACTTCGGTGGGGGTGGCTTTGGAGGTTTCGGCGGTGGAGGCTTCGGCGGAGGCGGAGGCGGTAGTTTTGGCGGTGGAGGTGCCGGCGGCAGCTGGTAAAAGATATGCAGAAACAGTTAGTCACTGTAGTAGGTCCCACAGCCTCGGGCAAAACCTCTTTTGCTGTCCGGCTTGCCCAGACACTTGGCGGCGAGATCATCAGTGCCGACTCCCGGCAGATCTACCGGGGCATGGACATCGGCACAGGGAAGGACCTTTCCGAATATACCGTCAATGACGTACCCATCCCTTATCATCTGATTGATATTCGGGACGCAGGAGACAAATATACCCTTTTTGACTATCAGCACGATTTTCACACGGCTCTACAGGATATACTTTCCCGCAATAAAAGACCCATCCTCTGCGGAGGTACGGGCCTCTATATTGAATCCGTACTGAAAGGTTATCATCTTCCCGATGTACCGGCCAACCCGGCATTGAGAGAGTCACTGGAAGGAAAATCGCTGCAAGAGCTGACAGAAATTTTGCAAAACTACCGGCGGCTGCACAACACCACCGACACCGACACGGCCAAAAGGGCCATCCGGGCCATAGAAATAGCCCATTTTCAGGCACAGCAGCGAGTATCTGCGACTGGATTTCCGTCTCTGGAAAGCGTGATACTCGGACTTCATATCGACCGTGAATTGCGGCGCGAAAAAATTACTGCACGACTGAAAGCACGTCTGCAGGAAGGGATGATCGATGAGGTAAAAAGGTTGCTCGGTTCGGGTCTTGCGGCAGACGATCTGATTTATTACGGACTGGAATATAAATATGTGACATTGCATCTACTCGGAACCATCAGCTACGAAGAGATGTACCGCCAACTCGAAATTGCCATACACCAGTTTGCCAAAAGACAGATGACCTGGTTCCGGGGTATGGAACGACGGGGTATTCCCATCCATTGGATCGATGCATCACTTCCGATGGAGGAAAAAGTAGCCGCCGCACTTTCTTATCTGGACAAGTAAGATAATCTCCGAAAAAATTGTAAATTTGCCCCACCAAACACGCTGCTTCCGGTGTATTTTGGCTGCGAATCATTAAAAATATTATCCCTCCCATGATCAAAGGTATATTCCCTGTTGATAAATTTAACAATATTGAGACCCCGTTTTACTGGTACGATATGGACCTTTTACGGGAAACACTCGGCATCATCCGCGATGAATGCAGAAACAAACCATTCCATGTCCACTATGCAGTCAAAGCGAATGCCAATCCGCGCATACTGAAAGAAATAGCTGCTTACGGATTTGGGGCCGACTGTGTAAGCGGCAATGAAATACTGAGGGCTCTGGAATGCGGTTTCACAGCCGATAAGATTGCATTTGCCGGCGTAGGAAAAACCGACCGGGAGATACTGATCGGGCTCGACAACGATATCTTCTGTTTCAATGTGGAATCGAAACCCGAGCTGACCGTGCTCAATGCACTGGCATCGGGCCGCGGAAAGAAGGCACGCATAGCTCTGCGTATTAATCCCAATGTGGATGCCCATACCCATAAATATATCACCACCGGATTAAACGAAAATAAGTTCGGCATCAACGAGCAGGATTTACCCGAAATACTGCAGATGATCCGCACATCGCCACACATAGAACTGATTGGCATACATTTTCATATCGGCTCCCAGATCACCGATCTTTCTTCGTTTGAGGACCTTTGCGTAAAGGCTGCCGCGCTGCAGGAATGGTTCAACAACCAGGGAGTCAGCTTGCCGGTCATCAACGTGGGCGGAGGGTTGGGAATCAATTACCAACATCCCAATCACTGTCCGGTAGCCGATTTCGAAGCTTATTTCCGTCTTTTCGAGAAATATCTTAAGTTGCAGGAAAATCAAACACTTCACTTTGAACTGGGACGATCCATGGTCGCCCCCTGCGGCTCATTGATCACCCGGGTACTCTACGTGAAAGAGGGTTTGCAGAAGAAATTCCTGATTGTGGACGCCGGCATGACCGATCTGATCCGTCCAGCACTTTACCAGGCATTTCACCACATTGAGAATATCAGTTCAGAAAAGGATTACGTACCCTATGATGTGGTAGGTCCTATTTGCGAGTCGAGCGACGTTTTCGGCGAGGAGAGAATGCTGAACGAAGCCGTTCGGGGTGATCTGATTGCAGTCCGTTCTGCAGGTGCCTATGGAGAAACAATGGTATCGCAGTATAACTGTCGTGAAAAGCCCGCATCCTATTTCTCAGATTCTCTTTAACAGCATGACAAAAAATGGACACACTCATATTTTATTTTGAATCACTTTCCCTTTACGAGTGGATTGTAGGAGGTAGTCTCATTTTGTGCTTCCTCATCCAGCTTTTTTTTTATCTTTTCCTTTACAGTAAACCATACACCTACCAGATAAAACAAAAAGAGAGTTCCTCTTCCACCGATGATCTTCCGGGAATCTCTGTGATTATCACGTCCAAAAATAATTCGGAGGAACTGGAAAAGAATCTTCCTTTTATTCTGGAGCAGGATTATCCCCGTTTTGAAGTGATCGTGGTAAACAGCGGATCGACCGATGAAACAGACATCGTACTAAAAGCCGCCGAATTAAAATATCCCCAACTCTATCACACGTTTGTTCCGGACGAGGCGGACAGTATCAACGAAAAGAAACTGGCACTCACTCTGGGAATTAAGGCAGCAAAGTACGATTTGCTTCTTTTTACCGAGGATTTTTGCAAACCCTGCAGCAATCAGTGGATTCAGGCGTATGGAAAGGAATTTGCTAAAGGATATGACATCGTATTGGGGTTTAACAAAATTAAAACAGAAAAAAAAGTTCCCTCGCGAAAATTTATCCTTTATGATAACCTGATTCACCATCTGAAGTTTTTATCAATGGCAATCCTGCAAAGGCCATTTATGGGCATCGGCCGGAATATGGCTTACAAAAAAGATATTTTTTTTGCCGGCAAAGGATATTCCTCCATATTGAACATCGAAGGAGGTGATGATGATTTGTATATCAACCGGATTGCACGCGAAAAAAACAGAAAAACAGGGGTGGTACTTTCAAAAGAGAGCCTGACTGAAACATTCGGTGTGCATAATTTCTTTGTATGGAGGGCATTAAAGTCGAAACACCTCTATACCAAACAGTTTTACAAAGGATTCTCCGCACATCTTTTTGGTTATGAGACGTTTACCAGGTATCTTTTCTATGTTCTCTTTGCCGGCTCTCTGGCATGGAGTATTCTCACGGCGAACTATCCGCTGCTGATCTTTGTATCTCTGTTATTTATTGTGCGCTATGGGGTACAACTTCTGGTGATCAACCGCAATAGCATGCTTTTCGACCATGTAACTTACCACATCCACCTGATTCCATTCGATTTGTTTCAACCTTTCAACAATTTGCGCTTTCGCCGTTACGCAAACAGAAGAAACAATCATGGGAGATAGAAACAGGAATAAGAGACATTTTGTCCGGTTAAGATAATCTTCTGTCAGTCAAACGGGTTAAATGGGGTTAATGAGCCAATTCTTCAGTTAAAAGTGTTAAAAAGTAAGGAAATACCCAAAACAGGTGCACATTTTTTGCTCTATATTTGTAACACATAGTCAGTAAAATTAAAAAAAACAGGAATATGGATACAAGTAAAATTAAAAACATTTTTTTTATTGTGCTGGTAGCGGTATTGAGTTCTGTAATTACCCTACTGGGTTATAACGTCACTACAAGGAACGGAAAAACATTGGGAGGTACAACCTCCGGCGACTCTTATGCCAATTCTTTTGGTCAGGACAAAAACATGGTTCTTACTAATCTCACCACAGCAGATGGTTATCCTGATTTTACGGAAGCTGCCACAAAGTCGGTCGATGGCGTAGTGCATGTGAAAACAAAGACCATCAGCCAACAACAATATATGAACCCGTTTGATTTCTTCTTCGGGTTTGGCGACCGCACACCCGCACAGCCTCGTGAGCAGGTAAGTTTCGGTTCGGGTGTCATTATTTCCAAAGACGGTTACATCATCACCAACAACCATGTAGTGGAAAATGCCAATGAGGTGTCGATTTCACTAAACGACAACCGTGAGTTTACAGCCAAGGTAATCGGTACGGATAAGTTAAGCGACATCGCACTGCTGAAGATTGATGGAGATAATTTCCCCTATCTTACATTCGGCAATTCCGATGAACTGAAGGTGGGTGAATGGGTACTGGCAGTGGGTAACCCGTTTAATCTCACCTCCACCGTGACTGCAGGTATTGTGAGCGCCAAAAACAGGGGTAACGTAATGGGCGAAGGACTCGGCATCCAGTCTTTCATTCAAATAGATGCAGCAGTGAATCCCGGTAATAGTGGTGGTGCACTTGTAAATACACGGGGAGAACTTGTGGGCATCAATACCGCCATCTACTCCGAGACAGGCAACTTTGCAGGATATGCTTTTGCAGTACCCATCTCCATTGCCGGTAAGGTAGCAGCCGATTTGAAAGAATATGGCACCGTACAGCGTGCTGTGCTGGGCATCCAGGTGCCCAACATTGAGAACATCCGAATTGAAAATCCCGACAAGGCACGTGAACTCTCACAGATAAAAGGCGTATTGGTGGAGGATTTTTCTGATCGTAGTGCCGCAAAGGCAGCAGGCATTCAAAAAGGAGACGTTCTCACCGCCATCAACAACGTACCCATCCGTAACTTTGCAGAATTGCAGAGCCAGCTGAACAGATACCGTCCAGGTGACAAGATCAGTGTAACAGTCGATCGCAAGGGAAGTAACCGTTCATTTAACGTGGAATTGAAGAACGACGAAGGAAATACCGAAATTACCCGCAACACGGATGCCATTGGTAAGCTGGGGGCTACCTTCCGGCCAGTGACCGACGCGATGAAAAGCAAACTTGGTATCTCAAGCGGCGTTGAAGTTGTAACTGTGGACAACAACGGTCTCTTCAGAAAAAATGGCATCAACAAAGGGTTTATCATTATGCGGATTAATAATACACCCATCAACAGCGCCGATGATATTTCAAAAATTGTAGCTTCTACCAACAGCCGCCAGGATAAAGTACTGCTTGTAGCCGGCTTTTATCCCAATGGAAGAACGCAATACATTGCCATTGACCTGACAACCAATTAACCACAAAAGTTAAGGAAAGTTATTTCGACCTTTTTTGGTAACAAAAGTGACGGAATAGCGTTTTATAGCAAAGGAATTAGGCAAAATGCCGGATTCCTTTGCTATATGTTTGGCATAAAGTCATTTTTTCGTAGACATAACGAAATTTTTTGTACTTTTGCAGCCCCGAACAGAAAAGAGTAAAAATATACAGATCAGAATTTAGATTAAATGAGACAACTAAAAATTACAAAATCGATCACTAACCGGGAAAGTGCTTCTTTAGACAAGTATCTTCAGGAGATCGGTCGTGAGGACCTGATCACTGTGGAAGAGGAAGTCGAGTTGGCACAGGCCATCAAGAAAGGGGATCGTCAGGCGCTGGAAAAACTCACCAGAGCCAACCTCCGGTTCGTCGTATCGGTTGCAAAACAATATCAAAACCAGGGATTGAGTCTTCCCGACCTGATCAACGAAGGTAACCTGGGATTGATAAAAGCCGCCGAGAAGTTCGATGAAACAAGAGGTTTTAAATTTATCAGCTATGCAGTATGGTGGATCCGTCAGTCAATCCTTCAGGCATTGGCAGAGCAATCCCGTATAGTTCGGTTGCCTTTGAATCAGGTTGGATCGCTCAATAAGATCAGCAAAGCTTTTCAGAAATTCGAACAGGAAAATGAACGAAGGCCTTCTGCCGAGGAGCTCGCGCAGGAACTGGATCTGTCGGTGGACAAGGTGACGGACTCACTGAAGGTGTCCGGTCGTCATATCTCCATGGATGCCCCTTTTGTGGAGGGAGAAGACAACAGTTTGCTCGACGTACTGGTGAATGACGACGCACCCATTGCAGACAGGACGCTTATTAACGAGTCACTGCAGAAAGAGATCGACAGGGCACTGTCCACACTCACCGAGAGAGAAAGTGATATAATCAAGATGTTCTTTGGCATCGGATGTCAGGAGATGACGCTCGAGGAAATCGGCGATAAATTCCAACTGACGCGGGAGCGCGTGCGCCAGATCAAAGAGAAAGCTATCAGAAGACTGAGACAGGATTCGCGCAGTAAACTTTTGAAAAGCTATCTCGGGTAATTTACACAAAAAATTGCAACGTTACCCACAAGTGAGTAAAAAATTCCCTGCGGAAACGTTTTTTTCTTTTTTTTACTTAAAAAAGCGAGTTATGTAAAAATTAAGTTTTACATTTGCATATTCGGTCTATGGCTTAAGTTTGAAAGCATGTTTTTTTGGCATCTATTACAATTTTATCGTAATATTTCCGAACATTTTTAAAACGGAGCTGTTATAGTAAGAAGAAGAAAAGTACTAGGAGTAGTACTGATAATCACATCATAAAAAAAATAATATCGAGTTATTGTAATAAAACGTTTAATTAGAATTTAAATTTATGAAAAAGTTTAGTTTACTTTTATTTACTGCTCTTGTGGCTCTTAGCATAAGTGCACAAGAAGTACAAAACGTTTCTCATGGTACGGTGTATCTGAAGAACAAAGCAAGCGACAATTGGTACTTAGGTCTCGGTGGTGGCACCAACCTTTATTTTAATGACACTGAAAATAATTCAGATGCAAGTTTTGGTGACCGTCTGGGATGGATGGGTCAGCTTGAAATCGGAAGATGGAATTCTCCCGTCTGGGGATCTCGTTTGGTTATCGACGGTGGTCATATTAAAATCACAAATCCTGATGCTTTACGCTTTCCTGAACAAAACTGGCTTGGTGGACATTTAGATTTGATGTACAATATTATTAACGCTTGGGGTTCCTATAATCCTGACAGGGTGTACAGTCTGATTCCTTACCTGGGTATTGGTTACATGTACGGTTTGAACGAAGATTGGAAAAAACCAAATCCTGACGGAGATTTGTTCAAAAATCAAAATCAATCATTGACTTACAATGTAGGTTTGATCAACAATTTCCAACTTTCAAACAGTGTGGCTCTTTTCCTGGAATTGGGATGGAGAGTAATGCAGGGTAATTTTGACGGTGCGTCAAATCCGAACTTTGATTATGACAGCATGTTCACCGGTACAGCAGGTATCAAATTCGGTTTGGGTGGCAAACAGACATTTACTCCTGCCGAACTGATGGATTACAACCTGATCAACGACCTGAACAGCCAGATCAACAAACTGCGTGCAGAAAACGAAGAACTGAGACTCAGACCGGAATCTTGCCCGGAATGTCCTGAAGTAAAGCCCACAGTAGTATCTGAAGGCGTTTATGTACCGAACGTGGTATTCTTCCGCATCAATTCTGCCAAGATCGACAAGGGCCAGCAGGTAAGCGTTTACAACACCGCTGAATATCTGAAAGCCAACGCAAACGCAAAAGTAAACATCGTGGCTTATGCTGACAAACAGACTGGTACTCCCGAATACAACTTTGCACTCTCTGAAAAACGTGCAAGAGCGGTTGCCGATGCATTGACCAACGAATACGGAATCAGCAGCGATCGTATCTCCATCGACTGGAAGGGTGATACAGAACAGCCTTATGCTGAAAACGACTGGAACCGTGTGGCTATCTTCTTTGTAGACTAATCCAACACAGTCCTGAACATAAAAAAACATCCCGATTCAATTGAATCGGGATGTTTTTTTATTGCTTGCCTGCAGCTATCGTCAAAAACTTGAAATCTGGAATATCTCCGGAAATAGTTTCGGGTAGTCTTTCCGGAACTATTCCTTTATGTATACCCGTTTCACCCGGTGCGAAATCGAGGTGAGAATTTCGTAGGGTATGGTACCGATGCTTTCCGCCAGATCGACCACGGAAAGCCCCTCTCCAAACAAGACTACCGTATCTCCCTCCTCGGCGGGAATGTCGGTGACATCCACCATACAAAGATCCATACATACATTTCCTACTATGGGCGCATATTGTCCGTTGATAAGAACCTTCCCCTTTCTGTTACCGAACTGTCTGTCCAGACCATCAGCGTACCCGAAACGAATTGTGGCAATTTTCGCGTTGCGTGTCAGTTTTTCCTTACGACCATATCCTATGGTCTCGTTTGAAGAAATCTCCTTTATTTGCAAAATAGTGGTCTTGAGTGTGCAGACGTTTTTCAGGCCCTTTAGTCCGCTGGCACTCACACCGTAGAGGCCAATACCCAGCCGGGCCATATCCCAGTGGGTTCCGGAAAAACGTTCCATACCTGCTGAATTGAGAATGTGCTTATACACATCGTAGTGCAGCGCTGTTTCAATTTCATCCGCAGCGAGTCTGAATGTCTCCATCTGTTGTTGGGTGAATTCATCGAACAACCAGCTTTCACTGGCGGAGAGATGTGAAAAAACAGAACGCACCTTTAATCCTTTCTGGGACTTAAGAATACGGACTAACCCCGCGATCTGCTCCGGCATGAATCCCAGACGGTGCATACCCGAATCTATTTTAACATGCACAGGATAATTTGTAATACCTCTTCTATCGGCTTCTTTGATAAAAGCTTCGAGGATTCGAAAATTATAGACTTCCGGCTCCAGATCGTTAGAAAAGAGCTCTTCAAAACCGTTTACCTCCGGATTGAGTACGATCACAGGTAAAGAGACACCCTCTTTTCGCAACATAATCCCCTCTTCAGCCACGGCAACAGCCAGATAATCGCAGCGATGGTATTGTAGTGTTTTGGCAATTTCAACAGCACCAGCACCATATCCGTTGGCCTTTACCATGCACACCAGCTTCATATGTGGATCGATCCTCGATTTATAAAAATTAAAATTATGTACCACTGCATCCAGATCTACTTCCAGCACTGTTTCATGGATACGTTCCTCCAACAGGACACTGATCTTTTCGAAATGATATTTTCGGGCACCTTTCAAAAGAATAAGCTCTTCGTGAAATCGTTTCCATTCTTCTGAACTGATAAAATCATCTGTAGAAAGGTAAAACGATTTCTCTCTTATGGTAAATAAATCGGCATGTACAGCGATGTCCTGCCCGATACCAATCATTTTATCAACCCCACCCTGTTCAACCATGCTGGCTACTTTCTTATAGAGTGATCGCGGCGATAATCCAGTCTGTAGGATATCTGAAAGAATGATTGTTTTTTTCAGCGGACGGTCCATCCGGCGTTGCTGCTGAAAGTCGAGCGCAATTTTTATTGAATTGATGTCAGAATTGTAGGTGTCATTGATGATCAGGCAGTCGTTTTTTCCTTTTCGCACATCCAAACGCATGGCCACAGGTTCCAGCTGCGTCATCCGTTCAGAAATCACCGAAGGAGGCAGATGTAAATAGAGTGCTACCGCCAGACAATTGATTGCATTCTCAATAGAAGCATCATCGGTAAACGGTATCATGAAAGAATAATCAAAATCAAGAAATGAATAAAAAATTGAAGTTCTATTCTCTTTTTTTTCAATATTGGAAATAAACAAAGGTGCTTCCCTGTTTTTTCGGGACCAGGAAAATCCTTTCTGAGAAATGACCATCAAATCTACACAACGCGAAACGAGCTCGTTGTCTTCATCGTAAATAAAGACATTGCTGTTGACAAAAAGCTCCAGCTTTTCCATACATTTCTGTTGCAGAGAGTCAAAATTCTCCTGATGGGCTTCTCCTATTTTTGTCAGCACACCAATTGTGGGTCGGATGATAGGCTCCAGATATTCCATCTCATCAGGCAAGGAGATGCCTGCTTCAAAAATTCCAAGTTCAGTCTCTCCATTGAGTTGCCAGACAGACAATGGAACGCCTATCTGTGAATTGTAACTTCGTGGCGAGCGTACTATGTTGAAATTTTTATCCAGAAGCTGATAGAGCCACTCTTTCACGATTGTTTTCCCATTACTCCCTGTGATGCCGATAACCGGTATGTCGAACATGTTTCTGTGATGTGCGGCAATTTTCTGAAGAGCCAACAGACTGTTTTTTACTTTCAGGAAATTGGCATCACTGAATTGATTCCATTCGGGCATTATTTTGGTCACAACAAAATTTCGGACACCCCGTTCATACAGTTCTTTCACGAAGACGTGTGCATCGTTATTTTTTGTTTCAAGCGCAAAAAAGAGCGTTTCTTCTCCGTTTGACAGCTTACGACTGTCGGTAAGCAACCTATTAATTTGTGAAGGATGCAATTTATCCGGTTTAATACCGAGTATAGATGCTATTTGTTGGATAGAATAAGTCATAATTTGAATTATTTTGATTGTAGGAGATTTCTCTCCTCATCGCACGATATCTCCGGATATCGTGCGACAAACATTTCGAGTTTTTGAGATAACGCTGATTTAAAAGAAAGGAAAGATGGAGTATCGGGATAAATCGGTCTGTGATCAAGTCCTTTTCTGATTTGTGCCCATTCCGTATTTATGCTGCGGGTCTTCTCCGAAAAGAAAGTATCCGAAAATCTTTCCCAAATATATTCAATTGCAAGTGGTGTGGGGTGCATCATGTCTTCCGTATAAAACCGATAATCGCGCAGTTCGTCCATCATCAGTTCATAAGCTGGAAAATAATGTACCACCTCGGGAAAATTTTGTTTCAAACGATCTATGGCCAGATGGAGGATCGATTTGCTCAGTTGATTTTCATGAGCACCATCCTTCCAGTGACGAATAGGGCTGACGGTGAAAAGAAACCGTGCATCGGGGTTTTCATTTATCGCCGCCCCAATAACCTCTTTCCAATCTTCCACGATTTCCTCCACCGATAAACGTACCGGGATAAACCTGTCCGCAGGAATCTGATGACAGTTTCCTACGATTTCCCCATTTTCTTTCCAACGATAAGCATAAGCTGTGCCGAACGTAACCAGGAAGTGTGTGGTGCGATGAATTTTTTCTGCTGCCGGCTCAAAACGGCATCTAATTTTTTCAAGACATCCTTTTTTTTCTGTATCTGAAAATTGTCCATGATGCATCAGGCTATGATAAAGTCCTTGATAATAAATGAGCTCATACTCAGAAAAGGAAACGCCCGACAACAATCTGTTGATGGCCTGGGAAATGGAAAAGGGATTATATAGAATACCAAAAGGATTTTCCTCCACCCTGAATTTGTGCCGGAGCAACAGGTTTCCGATATGGGAAGAAAAACAGGAACCCAAAAGCATAATTTGGGAAGTATGCGTGATCGGGGTATCCGACGAGTGAATTTGTATGGCTGTCCTGAACTCCATTTTTTAGAACAATTTTCACACAAAAATAACAATAAACAACCCATTCGTCGCAATTCAACCCATTATAATTTGTGAAAATAAAGAGAGGAGAAAATGAAAGTCTATAAAAAAGGAAAGGTTGTCTCACGACAACCAATCTTCATTGTTAACCTTAAATCTAATACCATGAAAAACACGTTGCAAATATAGCAGCTTTTGAGTTATAAAACACGATTTGCAGGCAGAAAATTTCTGTATTTCGAGCAATTTAACTAAAGAAGTACCGTTTAAACAGTTTTAAACATGTTTTTCGGCTTACTCTACCTGAAGTACCAATCCTTTCAGATATTCTCCCTCGGGGTGATATATGTTGACGGGATGATCTGCCGGCTGAGTCAGCTGATGCAGGATTCTCACCCGTCGTCCAGAAATGGCAGCGGCACTGAAGACAGCCAGTCTGAACTGTTCTCTTGTAATAGCCTGTGAGCAGGAGAAAGTGAAAAGAAGTCCGCCTGGAGCAATCTTTTCCAGTGCAGAAAGATTGAGTTTTTTGTATCCCTGTAATGCATTGTTGATGGCGCCGCGATGTTTCGCAAATGCAGGCGGATCAAGCACAATGAGGTCATACTTCCCTTGCGGCATCTGTTTAAGGAATTTGAAAGCGTCCTCAGTCACAGCATGATGACGAGGCTCTTCGCCAAAATTCAAGTCTACATTCACATCGACCAGTGATACCGCCTTGGAGGAACTGTCTACTGAGGTCACTGTTGCGGCTCCGCCCCGCAGGGCATATACCGAGAAGCCGCCTGTATAGCAAAACATGTTTAACACATGCCGTCCCCCGGCATATTGTTCGAGCAGTCTGCGGTTCTCACGCTGGTCAATAAAAAAACCTGTTTTCTGTCCTTTGAGCCAGTCTATATGAAATTTCAATCCGTTTTCCAGTACAACATCCTGCACATGCCCACCTCCCACAAGGTATGTATCCAGGGCATTAAGGCCCGCCTTGTAAGGCAACGTTCCTTCCGATTTATAAAAGATATGCTCCGGCAAATCTTCCGGCAGCACCTGTTTCAAAGCTTCTACAATAAAATTCAGGTCCCTGTGCATTCCTACCGAATGAGCCTGAATGACAGCTGTATCCCCATACATATCGACAATCAGTCCCGGAAGATGATCTCCCTCACCGTGAACTAGTCTGAAAGTGTTGTTTTCGGGACGAAGGAGATGCAATTGCTGCCGCAAATGATATGCCCTCTCAATATTTGTGGCGTAGAATGAGAGGCCGATCGATTCATCGTGAAATGAGAGAATGCGAACGGCAATGCTGCCAATCTGATAATGTCCAGTACCCAGAAAGTTACCGTGGGAATCTACAACCCGTACCACGTCGCCCTCTTCGAGCTGGTCAGGCTTTCTTGCGATGGCTCCCGAGAAGACCCATGGATGAAATCGTTTCAATGACTCCTCTTTCCCCGGCCGCAATACAATTACGTTCTGTTCGTTCATCAGAAATCTTTGGTTAAATGATTATAAATACGCAGGCATGCCCAGGCATCGATGGCAGCATAAGATTGTTGTGCGGGAGTGAGCAGAGATGCTTCCCAGTTGGAGAGCCGCTGACTCTTGGAAATTTTTTTTCCAAATAAGATTGCGTAAATTTTCTGAAGGCTGTTGTCTTCAACACCAAACTGATCCACAAAGAGTTGCAGATCGATAAAATTCTCAGGCCTGCTGGCAGAGCGTTTATGAATAGCGGCAAAATCATCACGCAATGAAAGACCTATTTTCCGGATATCCGGATTGACCATGATTGCCTCCAGTCCGTCGGGGTATCCTATCCTGTTCAGACGGAACAGAAAACAGGCATCCTCGGTAGCAAGCTGTAATAGGGCCACCTTATTCAACTGACCGCGTTTGAAAGCCGGTTTTGTCTCGGTATCAAATCCCAGAGCGTACTGAGAAGAGAGATAACTCAGGGCGTTTGGGAGTTGTTCTTCACGATCTATCACTTCAATCCTGCCCTCGAACTTTTCTACTGGCAGTTCTGCTAATTGTTCTTTCGTAATTTTTAATCCCACAGATCACCCCCGTTAAAATTCGTATCTTCTTCTTTGCCGGTTTCTCTGCTTTTCAGTGCGTGCAATGGCCGGAGTACATTCACGAGATTCTGGCCCCAGTAAAGCAGGAAATTATCTTTACAAACACAGATTGCATCCTGCATCTGGTCAGTCAGTTCAAACTGATAGACCGATACAAAATTCCGGATATCCTGGTAGATATCGGCAATGTTTTCCGATATGGTTGCTGTCACAGGGGTATCGCTGTATTTCATGTCATCTACAAACACATCGAGATAGATGTCTTCCTCTCCCATGATGGAGGCAACACGACCTGACACGCGTGCATAATCTTCTTCGCGCACGAAGGTGGCTGGCGGCTCATCGTTCAATGGATAAGTCTCTGGAAGGAGTGAAGCTTTTACATACAACAGGGGAAGCATCTTTAATATCCTGTCGATCCATTCATCACGCGAGATGGGTTCATCACTCTCGAGAAAAGATGAAATTTCCACTGCAATGGTTACAAAATCAAGCACCGCCGGTTGATAAATGGGTGCATCGTTGTTTCTGTTTGGCATACCTGTTTATTTCTGCCTGCAAATGTACTGAATTTATTTTGTACTCGGAAAGGGTTCTGTTTCAATCAGACCGGCAATATTGGAGAATCATTTTTTGTAAAAAACAGACCTTGTAAAAATTATCTGCTGAAAGTTGTTTGTTTCAAAAGATTCATCTACCTTGCACAATAAATGCGTCGTAAACTACCGCACAGTTTTACAACTGTGCCGGTTCTCATAGACCTGCAACTGCAGGATTTGGATTTGCACGGGAAAAAGGGTTTGTTTGGTCCGTGCTGATGATTGAGAATAATTATCAGGTGTAAGAAACAATGAATGATAACGATTCCAGTTCCCGCATTTCAGGGACCATTCATCTGTGGCCCATTTTGATTGTAATTGCCGGTATAGTACTGTGTTTTGCCGGTGCTGCTGTATCCCGGACATACTGGGATTTTTTCGGGTTGTTGCTCATTCTTTCCCTGGCATCGTTGCTGTTGGGCGTACTCTTTGGTTTTCTCTTCGGAATACCAAAGCTAAACCGCAATTACGATCCCCGGGGAGATGAAGGCCGCACTACAAAGTATACTCCCAACACAAATCTGGAGGACGTTTCGGATTGGCTGACAAAAATTATTATCGGTGTCACACTCACCCAACTGACAAAGATTCCCGGCTACCTGCAAAGTATTGCCGACTATATTCTTGTGGACAGCAACTGCGATTCTCTGAATTGTAACTTTGGCAGACCTGTAACCATCTCACTGCTGATCTATTTTTTTATTGCCGGTTTTACCGCCGGTTATTACTATACCCGGTTGTTTCTACCCAACCTTTTTTCTGTCATGGAAGAAAACAGCATCAAAAGGGCGGAGACTGCCATCTGGCAGGAGGGTATCAAAAAGATGCAGCAACAGGGCACCGGGTTTGATCCGGGAAAAAGAAACGTTTTTCTGACAGAGGCTGAGACAGGTATTCTCAGAAAGATCTATGCACAAAACAATCTGCTTACTTCCCTTCACCGCTTAAGTCCCCGGGAGATTGCGGCAGTGAATGTTTTGCGTGCAAAAGGAATTTTGGAGGAAACACCCGACAGCCCGGATAGCGGGCGGCGTACGCTACATATTGCCGATGTAGATGTTCTGCAATTATTTCGGTGAGTTATACCATGCGTACACTGAACCGGTACGGCCCTTGCACCGGAGTATAAACCAGTAAAATTTGAAAAAATGAAACCACCCATTTTAGGAGAAAAAAGAATCCTCCCCGACTCAACCTCAACGAAGAATATTCATGATGAATCAATCAGTCATACATATGTGGAGGAGACATATGGAAATCCGCTTTACACGGGCAGGTATTTGCTTATCATCAGAGAGGGGAGCATCGATGTGGGAAAAATCACGAAACTGCTTGAAAAGAAATGGGGTCTTTTGGTTGCCAACACGGCCGACTTCGTGAATGAGACCATCCATGAAAGTAAGATAAGAGATGCGGATGCCCTGTTTTATAATGAGCTGGGTGTTGCACTTTTGTCGGCAGACGACGACATGGTGCGACGACTGCATGCTACGACCGATTATATTATTGAACCGGAAAAGGTTGTGTATATCCCGGATGAGATATCTGCCGGTGCAGTAACCGGTGCCACCTGGGGCATTGAGGCCATAAAGGCAGATGAATCGGTTTATACCGGTACAGGAATTAAAATTGCAGTACTCGATACCGGCTTGGACATGCAGCATCCCGACTTTAAAGAGAGAAATCGGACAACTTTCTCATTTGTGCCCGACGAGTCTGTGGAGGACCTTCACGGACATGGTACGCATTGCGTAGGCATTGCCTGTGGACGTACCGACACGAAAGGTATTCGCTACGGCGTGGCTACGGAAGCCGATATTTATGCAGGAAAGGTACTGAGTAACCGGGGTAGCGGAGCACAGGCCTGGGTATTGGATGGAATGACATGGGCGGCGAACCAGGGATGCCATGTATTGTCCATGTCCCTGGGATCGAGCGTATTTCCGGGACAAAGTTACGATATCGCCTACGAAAGAGCGGCTCAGTTTGCACTTTCAAAAGGAACACTTATTGTGGCCGCAGCCGGAAATGAAAGCAGGCGTTCTAAAAACCGGTTCAGTCCAGTAGGCAGTCCAGCCGACTGTCCTTCCATCCTTGCGGTAGGAGCAATTGATTCATCCCGTCAGATCGCCGATTTTTCAAATCGGGCCATCAACAAAAACGGGTTGGTTGACATTGCGGCACCGGGAGTATCCATTCTTTCTTCCTGGCCCCTACCTGGCAGATACCGTGTCCTTTCAGGTACCAGCATGGCCACACCGCATGTAGCGGGAATCATCGCCCTGTTATGTGAAAAATTTCCCGAAGCCACACCTGAGATGATCATTCAGAAATTAAACGCACTGGCTGAAAAGTTAGAGATCCCTGTCGAAGATGTGGGAGCAGGCCTTGCCATTGCACCTTAAAGAATAAAAAAAGAAAAGAAGAATATGAAACAGATCGTAATCACCATTTCTGCATACTATCTGGACCGGCTCTATGTTGTAGCGGAAAATCTGCGTGAAGAGGGGGTCACCATTACCCGCCTCTATGAGTTTGGCGTGATCATCGGATACGCCGAGGAAGAAACAATCGACAAAATACGACACCACGAGGAGATCGCCTCTTTGACAGACGAAAAGGAAGCCATCATTCCGCCACCCGAAGATGATATCCAGTAGTTACCACTCGGTTGACATCTGAAAGGGTGTGTCGCTCCAAAAAAAAAGTCAAAGATTTTGATAATCCGTTTGAAAATAATATCTTTGCAGACGAAAAGAAAGAGGGAAGCAGGAAACACCGCTTCCTTTTTTATTCATGGCTGTATCAAATGATCGAAAAAAGTGTGCTTACCGACCTCACGTTGGAATTTTTACAAGATTCACCCACCTATCTGGTTGATGTGATTGTAGGGACAGACAATGCGATTACCATCGAGATTGACAACGACCAAGGGGTGGACATTGATGATTGTGTGGCACTGAGCCGCCATTTGGAGTCGAAACTCGACCGTGAAGTGGAAGATTTTGAGCTTACAGTCACCTCGGCGGGACTTACTTCTCCTTTCAAGATACCCCGTCAGTACAAAAAATACGAAGGGAAAGAGGTAGAGGTGCTCAGTAAACAGGGACAAAAGATGACAGGTATACTCAAGTCATCCGACCCGGAGGGATTCACCCTCACGGTCACACGGAAAGTAAGACCTGACGGGGCCAAGCGAAAGACTGAAGTAACAGAAGACCTCCGCATAGCGTTCAATGAAATAAAATATACAAAATATCTGATAAGATTTTAATATTATATGGGCAAGAAGAAAGAAACCATCAGTCTCATAGATACATTTTCCGAATTCAACGAACTGAAGAATATAGATAAGGCAACGTTGATCAGTGTACTCGAAGAGTCATTCCGCAACGTAATAGCGAAGACGATTGGGACGGACGAAAATTACGACATCATCATCAATCCCGACAAAGGAGACCTGGAGATATGGCGTAACCGGACCATCGTGGAGGACGACGAGCTCGAAGATCCGAACCTGCAGATCGCCCTGTCCGAAGCCCTGAAAATTGATGAAGACTTTGAAGTGGGTGAAGAGGTGACCGATGAAGTGTCTCTGGATCATTTCGGTCGCCGCACCATCCTGAACCTTCGCCAGACATTGGCATCCAAGATCCTGGAGCTGGAAAAGGACAATTTGTACAACAAGTACAAGGAAAAGGTGGGAGAGATTGTTTCGGGAGAAGTGTATCAGGTATGGAAAAAGGAGTTGTTGCTGCTCGATGATGAGCACAATGAACTGATTCTGCCCAAAACAGAACAGATACCCAGTGATTTCTTCCGCAAGGGTGAACATGCCCGTGCGGTGGTTGCCCGTGTGGAAAATAAGAACAACAATCCCAGGATCGTTCTTTCCCGCACATCGCCCGTATTTCTGGAACGATTGTTCGAGCAGGAGATCCCGGAAATTGCCGACGGACTCATCACCATCAAGGGGATTGCCCGTATTCCGGGCGAGCGCGCCAAAGTAGCTGTAGAGGCTTACGATGACAGGATCGACCCTGTAGGCGCCTGTGTGGGCATGAAAGGATTCCGCATTCATGGTATTGTGCGTGAACTGCGCAACGAAAACATTGACGTAATTAACTACACCAATAACACTTCACTTTTCATACAGCGTGCATTGAGTCCGGCGCGGATCAACTCCATCAACGTGAAGGAGGAGGAGCGTCGCGCTGAGGTCTTTTTGAATCCTGAGGAGGTGTCGCTTGCCATCGGTAAGGGAGGAGCCAACATAAAACTGGCCTCCATGCTTACCGGGTACAATATTGAGGTATTCCGTGATATCGATGATGTGGACGAAGAAGATATCTACCTCGATGAATTCCGTGATGAAATCGATGGCTGGGTGATAGACCAGCTGAAAAAGATCGGATGTTCCACTGCTAAAAATGTGCTGGCCACGAGCAGGGAGAGACTCATCAGGGAGGCTGATCTGGAAGAAAGTACTGTAGACGAAGTACTGGCCATCCTGCGCTACGAGTTTGATGAAGAAGACGATAAAAGCGTCGAGGAATAAGGATCATCGCTGACAATACACTGTTCACAACCATAAAAGAGAGAAAAGGATAAACGAGTTATATGCCTATCAGACTAATTAAAGTATCGAAAAATTTGAATGTGGGAATCAACAGCCTTGTTGAATTTCTGCACAAGAAAGGTATCGAAATTGAAGCAAATCCTAACGCCAAAATAGAGGATGAACAGTACGACATACTGATCGCTGAATTCGGGAAAGACAAAAATATTCGCCGCGAAGCCACCGAAACACGGGAGAAAATGCACCGTCGTGATGAAAAACGCGAGACTGTGGCCATTGAGGGATATGAACTTCCAGTAGAACAAGCCCCTAAAAAGAAAGTGGAAAAGGAGACCATTGAGACCGAAATACCGAAAGAGCTGAAACCTCATTTCAATGTAGTGGGTAGCATCGATCTGGACAATCTCCACAAAAAGAAAGCCGAACCGAAGCAGGAAGAGAATATTATCGTCGAACAACCTGAACCGGAAATCCTCCCTGAAGCAGAAATTATTTCCGAAGCAGAAATTATTCCCGAAAAAACGACTGAAATTGTGCCGGCACCTCAGGTTCCGGAAAAACGGGAGATTGTACAAGAGCCGGAAGTGAAAAAGTCAGAGGAACCCGTAGAGACAGTAGAAGAAAAAACACCGGTGATAGCCAAAGAAGAACCCGTAACGCACGAAGCAGAAGTAAAGGAAGAGATTCCCGTAGTAGAACCGCAGAAGGTCGACATTACGTCGAAAAAAACTATAGAAACAGAGGAGACTCCGCAAACAGGAGAAGAAACGAAGATAGAGACCGATGAACAGGAGATTCCTCAATCGGAACAGTCACGCTCCGACAAAGTGTTTCGCCTGCACAAGAACAAACTGGAGTCGAACATCGTGGTAAAGGGATCCATTGATCTGGACGCAATCAACGATCGTACCCGTCCTCCCAGAAAATCAAGGGCACAACGCAAGAAAGAAAGACTTGAGCGTGAACAGAAGGCCCTCGACAGCAAAAGGTTGAAGGAGGAAAAAGTAAAGATACTGAAGAAAGAGGCGATCGATGAAAAGAAAAAGCAGCCAATCATTTCCGATTCCGACGATGAAAGCAAGAAGAGAAAGCGTACGCGTATTCGCAGCGCCAAAGTAAATATCGACAAACCGGGTGCTGTAGGCCAATCTCCGCGGGGCGACCGGAAGCCCGCACTTAGGAAGCCAATTAAGGCAGAAGTGAGTGAAGAAGATGTACAGAAACAGATTAAGGAAACACTTGCCCGCCTCACCGAGAAGAGAGGTAAAAAGGGTGGTGCCAAATACCGCCGTGAGAAAAGGGAAGCCAGTGCCCAGCGTCATCAGGAGGAGCTCAAACAGCAGGAAAAAGCGAGTCGTGTATTGCAGCTCACCGAGTTCGTAACAGCCAATGACCTGGCCAACATGATGAATGTACCGGTGACCAACGTAATTTCCACCTGTATGAGTCTGGGAGTGATGGTAGCCATCAACCAGCGTCTCGACGCAGAGACCATCAACATTGTGGCCGAAGAATATGGTTTCAAGACCCAGTATGTGAGTGCCGATGTGATTGAGGCCATCGCCGAGGAGGCGGATGATCCCGAAGATTTAATTTCGCGCCCTCCTATCGTGACGGTGATGGGGCATGTGGACCACGGAAAGACCTCCCTACTCGACAGCATTCGCAGTACCAATGTGATTGCTGGTGAAGCAGGAGGAATCACACAGCATATCGGAGCATACAACGTGCAGCTGAGCGACGGCAGAAAGATCACCTTCCTCGACACACCCGGTCATGAAGCCTTTACGGCCATGCGTGCCCGCGGAGCCAAAGTGACCGACGTAGCCATCATCATTGTGGCTGCCGACGACAATGTGATGCCGCAAACGGTGGAAGCAATCAATCATGCCAGTGCCGCTGGTGTGCCCATCGTATTTGCCATTAACAAAATAGATAAGCCCGGGGCCAACCCCGAAAAGATAAAAGAGAGGCTTGCCGAGATGAACTACCTGGTAGAAGACTGGGGAGGCAAATACCAGTCGCAGGACATTTCCGCAAAGAAAGGTATCGGCATTCAGGAACTGCTGGAAAAAGTACTGCTCGAGGCCGACATGCTGGAGCTGAAAGCCAACCCCGACCGGAGGGCCACGGGTTCCATCATCGAGTCGGAGCTCGACAAGGGACGTGGTTACGTATCGACGGTACTGGTAGATAATGGCACCCTGCATCAGGGAGACATAGTGATTGCCGGAGCCTATTTTGGCCGTGTAAAAGCGATGTTCAACGAGCGCAACCAGCGCATCGAGAAAGCTGGACCTGCAGAACCGGCACTGATTCTCGGACTCAACGGAGCACCGCAGGCAGGGGACACCTTCAACGTGATGGAAACAGAACAGGAGGCACGCTCCATTGCCAACCGCCGTGAACAACTACAGCGCGAGCAGTCGATACGTACCCAGAAGATGCTTACACTTGATGACATTGGTCGCAGGATCGCCATCGGCAACTTCCAGCAGCTGAACATCATTGTGAAAGGTGATGTGGACGGTTCGATAGAGGCTCTGTCCGACTCACTCATCCAGCTCTCCACCGAAGAAATACAGGTAAATGTGATTCACAAAGCTGTGGGTCAGATATCGGAATCCGACGTAACACTGGCCGCCGCATCAGACGCCATTATCATTGGATTCCAGGTACGTCCTTCGCTGAGTGCCCGCAAAGAGGCTGAAAAAGAAGGAGTGGATATCCGTCTCTATTCCATCATCTATGATGCCATTGAAGAGGTGAAGGCGGCCATGGAGGGTATGCTCTCACCGGAGATCAAGGAAGATATTACTGGAAACGTGGAAGTACTCGATGTGTTTAAGATCACGAAAGTGGGAACTGTAGCAGGTTGTATGGTACGAGACGGGAAAATCAAACGTACCAGTCGCATCCGTCTGATACGCGACGGCATCGTCATCTTCACGGGCGAACTGGATTCACTGAAACGATTCAAGGAAGATGTGAAAGAGGTCACATCGGGTTACGAATGTGGTATCACCATCCGTAATTTCAACGACATAAAAGTGGGCGACGTAATCGAATCCTACGAAGAGACCGAGATAAAGAAAACATTGTAGAGACCGCCCTTTCTCTGATAAAAATCCCGCAAAACGGGATAATGGGCATATTTGTAACCAGTTGACATTGTTATTTTAATTCCTACCCTGACAGCGGCCGCATCCGCTTTCGTAAAAGCCGATGCGGTCGCAACACACAGGGATGGATGCCATCCCGACAAGCAACCGGTGATACAACAAAAAAAATGGTTTTATAAAATAAATGATTATGACAAAGAAGATTTTTTTCAGCCTTAGTTTGTTTATTTTGTTGATCAATACAACAGTATCTGCACAGAATGGGCCGCAGGTAATTGTGGCATTCGTAAATACATCGGAACTACTGAAACAGTTTCCGGAAAAAGAGGCTGCCACACAGCAGCTGATTGCTTTAAGCGACAATTACAAAAAAGAACTGGAATTGATGCAAAACGAATACAACAAGAAGTATTCCGACTATATCACCTATCAGTCGTCACTGGCCGAAAACATCAAGTTACGCAGAATGCAGGAACTCACTGAGCTGGAAAACAGAATGCAGCAATTTATGGAACTGGCACAGAAAGATATTGAAAATCAGGAAAAGGTTTTGCTGGAGCCACTCAGACAAAAGATCAGCCAAGCCATCCATGCTGTGGGAATTGAACAACGTTACACCGTGATTTACGACCTTGACAACCCCGGAATTGCATTCGTATCGCCCTCTGCAGTCGATGCCAATCCTTACGTGAAGCAAAAATTGGGTATTCGTTAAACAACATCTGTCGTGGTAAAAAAACAGGCTGCTCCGGGTACAGGGGCAATCGGTATTTTCGATTCCGGATACGGAGGACTCACGGTCCTCTCCGAAATAAAATCACTGATGCCTGAGTATGACTATATCTATCTGGGCGACAATGCACGTGCCCCCTACGGAAACCGTTCTTTTGAGAGTGTCTATGAATTTACGCTCGAAGCGGTAAAATGGTTCTTTTCTCAAGGTTGCCCGCTTGTTATCCTGGCGTGTAACACAGCTTCAGCAAAAGCATTGCGCACCATACAACAGGTCGACCTGCCGATTATTAATCCATCCGGTCGGGTATTGGGTGTCATACGTCCCACTGTCGAAAGCCTTAATGGACTCTCCAGGACAAATCACATCGGAATTCTGGGAACCGAAGGAACCATCCAGTCGGGATCATACGAAATAGAAGTACAAAAACTTCACCCGCAGATTACGGTCACCGGAGAAGCCTGCCCCATGTGGGTTCCCCTCGTGGAGAACAGGGAGTTCGACAAGCCGGGAGCCGACTACTTTTTGAAGCAACACATCGGTCGCATACTCGAGAAGGATCCGCTGATCGACACCCTCATTCTGGGTTGTACCCACTATCCTTTGCTGATGCACGGAATAAAACGTTTTCTGCCGGCAGGCGTGAAGGTGATTGCACAGGGAAGCTACGTTGCTTCCAGCTTGAAAGACTATTTACACCGACATCCGGAGATGGAGGAGCGATGTACCCGTAAAGGCACTGTCCGTTACTTCACGACCGAATCGCCCGAAAAATTCAAACAACAGGCATCCCTCTTTCTCAATGAACAGGTGGTTGCCGAAAAAGCAACACTTACAAAGAAATCATGAACTGGTTCGATCTACTCGTAGGCATACTGCTGTTAATTGTTTTTGTTAACGGCTACCGCAAAGGGCTCATCATGCAGCTTGTGGGGCTGGCAACCATTGTACTTGCAGCCATCTTTGGCGGGAAACTGGCCGAAAAATTACTCCCTGAAATACAACGTTTACTGGAGCTTTCTCCCAATGCAGCAAGGGTATTGTCATTCGTGCTGGCATTTGCACTCATTGCCATCCTGCTTTCACTGATTGGCCGTCTCCTACAGAAGTTCATTGACGTGGTTCTCTTGAGCTTCATCAACCGCATACTTGGCAGCGTGATTGCCATGGGTACGATGATGTTGTTTTTGAGTATCCTTCTGAACCTGGTGTTGATGCTCGATAAAAATGAAACAGTCATCAACCGGAAGACACGGCAGGAGTCATTCTTCTTCGAACGCGTAGAGGCAGTTGTACCTGCCATCGTACCCTATATGAACAAGAATTTCTGGGATGAATATGTCCCAGAAAATTACCGGGATGAGGTGGAAAGGAAATCCGACAGCATTTACCACGATTTACCAGAGGAGGCCCGAATAGATTCAACCTACCAGCAACATCATTTCAAAGTAGATTAATGGGAAATAAAATTCAGATTCATAAAGAGGGTAAAGCTCCGTTAATAAGGATATTTACAGTACTCCTGCTTATTAACCTGGGCAACTTCATTTTGATGCCGGAAACGCTTTTTACGACCATATTTTTTGCTCTCTCGCTGCTCCTTTTCGCCATGACGCTTAACTTTTACAAAAGGCCGGAACGAAACTACAAAGGTGATTTACACGGTCTGGTGAATGCTCCCACCGACGGGAAAATTGTCGCCATTGAAAAGGTGATAGAGGATGAGTTTCTGCACGACGAAAGAATAAAAATATCCATCTTCATGTCTTTTTTCAACGCCCACTCCAACTGGGTGCCCGTGACCGGAAAGATCATTCATCTTTCGCATGTGGACGGGAACTTTCATGCCGCCTTTCTACCCAAATCCAGCAGTGAGAATGAACACACCAACATTTTGATAGAAACTCCGGAACACGGGGTAATTCTCTCTAAACAAATTGCCGGGGCCGTGGCAAGGCGTATTATCACCTATGTGAAGGAAGGAGAAACGGTTCATATCGGTTCTCAGCTGGGTTTTATCAAACTGGGTTCCAGGATGGATATCTATCTGCCACCTGACAGTGATATTCTGGTAGATTATGGCGAAGAGGTCCGTGCCAATGTCACTTTTCTTGCACGCCTGAATAAACAAAATCGATAATAGTCATGCGGAAAAATATACCCAATCTTATCACGCTTGCCAACCTGTTCTCAGGGTGCATTGCCATCACGATGGCCTTTGAAGGAAATTTTACCGCTGTAACAGTCTGGGTGATTGTGGCTGCTCTTTTCGACTTTCTCGACGGAGTTTTTGCCCGATGGCTGAAAGCATACTCCGACACAGGTAAAGAGCTTGACTCGTTGGCCGATGTGGTCAGCTTTGGTGTGGCTCCGGCAACAGCCCTTTTTATTTTACTGCGCGACCATACACAGCTTCCTGTGATGACTGGGCAGTGGCAGTTTTATATTCCCTACATTGCTTTTCTGATTCCATTATTTTCGGCATTGAGACTGGCTAAATTCAATATAGACGAGCGACAGACCATATCGTTCAGGGGATTACCCACCCCGGCAAACGGTCTTTTCTGGGTAAGTTTTACGGTAGCCGTCTCAGATATAGCAGGCAATAGCAAATTTTTTTTTCCAGTAACCGTCATTCTCGTCATCCTTCTCTGCTGGTTGATGATATCAGAGATACCGATGTTTTCACTGAAAATAAAAAAGATATCCTTGAAAGGCAATATACGACAGTGGCTTCTGGCAGTGCTGATGATCATTTTTGTCGCGCTGTGGGGCCTGACCGGTATCGCTCTGGGCATACTCGCCTACATCATACTATCACTGGTAACCCAGAACTCAATCGTTAAATAATTCAAACCAATCCTGTGTATCAGCCGATTCATCGTATCTTTACTATCATTTTAATTTTTATACAAACCTTATGGGAATTCTAATTAGATTTTTTCTCTTTTTCACCATAGTTTATATGCTGATGAAAGCATTTATCAGTCTCCTGGTAGGTAAAAAACAGAAGCAATCACCTCCCAGACCGCAGCAGCGTGCATCACAGCCCCGACCACCCGAAACACAGGAGGATCGCATCATTGAATATCAGAAAAAGAACTTCGAGAAGAGTGAAGTGGAAGATGTGGAATTCGTGGAGATGAAAAATCAGCCACAGGAATAGGAAGAAGAGGATATACAGGAAAATCATTAAAATCATATTTACAAATCATGACAGATATTTTTGACAGGCTGAAAAACGTCAACGGTCCATTGGAGCAGTACCGCCAAAAAGCAGAAGGCTATTTTATGTTTCCCGAACTGGAAGGTAAGATCGGACCCAGGATGAAATTTCACGGCAAGGAAGTAATCACCTGGAGTTTAAATAACTACCTGGGACTAGCAAACCATCCGGAAGTGCGTGAAGCCGATGCCAAAGCTGCAGCCGACTGGGGCATGGCTTACCCGATGGGTGCCCGGATGATGTCGGGACAGACAAAATACCACAAGGAGCTGGAAGTAAAACTGGCCCGTTTTGAGAAGAAGGAGGCAGCCTATCTGTTGAACTATGGTTATCAGGGGATGGTATCGATCCTTGATTCTTTGGTCTCAAGAAACGATGTCATCGTCTACGATTCCGAATCACATGCCTGCATCATGGACGGGATCTTCCTCCACAAGTCCAAAGGAGGCAAGAGCTTTGTATATCCACACAACGACATGGAACGGTGTGACAAGATGCTCGGCTTTGCCACACGGAAGGCGGAAGAAACCGGTGGAGGCATCCTGGTCATTACCGAAGGTGTTTTTGGCATGTCGGGCGGTCTTGGCGATCTCCCCGGCATTGTAAAGCTGCGCGGGAAGTACAGTTTCCGTCTGATGATCGACGATGCCCACGGCTTTGGCACCATGGGAGAGACCGGCGCAGGTACCAGCGAGCACTTCGGGCTGATGGATGAGGTGGATATCTACTTTGCCACCTTTGCGAAGTCTATGGCCGGCATCGGTGCTTTTGTTGCCTCCGAAAAGGCGATCGTGGATTCATTGAAATACAACATGCGTTCACAGATCTTTGCCAAATCGCTCCCCATGCCCATGGTCATCGGCGCACTGAAACGGCTGGAGATACTGCAAACGCAGCCACAACACCGGGAGAATCTTTGGAAGGTAGCCAGATCACTCCAGAAAGGACTGCTAGCCGAAGGATTCAATATCGGCAATACCCAGTCGCCCGTCACTCCGGTTTACGTGAAGGGAAACGTGGCCGAGGGCACCAATATCGTAGTCGATTTGCGTGAAAATCACGGTGTTTTTTGCTCCATCGTTGCCTACCCGGTCGTTCCGAAAGACGTGCTGATGCTCCGCCTTATTCCTACTGCTGCCCACACTCAGAAGGAGGTAGATGAGACCATTGCCGTTTTCAAAAAAATAAAAATAAATCTCGAAGCCGGAAAATATAAGGCAGAAGAGATGCAATCGATGTCGATTGAATAATCAGATACCCTTATTCCATGTTACGTGTCAAGATACAGCACAAATATCACCTGACCTGTACGCAATGTGGTTATGTGACACCCAATTTCTGGACATGGTTCGACCAGAACCAGCAATGTCCCAAATGTGGGAGCAAACACTCCGAGGTGTGGTACAACAGGAGATACCAACGTTTGCCACGCATCATCCGGCGCAAGGTAGACAGCTTCTGGCATTATTTTCCTTTTCTCCCCCTGCTGAGAAGAAGACACATCATCTCCAAGGGTGAAGGTGCCATTCCCGTGGAGCGATGGACTTTTCTGGAAGAGTTTGCCAGAAAAGAGTTTCATATAGACATCAAAGTGCATGTCTACCGCAATGATCTGAACGGCGGTACGGGCACATTCAAGGATATTGCGGCCTCTATGGCAGCCAGCCTATTCAACGAGATCGGCATCAAACAGTACTGCATCGCTTCTACCGGTAACTCCGCCACGGCCTATGCCAAATACCTCTCCATGGCCAACGTGAACTGTTCCGTCTTCATGCCCGAGGATGCCATCAAGACCTCGGAGGCTACAATCAGCTCATACGGGCAGCAGGTATTCCGGGTGATGGGTGATTATGCAAGGACGAAAGAAATTGCGGCTGGATATGCCAAAATTCACAATATTCCCATGTCTACAGGAAACATCGACCCCATCCGTGTAGAAGCCAAGAAAACCATGGTTTTTGAGTGGCTGCGGCAGATGGAGAAATTTCCCGATGTTTATATTCAGGCGGTGAGTGGCGGTACCGGACCCATTGCTATCGACAAAGGAATACGTGAAATAAAACATGTGTATCCCGAACTGAAGAACCCCCGCTTTCTGCTGGTGCAGACCGACAAGTGCGATCCGATGGTACAGGCTTGGGAAAAGGCCGAAGCAGCCGGCTTCCCTGAGGGATACGAGAAAGATTATCCGATAATCGACGACCCGCGGACTGAAGTGCCCACACTGGCCACCGGCAACCCGGCCACCTACCCTATTGTAGCAAAGCTGGTGAAAGCCTCCGGTGGCGCCTTTCTGCGCATGCGGGAGAGGAAGCTGTTGCCCATGGGAAAGCTGATGGCTTATGAGAAGAAGGTGATCCCCGGTCCCGCTTCGGCAGTGGCCATGGCCGGATTCTTCATCGCACTTAGGAAAAACCAGATCAAGAACGGAGAGACGGTACTGATCAACCTCGGTGAAGGGCCCAACCGGGCTCCCTACTATCTGGAGCAGATGATCTACACCTCGCGCAACGTGAGCAATGTGGATGAATGTGCTCCCCACTCCATCAACGATTTCAGGACCCGGCTCTGGGAGGAGTTATTGAAAGATTAACTTGCAAACCGCTGAAATTGAAAAATTAGATTACTGAAGCTGATTCCTGATTCCTGATTTCTAAAAGCTAAAAACATGCCTACCAACAAAATCATATGGATTACGGGTGCCTCGTCGGGTATCGGCGAAGCGTGTGCCTATCAGTTTGCTGGTGAGAAGTCGAACCTCATCCTTACTGCCACGCGGGCCGACAGGCTGGCGGTGGTACAACAAGAGTGTATCCGGCTGGGAGCACGCTGCGAGATTCTTCCATATGATCTCTCCAGGCTGGAACAGATCGACGAACTTACCGACAAGGCACTGGCTATTTTTGGCCAGATAGACATCGCTTTCCTCAATGCCGGTATCAGTCAACGAGGCAAAACCGCAGAGACCGACTTTGAGGTAGACAGGAAAATCATGGATGTAAACTTCTTCGCACCGGTAAAAATTACAAAACGACTGCTCTTAAAAATGATTGAAAACGGAGGAGGTACGATTGCCGTCACCAGCAGTATCTCCGGAAAGTTCGGTTTTCCATTGCGCTCGGCCTACGCCTCCTCAAAATTTGCCCTTTACGGCTTCTTCGAAACAGTGCAGGCAGAGTATTATAACGACCACATCCGGGTGGTGATGGTCTGTCCAGGACGTGTGAGAACGAATATATCGTTCAATGCACTGGAGGTCGACGGTAGCAAACACAACCTTATGGACGAAGGCCAGGAGAAAGGAATCACGGCAGAGAAAGCAGCCCGAAAAATCGTAAAGGCCATCCACAAACAAAAATCCGAGGTATTGGTCGGTGGAAAAGAACTGCTGATGGTTTTCATCAACCGGTTTTTCCCCAGCATCTCCCGCAGAATCGTCCGGAAAATAAAAAACACCTGATTCCGATTGTGAAACATATACCCTTCAAAAGATGACAGATACGGAAAATAAATACAACATTGCCGGTATTCAGCAAGTCGGCATCGGCGTGGAAAACTTCGCCGATGCCTGGAAATATTACATCGACGTTTTTAATATGGATATCCGTATCCTCGAAGACGACAAAGTAGCAGAACTCATGCTTCCCTATACCGGTGGAAAGCCACAGAAACGTAGGGCGGCCATTGCCCTGAATCTACAGGGCGGCGGAGGGTTTGAGATCTGGCAATATTCCGAACGCAAGCCACAACCCATTGGCTTTGAGATACAGGCAGGCGATCTGGGTGTGTTCGCAGCCAAGATAAAAAGCCGCAATGTGGTAAAAACATACGAACTCTTCAGCAGGAAGAGAAATGTATATATTCTGGGAAGACTCTCCGATGGCATTGACGGGAACCCGACCTTTTTCATGAAAGACCCTTTTGGAAATATCTTTCAGATTATACACGAACATTCAGTTTACCGCGATGAGAAACGGCTTACAGGAGGTATTGCCGGTGCCATGATTGGAGTGACCGATATTGAAAAAGCCATGCCCATATACCGCGATATCCTCGGCTATGATGCGATTGTAGCCGATAAAACAGGTACGTTCGACGATCTGAAGGCACTCCCCGCAGGTGAAGGTCGGTTCCGCCGCCGTATCCTTTCACACAGCAAGCCACGTAAAGGTAGTTTCAGCGAATTGTTTGGTCAATCATATATCGAACTGGTACAAGCTATCGACCGCATGCCGCGCAAGATCTACGAAGGACGTTACTGGGGCGACCCGGGATTTATCCAGGTATGCTTCGATGTCCGCAATACCGACGCATTGCGCAGGAAATGTGAAGAGATGGGCTACCCCTTCACAGTCGACAGCTCCCGGAACTTCAAAGAGGGGGAATCTTTCGACATGGGCGAGGCAGCTGGCCAGTTTGCATACATTGAAGATCCCGATGGAACGCTGATAGAGTTGGTGGAGGCACACAAGATTCCGC
This sequence comes from Porphyromonadaceae bacterium, assembly GCA_021372865.1. GTDB lineage: Bacteria > Bacteroidota > Bacteroidia > Bacteroidales > Dysgonomonadaceae > Proteiniphilum. The sequence continues at coordinate 58,445 of JAJFTO010000017.1, forward strand.
TGATGAAGAAGATGAATCTTTATCTCGATCTCCGCAAACGCGATCCCGAAAAACCTCTCCCCAAATGGATGCTCGGCATGCTCCGCTTTATGCGTGTAAAGCCGGAAAGTTTGTAATGACCCGTCGTCAAAATAATTGTAGGATATAACGGCTTCTTTACAGGAACCCTGTGGAAAATTTACCTATTATCCCTTCACCATACAATTTTCCACTCTTTTTCCCGTTATCGTTGTAATGGGAAAAAGGCGACTTCGTTTTATATCGCTTTTTCTGCTGTGCTGCATCTGGCCGATACAGGCACAGTGGGATGTACTGTTCAGTCACTATTGGGCAGTGAGGAGTTTCTACAACCCTGCTTTTACAGGAGCCACGGAACAGATTCGCACTGCGGCTGCCTATCGCTATGAGTGGACCGGCATAGTAAATGCGCCGCAAAAAGGAATTCTTACGGCCGATTTACCGGTAGAGTTTCTCCGCAGGAGGCATGGTGCGGGCATCGTGGTCTTCAGCGAACAGACAGGATCGATTCGCAATTCACTCCTTGCCGGACAGTACAGCTATCGCAGGGAGATAGATAATGGAGCCCTGCAAATAGGATTGCAGGCAGGTATCTACAAATTGCAATTCGATGCAGGGAACCGGAGAACCATTCCCGGAGAGGGTTATGGGAAGCCTTTATTACAGGTGAATCCAGCGGACAAACAGTTGCCCGATCTGAATGCCGGCATCGCCTGGAATGGCAAGCAAGGATTCGTGGGCCTTTCAGCATTACACATTACCCAACCACGGTTTTATGCTTTCAGCGATTCTGTGGTTACCGACCTTCAGAGCGACTCGGCACGCTCCGTAATTCCCCGTTCATTAAATTTTATGGCCGGATACAATATCGCGCTATTTTATCCGTTAGCAATACAACCCATGGTGTGGGTACAGTCCGATTTCGGTGAGACGATGGTGCAGACAACACTGTGCCTGGAATACGACAAAAGGTTTTCAGGCGGCTTTAGCTGGTTGCCAGGTGACGGATATGTTATTTTTGGTGGTGCTACTTTTCAGGGTCTGGAAATGGGATATGCATACAACAAACATACAAACGGTCCGGGAAGCATAAGTAAAGGTAGCCACGAGTTCTACTTGCGGTATGATTTTCCGCTAGACTATTTCAGGCCGAAACTACAGCCCCAAAAAAGCATCCGGCTGCTTTGAGATGAATGGGCCAATGAAATGATGTGATGATGTGCCAATGTGATAATGTAAAAACAACTTGCATACCGCTGAATATAAGAAATTGCTCCTAAAAAGCTGACATCAGAGTCCTGAATCCTGACTTCTGAGTCCTGACAGCTAAAAATATAAACCCAATGAAACAATATCTGATCATCATCCTGATACTGGGCGTTCTCCTTTCCTGCGGCCGTCGTGGAATCGGGAGTACTGTGGGCGGAGAGCTCACCGGCGTACCTGTCGGCAGGGTATGGGATGAGCCCACACCCTACAACATGGTGCTCGTGACCCGCGGCTCCATCACCATGGGTCCCGGAGAGACCGACTCACTCTGGGGTATCACCATCCCCACCCGCGGCATATCGGTCGACAACTTTTGGATGGACGAAACTGAAATCACCAACTCGCAGTACAAACAGTTTGTCTACTGGGTGCGCGACTCCATCATCCGGGAGAGGATGGCCGACCCTCGCTACGCAGGCGACGACTTTTATAAGATCACCGAAGATGAATACGGCGACCCGATCACACCCCGCCTCAACTGGTCGGTCCCCATTCCCTGGACCCGTAACACCGAAGAGGAGGAGGCAGCCATCAACAGCCTCTACAAGACCCATCCCATCACCGGCGTGAAGATGCTCGATGCCACCCAGCTCAACTTTCGCTACGAGTGGTTCGATGAAGCCATGGCCGTCCGGAGTGAATACCGTCCCTTTCTGGAAGGCACCGCGAGCAATGCGCCGCTGATATCGAAAGATACTGCCTTCATTACCCCCGACGGACGGGTCATCAACCAGACACTCACCCGTCCCCTGAGTAGTCTTTACGATTTTGTCCACACCCACATCGTCAACATATACCCCGATACCACCTGCTGGGTGAACGATTTCCCGCAGTCCCACAACGAATATTACCTTCGCAATTACTTTTCCAATCCCGCCTATGCCCACCATCCGGTAGTGGGTGTAACCTGGGAGCAGGCTACCGCTTTCTGCGAGTGGCGTACGCTCTTCCTGCGCCGCAGTATGAACAAAGAGGGTATGCAGGTCGAACGCTACAGACTGCCTACTGAAGCCGAATGGGAACTGGCGGCACGCAATGCCAACTCCAACAACCGCTATCCGTGGGAGAGTGACGCAACCACCAGCGAGAATGGCTGTTACCAGGCAAACTTCAACCCCGGAGACGGGGCCTATGCGGCCGACAACCACCTGATCCCGGCAAAAGTCAGGAGTTTCAAACCCAACCAGTTCGGGCTCTACGATATGGCCGGAAACGCAGCCGAATGGACATCGACCTCCTACACCGCATCGGGAAATGCACTGATGAGCAACCTGAACCCGGAATACAGTACCCGTGCCACTGCCGATGACCCCACCCTGCTGAAGCGGAAAGTAGTCAAGGGGGGATCCTGGAAGGATATCGCCACCTTTATCCGTTCTGATATGCGAGACAGCGAAGCACGCGACAAGGGACGATCCTGGATCAGCTTCCGGTGCGTGCGTACACAGACAGCCGGCAGCAGATAAATATAAACGACCCACAACACAGATCGATATGAACGCATACAAAAGATATAAAAACAGGCTGGAACGCTTTCTTCAGACCGAAAAGGGCAAGCGGACGATCCACTTTGCCTACAGTTTTGGCGCTGCACTGGTGATCCTGGGAGCCATGTTCAAGCTGCTTCACTTTCCCTATGGCAACGAGATGCTCTTTATCGGGATGGTCACCGAGGTGATTGTCTTCATCCTCTCTGCATTCGATACGCCCGTACGCGATTACCCCTGGGAACAGGTTTTTCCCGCACTCGGCAACGGAAAAGCTGTTGAGCATCCCACCGATGGCTCCGACATTCTCACCCAGGCCATGAGTACGCCCCACAGTACATCATCGTCTTTTGACGGCATGCAACAATACCCCGTTTCGGAAACTCCCGCAACTACAACATCCCACGCACCCCAAGGAACCACCGAATACAGGAGCAGCGCAGATAACCTCTCCCTTTTTTCAACCCGGGCCGACACCTACGAGAAACAGTTGGAGAGCCTGAACCGCACACTCTCCGGTCTGAACAGCCTCTATGAACTTCAGCTGAAGGAAGTCAGTAGCCAGATCAACAGCATTGAGCAGATCAACAAGGGACTCACTCGTCTTGGCACGATGTACAGCGACAGTCTGCCCGAAGGAAATGTGATTAAACGGGAAACAGAGAAAATGGCAGCACAGCTCACAGAACTCAATGCGGCCTATGCCCGCATGCTGCAGGCCATGACGCCCAACCGGGGCAATCAGGCTTCCGCCGATCCAAAATAACGCATCACCGCCATGGCAGTCAACAGTCCCAACTCCCCCCGTCAGAAGATGATCAACCTGATGTACCTGGTGTTCATCGCCATGCTGGCCCTCAACGTCTCAGTCGAGGTACTGGATGGATTCAGTCTGGTGGACGACAGCCTCCACGACACCTCCAGTACCATGCAAGAGCAGAACAATCTGATCATGAATGAGCTGGAATCGTATAACAGTCAGAACCGGGAGAAGGCCGGAAGCTGGTACGATAAAGGTGTGCTGGTGCGTACAATGAGCGATTCGCTCACGCAGTATATCGCCAAGCTGAAACTGCAGATGGTAAGGCAAGCAGACGGCAAAAAAGCGGATATAGCGCATATAAAACACAAGGAAGATCTTGAAGCAGCATCGGTGGTGATGCTCTCACCCGTTGGAGGTGAAGGGAAAAAACTGAAGGAATCGCTCATTCTTTACCGTGAGACAGTGGCAGGACTGGTAACTGATTCCGCTCGAAGAAAAATTATACAGAAGAGTCTTAGTACCGTATCCAGAACTGGGAACAAGAGCTGGGAAGCTTCCCTTTTTGATAACATGCCCCTGGCAGCTGCATTGACCCTGCTAACAAAAATCGAGAACGATGTACGATCCGCCGAAGGAGAAGCCTTGTCAAGCATTCTGAATAGCGTGGATGCGGGCGACTTCAGGATGAACAGGCTCAGTGCCCGACTGATTCCGGAATCAGATGTAGTGATTCAAGGTGGGACCTACAATGCCCGGGTCATCCTTGCAGCCGAAGACTCCACCCATCATCCCTTGCTCACCCTGAACGGCGTACTACAGCCCGCAACGGTGAATAGCGCCTTCTCCCTGCCTGCAAACAGTACCGGCACCTTCCCGTTGGAGGGATATCTGGAGATGGCCGGGAGAAGCGGCACATCTGAGCAATACCCCTTTTCGGGAAGCTACACCGTGGTGGAGCCCATGGCCACCATCGCACCCACACTGATGAATGTGCTCTATGCCGGCATCGACAATGAGATTGCCATCTCCGTACCCGGGTTCGCGCCACAAGACATCAACGCCACCATTTCAAAAGGACAGTTGAGCCGCAGAGGCAACAAATGGTCGGTCCGCCCTGCCACGGTGGGACAGGATGTTACGCTATCGGTTTCAGCCCGCACCGCTGGAGGTACTGTCCGACCACTCACTTCGCAACAGTTCAGGGTACGAGCGCTCCCCGACCCCACGCCCTTTCTGGAGTATCGCGACACAAACGGCAATGTGGTCAGCCGAAAGGGTGGCAGTATCCCCAAGGCTGCACTGTTGAGCAGCGAAGGATTGAAGGCAGCCATCGACGACGGCATTCTCCACGTACCCTTTCAGGTAAGAAGCTTTCGCACGGTCTCTTTTGACTCGATGGGCAATGCCATTCCAGAAGTGTCCAATGGGAACCGCTTCTCCGACCGGCAACGCGAGCAGATCAGACGGCTTGCCCGTGGCAGTTACTTCTACATCTCCGGTGTCCGTGCTGCCGGTCCCGATGGCACGGAGCGCGAGATCGCAGTGATGGAACTCAGAATTAATTAATGAAAACGAAGCTGAAAACTAACCGTTGAAATTATCATCAACCCAACCCAAAAGCTGAATGCTGAACGCTGATAACTGAAAAATTATGACAATCCGTACAATATTCATTCTACTCCTTTTTCTGGCGCAAGTCATTGCCCTTTACCCTCAAGCCACCGCACGGGAAAGAATTGAGCAGCGACGTCAGCGTGAAAACAATCAGCAGGCGACCATCACGGCCAGCCCCGACGCAGTGCAAAACAATCAGGAAGAAGAAATCATTGCCAATGCCCGATGGTCGCGCATCATCTACCGGTACCTCGACCTCTCCCGGGAGGTCAATGCCCCACTCTATTACCAGGAAACAGCCACCGCCGGAAAAATGAACCTCTTCTCGCAGATCTTCCGGCTACTGGAAAAGGGATCGGTTACAGCCTATGAGTACCTCGACGGACGGGAAGAGTTCACGGAAGCCTATAAGATCAATCTACAGGAATTTATGGACCGGTTCGACATCTACCATGAGACCGTGAACGGCAGTATCGTGGTGAACGATGCCGATATTCCTTCCCGCGAAGTGCAGGGATATTTTATGAAAGAGCTCTATTATGTAGACACCCCCACCTCCGCTTTCTGTGTAACGCCGCTCGCCATTTGTCCGGTACTTCACCGTATGGATACCCCCGACGCCACCACCACCCGCTATCCCCTCTTCTGGATACCCTACAGTGCACTCGAACCCTATACCCGCCGCATGCCTGTAATGGCATCTTCTCTCAACAACAGCTTGTATGGCACCATCGACGATTTCTTCCGTCAGCGGAAATATGAGGGTGAAATCTACAAAACGGGAAATCCCCGCAACCTCTCCATCTCACAGTACACCTCCACGCCCGAAGAGATGAAGGCCGAGCAGAAACGCATAGAAAAGGAACTGACCGACTTTGAAAGATACCTTGACAAAGAAAAAAAGGGAACAATCAACGCACGCCTTGAAACACAACTTCGTTCCGGGAACAGGTCTTCCAAAAGTACCCCGAATGTACAGGGGTCTACACAAACCATGCGCGACCGGCGATATTAAACAAATACATCAGAACCTGGTTTTTAAAAAAATTAACGTCTCCCGCCTTTACAATGATTTGTACAAAATAAATCATCTTAATTTCTAATAATCAAGCATTTATACTAAATATTTGTAGGAAAAATACAAATGTAAAAAACACGCTGTCAAAATAATACAAAATTTTGTATTATTAGTTATAACGTCCTGTTGTTAAGTCGTATAATTTTAATACCAAATTACAGTTAGTGTCGGATTTATTTTGGAGTCAGATTAGGTGGACCATAGTGTAGGATTGACTATGGTATGGGTTGGGCAGTAAAGCTTTGGGTTGTTATCAAAAAAACTTATTTGGATTATAAAAATTTATCAAATCATGAAAACGAAAGTTTTTCTTTCACTGATCATTTTGGGGATGATCTTATGTAGCAGTTTCCCTCAAAATGGCCCAATTGAGGGTGCCTGGCGTTTGGTGAAGGTAGAGGATCGCATCAATGAGCCTCCCTTTGTGAGACAAGACACCGGTTCACAAGTAAAATTCTGGACAGACGGAAGTTTCGCATTTGCCGGTTTCTTTCAGATGGATACTGTGGTGTATGATAATTATGGCTGGGGTACTTACACAATATCTGAAGGCAATCATTACAAGGAGCATATTGTAGAAAATAAACTTTTCCAGGAGGGGAAAGGGACAACACTCAATATGTTGATAGAAGTCAGAAATGACACACTCATACAGCGTTGGCCGGTTGATGAAAACTGGAATCTTCCGGAAAAATATTTCACTGAAAAATATGTTCGCCTGAAATAATTCGTAAAACTTACAATCATGAAAAAATAATTTTTTTTATTTGCCTTACTTCCTGCGATAGTCTTCAGTCAGGAAGATCAGATGAAGTCGGCAGAAGATTTTGTAAGAGGATATTTCAAATTGTTCGAAGAAAAAAAATGGGATATCATTCCGGATATGTATGCGGAAGATGGTCAGGTAATAGGTTTTGGCAACAAAATAATGTCCCTGTCGGAAACGATGAAACCGGTGTTAGAGAGGAACAAGACTGAAATGACCGCCGAAACCATCAATATAGAATGGATTCAGACAAAACCGACAGGATCCAATACAGCCCTGGTTACAACAAAATACTTCGACATGACAAACCGATCCGGTAATATCCGAATTACCGAAAACATCGGCAACTTCCTGCTTGAAAAAAATGATGACACCTGGAAAATAAAGATGTGGATCAATAACCCGAATTTTCCGGTAATAAACAGTGAAAATATTGAGGCAAAGTATCGGGTCAGCAATTCTCCTGCTTCTAACAAATTTGCCGCATCTGTAAGTTCTTCTAATGGTTTCGAGTGTTGTATGATTGAGTATTTTAAGAAAAACGGAATATCTCCGGCAGAGTTAGGCAAAATAGTGGGAATAAGATATGCAGCCACCTGGGATAAGTCGGTGGGATATGAGGGATTGATATCCAATTTTGCCGGATTCTTTCCGATCATTTCTACATACGTAGAAATATTGGAGCGAACAGACAATACACTTAAAGCCAAATTACTTGCTCCGACAATTAAAAAATCATGGGAAATTACCAGAGACGATGTACTTAATTTCGTTCAAAACACGTGGTTCGAAATTGCAGACAATATGGGGTCTGATTGCATAGTAACAGATGATGGTAAATACTGGACCGTCGTGATGAATAAAAAATAGTAGTACCGGAATAAAAGAATATTTCAACGATTGTCTCCAATTAAAATGAATACATATGAAACGAGCATGATAATCATTATCACACAAGTACATGATTAAAGCGAGTTCCATACGATACATTTAAACTTTTTCGATAAGTGAATGCAGAGACAAAACTTGTTTTGGCTATGTTGAGCGAAGAAAAAGTCTAAATGAAATTGAAAATAAATAATTTGAATCGTATGAAAATATTTAGTTTAACAATTATATTCAGTTTTATTGCATCGTTTATCTGTGCGCAAGGGTCGGATCAAATACCGACTTTAGCCATAACAGATGTGACGGTGATCGATGCGACCGGGAGAGATCCTCAGCCTTCCATGACCGTTCTGCTGTCCGATGATAAAATATGTGCCATTCAACCAGTCGGTCGTGTCAAAATACCTTCGGGAACAAGAATCGTTTCTGGAAAAGGAAAGTATTTAATCCCCGGATTATGGGACATGCATGTGCATATATCCAACAGTCAGATTTTCATTCCTTTACTGATTGCCAACGGAGTAACCAGTGTGCGTCAGATGACTAGTAATGAAAAGGGCTTCAGACGTCTGAAGGAAATGAAATCGCAAATTGCGGCAAAAAAAATGATCGGACCCGACATTTATCTTCCTGTTGTAGTTTTTGGAAAAGATCAGCAATGGGATGGCATCATACAAATGAACACGCAGGAAGATGTGGCTGAGGTAATCGGGAGTGTAAAGGAAAAAGATGCAGATTTCATTAAGGTATTCGACTTGTACGACCCTGCTATTTTTAAATCCTTACTTAAAGAAGCCAAAAAACAACACATATCTGTGGCAGGTCATTGTCCGTTGGCTTTCAATATGGGAGAAATTGCGATGGAGGGCATGGACAGTTTTGAACATTTTTTTGGGGTACCTCTGGCATGTTCTTCTGAGGAAGCTTCAATCCGTCAGCAGTTGATCCAAACCGCAAAAGAATATAACAGCTCTTTCGATGATATTGTAAGATTATTGTACTGGATTCTAACACCAGAAATTCTGAATACATATGATCCAGAAAAAGCTCAAGCATTCATTTCAATTTTAAAGAAAAGTGACAGTTATCAGTGCCCCACAGCAATATTATGGGATGGATGGTCTAAGTTAAATGACACGCTGGCGACGAGCGACTACCGGCTAAAGTATATTCCTGACTCCTATTTAAAAACCTGGCTTTATCTGAAAGATAATCCAATGAGCAAGAAACTGAGCGGCGAAGATTTTATTTTTGCCAGGAAAATCATGGAAAAATATTCTGAAATGCTCCGGCTATTCTGTAAAGCAGGAATACCCATGATTGCCGGTACCGATGTAAGTTTGACCAATCCTTATAATTTTCCGGGGTTTGGTTTACACGATGAACTTTCATTGCTCGTAAAGGCAGGACTATCGTCGATGCAAGCGATACAGGCCGCAACAAAAAATGCAGCTACCGTATTGGGTGTACTTGATAAGACCGGTACAGTGGAACAGGGTAAATGTGCCGATCTCGTTCTTCTAAATGCCAATCCACTGGACGACATCAACAACACACGCAAAATAAATGCTGTATTCAGGGCAGGTTCTTATTTATCGGGAACTGATTTGAATGACATGCTTCAAAAGGAAGAGAAAATGGCACAGGCAGTGAAATAATTAGCCATAGTATTATTTTATATCTTTTTAAAAAAGTAAAAATCATGAAAAAATTATTGTTCTTATTATTACTGTTTCCAATAATTGCCTTCAGTCAGGAAGATCTGAAGACCTCTGCTGAGGAATTTGTACGCAATTACTACAAGTTGTTCCAGGAATCAAATATTGATTTATTAAAGGATAAGTTTGCCGAGGATGCACAGTTTATTCTTGCTCATGGTCAGGTGCTGCCGTTGCGCGAGACTCTGCAGTCCAATTTTGAAAAAAACAGAGACTCGATTACCAACTATAAAATTGAAGTAAAATACATTATAGCGGATGTTACGGCACCCAACTCGGCCTTTGTCACAACAAACTGTATCGAGTCATGGGAAAGGTTAGGAGAAACCAGATCACAAGAATTGTTTGAAATTTATCTGTTGGAAAGATCAGGCGACTCATGGAAATTAAAAAAGAATTATTTCAACGAGAATTATCCACTTATTTTTGCCAAGTCAATTGAAGAGAAGTATCAGACAAAGAATTCTCCGGTCATAGCCAAGCTTCGCTGGTCTATGAATCATATCTGGTCTCTTACGAGCTACGAAATTGAGTATTTTAAAAAAATAGGAAGCTCTGCGGCAAAAGCAGGTACAGATGTGGGAAAAAGATATGCAAAAGACTTTGATAAACCCATGGAATTTAATAATGTTGTCGGCGGTTTTGTCTGGTTCTTCCAAATCATATCACCCTATATGGAAGTACTGAAACGAGATGAAACATCGTTTACTGCAAAGATTTATGCACCAAGCGTTGATAAGTCCACAGATGTTACGCCCGAAGAGTTTTTCATATTTGACAGAAACGTTTGGGCCGAAATAGCCAACTATTTGGGAAACAGCTTCGAAATGATTGTTGACGGCGATTACTGGATCATCACGATGAATAAAAAATAGAAAGATTGTTCTTGCCAATGGTAAGATGCTGCCCATGCGCGAAACAATACAGGCTAATATTGAGAGAGCCCGCGGTAAGATAACAGACGTAAAAATTGACATAAAACAGGTTGTTGTGGATGTTGTCGGACCTAATTCGGCACTTGTTACAACAAATGGCATCGATAGAAGAGAATGGTCAGAATATATACAGGTAATCGATTTTTTTGAGATTAATCTTCTGGAGCGGGCAGACGGCGTCTGGAAAATAAAAAAGCATTATTACAACATAAATTTTCCGTTGACTTTTGCCGAAACCATTGAAGAAAAATATCGGAGAGATAATTCACCTGTCATCGATAAACTTGACTGGTCTATAGGCCACTTATGGTCACTTATCTGCAACGACATTGATTATTTTAAGCAAGCCGGAACAACACCTGCAGAGTACGGCAGAATGTTTGGAAACCGTTTTGCAAAAACCTGGAATCAGAAATTGGGATTTGATGGGTTGATCAATGGATTCGTCTGGAGCCTCCAGTTTATGTCTTCCCAAGTGGAAGTGCTGGAGCGGAATGAAACGACCTTTAAAGCAAAGTTTCTTGCAACGGATCGCAATAAGGGATGGGACATCACCTCCGAGGAGCTTTTAATTGTCTGTCAGAACAATAGCCGACTATATGGGAAGCAGTTGCACACTTTCTGAAGATGGTAAATACTGGATTGTCACATTTAATAAAAAATAAAGCCAATCATGAAAAAAATATTGTTCCTATTATTTCTGATTCCCGTACTGGTCTTCTGTCAGAAAGACCAGTACAAATCGGCCGAAGATTTTGTAAAGGAATACTCCAAACTGTTTGAAGAAAAAAACTGGGATGCTGTACAGAATATGTATGCAGAGGGTGCCATAATTATAGAACCGCATGGCAAAGTTCTGCCTATGCGTGAAACAATAAAATCTTTTTTCGAAAGAACAGGCAATATAAAACAGGATGTAAAGAATATTTCTACCGAAATAACAGGGCCTAATTCAGCAGTTGTAACAAGAATTTTTACCGAAACAAGAGACAGGTCCGGAAAAGCTGAAGTGCTGGACTTTTTTGAAATATACATTTTGGAAAAGATTGATGGAATGTGGAAAATAAAAATGAATTATTATAGTCTCAATAACCCACTGATTTTTGCCAAAACAATTGATAAGAAGTATCAGACATATAATTCTGATCTATTCGACAAAACTGGCTGGCTAGTAAGCCATGCATGGGATGTTGCAATTTTATTTATTGATTATTTCAAAGAAACCGGAACAACACCGGCAGAGGTGGGCATAATGGTAGGCAAGAGAACTTCTAAAACATTTAATCAGTCAGAAGGATTTGATGGATTGACAGATATATTTATCTCGGGCCTTCAGATTATGTCCACCTATGCTGAAGTGCTGGATCGTGATGAAAATACTTTTAAGGCAAAATTTCTCGCACCCGTTGTTGATAAGGATTTCGATGTGACATCTGACGATCTTTACATTTTTAGTAAAAATATGTGGACTGAAATGGCTGACTACATGGGAAGTGACTGTAATCTTTCGGTTGACGGCGATTACTGGATACTATCAATAAATAAAAAATAGGATTATGAAAACAGATGAAATAAAATTCTGTAAACTGATTCTTCTTGTTTTCTTCATCTCTTTCTTCAGTTGGGGTTTACAATCGTGCAACAACTCAAAACTGCCGGTTGGAGAAGGGAATCTCCCGGTTCCCGGAGGGGAAATATGGTACAAAGTATCCGGCACTGGAAATGGCATGCCGGTTGTCCTGATCCATGGCGGTCCCGGAGCCTCCAGCTTTTACATGAAACCATTTGAGGAATTGGGAAATGATCGTCAGGTTATTCGCTACGACCAGCTGGGCAGTGGAAAATCCACCTACACGGAAGACACGACAATGTTCACGATTGAACAAAGAGTAACGGAACTCGACTCGTTGCGCAAAGCTTTGGGTATCGACAAATGGAATCTTTTGGGACACTCATACGGAACCATGATCGCACTTGAATATTACGCAGCTTTCCCTGACCATGTGGCTTCCCTTACCTTCGCGGGAGCCTGCTTCGATGTTCCTGCCTATGCAGAGAATTGTAGACTGCTACTCAAAAATCTGCCTGATTCACTACAAAAAGCAGTTGTCGAAGCCGATTCCACCGGTAATTATATGAATCCGCGTTATCAGGAAGCCATGATTCTGTTCAACGATCTCTATTCCTCCCGAAAGCCCAATATGGTAGAAACCGACAGCATTATGGCAACCTTCAATGCTGTCTTAAGTTATCATATGCTGGGCCCTGGTGACATTTCAATCATCGGCAGATTGAAAGATTACAATAGTACCCAGTATTTGTCCAGGATCAGCGTACCCACCCTCTTTACAGTAGGCGAGTTCGATACCGCGGGGCCACATCTGGTTAAAAGTTTTGCAGACAAAGTGACCGGGAGTAAATATTATTTATTTCGCAATTCGGCTCACATCGCCATGTGGGATGCAAGGGACGAAAACATCCGGGTCGTACGGGATTTCTTATTATCGGTCGATTCGGAGAATTAAAAGTCAAAAAAGATATGAATGACCAGCCGGCTTCTGTAACGATTAGCCGGCTGTTGCTTTGATACCCATATCCAATCAATCTGATCCGAACCAAAACCAGTAAATAAACGTTAGATTAAGAACAGCAGTTCTTCCATATCTGAATATCCGGATTATGAAAAAATAAATAAGTCAGACCATTGAACGTCAAATTTATATATTAAAATAATTAACTTTACTGGTATGACAAATTCAGTTGAGTACAAAGGAAATGATAAATTATTGTTGGGTATCATCCTTGGCGTTTTGGCGTTTTGGCTCTTTGCTCAAACCACATTAAACATCAATGTTGACATGGCGAAAGACCTCCACATGGATTCAGCCATGATGAATATTGCGGTTTCTGTCACAGCTTTATTTTCAGGTATTTTTATTGTTGTTTTTGGTGGTTTGGCCGATAAAATTGGACGAATGAAAATAATTCGTATCGGATTTTATCTTAGTATTCTAGGATCCCTGCTGGTTGGGTTTACACCGACCGGTCGTGCTGCTGCTCTGGTTTTAATTCTTGGCCGCATTTTTCAGGGACTTTCTGCTGCCGCCATTATGCCTGCAAGTTTGGCATTGGTAAAAGCCTATTGGGAAGGCAAAGAACGGCAACGAGCCATTTCATTGTGGTCTATGGGCTCATGGGGCGGTTCGGGTTTTGCTGCACTCTTTGGCGGATTGATGGTCAATGTAGGTTGGCGATGGATTTTCTTTGCCGCTGCAGCTGTTTCAATAATCGGTCTCATCCTGATAAAGGGAACACCGGAAATTAAGGCTGAACGTAAAGAACATCTCAAAAGTGATTATGCGGGTATCATTATATTTATGCTGGCGATGATTGCCTTACAGATATTCATCGCCAAAGGAGCCCAATTAGGCTTTACCAGTGTGGCTGGTATTGTTTTGATGGCAGCAATCCTTCTTTTCTCCATCCTGTTCTTTTACTTTGAAAAAGAGAAAAAAGGCGCTTTTATCGACTTTAAGCTGTTTCATAACCTGATTTTTACCGGTACTACTATTTCAAACTTTCTGCTCAATGGTACGGCCGGTATATTAATTGTATCACTCATGCTTTTGCAGGTTGGCGGGAACCTCTCTGCACAGGAAGCCGGCATGCTCACTTTGGGATATGCCATTGCCATTGTATTGTTCATCCGTATGGGTGAAAAATTGTTGCAGCGATTTGGAGCACGTAAACCCATGATCTGGGGTTCGCTCATTGTTGCGCTGGCCATCATCCTCCTAATGTTTACCAATGTGATGACCAGCACGTACAAAATACTCGCAATGATTGCTTATACATTGTTTGGATTGGGCCTGGCATTTTACGCTACACCCTCCACGGATGCGGCTCTGTCTAACTTGCCATCGGACCAGGCCGGAGCTGGTTCAGGTATTTACAAAATGGCATCTTCACTGGGTGCTGCACTAGGGGTTGCCATCTCTGCCGGCATCTTTGCCGCATTCAATGTGGGTGACCCTATTCAATGGATGGAGGGAGTATTGACTTTTGAGGGACGTCAGGACAATGTAGTGGTCCGTCAGGCGGCGATCGTCGGTCTGGGTGTAAATCTCATGATGATAGTCATGGCGATTCTGTTTATTATGATTACAATACCCAAATCCACTGGAAAGTCCAACGCGTGATCGCATCACCAGAAGAACCCGTTTATCAACCCGTTAAAAATTAATCAAATGAATACAAAACTGATAGAAGCATTAAAAAGCAAGAAAGATGAATTAAAAACATGGCAGGAAGCCATGCATGAGCACCCTGAACTATCGATGCAAGAGAAAAATACAGCCCGGTATATAGCAGGGGTGATCAAATCGTTTGGCGCGTATGATTTGACTGAAGGCGTGGGAAAAAATGGCATGGTTGCTTCGCTAAAAGTAGGTGACAGTGAGAAAGTCATTGGTATTCGTGCCGATTTTGACGGGCTGCCTATTCAGGAAGACAACAATTTACCATACAAAAGTATCGAAGAAGGACGATCACATCTTTGCGGCCACGACGGCCATACAACCATGGCGCTTGGAGCCGCTAAATATCTTGCCGAAACGAAGAACTTCAATGGAACGGTACGTTTTTTCTTTCAGCCGGGTGAAGAAACCATGCAAGGAGGTCCTGCAATGATCGCCGATGGACTCTTTGAGCGTTTTCCTGTGGATGCGGTATATGCCATGCACAATATCCCCGGACTGGAGTTTGGAAAATTCTATTTCCGTGAAGGAGAAACCATGTCTGCCGTCGATAACTGGGAAATAGAACTCACCGGTAAAGGCTCTCACGGCTCCATGCCGGAACTGGGAATTGACCCGCTTGTATGCGGCGCGTCATTGGTGATGGCATTGCAGACCATTGTCAGCCGGAATGTGTCGCCCTGGAAACAGACCGTCGTAAATGTAGGTGCTTTCCAGTCCGGAAATGCGGGTAATGTTGTACCACAAAAGGCCTTACTGAAATTAAGTATCAGGAACATGGACAATGAAGTGCGCAAGATGGTGCTTGAAAAAGTTCGCAGTATCACCAAATCACAAGCCGAAGCATTCAATTGTAGATATGAAATCAGGGAAGGCATACCCGGCACGGTGTTAGTGAACACGCCTGAAAATACCAGATGGGCTGCCGACGTAACCGCTGAAACATTTGGAGAAGACCATGTGGTAAGAAATGCGAATGCGCTGATGAGCAGTGAAGATTTTGCTTTTATGCTTGAAAAATGTCCAGGCAATTATGTGATGGCCGGCAATGGGCAAGGTTTTATGGTACATCACCCGCAATATGTATTTAATCAGGACTTACTACCCCTTGGTGCAGCGTATTGGGTATCACTGGTAGAGGCCTATTTGAAAAACGAGTCATGATATATCTAGCTCTTTTCCGGGGGATCAACGTGGGTGGACACAACATCGTGGAGATGAGAAAACTCAAAACCACCTTTGAATCCCTGGGATTTGGCCATGTCTCCACATTTATCAACTCCGGCAATGTAGTATTTGAGGATTCGCTGAAAAAGGAAGATGAACTGATCCAGTTGATTGAAGAAGCTGTCAAAAAGGATTTTCAACTGGATGTAAAAGTCATTGTAATCAACAGCGAAAAGTTAAATACCATTTGTCAGGAACTACCTGCCACTTGGGTAAAAAATGAAAGTATGCGGACGGATGTGATGTTCCTATGGGAAAAATATGATCGCCCGGAGGTGTTGAAGGAGATGCCGATCAATTCCGTGGACAATGTGAAGTATGTTCCTGGAGCAGTATTGTGGAATGTGGAAGGGAAAAATTACAGTCGGAGCGGAATGATAAAACTGGTAGGCACAGATCTCTACAGGCACATGACAATACGAAATGTAAATACGGTGCGTAAACTGCATCAAATAATTTCAGAAAAGCGATAAACCCTCGTTACGGCATTTGACAACGCCTGAAGAAGGAACAGGATTGTTGTCTAGCTATTGTAGGGAAGCGGAATTTTATGATTAAAAGATTTACAATTAAATGGTATGAAAAAAAATAATATCACACACGAACAACAAGAATCGTTATTCGATATTCTGAAAAAACGTTTCAAACAGAATATGCAGCGCCATCCCCAATTAAAATGGGAAGATATACAACAAAGACTGGAAAAAAATCCGGATAAACTATGGTCGCTGAATGAGATGGAAGAAACCGGCGGGGAACCCGATGTGACCGGTTATGATGCCAAAACCGGGGAATACATCTTCTGTGATTGTGCACCCGAAAGTCCCAAAGGTCGCCGCAGTCTCTGCTACGATGAAGATGCTTTAAATTCTCGAAAGGAAAATAAGCCCAAAGGCAGTGCGTTGGGTATGGCAAAGGAGATTTGCATCGATGTGTTAGACGAAGCGCAGTACACCGACCTGCAGAAACTGGGAGAGTTCGACCTGAAAACCTCAAGCTGGATTATCGCACCACAAGAAGTTCGTGAACGAGGCGGAGGACTCTTCGGAGACTCCCGTTACGGGCGCACCTTCA
The DNA here is from genome assembly GCA_021372865.1 of Porphyromonadaceae bacterium. GTDB lineage: Bacteria > Bacteroidota > Bacteroidia > Bacteroidales > Dysgonomonadaceae > Proteiniphilum. Next base: position 75,538 of record JAJFTO010000017.1, read on the forward strand.
TCTATCACAACGGTGCTGAATCCTACTACGCCGCACGGGGATTCAGGGGAATACTAAAAGTTTAAAAACGTCAGCAGCTCTTTCACGAAAAAAACATGTAAAGATGAGAAAGGTAATTGCAGCGATTAATATGACCCTCGATGGCTATTGCGACCACGACGCAATTATCCCCGATGAAGAAATACATCGGCACTATGCCGATCTGATCAGAAGCGCCGATGTCATGTTATACGGAAGAATCACCTACCAGCTGATGGAGTACTGGCGAGATGTGGTTGAGAATCCTACGGGCAACATCGCGATCGATGAATTTGCCCACATCATGGACAAAACACCCAAGATCGTTTTCTCCCATACCCTCAAAAGTCTGGACTGGGAAAGTGCCAGATTGGCGACCCAAACACCGGAGCATGAAGTTGCTGCTCTCATGCAACAACAAGTGGGAAACCTGTTGGTGGGTAGCCGCAGTTTGATTATTCAGTTAATGAAACTGGGTCTGGTGAATGAGTTTCAGCTTTGCATTCACCCCGTCATTGCCGGTAGCGGCCTCCCCCTATTTGAAAACCTGAATGATAGGATAACCCTAAAACTCACTAAAACGAAAACCTTTTCCAGTGGCGCTGTGGTGATGTATTATGCACCATAATTCAAAGCTTACCTGCGCCATAAATAATCAGGTAAACCAGAAGCGTGATGCGCAAAAATAGTTTATTAATTGTTTTCATGTTTTACGAAAATGATCTCCAACTTCCACCGTTATATGCCTCGAAACCGTGGCTGATAAGGAATCGGACAGCCTGGGCACTACGGGCACCACTTTCGCATACCACAATTACGGGCGAAGCCTTCTGGAGGGTCTTAAACTTATTCTCTGATATTTCACTGAGTCTTCTCTTTCCCCGACTTCATGGCTTTCACTTTGACAATACCGGGGTCATTCATAAAACCGGCATATTCCTTGGTCTCCATCCCATACAACGCAATTTTCCCATCCTTGTTGCTGTGAATGCCATAACCATAGGTTTTGGCCATCAGAATTTTTCCCAGTAAATGAGGTTAAAAAAATTTATATCGACAAGCTTGAACGAGAAAATGAAGAATCAGGAGAGAATCTACAAATTATCTTTTCCAGGGGTCTATCCCTACTACGTGGAGAAAGCAGAAAAGAAAGGTCGTAGCAAGGAAGAAGTGGACGAAATCATCGGCTGGTTGACCGGTTACAGCAAAAAAGAGTTGGAAAATATACTGGCAAGCGACATGAATTTTGAAACCTTCTTCACGCAGGCACCGCAGTTCAATCCCAATGCATCCAAAATTACCGGTGTAATCTGCGGGTATAGGGTGGAAGAAATTGAAGACGATATTGTACAAAAAGCACGTTATCTCGACAAGCTGATCGACGAATTGGCCAAGGGAAAAACCATGGAGAAAATTTTAAGAAAATGATTAAACCAGAGAAAGGACTATGAAAATTAGTTTTCTCTCTGGTTTATTGCCTGTGATGCTTCTCAAAAGAAAATGGTAGATTTTTATTTTCCCAGTGTCAGCAAGAGTGTATCCAGCTGATTTAAGCCGATCGTAAAGCCTTCTCTGAAGCCCATTCGAATGTTTGTTTCGAGATCTTCAGGCTTATCGAAAATGAGCGTTATATCCACCAATACTTTGCCGTCCGTTTCACGAAACCGTATTTCCCATAAATTCTGTGGGAGCTCAGGATTCAGTACTCCGTTCTCGTCGCAGAAACTATCTTTTGCACGAAACGATTTTTCATTTTTAATATTGATATAATCCGCTCTACCCCAATGCTTATCCCCCTCGGGGCCGACCATGGCGTAAAGCCAGTGTCCACCTTCGCGGAAATCCATCGTTTTGGTCTCAGCCCACCAGGGTTTTGGCCCCCACCACTGATCCAAAAGTTCGGCTGTAGTCCAGGCTCGCCAAACCTGCTGAAGGGTGGCATTGAAGTCACGCTTAATAGAGATGGTGTTGTTTTCCTTGTCAACAGAAAAAACAAAAATTCGCAACGCTTTCAACTCCGCGTATTTTTTGAAATTATCCAGAATGGCTTGCCAGCCATCCCTTTGCATCTGTGGATCGTTCTGGTTTTCCGCATCAAATGTGACCTTCACCCACGTGGTGCCGTTATCACCAGTGAATGTAATCATTGCTTTTCGGCCATCTTCCATTGTGTAGGCAATTTTTTCATACGCTGCCACCTCATCGTACAGCGCATTAAAATCAAAGCCATTACTCCCGTCTTTGGCTTCCATTCTCGCACTGTATTGGCCGCCCACACGTAAATCGTTGGTTGCATGAGAACAGTGCCAGTCGTCACTTGCAAAATTCCAACCGATAATATGTTCGGGTTGGGTGTAGTAATCCCATACTTTTTGGATGTCGGCCTGGATGGACGACTGAACTGTGATTTTTACCGTTTCCATCGCTTGATTTTTTAAAATGTTACATACTAAATGAATAAAGCAGATCCGTAACTTTTCAAGCCCTTGGTTAATTCTTTTATTTTTAGAACCGCAAGCAGATACCATGTAACCCTACTGTTACGGATTTTAATCAATAGAACAATGTGAGCCACCTAAATGTTGCAATCGTGGAATTTCGTTATTAAAAGTCCAAAGTAATGTTACGTAAAACATTAATAATCAAACATGATGAAAGTAACGGTCTGGGATACACAGGTAACGAAAAAAGAAGGGAAAGTAATTTCTCTTTCGTTTACAAAAAAATTCCTACCTTTGAATGGATCGATAATAAGGTTCATTCTGTTGAAATAAAAAACAAATCACGTGAAAAATTTATTTCTGATACTCCTGTTAATTGGCAGTTTTCTTTTTACGACAGTTTCTCTGCAAAGTAACCCCATTCCCCGGAATGTCACAGAAGATCCACAGACCAAAGTCTTACCATCGCAAACAAACAATCTTTCCTTTACTGAATATCCGCTCAATACGGTGAAAAAAGCACCCGATATGAACGAGGAGGCCAACAAGGGAATGAATGCTCCGTCCCTGAGGGTCTATCTTCCTTCTTCTGAGAAGGCAGCAGGCCGCATGGTGATAGCCCTGCCAGGAGGTGGGTACAGCAACCTGGCTCTGTTTCATGAAGGGTACGACTGGGCTTCTTTCTTTCTGGAGAAAGGCATTGCTTTCGGGGTATTGAAATATAGGATGCCGCAGACCGACTATACTGTTCCCTTCGCAGATGTGAAGGCTGCGTTCGGACTGGTAAAAGTGCATGCCACAAAATGGAAGATCAATCCTCAGGATATCGGGATCATGGGTTCATCAGCAGGGGGACACCTGGCATCAACATATGCCACCCACACAGACGGGGAAGACAAACCTGCCTTTCAGATATTGCTTTATCCGGTGATAACCATGGACGCGGCATTCACCCACGCAGGGTCCAGAAGAAACCTCCTGGGAGAAAACCCTTCGGCTGAATTAGTGAACAGATTCTCCAACGAAAAAAGGGTGGATAAAACTACTCCGCCGGCGTTTGTTATTTTTGGTGCAGACGACAAAGTTGTGCCACCCGCCAATGGATTCCGCTATGTGGAGGCGCTGACAAAACACAAGGTCCCTGTAACATTTCTACTTTATCCGACTGGTGGACATGGCTTCGGAAACCGCAACTCCTTTCTTTACAAAGATCAGTTTATGGAAGAGTTGACAAAGTGGTTAAAAAATTTATAACCAGGAAATAAAGTGTATTTTCAAAATTTATTATTATTTTTGCCTTATTCCTATTAAAACACTCAATTAATCAATGAAGCATAAAACTTCGGTTTTAATTGTTAATTCTAAGGCTAAGTCAGGTAAAGTCTTTCAGGTACCAACACACATTATTGTGAATTGGCGTAAGTATGCTTTCTTTCTCGTGTTGCTCTTCATCGCTTTCTTTTTTGTATCGGGCTTTCTGATCTATCAAAATACAAGTCGGTTTTATCAGGAAAGGTTGGATAGAGCGAACTACGTCCGAAGCAGGATTGATCTGGATAAAGCGCTCAAATCTTTCGCGTCCATTGATTCGGGTGTCTTTCGTATCAATGCACTCCTTCAGCAGAAAGGGTTTGAAAAAATGAAAATTGACAACATGGGTGGCGTGAGCAGCAGTTTTGACATCACCCGTATCAATGCATATGCCGACTTTTACCAAAAGCAGATATGGGATTTGGAAAATAAATTAAACACAGTACCCCTGGGTTTACCTTCCGGAGGCGAAATAACCTCCTCTTTCGGATATCGCAGCAATCCTTTCACGCGCGGAGGTGCTGAATTTCATTCGGGTGTTGACTACAGAGGACATGTGGGTGACAGCATAAAAGCCACCGGGAGCGGCATTGTTATCTTTGCCGGATTCAAAGCCGGATATGGAAGATGCATCATCATTGAACACAAAAATAACATGCAGACCCTCTACGGACATCTCAGACAGATAGGGGTAGAAAAAGGGGAGTGGGTAAACAGCGGACAATTGATCGGCCTGATGGGAAGCTCCGGAAGAAGCACAGGTCCGCATCTGCACTACGAGATCATTGAAAACGGGGAATATAATGACCCGGAAAAATTTGTTAGTACCGATGATGAAAAAGAGGATTATGGCTAAAGAAGAAAGAAGAAAAGAGAACGGGAAATCAAATCTTGATTCCCTGCCCATCACCACTGTAGTGGGTAACGATATGGTTTTCAAGGGCGATATACTGGGGGAAGGCATTATCAGGATCGATGGCAAAGTGGAAGGAAACATATCGTCGAAACAAGGTATCATCCTGGGAGAGAAAGCTGCAGTAAACGGAACACTGGAAAGCGATCAGATTATTATCTTCGGATATATCACTGGAACGATCAGAAGCAAAGAACTTATTTTAAAATCTTCCGGTTCAGTGCAGGGTGACATCATATCTGATTTTTTGCAATCGGAAAAAGGTAGCAGGTTCAATGGAAATCTGAAAATCGGACCACAGGGAGAACAGCAAGTGGAACAGGCATAAGCACAGAAGAAGTGAATCGTACTGGATTCGAACCAGTGACCTCTGCCCTGTCAAGGCAGCGCTCTAAACCAGCTGAGCTAACGATTCAGGAGGTACAAATTTACGGAAAAATATATACATTTGAAAACTATTATAAATAATCATGTCTTTGTGATTTTAAACAGACAGACTACAATCTTTTCCAATTAAACATTGACCGATGAACAGATACACCATACTGACATTCATTGTTCTGACACTTAGCACTTCGTCTCTCAATGCGCAACAGAACGACTCCATCAAAAACGAAATACTCAACCGGCAAGCCAGTGATCTCGAAATGATCTCCAAAGGTCGTTCGCTCACCCTGGAACATCTTCGAAAGGGAGATCTACCTGCCTTAAAAGAGGTGAAAGATTATCTTGCTGGTGAAATATATAATCCGTACAGCGTTTATCTTCCTGTTGAATACTGGCTACTTTCGTTCTGGACCGAAGATTATGCCGAATTACTCCATGAGATTAAGCAATTTTCTGCGGACACCGGCTGGAATAGTGACAGTTACTGGCAGATGGGAGAAAGGTTCAGAACCTCATCGATGCTGAGAATGATCTCCGATAACGATCGTCTCCTTGATGAGGTAGGAAAGAAATCTGCCGAATCCTATCTGCCGCTAACCGTAAACATCGACGATGCGGAGCTGAGCCTGGAGGAGAAGGAATTCCTCAAACTGTGGCTCTTTGCTCTTCTTTTTACACCGGAAAGTGTGGACGATGAACAGGAAATGGAAGAGATGAATTCTATGGCAACCGGATTTTTGGAAACTTACGGAGAAAGTGAATATGCCGACTACACACGCCGGTTTATCCGTTACCGGTTCCAGCCGGGAAACTGGGGGCTCGGGTATGAATTTTATCTGGGTTATAACACGCTAACGGGTGGCCTGAGTAGATATTTCAGCAACAGTGTGGCCGGAGGTTTTGCCCTGGATATGCTCTACAGGAATTTAGATTTCTCCCTGCGTTTCAACTATTCTTCCACCAAAGCCAAACGGGAAGTTATGAATAAGGGAATCATCTGGCCGGTCAACGTCAAGGGATACCTGGTAGGAGCAGACATTACACTTCAGTATCCGGTCTATCAAAAGCGTGATATCAAATTTTCGCCTTTCATCGGGATCGGAGGAATGGGCATGGGTCCCACAGATGCAGAGATAAAAAATCATCCCGAACTGGGTGATTTCGAAGAATTGTCGGCACTGAACTATCTGGTCGGTCTCGATCTGAAGCTGAACACCTGGAGCAAAAGCGCAGACCTTTCCCGCTATGGAGGAACCTGTCTGGGATTACGCTATACCTTTTATATGCCCAATTACAACAGGAAAGATAATCTGCTGGATGGAAATATGCACATGATCACGCTTAGCTTTGGCAGCTTCGCACGTCCTAAGAAAAGATACTTCTGAATGTGCAGATGAGAAATAAAATCCAATTCATCTTATTTCTGACCTATTCCTCTATATTCGAAACCATAAGAGGCGAGATCTTCCTTGTTGTAGATGTTGCGGCCGTCAATGACCAGGTGGTTGTTCATGATTTTTTTCAGAATTGACCAGTTAGGCAGGCGAAACTCCTTCCATTCGGTAGGTACGATCAACGCATCGGCTTCATTGGCCGCATCGTAAATATCGGTAGCATAGTAAATCTTGCTGTCCATATACTTGCGGGCTTCCTGCATGGCTGCCGGGTCGTATGCACGTACCGAGACTCCGGCTTCAAGGAGACTTTCTATGAGCGTGAGTGAAGGCGCATCACGCATATCGTCGGTTTCAGGTTTAAATGCCAGTCCCCACACGGCCACGGTCTTGCCTTTGATATCACTGTTAAAATAACGACTGAATTTGTGAAAGAGGATGGCTTTCTGGCTGTTGTTGACCTCCTCCACTGCTTTGATCACCTTCATCTCATAACCAACATCCTCCCCAACTTTCATGATGGCTCGAATGTCCTTGGGAAAACAGCTGCCTCCGTATCCGCAACCAGGATAAAGGAAACTCCTGCCGATGCGGGAATCGCTACCCATACCACGACGCACCATATTCACATCGGCACCTACCAGCTCACAGAGGTTGGCAATGTCGTTCATAAAGCTGATGCGGGTTGCAAGCATTGCATTGGAAGCATACTTGGTCATCTCCGACGACAAGATATCCATGAAGATTACCCGAAAGTTGTTCAGCAGGAACGGATGGTATAGTTTCGACATCAGTTCTTCTGCCCCCTTGTTTTCAACCCCCACCACCACACGGTCGGGACTCATAAAGTCGTTTACGGCGGCGCCTTCTTTTAAAAATTCAGGGTTGGATGCCACATCAAAATTCAGTTCCTGAAGACCACGCTCATCCAACCGCTTGCGGATCACCTCTCTGATCTGGTAGGAGGTACCGACAGGGACCGTACTTTTGGTCACAATTAACAGGGGTTTTTCCATGTGATCGGCAATGGTATTTGCTACCGTCATCACATAGGAAAGATTGGCATTTCCCTCTTCGTCGGAGGGTGTGCCCACGGCAATGAAAATGATCTCCATGTCATTCAGTACCGATGGCAGGCTTGTCGTGAAATGAAGTCTGTCTGCTTCATAGTTCCGTATCACAATATTTTTCAGTCCGGGTTCATAAATTGGAATAATACCCTGCTTTAAACCTTCAATCTTTTCACTGTTGATATCTACGCAGGTAACATCCACGCCCATTTCGGCAAAACATGCACCCGAAACCAAACCTACATAACCGGTACCTACAATTGCAATTTTCATTCTATATCTTTTTAAGCCAATTCATTATTTTTGTCGCTTCCTTAAAGTCTTCTGACTAGTAAGCTGATCGCTGATTGATGACTGCGGACAGCTTTTTCTTCAAATTATTCACAGGATAAAGCACTGTCAACAAACCCGTCACGCTCACCACTGCAAAAATGATGAGCAGATCGGCGAACTTCACTATCACCGGATAGGCATCGATGATATAAGCACCGGGTGTATCACTCAGTCTCAGTAAGCCAAATTTCTGCTGCAAAAGGCACAATAGCAGTCCCACTACAATTCCCGCAACAATACCTATGAAGGTGATCAGCCATCCTTCGTACAGGAAGATGCGGGTGATGAGCCGGTGAGAAGCACCCATGTTCTGCAGGCTCCTGATATCCTCTTTCTTCTCCACAATGAGCATTGAGAGTGAACCCACTACGTTAAAAACAGCTATCAACAGAATAAATGCCAGAATCAGAAAAGTCACCCACTTCTCTATCTGCAACATCCGAAACGACTCGCGTTGTTGTTCAAAGCGGTCTTCTACTAGAAAATTATCTCCCAGAATACGCTCCATCTCCCGCTTGATCTTCCCGACGGAAGTGCCTGAGGCAAGTTTTACATCGAGTGAAGTTACCTCCGTATTGTAATTAAACAGCTCCCGTGTTAGCGCAATGGGAACGATGGCCATCTGATCGTCGTACTCCGGCTGATTCAGACTGAATACCCCGCCTGTCTGGACATATCCTGTGCTGAATGCTGCAGACGGATTGGTGAGGTTCACCCGCGCATCGCGCCGTGGAGCGTATATTTCTATGGCATTGACAAAACCGGGCCGTGCGCCCAGGGTCACGGCAAGACCTGCACCCAGGGTGGCATAATCCACCACATCCTCACGCAACCGGAAGGTGCCGTCTACCATCAGCTTCTCCATGTCGGTCATCAGCTTAAAATCTTCCGATACACCTTTCATGCGAACGGGCACCTGCTGTTCTTCGAACTTGAAGAGCGCATTCTCTTCGAGCGATTCGGAAATGAACTGTATGCCCGGTAGTCGAAGTGCCCTATCAAATGCCGTTGTGTGATAATCAAATACCTTGCCTTGCTTTACCGATATTTTAAGGTCGGGATCGATGGCACTGAACATATCTTTCACGATACCGCCAAAACCGTTAAAGACGGAGAGCACGCATACCATGGCCATGGAAGCAATGGCAATGCCACACACTGAAATGGCGGAAATCACATTGATGGCATTGTGCGATTTCTTTGAAAAAAGATATCTCCGGGCGATGAAGAAAGATACATTCATGATATCATGCGAAAAACAACGGTTTTTTTACTGGTCTTTCAACAACCTGTCAATATTCTCGATGTAATCGAGAGAATCGTCCACATGAAACGTAAGTTCGGGTACCACGCGCAACTGCTTACCTACCCTTTTTCCGAGTTCATAACGTACCGATTTCACATTGCCGTTGATGTTTTCCACGAACTCCCTGGAATTACCGGAAGGAAATATGCTCAGATACACATGCGCCATGCCCAGATCGGGCGAAACACGCACATTGGTGACCGACACAAAGACACCTTGCATCTTTTTTGTTTCGAGCAGGAAAATCTCACTGAGTTCTTTCTGTATCAGCCGGTTTACTTTTAACTGTCTGTTTGAATCCATATCTTATCTCTTTCTGATGAGCGTTAACCCGTCACGCACAGGCAATATCACTTTATCAACTCTTGTATCTTCCGCAAGTCGCTGGTTGAAATTCAGGATACCCCGGGTGGAATGATCGTTGCTTTTCACCTTCTCCATCACTTTGCCATACCAGAGTGTGTTATCTGCAAGGATGAATCCTCCTTTTCTTAGTTTCGGCAATATTGCCTCGTAATGATCCAGGTAAGACATCTTGTCACCATCCATAAAGACCAGATCGAAACTCTCATCGACAAACCCGGGTAAGATATCCATTACATCGCCGATGTGAAGGATAATTTTGTGACCATGCTCCGATTTAGCAAAGTTCGCACGGGCAACATCTTCTATTTCGTCATCAATGTCAATGGTATGAAGCTCACCTCCCTCCTCGAGTCCCTCGGCGAAGCAGAGGGCTGAATAACCGACAAATGTACCGATTTCCAGTATCCGTTTTGGGCGGATCATTTGTGTGATCATCTTTAAAATCCTGCCCTGAAGATGGCCTGCATTCATGTTCGTCTGCAACATCTTCACATGTGTATCGTGCTCTATCTTCTTCAGAAGTTCTGGTTCAGCATCGCTGTGAGACAGGATATAATTCTCCAGATTACTGTCTGTTTGCATTATACAGTATAATCGGGCAGGTTGTATTTTTCTTTTGCTTCCAGTATCCGCCACACTTCGGAAATTTCCAGATAAGTGGTACCACCCACTTCGCCAAAGCTGCCACCCAGATAGGCCACCCGATCTTTGGGCGTGATCATTTTCTTTTCAATCAGTCTCCTGATGGCTTCAGTGAAATAGGCCCTCCGACTTTCTTTGGTGTTCCCATCACCCTTTCCCTGCTGATGCTCAGCCATGATACCATAGGAGAGTGCCAGCTCGCGAGCAAGACGTTTCGTTGTAGTGATGGCATATACCGGGCTTTTGCCGCGAAATGCCGCCAGTACCCGGGCTGTTTTTCCGGTGTGGCTATCGGTCACAATGGCTTTCACATTCAGCCGTACAGATGCTTTTACTGCCTGCTTGGCCAGGAACTCGGTCACACCACGGTCATCATCCGGATCGTAAGGTACACGGATATCATTTTCGGTAAGTTTGGTCAATTCAGCCTCGTAGGCTGTGCTGGCCATTGTTCTCACCGCTTCCACAGGATATTTGCCGTAAGCAGTCTCCCCGCTGAGCATCACCGCATCGGTACGGTAGTAGATGGCATTGGCGATATCCGTAATTTCTGCACGCGTGGGTCGTGGGTTCTGGATCATGGAGTGCAGCATTTGCGTGGCCACAATCACCGGTTTTTTGTGATGAATGGCTTGCCTGATAAGCACCCGCTGTATGCCGGGAATCTTCTCCTGGGCTACTTCTATACCCAGGTCACCCCGTGCGACCATGATACCATATGCAACTTCCAGAATTTCATCGGCATTGTCCACGCCTTCCTGATTTTCTATCTTGGCAATGATCTTTATGGTACTTTTCAACTGATCGAGAATCTCCTGCACTGCAATCACATCTTCCTTGTTGCGTACAAAGGAGTGTGCAATAAAATCCACCTCGTGCTTCACCGAAAGGGCAATGAAATCTCTGTCGCGGGAGGTGATAGCCGGCAAGTTGATTCGCACACCCGGAATATTCACACTCTTGCGGCTTCCAACTACTCCATCGTTCATGACGCTGCAGAGCAGGTAATCTTTGTTTATTTCAACTACTTTGAGGTCAATTTCACCATCATCAATCAGTATATCATCATCCACATGCATCGCTTCGGCAATGTTGGGATATGAAATATAAAGAGTCTCCCGGGAAGAGATGCCCCGCGGGTCGCCCACGATCTTTATCTTGTCGCCCGTCTTCAGTTCAATAGGGTTTTCGGCAACTGTGGTACGGATTTCGGGGCCTTTTGTATCCACAAGTATGGCAATATGGGATGATACCTGACGTACATTGTTGATGATCTTTAAAAAGCCCGCCTCATCGAGATGAGCCGAGTTGAGTCGCACCACGTTCATTCCGGCATCGTACAACTCTTTCAGAAAGGGTACGTCGCATCGCTTGTCGGAAATTGTGGCGATGATCTTGGTCTGTTTAAGCATATATTTTTGAGTATTTGTTCACATTATTGGATTCGGACGTGATTCGCTCATCGCGTTCGTGTTATTCGTTCGCTGCACTCACGTTATTCAACTTCATTGTTATTTGCTCACTGCGTTCGCATTATTAGGAATAACTACCGAATCTATAAACGTTTTTCAGTGAGTTTTGTTTACCATTCTGATTGCCTCTACAGCCAGACGGTAAGAATCGAGGCCAAAGCCGGCAATCACGCCCAGACACACGGCTGTAAGCATAGATTGATGGCGGAATTCCTCCCGAGCGTGTACGTTGGAGATGTGCACTTCCACCACCGGCACAGGAACTGCCTTGATGGCATCTCGGATCGCCACAGAGGTGTGGGTATAACCTCCGGCATTGAGGATGATTCCATCACTACCAAAACCTGACTCCTGTATTTTATCGATGAGTTCGCCCTCAATATTCGACTGGTAATATCCGATTTCGATATCGGGATAACCGGTCCGCAGACGGGTCAGAAAATCATTGAAGTTATCCTGTCCGTATACGTTTGGCTCGCGCACGCCGAGCAGATTAAGATTGGGCCCGTTAATGATCTGAATCATCATATCTTTACTCTTTTGTCTTTTGTTTCGCGTCTTGAAACCGCAAAGATACGACATTATTTTGTAGTTTATACCTCTTCAAAACACTGAGGGCATCACAACTTGTGACACCCTCAGCAATAAATAATGTATGTTTGTTGCCTTAGTTTTCTTCGCCGGTTGTCGCTGCAGAAGTTTCTGCGGTAGTACCGTCACCGTAGCTAATATTGGCCATCCGCTGATAAGAACGATAACGCCATTGCGCACTTTCCTTTGCAGCCTCAAAGAGTTCGTCTGCCTGTTGGGGGAATGATTTGATAAGTTGCGTATAACGTACTTCTCCCAGCAGGAAATTTTTGAATTTGCTCCAGTCCGGATCTTTACTGTCAAGCTGGAACGGATTCATGCCTTCAGCTTCCAGACGGGGATCATAACGCCACAGGTGCCAGTAGCCGCATTCAACAGCTGCTTTCTCTTCCATCTGTGCAGTACCCATCCCCCTCTTCAATCCATGGCTAATGCAGGGTGAATAGGCAATGATGAGCGATGGGCCGTGGTACGATTCTGCCTCTTTCAATGCTTTGAGGTAATGTCCCTGGTTGGCGCCCATGGCTACCTGTGCCACATAGACATACCCGTAGGTGGTGGCAATCATACCCAGGTCTTTCTTGCGGACACGTTTTCCTGCAGCAGCAAACTTGGCCACGGCAGCAATGGGTGTCGACTTGGACGATTGTCCCCCCGTATTGGAGTACACTTCGGTGTCAAGCACCAGCACATTGATATCCCGTCCACTCGCCAACACATGGTCGAGTCCGCCAAAGCCGATATCGTATGCCCATCCGTCTCCACCGAAAACCCAGATCGATTTCTTGGCCAGATATTTCTCCATGGAGAGGATCTCGAGGGCTATCTTGTGATCGGAACCGCTCAAGTTGGATACGATTTGCTCAGATACGTGTTTCGACGCATCGATATCCTCCCGGTTATCAATCCACTGCTGGAAGAGCGACTTCTGTTCATCGGAAAAATCGTCTGACTGCAAGCCCTGCTGCATCAGCTCCTGCAGATGATTCCGCATGCTGGTGTTGGCAATCACAAATCCGTACCCGAACTCTGCGTTGTCTTCAAACAGTGAGTTGGCCCATGCCGGACCCTTGCCTTCCTCATTTTTTGTGTAAGGAGTGGCAGGTGCAGAAGCGCCATAGATGGATGAACATCCGGTTGCATTGGCAATCATCATCCGGTCGCCATACAACTGGGTAATCAGCTTAATATAGGGTGTTTCACCGCATCCTGAACAGGCGCCGGAGAATTCAAAGAGCGGTGTGGAAAACTGTGAGTTCTTTACATTCATCTTCACATCCACCAGATGCGCCTTACTTGAAACATTCTTCATCATGTAGTCCCAGTTCTTCTGGTTGTCGAACTGTGTGGCAATGGACACCATCTCAAGTGCTTTCTCGCCTTTCTTGCCCGGACATACATCGGCACAATTACCACAACCAAGGCAATCGAGTACATCTACCTGAATGCGGAAGCCCATGCCGGCAAATTGTTTACCCTGGGCTTTCAGTATTTCTACTCCCTCACCCACGCCTTTCATTTCCTCTTCATCGAGTACGAACGGACGAATGGTTGCATGAGGACAAACATAAGCACACTGGTTACACTGGATACAGTTTTCAGGATTCCAGGCAGGTACGTTTACTGCCACCCCTCTTTTCTCGTAGGTAGTGGTTCCCGTTTCCCAGGTTCCATCCTCGCGGCCGCTGAAGGCAGATACGGGAAGACTGTAACCTCCCTGGGCGAGGATCGGTTTAACTACTTTCTGAATGAACTCAGGAGCATCATCTGCTGTGTCAGCAGTAACCTGAAGAGTAGCCCACTCCGCGGGGACTTCAACCTGCTCCACCTCACCGCCACGGTCGACAGCTGCGTTGTTCATTTTTACCACTTCCTCCCCTTTTTTGCCATAGGACTTCACAATGAATTTCTTCATTTGCTCAACAGCCAGGTCGTAGGGGATTACGTTGGAAATCTTGAAGAAAGCCGATTGAAGAATGGTGTTGGTGCGATTGCCCAGCCCTATTTCTTCCGCAATGGCGGTAGCATTGATGATATAGAACCTGATGTTGTTCTCAGCAAAATAACGTTTTACATGATCGGGAAGGTGATTGGCCACTTCTTCCTTGGACCACAACGAATTGAGCAGGAAGGTACCATTCTTTTTCAGTCCGGCAGTCACATCGTAAAGATATAGATAAGCCGGCACATGACATGCCACAAAGTTGGGTGTGTTCACCAGGTAGGTAGCACGAATGCGGTTGTCACCAAAGCGAAGGTGTGAGCAGGTGAATCCCCCCGATTTCTTGGAGTCATAGGCAAAGTAAGCCTGCACATATTTATCTGTGTTGTCACCAATGATCTTGATGGAGTTTTTATTGGCTCCCACGGTACCATCTGAGCCAAGGCCGTAGAACTTGGCTTCATAGGTTGTTTCGTCCATGGAGACTTCTTCCTTTACCGGAAGTGATTTGAATGTCACATCGTCTACAATGCCGATGGTAAAGTCATTCTTCGGCATCGCCATCGACAGATTCTCAAAGACAGAGATAATCTGTGCCGGTGTCGTATCTTTTGAAGAGAGACCATAGATACCGCCCACTACCTCAGGAGCATCCTCCTTGCCATAAAAGCAGTTCTTCACATCAAGATAAAGCGGCTGGCCGGTTGCTCCCGGTTCTTTGGTCCTGTCAAGCACGGCAATACGTTTGGCTGTGGCAGGTACGGCAGAAAGGAAAGCCGATGCTTTGAAGGGACGATAAAGATGTACGGCTACCACACCCACTTTTTCTCCCTTTGCGGTCAGATGATCCACTACCTCACGAATGGTTTCGGTGACTGAACCCATGGCGATGATTACCCGATCAGCTTCGGGATCACCATAGTAGTCGAACAATCCGTATTTACGGCCGGTCACTACCGCCAGCTTCTGCAGGTATTTTTCCACAATATCGGGTACAACATCGTAAAACGGGTTGGAAGCTTCACGTGCCTGGAAATAGATATCATCATTTTGTGCTGTTCCGCGTGTCACAGGGGCATCGGGACTCAGTGCCCTGTCGCGGAAGGCTTTCAGTGCCTCCTGGTTGATCAGTGGTGCCAGGTCTTCGTTCGACAAGACTTCTATCTTCTGTATCTCGTGCGATGTGCGGAATCCGTCGAAGAAATGAAGAAAGGGAACGCGGCTCTCAATCGCCGCAAGATGGGCTATTGCAGCAAGGTCCATCACCTCCTGCACCGATCCGGTAGCAAAAAGTGCGAAACCGGTTGGCCGGGCAGCCATGACATCCTGCTGGTCGCCAAAGATAGACAAGGCATGCGATGCCAATGCACGTGCCGATACGTGAAATACGCCCGGAAGCAGTTCTCCTGCCATTTTGTACATGTTGGGAAGCATCAGCAACAACCCCTGCGAAGCAGTAAAAGTGGAAGTGAGCGCACCTGCCTGCAGTGATCCATGCATCGCGCCGGCAGCACCTGCCTCCGACTGCATTTCCTGCACGAAAACCGGCTGTCCGAAAATATTTTTTCTTCCGGCAGCCGCCCATTCATCCACGTATTCAGCCATCGTGGAGGATGGTGTGATCGGGTAAATAGCAGCAACCTCACTAAACATATAGGCAATATGAGCTGCTGCCTGATTACCGTCGCAGGTTAAGTAATTCTTTTTTTTGGTCATAATTATGCAATTACTAAAAGATTGAAATTTTAGTTAATAAAATGCTAAATAATAAAGATTTGAGCCACGAAATTACAACAAAAAAGTGAAAAAAACAAACGATGCCCTATTTTGTTCATGTTGTAATCCATTGAAATAAGATATAAGCGCGAATAAATGTTAAACAATAATCTTTTACCATGATCTCTGCGTTTACATTTATATTCATGTATCCCGACAGAACATTTTTTCTGTTGCCCGCTTTCCACTTATACCCGATATGACCTCATTGAATAACAAAATTACAAAGATGAAAATAATCATAATTGCAAACAGACTTCCGGTACGGATAGAAAGAAGAGATGATCGGTATATCATCAAAAGGAGCGAAGGAGGACTAGCGACCGGTCTTGGTTCGCTCGAGACGATGGATGAGAAATTTTGGATTGGCTGGCCCGGCATCCATACCGAGGATGAGCAGGAAAAAAGAGAGATAACCGATAGTCTACACAAGCTAAACTACCATCCCGTTTTCCTGTCAGCCGAACAGATCGAAAATTACTATGAGGGGTACAGCAACAGCACCATTTGGCCTCTCTGTCACTACTTCTTTTCCTTCATTCAATACAGGGCAGACTATTGGGAAGCGTACAAGCAGGTGAATGCACTCTTCTGCAGTGAAGCAGTTCCATTTATAGAAACCGACGACATTGTGTGGGTGCAGGATTATCAGTTGATGCTGTTGCCGGGAATGCTCCGGAAAGAAAAACCGAATGCAAGTATCGGTTACTTTCATCACATTCCATTCCCCTCTTATGAGTTATTCAGGGTATTACCCGAGAGGGAAGAGGTACTGGAAGGTCTTCTCGGAGCCGACCTCATCGGTTTCCATACACATGATTACATGCGTCACTTTATCAGCGCCATCTACAGGGTACTCGACCTGAATTGCACGCTCGACGAGGTCACCCTGAAGGAGAGAATCGTGCATGTGGATGCCTTTCCGATGGGCATTAACTACGAACTCTACCACAACGCGCCCACATTGCCCGAAGTGAAGAAGAAAGCAGATATGCTTAAAAATAAACTGGGTGACAAAACCGTGATTCTCTCTGTGGACAGGCTGGATTATAGCAAGGGTATCCTGCACCGCCTGACTGGCTTTTCACAATTTCTGCAAAATCATCCGGAATATCACGAGAAGGTATCGCTGACCATGATTGTGGTGCCTTCCCGCGACAACGTGGACATTTATGCCGACCTGAAGACAAGGATCGACCAGGCAATCGGAGAAATTAACGGTAAATACTCCAGACTGGGATGGACCCCCATATTCTACTTCTACCGCAGCTTTGCCTTTGAAGAACTGATTGCCATGTATGATATCTCCGATATTGCTCTGGTAACGCCCTTACGGGATGGCATGAACCTGGTCGCCAAAGAGTATCTTGCATCCAAATGCAATGAACCGGGCGTGCTCATTCTCAGCGAGATGGCGGGCGCAGCAATTGAGCTGCAGGATGCCATCATCATCAACCCCAACGATACCGATCAGATTGAAAATGCCATTCT
Organism: Porphyromonadaceae bacterium; assembly: GCA_021372865.1. Taxonomy (GTDB): domain Bacteria; phylum Bacteroidota; class Bacteroidia; order Bacteroidales; family Dysgonomonadaceae; genus Proteiniphilum. The sequence goes on from JAJFTO010000017.1 coordinate 92,991, forward strand.
GTTGGCACTGAAAATGCCGGAAGAGGAGAAGATCAAGCGATTGCAAAAGATGCAGAAGAAAATTTCCAGAGGAAATGTAAAAAAATGGGCGAACGATTTTGTCACAGAATTACAATCCATCAAGGCACAAAACAAGGATATATTCCAGAAGATAGTCGGCAAAAGACAACTGAACCAAATAAAGAACGCTTATGATGAAGCTTTGTCGCGTCTCATCCTGCTCGATTATGACGGGACGCTTTCTCCTTTCGTGGAAAATCCGGAAGATGCGGTTCCATCGGCTAGTTTACTGAAGTTGCTTAAAAATATGATCGCCGACGAGAAGAACAAAGTAGTGATCAACAGCGGGAGAAGCCATCAGATACTCGACAAATGGTTCGAAGGGATTGATCTTGATTTTGCTGCAGAGCATGGCATATTTTACAAAGAGCATGGCAAATGGCACAAAAATCTGGAGGACGAAGTGGTGTGGGACGATGAAATCATAGAGATCATTCAACACACCATTGACAAGACGCCACGCTCCTATCTGGAGCAAAAGGATGCTTCACTGGTATGGCACTATCGAAAAGTGGATGTGTGGCTTGCTGAGTTGCGTACCCAGCAGCTGATCAATGCGCTTATTGGACCCTGTACACGGTTAAATCTGCAGATTGTACCCGGCAACAAAATTGTGGAGATCAAACCGCCCGATTTTAACAAGGGCAGCGAAACGTTACGCCGACTGGGACAACAGCCTTACGATTTTGTCATGGCAATAGGTGACGACACCACCGACGAAGATATGTTCCGTGTAATGCCACCCGAAGGGATCAGTATAAAAGTAGGGAACTTCTCCGCAGCTGCGAAGTACCGCCTTCCCTTGCAGTCGTCGGTGATTCCCTTCCTGTCGGACCTCATCAAAAAATAACATTTCATGAATTTTATCAACACAAATTATCCAGGATCATTTGCTAAGATGCATGGAGACGCATCCGCCAACGATAGGGGACAAACATCAGGGACGAATAAATTTTGAAAGTTGTTTCTCCTCCGAAAAGAGCACTGCCGTATTGATAAATGCCAGATGAGAATAGGCCTGTGGAAAGTTACCCAGTTGTCGTTTGGTTTTGAAGTCGAGATCTTCACTATATAACCCCACATGGTTTGAGTATGAGATCATCTTCTCAAAAATCACTCTCGCCTCCTCTCTCTCTCCAATTGTATACAAAGCCTCTATGAGCCAGAATGTACAAATAGTAAAGGAAGAAGTGGGTATACCGAAATCATCTTCTGCCTTATACCGGTACATCAACCCTTCGTGATAAAGGTTCTCTTTTATTGCCTTCACGGTTTTCACATACCGCTCATTTTCAGGTTCGATGAAACCATAAAACTGCATCAGCAGCAACGACGAATCGTAATCGGTATTGTCATAAGCCTGCGTGAAACACTGTAACTCTTCGTTCCATCCTTTTTCATGTACTTCAGCCTTGATCATGGCCGCTTCATTGCGCCACTTTTCGGCATAATAATCTCTTTGCAGGAGCTCCGCAATGAGCGATGCCCTGTCGACAGCCACCCAGCTCATCACCTTTGAGAAAACAAAATGTTTTTCCCGGGTACGGTATTCCCAGATGCTCCTGTCGGGCTTCTGCCACGAAGCCAGCACGGCCCGCACCAGGTTCTTGATGATCTCCCATATCTCCTCCACCTCATCGAGGGTGCCGGGAAAGTAGAGATAATATTTGTAGATGATATCCAGCAAGTAGCCAATGGAGTCATTTTGTACCTGATGATAAGCCGCGTTGCCAATTCTCACCGGATGGGAGTTGGCATAGCCGCTTAAGTGAGGGAGCACTTCCTCGATGAGGTCACGCTCTCCCCGTATGCCGTACATAATTTGGATGGACTCCTCGCGTGAAGACTTCAGGATGCGCTTCACAAAGCCGATAAACCGTTCTGCAGCCGTCTTCTGCTTCATGAACAGCAAGGTGTCGATCGACATGGAAGCATCACGCAGCCAGCAATAGCGGTAATCCCAGTTGCGAGTCTCTCCGATGGTTTCGGGCAGGCTGGTAGTTACTGCAGCCAACATGGCTCCAGAATTTTGATAAGATAGCAGCTTCAGTACAAGGAGGCTTCGCTGGATCATGTCGTTATACTGCAGATAATGCCGGGATCGATTTGAAAAGTTAAGCCAGTATACTTTGGTACGTTCATATTCGAGCAGAATCCGCTGGATGTCTATGGTTACCAGCTTCTGGTTGTAAGACAAAAGAAAGAACTGATGATCCACGAGCACCATCTCTTCCCTGGTTATAATCTTCTCCATATCCATGCTAGTATAAAGATAAACTTTATCTTCCGAATCTTCTTCCGAATAAGTCTTGATGTAGCTGTTGCCCACAATCTCGTGGTGTGCACCCTCACGGGCATAATTGATTTGCGGATCATATATTACCCGCAGCTTCGGCTGTCCCTTTATTACACGGATGTAGCGATGTATTTCGGGAGGCATATAATACCGGATTTCTTCTGTCCGGTAGCGGGGCATATAATCGAAGACGATGAAGCCATGCTCAGGTGACTCAAACCGCGTGAGGAGAATATTGGTATGGCCGTGGTAGTTTTGGGTGATACGGTAATCGTCCGATACTTCAAAATGAAAACTCCCCCCCTTCTCTTCGTCCAGAAGCTTTGCAAAAATTGAGGGAGAATCGAAGTCGGGCAGACAGAACCAGTCGATGCTTCCCTTTTTTGAAACCAGAGCTGCTGTCCGGCAGTTGCCGATTATTCCATAATCCAGGTTATTCATTTGATTTATTTTATGCGATTTCAAATCGGTAAGTACAAAAATTGTCGGAGCTCTTCATTCATTGAAATCACCATTTTATCTTTTTCAACGATAAAGGCAAAGATAAAGCCCTTCCGATTATTTCATGGTACCCTGCGTGACAAAATTAGTTAATCATCCCCTCACGGTCATTTCACCGCGGAGAGATATTTGCATCAGACGGTTTACTTCCGCAGGTGGCTCACCTGACCCAAGAAGAATCATCAACTTGGCCAGTGCAGCTTCCGAAGTGATATCCCATCCGCTCACCACTCCTATCTTTTCCAGCTGCTGCCCATTTTCGTAGCGATGCATCTCCACACTCCCATAAAGGCACTGTGTCACGTTTACCATGATGACTCCGCGATCTATCGCTTCCCTTAACAGATGAATAAACCGGGGAAGACTTGGCGAATTGCCGGTACCGTAAGTTTCTAAAATCAACCCCCGCAGACCCGGGATATTCAGGTTGGCCTTCACTGCCTCAAGTGAAATACCGGGAAATAATTTCAACACCACCACATGCGTATCCATCGCATAATTGAAACGGACAGGTTTGCTGTAGTCAGGTGTCAGTATAAACTTTTCATTGTACCGGATATTCAGCCCCGCCTCAGCCAGAAATGGATAATTGGGACTGGTAAAAGCACTGAAGTTGTCGGCATTCACCTTGGTGGTGCGATTTCCACGCATCAACAGATTCTGCATATAAACGCAGAGTTCAGGGACGACGGGGAAGCCGGCGGCATCCTTGTCGGCGGCAATCTCGAGGGCGGTAATCAGATTTTCCTTGCCGTCGGTACGCAGCTTTCCGACCGGGAGTTGTGATCCGGTCAGAATCACCGGCTTGGTCAGGTTTTCCAGCATCAGGCCCAACGCCGAGGCAGTGTACGCCATGGTATCGGTACCATGCAGAATCACAAATCCGTCGTAACCGTCGTAATTGTCTTCAATGACCCTGCCAATCTGCTGCCAAATGGCAGGGGACATATCCGATGAATCGATTGGTGGTTCAAACAGATGGGTATCCACCAGAAAATTCAGCCGCTTTATTTCAGGCATGTTGGCACGCAGATGGCTGAAGTTAAACGGTTCCAGCGCACCTGTTTCCATGTTCTCCACCATTCCGATCGTACCACCGGTATAGATCAGAAGAACCTTTGCATTGTGATCAATCATATGTCCTTCGTTTTCTTGCACAAATATAACACTTTGTAAACAAATAGATTTCTTTTTGACATCATTTTTTGAATTAAGCAGCGATATTATCCTCCAAATTTATATTTTTCACATACCTGGGACCCAGCGATACCTCATGCGAACCAAAAATGTTCTGAAGTGTTTAAATTCAAATCGCAACAAACAACGGTTAATTCATAAAAAAAATCATATGGCAACACATTCCATTCAATCCAATTGGAGAGAGAACAATATTTTTGATACGGATATCGACGGGCATACCGTCACCATCGATATCCCCACAGCATCGGGAGGGGACAATGCCGGTCCCAGCCCCAAAAAACTATTGCTGGTGGCAGCGGCTGGATGTACCGGACTTGACATAGTAACCATGGCACGTAAAATGCGCATCGAACTGAAGAAATTTGATGTCCGCATCAATGCCGATGTGGCAGAAGAACACCCCAAACAATACACTACCATCCATGTAATCTACGAATTTGAAGGAGACGACCTTCCGAAAGAGAAACTGGAAAGAGCCTGTAAAATGTCGTTCGACACCTATTGCGGCGTGCTGGCCATGTACAAGAAAGCAGTCCCGGTAACTTACGAAGTAGTCGTCGGGAACGCATAAATTTTCAGGAGCCATTACGGAAAAATTTCCATATATTTTTCTACCTTTGCAAACGATTCGCACTACGTGCGTGATTTGTTCACTATATTCCCGTAATTTGCACTGCGTACGTTATTCGGCTACGCCGATATTTGTGCCAGGCACGTTAGAACGGGGTTCAACAGATAGAAACAGACAATCGGATTACAATTCATAAAATATACTGAACTATGCAAACAATGGACTCTTTTAATTTTGCCGGTAAAAAGGCATTCGTGCGTGTGGATTTCAATGTTCCGCTCGATGAGAACTTTAACATCACGGACGACACACGCATCCGTGCAGCCATCCCCACGTTAAAAAAGATACTGAAAGACGGCGGCAGCCTGATCATTGGATCACACCTGGGCCGACCAAAGGGACCGACCGATAAATTTTCACTGAAACATATTTTGCCCCGCGTATCCGAACTTTTGGGGGTAGATATACAATTCGCAAACGACTGCATCGGCGAAGAGACGGAAGCAAAAGCTGCCGCCCTACGTTCCGGAGAAGCCCTGATGCTTGAGAATCTTCGCTTTTATGCAGAAGAAGAGGGGAAACCCCGCGGCCTGGCTGAAGATGCTTCGGAAGAGGAAACTGCTGCCGCAAAAAAGGCGGTGAAAAATTCGCAAAAGGAATTCACCAAAAAGCTGGCTTCTTATGCCGATGTATATGTGAATGACGCCTTCGGAACCGCTCACCGTGCACATGCATCTACTGCATTGATTGCTGATTATTTCGATGCCGACAACAAGCTTTTCGGTTATCTGCTGCAAAACGAGATCACCGCCGTGGAAAAGGTGATGAAAGAGACAGAACGTCCCTTCACCGCCATCATGGGTGGCTCGAAGGTTTCCACCAAAATTGAGATCATCAAGAACCTGCTCGATAAGGTAGATAATCTGATCCTTGCCGGAGGAATGACTTATACTTTTGCCAAAGCATTTGGTGGTAAAATAGGCAATTCCATTGTGGAAGACGACAAGCTCGACCTGGCAAAAGAGATCGTGAACCTGGCAAAAGAGAAAGGAGTAAACCTTGTGCTGGCAACAGATACCAAGATAGCCGACAGCTTCAGCAACGATGCGAAAACCGGATTTGCTTCCGTGAATGAAATACCCGACGGATGGGAGGGCCTCGACATTGGCCCCGAATCTGAAAAAGCATTCAGCGAGGTGATCAAAAACTCAAAAACCATTCTTTGGAACGGGCCTGTGGGCGTGTTTGAATTCGACAACTTCGCAAAAGGTTCCAGAGCAGTATCCGATGCGATTGTGGAAGCTACCCAAAAAGGAGCCTTTTCCCTCGTGGGAGGTGGCGATTCCGTAGCCTGCGTCAATAAGTTTGGGCATGCCGACAAAGTGTCATACGTATCCACCGGTGGTGGCGCACTTCTGGAAATGATTGAAGGAAAGATTCTCCCTGGCGTGAAAGCCATCAGGGGATATTAATTCTGAACGAAATAAGACCATCTAATATGTCGGGGGCGGTTCATCTGTTTGAAACCGCCCCCGCTTTATTCTCAGAAATCAATCATCGGTTCCTGCATATTCTCAGCATTTTTTTGTAATTTTGGCCTCAATTTCAAACAGAACAGCATCGTCTGTATAAAACCGGGCTTTTCACAGGTTCAAACAGATTGTCTGAGACTGGTTTTCGTGATCCGGGACCATTTTTAGCCGATCTTACCGGTTTCCATTCTGTATGAACCATTCAGAATCAATCTTATAACAATGAATATTTCGTACAACTGGCTCAAAGAGTATCTGCAATTTGATTTGTCGCCGCAGGAAACTGCGGATGCCCTCACCTCAATCGGACTGGAAACAGGGAGTGTGGAGGAAATTCAAGCCATCAAAGGTGGACTCGAAGGTTTGGTCATCGGGGAGGTACTTACCTGTGTGAACCATCCCAACTCCGACCACCTGCATCTGACCACCGTAGACATTGGCGATGGCGGTGAACCGTTGAAGATTGTGTGCGGTGCTCCCAATGTGGCAGCAGGGCAGAAGGTGGTGGTGGCGACTGTGGGCACCAAACTCTATGCCGGTGATGAGGAATTTACAATAAAACGTTCAAAGATACGGGGTGAGGAGTCACTGGGCATGATTTGCGCCGAAGATGAGATAGGCATTGGCACCTCTCACGAGGGTATCATCGTACTCCCTGACAACGCGCCGGTGGGTGTGGCCGCCAAAGAATATTACAATGTGAAGAGCGACTTTGTGCTGGAGGTAGATATCACTCCCAACCGGGTGGATGCCGCCTCACACTATGGCGTGGCGCGTGACCTGGCAGCCTGGCTTCAGCAGGCAGGAGAAGCCTGCAAGTTGACCAGGCCATCGGTCGATGCATTTGCCATCGACAAAAAGGAGGGCGGTATAGAAGTCGTAGTGGAAAACAGGGAAGCCTGCCCCCGTTACTCAGGTCTTACCATCCGGGGTGTCACCGTGAAAGAGAGTCCCAATTGGTTGAAAAACAAACTGCTGATGATCGGACTGCGTCCCATCAACAATATTGTGGACATCACCAACTTTGTACTTCACGAAACCGGACATCCTATGCATGCCTTCGATGCGGCACATATCAGTGGAAATGAAGTGGTGGTACGCACGCTGCCCGAAGGAACAAAGTTTGTTACTCTTGATGAGCAGGGGCGGACACTGAGCGATCGTGATCTAATGATCTGCAATGCCAAAGAAGGAATGTGCATTGCCGGCGTATTTGGCGGTCTGGACTCGGGCGTAACAGAAATGACAAGGGACATCTTCCTGGAATCAGCATACTTCAATCCCACCTGGGTGCGAAAAACCGCCCGTCGACACGGGTTAAATACCGATTCCTCTTTCCGTTTCGAGCGCGGTGCAGATCCCAACAATACGGTATATGTCCTGAAACGGGCGGCATTGCTGGTGAAAGAGCTGGCAGGAGGCGAAATTGAGGGAGAGATACGCGACATCTATCCTGAGCCTGTGAGACCGCAGGAGGTGACACTCTCTTACAAAAAAGTAGATGCATTGATCGGAAAAGTCATTCCCCGGGAAACCATAAAAAATATTTTATACAGCCTGGAGATCGATGTTACACACGAGAATAAAGAGGAGCTTACATTGCTTGTTCCCACTTATCGCGTGGATGTGACCCGCGACGTGGATGTGATTGAAGATATTCTTCGTATCTATGGATACAACAACATTGAAATCAGCGATACACTGAAAGCCAACCTCTCCTATCAAACATTTACCGACCGCAAAAATAAGCTGCAGACACTTATCTCGGAACAGCTTTCGGCAAATGGCTTTGGTGAAATCATGAACAACTCGCTCACCAAAAAATCATATTACGAAGGATTGGAGAGTTATCCCGCTTCGCACTGCGTATCGTTGGTGAACCCATTGAGCAGCGACCTGGGCGTGATGCGCCAGACATTGCTTTTCGGCGGACTCGAAAGCATTGCCTATAACCGCAACCGGAAGCATGCCGATCTGCGTTTTTACGAATTCGGGAACTGCTACCACTTCGATGCAGATAAAAAAAGAGCAGATAAGATCCTCGCGGAATATACCGAGGAAACACGCATCGGATTGTGGATATGCGGCAAACGCACCCACAGGAACTGGACGACGACGGAAGAACAAAGTTCCGTCTTTGAACTGAAAGCTCACCTGGAGAACATTCTGAAAAGACTGGGTGCTGGCAGAAATCAGATCCTGTTTGAACCACTGCGGAATGACCTCTACTCCATCTGTATGACCATTCGCACGTACCAAAAAATAATCGGTAGCTTCGGCATTGTCTCCCCAAAAATCAGTCATCTCTTCGATATCGATTCTGAGGTCTTCTTTGCAGAGATAGACTGGGATGCGCTTCTGAAAGAAACCGAAAAACAACAGGTACAGTTTTCAGAAATGAGCAGGTTCCCTGCAGTGAGTAGAGATCTGGCGTTACTGATCGACAAGGAAATCACCTTTGCACAAATCGAACAGATTGCGCTGAAGTCGGAAAAGAAACTGCTGAAGGAGGTGACACTATTCGATGTGTATGAAGGGAAAAATCTGCCCGAGGGAAAAAAATCATACGCAGTCAACTTTCTGCTGCAAGATGAGGAAAAGACGCTGAACGACAAGCAGATCGATACCGTGATGCAGAAGATCAGGCAGAATCTGGAAAAAGAGATCGGGGCGCAGTTGAGATGAATTGATGTGATGATATGATGATGAGCCAATGGGATGAATGTGATAATGTGATAATAAAATAAGAAATTAATTTTAAAACAGATCTGTCAGGCCTTGTACAAAGACTTCGGATCAGATTCATAAAAATATGGGAAGAGCATTTGAATATAGAAAAGCAACCAAGTTGAAACGGTGGGGCAATATGGCCCGCGTCTTCACCAAACTAGGAAAACAGATCACCATTGCCGCCCGCGAGGGTGGTCCGGACCCCACCCTCAACCCCCGGTTGCGTGTGCTGGAGCAGCAGGCAAAAAAAGAGAACATGCCCAAGGAGAACGTGGAGCGTGCCATCAAAAAGGCAACTGACAAGGAAGTTTCGGATTACAAGGAGATGGTTTACGAAGGATATGGTCCCTACGGAATCGCCATCGTGGTGGAGACTGCCACCGACAACCCCACCCGCACCGTGGCCAACGTGCGAAGCTACTTCAACAAGCATGGGGGTTCGCTGGGGACTTCGGGGAGTCTCGAGTTCTTGTTTGATCACAAATGTGTTTTCAGAATTGCACAGAAAGAGGGTGTATCACTCGAGGATCTCGAGCTGGAACTGATTGACTACGGTGTGGATGAAGTGGTCACGGATGAAGATGAAATCCTGCTCTACGGTGATTTTAAATCATATTCCGACATTCAGTCCTACCTCGAAGAAAACGGTTTTGAGATTCACTCTGCCGAATTTGAACGCATACCAAACGACACTAAGACGCTCAATGCAGAACAACGCGCTCAGATTGAGAAACTCCTGGAGAAGTTTGAAGAGGATGAAGATGTGCAGAACGTATTTCATAATATGGACGAAGGAGACGAAGAATAACACCAGCTCCTGTTAAAAACGAAAGCGAGACTGTTTAGCCTCGCTTTTTTTGTAGCGCATAGCGGAATCGAACCGCTATTCCTTGCCTGAGAAACAATTTTCCTAACCGTTAGAAGAATGCGCCTTCTGAAAGTACGGTGCAAATTTACGGAAAAAGTTGTTTCGTTGTATCTAAACGGACCTGTTTTTTTATTTTTTCAGCTCATCGTATCGGTCAAGTGCTTCCTTGGCAGCGGCATAAGAACTTTTCCGCGACTTGAGCAGATCTTCCTCGAGCCGGATCAGCAGGTCTGTAATTTCCGGATTTTGATAAAAACTATTACGGAGATGTTCATTGATTGTTTCATACATCCTGTACTTGGCCTGTTCATTCCGTTTGCGACTGAAATATCCGTTCTTTTTCACGAAGTCGATGTACCGGTCCACCATATCCCAAATCTCCGCGATACCGATATTATAATATCCTGAATAAGTAAGCACCTCGGGGGTCCATCCCGAATCCGGGAGCGGATAGAGATGAAGGGCATTGCGCAGTTGCCGTCGAGCCATCTTTGCTTTGTCGATGTTGTCGCCGTCGGCCTTATTGATTATGATGCCGTCGGCCATCTCCATGATACCCCTTTTTATTCCCTGGAGTTCATCGCCGGTACCGGCAAGCTGAATCAGCAGGAAAAAATCTACCATCGAGTGTACGGCAGTCTCCGACTGTCCTACTCCCACAGTCTCAATAAACAGATAATCGAATCCGGCAGCTTCACAGAGTATGATTGTCTCCCTCGTTTTCCGCGCTACGCCGCCCAGTGAACCGGCCGACGGTGAAGGACGGATGAAAGCGTCCTGCTCCATAGATAGTTTTTCCATGCGTGTCTTGTCGCCCAGAATACTTCCTCTGGAACGTTCACTTGAAGGATCTATGGCCAGCACCGCCAGCTTGTGTCCTTTTTTTAGCAGATGCATGCCAAAGGCATCGATGGAGGTGCTCTTTCCTGCCCCCGGAACACCGGTGATACCCACACGTACTGAATTTCCCGAATAAGGTAGACATTGTTCTATGATGGCTTGTGCCTTCTCCTGATGATCGGGGCGCACACTCTCTACCAGTGTAACGGCCTGACTGAGGATCACTCTGTTGCCCGACAGGATCCCCTCCACATATTCAGACACAGAACGATGACCCACCCGGATCTTTTTCTTCAGATAGGGATTTACACTGGGAGGTTGAGTAACGCCTTTATTGACACTCAGCCCTTTGTAATGCGGGTCATTTTCGGGATGTTCCATTGTATGATAATAAAATTAAAAACCGAATGAAGCTTTTTACAAAGATACTTCATTCGGCGCATATGTCAAACCACGGCGGTTTATTGTTTTGGAATTACATTTCCTTTAATGGTAAGCACATAAACCGTATCGGGAACATTGGTATAGACAGTGATGGTCTTGTTAAAGGTACCGGGCCGGCGTATTGTGGAATATTTCGCGGAGATAGTACCCTTTTTACCAGGCAAAACCGGTTCGCGCGTATAGCTGGGTGTGGTACATCCACACGATGCCGATACACGTTGTATGATAAGGGGAGTTTTGCCGGTGTTGGTAAACTCAAACTGGGTAGTTACCGCTCCAAGCTCTTCCTTGATGGTGCCAAAGTTATGTTCCGATCGAGCAAAGACCATCTCTGGCTTCTGCTGTGCAAAAGCCGTGCTGCCCAACAAAAGGGCAAACAGAAAAATAAGACTGAATTTCTTCATATTGATATCTATTGTTTAAACTTTTCTTTCATCTATGTACGACACAAAAGTAACAATTAAGTTTATTTCCGGTTTATTGTTTAACAATTATTCTGACTCCGGCAGTGTGCGAAGTGAACTCAGGTGCATACATGCACTGAACGGTAGTGATGCCATTGGCATAGCTGCCAGCACGGTTTACGTAGACTGCATATTCAAAGACGTGCGTTCCACGGGGAAGCAGATCGAAATAGAAGTGGGTGGAGGCATCTTTCGATGTGTGATAATAGAGCAACCCATTCTGCCATCGGATGCCCGATAGCTGACTGACCGGCTCAAATGCGGCTGCCCGCATGTCATTCAGATGCACAAACTCCAGATCCCGGTCGGTGCGCACTGTCAGTCGTACCACCACTTTATCCCCCACCCTGAGCGGATTCTCTTCGGTGATACGTACCAGTCGTGTTCCTGAGTTATCGGTTTGTTCCACAAACAATTGTTTTTCAATGTCGAGAGAAGCATCGGTCTTGCTGATTTTGTCCAGCTCCTCGTAATACTGACGGTACAACGCGCCCCAGGCAGGAGTATCTCCGCGGTGGGCCACCGTGACCCTGCCCATTTCGGGAACAATCTCTTCACGATTCCAGCTCTCACTGAAATAAACGGTCCCCGGTTCCCGATCCTCCGGTTTCAAAAGCCGGCTACCGACTGTGATGACTGTCTTTCCCTGTGTAGCAAACCAGTCACCTCCGGTGCTCAGCAGCGCATAAATTGCATCGGCTGTAGCATGGGTGGATTCCCATATTTGTGTTTGTTTTTTTTTCAGCAGCCAACGTTTCATGTTATCCATCTCGCTCTCTTCGGCACCTCCTGCACGGAAAGCATCCATGATAAAGGTGTGGACAGAAACTGCCGACTGCGACATAAACACATTTGCTCGATTATTAAGCCAGTACATTCCCATTTCTTCCGAGACGGATGCATGCTCACGGAATGAGTTAAGTATCTGCTGCACCACCCGGCTCTTACCTTCCCGCTGCAAAAGCAGTGTGACGAGTGCACGTTCATAAAGGCCGTATGATGTCCAGTGCTTCTCTGCGACGGAGCGGTAGAAGGCAGTCATCTCTTTTATTTCCTTATCCATCGGATATTGTGCGTAAGCACTGCGGACGTACAGATACTCCAGGTCGGCGAGGGAGATTGATTTGATATTCTTCCAGTCCTTATTCAGTCTTTTGAGTTCATTGAAGCGACGGGCGGCTTCCGCATCAATAAAACCGATTGCCCGCGACTGCATGGCGAGCGTTTCACCGGTAAACTCCGCTGCATTCAGTTCTCTCAGCTGGCTGAAACCATACAAAATATATTGTGTGATGCCGACACCGGGGCTGAAACCTTTGAACCAGCTCCAGCCACCCTGGTTGGTCTGCAGCTCCTGCAAACGGCCAAGGGCAGTACGGGTAAGGTTGTCGCTTCGGTTCAGGTCGAAAAGCAGGGACAATTTTTCTTTTTGTTCTGCTTCGGTGCCTGCTTCAAGTACCCAGGGGGTCTCTTCCAGCAGGATATTTTTCAGTTCCTGGTTTTTCTCCAGATTGGAGAGAAGCGTCTCTTTGCTTCCGTCCTGTTTTTTCCAGGCTTCGATCATGGCAGTAACCTTGGGATATGCTTTACCAATGTGCGCGCCCAGCGTGTTGGCATAAAAAGAAGCAAACCAGGATACCGCATTGTCACTCACCGGTTCTCCCAGCACAGGCAGAGCCTGTAGAGCGTACCATGCCGGGTTGGAGGCAAACTCAAGCGTAAGACGGTAATCACGGGCTGATTCCGACGGGTTGTTTAGCAGGCGGTCCATCGTAAATGTCTTCAACTGGTTCCCGTTCACGTCGAGTCGCATGCTTTCGGTTACCAGCATCCGGTTGGGCAGTACAGCCAGTGCATGCTGTTCACCGTCGCTGAATTGTGCAGTACGTGCCACGATGCGCACGCCAAGCAGATCGCTACCCGAAGGAACATCAAATATCCAGGATGCATCGGAAGAGGCTCCTTTGGCCAGTGAGAATTCCTTCATCGGGTTGGGCACTGAAATATTATCCAACACCTCATCTGTGGCCGGATTGAAAAATTCCAGCATCACTTTTCCGGTTTGGGTGCTATCTGAAAGGTTGGAAATTTTGGTGGAGATGGCCGTTCTGTCTCCTTGACGCAGGAAGCGCGGCATATTGGGAGTGACCATCAGTTCTTTTTGTGACACGGTAAACGCCTCTGCGGTTCCGCTTTTCAGGTTTTTATCGTGTGCCAGCACCCTGAAACGCCATTTGGTATTGCTTTCGGGCACGGTGAAGGCAATCTGAGTCTCTCCCTTTTCATTTGTTTTGAGACGGGGATAGAATAAGGCTGTCTCGGAAAAGTTCTGGCGGATGGAGGGAGGCGCATCCGCTTCCATGAGCGACGGCGATGGAGGTACGCCATTTGCATCACGGCCGATTATCTCGTTCTCTTCCTCCATGGCCATATCAAGTGACATTTCGGAAGTCACCACCCCATTCTGCTGTTTGGGCTGTGCGTATCCCACAACCACGCTTTCATTCAGCTGTCCTCCTCTCAGCATCATCCTGTTATTATACAAAGAAAATCCATGCCAGTTGAAACGGTCGAACAAGAAAGGAGTCTCATCTTTCACTGGAATAAGAAAGTTTCCCGACGCCATCCCGGGATTGAAAGACTGATCACTGCGCAGTTCCATCATGGAGCGATACCGGTTGTACGGGAAGAGCGTAAGGTTCCAGGGTTGTGACGGATAAATCCGGTCCAATGAAAAATCGTACATCGAAGCCAGTACTTCTGCCATCGACGGATTGCCTTTGGCATCGGTAACCGTTATCTGCCACTCCTCTTTGGCTCCGGGACGAATCTTATCACGGAATATATCGAGTGTTACTTTCAACGTCTTATCCTCTTTTTTCGGGCGTATCTCTACTTTGTGAGCGAAGAATTGCTCTTCCTTCACGTAAGTAAGCATCAAGGTAACGCCCTCCTTGTATTGGCTGTTATAGGGGATGATGAAAAGGCGGTTTTCGTTTTTCAGCTTTATCCATTTTCTTTCCAGCAGGCTGTTTTCCTGCCACAGTTCATACAAAACATGAATCTGATCCGACGCACCCAGGATCACCTCCGCTTGCTTACCGGGAGAGAAGGAAGTCTTCTTTTCTATGAGCCACTCATTGGTTTTGATGGGGGGACGTTTATCCGTAAAGGAATAGAGCACAAAATCCTTCTCTGCCTCAACCTGATTTTCCCGATCGTCTTCAGCCAGCAGCCTGATCCGGTATTTTCCGGAAGACAACCTGTTTAGTCTCTTTTGAAGGTCGGGTTGCTGCCCTGTCACAAAATCGCCTTCCAGCACAATCCGGTCGATGGAGTCATTCTCCTTTATTGAGTAAAGTTGATAGGTTCCCTTGGCCGCAATATCTGCGCCGTCGGTATTTTTAGCGGAAATTGTGATTTGCCGGTCACTCTCTTTCTCCAGTCGTGCCGGTATATCTGTCTCCAGTGTCATGGAGAGATCGCCCACCGTCACGGTGTAGGTTCCCGTCTGTGTCTCCCCGTTCAGATCGGTCACGGAAACCTCCACCACAAATGAGAACATGGATTTGAGCGAATGTTGCTCATCGGGTTTTGTGGGCGTGAAGGTGATCTCAAATGCCCCATTCTCGTCGGTAGTGACCACGCCCTCCGAGAAATGTTCCGGTGTGCCACCCCATCGCCACCACCAGGGCTGCTGCCGGGTGATGCGCCAGTCTGCTTCGGCCTGTTGCAGTGCAATACCCGAAAAGTTTAGTGCTTTGCCCCGCAGCGTAACCGCTTCGCCGAACTTGTAGGTCTGCTCTATCTTTTCAAAAGTCACTTCAAATGAGGGCCGTTTATATTCTTCCACATGAAAACCCACACTTCCCGCTGCTGTTTCTATGGTAAAATTTCCCGGAAGGAGGCCTTGCGGCAACGAAAACTCTCCCGATACCGATCCATATTCGCCGGTCACCCACGTCTGCTTCGAAATTTCCCGGCTGTTGGCATCCCGCAATACAAACTCTACCGCTTTATCCGTTACAACAACGCTTTCATCTGCAGTCGTGCGGGTCAATATGGCCTTAAAAAAAAGAGTCTGTCCGGGCCGGTAGAGGCTCCGGTCGGTAAAGATTGTCGCTGTTTCCCGCCCTGCAAATTCACTTTCGGAATAGTCGTAATATGCATATGGAAGTCGGTTTAGCAACGAACCATGATCGTTCCCCGCAACGGCATGATAAAAAATATCCTGGTCGGAGGTCTCTTTCTGGTAGACAACCATTCCCTGTTCATCGGCAGAGAGGGTCTCCATCGTCATAAGCGTGGAGTTGCGCCAATTTCCTGGTAGTTTGTAAATATTTATTTTCGCTCCTTTCACCCGCTCACCGGTCACCCTGTCTACCACAAATAAGTCGTACCGATCTTTTGCCGATGACCGGGTAAAGACGGAAAGGTCTGAAACGGCAAAATAATAATCGGCACGATTATTTTCTGATGCGTCGGGTGATGCTTCGAACGTAAGCTGGTAAACTCCGGGAGTGTTCACGACCACCTCAAAGAAGGTTTCACCCTGCAGGTATTCAGGCAGCTCGGGCAAGAGAACCGTAATATTTTTCAGAAAGGTTCTTTTATTTTCCATCGTATGCCCGCCATCATACTGAGCCATCAGCACGTCTGTCGGCGAATCAATTTTATATAACTTCGCATTCAGTGACGCAAGATTTTTAAAAGTCACCTTCACTATTTTCTCTCCTTTTACCGGAAATGTCTTTTTCCCTGAAACCGAATATTGAGGTTGTGTAAACTGTTGAAGCCGGTTCTCCAGTATCGATACCCGCCGGTATTCCGGGTACCTGTCAATGCCGGTTCGCAACAGGTCATACAGTTCCCGGTTTTTTTCTACGCGCTGCAAGCTGTCGCTACCGGACATTTCCATAATCCGGCGTTGGTACAATTCGGCCATTTTATCAATGATTTCTACTGAAATCTCATTTCCTTCCCATTTTTCCTGTAATTTTTGCAGGGAGGGCAAAGCCCGGGTTGTATAGACGGAGTGTAATACCGACAAATAATCGAGTTTATCCAGTTCTGTCAACAATACCGATTGCCGCATTCCTCTTTTGAGCAGGGAAGCCATCAGTTGCCGGTAGGTTTCTAGCGTCCACAATCCATACTCCGAAGGTTGGGGGTTGAATGAGAGGGACACAAACTCATCCGCAGGAGAAAACAGCGAAGAGGGTGTGATATTTTTGCGGTTGAGCGTGCGACTCAGATCCGCATCCGCCTCTATCTGTCTGAATATCTCAATGGCACGGTTTGCCAGAAAATCATACATTGTGGGATACAAGTTTCGTGAATCTTTTCCCAATTCCACCACGGTTGCGTAGGGTACCACATCTGCATTTAAAAGTTCATTTTCGGAAGCAAGGGATGCGTTCAGGTGCTCTGTGACCTTATGATAAAAGATTTTCCGTGTCCACTCCTTCATGTCGGACGGTACAAAATCACCCAGTTCCGTACGCTGATCAATGGTCCACCGGTCTCGGATGTAATATTGCAGATACAGCTCACCCAGCATGGAATGGAGTACCGACTGCTCCACCACATCGGTACTCATCTTCACCATTTCATTCAGATTGCGAAAAATAAGCGTATCGTTTTGCTCATCCAGGACAAGATCGTATTTTCCCTGATGAATCAGTGTTTTGATCACCTGCGGGCTATTCTTCTCCTGTATTGCCCTGCGCAATATCCGGTCGACGACTCCAGCTGCGGAACGGGGAAGCGACTTTTGCTCGAACTCAGTCACTTTCATCCAGTCATTCAGGTAAGCGTCGTTGTTGTTTTGACAAAATAATCCGAGTGAACAGATTAGCATAAGGAGGGTCAACGTTAATTTGGTCATTTCTGGTTTTCTTTTCTTTATTTTTCCCTATTCAATTAACATCAGTATGACTCTTTTGTTTAAAAAACGGTATCCCTTTCTGTCACGCAACAGTCAGATGATACCGTTGAAGAATCGAACCCATATGGTTCATTCGGTTACAGTTTTAAAGTGGTCAGAAATGTAGCATTTCAGGAAATCGTGTCTGAAGGTTTTAGCACCACACCCATTCTTTTTTTACCGCTTATTTTAATACACAGGGGTAAGTTAAAATGTACCTGGCGGATGTATTCTGTCTCATAAACAGCGGGCTGTTCATCGAGATATGTTTCATCGAAAAAGCCGTCATTCTCTAAAAAAGGATTGACCGTGAAATAACCTACTCCGAAAGAAGTGAGATTTTGAAAAAAATGGGTACCCTGACTCGGTTCAATACGATAGTTCTCCATGCCCGACTCCACAATTACCCGCGCCTGTGAGATATGCGGCCATTTCACCGGAATACCCAGCCATGGATCGGAAGAGCCCCAGCGGCCTGGGCCGACCAGCACGTAATTGGTACCGGCAGTCGCGAACTCTTTGTTCAGGTCTTCAATCTCTCTTGCTATTGCCGGGCTCATGGATGCATTAAAAGCAGACGATTTCACGTATACCACATCATATACATCGTTCGATATTCCGTTCCCTAAAGCATTTCGTGAAAACAACACCGTATCGTTTTTCTCTATCTTTTCCAGATCTTCATGTACCACCTCCTTGCTGTCGACTATCGGCCTGATCTGCAGAACGTAGAATGAGGCAAAACGTGGATTGTTGATATCGACAGCAAACTCAATTTCTACCGGCCTGCCCATCTCTCTTTGCCCTACTTTCAGCAGTTTATCGAGTACTTCAGAGAGTGGGAACATATCGTGTTGCAGGATGTTGGCGAATGAAATGATTTTTCTTCCTCCCTCATAGAATCCATCACGGATGGTCTGATCCTGGGGATCATAAGTAGAGGCCACGTACCGAAGGGGGCCATCCTTCTCGGCTTCACGCAGTCGCAGCTTTAACAGGTTGAAACCGTCGTCGATTGTAAAATCTTTGGCGACAGAATCCAAATCGAGGGCAAAGAACTGTGTTTGTGTATCGCGCAGAGCCAGTTCGAGTGAACTTAGCTGAAGGATCCGGGAAGCATGAAGGGGTGAAAATCGCAGTCCATTATTACCATCCACGATATATTTTCCCAGTCCGAATGCCATGTTTATAATGCCGTCTTCGGTTTTCTCATCACCAATGGGATAATAATTGATGGAGCGAGCCACCCCCGAGATGGCCGGGTAGTATAACTTTCCGTATTGGGATCCCACGACCTCCTGTAGCACGATCGCCATCTTTTCCTGATCTATCAGGTTCTGCGTAGCTACCATGTAAGCCTTGCTATCCTTATAAAAAGCTGAGGCATATACCGCCTTGATGGCGTTGCTCAACAATCGTACCATCTCATACTTGTCGTTCACATAGGGAATCATGTAGGTAGAGTATATCCCTGCAAACGGCTGATATTGTGAGTCTTCTAGAAGACTTGAAGAACGGATTGCCACCGGCCCATCAATGGCTTCGAAAAATACCAGAAAGTCGCTTACCATCCTTTTGGGTAATTTTGCTGCCAGAAAGTGCTTTAGGATATCTTCATCACTGCGGTCGGACAAGGCTATGGTATAAAGGTCGTTGGCCTCCATGAACTCGTCGAAGATGTCGGTACAAAGCACAACAGTCTTGGGAGTTGTCACCGGGAAGTTGACATTGTTGTTCAATTCAAGATGAGTTTTCACCATATAACCGATGAAAGCCAATCCTCTGCCTTTACCCCCGAGTGATCCTTCCCCGATACGGGCAAAGTTGGAGTACTGGTCAAACCGATCCTTCTCAAAGACAGCCACCACACCCGTGTTCTTCATCTTCCTGTATTGAACGATGGTGGCATAGATCAATTCACGGGCATCGTTCATGCTGGCATATTCCGACACGTCGATCTTTTTCAGCATCTCCGCCACAGGGAACATGGCACGCGAATAGAAAAAGCGGGAGAAATGATTCCGGGAAAGATGTTCGTAAAGCGCATCATCCGGAATATTACGAATGTTTATTTGCAGCTCTTTCAGATTTTTGATGCGAAATATCTCTTCTTTTGTTTTCGGATCGGTGATAATGAAGTCACCAAAGCCCAGGTTATCCTTGATGGCCCTGCGCAGGTCTTGAGGGAATGTTTTTGAATTTTTGTCAATAAAAAAAGCGTTCTCCTGGTTGATATATTTTCTGTTCTCGGATTCGGAGGAGGTGTAAATAATGGGGATATAGGAGTCTTTCTCTCTTATCCACTCACCCAATCGTTTACCGGCTTTCTTGTCTTTTTCTCCTTTCACATTGAAGCTCATATCAGTAATCACACCCAGCATGTTATCACCATATTTGTGATAGTAGGATACCGCTTCCTCATAATTGCGGGCAAGAAGGATCTTGGGCCGCCCCCGCATCCGCAACATGCGCAAGTGGTCGTTCAAAGCCTCTTTTGAAAATTCTTTCGATTCAGAGAGCACAAATTTATAGAGCAGCGGCAGAGCGGATGAGTAAAACCGAACAGAGTCCTCCACAAGCATGATGGTTTGCACACCCACCGTCTTCACGTCATGTTCCACATTCATTCGGTCTTCCACCACTTTGATAATGGCCAGCAAAAGATCGGTGTCGCCCAGCCAGCTGAACACATAGTCGATGCCGCTCAGGTCTTCCCTGCTTAACGACTGTGTCACCGCCTTCGAAAAAGGAGTCAGCAACACCACGGGAATATCTGAATAACGCGCTTTTATCTGCTTTGCCAGGTCGAAGGTGTCACTGCTGTCCATATTGGGCATACAGATAATGAGTTCGTAGTGATTCTGCTTCAGCTCGGCCAGTGCGTCCCTGTTGTTCCCGACCTGTGTAAAGCGGGGGGGGTAGCGGAGATTGAGTGAAGTATATTCATTGAATATCTGTTCATCCACACGACCGTCATCTTCCAGGATAAACATGTCATAGCGGGATGCCACCATCAGTATGTTGTAAATGCGCTTGTTCATCAGCTTCACAAAGGGAGTGTCGCGAAAACGAAGCTGGCTGATGTCATATGCGTTAATGACCGACTTTGGAGTTCTCAGTTTCATTTAATAATCCTTACCTGTTTTTATACAAACACAAATTTACGAAAAAATGTACAGTCAGAATGTGTTATACATAATTTTCAGTAGGTTTGGGTTTTGAATTTATTTTTGTAAATTTGTTCGCCCTCCGGTATCCCAGGAACTCCTGTTTACGTTCGGGCGGCTTACATCACTTTTTTTACGAAAAATGAAAAAATCACTGCTTATCTTCTTATCCCTGTCACTGACCATGCTGGCGGCAATCTTCCTGCTTCTGACTTCAGGGAACGATCTAAACAAAACTGAGTCTGAAAAGCCTTTGGTGCTTTCCATGACGGCTTCTGTAGAAATTCCCGAAAGCATGCATTTTGCAGGTGAAAAGATTACTTTTGACCGGTACGACAAACATGAACGCATGGACAGGGAGCTAAACAGCTTCACATACTTCCATTCCACCACGCTGCTTCTTTTTAAAAGAGCCAACCGTATTTTCCCGGTCATTGAACCCATCCTGAAACAACAGGGAGTGCCTGATGACCTGAAGTACCTGGCCGTGATTGAGAGCAGTCTCGACTACCGGGCAGTATCTGGCGCACAGGCAGCAGGACTGTGGCAGTTTTTACAGAGTACAGCCAAACAGTATGGACTGGAAGTGGGTCCCGAAGTGGATGAACGTTATCACGTTGAAAAATCGACTGAGGCCGCCTGCAAGTATCTGAAGGATGCTTACCGGAAATATGATTCATGGAGTGGCGCCGCCATGTCGTACAACGGTGGCCAGGCACGCATTACTAATGAACTGAACAACCAGGGTGCCAATGAAGCACTCGACCTCTGGCTTGCGGAAGAGACCACACGCTATTATTACCGTATGCTGGCCATCAAACAGATATTCGAACATCCGCAACAATATGGATTTATTCTCAAACCAACCGATCTATACAAGCCCATGGAATTCAGGAAGGTGAACCTTACCAGTTCCATACCCGACCTGGTTGCTTACGCCCAACAGAATCAAATCACCTACGCCCAGCTAAAGGATTTCAACTCCTGGCTCCGCAGCAATAAGCTGAGCAATGCTTCCGGCAAGACTTATACCATTCTCATTCCGACAGAAGAAAGTCTGTTTTACAGAAAAGGGAAACAGCCTAAAGTACATAACCGGGCATGGGTGGTTCAGTAAACTTTTTCAGATAATCTACGTTTATACGGATTATGGCTTCAGAAACAGAACAAATTCAGGTTTACGGTGCGCGCGTACATAACCTGAAAAATATTGACGTAACTATTCCGCGTGACTCGTTGACCGTGGTGACCGGACTGAGCGGGAGCGGTAAATCATCACTGGCTTTCGACACAATTTTTGCCGAAGGGCAGCGGCGTTATATCGAAACCTTCTCGGCTTACGCCCGCGGTTTTCTGGGAAAGATGGAACGTCCCGATGTGGACAAGATCAGCGGGTTAAGCCCTGTGATCTCCATTGAACAAAAAACCACCAATAAGAATCCCAGATCTACTGTAGGCACCACGACCGAGGTGTATGATTTTCTACGTCTTCTTTATGCCCGTGCGGGTGAGGCCTACTCGTGGATTACCGGCGAAAAGATGGTAAAATATACCGATGAACAGATTCTGGAACTGATCCTGGAGAAATATATCGGTAAAAAAATCTATATCCTCTCACCCGCCGTAAGAAACAGGAAAGGACATTACAAGGAACTTTTTGAACAGATTCGCAAGAAAGGGTATCTCCATGTGCGGGTGGATGGCGAGGTCAGGGAGATTGTCCCCGGCATGCGGGTGGACCGATACAAAAACCACAACATAGAGATACTGATCGACAAGCTGGTTGTATCGAACAAGTTTGCAGACAAGTTGAAGGCGAGTGTGCGCACAGCGATGAAGCAAGGTTCGGGATTGATACTCATACAGGATGTGGATGCCAATGAAGTGAGACACTACAGCCGTAGCCTGATGTGTCCCACCACGGGTTTGTCGTACAATGAACCGGCACCGCACAATTTTTCATTCAACTCACCTCAGGGAGCATGTCCCCGATGCAAGGGCATCGGCTCGGTTGATCAAATCGACATTGAAAAGATCATTCCCAATCCAGATTTGAGTATTGCCGCAGGGGGTATTGTTCCATTGGGAAAGGAAAGGAGCAATCTGCTTTTCTGGCAGATAACCGCTATCTGCGAAAAGTATGATGTGACACTGAAGACACCCATCAAAGATATCCCGCGCGAGGCGGTGGACGAAATCATGTATGGTACCAACGAACGGCTAAAGATTAAGAATGAGTCGCTGGGCAACTCCAATTATATGGTTTCATACGAGGGAGTGGCAAAATATATCGAGATGCAGCAGGAAGAAGAAGCATCTGCCACAGCCCAGAAGTGGGCAGGTCAGTTTATTACCACCTCGGTGTGTCCCGAATGTCATGGACAGCGGCTCAACAAGGAAGCGCTTCATTTCAGAATCAACGGGAAAAATATTGCCGAACTGGCAGAGATGGACATTGAGGAACTATACCACTGGTTCATCCGTTCTGAATCGGACGTCACCGAAAAACAGCGGCTCATCGCCGAAGAAATAAAGAAAGAGATCCTTTCACGGTTGCAGTTTCTGCTGGATGTGGGACTGGGATACCTGTCGCTTTCCCGCTCCTCGGCCTCGCTCTCGGGAGGTGAAAGCCAACGCATAAGGCTGGCCACGCAAATAGGGTCACAGCTGGTAAACGTGCTCTACATACTGGATGAACCAAGCATCGGTTTGCATCAGCGTGACAACCACCGGCTGATTGATTCGTTGAAAAAACTGCGCGACTCGGGTAATTCCGTGGTGGTGGTGGAGCACGACAAAGACATGATGTTGGCCTCCGATTATATTGTGGACATGGGTCCCTTTGCAGGCCGCAAAGGAGGAGAGGTGGTCTTTGAGGGGCTTCCCTCGGAGATGCTGAAAAGGAACACACTCACCTCCAACTACCTTAACGGGAAGCTTGAGATAGCCATTCCGGAAAAAAGAAGAAGAGGAAACGGGAAGAAGTTTGTAATTGAAGGTGCTACAGGAAACAACCTGAAAAATGTGACGGCTGAGTTTCCGCTGGGTACCTTTATCTGCGTGACCGGTGTGTCGGGCAGTGGTAAATCGACACTGATTAACGAGACGCTGCAACCGATACTAAGCCAGAAATTTTATCGTTCCCTGAAAGATCCGCTACCTTATGTGTCTGTAAAGGGAATGGAACATCTCGACAAAGTGGTGAGCGTGGACCAATCGCCCATTGGACGCACACCGCGTTCCAATCCTGCTACTTACACTGGGGTTTTTTCAGACATACGTACGCTGTTCGCCGACATGCCGGAAGCAAAAATAAGGGCTTACAAGCCGGGGAGATTCTCGTTCAACGTGAAGGGAGGGAGATGTGAGACTTGCAGCGGAAACGGTTATAAAACCATCGAGATGAATTTCCTCCCCGATGTGATGGTGCCCTGCGAGGTATGCCATGGCAAGAGATACAACCGTGAGACGCTGGAGGTACGTTTCAAGGGTAAGTCTATTGCCGACGTACTGGACATGACCATCAACATGGCTGTGGAGTTCTTTGAGAATGTTCCGAACATCCTGCACAAGATAAAAGTCTTGCAGGAGGTGGGACTCGGATATATCAGGCTTGGACAATCATCCACGACCCTCTCCGGTGGGGAAAGCCAGCGCGTGAAACTGGCTACCGAGCTGGCCCGAACAGATACAGGCAACACACTCTATGTCCTGGACGAACCCACTACCGGACTTCACTTCGAAGATATCCGAGTGTTGCTTGGAGTACTGGATAAACTCATCGACAAAGGAAACACGGTGATCGTCATCGAACACAATCTCGACATCATCAAATGTGCAGACTGGATCATCGACCTGGGTCCGGAGGGAGGGGAGAGAGGAGGAAATATTCTTGTTACCGGAACACCCGAGGAGATCATCCGGAATAAACAAAGCTATACTGCACAATACCTGCGTGAAGAGTTATATAAAAACGACCTTCCCGTACACTAAACGTTAAAAATGAAAATATTCTGAACATTTACAATGGCACTTTGTTTAAAAGTTGTGACAAAAGGATTATCAAGAATAGTTTTAAATTTAGAAATATATGGCAAATATCACATTCAAAGGTGGGCCTGTGCAAACATCCGGTGAACTACCTGCAAAAGGTTCATTGGCTCCCGATTTTGCTTTGGTGAAAAGCGATCTCTCAGAGGCAAAGTTATCGGATTTCAAAGGCAAAAATGTAGTACTTAATATTTTCCCCAGCCTCGACACGGGTACCTGCGCTGCATCAGTACGTCGTTTTAACAAAGAAGCTTCGGCATTGAACAATACGGTCGTTTTAGGCATTTCCGCCGACCTTCCCTTTGCTGCAGGTCGCTTCTGTTCGGCAGAAGGCATTGAAAATGTGATCACGCTTTCTACTTTCCGCAGCAATGATTTCGGAAAAAATTACGGACTACTAATGACTAGCGGGCCTCTCAAGGGTCTTCTGGCCCGTTCAGTAGTCGTGATCGATTCCACCGGAAAAGTTATTTATACGGAACTGGTTTCTGAGATTGCACAGGAGCCGGATTATCATTCTGCAATCAACTCGATAGTGTAGTTTGTTTCATGAAGATTGTGTTAACAGGAGAGGTCTGCGAAGTGATTCGCGGGCCTTTCGTATTTTAGCTGCGATGATTTTAAAATCTGTCGCTACACTGTAAGCACGTATCAAGCTTGGGTTGGGCGCAGTGTTACTCACAGGCGGTATTTACCTGACAGGCAAAAAGAAAGGATAAAATACCCCCTCTGCTTTTAATCTAGGTTTCTTTTTCTTAAATTTGTACATTCTTTCTGATTACTCCTTTTCCCACACAATAAAGGTTTCACCACAGGAAGAACGAAAAGTATATATGGCAAAACGAAAAAGGAAGAGACTTTCCACAACCAGAAAAACGAAAACTCCGTGGTTCAGCTTTTTCAAAAGCGAACGAATGCATTTTATAACGGGGGTAATCACCGCTTTTATCGGCATCTTCATGCTGCTGGCCATTGTCTCATTCTTTTTCACAGGTGCTGCTGATCAAAGCAAGATATTAAATAAAAGCTTCCTGGAACTGATTCGTTCCCTTACACCACAGGTAGATAACTGGACCGGAGCTGGAGGCGCCTACATTGCAGAAGTTATTGTGAACGAATGGTTTGGCATCTTTTCTGTATTGATACCCTTTTTTATTATTTATATCGGACTCCGCATGATGAAAGTGTCGGATTTCCCATTTCTGAAGGCACTTTTCATCACAGCTTTCGGCCTTATCGGGGGTTCTGTAACCAGCGCATTCGTACTGGACAGACTTTTCCCCGGTTCTCATGTGAAATGGGGTGGTTCACATGGCATACAGCTTGAACGTATTCTTGAGAGTAGCGTGGGATGGCCGGGTGTCGTACTAATTATCATCCTGCTACTTGTGATCACCGTCGTAATCTTTCGTAAAAGTTCAATTTACAAGATCCAGCAGACCCTGGTAAACAACAGTCCCCCTTTCCCAAAACATGATGATGCAGACTATACGCCGGAAATTCCGACAGAAACCGAACCGGATGAACCCGAAGAGCCCGGGGATAAAAAACCGGGATTACTGAAAAGACTGATAGCAAGGATCAAAGAGAAAAAAGAGGAAGCAGAACGGTCAGAAGAAATGATGGAAGAGGAAGGGGACGAAATAAATGTCCGGGGAATCTCCTATACTGCTCCTGCTGCCGCCTCCACTGCAAAGCCATTCTTGTATCAGACAAAACCGATCCAGGATGACGGTTTCGAGGTAATCATACCAAAAGAAGACGAGCTGGTGCAACCCCTCCATCCAGATACTATTAAAAAGGACACCGAAATGAATCTGGGTGATGAGCCTGACCTGCTGGAGGATTATGACCCAAGGAAAGATCTTTCCAACTTTAAATTTCCATCCATGAACCTGCTGAAGGTCTACAACACAGGCGACAAGGGAGTGGACATGAATGAGCAAAATGAAAATAAGGAAAAGATCATCCATACACTGCGCAACTATGGCATCGAAATTGTCTCTATCAAAGCCACCGTAGGCCCAACCATCACCCTATATGAGATCGTACCCCAGGCTGGGGTCCGCATCTCAAAGATCCGGAATCTCGAAGATGATATTGCACTGAGTCTGTCGGCGCTGGGCATTCGTATTATCGCACCAATGCCCGGCAAAGGGACAATCGGCATTGAGGTACCCAACAAAGACCCGCAGATTGTTTCCATGCAGTCGGTCATCTCCTCAAAGAAGTTTCAGGAGTGCACCTACGACCTACCTGTGGCTCTTGGAAAAACCATCACCAACGAGGTATTCATGTTCGACCTCACCAAAATGCCCCACTTGCTGGTGGCCGGTGCCACCGGACAGGGTAAATCGGTGGGACTGAACGCGATTATCACCTCCTTGCTTTATAAGAAACATCCTGCGGAGATGAAGATGGTGCTGATTGACCCCAAAATGGTGGAATTCAACATCTATTCCACCATCGAAAAGCATTATCTGGCAAAGCTGCCCAACGAGGAGAAGGCCATCATCACCGATGTGACCAAAGTAACACAAACACTGAATTCGCTCACCCAGGAGATGGACGATCGCTATGAACTGCTCATGCGAGCCCATGTGCGAACCATCAAAGAATACAACGAGAAGTTTGTGAAGAGACGCCTGAATCCCGAAAAGGGACATCGTTATATGCCTTATATCGTGGTTGTGATCGATGAGTTTGGTGACCTGATTATGACGGCGGGAAAGGAAATAGAAATGCCTATTGCACGCATTGCACAAAAGGCTCGTGCAGTAGGGATCCATATGGTGATTGCCACACAGCGGCCTACCACCAACATCATCACCGGCACCATCAAAGCCAACTTCCCTGCGCGCATGGCCTTTCGTGTGACATCGCAGATCGACTCGCGCACCATCCTCGACATGAGCGGCGCCAACCAGCTGATCGGCCGTGGCGACATGC
The DNA here is from genome assembly GCA_021372865.1 of Porphyromonadaceae bacterium. Classification (GTDB taxonomy): domain Bacteria; phylum Bacteroidota; class Bacteroidia; order Bacteroidales; family Dysgonomonadaceae; genus Proteiniphilum. The sequence goes on from JAJFTO010000017.1 coordinate 120,589, forward strand.
TCTTCTCTCAGGGAAGCAGTCTAATCCGCATTCAGTGTGCCTTTGTGGATACGCCTGAAGTGGAAGAGATTGCGCAGTACATCGGCAAACAACACGGTTATGACAATGCATTTGCCCTCCCGGAGGTGGCGTCTGAAGGAGATACTGCAGCGAGTGCGGTTGATCTGAACGAAAAGGATGCATTGTTTGAGGAGGCCGCACGGCTCATTGTGGTTCACCAGCAGGGATCGACATCGCTTATACAGCGTAAGTTTTCCATCGGATATAACCGTGCCGGCAGGCTGATGGATCAGCTGGAGGCAGCTGGAATTGTGGGTGCGGCACAAGGGAGCAAACCACGTGATGTATTTATTGCTGATGAATACTCGCTGGAGAAACTGCTCGACTCTTTGAGATGACCGGCTCTTTAAACCCCCACCCTCTTTTTTGGTCAATGGATATGACAGTACTTTTCTGTCATTCATTTGAAAAAATTAAAAACCGAAGTAAATGAAATCTGGTGTAATTCTTTTTGCGGCCCTTCTTTTATATCTGCCATTGTTTAGTCAGAACAATGCGACGTCAAAAGCCATCATGGATAAAGCGTTTGCCGGCTTTGAAACATCGCAGGGCATTCAGTTGTTTTTCAAAATCACCTCTACCGATGCCAAGGGCAATGCTTACGAACCACAAACGGGTGCTGCATTCATTAAAGGGAATCGTTTCAAGCTGGAGATGGAATCAACGGATATCTGGTTCGACGGTGAAACACAATGGGTATATATAAAGGAAACCAATGAGGTAAATATCAGCAAACCCGACGGACAGGAACTGGCAACAGTGAGTCCGCTGGCCTTGCTTGGAATGTATAAAAACGGTTATATTCTGAAAGTACCCATCTCAAAAACGATAAACGGCATTCCTGTCTGGCAGATAGAGATGATACCGGCCACAGGTAACAAAAATTTCAAGGCAGTGACCGCAGCCATAAGTAAAAAAAACAATACCGTAGTACAGGTAATTCTTACCACAGCCAACCACATGAAGACGCAAATCGACATTACCCGATACAATGCCAATCATCAGTTTGACAATGCAATGTTTCGTTTCGATAAAACAGCACATCCCGGTGCCGAGATTATCGACCTCAGGTGACAAAAAATCCATCCGGAAGCATCATATTTTCCATTTACGCCGGATAGATAAAGCTGATAACGATTTCATATTTCGAAGAATAGTCGTACCTTTGAGGTAATAATTCACAAATAAACCTTCTCTCAGTATAGGACAATAAGAGAAGGTTTTAAACATACAAATTGTATTATGGACAATAAATTGCGATGTCTGATTATCGGATCAGGACCGGCAGGGTACACTGCTGCCATTTATGCCTCGCGCGCAAATCTCAATCCCGTGCTGTATGAAGGAATGCAACCCGGAGGACAGCTGACAAGTACGACAGATGTTGAAAATTTTCCAGGTTACCCCGAAGGAATCACCGGACCTGAGTTGATGATAGACTTAAAAAAACAGGCAATGCGTTTTGGTACGGATGTGCGTTCGGGTAGGGCTACCGCTGTGGACTTTTCTGTTCGTCCGTTTAAAGTGACCATTGACAATGAGAAGGTGATTGAAGCCGATACGGTGATTATCTCTACCGGAGCCACGGCCAAATATCTCGGACTCAAAGACGAAGCCAAATATGCCGGGCAGGGTGTATCGGCCTGTGCCACCTGTGACGGCTTCTTCTACCGCAAGAAAAAAGTAGCCGTGGTGGGCGGCGGTGATACTGCCTGCGAGGAGGCTACCTATCTGTCGGGCTTGGCCGACAAGGTGTATTTGATCGTGCGGAAGTCCTATCTCCGTGCGTCACAGATTATGCAGGACAGGGTAATGAATAATCCCAAAATTGAGATCCTGTTTGAACACAATGCCGTAGGTCTTTTTGGAGAAAAAGGGGTAGAAGGAGTGCATTTGATAAAACGAATGGGAGAAACAGACGAAGAGAAACTGGACATTGCTGTGGACGGATTTTTTCTGGCCATCGGGCACAAACCCAATACGGAGATATTCAAGAATTATATCGAACTGGATGAAGTGGGTTATATCAAGACCAACAGTCCCTACACCAAAACCAATGTGGAAGGGGTTTTTGCTTGTGGCGATGTGGCAGACCCCATATATCGCCAGGCAGTAACAGCAGCGGGTACAGGCTGCCGTGCTGCGATGGACGCCGAGCGCTATCTTTCTGAAAAAGGATTGTAGATCGTAAAAATCTTCAATTCCTTTATGGATATTTTAAAGAGGGTGTATCACTACACTACATACGTGATTTCACCCTCTTTCTATAATCATGACCGAGCCAGGAAACGGAAATGTTTTTCTTGAGGGACTGAATCTGGCGGCTACATCCGGGTTTTAACATGTCGTTCTTTACAGAAGTGAAAAATATTCGTACATTTGTCCTTTAATCGGATTTCATTCCCGGCTCATGAAAAAATATTTGCTTCTCACTTGCCATCTTATCCTGTCATTTAGTCTCTTTGCACAGCAAAAGGAGGCGACCTATAAGAACGGCACCGATTCACTGGCTTTTAATGATGGTAAAGTGGTTTTCAGCATCACCGGCTTCGCAGGTTTATCTACCACACAGGTAGGAGAAGGGAGTTATGAGTTAATCGACAACTACCTGTTGATCAGAACATCTGACTTTTCAGGGCCCAAGTCGGCCTGCCAGATTGTGGAAAGGGCTGTCAAAGACAGCTGCATGGTGAAAGTGGTGGATCCAAATAACTATTCTCTTCCTCAAGTGCTGGTGGAAGCTCACTCCAACTCAGGAAAGGTTCTGGATGGAAAGATAACCGGTAACGACGGAATTGTCTGGTTCACCAGGACTGATAAGACCGCCAGGTTTGCAGTCTCTGCAATGGGTTATGACGCCATCACTGTGAATCATACCCAAGGAAAGGATTATCTGGTCACACTCACCGTGAATGACATCATTGAAAACAGCACAGTGGTATTCAGCTTACGTAACCTGGATGATGAAACCATTTCGCTGCTGTTGCTCTCTGACGATTTTAATGAAGGGAAGAATCTGACGACCGATCTGCAAAAACTCGAGAAAAAGGTACGCAAGCGCAACCTGCTTGAAAAACGGCTGAAAAAGATATATGTGCCTTACGTAAGAAGGTAATAATCCGGTAAAAAAAAGCTGCGGTTCTAAGGTACTTAACAGAGGAAATGAGATTTACTACTCAAGCGAGTAACTTCTTCACCATTTCCGAGATGGCCCGTCCTTCTGCCTTGCCGGCCAATTGTTTTGTAGCCAGACCCATCACCTTCCCCATCTCTTTCATGGAGGAGGCACCGGTTTCAGCAATAATATGCTTCACAGCATTCTCCAACTCACCGGGGGTCAATTGCGCAGGGAGATACTCCTGTATTACTTTCATTTGTTCAATTTCTGGCTCTGCCAGATCGGGTCTGTTCTGCGCAGTATAAATCTCAGAACTATCTTTGCGCTGTTTTACCATTTTTTGCAGAATGGCGGTGACAGCCTCATCCGTAAGTTCACCAGATGTTCCCTTCGCCGTTTTTGCCTCCAGTAGCTCTTTCTTGATACCTCTCAATGCTTCCAGACGTGCTTTGTCTTTGGCAAGCATGGCTTTTTTTATAGCCTCGGTAATGATGTCCAATAATGTCATATAAATAATTTGTTATTTGTTCACTACTTTCACGTTAAAACTACCGAAAAACTTAATCAAACAGTAATGTAGATTGTGGATGTGATTCGGACTGGAATATGCGGGGATTGAAATCGGATTCCCTTTTGAAAACAGGGATTTTTTCCAGTGCCTCCAGAATCTTGTCGTCATCCAGCTCTTCGATGGTCAGTACAAACGGTTCCTGCTGATAATTGACGGTAGTAAGCGTTTTTAATCCTGTTTTTCCGTAATATTTTTCTATCAGCTCTTTGTCCCGCCTTTCCTGTGCCAGCTTCTCATCCCGTTCAATCTGCTCCTGTATCTCTTCGGCCCTAGTTTTCTCTTCCTGATGTTCCTTGATACCTGGAACACTGGTAATGGAAAATCCGGTAGCCAGCAGCGTCACCTTTACCTCTTCGCCAAGAGATTCTTCCACAGCGGCACCCCAAATCACTTCGATCTCCCTGCTGAACTTCGACATAAAATCGTGCAGCGCATTCATTTCCTCCATCATCAACGGTTCCTCCTCACCGAAAGACAGATTGATGAGTATTTTCTTTGCACTGAACACATCGTTGTTATTAAGCAGAGGTGAATGCAGCGCATTCCTTATTGCGTCGTTGATACGATCTTCGCCTTTACCCAGGCCACTACTCATGATAGCCACTCCACCATCTTTCAATGTTGTGTTTACATCGGCAAAGTCGAGGTTCACATGGCCATGTACAGTAATGATCTCGGCGATACTCCTTGCCGCGGTAGCAAGCGTGTCATCAGCTTTGGCAAAAGCATTGAGCATGGTCAGGTCGCTGTAAATATCACGCAACCGTTCGTTGTTGATGACCAGAAGCGCGTCCACATTTTTTGCAATCTCCTCTACGCCCTTTAAGGCCTGAACAATCTTGCGGGGGCCTTCGAACATGAAAGGGATAGTCACAATACCCACGGTGAGAATGCCCATCTCTTTTGCCACACGCGCCACAACGGGTGCAGCCCCTGTTCCGGTTCCACCACCCATACCTGCGGTGATGAATACCATACGTGTACCGTCGCTCAACAGCTCTTCGATCATCTCCACACTTTCCTCGGCCGCCTGCTGCGCTACCTGGGGCTTATTCCCCGCTCCCAGACCACCTGTAGTATTTTCGCCAAGTTGTATTTTCATTGGCACGGGCGATTCCATCAACGCCTGGTGGTCAGTATTACACAGTGCAAAAGATACATCGTGTATCCCTTCCTGAAACATGTGGTTCACGGCATTTCCTCCGCCGCCTCCCACGCCAATCACCTTGATGATGGCATTGGTGTGGCTTTCAATCTGAAAATCCAATATATCGTCGTCCATTGCTTCTTAACTTTTCTCTGTTACTCATCCTCCTCTTCCGAAAAAATACCTCCCAAAACATCTTCTATCTTCGTGAAAAATCCACCCTCTTGTTTCTCACTTTTCGGTTTCTTCTCCTTCTTTTCACTTTTCGATTTTTTGTTTTTTCCTGAAAACCAGCCGGATGAGGCAGGCTTGTTTTCTTCCTCATTTTTTTCGGAGCTGTCGGGGAGAGACAGTTCACAATCTTCATCGGCAAAGATCAGCATACCCAATGCGTGCGTAAATGCAGGATCATTGATCAATTCGGGAGCATTGTTGATAAACGTTTTTTTCGCCACAGCCTTCCTAACCGGCATCTTTAACTTTTGAGCAAGATAGAGGTCGAGATTCTTCAGCTGTGAAGCACCTCCTGTGATGATCAGTCCCGCTCCAAGCTTTCCTTCGTAACCCGACAACATAATCTGTTCCTCTATATTGGCAATGATCTCATCGAGACGCATGCCGATTACCTTATTTAATTCGGTCAGGTCGACATCCGGTTTCACTGCAAACGGCGAGGTAAAAAGGGGAGCATCCCTGTTCTCCATAGCACGGCCAAATTTTATCTTCAGTTGCTCGGCATCGTTCTCTGTAAAGTTGAGCGCACTGATATCCCTGGTCAGGTTCTTGCCACCAAATGGGATGACCACCATCCGACGCAATATACCCCCTTTGTAGACTGAAACAGAGGACGTGCCAGCACCAAAATCAATGAAAACACATCCCAGCTCCTTTTCTTCCTCATTGAGACATATTTCAGCCGCCGCTGTCGGTCCTACAACAAAATCCACGATTTCCAGTCCCGTTTTGGCAACGATACTTTTTTCAATGTTGGACAACAAGTTGGGACGTCCTACGATCAGCTCGTAACCTGCTTCAATCTGTGAACCGGTCACCCCTATGGGACTACGTTCCGGTTTGTCATCTATATAATATTCCACGTCGGCAACCCTGTAATTGCACATCATCTCGGGCTGAAACTTTTCGGCCGCCTTGTGCAGTTGGGCCACCACCTCTTCAGTAACCATTCCAGCTGTCAGATGTTTCATCTCATTGAATTCCAGGGTGTGCAGAGACTGTCCAGAAAGGGAAACATATACTTTAGCAATCTTGCGTCCCATGCTGTTTTCGAGCATCATCACCAGCTTGTGCACATTGGCTCCTACCTGCTCGATGTTATACACCACTCCTCTTCGAATTGAATTTCCGGCGTCAATGGAACCGCTGGCAAGAATAGATATCACGTTGTGCTCATTCTTTCGCCCCACAACCCCCTTGATCCGGGAGGTGCCCAGGTCAATTACTGCTATAAATCCTGAATGCGTCATATATTTGGTCGATGAACTTTTGGTTACATTCTTGTTCTACAAACATTCCGGGAATAGTTTTGTCTTCCCGTTCATTTCCTTTTCAAAACGGAAAACCTCTTATTCCCTTCTTGTGGCCACAACCTGATTGTCATATTTCAGGTTGATCTCACGATATCGGTTCCATCCAACTACGTTCAATCCTTCCTGTACAAAAATGGCAAATTTAGCCAGTTTCGCCGGATAATCATCCAGACTTCCCAGAATGATTCGGAAATCGCCTGCCCGTGGTATCAGTACCACATCTTCATTCTCTTGCACCATTATCTGTTCTATCCAGGCATCCCAGTCGGGGTGATCATGGAGAAACATTGCGAAATCATACAATTCATTCTGTGAGAACTCCTCGTCAATGACGCCCGTAGCAATCGGCACGAAGACTGCAAAATTTGAAGAGAGCGGCATAATCTGTCGATCTTTATCGATATAAAAGCTACCTTTTGTATCTGAAATAATCCTTAATACCGGCTCACGCTGGTGAATAGATGCCACAATATCCCCCCCTGCAGTAGTGAAAACCTCTGCTGATTTCACCAGTCGGTTTTTGAGAATGGTGTCACGAATGGCCAGCGTATTGATTTCACTGAATTTTCTACCCACGGGATAGAGATCATACCGCTTTACAAGATTCACAATATCTTCTGTTTCTACAAAACGTGTATGCAGACTGTCCTTGATAATCACTTCGAAACGTTCACATACATTGTCGCGTGATGATTTCCTGAAATAGGATACTGAAAAGATCAGATACCCTATTACAGCAACGGCAACCAATATGAGAAGTATTTTTTTCAAGCGCTTACCTGTTTGTTTACACTACGCAAAGATACATTAAGATGTAGAATAGCCTGCCGATTTTAAAAACATTAATCATTTTCCACATACTTCTTCCTCAACAGTTTTTCAATGTCAGGAAGTAACCTGTCAATGTCCCCTGCACCAAAGGTCACAAGCACCTCCAGCGGTTTGTGCCGGAGCAGCTCCAACAATTCTTCTTTACGGCAGAGCTGTTTCTCAGGCGTAGTGATCCTCTCAAATATAATCTGCGAAGAAACGCCGGCGATGGGTTCTTCCCGCGCGGGATAAATATCCAGCAAAATCACCTCGTCGAGCAAAGAAAGGCTGTGTCCGAAATCAGCTGCAAAATCACGGGTGCGTGAATAGAGATGCGGCTGAAAAACGCCCGTTACTTTTCTACCGGGATAGAGTGCTTTGACCGAGTGGATGGCTGCAGACAACTCCTGTGGGTGATGTGCATAATCATCTATAAATACGATGTTTTTGGCTTTGATGTGAAAATCGAACCTTCTTTTTGCTCCTCCAAAAGTTTGCATGGCATGACGGACTTCCTCGTCCGTGACCCCGCATATTGTTGCCGCAGCGATGGCTGTCACGGCGTTCTCAATATTTATCCTCACCGGTACCCCCAGGGAGATATCGGTAATTTTTTTTTCGGGTGATACAAAATCAAACAGGATCGTTCCGTCACCAATCCGTATGTTTTCCGCATGATAATCACCCTCTTCCTCTCCGTAGGTCATGACGGTCACCGTCTCATTGGTCCGTGGCGTGATGGAGACTCCCTTTTTCATGATCAGAAAACCGTGGGAACGAATAAGAGATGTAAACTTTTCAAAACTTTCCCGGTAGGCCTCCTCCGTACCGTAAATATCCAAATGATCGGGATCGGCAGAGGTAATGACGGCAATCCAGGGACGCAGCCAATGAAAGGATCGGTCATATTCATCGGCTTCTGCTACAGTAATGTTACTTTTGTCTGAAAGGAGCAGGTTGGTGTCGTAATTCTTCAGTATTCCCCCCAGGAAGGCATTGCAATCTACGTGTGACTGACGTAGCAAATGTGCAGTCATGCTTGACACGGTGGTCTTACCGTGTGTTCCGGCCACACAGATGGCATCACTCGTTTTCGTAATCTCTCCCAGCACCTGTGCCCTTTTCATGATGGTGAATCCCTGTTCGTTGAAAAAGACCAATTCCCCGAGTGAAGCAGGCACGGCAGGTGTATATACCACCAGCGTTTTCTTTTTATTCCCGGTAAAAGCAGCCGGAAGAGATTGCACATGATCCACATAATGGACAAAGGCACCTTCTTTTTGAAGAGCCTGCGTAAGCGGTGTCTCTGTACGGTCATATCCTCCTACCTTCTTTCCTTTTGAAAGAAAATAACGGGCAAGATTACTCATGCCGATTCCTCCGATACCGATAAAATAGATGTTTTCGTAATTCATACAACCACAATTTTTTCAATCTCATCCACGATACGGCGAGCAGAATCGTGCTGTGCCAACTGTGCGATGTTGCGACTCAGGGTCATCCGCTGTGCGTCGTTTTTCACAAGAGAAAGAACCACGTCGAACAGCAATTTAGGTGCCAGCATATCGGAGACCATGACAGCCGCCTCTTTGTTTACCAATGCCTGTGCGTTCTTTGTCTGATGGTCTTCAGCCACATTGGGTGAGGGAACCAGCACGACCGCCTTTCCGAGCAAACTGAATTCAGAGATAGAACCTGCGCCTGCACGGGAGATGATGAGGTCAGCTACTGAATAGGCATAATCCATCCGATGCACGAAATCAAACAGGTGTATGTTGGGGGGAATTTTTCCGGCTTCGCGTAGTTGTTGCATCTCACTGAAGTAATATTTGCCACACTGCCAGATTACCTGTACGTCGTCCAGCGTCGCCAGTTTTGGAAAAGCATCCACAATACTGTTGTTGAGTGTGCGCGCACCCAAGCTTCCTCCCAGCATCAGAATCGTACGCTTGTTGGGGTCCAGCTGAAAATGCGCATATCCGTTTTGCCGGTTCTCCTCCGAAACGACCAAGTCTTGTCGACAGGGATTTCCGGTGAGCACGATTTTCTCTTTGGGAAAGAACTTTTCCATTCCTTCATAAGCCACGCAGATCACTGCGGCCTTTTGTGCCAGCAACCTGTTGGTAACCCCAGCATAGGAGTTCTGTTCCTGAAGTAATGTGGGTACACCTTTTGCCGATGCGGCCTTCAATATGGGCCCACTGGCATAACCCCCTACGCCCACGGCAAGGTCGGGCTTAAAATCGGTAATGATCTTTCGTGCTCTTTGCATGCTTCTGAGCAGTTTGAACGTCACCGGAATATTTTTCAACAGATTCTTCCTATCGAATCCGGCTACCGGCAATCCGATGATCTTATATCCCGCTGCCGGCACACGCTCCATTTCCATGCGGTCTTCCGCTCCCACAAACAGTATTTCTGCTTCGTTCCACCGTTCACGGATTGCGTTGGCGATGGATATGGCCGGAAAAATATGGCCTCCGGTACCTCCTCCACTGACAATTACCTTCATACTTGATAAATTTCAAATTCCACTTTGTCTTCCAGATTACTGATCGGCTCTTTCAGTCCAGTATCATCGGATGTTCCGTGGGGTGTATCGTTATCCGCTTCATTTTGACCGCCATCGTGCTGTTCTGAAATGTCTTCCGTTTTCTTTTTGCCTATGCCAAAACGGTCGGCACTCAAAATCAGTCCGAAGTAGGCACAGGTAATCAGTGTGGATGTACCGCCGCGACTGACCAACGGCAGAGGCTGACCTGTAACCGGAATCAGGTTCACAGCCACCGCCATGTTAATAAATGCCTGTGTGGAGAGCATCAGTGCCGACCCCAGTACAAGGTATTTTGGAAACATTTTATCAGTTTTCCGGGCAATTATCCCGGAGCGGATCAGCAGAATCACGTAGAGTAACAGAACAAATATTCCGCCCAGCATTCCCATCTCCTCAATGATGATTGCATAAATAAAGTCGGAGTAAGCTTGCGGTAGGAAATCCCGCTCGGTACTGTTTCCCGGAAAGACACCCACCAGGCCGCCGTTGGCAATGGCGATCTTGGCATGTGCCACCTGATAATTTTCATCGGTGATATTGTAATATTCCTCCTCCGGCAGCTCTTTGTGTGCACCGAAGGTGGAGATACGGTTTTGCCACGTGCCCAGACGGTTTAAGGGTCCTGCATCGACCCATTTTTCCGGAATTACATTCAGCAGCAGCACGAACAATAGTACCATGGTAATGCCTGCGCCCGCCACCTTCAGTAGCCTGACCAGTCTCACATTTCCTATAAACATCAGGAGATAACAAACCCCGAATAACAACACCGCAGTAGAAAGATTGTCCATGGCGATGATGCCACACACGACCACCATCAATCCAATCATCCATTTAAAAAGGAGTCCGTCGTTCGTGCCATTCTGCTTGCTTAGAAGAAAGGCGATGGTACCCATCAGCGATATTTTGGCTATTTCGGAAGGTTGGATGGTAAATCCCATGAAGGATATCCACCGGTCTGCTCCATTGACGCTCGTACCGATAAAAGGGGTGAGTACAAGCAGGACAACAGCCCCCAGCAGGACGAATATCAGCAGTGAAAAAAAACGGTAAGGAATGTTGTGAATGAGAAGGATCACCCCCACACCGCCAATTAAAAACATGGCATGTCGAAGAATAGGTCCCCACATATTTTGCTGTCTGTAAACAATGGTGCTGGTAGCGCTGAATATTTCCACCAGCGAGATCACACAGAGAATGATAAACACTGACCAGATCACCTTGTCTCCCTGAAAGATCTTCTGTAAGATGTCTTTCATTGTGATTCCAGGTTCTGCCGTGACCTCACCGGAAAGCATCGGTTCTTCTGTATGATTGATATCGTTTCCCATATTGTTCATCTCAAATTTTTCAACTTATCACGTTGATTCATTGATATATTGGCTCGTTGACACATTAACATTCTCACAGCCTTCTCACACACTCCCGGAACTGGTCGCCCCGGTCCTCATAATTTTTAAACAGGTCGAAGCTGGCGCAACAGGGTGAAAGCAATACCACATCCCCCTTTTCTGCCAGTTGATAGGCCGTGTCTACTGCTTCCTTCATGGAACCTGCTTCCCGTATCAGGGGTACTTTATCATCAAAGAAAGTGTGCAGTTTACGATTGTCTTTACCAAGAAATATCAGGGCTCTGACCTTTGTCCGTACCAATTCTTCAATCTCTCTGTAATCATTCCCTTTGTCGGTACCACCCAGTATGAGCACCGTTTTGGCACGCATGCTCTGCAGTGCGTACCAGCAGGAGTTCACATTGGTGGCCTTTGAATCATTGATATACTGTACGCCGCGTACGGTGGCCACCTTTTCGAGCCGGTGCGGTACCCCTTTAAAATCGGATAGCGATATACGTAACTGCTCGTCGCTGATGTCTATCAGCTTTGCCACTATACCCGATGCCAATGAGTTGTATACGTTGTGTAAACCCTCCAGAGCCAGTAATTCCAGTTCCATAGTGAATTCCCTTTCTTTCGCCTGAATAATGATCTTCCCGTTTTCGGTGTATGCTACACTATTTTTCTTTTTTTGTTCTCCAAAAGGATACAGGGTAGCACCGGGCTGCAGTTTTTCAATTTCCCTGGTGACAATGGGGTCGTCGACCCAGTAAATAAATGCATCCTGCATTCTCTGATTGCGAACGATTCGCATTTTTGCATCCACGTAGTGCTGCATATCATGATCATACCGATCCAGATGGTCGGGAGTGATATTCAGCAGAACTGCGATATCTGCCCTGAAATCGTAGACCCCTTCCAGTTGGAAACTACTTAACTCCAGCACATAGTACTCATAATGTTCTTCAGCCACCTGCCTGGCGAAACTCTTCCCGATGTTACCTGCCATCCCCACATTCAGTCCGGCCGATTTCAGGATATGATAGATGAGGCTGGTTGTTGTGGTCTTGCCGTTGCTTCCTGTGATGCAGATCATCTTCGCACTGGTATAGCGACCTGCAAATTCAATTTCAGAGATCACATGAATCCCGGCATTGCGTACTTTTTGCATCAAAGGAGCTGTGTCAGGTATTCCCGGACTCTTTATAATTTCATCGGCCCTGAGTATGCGCTCTTCTGTATGACCGTTTTCTTCGAATTCGATTCCGTAAACATTCAGTGTCTCACGATGCTTGTCCTGAAGGGGACCGTTGTCGGACAGGAACACATTAAATCCTTGTTTTACAGCAAGTATAGCAGATCCAACACCGCTTTCACCGCCACCAAGTACAACTATTGATTTACCGTTCATCGTATCTTTTATTTAAATAAGTTCAATATCATCTCATTTTGAGTGTTGCCAGTGTCAGTACAGCCAGAATCATTCCCACCAACCAGAAACGATTCACAATTTTTGGTTCTGCTAACGGGGCAAAAGGTTTCTGAATCAGTGCATCGATACTTCCGTCGCCTGGTTTCTGATAATGATGATGCAGCGGAGTCATCTTGAAGATACGTTTTCCTGTACCATATTTCTTCTTCGTATATTTGAAGTAGGTCACCTGCATAATCACCGACAATGCCTCCACAAAGAATACACCACACAGGATCGGCAACAGCAACTCCTTATGGATGAGGACAGCAAACACGCCAATGATTCCCCCAAGTGTGAGGCTTCCTGTATCGCCCATAAACACCTGTGCCGGATAGGAATTATACCAGAGGAATCCCACGCAGGCACCCACAAAGGCCGAGGCGAATACCATCAGTTCATCTCCGCCTGGAATATACATGATATTCAGATAGGAGGCGAAGTCAACACGTCCCGACACATAAGCCAGGATACCCAGTGCCACCCCGATGATGGCAGAGGAGCCCGACGTGAGCCCGTCCAACCCATCCGTCAGGTTGGCGCTATTGGACACGGCCGTCACAATGAGGATAACCACCAGAATAAAGACAATCCAGACAGCTTCGTCGGCAAAGTCGCCCATCCAGTCTACCAACCATTTATAGTCAAAGTTGTTATTCTTCAAAAAAGGGATGGTGGTACTGGTGGTTTTCACATCTTCGGTTTGATAGGTGACCTCTTCAATGACATTGTTCACCCGTATTTCCCTGTTTTCCCGTACCACGGCGTCGGGACTGAAATAGATGGTCAATCCCACAATAAGTCCCAGTCCGATCTGTGCCACAATTTTGAATTTTCCTTTCAGTCCTTCCTTGTCTTTTTTGAATACCTTGATATAATCGTCTGCGAAGCCGAGCATTCCCAGCCACAAAGTACTGACAAGCATCAGGATAATATAAATGTTTTCCAGCTTTCCAAAGAGAAGGATAGAAGAAACAATGGAGAGAATAATGATAATCCCTCCCATGGTGGGTGTGCCCCGTTTGCTGTACTGTCCTTCAAGGTCGAGATTACGAATGGTCTCTCCAATCTGTTTCTGTTGCAGTTTTCCAATAATTTTCTTTCCCGCCACCATGCCAATCAGCAGTGAAAAAATCACCGCCATGGCCGAACGGAACATTACGTACTGAAACATACCCGCTCCCGGGACATCAAGTTCATCTAAATATTCAAAAAGATAATATAACATACATTCAATATTTTCGTTTCAGATCAGGCTTATTGTTGTGCTGTAAAAATCTTTTCCACCTCTTCACGGTCGTCAAAATGGTGCTTTACACCTTTTATTTCCTGATAGTCTTCATGTCCCTTTCCGGCGATAAGCACCACATCACCCGGTTGTGCCAGGGTACAGGCTGTTTTGATGGCTTCGCGCCGATCCACAATGGTGAGTACACTATTTTTCTGATCCTGCGTAAGTCCGTCGGCCATATCCTTCAGGATATCGACCGGCTCTTCAAACCGGGGATTGTCGGAAGTAAATACGACTTTATCACTCAATTCCACAGCTTCACGTGCCATCAACGGACGCTTTGTCCTGTCGCGGTTACCGCCGCAACCCACCACAGTGATGATTTGTCCCTTATTATTAAGCACTTCTTGAATCGCATTCAGTACGTTGTTCAGGGCATCGGGTGTATGGGCATAATCCACAATGGCAGTATATCCACGGGGTGAACGAAAGGTCTGAAAACGACCGGCTACCGGCGTTAACAGCGAAAGGATGCGAAGCACATCTTCTTTATCCAGTCCGAGCAGAATGCCTGCGCCATATACGGCCAGCAGGTTATACACGTTAAATACGCCCACAAATTGTACGGAGAGTTCCCGGCCATTTATTTCAATATCTGTTCCATCGAAATGCTTCTCAAAGATGCGAGCTTTATAATCGGCCATTCCTCTCACAGAGTAGAAAAATTTTCCGGCTTTGCAGTTTTGTAGCATGACGCCGCCATTTTTATCGTCGGCATTGGTAAGTGCAAAGGCATTGGAAGGCAGATTATCGAAAAATGACTTCTTCACATTCCTGTATTCCAGCATATTCTTATGATAATCGAGATGATCCTGTGTAAGATTGGTAAAAATTCCCCCTACAAAACGAAGTCCGTAGATCCGTTTCTGATGAATGGCATGAGAGCTTACTTCCATAAAGGCATGACCGCATCCGGCATCCACCATCTTTCGGAGGTAGCTGTTCAGTGTGATGGGGTCGACTGTGGTATGGGTTGTTTCATAACGATCCTCGTTCACGTAATTGGCCACGGTGGAGAGCAGTCCGGCTGGATATCCCAGATGCCGGAACATTTTGTAGAGCAGGGTGGCAATTGTTGTTTTGCCGTTGGTACCGGTAACCCCCACCAGCTTAAGTTGTTCCGAAGGATTTCCGTACCACTCGGAGGCAATGAGTGCGAGGGCCACGGTGCTGTCTTCAACCTGTACATAGGTGACCCTTGAGAAATACTCTTCAATCATCGGCTTGTCATACACCACCACAGCGACATCCTGTTCAATCGCTTTACTGATGTACGCATGGCCGTCGGTAAAGATTCCTTCCACCGCGATAAAAAGAGAGCCCTGCGACACAGTGCGTGAGTCAGAAGTAATGGCAGTCACCTCTACATCTTCATTACCGCGAATGGCAATGACTTGACATTTTTCTATTAATTTTTTCAGTTTCATACGCTATTGCAATGTGATGGTGATAGTGGTTCCTTTTATCAGTTTCTGGCCAGGTGTGAATGATTGGGATATAACCTTTCCTGCGCCAGTAAGGTTTGTCCTGAGTCCCATTTTCTCCAGCAGGTATACGGCATCTCGTGCACCCATTCCACGGACGTCGGGAATCAACGATTTGCTTAACGCTATGGCACTGGAATGATATACCAGGCTATCCTGCGTCATCTTTACCCAATCGATTCCTTTACCCGGTTCATTGGCAGGATAATGCAACAAAGTCAGTAGGGTCTGGCTCTGTTTCCAGTTACCATTCTTTAAAACTGGGTTTTTCTGAAGGATGGAGTCGGTTTTGCAATCCGCCACGGTGAGTTGCACTTTTCGCACATAGGTCTGTTCAGCAATATTTTTGAATACCATGCCGGCCATACCCCCACCTGAGGGGACCCCTTTTGGTTTTCTCAGACCCACAAAGATAGTGTACATCGGTTTATCCGCCGGAAAATACCCGCAAAATGAAACATAATAGTCGCTGTACCCTCCACCCGAAGCTATCTGTGCGGTACCTGTCTTTCCCGCTATGGGGAAATAATCTGAATCCACTACCTTGGCTGTTCCTTCTTCGACAACATCCACCAGCATCTCTTGTATCTGTTTTAGCGTGGTATCCTTACACATCATAGGGTTGACTACTTCCGCCTCCATCTCTTTGAGTACTTTTCCATCTTTCACAAACCGTTTGGCTATAAATGGCTTGATCATATTTCCACCATTGGCAATACCATTATAAAACATCAGCATATAAATGGGAGGGATTTTTGTCTCATAGCCAAAGGACATCCAGGGAAGTGTGGTTTTGGACCAATAGTTCGTTTTATCGTTTGGGAAGCGGATGGAAGAAGTACCTTCTATACCGTGAAGCGGCACGTCCCACTTCAGTTGTTTTCTCAGGCCGATCCGATCGATGCCTTCCACATATTTGGTGGGGTTGTTTTCGTAACCCTTCAGTACGATTTTGCTCATTACCACGTTGGATGAGATGGCAATGCCTTCTGCAACTGTGAGATAGCCTCTATTCTGGCCTCTTCGCCAATAATGATCGCGTACCCATCTTTTGTTGTATTGAAAAAGGCCGTTACCTACGTAGAAGGAATCGGTGGGTGTCACCACGCCATCATCGAGCGCCACCATGGCCGTCACCGTCTTAAAGGTGGATCCCGGCTCGTTCATATATGAAAATGCATTGGGATTTCCTTCGGCGTAATCGCCATTACTCAAACGGTCGAGGTTTACAATACCCTTGATCTCTCCGCTCTGAACCTCCATGACGATGGCCGTACCTGATTCGGCTTCTGTCTCCACAAGCTTATCCCGCAGAGAACGTTCTGCGATATCCTGAATGTCTGCATCGAGGGTTGTGACAATATCCCATCCCTCTTCCGCAGGTTTTTCCACGACATCCATCCACTTTCCCTGTATCTTTTGCCTGAACTTTACACCCGGCACGCCGCTTAAAAGAGAATCATATTTCAGTTCCAGTCCGCTGGCACCTCCTTTCTCCAGATCCTTGAAGACATTTCCGACTGTTCGGGTGGCCAGATTCCCGAAAGGTTTTTTGCGTGCATTCCGTTCTTCAGCAATCAAACCGCTTCGGTTTGAGCGTTGGTTCCAGAAGGGAAAAGTGCGTATTTCCTTCAGATCGACATAAGAGATATCCCGTCTCAGTATCTTCACGTAACGGGAACGAACGGATACTTTTTTGTCGGATCCCCTGGCTTCATATTCACGCCTTTGTCGCTCTTCTTTCTCTCGCATTTTCCATCCGCTCATAATCAAATTTTTGTACTGTGCGGCCGAACGGTCGGGAAACTTTTTGGAAAGTGCCACGGCAAGGTCACCCACGTATTTCGCAAGGGTGTCTTTCTCCATGCCGTCTGCCCAAAAGTCCATGTAAATGCTGTAAAGTGGTTCCGTAGTTGCAAGAAGCCGGCCGTCGTAAGTATAAATATTTCCCCGTTTGGGCAGGATTACACGGTCCCTGATGACTGTTTCTTTTTCACCTACCTCCCGCCATTTCTTCCCTTCCGTAGTAAACACAATTCTGGCAGCCGAAAAAATGATCATCACGGCAAAAAGCATCAGGAGCGTGACGATCAGGCCATACCGTCCCAAAGCACCATTTTTGTCTTTTCTGTTTTCTTTCTGCATTTCTTACCAGGACCAAGCTAAAATACCCCTGTAGGATATTTACATGTCAATCTTTCTCTTTTTTATTGAGATAATAATTCGGTTCACCAGTGACTTTCAATTCCAGTCCTGCTTCCATCACCCGTCGTTCTATCTCTCCCTGCCTGCTTGCTTCGGTCAGACTGGAAGAGATGGTGAGCGACTCATATTTTGCGTCTTTCAGCACCTGTTCGAGACGTTCAATCTCCGACATTCTCTGCAGCACCTTATAGCGATGTCCGATAAATAAAAGCATAATCAACACAATCGAGACAATGAATCGCATGTTTCTGAGGAAGTAGTTCTCGGTGAGAACACTTCCTCCAAAAACATGGACAAACGATTTGCGTATGTTATCGAACTTCAGTTTCATTTTTCAAAGCGTTCAGCTGTCAGCGTTCAGCGATCAGCTCTTTTGGGAGCGGGCTTTGGGCTTTCAGCAGTATGGATTTTAGCGTTCAGCTCTCTGCTTATTTCTTTTTCTCGGCAATGCGCAGCTTGGCACTTCGCGACCGAGGATTTTCTTGTTGTTCCTCCTCTGCAGGCACAATCACTTTGCGGCTGACTTGTTCGAAAGGAGTCTCCACGTTACCGTAAAAATCCTTGATCAAAGTTCCCTCAAAGTTGCCTGTCTTGAAAAAGTTCTTTACCAGTCGGTCTTCCAGCGAATGATAGGATATGACGCTCAAGCGTCCCCCCGGTTTCAACACCAGCAGAGCCTGTGTAAGCATCTCAGTAAGCGCCTCCATTTCGCCATTCACCTCAATACGCAATGCCTGAAAAGCCTGTGCCAGTATCTTCTTCTCCCGGTCTTTGAAAGCGAAAGGTTCCAGAATAGCGAGCAGGTCGTTTGTCGATGCTATTTTCTTTGTCTGACGATATGTTACTATTGAGGACGCGATCTTGTGGGCATTCTTTAGTTCACCATATTTCAGGAAGAGGTCGCGTAGTTTTTCTTTCGGATATTCATTCAGAATATCCGCAGCACTTTTCGGTGCGCGGCGATTCATACGCATATCCAGCTCTCCTTCAAAGCGAAATGAAAAACCCCGTCCGGCATCGTCGAAGTGATGTGACGAGACGCCCAAATCGGCAAGTACCCCGTCCACCTCATCCACACCGAGATAACGCAGATAATTCTTCAGAAACCGGAAATTACTTCTTACGAATGTGAAACGGGAATCGTCAATTGCATTCAGTATTGCATCTTCATCCTGATCAAAGGCAATGAGACGCCCGTCATTGTTCAATCGGCGCAGAATCTCACGGGCATGGCCACCTCCTCCAAAAGTGACATCTACATACACGCCGGAGGGACGGATATCCAACCCTTCTATGCTTTCATTAAGCAAAGCAGGTACATGATATGCCATCTGACTGCCGTTATTTACCATAACCTAAAAATTAAGGGAAGTGCGCCATCAACTGCTGTAAGGCAGAAGAAAATTCCTCGGGATCGAGCAGGGGCTTTTCCAGTCTCTCTTTTGCCCAAATCTCGATGGTTTCATCCACCCCAAGAAAACGGACATCCGAATCGATCGAAACCATTTGCAGATAACGTTTTGGTATAAGTATTCGTCCGCTCGAATCCATCTCTAGCCTTTCTGCATCCAAAACAAACTGACGAAAGACTTGTTGTTGTTCCCGGTTCCATTTATTCAAACGGCCTCTAAGTGTCTCGATCTCTTTCTCCCAAACACTTCCCGGATATAGCACAAGACAATCCTGAAAAATATCTTTCCGAAGCACTAAAAATTCTTCACCTTCGCACTGCAATCGCTTACGAAAAATTGCCGGCACAAAAATCCTTCCTTTCGTATCGGCTCTGGCTTCCATATTTCCCAGAAACTGTAACATTTCTCTATCAATTTCAATCGGATAGACCATTCACGATGTAAAAGTACAAAATAAACCACTTTTCCCCACATTTCCACACAATATTTTACAAAAAAGTTATCAACAGGCAAAAACAGAAACATATAGCATTGATATAATGAACATTATAAATATAAAAAATAATTATTTTGCTAAAATTCTGATCTTAAATGAAGAAATTTGACCGATTTATCCTGTTCATACATGAATTTTTGTACATTTGCGCCGTATTAGAAGTAGAGGAAGGCACTATGAACCAAGAAAATGGATTCAGGATTGATGTGGATAATATTTTAAAAGCCAAGGCATCAAAATATTACCACAAGATTCCCCGGTTTTTGATAAATTACCTCAAGCGAACACTGCACCAGGATGATATCAACGGAATTCTTTCCCGAAACAGGGATGTGGAGGGGGTTGAGTTCATGCGTGCGCTGGTTGACAAAGAGTTCAATTTGCAACTTCATATCCACGGTGAAGCGAATATTCCCGAACAGGGGAAATTCACTTTCGTTTCCAATCACCCCCTTGGCGGGCTTGATGGGATTTGTCTTTCCGCCTATCTTGGGAAAAAATTCAACGGACAGATCAAGTATCTGGTAAACGACGTCCTTTATTTCATTGATCCGCTGAAACCAATCTTTGTGCCAATTAACAAGTATGGAGCACAGGCCAAAGAATCAGCAAAAGCCATTAATGAGGCCTATGCTTCCGGGAATCAAATCATTACATTCCCAGCAGGATTGTGTTCCCGCAAAATAAAAGGGAAGATCATCGATCTGGAATGGATGAAAAACTTTATCATCAAGTCGGTAGAGTATCAAAGAGACATCATACCCGTACATTTTGAAGGCAGGAATTCCAATTTCTTTTACAACTTCGCAAATATTCGCAAAGCATCCGGGATGAAATTCAATATTGAATTAATCTGGTTGCCCGACGAGATGTTTAAAAACAGCCATCGCGAATTCACCATCACGTTTGGTAAACCCATCTCCTGGCAGACATTCAACAAATCGAAAACACCGCAGGAGTGGGCACAATATGTAAAAAATGTGGTTTATACGTTGAAATGATGTTTATCTTCAAACGATAAAAGAATGGAAAAGATTATTGAACCGGTATCGAAAGAACTGATAAAAAGCGAACTGACGGTGCAGAAAAGAGTGAGAAGCACCAACAAGGCCAACAATGAAATTTATGTTTTTACAGCCCACGATTCTCCCAATCTGATGCGAGAGGTGGGTCGCCTGCGCGAAATAGCATTCCGTCACTATGGTGGTGGCACGGGACTCGAAGCCGATATCGATAAATATGACACAATGGAGATCCCCTACAGACAGCTGATTGTATGGGATCCCGAAAACGAAGAAATTTTGGGAGGGTATCGTTTTATTTACGGCTCCGATGTGGAGTTCGACGAGCAGGGAAAACCAAAACTTGCAACAGCCCACCTGTTAAATTTTTCACAGGAATTCATCAATGAATATCTGCCCAGCACGGTGGAACTGGGGCGTTCTTTTGTATCCCTTGAGTATCAGTCGACCCTGCTGGGCAGAAAAGGAATTTTTGCACTCGACAATCTGTGGGATGGATTGGGAGCCCTTACCGTCATTGATCCCGATATCCGGTATTTCTTTGGCAAGGTAACCATGTATGGTACCTACAACAAGGATGCCCGCAATATGATTCTCTATTTCCTAAACAAACATTTCCCCGACGAAAAAAAGATGGTTACACCCATCGAACCGCTTGAGACAGGGGCCAATATGGAAAAAATGCAACATCTTTTCCACGGTCGCAGTTTTAAGGAAGACTATAAAATTCTCAACCGGGAAGTACGTGCACTGGGATATAACATTCCGCCATTGATCAATGCGTATATGAGCCTGTCGCCTACCATGCGGTTCTTCGGTACCGCCATCAACGATGAATTCGGACAGGTTGAAGAGTCGGGTATCCTCATCGAGATAGACCAGATTCTTGAAGAGAAGCGGGCACGTCATATCGAGACCTATTTAAAAAGCAAACCCAGCAAGCGTTTTCTTATAAGACTCAGAAGGTTAATCTCCACAAAAGTAAAAGCAAGAAGATGACCGTTCCCGGGACCAAAACAGAAAGGAAGAAATAAAAGTATATATCTGTCGAATTTTAACTTTTCGCTTCTGATAAAATGCTTTTTTTAATCAGATTGAAACTTTTTGTAACTAATTGACAATACATTTTTTAACTCCCCGAAATGCAATCGTTTGCACGACCAAACGGGGTTAATTACGCCTTTTCCAGCGTCATACCATTTTTGATATTCTAACTTTGTATACAGAATGAATTAAGTAAATCCAATGAAAATTAACCTTTCATTGATTTATTCAGTTCATTTTGTGCCATTATGAGAACGAAGAGAGTATTAATCAGTTAATCTTATAACGTTAACGACATGTATGTAAAATTTAAACAAAGCAGGAAAGCGTTTCTGATAACAATGTTATTCGGGATGCTCATGACCTTATCGGCAGGTGCCCAAACCGGTACACCGATAAATGTAAAGGGAACCGTGACAGATATTGCCGGCGAGCCACTTATCGGCGTCAATATCCGGGTACAGGGAACCTCTACCGGTACAGTGACCAATTACGACGGCAACTTTGAACTTCGGGTTCCGGCTGATGGTGTGTTGGAAGTAAGTTACATCGGTTACAAACCTCAAACTATTCCCGTCAACAACCGCGCATCCATCCTTATAGCGATGCAGGAAGACACCGAGATGCTTGAGGAATTGGTAGTGATTGGCTATGGAACCGTAAAAAAAGATGATGCCACTGGATCAGTAATAGCAGTGGATGCCACCAAATTAAACAGAGGACTGGCCACGTCTCCATCAGATCTTTTGGCTGGACAGGTTGCCGGTTTGAGTGTTACCTCGGCTGGAGGAGCACCCGGTTCTTCTGCAAACATCCGCATACGTGGAGGTTCCTCCATGTCGGCCAGCAATGATCCGCTGATCGTGATCGACGGAGTGCCTGTAGACAATACCACCAGCGTGAGCGGTATGTCAAATCCTTTGAGTACAATCAACTCGAATGATATTGAGACTTTTACAGTACTAAAAGATGCATCAGCCACCGCCATTTACGGATCACGTGCTTCCAATGGAGTAATCATTATTACTACCAAAAAAGGACACGCTGGAAAAATGAAATTATCCTATAATGGCAATTTTTCAGTGAGCACCCGTACCGGTGCTGTAGATGTAATGGATGCTCCCACCTTTAGAAATTATGTGATCAATTCTTTCGGAGAAGACAGCCAGCAGGCAGCAGCCCTTGGTAACACCGAAACCAACTGGCAGGATAAGATCTTCCGGGTAGCGGCCAGCACCGATCATAACTTGAGTGCCTCGGGCAGCGCTGGCGATGTACTTCCTTATCGAGTTTCCGCCGGATATACCAATGAAAATGGAATACTGAGAACATCGAACCTTGAAAGATTTACCGGCAGTGTAAATCTGAGTCCTTCATTTTTTGACGATCAGCTCAGGGTTCAGCTCAATGCAAAAGGAATGTACATCACCAACCGTTTTGCCGACCAGGGAGCGATCAATTCAGCTACCCAGTTCGATCCCACCATGCCTGTGTATTCGGCCACGCCTTCACCCTATGGCAACGGTTATCATATGACACTCCGTCCAGCGGGAACGCCCATTGACATTGCGTTGGCCAACCCGCGTGCCATCCTGGAACAGAAACACGACAATTCCAGAGTTTACAGGAGTATCGGAAACGCCCAGTTTGATTACAATATGCCCTTCCTGGATGGGTTAAGGGCCAATCTCAATTTGGGATATGACATCTCCAAAAGTGAAGGGGACGTAATCATTGAGGATAATTCTCCGATGACCTATACCTGGGGAAATTACAAATCGGGTTGGGGAGAAAACTCAACTTACACCCAGTACAAGAGCAATACATTGCTCGACTTTTATCTGAACTATGTAAAGGAAGTTGGCATACATCGTTTCGATGCAATGGGTGGTTATTCATGGCAACGTTTTTATAACGAATCCAGCAATACATATCCTTATTCACCTGCCATGGCAGCTGAGACAGGAAACGAATTTTACAAGGAAGGAAATGATTATTCTACGGAGAGTTTTGTGATCTCTTTATTCGGCCGTTTGAATTACTCCCTGCTGGATCGTTATTTGCTGACGCTCACTCTTCGTAACGACGGTTCATCGCGGTTCAGTCCGGACAATAAATGGGGACTTTTTCCGTCAGCAGCCTTCGCCTGGAAAATCATCAATGAACCTTTCATGGAAGGTGCAGGCAAAGCCCTGTCGGAAATGAAACTGAGACTTGGTTACGGGGTCACGGGTCAGCAAAACCTGGGCAGCGGCGACTATCCGTGGATGGGACGCTACAGCTATAGCCAGGCCGGCGCCAATTATTTCTTCGGAGATCAGATGGTACCCCTGATCCGACCACTGGCTTATGATGAGAACCTGAAATGGGAGGAGACTGCAACGTATAATGCAGGAATTGATTATGGTTTCCTGAACAACAGGATATCGGGAGCCGTGGATGTGTATTTCCGGAAGACCACCGATCTGTTGAATACAGTAGGAATTGCCGCTGGCACCAATTTTAGCAATCAGCTACTCACCAATGTCGGGGAACTGGAAAACAAGGGTATTGAATTCACCATCAACGGCAAGCCCATTGTAAGTAGGGACTGGAACTGGAACCTAAGTTACAACGTAACGTTCAATCAGAATCGCATTACCAAGCTGACTATCAACGACGATCCCAGCTATGTGGGTGTGCGGTTTGGTGGCATCGACGGAGGCACTGGGAATAACATTGCCATTCACAGTGTGAATTATCCGGCCAGCTCATTTTACGTATACGAACAAGTATACAACGAAGCGGGCAAACCCCTTGACGGAGTATATGTAGACCAAAATGCCGACGGTTCTATCAATGAAAAGGACCTCATTGTATATAAGAACTCAGCACCCGATGTATTTATGGGATTATCTTCCCAGCTATCGTACAAAAAAGTGGATTTTAATTTCTCACTACGGGCCAATATCGGGAACTATGCATACAACAACATCCAGTCGAACCGTGAATCGAAGAATACCACTTACGATCCATCCGGCTGGTTGAAAAACAGGGTAAACAGTGCTACTTTCACAAACTTTGACGCAGTGCAGTACCAGTCGAGTCATTATATCCAGAACGCTTCGTTCCTGAAGATGGACAACATCTCCGTGGGCTATAATTTTACTCATCTGCTGCATCGGGATCAGTCGGGAAGAATCCACTTTACCGTGCAGAATCCGTTTGTAATTACCGACTATGCAGGGCTCGATCCCGAGTTTACCAATAACGGAATAGACAACAACATCTATCCGCACCCACGTGTATTCATCATGGGGCTCAATTTAAATTTTTAATACTTGACAAATATGAAGACAGCTAAAAAATATACAATCTCATTCATCGTAGCGGTCAGCCTGATGGTCACCGGACTTTCATCCTGCCTCAACGATTTGAACACCATCCCACTCGATCCCGAAGAGTTGGTGTCGGAAGTAGTATTTGGCAGTGAAATAGGCCCCTATCAGGAGCTATTGGCTAAAATCTATGCAGGAATGGCCATCAGCGGCAACAGCGGCGGAGATGGCGATCAGGATGTAGCCGGCGTGGATGGAGGTAGTCAGGCCTCATTTTTGAGAGGACTCTGGAACCTGCAGCAACTGCCGACCGACGAAGCACTCTGTGCCTGGAATGACGTGGGCATCCCCGACCTGAATTACATCACATGGACCTCCAGCAATGTGTTTATCAAAGGATTCTACTATCGTCTGTATTACCAGATCAATCTGGCAAATGCGTTTCTGAGGGAAACAACCGCTGAAAAATTATCTTCCAGAGGAGTCAGCCAGGCCGACCAGGATAAGATCAAAACCTTTCGTGCCGAAGCCCGATTTCATCGTGCGCTCGCTTACTACTATCTGCTCGATATGTTCCGGAATGTTCCTTTCGTGAACGAGGATAGTCCCGTCGGCAGTACCTTGCCTCCGCAAATAAAGGCAGTCGATTTGTTCGATTATATCGAAAAAGAGCTGACCGAATGTGAAGCAGACATGCTTGATCCCATAGTCGGATATGACAAAGCCAATTACGGACGTGCACACAAAGCTGCCAACTGGGCGCTTCTGTCACGTCTCTACCTCAATGCAGAGACATACATCGGCGTGAAGAAATATACAGAAAGCATCACCTACAGTAAAAAGGTTCTTGCAGAAGGCTATCAGCTCGACCCGGTATACGCCAATGTGTTCAAGGCCGACAATCACAAATCGACAGAGATGATTTTCCCCATTCGTTATGAAGGGGAACAAACCCAGACCTGGGGAGGAATGACGTTCCTATTAAGCAGCACAGAGCCTTCCGACATGCAGGCAGAAGTGAATGCCGTAGGTGCATGGCAAGGTAACCGTGCCACCAGCGCCCTGCTGAAGACTTTCCAAAGAGAGTATCAGCATGAAAACGACAATCGTTTTTCAATGGTACGCATCGATAAAACCGAAAATTACGAGATTACGGATCCTTCCCTGTTTACCAACAATGGTATTCCAGTGGTAAAATATTACAACAGAAACAGCGATGGTACCCTGCCTCCCAACGAGAGCAATATTGCCTTTACTGACTTCCCGCTTTTCCGTCTGGGTGAAATCTACCTCAATTATGCTGAAGCTGTTTTGAGGGGTGGTGCAGGAGGCGATGCGGCCACGGCTCTGCAACTTGTAAACAATCTCCGCAAACGGGCTTACACCGATGATGTGGCCGCCAACATCACATCCGGTGAACTCACGTTGGACTACCTTCTAGATGAAAGAGGACGCGAGTTTTTCTATGAGGCACAACGTCGTACCGATCTGATTCGTTTCGGGAAGTTTACAGGTTCTTCTTACATATGGCCCTGGAAAGGAAATATAGCAGGAGGAAGGTCTGTCGACGATCACTTCATCGTGTTCCCGATACCGGCAGATGATATGGGTGCAAACGAAAATCTGACACAAAATCCCGGTTATTGATTTGTAAAAATGAATTTCTAAAAGAAGGAATAACAATGAAAACATATAATATCATAGTATTACTGGCCATTCTCGGACTCTTCTGGTCGTGCCAGGAAGATGAGAAGGTGGTTATGCAGCAACCGGACTCATTTGTACTCAATGTACCCAAGTATGCTTCAGGCATCTATGACCTGAAGAATACGGAAACAATAGAATTTACCACATCTCAGCCTGATTACGGATTTACCGCCGTGGCCATATACAGTGTGGAAGTTTCCCTCAATCAGGATTTTTCCAAAGCAGTCACTCTTCCCGGTACTTATACCACTGCCAAATTCAACATCAATGCAGCCGATCTTGCACTGGCACTTGTTGGACTGCATGGCGTGACCGAGGAAAGCGCCTACCCTACTGATCCGCATCCGCTCTATGTACGCCTGTCTTCTGTACTCAATGCGAAAAACGATGGAGCAGTAAAATCCAACATCATTACCCTTCCAAAGGTCAAAGGTTATTTTGCGCTTGATCCGATGGTGATGCCAGAGAACATGTATATCATTGGCAATGTCGCCGGCAACTGGAACTGGGATAAAGCCACGAAAATGGTACCTGTATGGGGAACTCCCGGTAAATTCTGGGCAATGCAGTATCTCGGCCAGACAGGAAGTGGAGAGAACGCACAAATTAAATTCAACATCGCAAAAGCGTGGGATGGCAACGAGTTCGGTTTTGCGAACACCACCATCAACGGAAGTGGTACAGCCGATCCTGCAGCATCTGATGCAGGAGGCAACATCGGTATCGGAAATCCGGGCTGGTACATCGTGGTAGTAACCACCACCATCAACGGCCGAGCCTATGACTTTGCCGTGGATTTCTTCCCGCCGGATGTCTATCTGCAAGGACCGACAGCTGGGGGTAACTGGGGAACCACCGACGAAAAATACCGGTTCACTGTACCCGCCCTGTCTCTCGGCGCTGACGCTACATTTGTTTCGCCGGCATTCACAGCCACGGGAGAGGTTCGCGCCAGCATCAAACTACCCGGCCAGGAATGGTGGCATACCGAGTTCCTCGTTTTCGACGGCATATTCGTACCGCGCGGTGCAGGGAACGACCAGGATCGTATCACCGGAAACGCAGGACAGAAACTGCATATTAACTTTACCACATATACGGGTAAAATAGAATAATTGCCTAATCGGGAAGCCTCTCTATCAAAGGAGAGAGGCTTCTTCTTAAAAATATCAGTATGAATCATAAAATATATCTTTTTGCAACCCTGTTTGCGGTTTTATTCTTCGGTGCATGTGATGATGTCTATGATCATGTGGCTGCACCACCGCAGGCTTTTGAGCAGGAGACAGCTCAAACGGTAAACGGATTTACCTTTACCCTGGGATCGGGACTGAACAAAGCGGTGGTCCTTTCGGAAGAGGCTCTTCAAGACGGGACGACGCTGGAAGCCATCAAAACAACCGCAACACCGGCACTTGCCGAAGGAGCCACGGTAAAATTTATCATTGAGGCCTCCAAGACAGCCGATTTTGCAACCAAAGTAAATTTACCCTCAGTGAGCAACGAGAATATTGCTTCTGTCACTGCGACTGATCTGAACGAAGCAGTAAAAAGTTTGTACGGAAAAGCGCCCAATGCGCGTACCCTCTATTTGCGTGCCACCTATTATATCGTGGATGGTACTTCCTCTTCCCAGATGCCCGATCCCGTGGTTTTGGGCCCTATAACGGTCACTCCCGTCGGTCCCGTAATTGAAACGGAATATTACCTGATCGGAGACATCAACGGATGGAATATTGGTAATCTGAATGCCTATAAGTTCAGCCACAGCGGAAAGGATGTGTACGAAGATCCCATCTTCACCATCCTGGTCAACAATGTAAACGGTTATTTCAAGATTGTACCGAAATCGAGTAAGGAAGCTGCTTCGTGGGATGGCGTACTGGGAAATCCGGTCGATGGCAACACGAATCTTGAGGGTGATATAATTCTTGCAGATGCAAAGGCCATGCGTGTAACAGAACCGGGATGGGTAAAGATCACGCTGAACATGATGGAATATACCTACACCATCGATATCATTGGCGAGATGAATCTGACTCTGTATGTACCGGGTGGTCACCAGGGCTGGAATCCGGCTACTGCGCCCACGCTTTACAGCCGTAATTTCGACTTCAAATACGACGGATTTGTTTACTTCCCTGCCGCGAATACTGAATTCAAATTTACATCCGAACCCAGCTGGGGAGGCACCAACTATGGCGACGGCGGAGGTGGAACGTTATCCACCGACGGAGGAGCAGGCAACCTGAAGGTGAGCGAAGCCGGTATGTACAAACTGGACGTGAATCTTTCCGGAAGTCCTGTCTATACGATGGTAAAAACTGAATGGGGCCTGATCGGCGACGCTACTGCAGGGGGCTGGAACGATTCCACCCCAATGACCTACGACCCTGTAACCAAACTATGGTCGGTGACCACCACACTTCTTGCTGACAAGAAATTCAAGTTCCGGGCCAACAACGGCTGGGACATCAACCTGGGTGGAGAGCTCAATAACCTCAGTTATGGCGGCGGTGATATCCCCGTTCCGGCAGCAGGCACCTACCTCATCACCCTGGATCTTTCCGACGCTGCACAGTTCAAGGCGACAATGGTAAAACAATAAATACTTCCCAATAAAAAGCGCGGCGGAATGCCGTGCTTTTTTGTCTCAACCACACAAATAACCATATAATGAGAAAAATATCGCTATTTCTATCCCTTATTCTTGTCGCTCTCCTCGTACAGGCACAACAGACACGTATTGAGCCCTCTTTCTGGTGGAGCGGCATGCAGGAAAAAGAACTGCAACTGATGGTTTCTGGTGAAAATATTGCAGCATACACACCCAAACTGAATACAGAGCATGTGCGGATCAAAGAGGTGGTGAGACTCGGCAGCCCCAACTACCAGATCATTTACCTGGATCTGTCCAACAGCATCCCCGAAACATTTGACATCCAGTTCACGAACGGGAAAAAGAAGATCTCGTTGCCATATGAACTGAAAAAACGAAATCCGGAAAGGCTGAATATAGAGAGTTTCAATTCATCGGACGTGCTCTACCTGATTATGCCCGACCGGTTTGCCAATGGGGATCCCGCAAACGACCAGATCAAAATGCGCATGCCCTACAAGGTGGACAGGAAAGATCCCAGTGCCCGCCACGGAGGCGACCTGAAAGGGATTTCCAATCACCTGGATTACCTCTCAAATTTGGGTGTGACGGCCATCTGGCTGAACCCGGTACTGGAGAACGACATGGAAGGCGGATCGTATCACGGTTATGCTACTACCGACTATTACAAGGTGGATCCCCGCTTCGGAACAAATGAGGAGTATAGGAAACTGATTGAAGAGGCCCACGCCAAAGACATGAAGGTGGTAATGGACATGATATTCAATCACTGCGGGAGTGATCACCCATGGGTAAAAGATGTGCCGTCGCCAGACTGGTTCAACAACCTGAAAGAGTACGTACAGACCTCACACATGAAGGAGATGTATTTCGATAATTATGCGTCGAATTACGACAAAAAGAAAATGACCGACGGCTGGTTTGTACCGACCATGCCCGATCTGAATCAAAGTAACCGTCATGTGGCAAAATACCTGATCCAGAACAGTATCTGGTGGATCGAATACGCTGGTGTGGACGGCATCCGTCAGGATACCTATCCCTATGCCGATTACGACATGATGATCCACTGGATTGATGCAGTGGAAAAGGAGTACCCAAACTACAACATCGTGGGCGAAGCATGGCTCAACAATACAATTGGTACAGCCTTCTGGCAGAGAAACAGTGCCATCAATCCAAAGAATACCAAATTGAAATCGGTAATGGACTTCCGCTTTATGGGACTCTCACACAATGCCTTCTTCGAGGAGACCACCGAATGGAACGGGGGCTTGCATGGCATATTCGACCACATGACCTACGATTTCATTTATCCCGACATCTACAATGTGCTGCGATTTCTAGACAATCACGACACCGATCGTTTTCTGAAGGAGTATCCCAAAGAGCTCTCAGGCTGGAAACAGGCGATCACTTTCCTGCTCACCATGCCCGGTACGCCGCAGCTCTATTACGGCACGGAACTGTTGATGAATGGGAACAAGAGCAAGTCCGATGGCGACATACGCCGTGATGTTCCCGGTGGATGGCCTGGCGACAAGGTAGACCATTTTACAAAGACAGGGCGTGACGAAATACAGAATGAAGCATTCGACTTTCTCAGCAAGCTCCTCCACTGGCGGCAGGACAACGAGGTGATCGCCCACGGCGGCATGAAGCATTACGTACTCCAGAAAGGGGTGTATGTGTATGAACGCTATCTTGACAACAAACGTGTACTAATCTTTATGAATGGCACTTCCAACAATGTAGAAATAAACCTTGGCCGTTATAGCGAGTCAATTAAAAACAAGCGTGAGTGGACGGATTTTGTTTCTGGAAGAAACATTACACTGAACGAGACAATGACACTCTCTCCCAAAGAGATACTCATTTTGGAGTAAAGAGAAAGAGAAGTTCAATCACAAATATTACACAGGGATTCGCAGCAGTGATGTGCGACAGTCAAAAAACGACGATTAAAACAGCTATTATGAAAACGAAATACAAAAAAACCATCCTGTCAGTCAAAACAGTACTCTCCCTGCTACTGGTATCCTTCTTTGTCTTCTCCTGTGGCGACGATCCGATCCCCACACCCGAACCGAAACCGGAACCGCCTGTGACCATCAAAGATGGTATCTCCTGGAGTTCCACGTCACCCGACGCCGACAAGGAACTGACCATCTGGTTCAAAGCATCTTCCTCATCCCCCCTCTATAATTATACCGGCGATGTATATATCCACACCGGCGTGGTGAGTGAAGGTACCTGGTTGTATGTACCAGCCGCCTGGGATCAGAATATCACCCAATGCAAGATGATCAAAGTGGATAATGAGAAGTCCACCTGGAGCATCAAGCTCTCTCCCTCCATTCGTCAATGGTTCGGCTCAGGAGAGACACCGGTAAACAAGATCGGTATCGTGATCCGAAATGCAGACGGGACAAAGAAGGGAATTGAAAACGATACATTTATTGAAGGAATTACCGACGGTAAATACAGACCTTTTCAGCCGGCAGCCATCAAGGAGGGTACGCTACCTGCAGGGCTGAAACAGGGCATAAACATTGTCAACAACACCACAGTCACACTGGTACTCTATGACAAGGACAAGTATGGTGCCCGCAAGGATTTTGCCCATGTGGTGGGTGATTTCAACAACTGGACATTGAGCAACGACGATAAATCACAAATGTTCCGTGACAACGCCGCAGGCTGCTGGTGGATCACCATCACCGGACTGGATCCTACAAAAGAGTACGGATTTCAGTATTACATAGGAAACAATGGGAAAGATCCCATTCGGGTGGCGGATCCCTATTCCCGCAAAATTCTGGATCCAGCCAATGATAAATATATATCAGCAACCACCTATCCCAATCTTAAACCTTATCCGGCAGGTGCTATCGGTATTGTGTCGGTGCTCAAGACTGTGGAAGAAACTTATAACTGGCAGGTAGTCGACTTCAAGGTGCCGTCGCGTGACAACCTCGTTATATACGAGCTGTTGTTGCGTGATTTTACCGCAGGTGGTGATCTGAGTGGAGCGATGGAGAAACTGAACTATCTTCAATCGCTGGGCGTCAATGCGATAGAACTGATGCCGGTGCAGGAGTTCGACGGCAACGACAGTTGGGGATATAACCCGGCCTTCTACTTCGCAATGGATAAGGCGTATGGAACCGACCAGATGTATAAGGAGTTTATCGACGAATGCCACAAACGGGGCATTGCGGTGATCCTCGACGTGGTGTATAACCATGCTACCGGAGCCAATCCGTTTGCCAAAATGTGGTGGAACAGTGCTACCGACAAAACGTCAGACAACAATCCTTTTTTCAATATAGACGCGCCCCACCCCTTTAGCGTATTTCACGATTTCAACCACAGTAATCCACTTGTACGTGATTTTGTAAAACGCAATTTGGAATTCTTGCTGGATGAGTATAAGGTGGATGGTTTCCGCTTTGACCTCAGCAAAGGTTTTACGCAAAAACAGTCTTCTGATGACGGCCTGTTCAGGGTGTATGATGCCGATCGGATTTCGTACCTTAAGGAGTATAACCTGGCGATTAAGACCAAAAAGGCAGATGCACTGGTTATTCTGGAACACTTTGCCGACGACAAAGAAGAAACGGAACTCTCCAGCGCAGGAATGATGGTGTGGCGCAACAACAATGAGGCATATTTGGAAGCAGCCATGGGATGGAAAGACAAAGCCGATTTCAGCAGAGCGTATTATGGTACCTCCTCACGACCAGTAAATAGTCTGGTCAGCTATATGGAGAGCCACGATGAAGAACGGGCAGCTTATAAACAGTCTCAGTATGGAAATGGAATTCTGAAAACAAGTCTTGATGCCGGGATGTCGCAGTTAGGGACCAATGCAGCATTCTTCTTCACCGTACCGGGTCCGAAAATGATGTGGCAGTTTGAGGAACTGGGATACGATATTTCGATTGATTACAATGGCAGAACGGGAAAAAAGCCTGTAAAATGGGATTATTACAATATAACACAACGCAAACAGTTACATGACACCTATGCACGGTTGATGAAACTGCGAAAGGATCACCCCGAGCTGTTCAATGCTACGGCGACCCTCAGCTGGCAGGTGACCCCCTCTTTCTGGGAACAAGGTAGATTTATTACACTCTCATCATTTGGAAACGCAAAACAGATTGTGGTTGTGGGCAATTTTACCAACAACAATGATTTTAATGCCACCACCACATTCCCAAAGACAGGCACGTGGTATAAATACATGAACGCGGGAGATACGTTGAATGTAACTTCAACGAGTATGCCTATCGCTGTACCGGCAAACAGCTTTAAAATATATACTACGTTCCAGGAGTAGATATACTACTGCCTACATTCACTGATACTTCGCTTGTATCACTCCGTCATCACTCTGATATCTCTCTGGCATTTCTCTGTATTTAATAAGAGATATATAAGCGTAGGTTAAGTCTTGGTCTATTCCAATCCTGCCACAAACAGGGATGAATAAGGAATATGCCAATTGTATTGGCATTCCTGAAACTTATATTATCTTTGCGAAACGCATAAACGTTAAAATCACAGCAATGAAATCAATAGCAATTATTTACGGGTCGAGTACCGAACATACAAAAAATGCAGCTGAGAAAATAGCAGCCCGACTGGTCGATTATACCCCCTCCTTATCCGACATCTACGATGGCGATGAAGCCCCGTTTCTCTCCAACGATGTTTTGATTTTGGGAGTTTCCACCTGGGGCGTACAGGATCTGCAGGACGACTGGAATGATTTCTATCCCAAGCTGGAGAAGATGGATCTTTCCGGCAAGACGGTCGCCCTGTTTGGCATGGGCGATGCGTCCATATATCCCAGTTCATTCGTGGATGCCATGGGGATTCTTTATGAGATTGTCGTAGCGAGAGGAGCTACCGTCGTCGGACAGGTTTCGCCCGAAGGATATGATTTCGAGTACTCCAGGGCGCTTGTCGATGGTCAGTTTGTGGGTCTTCCACTCGACGACGACACAGAGCCGGAACTCACCGATGAGCGCATCGCCGCCTGGGTAGACATGCTGAAACCCTATTTGAAATAGATTTTATATTCCCATGGGCCGAGTTCCATTACTTTGGTACCGGTAACGGTGAATGAATCGGGGAAGGAGAAAAATTTCTTTCCTGGGATTTCTTCTTGAAAGGTTGCTGTAACCTTTTTGTTACTCAGGTTGAAAACAGCAACGACCTCATCTTCAGCATCGGTTCGTCGAAACGACCAGACGTTTTCCGGACGGTCGTTGACAATCTCTTCCATTTCACCCGCTTTTTCCGGTGTTTTCAAAGCACTGTGCTGTTTTTTGAAGGCGTTCAGCTTTTTGTAGAAACCGGAGAACCCTTGCGGATCGGTCCAATCGATCTGATCCTTCTCAAAGAACTGTAACCGACGGTTGAACCCTGCTTCCTGTCCACTGTATATCAAAGGCATACCCGGAAGCATATAGGTGAGCGCGGCAAAAGTTTTTGCTGCTCCTCCCATGCGTTCAAATTCAGTTCCGTTCCACGAATTCTCATCGTGATTCGAAGTAAAAAACATGGGTATCGCCTGCGACGAAAAGCGTTCGTGCATCCTTTGCAAGGAGATACGGAGCGAATCGACATTTTCCTTACCCTGAGCCACCATGTTCATCTTGTGATGGAAATCCCAGGCATAATAAGCATCGAAAACCGCCTCATTCAGTTCCGGCTTTTCTGCTTCAGCGAGCAGAAAGATATCGGGATTCAATACTGTGAGGGAGTCTTTGGCTGCTGTCCAGAAATCGGTCGGTATTTCACCCGCCACATCACAACGGAAGCCGTCGATGCCGGTCTCCCTGATCCAGTATTGCATGGCTGCAATCATCGCAGTACGCATTGGCTGCTGGTTGTAATCGAGTTGCGCAATATCTGTCCAGTCATACATCACGTTCAGATTTCCCAGGCTATCCCTGATGTACCAATCGGGATGTGCATCCACCCACTCGGCATCGCGCGAGGTATGGTTTGCCACCCAGTCAAGAATCACCTTCATATCGAGATCATGCGCCTTCCTGACCACCGCCTTGAAATCTTCCAGCGTTCCAAATTCTGTGTTTACGCCGGTATAGTTTTTAATGGAATAATAGCTCCCCAGGGTACCTTTTCTGTCTTTCTCACCGATGGGTTGTATGGGCATAAACCAAAGGATGTCCACACCCAGTTCCTTTAATCGGGGCAGATTGGCTGCAAAAGCGCTGAACGTTCCTTCCGGCGTATACTGGCGGGTGTTTACCTCATAGATCACCGCATCGTATACCCATTCCGGATGTTTGTCTGTTGCCGCAGACTCCTGATTTTGGCGGGCAGGCTGGTTGCCACAGGATATCAACAAGGCCAGTGCGGCAAATAAAAAGTAGTCCGTAAAAATGCGAATTTTTTTCGTATTCATATGTAAACGTAAATATGTTAAACTGTTATTATTTCTTATCGATTGCTGACACCTGAACCGCTGCATGTATCAAATCTCTACTTCAAAAGCTGATTGCTGATTACTAACAAATAACCGTTCCATTATTTTCTACGCATCTTGTACACATCGTCCCGGTCCCGTACCCAGAAGACGCTTACTGCACCCAGGATGAGCGAGCAGCCTGCCAGCACCAGCGTCAGGATCACCCTGCCATGGAAAATCTCGCTGGTAACAAACCCGAGAATACTGGCCGCCAGGATCTGCGGAATGACGATAAAGAAATTAAAAATACCCATGTAAGTTCCCATCTTGTCGGCCGGCAATGATCCGGTGAGGATGGCGTAAGGCATTGAAAGGATGCTGCCCCAGGCAAAACCTACACCAATCATGGGTATCAGCAACATATTGGGATCACTGATGAAGAAAAGAGAAATAAAAGAGATTCCTCCCAGCGCCAAGGCAATGGCGTGCGTTGCCCTGCGTCCGATCTGTTTTGCAATAACCGGCAACAGGAATGCACTCAGCGCCGAAATGCCGTTATAAACAGAAAACAGTACCCCCACCCAGTTGGCGCCTTGATTGTAAAGCGCGGAAGCAGAGTCGGTAGTTCCATATACGTGCTGGGTTATCGCGGGCGTAGTGTAAATCCACATGGCATAAAAAGCCAGCCAGGAGAAAAACTGCACAATGGCCAGTTGGCCCATGGTCTTGGGCATGTGTAACAAATCGTTCATGATACCCACCATACCCCTCGGGTCGGGCGATTTTTTTGTAATAGCCGAAGAGAGAAGCAGGATCAGGCCAAACGCCAGCAACAGGCCTGCGACAATAAAGAGTTGCCCGTTTTGCCTGCCCAGCGGGGTAGCCATAATCAACAACGTCGTAGCCACACCGACAAGTGTCCAGACAATTCCTCTTTTCAAAAACTGAGAAGAGGTTACCGGCGCTTTGATCTCAGTTTTCATGCCGGTTGTTTTTTCTTTTTCTGCCTCGAAGGCAGCCAGCTCTTCGGGGGCATACTCTTTGGTGGTAAGTACCGTATAGAGAACCGACAAGAAGAGCACGATCGCACCGATATAAAACGAAAGCTTTACCGAAAGCGGAATAAGCCCTTCGGCAGCCGTATTGGGTACACCAAACCAGTTTGTGAGAATATAAGGCAGTGCCGATGCAATGACGGCGCCTGTTCCAATGAAGAAGCTTTGCATGGCGAAACCCATGGTCCGCTGTTCCGAAGGCAGGTTGTCTCCCACAAATGCCCTGAATGGTTCCATGGAAATGTTAATGGAGGCATCCATGATCCACAGCATCCCCGCAGCTATCCACAGTGAAGGCGAATTGGGCATAAATAACAGAGCCAGTGTGGTAAAAAGCGCTCCTACCATGAAATAGGGACGCCGGCGACCAAAACGGCTCCAGGTCTTATCGCTCAGATGTCCGATGATGGGTTGTACAATCAAACCGGTAATGGGAGCTGCGATCCAGAGTACCGGAATATCTTCCACCCGCGCGCCGAGTGTTTCAAATATGCGGCTCACATTTGCGTTCTGCAAGGCAAAGCCAAACTGAATACCCAAAAATCCGAAACTCATGTTCCAGATCTCCCAGAAAGAAAGTCGTTTCTTCTTCATGTCGTATGATAATGTTTATGATCTACGTTCAGTGCTTTTTTAAGGATACACGATGATGGTAACCGATTTATATTGAACAGGCAAATAT
Organism: Porphyromonadaceae bacterium; assembly: GCA_021372865.1. Lineage (GTDB taxonomy): Bacteria > Bacteroidota > Bacteroidia > Bacteroidales > Dysgonomonadaceae > Proteiniphilum. Next base: position 157,984 of record JAJFTO010000017.1, read on the forward strand.
ACATTCCTTTGTAAAACATCGTTGCTTTTATGAAACAACAAAACTGCGTTTTTTTTGTGCAAACGAATGCACACCATTCGTTCGCTACGCTCACGTTTTTTACTTCGTGTTATTCGTTCAATGCGTTCACGTTATTCACTCTATTCGTTCGTGTCATTCGGCTGACATTGTTATTTGTTCGCTACGCTCACAGTATTTGTGCTTCGCTCGCGACAACTGGATATTTTTGATGAGTGAGTGCAAATCATACCTGTTTGAATTTGCCAAACGCAGCAGACATCTAAATCTACGCAGTAAATTTGAATAACTATCGAATAAAAGTTGAAAAACCTAACGAATACCTACCGAATAATTCCCCTCGTGGAGCCTTTCAATACGAGTTCTGTCTTGATAAGCCGGCTCACCACACCCGACTTTATCTCTTTTCCTTCGATGCGGTTGATAAGTAAACGTGCGGCCACCTTTCCCATTTCAAAGCCATGCTGATCGACAGTTGTCAGTGTGGGATTGGTCACCTCCGTAATATAACTGTTGGTAAATCCACAGACTGAAACATCTTCCGGAATCCTGTAACCGGCAGATTTGACAATCTGCATGCAGTAGGCAGCCACCTCATCATTGATACAGAAGAAAGCATCGGGAATCGGATCCGATTTCAATAACTCCGGCACAATTTCTCTTGCCAGTTCAATTGTGTCGCAAATTCGGCTAAGATTTTTATCGACCGGAAGTTTATTTTTCCGCAACGCATCTTCATAGCCCATGCGTCGATTGTTGGCGATGGGCATAGAGGGTGTAGATCCCAGAAAAGCTATCCGTTGGCAACCTGTATGAATCATATGCTCGACAGCGGTGTAGGCGCCTGCATAATCATCCACAACCACCTTGTCGGTATTTATTCCGGTACAGATACGGTCGAAAAAAACAAGATATACATTGTTGTCGATAATCTCCTGAAAGTGATCGAACTTTTCTGTTGTTTTCGATTGGGAAGCCAGGATTCCACAAACCCGTGCATCGAGTAACGTCTCCACACTTCTTACCTCACGTGCATAATCTTCGTTGGAGTGGCAGAAGAGCAGATTATACCCTTCTTTTTCCGCCTCGTGTTGAATGCCTGCCAGCACAGTAGAGAAAAAATAATGTACTATTTCAGGCACAATCACGCCAATAGTTGTATTGCGATTGGTACGCAACTGCAGGGCCAGTGTATTGGGTTTATATTTGTGGGTCTCTGCATAGTCCTGCACCAACTTCCTGGTTTCGGCACTGATGGCAGGGTGGTTCTTCATCGCGCGCGACACGGTGGAGGGTGACAGGCTGAGCGCTTTCGCAATATCTTTTAAGGTGATCGGGTTCATAGGCACGTCCTGTAAATATACAATCTCAAAAATAGTAAAAAAAAAGAAGAATATCGGCAAAGATGAAAAAACGGAGTATTATTTACTTCGAAATTGGCGAATCTTTTTAAATTATCTACTTTTGTTTCGATATTTACTGATTTTGGCAAGTATACCCAACCGATACAATGAAGCAGGGGCCTCCAATAACAATAACGAAAACGGGCATTCACCATAACACACATATGAAATGACACAGGATCAAAAATGCACCTTGAATATTCAGTCTGAAACAGGAAAATTGGAAGCGGTGCTTCTTCATTATCCCGGGGCTGAAGTGGAGAACATGACTCCCCGTCACGTCCAAAGAGCACTCTATAGCGACATTCTGAATTTATCTATAGCCCGAAAAGAGTACGACCAGCTTCTTGGCGTGCTGCAAAAAACATCCCGGGTATATGAAGTTACCGATCTGCTCACCGGCGTACTGGAAATCGAAAATTTAAAGGAAAGGCTTCTCAGGAAAATATGTGAGGTTGAATATGTTCCCGGCTATCTCGGTTATCTGATGGAGCAGCCTGCCCCTTCACTCTCAAAGATTTTGATTGAAGGGTTACCTCTCCGGGTCAACACGCTGACCGATTTTCTGCGTGAGGAGTATTATGCGCTAAAGCCGCTTTATAATTTTTATTTCACCCGTGATGCCTCTGCCGTCGTCGGTAATCATACGTTGATATGCAAGATGGCCAACAACGTTCGTCTGCGTGAAGCACTGATCATGGATGCCATTTTCGAAAATGGTCTTTATTTCCATACTGACGTGAAAAACGCATACGATTTGTCGGACAACAGTCCACAAGTAAAAATTGAAGGAGGAGATATCCTGGTCATCAGGGAGGATATTCTGCTCATTGGAAACGGGATGAGAACCACAACGCAGGGTATTGACCTGCTGGTGAATGAATTTTGCAAGACAGGTACCGGAAAAAAGCATGTCATTGTACAACAACTGCCAGAATCTCCGGAATCTTTTATTCACCTAGACATGGTTTTCACAATGCTCGACACAGACAAGGCGATGATCTATAAGCCGCTTATTATGAATAGCTCACCTTATCAGACAGTACATATGCAGATAGAAGACGGAAAGGTAACCCGGATCTCTTCTGGGAGCAGCATCCTGAGCCTGCTGCGTAAACTGGGTATTGATCTGCAGCCGATAATCTGTGGAGGAAAGGCAGACGATTGGGATCAGGAACGTGAACAGTGGCACAGTGGTGCCAACTTCCTGGCCATCGCCCCCGGCAAAGTACTTTCCTATGCCCGCAACAGACACACACTGGAAGAACTGAACAAAAACGGTTTTGAAATAGTGACGGCAAACGAAGTAATTCGCAATCAATTCGATATTCATTCTGCCGGGAAATGTGTGATCACCATTGAAGGGTCTGAGCTGCCGCGCGGAGGAGGCGGACCAAGGTGCATGACGATGCCGTTGCTTAGGAAGTAACTATTACATCAAAGTATATCCTTTATTTCAGCCAGCGTTTGTACGGTATATGTGGGTTCAAATCCGTCGGGTAGTTCGGCTGCAGGATTAAACCAAATTTGTGCGATATGGCTTTGGTATGCTCCTACCATATCGGCGTCCCAACTGTCACCAATCATGATAGTCTGATCACGTCGGGAGTTGGTATTCTTGAGTGCATAGGTAAACATATCGGGATGAGGCTTGTTGGCGCCGGCATCTTCTGAAAGAATAATCTTATCGAAATAGGGTTTCAACCCCGAGTTCTCAATTTTTTTATACTGCACCTCCCGGAAACCGTTTGAAAGGATATGCATGCGGTAACGGGGTTTCAGGTAATCCAGAAGTTCCAAAGTTCCTTCAATCAGCCGCGTCTTTAGGGTTGTACGGTTCAGGAAATCGTTATTCAGTTTCCTGCCATACTCCGGATCGTCTATTCCAAAAGTCCTCACCGGCGCCAGAAATCGTTCCACAACCAGTTCTTCCTTTCGGATTTCACCCTGCCTGTACATCGCCCAAAGACGCAGGTTGCTGGGCATATATACCTCGTAATAGTCTGAAAAAGTAGGATAATATTTCGCATAACCATACTCATGGTATATCTCCTCCAAACACTCCCTACCGTTGAGGTGAATGTCCCAGAGTGTATCATCCAGATCAATAAAAAGGTTCCTGTAGGCCATTTCTTTAAACAAACACGGAGTGATTTGCATTCACTCCGTGACAGATAATTTCGATTTACCGGATCGGGTTAATTTACTTCTATGATAAGATATTTTGTCAGACTCCAGAAACGTTGGGTATCGGTGATGTGAAACACCAGATTCCCATCTTTTCCTTTTACAAACTCATAGGTTCCTTCGGGATGGGTAGACCACAGTTTTCCTTTCGGTGCATACAACGGTATTTCCGTCACATCACGGATATCGATCTGCAAAAAGTAATCCTTATTAAAGGTATCTTTCATTACCCTTGTCTGCTGCAGAAAACCTCCTGAAAGAATTTTCTGATCTTTCAATTCATTGCCTGTACCGAAAACGTAATAAGCTGTGTGAAGCGTCTTGTCCTGCTCCCTGATTGTGGTTGATTGTTGTTGGGACTCATTGGCAAGAGCGGTGATATCCTGAGAAAGCAGTGCAATCTGTTCATCCTTCTGAGAAAGCTGACTTTGTAATTCGGTCAGGCGTACGGCACTCTCTTTCATCTCATTGTTCAACCGGCTGATGGTATTCTTCAGCGAAGAAATCTCTTTATTACTGCTACTTTGCTTTTTGTTCAGTGCGTCCAGCTGCTTTTTGTTTCGTTGCAGTATCTCGCTGATCATTTTGAAGTTTTCATTTACACGGTCTTTGGTACTCTGACTCATTTCACCGCTCTGCGCCGACTGGGTGGAGATATAATTTTCCGCCTCTCTGATTTTCGCAAAGTTGGCCTCCACTTCACTAATCACAGCCATCATTTCGGCGGCCTCCTGCTGGGAACCGGTTGACAACATCAGAAGAGAGTCTCTTTGAGCCTGCATTTCCTTATATTCTTTCGTTTCTTTTACGTTGGTACATGATACAATCAGTCCTACGATAAGCATAAATAGCCAATTTTTCTTCATAATCTCAATTTTTAGCTTTCTATAAAACAATTAATGCACAAAATAGTTTGATGACATTTATTTTACTTACCCGCAACCACGATGACAAACTCTCCTCTGGGTGTTTGACGGGTAAAATGGATAATCAGTTCTTCCAATGTTCCACGGACTGTTTCGGCGTACATTTTTGTAATTTCACGCGACACCGAAGCTTCCCTGTTACTTCCCAAATACTCAGCTAGCTGATCCAACGTTTTTAGTACACGATATGGAGATTCATAGAAAATCATGGTCCGGTTTTCTTCAGTAAGCTGCTGAAGCCGTGTCTGTCTCCCTTTTTTCTGGGGCAGAAATCCTTCAAAGCAAAAACGATCGCACGGCAATCCCGATTCAATCAAGGCAGGTACAAAAGCAGTTGCGCCGGGAAGGCATTCCACATCAACTCCTGCCTGGACACATGCTCTCACAAGTAAAAAACCGGGGTCGGAAATGGCAGGTGTTCCTGCATCGGAAATCAGCGCGATACGGGTGCCTCCCTTTATCTGCTCTACCACATCATCGGTTGTTTTGTGCTCGTTAAATTTATGATGTGACTGCATATGCGTCTCAATTCCAAAATGTTTTAACAGGAACCTACTTGTACGGGTATCTTCTGCCAGTATGAGATCGCACTCCTTCAACAGGTGGATCGACCGCAATGTCATGTCTTCAAGATTACCGATAGGTGTGGGTATTACGTATAGTTTCCCTGTCTCCATGCGTTGTTTAATGGTTAAGCAAAACCTTTTCTTATCACTTTCAGAAAGTCCTCCACTACCGGAGTATCAAAATTCCAATTGCAATGTTCTCTTAAATAACTTTCGGCCTGGTCAAAATTATCAAAAGCATTTAAACAAATCATCATTTGATTCATCGCCTCTCTGTCGTTATGAAACAGTTCCCGTTGAAATAAAAAACGGTCGTTCAGGCTGATGTTGCGTCTCAGATCCAGGTTCGTTATGGCAGGACTGATCTTGTCGTTCAAAGAAGGGATGACAGGTTTAATATCTTTGTCAGTTTGCTGTGAAGGGGTCTGTATTTTTTCAGAAGACAATGCTGCTTTGTTAACCCTTGGATTTCTATATTCAGGCAAGGTGAAGCCTTCGACAGAATGATTTTTCACGGATTCATATTCAGGAATGATCTGATTTTCAGGCGTTATACTTTCCTGTATGGCGTTCTTTTCTTGTTTCACTTCCGATAAAAACTGTACCAGCTGCCCCATCTGCTGTTTCATTTCATCGATCTGCAAAAACTCCAGCTCGTGCAGCAAGCGTGAAATCTCCTGAGTTTTGTTGAAAGATTCACTGAAAAATGAGAAAGGCAATGCTCCGCTGTTGCGAAGTGACAACAGGCGTTGCTCCAACGACCTAATTTCGTTTAACAAACGGTTGAAATAATCATTTCTTATTTCCGACATTCTACATGTTTTATCAAGAAATCTCAGACTGAGGCTGCCTTAAAAAGCATCAACAGCCTTCATCATATACAAAAGTAATCATATTTTGGAAAGTGCCACAAAATCGTCGGGTAAATTTACCAGCCAGAGTTTCTCTGAACTGCGGGTGATGGAGGTATAAAGCCAGCGATAGAAGCTTTCACCCATATAGGCTTGTTGCACGTAACCCAGATCGAGAAATACATTTTTCCACTCTCCGCCCTGTGCCTTATGACAAGTAACAGCGTATCCGTATTTCACCTGCAACGCATTGAAATAGGGATTTTCCTTTACTTTTTTATAACGCAATCGTCTTTGGGAAATATCTGCATAATCTTCCATTACGTGGGTAAATAAAAGGTCGTTCTGTTCACGGGTGAGACCGGGCACTTCGGTATGAAGTCCATCCATAATTATTTTCGCCTCAAATTCGATGTCATAATCACGATGATACAAAAGAACGTTACAAAAACGGAAGCCGTACATGACTTCCTCTCCTTTGACACGCATCACTTCCACGAACTCGCCATTTGCCAAAAAGTCGAGGTTCTCAAAACCTTCTATCCAGAAGTAGTTGTTTTTGGTGATCATCAGAATATCTCCCGTGGAAAGCTCTTCTTCCCGGTAGAGCACTCTGTTACGGATCCCGTTATTATAGGCATTTACCCGCTTGTTGGAACGTGATATGACGATGGTCTCCTCCATACCGTCTCTTCGGTAAGCATCTCCAATTTCATCGATCAGTTCCGAGCCGTTAATCCGCTTTACGTCGGCAAATCCGTTTATATGTAGTTTCGGATAGTCGTCTGTATCTTCAAATCGCAATGCGTTTCTGAGCAGGGTAGCATTGTGAAGGATCCCCGACTCTTCTGCCTGTCGCACGATCTCCGTAAGGGTGGCATCGACAACCTGCAAAGAATAGGAACGCAACACGTCCTTGTCAAGGGCGGGACTGTTCTCCTGCTTCACTGGTGGCAGCTGGGCATTATCGCCTATCAGCAACATCCGGCATCCTTCGCCGGAATACACATATTCAATCAGATCGTCAAGCAGTCGTCCCGTGCCGAAGAGGGAGAAATCGCCCGATTCATTGCTGATCATAGATGCCTCATCTACAATGAACAGTGTGTGTTTATGCAGATTTTCGGTCAGTGTAAAGCCGGGCGTTCCTTCGGTGAACTTCTGCTGGCGATAAATCTTCTTATGAATGGTAAAAGCTTGTTGGGCTGCATAACCGGAAAATACTTTTGCTGCGCGACCGGTAGGTGCCAGCAGGATGGTTTTCTGTCTGAACTGTGCCATGGCCATGACCAGACTCCCTATCAGGGACGATTTACCCGTTCCGGCATATCCGGTCAGCAGAAAAAGCTGATCGGATATGCCGGAAAAAAGAAAATCAGCAATTTTATCGAGCGCTTTCTGTTGGTCATTTGTAAAACTATAGGGGAAATTCTCGCTGATTTTCTCAATAAAGAAGCGATTAACCATTTTTTTGGTATTTTTTTCGGTAAAAATAGCACAATTATCATTCTTTTTTTAAATTTGTAGTTTAAAATAAGAAAATCAAAATCAAAACAGTATAAATTAAAAAAGAAAAAGTCCATGAAAATTGTAATGAGAGTGCTTTTAGCACTAGCCATTGTTCTCTTAGCGTACATCAGTTGGAGAAGTATCCAGGGGCCCATTGATTTTAATACGGAGGTTGCCAAACGCGACCAGGCTGTCATCCAGAGACTGGTCGATATCCGTACGGCTCAGGTAGCTTTACGTGCCCAGACCGGTGCCTACACGGCCAGTTTTGATACACTCATCAATTTCGTAAAAGATGGTAAGATTGCCACACTCGTAAAATCGGGTGATCTTAGCGAGGCCCAACTGGAAGCGGGCATGACAGAAGAAAAAGCCATGCAGATTATCCACTCCGGCAATGAAGCGGCCATCAAAGCTGCCGGTTTGTGGGATAATGTAAAAAATGCACCCCAGCTGGTGAGAGACTCCATATACTCACCTGCCGTAGAAGTGTTGTATCCAAATCGTCCAAGTTTCAGAATCGATTCACTGAAATTTGTACCTTTTGCACGGGGAGCAGAGTTCGAAATGGGAACCGACTCACTGATTACTGCTTCAGGATATCCGATTCAGGTGTTTGAGGCAAAAACTCCCTACTCAGTATATTTGGGTGATCTCGACAAGAAACTGCTGGATCAGAAAATTCAGGAAGTACTCGACCGTCCCGGAAAAAAATATCCCGGCCTGCAGGTAGGATCACTTGAGGTAGCTAACAACAACGCAGGAAACTGGGAGTAAGGGGTTCTTCAGTCACACAGTATGTTTTTACCGGAAAATATTGATTTAGGCCATTCCGACGAATATAATTTATCCATTCGGCTCACGCCGGATGGATTTTCTTTTTATATCTATTCGCCCGCTGATCCTTCAATTTTTCATTTCCAGGAGACCCCGCTGGGAAGTAAGCTTTCCTACCTCGATCACATCAAAAAAGTAATCTTTGATCTTGGTTTTTTCAGTCAGGTATTCAATAGAACTGCTGTTAGAACAGTTTCTACTCAATATACCCTCGTACCGGATGCTTTCTTCGACAGAAAAAAAATGGGTGAGATGTTTCGTTTCAATTTCCACAATCCCCAGGGCGTGATATTGAGCGAGACCACTTCAACCGGTTCCTGGCATGTGCTGTTTAATATTCAGGAAGAAATACATGCTTTTTTGCTGCGTAATTTGTGGAATCCCGTCTTTCTTCACCATATCACGCCCCTGTTGCAACTGTTTGAAAAAGAGCAGCAAGGGGTGGGAACAGGGAGCTGCTTTGTCGACTTTCACGACAACTTCGCCACCGTCATCTGCATGGCAGGCAACCGGCTTCTTTCGGCCAACACATTTCTCTGTCTGAACCCACATGACACCACTTATTTTATCGCAAGTATATGGGAAAAGCTGCATTTCAGTCAGACCAACGACAGGCTCTGTCTGTCGGGAGAGGTTGACAAACAGAAAATGGTAATTGACATTTTAAAGAAGTTGATTCGTCGGGTGGAGTACATTAATCTACATCCGGGTGTCATGCTTAATGAGGAACAAAGAAGCACACTTTCCACCGACATCCAGGCAGTCCTATGCGTATAATTAGCGGTAAATACAAATCGAGAAGGATACAGGTTCCTACCAATCTGAAAGCGCGTCCCACGACCGATTTCGCGAAAGAGAGCCTCTTCAACATCCTGAACAACAGGATAGAATGGGATGAGACCACCGCGCTTGATCTTTTCTCCGGTACGGGCAGTATTGCGTTGGAACTGGTTTCAAGAGGTTGTCCTTATGTAGTAAGCGTGGAGCAGAATCAAAATCATTTCAACTTTATCTGTCTGGCGCAGGAGAAGCTGGAGGCAAAAGAACTTTTTCCGGTCAGAGCAGATGCCTTTAAATATCTCCAGGCGCTGAGACAACAGTTTGATTTTATTTTTGCCGATCCTCCCTATGATTTGCCGGGTATTGATTCATTGCCGGGTATTGTCTTTGAAAGAAACCTGCTGAAGGAACAGGGACTATTTGTGCTGGAACATTCCAAAAAGTTCAATTTCTCATCACTTCCCCACTTTTTGGAAGAGCGTACATATGGAAACGTGCACTTTTCCTTTTTTACTCGTTGATAATTTACATATTCTTTTTCATTAATTATTTAACACACTTTGCTGAATCCATGAATGGGTACTTCCGTGAAAATTTACTTCATGGTAGGGAAACGGTTTTCGTGCTCCCGTAATTTATCTTATTTTTGCAGTGATAATTTTATTAAAAAACCAACTTTCGCGTGCAATTTAAAATGTACGTAACGAAAACAAGAGATTAAACAGCAGCTATCAAATGTTTTAGTTATACGTTCATCACTTGCATGATTTAAATTTTAACAAAAGTAACATGAACAGAAAACAATTGAAAACGATGACGGTGTTTCGTTTCAAACGATTCGCACGGAAGTCGTACAGCGTTTTCAACAGTTTGCACAAGACGGTCACCATTGGTGTACTGTCGGGTTGCACCCTGATGAGCGCTCAGGCGGCCACAGCCGAACCGGTTGAAAGGATTATCACCGAAAGATCGTCAGATTCCATTCCCACTTCGGAACTGGATGAAGTAGTGGTTACCGCTTCAAAAGTGGGTTTGCCATTGAATCTGGCAGCCAAGCAGGTAACTGTCATCTCTAAAAAGGAAATTGAGCGGGCACCGGTGCGCAGCATCGAAGACCTTTTGAATTATGTAGCAGGCGTTGACATCCTGCAGCGCGGACCGCACGGCGTACAGGCGGACATCTCCCTTCGTGGCGGATCATTCGATCAGACAGCCATCCTCCTTAACGGAATTAACCTCACCAGCCCCCACACAGGACATTACAGTTTCGACATCCCCGTCAACCTTGCCGACATCGAGCGCATCGAGATCGTGCAGGGACCTTCATCCATGGTTTATGGTGCTAGTGCCTTTGCCGGGGGAGTCAACATCATCACGAAAAAAGACAACCAGTCCAACGCCTCCGGAAAGCTGGAAGGAGGTATGCACGGACTCTTCGGGGTAGAAGCACGGGGCGCATACAAAAGCGGCTCCTCTGTACACACGCTCTCTGCAGGATACAAACGGTCGGACGGATACATCCGCAACAGCGACTACAATATCGCAAACTTACTATGGCAGAGCCGTTTTGATATTCTCGGGTCCAATCTCGACTTTCAGGCAGGTCTGAACGACAAGGCCTACGGAGCCAACACCTTCTACAGTGCGGCTTATCCAAATCAGTTCGACGATACGCAGGGCGTCTTTCTGTCTGTCAGGGGAGAAACCCACGGAAAACTGAAGTTTATCCCGCATATATACTGGAGCCGGCATTACGACGAATTTCAGCTGATCCGGGAAGGCACACCCGACGTGCCTGCCTGGTACAAAGACCACAATTCCCACCGCAGCGATGTGTTCGGGATGAACCTCAATATGCAGTTCGCCTCCGCATGGGGAATTACCAGTTTTGGAGGGGAGTTCCGGAACGAGGGAATACTGAGCAATGTGCTGGGCAAACCGATGGAAGATACTATCGGAAAATACACAAAATCCGACAGTAGAACCAATATCAGTTATTTTGCGGAGCATAATGTTATATATGAGAAGTTTACTCTCTCACTGGGCGGATTGTTAAACTATAACACTGCGGTCGCTGATCAGTTTGATTTCTATCCCGCACTCAACGGATCGTTCCGTGCGACAGATCATCTCAGCCTCTACGCCTCCTGGAACAAGGCCACCCGTATGCCCACATTCACGGATCTGTACTACACTACCAAGACGCATATTGGCAACAGCAACCTGAAAGCTGAAGAGTCGGAAGCTTTTGAGACCGGCATCAAATACAGCCACCCTGTGATAAATGGCAGCCTTGCCATCTTCCACATGAAGGGCAGGAACATGATCGACTGGGTAAAGGCATCTCCCGAAGCACTGTGGGAATCCCGAAACCACACCCGACTCAACAAGCAGGGCTTTGAAGCGGACCTGAACCTCAACCTGGCCTCCTGGTTCGGGTCCGGCCAGCCTATGCGAACGCTTTCTTTCGGATACATGTACATCGACCAGGAACGGGTGGAGGATGAACTGATATCGAACTACACGCTGAATCATCTACGTCACAAGGTGACTGCAGGCCTGCATCACGTGGTGGCGAAACAACTCTCCTTGTCGTGGCATTTCCGCTGGCAGCAGCGGGTGGGATCCTACGTGCAGTATGTGGACCTGAAGCCGGGAGAACGGATGGAGTACGCTCCATTTGCATTGCTCGACGTAAAGGCCAACTATGCGCTTCCCCGCGCCAACCTGTTCCTGCATGCCAACAACATCTTCAACACCACCCACGTGGATTTCGGTAATATTCCCCAGCCCGGATTCTGGCTCTCAGGTGGCGTGAGCGTGAAACTTTAAAAAAAGCCTGAATGGGCTCAAATTGAGCCATCTGATTAAAAAAATGCTGAAAAGTCCCCTCTGCGAAGCCCGTTAAGGGGAACAGAGGGGACTTTTCTTTAAGTTACAAACTTATAAATTAGCATTTTACGACCTGCAAAATACTGAGATTCATCCCAATTTGATTTTCCTGTGTAAAAAGCCCATATCTGTAGAAATTTTTTCTGTACCGACTGTTGCGAGGTAGGTAACCTCATACCCAATGTAAAACCATGATGATAACTTCCATTTTTTCAGAAAAAGACAAGAAATCTAAATTTCAAATCTTTCTATTTTTTCACTTACTTTGTAATCCGATTAAATTTAGTAGATTTTATAAAACAGGTGAAAACAGAAATGGATCTTGCCGCTCTCTACAATCTGTATGTGAATGACTTATTCACTTATGGATGTTACCTCGGCTTTGAAAGAGAGATAGTTAAAGATGCCATTCACGATGTCTTTGTAAAGGTCACAGTCGATGAAGGTCTGTTAAGACATATCAGCCACATCAAATTCTATCTGTTCAGGTCACTGAAGAACAGACTTATTGATTTACATAAATACCAAAAAGACGAAATAGCTCTCGAGAAAGTTGACCCTTCAGTAGATATGCCTTTTAATATTCATATTGACGTGGAAAGCCTCCTTATCGAAAAAGAAGACCAGATGCAAGTAAAGAATGCGATTGAGCAAATGCTCACTTCGCTCACTGACCGACAACGGGAAATCATTTATCTCCGATACATACAGGAGTATGACTATAATCAAATTGCAGAGCTTCTACATATCAGTGTCCATGGATGCAGGAAACTGGTTTCTACAGCCATCCACAGCCTTCGCGAAAAATTTGGTTTTCTGATCACATTTTTGACTCTTATGTCATAATTATTTTGAAGACTACACTATCTTAATTTAAAATGTTAAATTTTTAATTATATTCTAACTAAAGGGTATAATTAAATTTTCATATCGTCTCTTTTAAAAAGAGGGATATTTATAATTGGATATATAATTAGATTTCACTCTCAATTCACTCAAAATCAATAACAATTAGCAATAATTAATAATGAAACATTATACCGATTTTTTAAAAGACGGGAAATTTCTTCGATGGCAATTGTTAGATGATGATGCCTTGAACCAATATTGGAGAAACTTTAAAATTGAGCACCCAGAATCCATAAAAGAAATAGAACAAGCCATTGTCTATATAAAAAATAAGGGTATGAATAATAGTAATCTTAACGAAAATGAGAGGGCGCTATTGTTTCATAAAATTCAGACAACTATTCGGCAGAGACACAAAGTAAAACAACGCAGACTATTTTGGTATTCCGTAGCAGCAGTTGCGATACTCTTAATCGGACTTACCCTTTTTTATCACCAGAGGGAAGATATTGTCATTACACCCGATAAGGAACTCATTGTGGGAGAATTACTGAACAACGAAGATATTCAACTCATTACCAATAAAGAGTCAATCTATTTTCAAAATGATATAGAAGTAAAGCTCGACAAAGGAGGCAAAGCTGAAATTTCACAAAAGAATAAAGAGATCCGGGAAATTGAAATCAAACAGGAACAACTAAACACGCTGATTGTGCCTTATGGAAAACGCTCAACCCTTACACTTGCCGACGGCAGTAAAATATGGCTTAACTCTGGATCCGTTCTCGAATTTCCGGCACAATTTGGCGACAAAAAAAGAGAAATACGTCTTACAGCCGGAGAAATGTACATCGAAGTGACGCATGATCGGAGTAAACCATTCTTCGTACATACCTCCGGTTTTAACGTAAGAGTATATGGTACAAAATTCAATATCTCAAACTATACGGACTCACCACAAAGTGTTGTTTTGGTGGAAGGAAGTGTCAGTCTGCAATCAAAAGGGCACAAGGAGCTGTTTATAACACCCAGTGAAAAAGCCGTTTATTCCGAAAGCGGAACATTTGAAACGCGACAAGTTGATGTCGATCAGTTTATTAGTTGGAGAGAGGGTTATCTTTCCTTCGACAAGACATCAATGAGTGAAGTATTGCAAAAGATCGGCAGATACTACAACCTCTCGTTCGACTATGAACAGGATGTAAATCTTCAAAAACGAACCTGCAGTGGAAAAATATACCTATCTGATAATTTTGACAATGTAATGACTACTGTTGCATTACTGACATCTACACAATATCGAAAAGAGAACAAAAATATATTTATTACCAACCAATGAAAATAAAACGGAGAGCTTATGGATAAAAAATAATATCACCAAACGAATGAAAAGAGCCGGACGATATTGGCGGTACCATCCGGCAAAACTGAAATTAATTACCTTGATTATTAATAATTAAATCATACAAATATATGGATAAAAATTCTATTGGGGGACTGATAACTTTCAATAATTTAAAGTATGTTCTAAAAGTCATGAGAATAACCTTATTTTTTTTATTTTTCTGTATACTGTTTGCGTCAGCATCGAACAGTTATTCCCAAAAAGTCACTCTCAATCTGAGATCAACCTCAATAAGAGAGGTATGTAAAGAGATTGAGAAAAACAGTAATTATATTTTTGTTTTTTCGGATAAAGCCGAAAGGATAATCAGCGAAAAGGTAAACATACATGTTAATTCTCGACAAGTCACAGATATTTTGGAAGAAATATTTTCCGATACCGATCTGACATATAAAATATTGGATAAACAGATTGTTGTTTATGAATCGGAGAATAAAACTCAAGTCAAAGAAGTGGGGCAAAACATTTCCACCCAAATACAACAGCAGACTAAAAAACAAATTACCGGAAAAGTTGTCGACATACAAGGTAACCCGATAATAGGAGCCAATATTATTGAAACCGGAACTACCAACGGGACTGTAACCGATATCGACGGTAATTTCGCGTTGCAGGTGGAAAAAAACACCGTACTAAGGATTACCTACATCGGCTATTTGGAACAAAGCGTAAACACCTCCGGTAAAGCCAGCTTTAACATTGTTTTACAGGAAGATACCAAGGCACTGGAGGAAGTAGTCGTTATAGGATATGGTACCCGTCAGCGTAAAAGTATCACGGGAGCTGTAGATCAAATTGGATCAGAAAATTTTGAAAACAGACCTGTTGGCAATACCATGCAGGCCTTACAGGGAGCATCCGCCAATCTGACGATTCAGCAGCGTGATATGAACCCCAACAGTAATCAACTGAGTATTAATATTAGAGGAGTCAGCACAATAACCAA
Source organism: Porphyromonadaceae bacterium (assembly GCA_021372865.1). Taxonomy (GTDB): domain Bacteria; phylum Bacteroidota; class Bacteroidia; order Bacteroidales; family Dysgonomonadaceae; genus Proteiniphilum. The sequence goes on from JAJFTO010000017.1 coordinate 173,153, forward strand.
TAATGATCCGTTGGTACTGATTGACGGTATTATTACAGATTTGAGTAGCTTAAACCGTATAAATCCAGACGATATAGCTTCTATTTCTGTATTGAAAGATGCCGGAAGTGCTGCTATTTATGGTTCTCGTTCATCGAGTGGAGTATTGCTGGTGACTACCAAACAGGGAAATAAAAATCGCAAACCAATTGTCCGTTTTAATTCGATGATTGGGTACGAAACACCCCATTTTCTATTTCAACCGGTAAAAGGGTATGAGAATGCCATACTCCGAAACCAGGCTGAAGTGAACGCTGGTAGAGCGCCTGTTTACGCTGCAAGTGAAATACAAGATTTATATGATCATGAAGACCAGGAATATTTCATGTATCAAATTCTAAAACCCGCTTTACAACAAACTTATACTGCGAGTATTTCAGGTGGAAGCGAAACATCAACTTATATGGCTTCAGCGGGTTATTATGATCAGGCTAGTAATTTTGTTGGAGGTGACTACGGTATGAAACGCTATAATTTTCGTATAAATCTCACCTCTGAGTACGGAAAATTCAAATTATCTCCGCAACTGGCTTATAATCGCATCATGCATCATGCCCCGAATGCAGGTAACGCAATCCAAAACGCGACCCGATTTCCGACCTATTATTATAATAAATTGAAGGATAGCAGAGGTCGTTACGTCGATCAGTTTAACAGTATGGGACTTCTGGAAGCCGGAGGATTCAGAGACCGGGACGAAGACAACATCATAGGGAATCTGACAGGAGAACTTAAAATCACAGACGGGTTAAAAGCAAAAGGGATATTGGGACTTGATCTTTCTGCAAATCATCGCTATGTAAGGGCTCTTGAAGTACCTTATTACGCTAATGAGACTTCTGAGGTTCCGACAAGTTATACTGGTCAGGATAGAAATACAGAAGATTATAACGAAAAATCATACCTTTTAAGTTCCCAATTCTTATTGGATTATGATCGCATTTTTAAAGAATCACACCACGTTACGGGATTAATTGGTTTTTCTAATGAGTCGTTTACCCAGGAAGCCAATGAAATTATAAAAAAATACACCGATCCGGACCTTGGTATTCCTGCAGCAGATGGCTTGACAGAGATAGATCCCATAAACAGCTATAACACCCCCGATGGTTCTGTACGGACTAGTATTTATTCAGTATTCGGAAGATTTGGTTATTCATTTACCGATAAATACTATGGAGAAGTAAGTTTTCGTTATGATGGTTCTTCTAAATTTGCCAAAGCAAACCGATGGGGATTCTTTCCTTCCGTTACGGGAGGATGGCGTTTGTCACAGGAAAATTTCATGAAAGACTATCGTAATAATATAGGGGACTTAAAGATTCGCGGTTCATATGGTGTACTTGGCAACCAAAATGTAGGTAATTACCGTTACATGACTACTTATACTGTACATACCAATAGTTACGGATTTAATAAGATCCCCGTTTCGGGTACTGGATTCAGCTTTGGCAATAAAGATATGAAATGGGAAACATCTGCCACTTTTAATATCGGAACGGATGCTACATTTTTTAAAAATAAAATGATGGTCTCGTTTGATTATTTTAATCAGACGACTTCAGACATTCTTTTAAGTCCCGAGGTTCCTGCTGTCTTCGGAGGTTCCGTGGCCATCGAAAATGCGGGAAAAATGCAAAATAATGGCTGGGAAGTCAGCATAGATTACAACTTCAAAACAACTGATATGAAACACCATATCAATTTCAATCTTGCTGATTCAAAAAATAAAATTATTGACTTTGGCAACGAAAGAATTAATGAAAAACAACAGATGTCGACCATAATAAGAGAAGGTATTGCCCTGAATTCCTATTTTGGTTATAAAACAAACGGATTTTTCAAGGATGAAGAAGATATCGTCAACAGCGCATTACCGGCAGGTGCCATAGTAGCCCCGGGAGACGTAAAATATGTAGATTATTACGAAGACGGTATAATTGACGAGAAAGACCGTCAGGTGTTGGGAAATGCTTTTCCTCGGTATACTTTCGGGTTAAATTACAATCTTGGATGGAAAGGTTTCGACTTGGGTTTATTCGTTCAGGGTGTTGGAAAACGTAGTATGGTGCTACGTGGTGAGTTAATACGACCCTATGCATCGAACTTCACGCAGGTTATGTTTCAACACCAACTGGATTATTGGAGTTCTCTTAATACTGATGCTCGCTGGCCACGTCTCACTGCAGACGGATCGCCCTCAAATATCAACAATTATGGGCGTGATTCAGATATTTACTTGCTGAATGCGGCCTATCTTCGTCTGAAAAATTTACAACTCGGTTATACAATACCAAAACATGTAACATCTAAACTAGGTGTCAGCAAACTGAGAATGTATGTCAATGCTCAGAACCTGCTGACATTCTCTGCCACTTCTTTTATCGATCCGGAATCTACAGAGTTTGGCAACGACATGGGCGGCATTTCGGGTGCTGGAGCGAACAGCGGGCGGAATTATCCGACGCTGAATTATTATGGATTTGGTTTGAATCTAGAATTTTAATAATTATCCCTATGAAAAGAAAATTAATTATATATAGTGTTTTAATTTTGCTCTCATTCACAGCATGTAATGATCTGGAGCAGATTCCCACCAATAAGTTCACAGATGAAAATTACTGGACTTCCCCAGAAAAAGCGATGTCGGTTTTAAATATGGCTTATAACCAGATGTATAACGCCGATATATTTTTTAGTAATGAAGCTTTGTCCGATAATATGTATCAAAGGCGTATTCATGATGAAAAAATAATTTCTTCAGGACAAGCAGATGCCTCAAATGCACGATTTAGTGGCGAATGGAGCAGGTGTTACGCGGGAATTAAAACCTGTCACACTTTTCTTGAAAATGTAGACCGCGTTCCTGGAATGGACGAAAATCTAAAAAACAGAGCAAAAGCAGAAGCACGTTTTATCCGTGCATGGTTATTTTTCCGCTTGACTACATGGTATGGAGATATCCCACTTTTCACAAAAGATATCACACTCGATGAATCAAAAACTATTGAACGAACCCCTCATGCAGATGTTGTCCGGTTTATATGTGATGAATTGGAAGAAATTGCAAGTATACTTCCAACCAATAAACAATATGCAGAAGCTGATAAAGGTCGTATAACTGCAGGTGCTGCAATCGCATTGAAAGCCCGTGTTTATCTGTTGGACAATGACTGGCAAAATGTTGTAAATACTTGTGAAAGGTTAATAACCAATACGACATATGGGGAATACGGCTTATATGAAAACTATGCCAAACTGTTTACAGTTGAGGGAGAATATAGTAAAGAGATGATACTTGATATCGAATATGTTCCATCTCTAAGGACATGGTCTGATTATCAAGATTTCATGCCCAAATCGTCCCCGGGTGGGCGCGTAAGCAAGATGGCACCTACGCAGGAATTAATTGACGACTATATTATGTTAAATGGGAAAGGAATCAAGGATAATAACTCCGGATATACCGAAAATAATCCATATATCAATCGGGACCCCCGAATGGATATGACTATCGTTAGACACCTTTCAACATGGACATTACCCGATGGAAATACCCGGACTATTTACACCAAACCGGGATCGACAAACGATCCGACAGGAAAACTTGATATATATGTTCCAAACAATGAAACAACATCTCCTACTGGTTATTATATGCGAAAATATTATGACCGGGGTGCGATTAATGGAACTGATTCAGGATTGAATCTGATGTTGATACGCTATGCTGATGTTTTGCTTATGTATGCTGAAGCTAAAAATGAATTGGGTGAACTGACAGGAGACATATGGAATATAACAATTAAAGCACTCCGTAAGCGTGCAGGGTTTACAGATCCCGCTGCATTAGATTTCAATAGTACGTGGACACAAGAAGAAAGACAATTGATTATTCGCCGCGAACGTCGTACTGAATTAGCGTTAGAGGGATTACGCATTTTTGATATCCGTCGCTGGCATACTGCAGAAGTTGTCCTCAACCAACGCCCTCACGGCGCCATGTTTGAAAATAACAATACTCAATATATTGAATTGGATCAACGTACGTTTAATCCCGCGCGTGATTATCTGTGGCCTATTCCACAAAGTGAAAAGGATATTAATCCAAATTTAGGACAAAACCTCAATTATTAAAGATTAAAATAATGAAAATAATTAACAAAATATCACTTCTGGCATCCTTATTTATTACGTTAATGCTTTCAGGCTGTCTTGATAATAAGGAATTAAATCTGAATGTTTCAGCTGTAAACAAGTTGATAGAACCATATGACCAACTTTCCGTACCCTTGCAAAGTTCTGCCTCAGCCTCTGTATATTTTGAATGGGAGACTGCTACTGCAGAAGATGGCGAATTGGTTTTGTATGAAATCGTATTTGACCGCGAAGGAGGCGACTTTTCCAATCCTATTTACAGATTACCGTCCGAAAATAAAGGCTTAAGTCCTTATGCAAGCGTAACTCATAAACAACTCAATAAAATCGCAGCTTTAGCTGGAATAGATGCATCAGCGACAGGGCGACTTATATGGTCGGTAGTAGCCTCAAAAGGTGTAAATGGAAAAGTAGCCAACGAGTCTCGCACGATAGAAGTCACCAGATTGGCCGGATTTGCCGATATACCGGCTTCACTTTACCTGACTGGTGAGGGTTCTGAAGGTGGAAGTGATCTATCAAAAGCCTTACAATTAAAAATGATAGAAGAAGGTGAATTTGAAATATTTACCGAATTGACCGCCGGTAAGAATTACTATTTTACCGATGCTGTAACAGGTACTTCAAAACAATATTATACTGAAGGTGGGGTTTTGAAAGAAAATGGTACCAGTAACATAGCTCAAACCGGAATCTATAAAATTTCAGTAGATTTTAATTCGGGCATAGCAGTTTATTCAAAAATTAAGGCTGTAAAATGGTTTCATTGTAATTCTAATGTGAAAAAACTGGAACTACCTTATACAGGTCGCGGAGTTTGGGCGCTAAACAAACATACAATGACTACCGAAGATTTCGGTAGTGAACAGGCCAACCCACGTTACAGATTTGTAATGGAATACGAAGATAATACGGAAACTGTCTGGGGGCCGGCTAATTTCAGTGAGAATGGCATTCCTGGTGAAAATCTCAGTTACTTCTATACAAAAGAATATACTACTGCTGACGGTGTAAACCAATTTAATCCAAAATGGAAAAGAGTTCAATCCAATAGTACATCATGGATCGGATATACTTACGACATGTCCCTGATATTACAGGCAAACAATCCCTACACTCATACTTTGACGGAAACAACGCCGGATGAAAATTCTCCCGGACAGTCAGTTGTCCCTACCAGCCTGTATATAACCGGCGAAGGTTCAGAGGGAGGTAATACTTTGTCGCAAGCTATTAAAATGAAAGCTCTTGAAGGAGAAAAATTCGAAATATTCACTCGTTTAACTTCAGGAAAAAATTACTACTTTGTAGATTCTAATACGGGAGTACCAAAACATTTTTCAACTGAAAGTGGAACGCTGAAAGAAAATGGTACTTCCACTGTCGATGAAACAGCCATCTATAAAATTGTACTGAATTTTAGCGATAAAACGGCTGTTTACTCAAAAATTAAGGCTGTAAAATGGTACCACTGTAATTCACAAAGTAAAACACTTGAACTCCCATATACCGGTAGTGGCAAATGGACTTTAAATAGTCATACAATGACAGAGGCTGATTTTAGTGGCGGGGACAACAAAAATCCACGATACAGGTTTGTCATGGAATATGGTGACGGTACAGAAACAGTGTGGGGCCCTGTCAACCCCACGGAAGACGGTGCTCCGACTGGTGACCCTGCCTACTTCAATACTAAAGAATATACTGCAACAGAAATAGCTGCTTTATTTTCCGAGAGCCAGAGAGCGTTTAATCCCAAATGGAAACGAAGTCAAAGTGCCACTGTCTCATGGCTGGGATTTACCTACGATATATCACTCATCTTACAGGCCGATAATATGTATTCTCATGTGCTAAAGGAAAAATAAAATGAGGAAGTTATTTTTCATTATTTGTTGGGCTATTTTCATAAGTGGCTGCAATGATGACGATAAACCCGGGTATAAACCTGTTATTGATTCTATTGACTTTACTGCTGCTGCCGACAGCAGCAGTAAAGCATTAATCAACACTTTTTGGAGTGAGTCGCAACAATATTTTGTAGAGAACAACTATGGGGGAACAGGCTTTCAATATTGGCCGCAGGCTCATGCTATCGATGTCGTAACCGATGCCTATATACGTACTAAAGACAACTATTATAAAGCGTATTTTGATAAATGGTTCAATGGCGTACGAAAAGGCAATGGAGACAAATGGAAAAATAATTTCTATGATGACATGGAATGGATAGCTCTGGCCCTGTTTCGTATGTATAAAGCCACCGGAGAAGTAAAGTATAAAGATGCCACCATAGAACTGTGGAACTTCATCAAGGATGGCTGGAACGAAGCTTATGCCGGAGGGGGAATAGCGTGGAGAACCGTTGAGCCGTATAAAAAAAATGCCTGCTCAAATGGACCAGCCTGTATTCTTGCAGCCCGTCTTTATCAGGAAACTGGTGACGAGAGTTACAAGGAGTGGGCGGTAAAAATCTATCACTGGGAAAAGGTAACTTTGCTACAGAATGACGGTGCAGTACTTGACCATATTGATGGAAGGGATAATACGCTGACCAACTGGAAATTTACTTATAATCATGGAACATTTATTGGATCAGCAGTAGAATTGTATAAGATCTTCGGGAATAGGACCTATCTCGACGATGCTGTACTGACGGCAAATTTTACCATCGGCTCGCTGGTTACTAATTCAGTACTGAAACTCGAAGGATCAGCTGACTGTTCCACTGACAATGATGCACATTTATTCAAAGGTATTTTTATCCGTTATTTTTCTGAACTAATTCAACAAGATATTGATGCTGCAGCTAAAAAACGCTACCTGCAGTTTGTAAAGTATAATACTGAAACTTTATGGACAAAAGGTACATTAAAAAATCCGTTACTTTTCGGGCCTGACTGGATCACAAAGCCGGGTATGAAAACTACATTAAAAGCAATGGTAAGTGCCTGCATGCTTATGGAGACTACTGCTTTGCTGAAAAACCGAAATTTTTTATAATTCAATAGGAATCTATGAAAGAGAATCATAATTCATTAATCAGATACAAACAGCAAATGAAATGGATATGCGGAGCCTCGCTAATACTGACTCCTGCTTGCATCGCATACCCATCTGATAAAGGAAATCCAGTAGAACTACCTGTAAATAAAGATCGTCCTAATTTTGTTGTCATTTTGGCAGACGATATGGGATATTCAGATGTCGGAGCTTTTGGATCTAAAGATATTCGTACACCCAATATAGATAAAATGGTGTCTGAAGGAATGAAATTTACTGATTTCCATTCTAATGGTGCTGTCAGTTCTCCCACCCGGTGTGCTTTACTTACTGGAAGGTATCAACAACGTGCTGGAGTAGAAAATGTCTTATTGGTGAATGATGCCATTGACAAGATCGAAGGTGGTTTGCCAACAGATGAAATTACTTTTGCGGAGATCCTCAGGAAAAACGGATATAGTACGGCATTGATAGGGAAATGGCATCTTGGATATAAAGAAAAAAATAATCCTTTGAATTTCGGCTTTGAAAAATATATCGGGTTTAAATCAGGAAATGTAGATTATCATTCTCACCTTAACAGACGCGGTGATCTCGATTGGTGGGATGGGCTGGAATTAAAGAATATGCCCGGATATACTACATCTCTTTTGACCGATTTGTCATGTGACTATATCGCCGAGAATAAAGATCAACCTTTTTGTCTCTACATTGCACATGCAGCTCCGCATTCACCTCTTCAGGGACCGTCAGATGGTCCTGTGAGAAAGGAAGCATCGAATGCGGAAAAATCATCCGGACGTTCAAATTTTGATATCTACCGGGAAATGGTGGAGGAATTAGATGCCGGTGTAGGTAAGGTTTTGCACACACTTGATAAATATGACTTGACAAAGAATACTTTGGTTATTTTCACATCGGATAATGGACCGGTTATCGAATATGGTGGTTCTGCCGGGCAATTTAAGGGCGAGAAAGGAACTGTTTGGGAAGGAGGGCACCGCGTACCGTGCGTGATACGAATGCCGGAGACAATCAAGCCAAAGAGTGTTTGTAATATTCCATTAATGTCTTTTGATTTTTTTCCGACAATATTAGAAATGGCTGGCGTTAATTACGATGATACGGGGAAAAAACTTGATGGTGTTTCTTTTGTAAATGTATTGCGGGATGGCAATATTAAGGAAAGGACCTTATTCTGGGGGATTGGGAATGATCGCTATGCAGTAAGGCAAGGGAATTGGAAAATGGTATGTTCTGGTAAAGAAAAGTCACTTTATAACCTGGAGAGCGATCCGGAGGAAAGTGTCGATGTCTCATCAAAAAATCCTGCAATAGTGCGAAATTTTAGTCAACAACTTGAAGTATGGAAAAAATCAGTTTATTAACAATATTAGGCACCCTCTCCTAATATTACTTTTTTGCATGAATGGAAAGTAATTGATTTTTAATTTATTAAATAAATATGAAAGAACTAAATAACTTTACAAAATCAAACAGACAAGAAATAAAATGGGTATTCGGTACTGTCTTGCTGATGACATCCTCTTGCTCAGCACAGCCGGTAGATGAAAACCCAATAAAACCACCATTAGATACTGATCAGCCAAATATCATCTTTATTTTAGCAGACGATATGGGGTACGGCGATATTCACAGATTCAATCCCGGATCTGCCATACCCACCCCCCATCTCGATAAACTTTCGGCTCAAGGAATGATGTTTACGGAGGCTCATTCCGGCTCCGCTCTCAGTACACCCACACGTTATGGCCTTCTTACAGGGCGTTACAGTTTTCGCAGCAGCCTGAAAAAAGGAGTTCTTGGAGGATTTAGCAAACCTCTTATTGAAAAAGACAGACCTACAATAGCGTCTTTATTAAAATCACGTGGTTATCATACCGCAATAATCGGTAAATGGCATTTGGGATTGGGTTGGCAAACCACTGACGGCTCAGAGGCAGAAGAAAATAATACAGCATTTGATAAGCCATTGACATACACGCCAAATGATGCAGGTTTTGATAAAAGTTATATTCTTCCTGCATCATTGGATATGGTACCTTATGTATATATTGAAGATAGAAATGTGGTTGACCCCGTAATGACAGTAATAGAAGGTGTTGATTCGCCACGCGGACATTTCTGGCGTACCGGCAAAGCATCTCAAAGTTTTTCCATAGAAAAAACACTCGATCACTTTACGAATAAAGCAAAACAATATATCAGAGAACATGCGTCCGGGAAACAGCCCTTTTTCCTTTATATGCCACTTACTGCTCCTCATACACCATGGCTCCCAGCCGATAAATTCAAGGGCGTATCGGGTGCCGGAGACTATGGTGATTTTGTAGTTCATGTAGATGATGTGGTCGGACAGGTAACATCTCTGATTGACAGTTTGGGAATAAAAGAAAAAACACTGATTGTATTTACAAGCGATAATGGCGCCGATTGGACTTCAACAGACAAGGCTACTTATCCGCATCTTGCTAATTACATCTTTCGGGGAAGAAAATCAGATGCATGGGAAGGAGGTCACCATATCCCCCTAATTATTCAATATCCAAAAGTGATAGGTTCTGGAAAGACTTCTGACGCACTGGTTTGTATGACTGATTTTTTTGCTACTTTTGCTGAAATAACCGGTGCAAATACGCCTCTGTGGGCAGCCGAAGACAGTAAAAGTTTTCTTCAAGTACTGAACGGAAGTAGTAAAATAGCACGAAATGAGGTTATTCACCATTCAGGTGACGGATATTTTGCGATCAGGCAAGGGCGCTGGAAATTTATTGATTGTAGTGGTAGTGGAGGGTGGTCTTCTGCAGATAAAGAAACGCTACCGCCAGGGCAACTCTATGATATGCAAACAGATCCGGAAGAGAAAAACAATCTGTATGATAAATATCCTCAAAAAGTAGAAGAATTGAAAAATCTTCTGAACACGATTATCCGGTAGGTAGTACATAGAAATGAATATGAAACAGTTTTACATCCTCCTCCTGATGATACTCGCAACCATCGGCTGCTCGGCCGATAAGCCGCTTACCAGCTATGTAAACCCGTTACTGGGAACGGCCACACTATGGGAACCCGAAGATTTGGGATATGTACGTACCTGGAAAACCCGCACCTGGGGTGCCGAGGTCTTCCCGGGCGCTTCTCTGCCCAATGCAATGGTGCAACTGAGTCCTGTGACAATGTTCAGGAGTGGTGCTGGTTATCAGTACGAAGATACGGTAATTTACGGCTTTGCCCACACCAACAAGGGGCACTGGAACCTGCTGCATCTGCCAATGCTGCCGGCTACCGGAGAGGTATCGGCTTCGGATTATGCTTCGGGATACAGCCACGACAATGAATCGGCCCGGCCGGGTTACTATCAGGTTTTTCTGGAAAGATACGGGATCAATGCGGAGCTCACTACGACGCTCCGCTGCGGTTATCACAGGTATACTTTTCCTAAGGGGGCGGAAAAAAGACTGATTGCAGATATGACACGTACCAACAACCGGGTGAAGGACTGGGGTATCCGGAAGGAAGGGGAGTATGTTTTTACCGGCTTTCAGGACACGGATGGGAAAATATTCTTCTATGCTGTATCCAACTATCCTATTAAAGATATCCGTCAGGTGAAAGACGACAAGCATGAGATTTCTCTGGTAAATTTCGGAGAAAACCGAAAGAATGAGCCGCTGGAACTAAAAATAGGATTTTCCTTTGTGAGCGTTGAAAATGCAAAGATGAACCTGGAGAAGGAGATGATCGACAAAAGCTTTACGCAGGTAGTGAAGGAAGCCGATAAAACATGGGAGAAACTCTTGTCGCATATCAAGGTTACAGGAGGTACAGCAAGAGAAAAGGGAATTTTTTATTCTACCCTTTACCGATCATTCTTATGGCCTGCCCTGCGCAGTGATGTAAACGGTGATTTCACCGATGAACAAGGAAACGTGGTCAATGAAGGGTTCCGCTATTATACCAATCCCTCTTTCTGGGATGACTACCGGAACAAACTTATACTGTTGGGAATGATCTCTCCGGATGTCACTACAGACATCATCAAATCAATTACAGACAAAGGTGAGAAAAAAGGAGGCTATATGCCCACCTTCTTTCACGGAGACCATGCTTCGGTTTTTGTCGCTGGAAGCTGGCTGCGCGGCATCACCGGGTTTGACCTGAAGCGCGCTTACAACTTGCTGCTTAGAAATGCAACTGTTCCCGGCAAGGGCGGAAGACCCTATCTCGATGAATACCTGGAAAGGGGCTGGATTGCAGAAAAAGACACCGCCAATGTACCGACTTGGGACGAGTATAAGGCGGCCGTCACCAAAACAGTGGAGTATGCCTACGATGACTATGCCACTGCGTTGATAGCGAAAGAACTTGGAGATAAGGAAAATTATGGAATATTGATGGAACACTCCAACAATTACAAGAATCTGTTCGACCCTTCCACCGGCTTCTTTCGTGGAAAGATTGAAGATGGAAGCTGGATCGCCGATTTCGATCCATACTATCCCTATTTCGCTTATATGTACCGTGAGGCCAATGCCTGGAACTCGCTCTTTTTTGCGCCACATGACCCGGAAGGGATGATCGCACTCTATCCAAGTACGAAGGCAGTAGATCAGAAACTGGATTCACTTTTCACCGAACCCTGGCGGGGGTACGAGGCACACAACATGACCGGCTTTATCGGTAATTATTGTCATGGCAATCAACCCTCCCACTCGATTCCTTACACCTACTACTTTATCGGGAAGCAGGAGAAATCGCAATGTGTGCTGGACAGTATCATGGATCGCTTCTACGACATGGGAGCGGAGAAGCTGGCTTACGCCGGCATGGACGATGCAGGAGAGATGTCGGCATGGTACGTCTTCAATGCGATCGGCCTCTATAGCTATTCACCCGCCGACCCGGAATACATTGTGACGGTACCGATATTCGACAAGGTGGAGTTTACCCTGGGTGACAATACCACGTTCACCATCCGGAAGGAAGGGAACAGTAAGAAGATCAAACAGATTCGGTATGATAAAGAACCGATTCAGGGCTGGTTTGTGACCCACGATCAACTGAAAAAGGGCCGGGAGCTGGTGATCACAACCACCGAATAGGATTTTCTCAACCGATCCGGCTCCAGTCGTACCGGTTGCCACCAAGGCGGCAGAGTTGCTGCTTTAGCACCTTGTGTTCAGGCAGCTCCAGCGAAGGATCCTGTGCGATTACCTCCTCGGCAATTTCACGGGCACGGATGAGGATGGCATTGTCGCGAACCAGGTCGGCAATGCGTAGGTTGAAAGGGATGCCGCTCTGCTGGGTCCCTTCCAGATCACCGGGGCCGCGCAGCTTCAGGTCTGCTTCGGCAATCACGAAGCCGTCATTACTTTCGGTCATGATTTCTATCCGCTTGCGGGTATCAGCGGAAAGCTCGTAAGGTGTAATCAGTATGCACCAGGACTGATCGGCGCCCCGTCCTACCCTGCCCCGTAGCTGATGAAGCTGGGAGAGGCCAAAACGTTGGGCACTCTCAATCACCATCACACTGGCGTTCGGCACGTTTACCCCCACCTCGATCACGGTGGTGGAGACCATGATTTGCGCTTCACCGGAGACAAACTGCCGCATCACCTCTTCCTTCTCCGCCGGCTTCATCCGTCCGTGCATCTTGCAGACGGTAAACTCCGGGAACGCCGCTTTTACATGCTCATAACCCTCTTCCAGATTCTTCAGATCAAGTGTCTCACTCTCCTCGATCAATGGGTAGACCATGTAGACCTGTCGTCCTGTATGGATCTGATCACGGATAAACTGATAAAGAGGGCCCCGCTTCTTGTCATAACGGTGCAAGGTCTGCACCGGCTTACGCCCCGGGGGAAGTTCATCGATCACCGAGACATCCAGATCCCCATAGACCGTCATGGCCAGCGTGCGGGGGATGGGCGTGGCGGTCATCACCAGCATGTGTGGAGGCTGTTTACTTTTCTCCCACAGCCTGGCACGTTGCACCACACCAAAACGGTGCTGCTCATCGATCACTACGAAACCGAGATTGCGGAACCGCACCACATCCTCAATAAGGGCATGGGTTCCAATCAGGATATTTACTTTCCCTGAAAGCAGGCCGGCATGGATTTCCTCCCGTTCTTTCTTCTTTGTGGAGCCGGTCAGCAGTGCCACTTCCACCTCCATTCCGGAGAGCATCTGGGTGAAGGTCTCGTAATGCTGTGCGGCCAGAATCTCCGTGGGAGCCATCAGGCAGGACTGAAAGCCGTTGTCGAGGGCAATCAGCATGCTCATGATTGCCACCATGGTCTTGCCACTCCCCACATCGCCCTGCAGAAGCCGGTTCATCTGTTTTCCGGAGGCGGTATCCTTCCGGATCTCCCTGATTACCCTTTTCTGGGCGTTGGTTAGCGGGAAGGGGAGTTTCTTCTTGTAAAACGAATTAAGGTAATCTCCAACCTTCGGAAAGAGGATCCCTTTCAACTTTGCTTTCCGGTCGGCTGCATAGCGTACGATGCTCAGCTGGATATAAAAAAGTTCTTCGAACTTCAATCGGAATTCAGCATCGCGCAACAACACCGGTGACTTTGGAAAGTGAATATTTTCTATCGCATCATGAAAGGGCATCAGCTTCGCCAACTTCACCACATCGGGTGAAATGGACTCCGGAAGCGGGTCCTTGATCAGACCGAATGCATTTTCGATGATCTTCTGCATCGCCTTTGAGTTGAGGAAGTGATTCTTCATCTTCTCAGTGGTGTTGTACATCGCCATCAGTCCTTCCGGTCGGTCCAACTCATCCATGAAGGGATCGATCTCAGGATGGGGGATGTTCCACTTGCCGTTGAATAGACTGGGTTTCCCAAAAACGATGTACTCCTGGTTTAGCTTATACTTGTTTTCTATAAATCGAACACCCTGAAACCAGACCAGGTCTACGAAGCCAGTGCCATCGGTGAAGTGCGCCACAAGTCGTCTTTTCCTGCCTTCCCCAAAAACCTCGAAGGCGGTGATCTTCCCCTTCAGTTGAATGTAGGCCTGCGACTGGTCAATCTCATGTACATAGTACATCCGCGTCCGGTCAATATACCGGTAGGGGTACCACCGAAGCAGGTCGCCCAGCGTAAAGACGTCGAGCTCCTTCTGTAGGATCTCGGCTCTTTTAGGTCCCACGCCGGGAATATATTTTATTTCGGTCTGAAGAATATGCATGCTCTCTTTTATTGCTCTCCTGATCAAATATACTGTTTTTTAAGCAGTACGACTCATTTATTGCAAATCTTTTTTAAATTCGAATCAGGAATCAAAAAAAACGGGGAACGGTTCTACCATTCCCCATCAATTTATTCAGATTCTTCGAACACAATTGGCGCTCGTCGAACGATATGTTACCAGGCAAAAAGCGGATATTGCTTCATTGTCGCATTCACCTTCTCACGTACCGAAACGATTGTTTTAGGGTCATCGACATGAGAGAGCACGGTGTCTATTAATTCAACAATTTCTTCCATTAGTTCCTCCTTCACTCCACGTGTGGTGATGGCCGGTGTACCGAAACGAAGACCTGATGTCTGGAAAGGTGAACGACTGTCGAAAGGAACCATGTTCTTGTTGGTGGTGATATCTGCTTCCACAAGCACTTTCTCAGCGACTTTTCCAGTCAGTTCAGGGAATTTGGTACGCAAATCCACCAGAATACAGTGGTTGTCTGTACCCCCCGAAACCACATTGTAACCCTTATCCATAAAAGCCTGTGCCATTACTGCTGCATTCTTCTTCACCTGCGTCTGATAGGTTTTATACTCGGGCTGCAGTGCCTCGTGGAATGAAACGGCCTTGGCAGCTATCACATGTTCCAAAGGACCTCCCTGCATACCTGGAAAGACTGCAGAATCCAACAGTGCCGACATCATCTTCACCTCACCTTTGGGTGTGGTGAGCCCCCAGGGGTTTTCAAAATCCTTACCCATCAGAATCACGCCTCCGCGGGGTCCGCGCAGCGTTTTGTGGGTCGTGGAGGTAACAATATGCGCGTGCTTGAGCGGATTTTCCAACAGCCCGGCAGCGATCAGTCCGGCAGGATGTGCCATATCCACCATAAAGATGGCACCGATCTCATCGGCTACCTTGCGGATGCGGGCATAATCCCATTCGCGTGAATAAGCCGAAGCGCCGGCGACAATCAGTTTGGGGCGTTCGGAGCGCGCCAGCGATTCCAGCTGGTCGTAATCCACCCGCTGGTCTTCTTCGCGTACATTGTAGGCGACAGGCTGGAACATCAAACCGGAAAAATTAACAGGAGAACCATGGGAAAGATGGCCTCCATGCGACAGATTCAGTCCGAGGAATTTATCGCCCGCCTTCAGGCATGCCAGGAAGACGGCGGCGTTTGCCTGTGCACCCGAGTGCGGCTGCACATTGGCCCATTCAGCATCGAAGATTTTTTTTAACCGGTCTATGGCAAGCTGCTCGCCCATATCTACCACCTCACATCCACCGTAATATCTCCGTCCGGGATAGCCTTCGGCGTACTTGTTGGTGAGGACAGAGCCCATGGCCTGCATCACCTGTTCACTTACAAAGTTTTCAGAGGCAATCAGCTCAATTCCTTTGAGTTGACGTTCGCGCTCTTTTTGTATTATCGCAAAGATTTCTCTGTCTTGTGTCATAGCGTCTTATTATGCAAAAAATATCCGCAAAGGTAAGGAACATTTTCTTAAAGCAAGGTAAGTAAAGGGTAAATTTATTTGAACTTTGCTATTGAGAGAATTGAAAATCGAGGAGCGAAAGCGACTCAAAATGACTAATTTTGTGAACATTTTCGTAAGCAAAAGACAAATTTATTTGGATACTTTTTGTCCGATCAGATTTACTATCTATATTTGTTTAAAATTCTTAAACAATTGAATCATGAACCGGTTATTCTTTACTTTCCTGTTTGCCATGGTTGCATTTAATACAATGCAGGCACAAAAAAACAATTACATTCATATCTCTGTCGATGGCGGATTCATCGTGAATTCTGTCCGCGACGAAAAAATCGGCCTTGGTGGTACGTTGAGCTGGATTACTACCGACAATCTGATCGTACCCCAGTCAAACAACTACATATCACTGGGAATCAAGGCAATCAACAATCCATACGGTGAAGGGAAATTTTTCTCAAGCATCAACAATGACAAAAACGATGCCTTCAACTATCTCATGGCGCTGGCGGGTTATCGCATTACGCAGCAGGGTGTCACAGAAGGTTTTTTCCTGGAACCACGCCTTGGTGTGGTTTTTGGAGCAAGCGGATACACGGGGTTTGCTTTTGCTCCGTTGGTCGGTTATGCTTATCGGAATTTCGATTTCTCAGTCTATTGTGATATGGGATTCGGTCACGAAGACAGCGCGATATTGAAGAAAAATTTCTTTACACCGGGTCTGAGTATCGGTTACAATTTCGGCTTTTGAAGATTAACCCATAAGGGGATGTTGCCCGGATGGACCCTTAAAGAAAGGCGAAATCAGCAGGTATTACAAGAAGATTTTTTTTAAGAAAGGCCTACATTACATGTCGGGGGTTTATCTTCTCCCGAACAATCCCTTTTTCTTTTTCGGTTCCGGCATCGTCGATGAACCGGCCATAATCTGCAGTACCCTTCCATTATTCACGGTGGCATTCACTGCGTTATAGATCACTCCCCAGTCGGGTAAGCCGCCCAGATTCCGGTCGTCAATAAAAAGATCAGCTTCCAATTTGCGGGAGGCTTTTTCTTTGTCTTCACCCGGATGATTGGCGTTCTCCGCGTAGAAATAAAGGCCCTGTCTGGCGCAATAATCAATGGCATCCTGCAACAACTGTCCCTCGCGGACAGTCCATAGTATCAGTTTGTGATTGTCTTTCTGTAATTGGAGGAGCGTTTCAATGGCAAACGGGACGGGTCTGCCAATGGCGGGATATTCGTGTTCGACGATGGTTCCGTCGAAATCAATTGCTATAACCATTGTTTTCTAACTTTCGATTTTTATTATTCTCCGTACATCCTGCGATAATAGTTTTGGTATTCGCCGCTGGTTACACTGTCGAGCCACTCTTGATGTTCCAGATACCAGCGGACCGTTTGGTCTATACCCTCCTCAAACTGTAGCGAAGGTGTCCAGCCAAGTTCATTCCTGAGTTTCGATGCGTCGATGGCGTAGCGTAGATCGTGCCCGGCACGATCGGTCACAAAAGTAATCAGTTTCTCTGAAGCACCCATCTCTCGTCCCAATAACCGGTCTGTGGTTTTTATCAGTAACTTTATCAGATCAATATTTTTCCATTCGTTGCCACCCCCAATATTATAAGTTTGTCCTACCCTACCCCGGTGAAAGATGAGGTCAATGGCCCGGGCATGATCTTCCACGTAAAGCCAGTCTCTTACATTTTCTCCTTTTCCATACACAGGCAGCGGTTTATTGTATCGAATATTGTTGATAAAGAGAGGAATCAGTTTTTCAGGGAACTGATAGGGACCGTAGTTATTTGAACAGTTGGATAGCACAACCGGCAATCCGTAGGTATCATGATAGGCCCGCACAAAGTGGTCGGATGAGGCCTTTGATGCAGAGTATGGACTGTGAGGATCATAGCGTGTCTCCTCCGTAAAGCGTGATTCATTAAAATTGAGGGCCCCATATACCTCATCGGTAGAGATATGGTAAAACAATTTGCCTTCATAGTTTTCCCTCCATGCGTCTTTGGCTGATTGCAATAAATTTAGCGTTCCGATCACATTTGTTTTGGCAAAAGAAAAAGGATCGGTGATCGACCGGTCTACGTGACTTTCTGCAGCCAAATGAATCACACCGTCAATTTTCAGTGTCTCAAAGATCTTTCGGATGGCATCGTAATCACTGATGTCCGCCTTTATAAATTTGTAATTGGGTTTTCCCTCCAAATCACTCAGATTGGAAAGGTTGCCAGCGTAAGTGAGTTTATCAAGATTTATAATCTCATCATCCGGATATTTATTAACAAACAGCCGTACAACATGTGAGCCGATGAATCCTGCACCTCCGGTAATTAAAATGTGTCGCATAAAAAAGGGTTTTTTTTGTCTTTTTCCGATAAAATGATGTCAGCAGCCGGAAGCCGCCAGTCTATATGTAAATGGGGATCATTCCAGCGAATTGCTCTTTCGTGCATGGGAGAATAGTAATTGTCACATTTGTACTGAAAAATCACTTCATTGCTCAACACAGCAAATCCGTGAGCAAATCCGCGGGGTATAAAAAGCTGGAGTTTATTGTCCTCTGAGAGTTCAAGCGAGAAATATTTGGCAAATGTTGGAGAGTCTTTCCGGATATCCACAGCTACATCCAATACACGGCCTTTCACTACGCGCACCAGCTTTGCCTGTTCAAAAGGAGGTATCTGAAAATGCAACCCACGCAATACTCCATATTGCGATTTGCTCTCATTGTCCTGCACAAAAACAGTTTTGCATGCTTTCTCTTCGAATTCCCTCATGGAAAAAGACTCAAAGAAGTAGCCCCGCTCATCCTCAAAAATTTTTGGCTTGATTATTGACAATCCGTTTATTTCCGTTCTATTCACCTCCATATATCACGTTTCAATTCACTCTAATATTTTCAATCTTATTCAATTTTATCTGCCTGACTCCACCAATTTCAACAGATATTCTCCGTACTGGTTCTTTTTCATGGGTTCTGCAATTCGTTTGAGTTCATCACTCGAAATCCATCCGTTGTGCCAGGCAATCTCTTCCAGACAGGATATTTTGAGCCCCTGCCTTTTTTCCAGTACTTCGATAAAGGTGGATGCTTCAGAAAGTGAATCGTGTGTACCGGTATCAAGCCAGGCAAATCCTCTTCCAAAACGTTGCATCTTCAACCTGCCGTCTTTCAGGAAGGTCTGATTGACGGAAGTGATCTCCAGCTCACCACGAGCTGAGGGTTTTATCTGTTTCGCAATCTCGACAACCCGATTCGGATAGAAGTACAATCCGGTCACAGCCCAATTCGACTTCGGTGAGACCGGCTTTTCTTCAATCGTCAACACTTGTCCTTTTTCATCAAATTCGGCAACACCGTACCTCTCGGGGTCGTTTACGAAATAGCCAAAAACCGTAGCTACTGCATTATTTTCGGCTTCTCCTACCGCTTTTTTTAATAAATCAGGGAAGCCATGGCCATAGAAAATATTGTCACCCAACACCAGACTGACGGCATCGTTTCCAATGAATTCTTCTCCGATGATAAATGCCTGTGCAAGTCCGTCGGGACTGGGTTGTTCCGCATAGGTGAACTTTACGCCATAATCGGTTCCATCACCCAACAACCTCCTGAAAGCAGGCAGATCCTGGGGTGTGGAAATAATCAGGATATCTCTTATTCCCGCAAGCATTAATGCTGAAATGGGATAATAAACCATGGGTTTATCGAAAATGGGAAGCAGTTGCTTGGAAACCCCCTTTGTAATCGGATATAATCTTGTACCGGAACCACCGGCGAGTACAATACCTTTCATAATTTATTTATTTCATGTTCAAAGTTGTGCACTTTATCGGTTCACTACGTTATTTTATTCTGTAAACGCCTTTAGTTGCTTACTTCGTTCACATAATTTTGACATGCCATTAGTTGTTCACTTTGTCCGCGTTATCTGCTGCATGTCACTTGTGCTATGCACATTAATTGCATGCGAGTGTTGTTGCTTAGCACATCAGATCGGGTCGAAGGCGTTTTGTACGCTCTACCGACTGTTCATGGCGCCATTCCGCAATTTTCCGTTCGTGACCCGAAAGGAGTACTTCCGGTACTTTCCAGCCTTTATATTCTGCCGGACGGGTATACACGGGAGGCGCCAGCAATCCATCCTGGAATGAATCGGAAAGCGCGGATTGTTCATCTCCGATGGCACCGGGGATCACTCTGACAACTGCATCGGCAATCATGGCGGCAACCAGCTCTCCGCCGGTGAGTACAAAATCTCCAATGGAAATCTCCCTGGTAATCAGATGTTCCCTCACCCGGTAATCAATTCCCTTGTAATGCCCGCAGAGTATAATGATATTCTGCATCATGGAAAGTTCATTGGCCACGGATTGGGTGAACTGTTCGCCGTCGGGTGTAGTAAAAATCACCTCGTCGTAATTGCGCTGAGACTTTAGAAGCGAGATAGCCCGGTCGATCGGTTCAATCTGCATCACCATCCCGGCTTCCCCGCCAAATGGATAATCATCTATTCGTTTGTGCTTATCGAGTGTGTAATCACGAAGGTTGTGAAGGCCGAAATCCACCAGACCTTTCTCCTGAGCCCTCTTCAGAATACTATTATGAAGGGCACCCTCTATCATTTCCGGTAAAACTGTAATAATATCAATCCTCATCCCGTGTGATTCCGATATCTGATCTTATCAATAAAATTTTCGAAATGAAAATCTCATGTCCAGACATCAATTTGCGCCAAAAATAACAGAAAAAAGCGTCAATACAAAATCAATTTCCTGTTGGATTCGTACTTGTCCCTTGCTGCGTGTTACTTTCTCCCTGCATTACATCTTCATTGCTGATGCTTCGCTGCACCTTCTTCATGGATGTTTTTAAATCACCAAAACGATAAGTCACACTAATCCGGAAATTTCGCATGGGGTTCATGAACTCGTTTCTCTGGGTAAACCCAACACCTGTGGTGGTGGAAGTGATTGCCCTGTATTTTGAAAACAGATTTTGTATGTTGAGTGCCAGATCGAGTTTTTTATTCAAAATGCTTTTTTGCAGACTGAACGAGTAAAAATAGAAAGCCGACTGTTCCGTCTGTAACTGAATACGGTTCAAAAACAGACCGCCGTTGGTGCCTACTCTGAAATCCCTGGGGAAAGTAAAGGTAAGTCCGCCAAATGCACGTCCGGAGAAACCGCTGTTTTTTAATTCACTGTTTTCCGTGCTCTGGATATCGGTATAATTTATTCCGCCGTTAAGGTAAGTACGGATCATCTGTGTGGGTGTCCAGCTCACATATAGGTTCGTTCCCACTGTCTGGTTACGTCCGATGTTGGCGTAGGTGTTGTGGGTCACGCCATTTTGTACAAAACTGTAACCGGTAACGGCATTTTTTGCGAAAGAATAGCTGAGTGTCGCGTTGAAGTTCAGTTTTTGTGAGAAGGAGCCGTAATTTACATTGAAGTTGTGCTGCTGCTCCGCATCGAGCCGGGGATTTCCATAGCTGATATTATTGGGATCCACATCGTTCACGTAAGGGTTCAGATACCATATTCCCGGACGGGAGATGCGCATGTTATATCCTCCCCGCAAAGTCTGCGTCATTCCAAGCTGGTAGGATAGTGTGGCAGAGGGAACCAGATCAAAAAAGCTGGTTTGCACAATCGTATCCAGGTCATTGCTCATAAAGTGGATATTTTGTTCAGTATTCTCGGCCCGTAACCCCAGCTTCATCCCCACTTTGCCCATTTTATATCCATAGCCGGCATACCCGGAGGTAATATTCTGGGTATGATCCAGATCATTTTTCTTGCCCGGATCGGGCTTCCAGGTGTCATCGTTCACATCAAAGAAGGTATGGTCGGCCCGACTTGTGTTATCCCTGTAAATGTACTTTAATCCTGCTTCTACGCTATGCTTCCCGTTGAGGGGATTCACGTAGTCGACCTGGCCGGTGTGCTCACTTCCGCCGGCATCGTTTGTACTTTTTATCCGATGCCCGTCGGGGTAGTAAAATGAGCCCGTCACACCATCATATGTACTTTCATATTCACTGTCATTGGGGTTGTTCTCAAACCGATAGGAGGCAGTAAGCATTTCTCCCTTTTTTTTGAAACTACGTTGATAGTCGGCCGACAGGTTCATCCCTCCAAACTGATTCGTACTCTCGCTGCGTGTATTGTAGCTATAGGGACGGGCACCTGTGGAAAGAGCCTCCTGCAGATTCAACGAATTGAATTTCCCTCCGAAGCGGGATGCCGACAAGTTGAAGAGATTTGACGTATCCGGTTCAAAACTAATTGATCCGTTCAGAAAAAGTCCACCTCCATCGCTTTCATTGGTGCCATTGAGGGTAAGCGTATTTTGTGGATTTGGCGTATATTCCTCCCGCCCGAAATTGGATTCCGACTCGGGCCTTTTATGATGAAAGTATCCTGCGTTACCGGTGAAACCAAACTTGCCGTACTTTGTTGCCAGATAGGCGTTCCCGCCATAGCCTCCGAAATTATCGCCATTGGCTCCCACAGAGCCGGAATAACCATCGTCGGCTCGTTTATCTGTGACGATGTTGATAATGCCACCCACACCTTCGGCATCATATTTTGCACCGGGATCGGTAATCACCTCTACATCCTTCACGCTGTTTGCTGGCATGCTCTTCAATACCTGTGAAGGATTTCCGGAAATCATGTTGGACGGTTTTCCGTTCAGGTAGATCTTGAAGTTTGACGATCCTTTCAGCTGGATCTCATCTTCGCCGTCCACTGTCACCAACGGTACTTTTCGCAGCAGATCGAGCACATTGGATGTCGATGATTCCGGATCGTCCTTGGCACTATAGGTGAGTTTATCGATCTCTACTTTCACCAGTGGCTTCTGCGCAGTGACTTTTAATTCATCGAGCTCTGTAGCGCCTTCCGTGAGGGAGACCTCACCCAGTTCCAGGGGATTTTGCGAAGCATTGACCTCGACTGCCTTTGTCAGTTCATTCATGCCGACAAAATGAAAAACAAAAAGATATTTTCCGGGTGCCAATGAGGTAGAGAAAGATCCATTCTCCCGGGTTGCAAATTTTTTAATACTGTTTGCAGGTGAGGCTTCACGGGAAACCGAAATTGTGGCATAAGGGAGCGGATCATGATCTATAGCTGAAACCAATTTCCCATTTACGGTCACATTTTGCGCTGTCAAATTGAGCGATAATAGAAATAAGAACAAAATAAATGTTTGTTTCATTGTGGTTTTAAATAAAAAATTCGTGCATTTGGAGAGTTAAAAGTAGATATAAATTTGACTTGTTTTTTGAATAGCATTGTGATTAAACTTATTTAACAAAAAAAATATTGCTTCTATTTCAATCGCCCGCTTTTTTTGAGTGCTTGATCCAGTATCCATTGTATCTGACCATTCACACTGCGAAATTCATCTGCAGCCCATTTCTCGATTGCATTCATTGTTTCCGCATCCAGTCGCAACGCAAAATTTTTTGTCGTCTTCTCTTTCTTCGCCATGGTTCGTTCATTCGGAAATTTTACCAAGTGTGACCAACTTCCTGTTCAGTTCGCCAGGTTGTTGTGTGCCTATCAATATTTTCTTACCGTTTTTCAGTTCAATCTGCAATCCGGTATTTCCTCCCACAGTATACGCAATGTTTCGGGTGAAATGTACGGTCTTACCCATAAAGTGCCAGGGGGACAATCGCATTCCCCAACCGCCAAACTCACGAAAAGAATGATAATTTCTAACGTAAACATGACGGATGTCGTTCCATGCATAAAACCGATATTTAAAATGGTAGGGTGAGTACCTGACAAAGATTCCTTCACGATTGATGTAGGTCTGAAGATTACCTGAAAGAATCAGTAGGGAGATAAAAAAAATAGCAACAGCTGTAATGATCAGGCCTGTATCGCTCATGGGGTTGTCTCCAAAAGGTCGTTCAAATCCAATTTGCATGATGCACCCAACGACAAAAATAAGGTTTACGCCGATCATTACCACCCATACCCACCACTTTTCACGTTGCTTCTCGTAATAATAAGTACCGGCACTTCTCATATGCATTTTTTACTTCTTATTGATAAAGAGATCCCGTATTCAACACCGGCTGTGCCGATTCATCGGCACAAAGCACCACCAGCAAGTTACTCACCATGGCCGCTTTTTTATCACTGTCCAGATCTACAATGTTTTCATCCTCAATCTTTTCGAGCGCCATTTTCACCATGGTAACGGCACCTTCTACAATCTTTTCACGCGCTGAGATAATGGCTTCCGCCTGTTGGCGGCGCAACATCACCGCGGCAATCTCAGGCGCATACGCCAGATAATTGATGCGGGCCTCCACGATTTCGATGCCGGCCATATCGAGGCGGTCATTCAATTCAAGGAGCATGTTCTCATTGATTTCTTCCCCACCCGACCGCAGCGTAATCTCCTGATCGGAGACCACATTGTTGTCGTAGGCATATTGGCCGGCAACCTGCCTTAGAGCGGCATCGCTCTGTACAGCCACAAAATTTTCAAATGCGCCCATCTGCTTGCTTACCATGTTTACTGTAGATCCGGGGAGGCCGGCATCAGCAGCCATTGTTTGCGCGTCGATTTCAAACATAGACTTATAGGTATCTTTCAGCCTCCAGACTAATACCAGGCCTATCAAGACCGGATTTCCCACTTTATCGTTTACTTTAATGGGCTCGATATTCAAGTTGCGGGCACGCATCGATAATTTTTTCCTTGTGATAAAAGGGTTGACCCAAAAGAATCCGGTCTCCTTGAGCACTCCTTTGTATTTACCGAAAAATATCATCACAATCGCTTCATTCGGCTCCAGCTTGGTAAATCCCACCAGAAGCAACACCCATACCAGCCCGAGAACAAAGCCTGTGACAATACCCAAGGCTCCCTGAAAGAAAAGCCAGATGATCAATGCCAACAGCAAAAACAACATAAAAATCATCAGGAACCCGTTGGATTTAAATCCTTTAAAACTGAATTCTTTTGTCTCCATAATACAATATTTAAAATGATATTATTTTAATATCACAAATATATCGCATATCCTTTGAATTGCAAAACATTTTTTGATTTTTTTTAAAGTGCCATTTGAATTTCCCGTGAATCAATCTACTCATTTGCAATTTATTTTAAGTCATCCCATCTTTTGCCTATTTTTGCAAAAAAAATATGATAAATATTCTGCTTTGTATAATGGCAGGTATTGTGGTGGGTTATCTGGCTAAAAAAACCACCGTCGTGAAATATACCGGTTCATTGTTAAATGTGACGATCATGCTTTTGCTCTTTTTTCTGGGTCTCTCAGTCGGCAGCAACGAGCAGGTCGTAAGCAATTTTACAACCATCGGACTGGACGCCTTCCTGCTAGCCGTTGGCGCCACATTGGGAAGTTTGTTCTGTGCAAAATGGGTGTATAAAAAATTCTTTTAATCCACATGAAACAATCCATTGTGTACCTTCTCCTCTTTGTTGTAGGCGTTATACTGGCACTCTCCGGAATTATGCCGGACCTGCTGCTCAACAGGGACATCACCACCTGGGTCCTTTACGCATTACTTTTCCTGGTGGGTATACAGATCGGTGCAGGGAAGAACATGTTTGCAGCAGTAAAACGTTTCGGCTGGAGGATGCTGATGATTCCGCTCGCAACCACGGTGGGGACTTTTGCTGGCGTATCCCTGTTGAGCCTGATCATCCCCGGGAGGAGCCTGATCGATTGTCTGAGCGTGGGAGCCGGCTTTGCATACTATTCGCTGTCGAGTATACTCATCACCGAATTCAAGGGAGCTGAACTGGGAACGGTGGCACTGTTGGCCAATATCATGCGTGAATTCAGTGTGCTTATTCTGGCACCGTGGATGGTAAAGTATTTCGGGAAACTGGCGCCCATCTCGGCCGGTGGAGCTACGACCATGGATACAACGCTGCCGGTAATCACCAGGTATTCAGGATCGGATTATGTGGTCATTGCTCTTTTTCACGGAATGATTATTGATTTTTCTGTACCATTATGGGTAAGTTTCTTTGTCAGTTTGTGACATAAAAGAGTAAACAAACCTCAACAATAAAACGTTAGTTACGAAACAAGTTGTATGCGAGCACTTATTAATGCTTTTATAGTCCACCTCACACTGAACATTTTGGTTTTTCTGAAAGGATGGTATGCCTTTGATGAAAAAAAATGGGCCCGCATCCTGTTGACTCTGATTTTCGGGGTGGAATTGGTTGTATATTCTTTCGGGCTGCTTTTCTTCCGGATTATTCCCGATCCTGTCACCCAGTTTATCCGGGTCATGGGTACCAGTTGGATGCTTTTTCTGCTTTATGCGGGCGGGTTGTGGCTGATCATTGATATGACCTATATTATCCGAAGAAGAATACAACGACAATCGTGGCGTTTCAAAGATCAGCCCCGGAAATACAGGATCATCACTTTTCTGTTACCTATCGTTTTGGTATCGGGCGTGATGGTCCACGGTCATTACAAGTTTCTGCACCCGGTGGTACAGCAGGTGCCCGTCACTGTGAACAAGAAGGCTGGAGAGATTGATTCGCTGCGTATTGCCATGGTAGGAGATTTGCATATGGGATGGATGATCAACAGAAAAC
The DNA here is from genome assembly GCA_021372865.1 of Porphyromonadaceae bacterium. GTDB lineage: Bacteria > Bacteroidota > Bacteroidia > Bacteroidales > Dysgonomonadaceae > Proteiniphilum. The sequence continues at coordinate 199,709 of JAJFTO010000017.1, forward strand.
ACACGAAGCGGTTTGTCGATCTGATCATGGCACAAAAGCCCGATCTGATTCTGTTTGTGGGTGACATCATCGACTCACACATCGAACCAATTCTGGCAGAACGGATGGATGAAGAGTTGTCACGACTTGCCGCACCCCTTGGCGTATACTCCTGCACCGGCAACCACGAATATCGGCATGATGCCGAAGAGAAAATTCAACTTCTGAATGATGCAGGTATCATTGTGTTGCGCGATTCTGCAGTTTTAATTGACAGCGCATTTTATGTGGTGGGACGTGAGGACAAGGTCATTCATAACCGACAATCCACGAAAAATCTCTTTTCCACACAGGGCATCGACCTTGACAAACCGGTGATTGTACTGAATCATACACCGGATGATCTAAACGAAGAAGTACAAGCCGGGGCAGATATTGCACTGTACGGACATACGCACCACGGCCAGTCCTTTCCGGGCAACATTGCGACACAAATTGTTTTTGAGGTGGCACATGGCTACAAGAAGAAACAAAATACGCACATATACGTTACTTCCGGCATCGGACTGGTCGGACCGCAATACCGCATAGGTACCGTATCAGAGATGGTGATGTTGACAGTGAAACTCAGAGATAATTGACTGCCTTTTCGAGATGTACCGAATGGGAACCTTTCAACAAGATATAATATCCCGTGAGAGGCTCATCATTTAACGATTTCACCAGCGCATCCACATCCTCAAAAAAACGATAGGATGAATTGGCGGGCAACATTTTCCTGAAAGTGTCCCCCACAAGATAAATCCGGGTGTAGGATTGTCTTTGTAAAAAATCTATCATCCTTTGATGCTCCTCCTGACTGATCTCACCCAACTCCTTCATCTCACCGAGGATGACCATTTTTGGTAATGACGAGGGAACCGATGTGAAAAATTCAAGCGAAGTTTTCATGCTGGTCGGATTGGCATTGTACGCATCGATAATCAGGTCGTTTTGCTCTGTACGCTTAAACTGAGACCGGTGGTTTTGTGGCTCATATTCCTCCAATGCTGCACTGATACGATCAGCATTGATCCCGAAGTACTTGGATACAGCCACAGCAGCAATTGCGTTGTCAAAATTATACTCGCCCACGAGACTGGTCTTCACGCGATACGAAGTATCAAAGAAGCTCCAATCGAATTCCAGAAAAGGTGTCGCGTTGGCAATGGCTCCGGAAGCAAAAAGAGTAGGATCATTTTTTCCATAAAGAATACGATCCATACCTTCCGACAATTCATACAAAATCTGATTGTCTTTATTCACAAAAACCTTTCCATCATTTTCACGAATGAAACCGTACAGCTCTCCTTTTGTTTTAATTACATTCTCGAAGGAGCCGAACCCTTCGAGGTGCGCTTTGCCCACATTGGTGATAAGTCCATAATTGGGTTCGGCAATTTCGCATAGTTCTCTGATATCGCCCGGATGACTGGCACCCATTTCAATCACGCCAATTTCATGTGATTTATTCATCGACAGCAAGGTAAGCGGTACGCCGATTTGGTTGTTGAAATTTCCCTGGGTATAAGCCACCTTAAACTCGCGTGAAAGGGCAATGGCAATCAGTTCTTTGGTAGTAGTCTTACCGTTGGTACCCGTGATGCCGATAATGGGAATCTTTAACTTACGGCGATGAAAATTGGCAAGCTTCTGCAGGGTAACCAGCACATTGTCCACAACAATAATGCGATCGTTAGCGGGCTCATCTTCGGGACGTTCATCCACCACGGCATATGCACATCCCGCTTCGAGTGCTTTTTCGGCAAACAGGTTTCCATTGAATCTTTCCCCTTTGAGTGCAAAAAAAATAGAGCCTTTGGAACACATGCGTGAGTCGGTCGTCACGGAAGGGTAATTCCGAAAGAGCTCGTAAAGATTTGCTATTTCCATATAAAGATGACTTGTGTCGTGTACGTAAGATTATGACTGGATCAAAAGCCCAGTTTAACGGCTATTTCAGCCGGAAGAGCATCCTTGTGCAGCACGATACTGATCGTTTTATAACGCACAAACGGATCGGAAGCATACCATAAACCATTATACGGACCGGTGTCGCCCCATGAATTTTTTACCATGTAGAATTTTTTACCATTTTGATCTTTTGCAATTCCGTAAATTTGCATGCCGTGATCATCGGTAGTAGCATAATTATCGAACGCCGACTGACGCATTTCCTGGGTAATCTGCTTCTCGGCAAGCATCTCCTTTCCAACACGCGCTCTGATGTTGGCATCCTTTTCGCGACTGGATAATCCAAGCCATCGGGCTTGGTCTGATCCTGCATTTTCAGCTGAAAGTTCATCCGGAACGATCGCAATTCCATCGCGCGAGAATCCCGCTTCACTCACGTCGGAAGCCCAGGCAACAGTGTATCCTTTCATGATAGCCTGTTCTATCACTTCCATCAGCTCATTTATCGGCAGGTTATAGGAAAGTGCCCAACGCCAGTTGTCGGGCACCTCAATGGCGAACGGCTTATAAAAAGGATGATGGTTAAAAGAAGTGAGAGAAATATAATCGCCCTGTTTCAATCCTAAAAATGTGGCAAATGAATGGGGCGTATATTCTTTGCCCTCATATGTGAATTTTTCCGGTACTCTGCCCAGATAGGTATCCAATACGCTTGTGAAACCATTATACCAGACAGGGGAAAGATTTTGTTCACCGATAATTCCTTCGATATACCCTTTCAGTACCTTGTCGAGTTCACCGTGATCATGTTTTTCGGACCCGTAGTTGAGTCCCGTGTAGGCGTTATCCGGTATGATACCAAATTCTTCGATGGTCTCCACCACATCAGCAAACGAACCGCCGGCAGCAAAATTCAGACTGCCATGGAGGCGTGCATACTTTTGTGCTTTGTCTTCGTAGTTTCTGCGCACAATGTACATCTCCGAAAGGTCAAATTTTCCCTTTCCCATACGGATGAGCTCAGATTCCAACATACCTACACCCGAAAAACTCCAGCAGGTACCTGTTTTGGCCTGATTCTTAACCGGTGTAATCGGATTTTCTCTTATTACCGAAAATTTATAGCCGCTTTGCGAAAATGAAACAAGGGCTGCTAACCATGCAAAAATGATGATAAATCGCTTCATTTGAAACATATATAGTTGTTATTCAATTGCTATTCAAATTTACTTTGTAAATTTTGATGTTTGTGCGCACAACACAAATTGTAAAACAAAAATACATAAATGTTTTGTAGATATACAAAGATACATAAAAATTGAGGACGACACCTCACTTCATTTTGTCATGCACAAAAATGTGAATTGAAATTTGGATTTGGAAATAGCCTCTCCGGTCTTGTTTGATGAACCATTTTCGGTTATCTTTGATCGTCAGTTATCAGGATTCACAAGATCGACATCTTCATAACAGTCACCCGGGCTGCTTAACTTCGGCGATGTGCAGGCACAAAGAGGGCTTTTTTGGAGAGAAACATTAAAAAAAAGATGGATTACAGAGATACCGTGTTTCTTTCGGTGGCAGAACAGCTGAGCTTTTCAAAGGCTGCAGAAGCCTTACACATCAGTCAACCAGCTGTCTCCCGGCATATTAAAGAGCTGGAACTACGCTATGACGCCAGCCTGTTTGAACGGAAAGGGAACCGCATCTATCTCACCGTTGCGGGAGAGAAGGTGTATCATGCACTCAGGGAGATAGCACAACACTACCGCAACCTCAATTTTGAAATGGGAGAGATGCACAGTGCGCAGTCGGGCGAAATCATCATTGGAGCAAGTTCCACCATCTCACAGTACGTGATTCCCCGGGTGATGGCTTCCTTTTACAAGCACCATTCACATATTCAACTACATCTGATAAACGGCAATTCGTATGAAATGGAGCAGCTGCTGCTGGACAACCGGGTGGATCTGGCGTTGGTGGAAAACCTCTCCTCACAGGGAGGAATCCGTTACCGTGATTTCCAGCACGACGAGCTGATCGTGGTGACAGGTAAAAACAGCCTTTATGCAGGACGCGGTACGATTGAAAAAGAGGATTTGCAGCAAATACCGTTGGTGTTACGGGAAGAGGGTTCCGGTACCCTGGAAGTGATACGTCAACTTTTCAACAAACACCAGATTCCATTTGGGGACCTCAACACGCGAATTCATCTGGGAAGCACTGAATCAATTAAAAACTTCCTGCTTGATTTCAACGGCCTGGCCATCATCTCCGAGAAAGCAATTCAGAACGAATTGTACCTTAAAACACTTGTTAAACTCCAGGTAACCGGCATTACTTTTCCCCGTGAATTTCGCATCGCACAAAAGATCGGACACAAAAGCAGACTGACAGATCGCTTTGTACAATATCTGCTAAATTACACGTTTTAAACAACCACAAGATTTTATCTGACGCCCATTTTATATAACTTCATGTTATTTAATATAACTATTTTGTATTTGCAAATGTTATATTGAGATGCTACTTTTGTGCTCAAAAAGAATGGAAGTAGTTAAAACGATCAGAATTTACATGTCAGACAGGAAAGAAATCATACATAAACGATTGTATGCTGTTCTGATAGTTCTCTTTTTTTTACCGTTTATGTCGCCGGCAATTGCGCTCTTTGCCGGATTAATTTTCTCACTGCTCGGCATAAGACATGCCGCGTTTCATCGATACACCTCGCTGGTACTGCAACTCTCCATTGTATTAATGGGATTCGGAATGAATCTGAACGAAGTGATCATTGCCTCAAAAACCGGATTTGTGACCACAGCCATCTCTGTTGTTACGGTAATGATACTCGGTATTATGTTGGGTAAACTGTTCAAAGTGGAGAAGAACATCACTCTGTTGATCGCATCCGGCACGGCCATTTGCGGTGGAAGTGCCATCGCGGCAGTTGCACCAATCCTGCGCAGTAAGAACTATCAGAATTCATTCGCACTCATCGTCGTCTTCGTACTCAATGCCATTGCCCTTTTCCTTTTCCCCTTTGTTGGCCGGGAGCTGGGACTAAGCCAGGAGCTATTCGGTAACTGGGCTGCCATTGCAATACACGACACCAGTTCGGTGGTAGGCGCAGGAGCAGAATATGGAGAGAAGGCCCTGCAAGTGGCCACTACGGTCAAACTGATCCGGGCGTTATGGATCATCCCCTTGTCACTGGTAATTGCCTTTTTCCAGAAGAACGAAGACGGGAGATCGGTGAAATTTCCCTGGTTCATTCTCTTTTTTCTCTTTGCGATTCTCTTTGCCAATTTCTTTCCAGGACTGCATGCCAGTTACGATCATTTTAACTGGCTGGGCAAAAGGGGGCTGGTGATTGCTCTATTTCTGATCGGATCGAACATCACCCTGGGTGAAATCAAAAGGTCAGGCCCTCGTAGTTTTGCTCTTGGCATCACCCTGTGGGTGGTAACCGCTGCCGGCTCCCTGTATTTCCTGATGCGGTAGGGATTTTCCCAAAAATGGACGATTCGTCAGGTATTTTGTCACTATTTCTCTAAAAAGTCAAAAAATAGGTATCTTTGCAGCCATACAAAACAAAGAAAATGGACGACCTGACCCCAAAGAAGAAAAAGAGCCGGAAAGTATTGAAATGGTTTCTCGGCATACTGATCGTGGCACTCGGAATTTTTGTCTACGTGCGTTACTACTATGTATTTGGCACGGGTGTGAAATCGGGAGAATTAAACTACCTCGTATACAAAGGAGTAATCTTTAAAACCTATGAAGGGAAGCTGATACAATCGGGCTTTCGTGCAGACGAACCGGGTGGGTTACAATCCAATCAGTTCGACTTCTCAGTGGAAGACGAGGAGATTGCAAAGCAACTGATGGTAGCGGGTGGCAAAATGGTACAGCTCCATTATAAAGAATACTTTGCCACCCTGCCCTGGCGTGGTTATACCAAATTTATAGTGGACAGCATCGTATCTATCCAAGAAAAAAGAATGGAACAGTCCACGGAGGAAGGGCTTAGACCCTACATCCTGGAATCCATGTGAAAGAAAGATTAAATGGCGCAAAACAAATACTATGTAGTCTGGCAAGGCTTCAAACCCGGCATCTATACTTCATGGGAGGAATGCAGAAAACAAGTATCGGGTTTCGAAAATGCACGGTACAAATCATTCCCCTCCCGGGAGGAGGCTGCGCGGGCATTCCTTGATAATCCATGGAAGCATTTAAACACAAAAAAGGGGATTGGCAGCGCAGGGTCCTTGCCGAACGCCGGAATAATAAAGGAGAGCCTGGCCGTGGATGCAGCCTGCAGTGGCAATCCGGGGCTTTTGGAGTATCGGGGTGTATATATTGCGGACAATAGGGAGATCTTTCACATGGGACCTCTTGAAGAAGGTACAAATAATGTAGGTGAATTTTTGGCTATAGTGCATGCCCTGGCATTACTCAAGAAACAAAATCAAAATATTCCTGTCTATTCTGACAGTATGAATGCCATCAAATGGGTTACCAAAAAGAAATGCAATACCAAACTGGAACAATCGGAAAAAAACAGATTGCTTTTTGAGCTGATTACCCGTGCCGAAATCTGGCTTCAAAATAACAGCTATGAAAATCCCATCCTTAAATGGGAAACAAAGCAATGGGGCGAAATTCCCGCCGACTTCGGGCGAAAATGACTACACCTTCGAAAGTCTTATTATACTTTTTTTCTTTAAATAAGACTTTTGATTTCAAAAACAATTATCTTTGCTTCCATAATTGCTTTCAGAGGAATGCTTTTATCTATGAATGAAGGAAAATGCTTCAGCTTTCAGAAGGAAGAACGTGTTACAGGAAAAAAGAGAATCGAATCCCTTTTTGCTCAGGGCCATTCTATGATGGCATTTCCCTTCAGGGTTGTGTATTTGGAAACTGCTCACCCGTTTACTGTGCCGCTGTCGGTACTGATCAGTATCCCTAAAAAAAGACTCCGCTCAGCTGTCAGCCGAAACAGGATGAAGCGACTTGCAAGGGAAGCATACCGGTTGAACAAACATCTCTTTAATGAGATACAAACCTGTGAAGGAACTCATACCGATATTGCTTTCATTTATGTGAAAGATAAACTGAGCGACTTTGCCACAGTGGAGAAAAGTGTGCGAAAAGCACTGATTGCATTGAAGAAACAGATTGGTAAAGAACAATGTTGAAAGCATTAAAGCAACTGCTGACATGGATATTACTTCTACCCGTCTATTTCTACCGGGCTGTCATCTCTCCGCTCACTCCACCCAGCTGCCGGTACACGCCTACCTGTTCACAATATACGATAGAAGCATTGAAAAGTCACGGGCCTTTTAGAGGTTCCTACTTGTCAATCAAGCGCATTTTAAGTTGTAATCCCTGGGGTGGATCAGGTTATGATCCCGTACCAGAGCCAAAACAAAAGCACCGGAAAGACAAACTGAAGGCAGAGGACAATTAATGTATGGAATTTTACGACCTGCACACCCATCAGATGTTTCTCGAGGATAATGACGACCCCTATCACTCGTGTATCTTCGATGTATACCCTCTTGAATTTGAAGTAGCCAAAGACTCTCACCACCGTCATGCATTCTCATGTGGCATTCACCCCTGGTATTCCGAGGACAGTGATACACAAATGGCTTATCTGAATGAGATTGCCTCCAACCCACGCATAGTAGCGATCGGAGAGACCGGTCTCGACAAACTCAAAGGCCCTTCATTCGAGGTGCAAATACCAGTTTTTAAAAAGCATATCGAACTCTCGGAGAAGCTGCATAAGCCGGTTATCATTCATTGTGTAAAAGCCTGGGAGCAGCTTATCCAGATAAAGAAAGAGATAAAACCCACTCAGCCCTGGATCATACATGGTTACCGCGGAAAGCCGGAGCTAACCAAACGTCTTATTCATGAAGGATTTCTTTTTTCCATCGGAGACCAGATAAACATAGAATCCATGCAGTTGATACCCGTTGATGCGTTGTTTTGTGAAACCGACGAAGATGAAATGTCTATCAAAGAAGTTTATTTCCAGACGTCACAAGCCGTAAATATGGATATGAAAGTGTTTTCCGACAGAATTGCACAAAACATACGAAGGATATTTCCCACGGTCCAGCCACCCAAACCATACTATCCGAAAGAAGTGGAAGAAGAAATCTAAGGAGAAAGAAGGTGAATCGTCAGCTACTCAGTTATGATTTTTATGATTTTCCCTTAGAAAAGCCTCCAGTGCGGCCGCCATTGAGGGGTAATCGGGTTGCGGTGCTTCGCAATCCAGCCTCAGTCCGGCTTCTTCTACAGCTTTGGCAGTAGATGTGCCAAAACAGCCGATAGCGATGTCTTCCTGTTTAAAATCGGGGAAATTGGTAGTCAGGGACTGAATGCCCAATGGGCTGAAGAAGATGATCATGTCATAGTCAAGTTTCTCCCCCTCCTCGAAATCATTGCTTACCGTTCTGTACATCACACTTTTGGTGTAGTTTATTTTTTTTTCATCGAGGAAATGGGCAACTTCGTCGTTGTGTTCCTCAGGCACAGGAAAGAGAAATTTTTCTTTCGCATGCTTGGTAAAGGCACTATTCAATCCGTCGATTTTACCTGTCTGGCTGAAAAAAATCTTTCTTTTTCTGTACACAATATATTTCTGCAGGTACAACGCCACAGTTTCTGAAGTACAAAAATACTTCATTGTTTCGGGAATGACCACCTTCAACTCCTCACAGATAGAGAAAAATTTGTCAACCGCGGTTCTTGCAGTAAAGATAATTGCGGTGAAATCCAGTATATTAATTCGTTGTTGGCGAAATTCTTTTATAGACACTCTTTCCACCTTAATGAAAGGATAGAAATGCACCTCGACGTGAAACTTTTCCGCTATATCGAAATAGGGTGATTTTTCGCTGCTGGGCCTGGGTTGAGAAATCAGGATTTTCTTTACTTTCCGAATGTTCATATAAAAATATTTCCTGCCAAACTAATCAATAGTATCACTCCCTTATAAAACAGTATATAGGGCGCAATTTCAGTCCCGCAAAGATAAATAAAAAAATAAAAACCACCGACTTTATTTTTAACAAAAATATTTAATAACCCGAGTACAATGACGAGACGGCTCATAATAAAAATGAACAGAAAAATCATTTGCATGCTATTTCTTAATTCTGGGATGAAAACGTACAGCAACACGGGTAAAAAAAGAAGAATACCCGTCAGCCCCACCAACCGGTAATAGCGACTTGTCCAGCGTCTCATATCATACTGCATAAAGAAGGCACCCACGGTACGATACATAAGCAGCTTCAATAATATCAACACAGCAGGGATAAGCAGGAGAGCAGAAAAGAAGAGTGCATTCCCCTTCACTGACTGTATGACGATTCCCTGACCCCATAGAAAAATGTAAATGAGGATGGCAATGATCAGTATGGCCTGCAGTACCAAAAAAAATTCGCCCCAGACCTCGGTGGTGGTAACCTGTCTCTTAAAACCGGCAGCATGGTGCTTTCTGACAGATAATATTTGTCTGAAATTCCCAATTATAGCCACTCCCTCCTTGCGAAAAACCAATGAAAAAATGACAAAACAGGCGACAAAAAGAAGAAAAAAAACGCTGTTTACCCAAAGTGAAAAAGGCATGGACATTCCTGCGTGTCCAATGGAGAAGGAATTGATGTGCGTGGCGGTTATTGAATCAACAGAAAACAAAATACGACTTGAATCAGTAGGAAGAAATTCATATCGTCCAAAGTTCATCTCCACTGAATCAGTCTGAAGGGGAAGTTTTTCCACATCCAGGTAGAACGGAACTTCCCGCAGGGTATCGGTGATCAACTGAAACACTTTTATTGCGTATTTTATCTTTAGACAGCAAATTTACAATTCTTTTTGCTGAAATATAATTACGCTGAAGGTTATCAATGAAAGAAACTCATTAAAAGGACCACTGCCTCCTCCGGGGTAGAAACAACTTTCCAAAGATCTTGACCGTTCTGCATCAGAAATTTCTCCTCTTTCATTTTATCAAAGAAAGAGAGCAAAGGGCCGTAATAATCATTGGTGTTGACAATGATTACAGGATTATTATAAATCCCAAGCTGCTTCCAAGTGATAATTTCAGCCAATTCCTCCAAAGTACCGATGCCTCCTGGCAAAGCAACCACCGCACGGGCCGCACGGGCCATAAGCTCTTTTCTTTCGTGGATAGTCTGTGTTATGATTGTCTCGTTCAGTCGTTCATGACACCATCCAGCATCTACCATAAAACGGGGAATAACACCTTTTATGATTCCGCCGTGGCGAATGACTGAATCGTTTAAAGCGCCCATCAATCCCTGTTTCCCAGCCCCGTTAATACAGACAATACTTTTCTCCGCGAGGAGCTTCCCCAAGCGTTCTGCTGCTTCGTAATAGCATTTATTGACCAGCGAGCTGGAGGCACAGTAGACCACCACTGCACGTTGTGTCTCGTTCATTCTACATTTATAAGCCGAACTCTTTTTTAATTTTCTCTACATAATCCAGCTTTTCCCAGGTAAACAGTTCCACTTCAAGTACTACCGGTTCAGACATATAGCGTGAGTTGAACACTTTCTTCACTTTGCGAGGCTCACGTCCCATGTGTCCATAGGAAGCTGTTTCAAAATAGATGGGATTGCGCAGTTTCAATCGTTGTTCGATGGCTTTGGGACGCAAGTCGAACAACAATCGGATCTTTTCGGCGATTTCAGCATCCGACAGATTTACATTGCCCTTACCATATGTATTCACATAAATACTCATCGGTTCAGCTATACCGATGGCGTAAGACAACTGAATCAGCATTTCTGAAGCCACCCCGGCGGCCACCATATTTTTGGCAATATGCCGTGCTGCATATGCAGCCGAACGATCAACCTTCGATGGATCCTTTCCTGAAAAAGCGCCTCCGCCGTGCGCAGCTTTTCCGCCATAAGTATCCACGATAATCTTGCGGCCAGTCAGTCCCGTGTCGCCGTGAGGACCGCCAATGACAAATTTACCGGTGGGGTTCACAAAGTATTTAATCTCGTTCTCAAAAAGTTTGTGTATGTCTTTTCTACGCTTGTACTGTGCCTGCACTCTTGGAATAAGGATTGTACGTACATCGGTTTCGATGCGTGAGCGCATCTTCTCATCTGCCTCAAGAGCAGCTTCTCTTGTATTCTGTCTCGGGCTCTCAAACTCGTCGTGCTGGGTAGAAACCACAATGGTGTCGATACGGAGAGGGGTACCATCTTCTGCATATTCCACGGTTACCTGTGACTTTGCATCGGGACGTAAATAAGGCATCAGGTCGGGTTCATTTTTACGGATGTTGGCAAGCTCCATCAGTAATGCATGGCTTAGATCGAGTGACAGCGGCATGAAGTTGTCGGTCTCATTGGTCGCATAGCCGAACATCATTCCCTGGTCGCCGGCGCCCTGTTCCATTGGATCAGTTTTCTGATCCACACCACGGTTTATGTCATCGGACTGCTCATGGATACTTGAAAAAACACCACAGGATTGTGCTTCAAAACGATATTCACTTTTGGTATACCCTATTTTGGCGATCACATCGCGTGCCACTTCTGCCACGTCTACATAGCTATTGGATTTCACTTCACCTGCAAGGACCACCTGTCCGGTAGTAACCAATGTCTCGCAAGCCACTTTGGAGTTACGGTCGTACGCAAGAAATTCGTCCAGCAATGCATCGGATATCTGATCGGCCACTTTGTCGGGATGTCCTTCCGACACCGATTCGGAGGTAAATAAATAATTCATCTTTGTAAGAAGTTTAGTTGTCTTCGGGCAAGTGCTCATTTCCAGCTGTGAAACAAGTGTAAGTCACCTGACAAAGACAATTGTTGATATTATTTTATTCAACCTGTGCAGAAACTGTAACAATAGGAAGAAAGTAAATGCAGGAATTTGTTTTTAGCATTTTTTTCTGTGGTTGCAAGCAGTTCAAATCTGTCCACATGGTTTGAATTGGTGGCAAAGGTAACAAGAATAAAAGAAAAGCAATGTTAACAAAGGGTTAAAATAATGCGGCTAATCTTAACTCTTCATCGTAGTTCATGGTTGCACCACTTGTCTGAATCCACCCGTTAATGATTTCCCTGCCGTAGGGATGAAGGCTTTGACAACCTAAAGATCATTTAAAAATTCTGTTTCAGAGGATTCCTTTTTGATGAAAAAATTGCTCCAGATTCAGGTCATCGGTAAAATGTAAGACTCTAAAGCCCAAATCCCGGGCAGTTTCAATGTTTGTGGCATTGTCATCGATAAAAAGCGATTCTTCGGCATAGAGATCGTACCGATCCAACAGGATTTCGTACAACCTCCTGTCGGGTTTAACAATCTTCTCTTCGCCCGAAACCACCATTCCATCCAGATCCTGAAAAAAATCATAACGATTTATGGCCAGGGGTAATGTTTCTGCCGACCAGTTGGTGAGTCCATACACTTTGTACCTCTCTTTCAGTGGTCTGATTAGTTTCGTGTTCTCATCGTATGTGCCACCCAACATCTCTTCCCATCGGCCATAGTACAGGGCAATCTCATCGGCATAGTCCGGATATTTTTCCTGCAAAAGATGGGTACCTTCTGCCAGTGAACGACCTTTATCTTGTAACAGATTCCAATCGTACCGGCAAATGTTTTCCAGAAAGTATTTTACATCTTCCTCTGTTTTAAAAACTTTCTGATAGAGGTAAACCGGATTCCAGTCGATCAATACTCCTCCAAAATCGAAAATAATATTTTTCAGTTCCTTCATTGGATCGAAACGCTATAAAGATTGGTTTAATTTATTCAACATCCACCGCTTCAGGTTCAGGAATATCTGCAGAATCTCTTCTCAGAATCACATCATTCTTATTGCGGGGAACCGGCTCTTTGCGCTGTTCATTTTCTTTGTCGGCAGCATGGCTCTCTTTTAACACAGGATTTTTCTTCGGATCGTTTTGAATAAGGATGACCAACTGGCTCTGATCGCCTTCCGAGGTCAGGGATTTTGTATCAACCGTTTCAGGGACAAATGAATCGTTGTTATCTTTGGTAGTTCTGTTTCCGGTTTGTACCCTCAAAATACCCGGCATTTCTTCCAGTACCCTGCCACCACGAAGATAACGGGATGCATAATAGGGTTCCGTAGAGGATGACACAATAACCCCATAGTTCGTAGAAGCATGTATGAACTTGAATGCGCCGTCGGACCGATTTTCAGTGACGATGCCCACGTGACCCACCCTGCCGTCTCCTCTCCGACCTTCGAAAAAGACCAAATCGCCTTTTTTCAGATCTTTTGTATTTTTGATCGTCGGGAACTGTTTATCCTGACCTTCGGAGCTGGAGTTTAGTTTGTATCCGAATTCTCTGAAAACAAACGAAGTAAATCCGGAACAGTCAAATGAACCGGGACCTTTTCCGGCATGACGATAAGGTTTTCCGATAAATTTCCGGCTGTAGCTTATGAGATCATTTTGAATTGAAGTGTAGGTATTATTATGGGTCACCGTGTTTCGTCCGGCTCCGCATGAAGCCAATAGAATCGTCGTAAAAAGGATGGCTGCTATTTTTTTATACACTGTCGTAGCATTAGGAATACGCAAAAATAAACAAAAAACCCGGTGCAAACCCCACTTTTAACAATAAATAGTCTTATTTGGAAATTATGGGATAATTGATTTTTATCGTGTATCTTTGCAGCCTGAAAAAAATTGAATATTATGATTACTGCAGACCAACTGAAAGATGTGTTGGAGCGCGAGCAGGCGCTGAGGGGGTATCTTTGACGTCGATACAAAGATAATACAACTCGAAGAAGAAGAATTACGTACCCAATCGCCCGATTTCTGGAACGATGCCAAAGCTGCTGAGAGCCAGATGAAGGTTGTGCGTGAGCTGAAGTTCTGGATCAATGCATACAATGAGGTAAAATCGGCAACCGAAGAGCTGCAGCTTGCCTTCGATTTCATGAAGGAAGAAATTGTTTCCGAGGGGGAGGTCGATGGCAATTATACCCATGCGATCAGACTGATTGAAGATCTGGAATTGAAAAACATGCTTCGCAGGGAAGAGGATAAACTGGGTGCTGTGCTGAAAATAAATGCCGGAGCCGGTGGAACGGAAAGCCAGGATTGGGCTTCCATGTTGTTTCGGATGTATCAGCGCTGGTGCGAAAGCAAAAAATATAAAACCACCGTCACCAACTGGCAGGATGGTGATGATGCCGGTATCAAGACTGCCACACTGCAGGTTGAGGGCGATCTGGCATACGGTTTTCTGAAAAGCGAGAATGGGGTGCACCGTCTGGTACGTGTTTCGCCTTATAATGCGCAGGGCAAACGGATGACTTCCTTCGCATCGGTATTCGTGGTACCATTGGTAGACGATACCATTGAAATAGAAGTAAACCCGGCTAACTTGAGCTGGGATACCTTCCGTTCATCTGGAGCCGGTGGACAAAATGTGAATAAGGTAGAGACCGGCGTACGGTTGCACTACATCTATAAAGATCCCGATACGGGAGAAGAACAGGAAATCGTGATTGAAAATACGGAAAGCCGTTCTCAAATGGGTAACAGGGAGAATGCTCTGCGGCTGCTCAAATCACAGCTCTATGAGATCGAAATAGAAAAGCGACGTGCAGCGCAGGCAGTCATCGAGGCAGGTAAAAAGAAAATTGAGTGGGGCTCTCAGATCCGCAGTTATGTTTTCGACGACCGTCGCGTGAAAGATCACCGCACCAATTATCAGACATCCGATGTCAATGGCGTCATGGATGGTGATCTGGACGAATTTATCAAAGCCTATCTGATGGAATTTGGCGGAGCTGAATGATCGCCTTAGGGCACCACCGTTCCCTACAATTTATTTTCTACAGATAATCCGAACAAGGCGAAATCATACTTTACCGGATCATCGGCATCCATTTCCCGGAGATGTCGGGTCAGTTCAAGTGCTGTCTCCCAGTCGGTTTGTTTGCGTGTGATCAGTCCGAGCTGACGGGCAGTTCTGTCTACATGCAGATCGATGGGACAGATGAGTGCCTGTTGCGGAATCTGTTTCCATAAACCAAAATCTACTCCCTTGTCGTCCTTTCTGACCATCCAGCGCAGAAACATATTGATACGCTTGCAGGCAGATTTGCGCGCAGGTGTTGCTATGTGCTTTCGTGTGCGCATCGGTGCATGGGGATGATCGAAAATGTATCGTTCAAAATAAATCAACGATTGTTCCACGTTTTTAAATCTGCCATCGCACAGGAAAGCGTATTCCAGACTCTCATGCTGTTGATAATGCCTACGTAAGAAGTCAACGAAAAATAACAGATCGGTATCGTTAAAGGTACGGTGCTTGAATCCAATCAGCTGCTTCAGGTCCTGTTCACTGTGCTCCATCACAAACCGGAAGGGTTCATGTCCAAATCGGTCGGTCAGTTCACGACATTTGGAAATGATTGTTTTCCGCTGTCCCCATGCCAGAATGGCTGCAAAAAAGCCCATAATTTCCCGGTCCTGTTTCCCGGAAAAAAGATGTGGAACAGATATCGGATCCTTTTCAATAAAGTGGGGATTGTTGTATTGATCTGCTTTTTCGTCGAGAAATTTTTTTAAATGATGCATATTCAGGAATTCTTCCTGCAAAAGTAGGCCTATTTCCTGAAAAAATGTACATTTGCAGGAAGAACCGAATTTTCCAGTTACGCATGACAAGCCAGCACAATGCATTTGATACTTTCCTGAAGTGTACCCTCTTCATCTCCTTCAGTTTCATATTCCATGTTGCTCACGGCCAAATAAGCCACGGGGGCAGGCCATTGCCTCCGCAGGCTGCTGCGGCTGCAAGATCCATGGTAACGGCAGCTGATCTGTTCGTGGAAATGCCCTCCTTCGATAAACAGGCTGCATTGTGGCACTCCCAACAGGAGCAGTCGCAATTTAAAAGTCTTGAGTTTGCCCACAAATTTTTTGTCCACCTCCGTCCCGACAATTCGGGTGTGACTTTTACGTCGGGTGGCATGAAAGTATGGCGGGTGGGTATCCGGTCCAAAGGAGCCTATTCGTTGAACATCCTCTTTTCAAAATTCCGATTGCCTGCCGGTGCAAAACTGTTCGTTTATAATGCGGATCAGACAGAGATACTGGGTTCCTTCACACAGGAAAACAATACCGAATTGAACCTGCTGCCCCTTCAACCCATTGGCGGTGAAGAGCTAATTGTGGAGTATCAGGAACCTTTACTGGCCGACTTCGCTGGAGAGATTGAAATTGGAGAGATAAATCACGATTATGTAGGCATCTTCCGGGCAGGAGAACCTCGTGATCCGGCCAATATGTGTCATCCCAATCTAATCTGCTACCCTGAGGATGTTCTTCCCGGAAGTGGTGTGGTGGCCCTGATTATCAACGGAACAACCTACTGTACCGGATCTCTCATAAACAATACTGCGGATGACGGCACCCCCTATCTGATTACAGCCACCCATTGTCTGAATAACAATTACAGCGCTGCTTTTCTGGCCGACAGAAAATATGATTTGATTGCTGGACGTATTGTTGCTTTTTTCAATTACAACTCACCGGTCTGTGGTACCGATATTCGCGGACCGCTACAAATGACCATGGCTTCTGCCGATTCGGTGTTGATCAGTGAACGGCATGATATCTCATTGCTGAAACTGAAACAGACTCCCTCAAAGGAGTATCAGCCCTACTATCTGGGATGGAATGCCGAATCATCTCCTTCAGCACCCTTTCACGGGCTACACCATCCCAATGGTGGCATCAAGAAGGTCGCTATCGAAGAGGGTTCTCTGGGTATGGGTTCTTTCAATGATTCCGGTATTGATTTTACCTGGGAGCCCGGCTCTTTTTGGGTGGTGAAAGACTGGGAAACCGCTTCCACGGAAGGCGGTTCTTCCGGATCGCCCCTGCTCGACAGGGAGAAACGGATCGTGGGCACGCTTACCGGCGGGGTATCGCAGTGTTCATCACCGCGCGGGCCCGACATATATGCTTCACTGCAGAAATTCTGGCAGGTTTCCGGTTCACTCGGAAATCCCAATCCCATCAGTTATTATCTCGATCCAAAAGGGTTGCAGGCAACGCAGCTGAATGGTTTTAATCCAAATACTTCCGAGCCTTACACCAAAAGTCACAATTTCAAAACCGACGAAACCCCCGTGGGAACTTATTTCCAATCGGTACCCATGTTTGCAACCGGAAACACATTCGGCTATACCGAATTTGCAGAAGAGTTTTATGTCAGAAAACAGACGCAACTACAGGGTGTATTTATTTCTTCGCCTTCCACCAGCAACGTATTGAATCTGAATATCCGGATCAGGGTTTATTCCGGAAACGATGGTCCGCTCCAACTTCTTTATGAACAACCTTACGATTTCAGTTACCGTTATTACAGCAATGGCAGTTTTCCATTAGCCCTACGTGATATGAGACACAATCTCGAGAATTATATCAGGTTTTCTCAACCCGTCACGGTATCGGGTTCATTCTATATTTCCTATTCTGATGCCAATGGAATTCCTGCAGGCTTTTCAGTTTTTAACACGGAGCCTCGAAAATTAGGCTCAGGAATCATTTCCTCAGCATGGATGAAAAACATTACAGGATGGGTAAGATCTTCTGAAAACATTGAAAACCCCATTAACACCTCTCTGCTTATAGCGCCCTATGTAATTGGTAATGAAACAACTGCAACAGAACCGCAGGTCAAAAAGCCCGAAGTGAAAGTATATTACTCGGGTGAAGTGAAACGAATTTTTATCGAATCGAACCGCGACCTTCTTCAATGGGAAATATTTTATTCATCAGGACAGAAAATCCATCAGGAGAGTACAGACAAGAGCATAAACAGAGCTTCCTATTCAGCAGCTCATCTGCCTGGCGGAGTATATATTGTAAAGGTGAAAACCATTGAAGGAACGGTCAATGTAAAGAAAGTACTGGTCATGTAGCGTGTTATTCATTCTCCGCTTTGTCTTCATTTTTTTATTGTACGGTCCGCTCTGCACTATTTTCCATCTGTTCTTTCAGGTAAGAAGATATGGTTTTGCTCCCGCCGTCGGATGTATTGACACGACTGTACTCAATTGTTTTTTCATCCACCGGTTTGGCAGGTACTATCACCTCTTTCATACCCACAATCAATTGATCTCCTACATCGATGCGTGTTGATTTCAATCTGTTCCAGGACTGAAGCTGTGATATGTTCACGCCATTTTTGTGGGCTATCTTTCCCAGGGTATCACCCTTTCTCACCCGGTAATATTGGTTGATCTGTTCGACCCTGCCCGACGTTCCATCAGCCAACATGTTTGTCGCTTGCTCTTTATCATCCTGTGTGGATGCGGCTACTTCCCGCTGTCCCACGATTAACCTTTTCCCAATACCTATACGATTCGATTTCAGTCCGTTCCATGATTTCAGCTGTGTAAGGGAAATTCCGTTTTTGTGGGCTATGCTGGAGAGATTATCTCCCCTTTTTACACTATAATATACATTGGCACTGATTCCGGAAGTCGACAATTCGGAATCTTCCAGGTAACTTTCTGTATTGCTGCGGTGAGTAAAATACTGACCTCTTTGAAAATTTGTAATTTCTGTTCCTTTGTCAACAAAAACATGCATCTTTTCAGAGGGAAGAACCAGCGAATAAGCCTTAAAATCACCGGGAATCACATCTTTTTTAAATTGTGGATTGAGGCGTCGAACATCATTTACCGGAATTTCGAGCACACTGGCGATCTGTTCCAGGTGAATGCGTGTATTCACTTTTACAGTATCCAGGGCAACATCCGTATTGTAGCGATGAGCGGGGCAAATGTTATGGTCAGCATAATAACTCATAATATAATTGGCAGCGATAAAAGCTGGGACATATCCTCTTGTTTCGCGGGGTAACTGGTTATAAATTTCCCAGTAATCCCTTTTTCCCCCGCTTCGGGCGATTGCTTTGTTCACATTCCCCGGTCCGCAATTATAGGCAGCGATCACCAGATTCCAGTCGCCATAAATGGCATAGAGATCCTTCAGATACAGGGCAGCCGCGTCGGTCGATTTGTAAGGGTCGCGCCGCTCATCTACCAGACTATTTACTTCCAACCCATAACTTTTACCGGTGGGCAGCATAAACTGCCAAAGGCCAGTGGCGCCGGCACGGGATACAGCTACCGGATTGAGAGCCGACTCAATCACCGGCAGGTACTTTAATTCCAATGGTAAACCCTGTCTGTCCAATGCCTGTTCAAACATAGGGAAATAATAATCTCCCAGCATGAGCATGTAACTCACCTGTTCTCTTTTTCTGTCGGCATACATCTCAATGTATTTCTTCACAACGCTGTTGTAGGACAATTCCATCTCTGTGGGCATGCTGCAAAGCCTGCGTGTATATACAGAGTCGTGGAAATTTATATTTTCCCCCCTCTCACATTCAGTTTCGACACCTTTCAGATTAAGTTGCCACGCTTTCAGCAGATCACTCAATTGTTCGGTCATACTTTCAGGGTAAACAATCGCATTGTCGCTGATAGAGTCAGTCACTGAAATCGTGTTATGTTGAGCTGGCAGTGTTGTACACAACAATAACCCAGTTACCGTGAGTAAAAATAAATTTCTCATGAAACGAGCATATAAACAATTATACCCAAAAACATAATTATAGCGAGTTCCATACACCATAATAAAAAAATAATCGTATGAAATAATTAATTAAAAACTAAAACTCCATTGAATCCCATATGCGGAGTTTCCTTTGATCCTTGGCTGCTCTGTTTTCAGGACAGCCGGTTCCACACGCATTGACAAATCGGGACTGATGTCAAAGTCGAACAATTGTGCATCCACGTAGGCATCCACCATGGCCACAAAATACAAAGCCACCGTTCCGATGATGCTTAAGTCCCTGTAATATCGGTAATAATCTTTACGTTGTTGCAAAACATCAGTGAACCACTGAATATCCGTGGTACCGGGATCCTGTCCGTAAGGCAACAAGTTGTGCCAGCGATTTGTATCCGGGTTGTCATCCATAATATCCTGATAGGCTCCCAGATAGTCCCGGTAATAGCCGTTATTCCAGGATATGGCATATGTAAAGCCGACAAATCCCCCGTACAGAATGGGCAATTTCCAGTATTTACGGTTGTATATCTGTCCTAGGCCCGGAAAAATAGCCGAGTAAATTACTGCTTTCCGGGGAGAAGGTTTAAAAAGGTAAGCAGGGGCGAACAGGGCATCGGAAGAAGTAGCCGTAATTACACTGTCGACCTTTCTGCGCATTGGGTCTCCCTGTACAGAAGTCGCATATATGCTGTCTGAAGAAATAATCGAATCGGTCTTTGCGATAGATTTTAACGAATCGGTCCCGATAAGTAAAGCCGAATCACGTGGTTGTTTTATTGAGGGAGGCTGTGACCAGGCGCTGGCAGCACAACAAACAAAACACATCCAAATGAGAATTCCGGCAATCTTCATCTTTGAGGCAGTTATTTCATCTTATCGAACATCACCATGATACGTTCCAAATCTTCCGGTGAATTAAACGGGATGGTTATTTTTCCATTTCCACGCTTGTTATAACTAAACTGTACATCCGTTTTGAAATAGGCTGACAGATGTTGTTTCAGTACATCAAAATCGTCTGGCCATAATTTATTTCCGACTTTCTTTTCCGGTTTGATTTTTTTTCGGGATGCAGGTGTGGGCAGGGGCTTCCCATCACTGAAGTCGCGCACGATCGCTTCCACCTTCCGTACCGAAAGTCCTTCCTCAAGAATGAGATTATAGAGCAACAATTGCGACACCGGATCGTTCATGGTGACCAATGCACGGGCATGACCCATATCTATTTTCTTGTCTTTCACACCCATCTGTACCTCGGCAGGAAGCTTTAGCAAGCGCAAATAATTGGTGACGGTAGCACGTTTTTTTCCTACCCGCTCGCTCAACTGTTCCTGTGTGATGGAAAGGCTGTCAATCAACGATTGGTAAGCCAGGGCAATTTCTATGGAATTGAGATCTTCGCGCTGAATATTCTCGATGAGTGCCATCTCCATGGTTTCATCGTCATCTGCAGTCTTAATATAAGCAGGGATGGACGTTAATCCCGCCATCTGAGAGGCGCGGTAACGCCGTTCACCGGCAATGATCTGATAGGAGTCTTCGTCAATTTTACGCAGTGTAACGGGTTGTATCAAACCGATTGATTTAATGGAGGCAGCCAGTTCCTGCAACGCCTCTTCATTTATCACACGGCGCGGCTGGCCGGGGTTTGGAACTATTTGATCCAGTTTTACTTCGTTAATGGAGGAAGAGCCCTGTGTTTCGCCGTTGTTGAATGTTATCAACGCATCCAACCCTCTTCCCAATGCATTCTTTCTAGCCATATTCAATCCGGTAAAAAGACAAAGTTAGGATTTTTTTTCGATTAGTTCCTGTGCAAGCTGCATATGGTTCACAGCCCCCTTGGACCCGGCATCATACATTAATGCAGGTTTTGCGTGGCTTTGCGATTCACTGAGTGTTATGTTACGCTGAATGACCGTAGTGAAAACCAACTCTTTAAAGTGATGTTTCACTTCCTCATATATCTGATTATGAAGACGAAGCCTCGAATCGTACATCGTAAGTACAAAGCCCTCAATCTCCAGGCGGGTATTGAGTTTGGATTTGATAATCTTAATCGTATTTAACAATTTACTCAATCCTTCGAGTGCAAAATATTCACATTGCACGGGAATAAGTACCGAGTCGGCCGCTGTGAGTGCATTCACCGTGATGATTCCCAGCGAAGGCGAACAGTCGATAAGAATATAGTCGTAAGCTTCCTGCAGCGGAAGCAACAGATCTCTCAGTCTTTTTTCCCTATTTTCCATCTGTACCATCTCTAGCTCGGCACCTACCAGATTAATGTGAGACGAGATGATGTCAATATTTTCAAAAGGTGTCTGATGAACTGCCTCCCGGGGGGTACACTTACCGATTAGACCCTCGTAAATAGTATTCGCTGTTTTTTTAATGTCGATACCCAGTCCGGAAGAAGCGTTTGCCTGCGGATCGGCATCCACCACCAATACTTTTTTATCCAATGCAGCCAACGATGCTGCGAGATTGATTGTGGTGGTTGTTTTTCCCACCCCTCCTTTCTGATTTGCCAACGAGATGATTCGACCCATACGTATAGTTTTGTTTTCAGACAACTGCGTTTCCAGAAATTGACGATGTTTTATCTCATCTTTGAGAAACGGTTGTTTAAGGGACAAAATAAGTAATAAATCAGATAATTCTGTGTTAATTAATTAAAACATTGGTGTTTTTGTTGATAAATTGAAAGATTGATTGCGGCGTCTTCCCTACTCCCACAAAAAATCAGTGTCTCTCCCGTTTTTTCCCAACAAGTTATCTTTCTGAAAGAAAAACTCCTTTTCACCAAAAGCAGGAAGTAATTCATCGAACCAGGTGGCCTTATTGTCGTATCTGGCAAAGAACGGGATATCAATAAGATCTGGATTTCTACACTGCAGGAAGCGCAATACAAAAACCTTTTCGCCCTTGACTTCCGTTATGCCCAGAATCTGAATCTTCCCCGGATTTGCACTCATGCTGGGTCCGCGGACCGTACGGCAGATGCCACTCACATTCCGATAAGCCTTTCGGAAGATGTTCCAGGCTTTTTCCAGTGGAACATCAAAAAATGCTTTCGAACCTGTGTCGCGGGCCACAAACATGTAGTAGGGTATCAATCCAAGCCGGACCTGTTCTTTCCACATCTCTGCCCATATCATGGGCTCATCGTTGATGTGCCTGAGCAAAGGTGACTGTGTTCTGATTTGTGTACCAGTATTCTGTATTCTGGCAATTGCCTGCTTCACTGCTTCGGTGGAAAGTTCAACCGGATGGTTAAAATGTGCCTGAAATGCAAGGTGCTTCCCGGCCTTTTTCACCTTCTCGAAAAGTCGCAACATGTCATCGGCATCTTTGTCGGTTAAAAATCGATAGGGCCAATAGGACAATGTCTTGGATCCGATGCGGATATTCCGGATGTGGGAGAATTCTTTTGTTAAAAGCGGTTCAATATAGGCAGCCATGACGCTTGTTTTAGCTGTCAGCGGATCACCTCCGGTGAAAAGCACATCAGAAACCCGGGTATGCTTCTGCAGATAACGATGAAGCAGATCGGCCTCCTTCATTGCAAATTTCAGTTCATTCATGCCGGAAAACTGAGGCCAGCGAAAGCAGAAGGTACAGTAGGCATGACAAGTCTGTCCCTGACTGGGAAAAAACAACACCGTTTCGCGATATTTGTGTTGCATGCCATGCAATTTCACCCCATCAATGACAGGAATATTGTGCTCCTGCCCTGCAGGATTGGGATTGAGTTTCATTCTGATTTCATAAACTTTTTTCTTCAATGCCACCTCATCATTTTCATCCATCAATTTCTTTACCTGGTTATAGTGCGACTTGGATAACATCTCTTTTCGTGGGAAAGTAAGTGTGTAAATAGGGTCGTTGGGTACGTTCTGCCAGTCAATCAGTTCTTCCACTACATAGTTATTTGATTTGAAAGGAAGTACCTGCCCTACAACCCCGATGGCTTCCCGTTCCATCGCAGAGAGTGCACTCAGTTGGGGTAAATCGTTGTAATTACGAAGGATAAAGTTTCTGTATTTGATCGTTTCCATTTGCATATAATTCTTTTTTTGTGTTTAAACTACAGAAGGTACAAGGGATGTCCACTGAATAAAAATGGGAAATGAGAGGAAGTGCATTTACAGCCCGGGAAACAAATAAAAGGAAAAAATATCAAAAAGACAAATTATTCTGTATATTTCTGCTTTTTTCTGATAATTAGAAAACATTTTGAATATTTTCAATCGAAAAGACAAGATTTTTTTTCAGATCGTCGGTTATTAAAAATATAATATGTATTTTTGCAGTCTAATGAAAATGATTTTTTCACATACTCACTTCCGTAAAGCAACAGACCTGGTCCGACGATGCTTTTAATTTTTACAGGCAATCTTATGTCTGTACCTTCCCTTTTTTATATCATTCGCCATATGGCGTCAAACAACAACCCTTAATTTTTTATTTGTTTTAGGATGAATGTAGAAATTCATATAGCCAACAGCAGCTACGTCAGTTATGCACAAAGTATTTGCGATCTGATTTATGTATCGGCACAGGCACGCGGTACAGGTATCGCGAAGCGGAGTGCCGAATATGTGGCCGAGAAGATGGAAGCAGGAAAAGCAGTGATCGCCCTCGACGGCGACAAGCTGGTGGGCTTTTCGTACATTGAGACGTTCAGTCACCAACGGTTTGTAGCCAACTCAGGGTTGGTGGTCCATCCCGATTATCGGAATCAGGGATTGGCAAAGAAGATCAAACGGAAAATTTTTGATCTCTCACGCAAATTGTATCCCAATGCAAAAATTTTCAGCATCACCACGGGACTGGCAGTGATGAAAATGAATACGCAACTGGGATTTAAACCGGTTACCTTTTCGGAACTCACCGACGATGAAGAGTTTTGGAAGGGATGTCAGGGTTGCAGAAACTACGATATTCTGCAACGAAACAATTATAAAATGTGTCTCTGCACCGGACTTTTATACGATCCCAAGGTCCAACCGGCACAGCAGGCAAGCTCTTTTGCAAAAAAAATGGTAAAGCCGGTGATTAAAGTAAAGAAAAACAATAAATTATTCAAGAAATGAAACAAAAAGTAGTTCTGGCATTCAGCGGTGGCCTCGACACCTCTTTCTGCGTGCCTTACCTTATTCACGAAAGAGGACTTGAAGTACACACCGTCATTGTGAACACCGGCGGATTTTCCAAAGAAGAGGCACAGCGAATTGAAGAACGGGCACTTTCACTGGGAGCTGCATCGCACACATGCATCGATGCCGTAGACGATTATTATTCACGGGGCATTCGCTATCTGATTTTCGGAAATGTGTTAAAAAATAACACCTATCCATTGTCGGTTAGTTCCGAACGTTTTTTTCAGGCGATGGCCGTACTGGATCATGTGAAGAAGACCGGAGCCAATTTTGTAGCTCATGGCAGCACCGGTGCGGGAAATGATCAGGTTCGTTTCGACCTGGTATTTGAAGTACTGGCTCCCCAGGTGAAGATTATCGCCCTCATCCGTGAACTGGCATTGACACGTCAGCAGGAGATCAATTATCTGAAAGAAAAAGGATTTGATTTTTCATGGGAAAAGTCAAAGTATTCCATCAACCAGGGAATCTGGGGTACGAGTGTGGGTGGTGTGGAAACGTTGAAATCCTCCGGTGTATTGCCTGAAGAAGCTTATCCTTCCCAAGTGACCAATCATGGAACGGAACGTCTCACCATTGGTTTTGAAAAAGGAGAACCTGTCTCATTGAATGGAGAAAAAAGCGATCCTGTTTCTCTAATTCACAAACTGCATCAAATTGCCTCACAGTACGGTATAGGCCGCGATGTGCACGTAGGTGATACCATCATCGGCACCAAGGGAAGGGTCGCTTTTGAAGCACCGGCCCCGCTGATCATCATTAAAGCCCACCATCTGCTGGAGAAGCATGTGCTGACCAAACAACAGCTTTACTGGAAGGATCAACTCTCCAACTGGTATGGACAACTGATGCATGAGGCCCAATATCTTGAACCGGTGATGCGCAACATCGAGTCGTTCCTTACCGACACGCAACAGTTTGTTACCGGAGAGGTAGAGGTGGAACTGCGTCCCTACCATTTCGCGGTACTGGGCTGTTCAAGCGAATATGACCTGATGAGCTCAAAGTTCGGTGAATACGGTGAATCCAATAAATCCTTCTCCGGTCAGGATGTGGTGGGATTCACAAAAGTAACTGCCAACCCGTTGAAAATATATTACACCATTCACGACAATGATTAATGTAAGTATAGCCGGGGGAACAGGATATACAGCAGGTGAGCTGCTGCGTATCCTGCTGCATCATCCTGAGGTAAACATCGAATCGGTAATCAGCACGACCTCTGCCGGAACACCAGTTGCAGAGATGCACCGTGACTTGCTGGGAGAGACCGATCTGCTGTTCAGCGATCATTTTACCGATCCCGATGTGATCTTTCTTTGTCTGGGGCACGGATTGTCTCGTGCCTTCCTGCAAGAGAACGCAATCCCGAAAAACTGCAGGATCATAGATCTCGGGAATGATTTCCGGAACGAATCCATTTTTGACAACAGAGAGTTTGTCTTCGGCTTATGCGAGCTGAACAGAGAACAGATACGCCGGGCTACCCACGTGGCCAACCCGGGTTGCTTTGCCACAACAATCATGCTGGCGCTGCTGCCATTGGCCTCAAAAAATCTATTGCAGGATGAGGTGCATGTACACGCCATCACCGGTTCCACCGGTGCCGGCAAGAAACCCGGAGCAACAACCCATTTCAGTTACCGCGACAACAACATCTCGGTTTATAAACCTTTCACGCACCAGCATCTCGAGGAGATTGGGAATACGCTGGCTGCTGCCGGCAACAACCCACTTCCACAGATTAACTTTGTGCCGATGCGCGGGGATTTTACCCGCGGTATCTTTGCCAGTGTCTACACGAAGTGGAACGGTCCGCTGTCTGAAGCCGAAACGGTCGCGTACTACAAAGCGTACTACCAGACGTCGCCCTTCGTCTTCGTTTCAGACGAGCCCATCAACCTGAAAGAAGTGGTAAACACCAACAAATGTTTGTTGCACATTGAATTTCATAATGGTTATATCCATATCACTTCCATTACCGACAATCTGGTAAAAGGGGCTTCGGGACAGGCAGTGCAGAATATGAACCTGATGTTCGACCTGGATGAGGGCACGGGATTAAAACTGAAGGGAAGTGCGTTTTAATAAGCCAATGTGCCAACGTGAGAATGTGTCAATTAATTGAAATAAGATGAATCTATTCGATGTATACAGTTTATGGAATATTGAACCGGTAAGAGCTGAAGGTTGCCGCGTGTGGGACAAAGAGGGAAAAGAGTATCTCGACTTTTACGGCGGCCATGCCGTCATATCCATCGGACACTCCCATCCAGCCTATGTGAAAGCGATTCAGCAACAGGTTGCTAAAATCGGTTTTTACTCCAACTCGGTTTTAAATTCATTGCAAGGCGAATTGGCCCGGAGGCTGGGTGAACAAAGCGGTTATCCCGATTATTCGTTGTTCTTGTGCAATTCAGGCGCCGAGGCCAACGAAAATGCCCTCAAACTGGCATCATTCCACACAGGAAAGCGCCGCGTAATCGCTTTTAAAGAAGCTTTCCACGGTCGCACATCGGGTGCCGTGGCTGTCACGGATAATCCCGCCATACAGTCGCCTTTCAACCATGGACATGAAGTCGTCTTTGTGCCGCTCAACGACATCAATGCAGTTACAAATGAAATTGAAAAAGGAGATGTGGCTGCCCTGCTTATTGAAGGTATACAGGGGGTAGCAGGTATTTATGTGCCGGATGCTTTATTTCTGCAACAATTGTCAGCAGTATGTAAGGCACATGGAGTGGTACTGATTCTCGATGAGATTCAGTCCGGCTACGGCCGCACCGGTCAATTCTTCGCACATCAGCAGTCCGGCATAAAACCCGATCTGATTACGATGGCAAAAGGGATGGGGAACGGGTTCCCTATTGGCGGTGTCCTGATTTCTCCTCACTTTGAAGCTAAAAAAGGAATGCTTGGTACCACTTTCGGCGGCAATCATCTTGCCTGTACTGCAGCCATTGCGGTATTGGATGTGATGAAAGAAGAAGCGCTGGTCGAAAATGCAGCCCGTATGGGAAGTTTTCTCACCGAAAGACTCGGAGAAGTCAAAGGTATCAAAGAAGTTCGCGGACGCGGACTGATGCTGGGTATTGAATTTTTGCCTGAACATGCAACCGTACGTAACCAGTTGTTGTTTAAAAGTCATATCTTTACAGGCGGGGCAAAAAACAATGTAATGCGACTTTTGCCTCCATTATCGATCTCTGAATCGGAAATCGATTCTTTTATCGGGGAATTAAAAAAATTGACCGATTAATTTATCAACCCAATTAAAATGAAAAATTTCACCTCTGTCCGGGATATGGGCGACCTGAAAGTAGCGCTGGAAAAGGCAAAATATGTAAAAGAAAATCCTTTTGCCGATCAGGAGCTCGGAAAGAACAAAACACTCATGCTTATCTTCTTCAACTCGAGTCTCCGTACCCGTCTGAGTACTCAGAAAGCGGGGATGAACCTCGGGATGAACGTGATCGTACTCGACATCAACCAGGGTGCGTGGAAACTGGAGACTGAAAGAGGCGTAATCATGGATGGCGATAAATCGGAACATATTCTGGAAGCAATCCCGGTGATAGGCTCCTACTGCGATGTGATTGGCGTGCGTTCTTTCGCTCAGTTTGAGAACAAGGCCTACGATTACAATGAGGTTATTCTGAACCAGTTTATTCAATATTCTGGAAAACCGGTCTTCAGCATGGAAGCCGCCACACGCCATCCACTGCAGAGCTTTGCCGACCTGATCACGATAGAAGAGCATAAAAAGAGGTCCCGTCCAAAGGTGGTACTCACCTGGGCCCCCCACCCCCGTGCGTTGCCGCAGGCTGTTCCCAACTCATTTGCAGAATGGATGAATGCTGCCGGATACGAGTTCGTAATTACACATCCCGAAGGTTATGAACTGGATGAACAGTTTGTAGGGAATGCGATAGTGGAGTACGACAAGGAGAAAGCATACAAGGATGCCGATTTTATTTACGCGAAAAACTGGGCGGCTTACCAGGATCCGAATTATGGGAAGATACTGAACACCGACCGCTCCTGGACCGTGGACAATGCCAAGATGGCTCTGACAAATAATGCTTACTTTATGCACTGCCTTCCTGTACGTCGCAACATGATCGTGACCGACGAGGTGATCGAGAGCAAACAATCCATTGTAATCCCGGAGGCAGCCAACAGAGTAGTCTCTGCTCAAACCGTGCTGAAAGAGATTTTGCTTGAAATGCGATAATGGGCCAATATGCCAATGTGTTGATGTGCAAATTGCATGCATAATGCTGAAATTGAAAAATTTTGACAACTGGAGCTGAATCCTGAGTCCTGACTTCTGAGTCCTGACTCCTGAAAAGCTGACCGCTAAAAACTGAATTGAATAAAAAATAAATACATGGACAAGGAAAGCCTCTCCATTGTAAAGATTGGAGGGAATATCGTTGATAATCCGGAAGCGTTGGAACTCTTTCTGGCAGACTTTAACCACCTCCAGGGGCGGAAACTGCTGATTCACGGCGGTGGCGTGATGGCATCCAGGATGGCCATGAAGCTGGGCATTGAGACAAAGATGGAGCAGGGACGCCGCATCACCGACGCAGAGACACTGAAGCTGGTCACCATGGTTTATGCCGGGTGGATCAACAAAAATATCGTGGCAACACTCCAAAAAATCGGGTGCAATGCCGTCGGTCTCTCAGGGGCAGATGGTAACGCCATTTCCGCGCTGCGACGCTCTCCGGTACCGGTAGACTATGGATATGTGGGCGATCCTGACCCGAAAAAGGTGAATACAGACTTTCTGTCTCAACTGATTGAAGTGGAAATCACGCCGGTTTTTTGTGCAATTACCCACGACGGCAACGGTTCTTTGCTGAATACCAATGCCGACACGATCGCCTATTCCCTGGCAACAGCCTTATCGGACAAATATGAGACTTCGCTCTACTATTGTTTCGAAAAAGAGGGAGTTTTAAAGGATGTGAACGATCCGCAGAGTATGATCCCCTCCATGGATTGTGAAGAAAGCGAAGCTTACAAAAAGAAGGGTATTATCGCCGACGGCATGATCCCCAAACTGGATAATTCTTTTCGTGCCATCGAAAACGGAGTGAAGGAGGTGATCATCCTGCATGCAAGAAATCTGTTGTCAAAAAAAGGAACGATCCTGATTAAAAGCCGGCCCAAATCGGATGCAATTTAAACCGCATGCAACCGGTAACCGGTATATTTCATTCACAAAATGAACAAAGAACAGACGAATAGTGCCACCGAACTGTTAAGAAAGCTGATTTCTCTCAGATCATTCTCAGGCGAAGAGAACCTACGGAGCGATTTCCTGATGAAATATTTCCAGGAAAAAGGTATCGCAGTGGGGAGAATCGGGAATAACCTGGTTATCA
This sequence comes from Porphyromonadaceae bacterium, assembly GCA_021372865.1. Classification (GTDB taxonomy): domain Bacteria; phylum Bacteroidota; class Bacteroidia; order Bacteroidales; family Dysgonomonadaceae; genus Proteiniphilum. The sequence continues at coordinate 229,883 of JAJFTO010000017.1, forward strand.
GACAGCCGAATCCCGACAGCACAAAGCCGACGCTGATGCTCAACTCCCATCTCGACACGGTCCAGCCAGCTTCAACCTACTCCTTTGATCCGTTCAGTTCTCCCATCTCTGACACGCATATTTACGGACTGGGTAGCAATGATGCCGGTGCCAGCCTTGTATCCATGATCATATCCTTCCTTCATTTCTACGATAAAAAGCTTCCGGTTAACCTGATGCTGGCGCTGTCGACCGAAGAGGAAAATTCGGGAGCAGGCGGCATGCGGATGCTGTGGCAGACACTTCGGGAGGAAGTAGATATGGCAATCATCGGTGAGCCTACCGGGATGAAGGCCGCAGTGGCAGAACGGGGATTATTGGTGATCGATGGCGAAGCAAAAGGAATAAGCGGCCATGCAGCCCGGGAGGAAGGAGTGAACGCCCTCTACATCGCACTGGAAGATATTGAAGTACTTCGGTCGGTAAAATTCCCCAAAATATCTTCTGTCATGGGAGAGGTAAAGCTTACTGTAACACAGATACATGCCGGTACGCAACACAATGTGATACCGGACCGGTGCAACTTCGTGGTCGATATTCGTCCCACCGAGCTGTACACGAATCAGGAGATCATGGATATCCTGCAGCCGAAGGTAAAGAGTACCCTGCAAGCAAGGTCGCTGATTAACCGAAGTTCGGCAACACCTGCGCGTCATCCGCTCCTGCAGTGTGCAGAACGACTGGCTATTGAGACCTACACCTCCCCCACGACGTCGGACTGGATGCGTATTACCTGCCCGGCACTGAAGATGGGTCCCGGGGAGTCGTCACGCTCACACCAGGCCGATGAGTTCATTCTCATTGAGGAGCTGGAAAAGGGAATTGAGGGATATATCCAATTCATCACACAGTTAAAAGCTGAAAGCTAACTTAAAAACGCGGCATGCGCAAGGCATTTTTTTTAAGAGCTGAAAGCTGACCGCAGAAAACGGAGAGCTTAAAACAAACCGCTGACTCTGAAACACTTTTACTAAACAAGCTGATAGCTGACCGCTAACAAACTTACAACTAATAGAAATGGCAAAAATCTGGGATAAAGGCTTCGATGCCAACAAACGGGTAGAGACATTCACGGTGGGGAACGACCGGGAACTGGATCTGCGTCTGGCAAAACATGACATACTGGGATCGATGGCGCACATTAAAATGCTGGTACGTATTGGTCTCCTCGGGGAAGACGAGGAAAAAGCCCTCCAGACCGAACTGCAGGACATCCTGGCAGGGGTGGAGAAAGGCAATTTTCGCCTCGTCGATGATGCCGAAGACATTCACTCCCAGATAGAGGCAATGTTGACAGAGCGACTGGGTGAAATGGGCAAGAAGATCCATTCGGGTCGTTCCCGCAACGACCAGGTATTGGTAGACATCAAACTGTTTCTCAAGGAGGAAATTCAACAAATAAAGAAAGAGGTGCTTTCATTGTTTGAATTGTTGCAGTCGCTCAGTGAAAAGCACAAAGATATCCTTCTGCCCGGCTATACCCACGCACAAATTGCAATGCCATCATCTTTTGGCTTGTGGTTTGGAGCCTATGCCGAAACGCTGGTAGATGACATGCAGACGCTCGCAGCGGCCTGGAAGGTGGCAGATCAGAATCCACTTGGTTCTGCAGCCGGTTATGGAAGTTCTTTTCCGCTCGACAGAGAGATGACAACCCGCGAACTGGGCTTCGCCACGATGAGCTACAACGTGGTAGCCGCCCAGATGGGACGGGGCAAGACCGAACGAATTCTCGCACAAAGTATGTCCAACATTGCCTCCACGCTCAACAAACTTGCTTCCGACAACTGCATGTATCTGTCCGGGAATTTCGGGTTTATCTCTTACCCGAAAGAGCTGACCACCGGATCGAGTATCATGCCCCACAAAAAAAATCCCGATGTATGGGAACTTATCAGGGCTCACAGCAACCGCCTGCAGAGCCTGCCCAATGAGATCTCACTGATGACCACCAACATGCCGCATGGTTATCACAGGGACTATCAACTACTGAAAGAAGTGCTCTTCCCGGCGATTGAGACCTTGCATACACTGCTGGGAATGTCTCATTTTATGCTGGAACATATTGTCGTCAATGAAGATATTCTCTCCGATCCACGATATGAATACCTGTTTACTGTGGAAGAAGTAAACAAACGCGTGCTGCAAGGTATTCCTTTCAGGGAAGCGTATCAGCAGGTGGGTAAAGAAGTGCAGGCAGGCATTTTTCACGCCGAGAAGAGAGTGCATCACTCCCACGCAGGGAGTATCGGCAATCTCTGCACCGAAGAGATCAGAAAAAAAATGGAGGTGGCATCACAATCCATCCAATAAAAAAGGGGGTGGGGTCACTACAAAATGATTCCGCCCCTTTTTTTGAAGTGATTTTTTAAAGAGATCAGTGCTGGTGAGCTTCGCCACGGGCCAGAAGATCGTGCACGGCCTCCACGCTGTGGGTGTAGTCGACATATGCTTTCACAAACTGACGACCCTCCTCCACTGAATTGTCCTTCACTTTATACAGAGCGGCTGTTTTGTCGTATTTCTCCTGAAGTTGACTATTTACATGTTTGTTTAATGCTTTTAGCAAAGAAGCAAAATCACCGGTATTCAATGCTTTATCACTCATCACCGTGATCTGTGCCGTTGTTCCGGCAGGTTTTAATCCGGTAAAAGGAGCACCTTCCATTTCACGATGCAGACGGATAAATGTTTCATAGAAATGCTTTTTCACGATTTCATACACTTCCTTGTCGCCATTCTTCAGGCTGTATGTTTTGTGAAACAATGGGACCACTTCCGCTTCCATATCAGTGTTGATCCATTTCAATACCAGATTCACATTATTGGTTTCCAAAGCTTTGGCTGCGTCCTGTAACGCAGGTCCATCAAAAGAATCGCAATGAGCCGAAGCAGGCTGAACGTTTACAAAAGAGAAAGCCACAATCAGCGATAAAATGAATGCTGATTGAAGCAGGTTGCTTTTTAATGAGTAATTTCTTGTTTTCATCATGCTTAATTTTTAGTTGTTTGTTTTTGTTGTTTGTTTTTGCTAATTTCGTTTTATATTACAAAGATCGGTTTCCTGCTCCCCGAAAATTGTCACCCGGGAGACACTCCTCATTTTTTTTAATTAATTAACAACAAAAAAATAATCCAGGTCATTTCCCATTGTTTAACTTCAAACTCTCGTTATTTTATGGAAGACAGTACACATATTACAGAGCAAACGGGACACTCTCACAGTCATCTGCACCATCTGTTGGAAAACCAGATACCCACAGATTATGGGCACAGCGAACAATCACACGGAGCATATCATCACGATCAGGAATTATCTTATTGTCCCTTATTCAAGGGAATGTCACAGAAGGAACATGATCAGTTTCTCGACAGGAATGTAAAGGAGGTGCTCACCTACAAGAAAGGAGAAACCATCGTACTCCAGGGAGAACCCATAAAATGGGTCATGTTGCTGGTACAAGGCAGCGTGCGCACAGAGATGATCACCCTGGAAGGGAACGTCTTGAATATTGACATCCTTGAAGCTGTGATTCCCCTTGCTCCTGCCTTCATTTATGGTGCGAAAAAAAGCTACCCGGTGGATGTGATTGCCGCTGAGCCCTGCGTTTTCCTGAAAATATCCAAAGAAGCCTGGCTCGACGAGATGGCAGAAAACAGGCAGTTGTTGACCAATTTTCTGACAATGAATGCCGACCTTACCTTTTTTCTGACCAACAAATTGCAGATGATCTCCCTGAAAAGTCTGAGAAAAAAGCTGGCCACTTTCTTTCTGGAGAAAACCACAGTGGAGAAAGACACTTTTAATCTGAAACGTTCCCGGACGCAGTTGGCGGAGTATTTTGGCGTACAGCGTCAATCGCTTGCCAGGTCATTGAAGGAAATGGAGGATGAGGGTATTATTCAACTCAGAGGGCGTATAGTGAAAATACTCGACCGAAGCAGACTCATCAGAGAATAAAAGCTTTTCACTACCATTTTGCTATCTGTTTCGCGCAAATTTTCGTACTTTTGCGGATCATTTATTTTATTTTGAAATTCTATCCTGATCATTATAGGATAACCAAAACATTAGATAAACAATGAATTTACTTGACAGTCTTGTCGAAAGAGCAATAGCGAATAAACAACGGATCGTTTTACCCGAAGGATCAGAGGAGCGCACGCTCAGAGCAGCAGACCGATTAATCTGCGATGGTGTGGCTGAAATTATTCTGTTGGGAAACCCCGGGGAAATTGCGGAACAAGCAAAAAAATTCGGACTCGACAATATAAACAGCGGCACGATCATCGATCCGAAGAATCACGACAAAAAAGAAATATACACGAACCTGTTGCTGGAATTACGCAAAAAAAAGGGGATGACTCCCGAACAGGCTGCATCACTCGTGGAGGATCCTCTTTACCTGGCCTGCCTCATGATCAAAAATGGTGATGCCGATGGTGAGATTGCCGGCGCACAAAATACCACGGGCGACGTGTTGCGCCCTGCCCTGCAGATTATAAAAACCGCTCCCGGAGTAAAAGTAGTATCGGGAGCCTTTATTATGTTTACACAAACCCCACAATACGGCGAAAACGGCATCCTGTTGTTTGCCGACTGTGCGGTGATGCCCAATCCCACGGCAGAGGAACTGGCATCCATTGCCATAGCTTCGGCACAAACGATGAAGAGTCTGGTGGGCATAGAGCCTCGAGTAGCCATGCTAAGCTTTTCTACCAAAGGAAGTGCAGAGCATGAAATGATCGACAAGGTGCGTGAAGCCACCCGCATTGCAAAAGAGATCAGTCCCTCCCTGCTGATCGACGGGGAGTTGCAGGCCGATGCCGCACTCGTACCTGCTGTCGGAGCGAGCAAAGCCCCGGGAAGTGATATTGCCGGGAAAGCCAACGTCCTGGTCTTCCCCACCCTGGAGTCGGGAAACATTGGATATAAGCTGGTACAACGATTGGGGAATGCCGAAGCGGTAGGTCCCGTGCTGCAGGGAATGGCAGCACCCGTGAACGATCTGTCACGGGGTTGTTCGGTAGACGATATTTACAAGATGGTGGTCATCGCTGCCAATCAGGCCATCGGGATGAAACAATATAAATAGTTGGATATGAGCGAAATGGTCATAGAGCCTATTGAAAAATACGGACTTACAATCACTGCAGAGAGTAAAAACAAGCCTTTGTTCTCAAAGATCGGAGTCGTGGGTGCCGGCAAGGAGGGAAGAACCATCATTATCATGACTGCGACTGCAGGAATGGATGTGGTCTTTCTGGATGAATCGCAGGAACGGATCGATTTCGTGATGAGCGAGCTGAGTAAAGTGATGGATCAGAAGATCAGCAGCTGGGGGCTGACCCCCTCGGAAAAGAAGATTATCATGAATCGCATCACGCCCACGCTGGTATATGAAGACTTTGCAGGATGTGATCTGGTCATTGAATGTACCCGATATTCGGAGGGCGGACGAAGAAGTACACCGGTGCGAAAGAATATTTTTAAGAAACTGGAAGAAGTGCTCGATCCTGATGCCATCATCGCCACCAACGGATCTACCATTATCATTAGTGAGCTCGCTGCGGAACTTGATCACAAAGAACGTTGTGTAAGCCTTTATTTTCCGGTCTCACACCCCGATGCGCGCATCCTGGAGATTTCCAAGGGGATGTATACATCGGAAGAGGTTTATCAGGAGATGGAGATCTTTGCCAAACTTATCAATTTTAAGCCTCACCGCATCAATGAAAGCAATGGAAATGTAAGTCTTCGTTTTCTGGCGATCATGCTGAACGAAGCTTGTCAGATGTTGCTCGAAAGAGTCAGCTCCCCGGAAGATATAGAAGAAACCCTGACGATCATTTACGGACAGCGCTTTGGCATTTTCCGCATGGCCGACATCGTGGGTATTGAGCGCCTGGTTACCCTCATGGAAGCCATGTTCAACGATTTCGGAGAAACACATTACAAGCCCAATCCGCTACTTTGGAAGCTATACCGTTCCAATCAACTGGGAGTGCGTACAGGAAAGGGATTTTATATATACGATGAAAACGGCAATCCGGTTTCGATAAATAAAACGGTGTTTAATTAAGGAGAAGCAGATACAGCATGAAGATATTGGTTTTAAATTGCGGAAGTTCATCCATCAAGTACAAGCTTTTCGAAATGGAAAGCAAAGAGGTGATCGCGCAGGGAGGCATTGAAAAAATCGGAATGAAAGGTTCATTCCTCAAACTTACATTACCCGGCGGGCAGAAAGTAATGCTCGAAGGAGAAATTCTCGAACATCGTGCCGGCATTGAATATATTCTGGGCGTGTTGCTCAGCGAGAAGTACGGATGTATCAAATCGCTCGACGAGATCGATGCGGTGGGTCATAGGGTGGTTCACGGCGGCGAACGTTTCAATGCAAGTGTACTGATTACCGACGAGGTGATTGATATGCTGAATGAATGCATTGAACTGGCTCCCCTGCATAACCCGCCCAATCTGAAAGGTATTTATGCCATCCAGGAACTGATGCCCGACACGCCACAAGTGGGTGTCTTTGATACGGCATTCCATCAGACCATGCCCGATTATGCCTATATGTACGGAATTCCCTATTCTTTATACGAAAAATACGGCATCCGCAGATACGGCTTTCACGGCACCAGCCATCGATATGTATCCAGGAGAGCTTGCGAATTCCTAGGAGTCCCCTATGAGGAACAACGCATCATCACGGCGCATATTGGTAATGGTGGATCTGTCACAGCCATCAAAAACGGAAAATCGATTGACACAAGCATGGGCATGACACCCGTGGAAGGTCTTATCATGGGTACCCGTTCGGGTGACGTGGATCCAGGTGTTATTTCCTACATCATGGAGAAGGAACATATGGGCACCAAAGGAATTTCCACACTGCTGAACAAGTTCTCCGGAGTGCTCGGTATTTCCGGCATCTCCTCCGACATGCGTGAAATACAGGCAGGCATAGAAAATGGGAATAAACGGGCTGAACTGGCCATGAACACTTACAATTATCGTATCCGGAAATATGTGGGATCCTATGCCGCCGCGTTGGGAGGCGTGGATATCCTCGTATTCACAGGGGGTGTAGGTGAAAACCAAGCTATTACCCGTAGCGATGTATGCAAAAACATGGAGTTTATGGGCATAGAGCTGGATGAGGAACTGAACAACTCGGTACGTGCCAAAGAAGTGGTCATCAGCAAGCCCACGTCGAAGGTAAAGGTGGTGATCATTCCCACCGATGAGGAGCTCACCATTGCCAGAGATACGATGGAGATTTTTTGTCAACATCATTGAAATTAGATTAGAGCCTGTCTCAAAATAAAAATTAATCTTCAGAGAAATGAATGTCTGAATTTGTTCTCAAACAGGTCTCCGAATAGAAAGAGGGTGTAATCACGTTGAACCGACCCCCAAAAGTTAGACAAAATACTTTTGGGGGTTATTTTTATGTCTAAACACACGTTTGAAAAGAAATTATCTATTGTATTCTGTGATACACCCTCTTTTTTGGTTAAATTGGTATCCAGTCTGTAGTAATACATTTATTTATCAAAGCCATCAATTGTCTTGGTTATTCTGGTGCTTTTACAACCGGCAATTCTTTGTCGAGATTGTTGATCCCCTCTTAATATGCAAGACCCTCATACTTCTGATAGGCTTTTTCCAATTTTGTATCATAGCGATTCTGTCTGTAACCCGACCCGTTATATCGTTCAGCAAATCCAGCCCACTGTTTGGAGGCCAGTAACGGAATCAGCCCGTTTACCCGAAGAAACCGACCAAAAGCGTCGAGATGCTCTCTCTCATGCAGGTGCATCCGGTCCACGAAATCATATACATCATTGTAACCGAGGCTCACTGCATGGTATCCCATTATCTGAAAAGAGCCCCACGATGCAGCAGAGAACGCGGCTTCCCGGAAAATATCACTTCCTGATATTTGTATTGCTTTTTGAAGCCGGTCATATTCTCTTACACCTCCCAGATAATAATTTTTTGTCCATCTCTCATAGAGTACATCCTGGTTGTCCGCATTCATAAACTGTTGTGGATTGATGCCTCGTTTCTCCAGTTCACGAAAAAAAATATGACCTTCGAATAAGATTATCGGTTTGCCATTCATCAGAAATCCTTTGCCACCACTCTCAACCTCGTTTACGGCTTTGACTACGGTCAGCTCCAATCCGAAATTTCTCGCAAAGTCAACCAGATCGGATTCAGAGAGTAATTTATCATTTTGACTGATTATCTCAGGAGACAGCTCATATAGTTTTTGCCACGTTTTGGGACCTGCAATGCCATCAACGACCAACGAATGATGCCCTTGAAATTGTTTTACAGCTGCGTCGACTTCCAGACTGAATGAGTCTGATATTTTCACGTTATACCCCAGTTTGTAAAGCATTTCACACAATATTTTCACTTCCGGCGACTTCGAATAATATCTTAATGTTCTCATTTTTTTGATTTTTATTTATTGGGGCATTTTGGGTATACGCTCACAAACCATTCCTACCAGAAAATAGGATTTGAACTTCACCTCTTCACGGTCCATAGAAAAAGTAAGTGTGACGGGATTGGCGTTTTCCAATCTAAAATTTTTAATCAACGCCTTATACCCATCAGCCCGCATTTCCATTTCAAAACTTCCGACTGGTATGGTGACTGAGATTTGTCCGTTTTGATCTGTTTCCACTTCATAAACACGGCTATTATCGGTTCCTTTGACTGAGAGGGAACATTTATATATCCCTTTCCCGGAATTACTGTCGTGGATATTAAAAAATACCCGGGAGGCCTGCTCAATCTGATTCACATAAATTTTAGTAAACAACCCGCCTCCTTTGAATGGAAGCATTTCCAAAGACAACGCCTCTCGATTCGGCCCGGCACTTTCCATTGATGGGGATTCTCTCCCCGGGAGATTTACCGCCATGGGTTTCATCCTCCGGTAGAAAGGTATGCTCCTTGTCCTGATGGCCGATTCTGCAATGCCGGAATCCTCTTTCATCGGCTTTTCAGGGAGAGTGTGAGTCTCCGCCACATCGGCTTTGCGGATCATGTAATTCAGCTGATCCGACCTGATTGTTCCTTTGTTGGTCACAGTTTTCAGAAATTTTTGTTTGGTCCTGTCATTTATAAAAAGCTGCTGCTTGAGAATCACAGGACCAAAATGAATGAGCTGGTCCTGGTTAATTACCTGATCCTCCGAGATTGCATCGACAAGATTAATCTTCAGATTTTTCACCAGCAGCATTACTTTGGGAAAAGCCGGAAGTTTAAAATCTGTCGATATTGTCTCACCGTCAGAGATAGGCTGCGATTCATTCCACTGAAAACAGGTGGAGCTGAATATCTGTTTATTGAACCATCCTCTCTTGAGATGGATGAAAGCGTAATCAAACTCAATACTTTCAATATATTGTTCGTCATATTCAATATCCAGAATTTGTGCAGGCAAGTGTTGCGAATCAGCTTTAGCCTTCGTGAAAAGTGATTCCATCTCATTTTTATCAAGGAAAAGATTGCGCCAGCCAGATTCATTTTCCATGAAATCGTACGGTATAAAATGGATGTCGTGAATTGCTGAAAGTGCAGTAACATCTGTTTTTTCGGAAGCATCGAAATAGTTCTTTACCGATTGAAACAAATCGAGGAAGCGATCTGTTTCCGATAATTTGTTTTGTACCTGCAAAGCCTCCTCAATAAATTCCTTATTACCTTTAATTTTCCAGTTTGCCAACGCCATATCTTTTTTCAAGGTGATCAAGGTGAGCTGATCTGACCAGTTCCTTTTTTCCTCTTCGGTCATCTTTTCATCAAACTGAGCCAGATGATCTTCTATGAAAGTCAACTGCTTTTCATACTCTTTCATATGTTTGACATATGCCTTATACTCCGGCGTTTCCTTCCCGTCCCTAATCAATTTATCATTTTCGGAAGCCAGGAGTGTCTCCAAACCCTGCTCCAGGTCCTTTACACCTGCGTAGTTGAGAATTTCTCTATATGCGTCAAACAACGTATTGTTTGGGTTAAGATCCCAGTACTTATCGGAAGAAGGAAGAGAATTCAGTTCGTAGGAGACCTGCTGTTTCTTCAGTATGGAGCCTGCGATCTGGGAAGGATCTGTTATCAGACTCAGCGGTTTAAGCAAGGTAAGATCTTCCATCTCATAGAGACGAAGTGAGGGACAGAGCAAAACCAGATCATTTACCTTTGAGCTCTCCGAAAAATAAATTTCCTTCAGTTTTTGGTATAATGCAATATAATATTTCATACGATAAAAATTATTTATTTTCAAATGTATCGTATGGAACTCGCTTTAATCATCTACTTGTATGATAATGATTATCATGCTCGTTTCATATGATCCGCTGTCATTATAATTTATAACAAAGCGTGCCGCCATACTTACTGTGCGGCACGCCACTGAGTTCGAATATTTTATTCGGACTTTCCATCCGTCCATTTAGTTATTGCAGGATTTGGATTGGGCGATTTGGGTACAATATGACATTTGTATCCGATAATATAACACCCGGGTGACAGCAGATCTTTTCCTTTGAAACTTGCGTCGATGTGTGATTCCTGGTTCTCATAACTGTAACCTCCACCCAGGACAAAGGGACCGATCCCCACCACTCCTCCGGCATTCACATAATCTTTGGTAAACTTTGTACTGGTGGTGCTGTCCCCAAATCGCATGACGACATCTTTCGCGATAATCAGTTCAGTGATGATAGAAGGCATCAGCCCATCTTTGTCGTTTCCTGAACTTATCGTATCTCCGTTCAGTTCCTGCGGCGAGTTTTCATGCAGTTTCCAGTATTTTGATTCCACGAACTCCTGGCTGAACCATCCCCTTTCTACCCTTACTTTTCCCAATTTGAAAGAGATATATACGTTGCTCATATCAATCTCTGATTCCCGTTTCTGATGTTCTCCGCCCCCTCTTGCTCCGATGGAGAAGATTCCCAAATTTAAGCCCAGACCGGCTTTCCATTTGTGGGTGGTACTGGAGGAATCGTAACTGAATTCCCGTTCATTCAGGACGATGGTGGGCCAGTTTTTAGATTCTGTCATCACTCCGGCCGGAATGGGAATAGAAGGCGAATAGTTGATGTAATCCAGAATGCGGGTACGCTGGCTGTTCCGAAACTCCGACTGCAACCGTTTCTTGATCACAAGCATGTGTTTTTCTTCTATTTCACTCAGATAATTCTGAATCCGCTCTACCCCTTCTTTATAGCCAAGCGACTGCCATGCTTTCAGAGCCATATCTTCCCGTTTCTTCATGTTTTTTCCGTCAATGGAAAGTTGAGCCATGGCATCGGGATCTCCGTTATCTGCAGCGACCCTCACTTCGTTGTTCTTTTCCACCTCTGCATAGTACTTCATTTCGTACTCCACGTACTTTGCATACATGGGTGAAACAAATGAATGTACAATCTCAGGCTGATTGGTGTCGTCGATGGGTAACGTCTCATCAAAATCGGGATTCTTGATTTTCTTAATCTTGAAAAGTTTGTTACGCAATGAATCGAGTTTCTTCTCCACCTTGGCATCCATGGGAGTATCCACCACCACCGACCATTGCAGCAGATCTTCATAAACCTTTGACACTCTTTTGCTGGAGTCGTTGAAAATCGTCACCTGCCGTCCGTTCTTTCCCTCCACCATGGATGGAATCCGGGATGGTATGGCATCCACCATCGCTGCAAATTGTTCCATTTGGAGGTATCTTCGGAACTTGTTTTCCGCCAGTAAATTTTTGTATCCTTCCATGTCGATGACTGGATTACCGTTTTTATCCAGGATTGGTTTTCCATCTTTATCGAGCTCTGGTTTTGGAGAAGGAGCTGAGCCAAAAAGTCCTTTCAGTGCGAAATCGAAAGTATCCTCGGTCAATACAATTCCTATCGGATCAAAGGCGATAAAATCATTAGGCCCCACAGAATCGGGATCTCCCCCGTTGGTAATAGTATCATATACCTGCTTTAGCAGCATACTCATCAGCGAGTTTGATCGGGCTTCATCAATTAATTTTGCCATAACTTTATTTTTTTTGGATTACGCATACTCTATACAGTTTTCTGCATCCCTGATCAGCGCATTTAAGACGACAAACGTAGCAGATATCGTAAATAAATGTTAGGATTATTTTTTCAAAAAATTGGATGAATCAAGCATTAACAATTGAGCCAATTTGTGTTATTCTCGCACAACGGCCATTTATATATCTGATAATCAAACGATATATAAACCAAAACCGAAACGGAATATACAATTTGAAGAAGATGGGGAATAGTCAGGTTGCTCCTTGTTTAACGGATGACAGATACAGCATTACATCGGTAAACGCCGGTATTGGGAGGGAGACACGTGTGTTAGTTTTTTAAAAATACGGGAAAAATAGGCCAGATCATAAAAACCACATTCTTCGGCAATCTGACCAATCGGTTTATCTCCCGATGCAAGTTTCTTTTTGGCACAGTTCACACGCAGATTCATGATAAATAAGGACGGCGTATAACCGGATACTGCACTCAGTTTTCTGTTGAGTTGCGAAGGGCTGACACAGAGTCTTTCGGCCAGAGTTACCGTGGAGAAATGAGAATTCTGCATTTCGCTGTACACGATATCCGTAGCTTTTTGCAGGAATTCCATACCGGCATCTTTTTCCCCTGACACGTCACCTTTTAGAATTGCCCGCATGTATTTTTCCTTGAGTAAACGGCGGTTTTCTATCAGGGTTTCAATCTGTATTAAAAGTTCATTCAGATGAAAAGGTTTACGTATATATGCATCTGCGCCCTGTTGCAATCCTTTCAACCGGTCCTCCTGTGTACCTTTTGCAGTAAGTAGGATCACCGGAATATGATTCAACAACATAGATGTGCGAATCTCCCTGCAGAGAGTAAGCCCGTCTTTGTTGGGCATCATGATATCGGAAATAATGATGTCAGGCATCAGTTCACTGGCACGCTCCAACCCTTCAACACCGTCACGTTCGGCAAACACGTTGTAGCGGGCAGAAAGCAGGGCTTTAATATAGAGTACCACGTCCTCGTTGTCTTCTATAATCAGGATCGTAGATCTCCGGTCAATTCCTGTAATTGGTTCTCCGTAATGTGACTCATTTGATGCTGTGCCGGGGTATCCTATTTCCGGGATTACCCTGACAGGTGAAAAAATTTCGGGCTGATGAATTTTCCAGAGAGGCAGATTGGCCTCGATTGACTGCCGGAGAGGTAACGTAATCGTAAATATGGTTCCTTGTCCTTCCTCACTTTCTGCCTCAATTTTTCCATGCATCATTTCTACCAGCTGTCGGCAATAACTTAAGCCAATTCCGCTTCCGTTATTTTTATCAGATTGCGTTCCCTGGTAAAAAAGATCAAAAATATGTTCTATCTCCTGCTTCGATATCCCCTTTCCATGATCAGCCACTGTTAGGATCACATCTTTCTGTTTCAGGGTGACAAGTTGAATGGAAATATTGCTGCCGGGGTGACTGAATTTGATGGCATTTGACAACAGGTTCTGCATTATATCGTCCATATAATAGGAAACGAAATCCATCTCTATGATCGCTTCATTATAGGTGAAAATTAACTGAATATTCTTGCTTTTAGCGTATAGCCGAAAAGAATCTATTATCATCTGCAGGTAGACAACAATGTTCCCTTTCTGCCACTCAGGCGTATCTAATCCTGCATTGATCCTGGACATACTCAGCAATTGATTTACCAGTGACAGCAAATGTGCGCCCTGTCTGTCGATTGCTTTCAGATACGATTTCGTTTCGGCCAGAGAGAGATATTTCTCATTCTGCATGTGATTGCTCAGACCCAGAATAACGGTAAGCGGAGTTCTGAATTCATGTGTCACGTTGGTGAAAAAATTTGTCCGTATACGGTTTAAATTCCGGAGAATCTTGTTGCTTTTTGTGCGTTGAAGGTATGCATACATGAGCGTAATCAGCAAAAGAATCAACAATACGACGAAGATAAAGGATGCATACAGAATGGTCCTTTTCTGACTGGTCTCCATTTCGTTTCTCAGATTCAGTTCTGATATGAAGTGCCTGTTTTTATCCCGTTCATATTTTAATCGCATGTCGGTTACCTTATTAAGTTTCTCAATATTCTGGATGCTATCCTGAAATGCCATGCTGATCTTGTAATCGTTCAGTGCTCCTGCAAAGTTTCCCATCCCCAGGTGATATTCATGCAGTAAATTATATACTTTAGAGAGATGTTCCGGTGAATGAATTTCGTTAGCAGCTTCTTTTGCCAGTTCTATATACTCTTTCGATTCTGCAAAATCGCCTTTCAGCAGATTTATGCGTGCTAACGCCAGCGTAGCTTCCAGCCAGTGCCATGTATCAGTAAGATCGTTCATTATATCGTAAGCCAGCAAATAAGTATGTTCTGCTTTATCATATAGATGTTGCAGTTCATAGATATATCCGATATGAATATGGCATAAACCTATACCCATCAGTGATTTTGCCTGCACATTATGTTCCATGGAACGCTGATAATAGAAGAAAGCAGAATCGTACATCTGTTTTTCTTCGAAGATAGCACCCAAGTTTGCATAATTAATAGCCTGCCCCACATGACTATTTAGTATCTTTTCTTCCTTCAATGCTTCCCGAAACGATCTTTCAGCCTCTTCGTAGCTTCCAGCGGAAAGGTATATATTCCCTATACCGTTTATTGCCATTACCCGATTTTTCCGGCCCATGGGTTCATTTCTGAGAGAAAAGGCTTCTGCCATCTGCAGTGCCTGGTAATGATAATCAGAAGCTTCAGGCAATGCGCCGATTCTTCTGAAATCCGTACCCAAATTATTCAGAGCCTGTGTAATCCCAATGGTATCTTTAATCTTATAAGCGGACAATAATCCCTGCTGATGATAGGCAATGGCTTTGGAGAAATTGGATGATTCTCGCATTCTTTCACCCAGTTCTTTGTAAAATACAGACATAGCCAGTTCATCTCTTTCGCTGTTGCTTTTTTTTAATAAAATATGAATGGAGTCGATTGAAAAATGATCTTGTGAAATTCTCTCTTCCAGTTTTTTTTTCTCTGCACTGGAAAATTCCTGTATATTTCCATCCGGATTGCAGGAAATAAGCAATAAGGTGAGGTTCAGGAATACCCATAGATTAATATGTTTCAACCGTAAGCACATAAATCTATATTTTGTACAAATATAATTAAAGTTATGAATCTGCAATTTTTTTTCGATTATTTTTATAACACAACAAATTAAAAATAAGGGAGTTGTTGTATTTTTTGCACATATTGTTGCAATTTAATGACAACGCCGATCAATGGAAGAAATTCAGGTTATAGGATATCACTTCAGTAAAAAAGAACAGGGTTAAAAACTAAAACAGCCCCGGGCAAATTACCCGAGGCTGTTTATATTATACAAAAGGTGCTTTATTCTGCAACCACTTCGAACGGTATCTCAACGGTAACCTCTTTGTGAAGCTTCACAACAGCTTTGTAATTACCGACTTCTTTCACGGCATCTTTAATGAGAATCAACTTTCTATCTATCTCAAATCCTTTTGCCTGAAGAGCATCTGCAATCTGGATATTTGTCACTGACCCGAAAATAGTGCCTGTAGAACTGGCTTTGGCACCAATAGTCAGTGATATACCCTCCAGTTTGTCGGCAACAACCTGAGCGTCTGCTTTTATCTGTGCAAGCTTATGAGCACGCTGCTTTTGGTTTTCAGCCAACACCTTCTTGGCTGATTCACTGGCTATGACGGCTTTTCCTTGTGGAATAAGAAAGTTACGGGCATATCCTTTTCTCACGCTTACCACGTCATCTTTGTAACCCAAACTCAGTATATCTTCTTTCAATATTACTTCCATATCTTTTCCTCCTTCTTATTTCATTAAATCTGTTACGTAAGGAAGCAGGGCGATATGACGTGCTCTCTTCACTGCTTGCGCTATACGACGTTGAAACTTCAATGATGTACCGGTAATTCTTCTGGGTAAAATCTTGCCCTGTTCATTCAGGAACTTCTTCAGGAATTCCGGATCCTTGTAATCGATGTATTTGATACCGTTCTTTTTAAACCGGCAATATTTTTTCTTTTTTACATCTACTGACAGCGGGGTCAAATATCTGATTTCTGATTGTTTAGCCATTGTTTAATCCTCCTTTTCGTTTGATTCTACTTCTGTTTCAACCGATGCTGCCTTTTCCTGCTTTCTTGATTTCACATTCTCTGCAGCATATGCATGGGATTCCTGTTTTTTACCGCCTTTGTTATTTCTTCTTTTTGCGGCATATTCCAATGCAAATTTATCCTGTTTCACGGTTAAGAAACGGATTACACGTTCATCACGACGGAAATTGACTTCCAGTTTTTCAACCACCGACGGGTCGGCGTTAAATTCGAGGAAAGTGTAAAAACCAGTCGTCTTCTTGTCGATAGGATAGGCCATCTTGCGCAATCCCCAGTCTTCTTCGTTGACAATTTCAGCCCCTTGCTCTGAGAGGAGGTTCTTGAATTTTTCAACCGCTTCCTTCATCTGAGCATCAGACAAAACGGGAGTCAAAATGAAAACGGTTTCGTAATTATTCATACCAAATTAATTATTAAAGCGTTAAATAAATAAACTTATTTTTTCGAGCGGCAAAGATACAACAAATTATCTAACTATCAAAGTTCTAATCATTTTAACTTTCCATGAAAGATCGATTTTTTTTTTGACTGCGGAGTCAGTCAACTTTTTGGTCGTACATTTGTTTTTACATGTATCCAAAAGCATCGTGTAATGAAAAAAACAATCAACCAGGCACTGGTCATTTTCGGTGCCTCAGGCGACCTCACTTACAGGAAACTAATTCCGGCAGTGTTCGATCTTTATATGAACGGATCGCTTCCGGAAGGATACGTCGTATTGGGCGTAAGCCGGACTGAATTTACTGACGGACAGTTCAGGAGAAAAATGAAAGAGGGTATCAGGTCATTTGCACATTATAAAGATGCGCCCAGAGAGAAGACCGATGACTTTCTGACCCGGCTTTATTACCTGAGCATCGACACCGGAAAAGGTGAAGAGTATGTCCACGTGAAGGACAAATTGAACTCGCTGAACAAGAAACATAACCTCGGACAGAATTATATATTTTATCTTTCAACCCCTCCCTCTCTATATACCGTTATCCCCAAGTATCTTTACGGGAACGGACTTACACAGCAGCAAAAAGGATTCAGAAGAATCATTATTGAAAAGCCCTTCGGCCACGATCTTGACTCTGCCATCGCTTTGAACGAACAGCTGCTGGATTTTTTCTATGAGGATCAGATCTACCGGATCGACCATTATCTGGGAAAGGAGACCGTTCAGAACCTGATGGTGACCCGTTTTGCCAACGGAATTTATGAGCCGCTCTGGAACCGGAATTTTATTCAACATGTGGAGATTACTGCGGCAGAGCGCATCGGAGTGGAGGATCGGGGCGGGTACTACGACCACTCAGGCGCATTGCGTGATATGATACAAAATCATCTTCTGCAGATCGTTTCCCTGGTGGCGATGGAACCACCGGCCAAAATCACTCCGGAGGATATCCGGTTTGAAAAAATGAAAGTCTTTCGTTCATTGCGTCCTTTCAGCAAAAGCGATTTGAAAAAGAATGTGATTCGCGGTCAGTACACCGACGCCACGGTCAGGGGGGAACAGTACAAAGGTTACCGGAATGAAAAAAATGTGGATAAAGACTCCCGAACCGAAACTTATGCAGCCATGAAGGTCTATATCGACAACTGGCGTTGGCAAGGTGTTCCCTTCTATATCCGAACCGGAAAAAGATTGCCTACAAACGTGACGGAGGTGGTAATTCATTTCAAGCCATCGCCACAAAAACTTTTTAAAAAGGCCGACAACTCCACGCATTCAGACAATCAGCTTATTCTTCGCATCCAACCCGACGAGGGAATCCTGCTCAAGACGGGAATGAAGGTTCCCGGAAGCGGTTATGAGGTGAAATCGGTTAACATGGATTTTCACTACACCGAGCTGAACGATCATTACATTCCGAGTGCTTACGAAAGATTGATTCTCGACTGTATGAATGGTGACAACATGCTCTATATGAGCAGTGAAGCAGCTGAGGAAACCTGGAGATTTGTTCAACCCGTACTCGATTACTGGAAGAACGACAAAGAGGCTCCGCTACACGGCTATCCCTCCGGATCGTGGGGACCCGATGTGGCCGATGATCTGATTGAGGGAAAAGAAAATACCTGGCGTTATCCCTGCAAAAATCTGGCGGAAGACGGGATATATTGCGAACTATAAAAGCTGGCGGTCGGACATCAATTTCCAAACTGCTATCCCTATCAAATTTGCTTCTGAAGAGTTGATAACTGAACGCTAATTAATGAAACTGAAATATGGATATTCAGATATTTAAGACGAAGGAAGAATTGAGCCAGTCGTTCACAGCATGGTTCCTGGAGATTCTGGCAGAGAACGACAGTGTGAACATTGCCCTTTCGGGTGGCTCCACGCCAAAGTCGCTTTTTGACTATTGGGCACAACTCCGGGAAGGGGAGGTAGACTGGAACAAAATCAAGTTTTTCTGGAGCGATGAGCGCTGTGTACCGCCGACCGACGATGAAAGCAACTACAAAATGACGAAAGAGCATCTGTTCCATTTCGTACCGGTGTCCGACAAAAATATCTTTCGCATCCACGGAGAAAATGTTCCGGAAGTGGAAGCCAAACGTTATGGTGATTTACTCAGCGCCAAACTGGAATCGATACACGGTGTTCCCACATTTGACATCCTGATGCTTGGAATGGGAGACGACGGACATACGGCGTCCATCTTTCCTCATGAAATCGAACTTTGGAATAGTCCGGATAATTGTGTGGCAGCAACCCATCCCACAAGCGGACAGAAACGGGTGAGCCTCTCCGGGAAGGTGATCAATGCCGCCAGAAACGTCGCGTTTCTGGTGACAGGCGAAAATAAGGCGGATAAGGTAGAAGAGATTATCGGCCATCCCCACCGGGCTGAAAAAAAATATCCGGCAGCACGGGTGCAACCGGATTCGGGAAATCTCCTTTGGTTCCTGGATGAAAAGGCAGCCCGAAAGCTGACTGGGAAGAGCTACTGACGCACAGGCTTAATCTTGTAATCGCAGGCTACCTTACCCTTTTCCATGTTGGAAAGTTTGCTCTTGATCATTCTCTTTCGCAAGGGAGATATCTTGTCCACAAACATAATCCCGTCGAGGTGATCATATTCATGCTGAATCACCCGCGCCATATACCCCTCATATGTTTCGTCGTGGGGCTGCAGGTTTTCGTCGAGATATGATATCCGTATTTTGTCTTCGCGTGGCACCTTCTCATGGATACCCGGAATACTCAGGCATCCTTCTTCAATCAGTACCTCTTCGCCACTGCGCTCTGTAATGTGGGCATTGATAAATGCCTTTTTAAAATCATTGAACTCGGGATGCTCTTCGCTCTCCAGCGGAGCAAGATCCACCACAAAGAGGCGATCCTCAAGCCCTACCTGCGGACCGGCAAGTCCTACCCCATCGGCCTTATACATGGTTTCAAACATGTTGCCAATGAGTTCTTTCAGTTTCGGATAATTTTCCGGGTCAATATCCCGGGTTACCTTTCGCAACACCGGCTGACCATAAATATAAATGGGTAAAATCATAATCTCATTCTTTTGCTTTCCATATATCCCTGCAGAATAATGGTGGCACTGATCTCATCCACCAGCGCCTTATTTTGTCGCTCCTTCTTCTTGAGCCCTCCATCAATCATGGCCTGTTGTGCCATCTTCGATGAAAACCTTTCGTCGTAATACTCCACCGGAATGTGGGGATAGATCTTCCTGAGCCTGTTTACAAAAGGTTCCACCCGTTTCATATTCTCCGAGGGTTCATTATTCATTTGTTTGGGCAGGCCAACCACAATCACAGCAACTTCTTCCTTTTTTAAATAATCTGTCAAAAAGTCAAAAAGTCTGGAAGTCTCTACCGTTGGCAACCCGTTGGCAATAAGCTGTAAAGGATCGGTCACAGCAATTCCCGTACGTTTTTTTCCGTAATCGATGGATAGCAGGCGAGCCATAATTTCAGGGTGTATCGAAAGTGCGTCGGCGCAGTTCAAAGTCGTGCCCCAGATACTTCTCCCGAACTATCGGATTGGCGGCCAGCTCTTCGGCCGTACCTTGAAAAAGGACCTTCCCTTCAAAAAGCAGATAGGCACGATCGGTGATACTCAGCGTCTCATCCACATTATGGTCGGTGATGAGAATGCCGATATTTCTGAACTTGAGTTTTGCTACAATAGACTGAATATCCTGTACCGCAATGGGGTCGATACCGGCAAACGGCTCATCGAGCATGATAAATTTCGGGTCGATAGCCAGACAACGTGCAATCTCTGCACGGCGCCGTTCTCCTCCGGAAAGGCGGTCACCAAGGTTCTTACGTACTTTCTGCAGTCCGAATTCCTCGATCAGTGTCTCAAGCTTCTCCTTTTGTACCCGTGCGGACATATTGGTGAATTCCAGCACCGATTTGATGTTGTCTTCAACAGTCATCTTCCGGAAGATGGAGGCTTCCTGTGCCAGATAACCGATACCGTTCTGCGCACGTTTGTAGACCGGATAACCAGTGATATTCTGTTTTCCGATAAAAATTTCACCTTCATTGGGAACAATCAGCCCGACTGTCATATAAAATGTGGTGGTCTTTCCGGCACCGTTCGGGCCGAGCAACCCTACAATCTCTCCCTGTTTCACGTTGATGGAGACATGATTCACTACAGTCCGCTTGCCATATTTTTTCACCAGATTCTCGGTGCGCAACATCAGCGGTCCGTCTTGCTGTGCCATCACATCGGGAGAAGCAACCGGAACTTCTGTATCAATGGAAGGCATTTTGTCATCTACAAGTTCATCCATGCGTTCGGAAATTTCTACAAAGGTATGAAAAAGTTGGCAGTTTACATTGATACAGTGAGCACAATCGCCGCTTTTTCCATTTCGCCGCCCACAGGGGGGTGCATCTTCGCCACGCTCACTCTGACACACGATAATTGCGGATATTGTTCCTTTAATCTAGCGAGAATACGTCCGGCCACATGTTCCAAAAGTCTGGAAGGTTGCTCCATTTCCGTTTTCACCAACTCAAACACATCGGCATAATTGATGGTGTCATTCACATCATCGCTTGTACAGGCAGCTGCTATATCTGCCTCCAGTGTCATGTTCACCAAAAACACATTGCCGGCTTCGCTTTCTTGCGGCAGCAAGCCGTGGTAGGCATAAAACCGCATATTTGTGAGTTCAATTGTAGTCTTCATTTCATTTTTTCGATCTGTTTAGCCGTTTGCTCGATCTGCCGGATAAAATCTTCTTCCACTTTACTTAATTGGTTTGCGGTTTTTTCTTTGTATTTGTCGTATTCCTGTTGTGCTTTTTCCAACATCTGTCGATACTTATTTTTCCGGCATCGCTAAGAATATCTTTTCCAGTCATTTTTAGAAAATCATCCAAACGTTCTATCCAATCTTTCATATACATCGGCTTACGGTTGAGAGCTTGCAATCTCGTTTCGATTTTGGTAAGACCATCATCGGTCTGGTACATGATGATTTCTGATCTGTTGTCCATACGAATCAATCTTATAGCCTGTACTTTGGCCATATTTAATTTTTACGGCTTTCGTCTATGTTTTTCTTGTAAATATAGAATTCCGTGCCTGCAATTATTTTTCAAGACAAATATAGAAAATTCGGCTGGATAATAATAATGATTTATCAGGATATTGCCGGACCCAAATATAAGAACAAATTTGTTACATTTGTTGTTTTAAAAGCTAAATCATAGAGAAATGAAGACAAGTGAAATCCCCGAAAGACTTTCGGCCCTGCGACAATTCATGGAGGAGAAGCAGCTGGATGCATTCATCATCCCCAGTACCGACGCCCATGTAAGTGAATATCCCCCCAAGTATTGGGAAACCAGAAAATGGATCAGTGGATTTACTGGCTCAGCCGGTACAGCCGTCGTGACCAAAACGCAGGCAGGTGTGTGGACCGATTCACGTTATTTCCTTCAAGCTGCCGATGAACTGGCTGATACGGGATTTGAGCTTTTTAAAATGGGACAGGCCGATACACCGGACATGACCGAATGGATCATTGCACAAGTGGGTCCGGGTGGGACGGTAGGCATCGATGGACTGGTATATGCCGCTTCCGACGCCCTCGCCCTGCAAAACAGACTCCAGACCAAAGAGATCAGGTTGGAGACCACATTTGATCCCTTTTCGGAAATTCAGAGCGATCGTCCGGAAATTCCCAAAAACAGAGTTTTCATTCTCCCCGAAGTAATCGCCGGTGAATCGGTGAAGAGCAAGATTGACAGGATCAATAGCGAGCTGAAAAAGGTAGATGCCGATGGCATCATCATCGTCACCCTCGATGCGGTGGCGTGGACCTTTAACCTCAGGGGCAACGATGTAGATTACAACCCGGTTGCCATGGCATATGGGTTTGTTTCTGAAAAAGAATCCATTCTGTTTATTGATCCGGAAAAACTGACCGATGAAGTTGCAAATGCTTACGCGGAGCAGGATGTAATCCTGCGGGATTATCAGGAGATATTCGACTATGTAGCCAACCTTCCGGAGAACAGCAGTGTATGTGTCACCGGGAGTAAGATCAATTACAAGCTGCGTCAAACCATTCCCGCCTCATGTCGCGTGGTGGACATCCCTTCGTTCATAGATCTGATGAAAAGCGTCAAAAATGAGACCGAGCTGAACGGTTTCCGCAATGCGATGATCAAAGACGGTGTGGCTCTGGTACAATTTTATATGTGGCTTGAGCGGGCAGTCCCTGCCGGTGAGGTGAACGAGGTGACGGTAGCGGAAAAACTGCTCGAATACCGCTCTCAGCAGGAACTGTTCGTGGGTGAAAGCTTCGGCACTATTGCCGGATACGGACCCAACGGCGCTGTTATTCATTATCACGCAATGCCCGAAACCTGTCTGAAAGTGGAGCCGGAGGGTTTGTTGCTGATCGATTCAGGTGGACAGTATAAGGATGGAACCACCGACATTACCCGTACGATCGCAGTCGGGAAACTCACCAAACAGATGAAGGCGGATTACACGTACGTGCTGAAAGGACACATTGCCCTGGCGACCGCTATTTTCCCCGAAGGAACGCGAGGATCGCAGCTCGATATTCTGGCCCGCAAAGCTTTATGGGAAAACGGGCTTACCTACTGGCACGGCACAGGACACGGCATCGGTCACTTCCTCAACGTGCACGAAGGACCACAGAATATTCGTCTGGAAGAGAATCCTACCAAACTACAACCTGGGATGGTTACCTCCAATGAACCGGGGTTGTACCGCGCCAATCAGTATGGAATCCGCATTGAAAATCTGATCGTAGCACAGGAATATCAAAAAACAGAAGAGTTTGGTTCGTTCCACAACTTTGAGACCATCACCCTTTGCCCCATCGATACGAAACCTATTGTAAAGAAACTTCTGACAAAAAGAGAGATTAAATGGCTGAACAACTACCACAAAATGGTGTACCGCAAGCTGAAAAAATATCTGGACAAGGAAGAGAGGGCATGGTTAAAAAGTAAAACAAAATCCATATAGGAACATGGAATATCGATCAGAACAGAGACATCTATTTGTCCTCAACAGTTTCTTATTTCTACTATTTTGGTTTCAGGATTCGAATATCTTAACCACAAGTTTAGAGCATCTTTGTTACTGATATAGAATTTAAACATATGGATCCAATATCAAAAATTATTATTTTAAATGGCTTTAATTAAATCTGTTCGCGGCTTCACACCCCAAATCGGCGAAAACAGTTTTCTGGCAGAGAATGCCACCATCATCGGCGATGTGGTGATAGGCCGCGATTGCAGCATCTGGTATAATGCCGTATTGCGCGGAGACGTAAACTCCATTCGGATCGGCGACCGGGTGAACGTGCAGGACGGCACGGTCATTCACACCCTTTATCAGAAATCGGTCTCCATCATTGGCGACGATGTCTCCATCGGGCACAATGTGGTCATTCATGGGGCAAAGATTGAGAATGGTGCTCTGATTGGAATGGGCGCCATCGTGCTCGATCATGCCGTAGTCGGTGAAGGGGCAATTATTGCCGCCGGCGCGGTGGTATTGAGCGGTACACAAGTAGAACCCGGCAGCATTTATGCCGGGGTACCTGCCAAATTCGTAAAGAAGGTGGATCCTGCCCAATCAAAGGAGATGAATCAGAAAATCGCGAACAACTACCTGATGTATGCCGGATGGTTCAAGGAAAATGACGACTCCAATCTCTAGTCATAAAAGTAAGTTTTTTTTAAGTTCTAATCATACTGAAAAGGGAGAGCGCTTTCACTATAAAGCACTCTCCCTTTTTAATAATGGAATATAAACCTCTTAATCTTTTAACACACCTGAGATATATTCTTTGCCGCTTACATCGGTCATCATAGCCGGCTGATCGGCTTTTGCCAGAGAGGCAGTACTCATGGGTCTCAACTCATACGTATGAACCGGGTTGTACTTCATCGTCCACAGGAAAGGAAAAAGAAAGAAAACACCACCGATTATGGCACCTACATCAGCGCTTTCGTCTCTCGATAACATGGTATACAAGGGTTCGCATCCCTCCTTTTCCAGACGAAGTTCGGTTGTGCTTCCTACAATCTTGGTGTCTGAATAGGAGTAGGGAGTCGTTCCTTTGTACTCACCATTCATGTACACCTTGGCTCCACTCGGGTCAGATTGGATTAATGTGCTACTTGAGCAACTGGCGAATAATACCGCTACTGCCAATAATAATGCGGCAGATTTCATGAAGAAAGAATTTTTAAACATATTGAGTATTTTTGTGAATATATTCCGCAAAGATAGATCTTTTTCACAATTCCACACAATTTAAACATGTATTTTCACTCTTGGATTTTCCTTTGGATTTTGCAGGGAACATGAGCTTTTTTACATTTATTAACTTTTTTGTCTGCAGCGTTTTTCACATTTTCCATCTTACCAATAAAACCACATCATACCCGGTACTTGCAAGGTTGATTTATCGGATTACCTAATTTAATTTGTCATGAGATATCTGTTGTTGTTTATTTTAATCTTTCCCTTCATTTGCACGGAAGCACAGCAAAATTCTCCTTTACGCATCGGGGTTGAATATGGCTCCTACAAGATGGCAGGCGAAATTAATAACCGTTGGGAATTCCGTTTGGCCAAAACCCCTTATGTATCTCAGGAAGATGGAAGCGGTAGAGAACATGTAGAAGGGGAAGGGGAGGTGAATTATGCAGGGCTGAAATCGGAACTCTCCGTGTGGGGCAACCGAATCACCTTGGCTTCAGGTTTACGGTATACACGCGTTAATCAGCGTATATCGCCTATCTGGGATTCTCCACTTTATTTGTACCATCTTTCGAGTCAGGGAATAGAACTTTTTCGTGTTCGCAGCATGAATGAATCACTTGGGTACATAGGCGTTCCCTTGGAGGCAGATATCCTGTTATGGGGACGACTCAGCAATTGGCAGGGATATGTGAAAGCGGGCATGCAGGCGGGTGTAAAAACAGATGGAAAAACCACACTCGATTTTGTTTCGCAGGAGATGGAGAAATATGGGGATGAGATAATCGATGCAGCGGGGAAAGCGCCTGCCGATTTCTTCTTGAATACATACGGCGGACTCGGGTTACGCCTGATTCTCAATAGCGGGATCCGTTTATCTGTCGAAGCCCTGTTTTCGCCAAACTTCCTCACGAATGATAACTTCTCGCTGCTCACCGCTAGAACTTACGGAGGCGGACAACTCTCGGTTTCATTCCCAGTAAGTCTTTTTTCAACAAAGTAGAAAAATTAAAAATTCAATTATGAAGTATTTCCACCTCATTCTGTTTACACTCATCCTTGTCGTCTCGACAGGATGTTCACGCACCTTTGAGTATCGTATCTCCGATTCGGTTTTTATTGAAGATGTTGAAAATCCCGGGCTTCCCATATATTCAGAAAAAGGCTACAACAGTTTTGGCGTCTATTGGGGACTGACTCCATGGAGAACAGGGAGTGGCCATGATCCCTCTAAAATAGTGGTGAAAGATGATTCATGCCATATCCATCTCGCCGGCAGCATCGATGGAGAGATACCCTATACGCTGGTGTTCTCACTTCCCGATTATATACCGGGCAGTTTTACAGAATTACTCTCCCTGAACGGAAAAAGCTTCAATCTGCCGACAACTGAATGTGCCGTTTCCCTGCTAATGGGCAACTCCCGGCGTGATTTAAAAATCCTGAATGGAGAATTCAAAATTAAGCGAGTACAAAATTTATATATCGATAAAGAACTTCAAGGTACAGTCCTGTCCGGCATATTCTCGTTCAAGGCAATTGTCGAAGACGAGCCGACAACTTTCTCCAACGGACGGTTCGACATGCGCTTCGGCGAAGATAATTTCTACTATCTTTCGTGAGCTGTGCCCTTGCGATCGGCATGGACCATTTTGTAGAGCTGGTCGTTGGGACGGATCTTTTCGTTGATTTGAATGGAGAAATGATCTTCTTTCTGTGCCTCGGTGACGGTTTCAAGATTTACCCGGATATCATTGGCAGTCACAAACAGCGCACCGGTGGTCGGGCCTGTAATCAGTAGTTCGTCGCCCTGTCTGACCGATTGGGTCTCGACCAGAAACTCCGCAACACCCAGGTTCCCAAAGTACTTGATGGCCTTACCCACATACACTTTTCTCTTTGTGGCACCCGACCCATAGAGATGCGTCCACTCACCGAGCCGTTGTCCCAGGTAATAACCGTTCCAGAAACCGCGGTTAAATACAGTGGATAGTTTTTCGTTCCATTCATCGATCTTCTTCTGGGTAAATGTATCGTCGCAATAGGATTCAATCGCTTCCCGGTAACAGGTGGTCACAATACGCACATATTCCGGGCCGCGCGCGCGTCCCTCGATCTTGAAGACCCGCACTCCGGAATCCATCATCTTGTTCATAAAATGAATGGTCTTCAGATCTTTGGGAGACATGATATATTCGTTATCGATCTCCAGCTCAATATCACTTGTTTTATCTTTTACAATATACCCCCGGCGGCAGATCTGATTGCATTCACCCCGGTTGGCGGAAAGATTTTTCTCATGCAGGCTGAGATAACATTTGCCGGAGACGGCCATGCAGAGTGCACCGTGCGCAAACATCTCGATCTGTATCAGTTCTCCTCCGGGACCTTTGATCTGTTGTTCCACTATATCTTTATGAATGGCCGCCACCTGGTCCAGGTTCAGCTCACGGGCAAGCACCACGACATCGGCATATTGGGCATAAAATCGCAGCGACTCCGTGTTGGTGATGTTCAGTTGTGTGGAAAGATGGACCTCCACGCCAATACTCCTGGCGTACATCAACACCGCCACATCGGCAGCGATGATGGCCGACAGATTCGCCTCCTTTGCCGCATCCACAATCCGATGCATCAATACCATGTCGTTGTTGTAAATTATCGTATTCACGGTAAGATAACTTTTCAAGTTGTTCTCCCGGCATATTTTCGCGATATTGTGCAGGTCGTCTATAGTAAAGTTGTTGGAGGATTTGGAGCGCATATTCAATCCTTCGATTCCGAAGTAAATGGAATTGGCACCCCCCTGTATGGCAGCCATCAATGATTCATAAGAACCTGCCGGCGCCATTATTTCGTAATTTTTTCTGGATTTCATTCTTCAGCTCTGATTTTAAAGCACAAAATTACAAAAAAATCAACGAAAAAAGGGTGGCTCATGACGAGTCCACCCCAACACAACAAATTATTGTAAATACAAATAAATTTAATCTACCGAAATCTTCTTAATAAAGTCCTCTGCATCGGTAAATGCACCGGACATCACCTCCTGCACCACTCCGCCTATCTGTGCGGCGAGCATTGCCGAATTCATACGTGATACATATGTTTGCCCGTCTGTTTTCTGATATATGGAAATCCGGCAGGGCATCATGTTGGCATAAATACGCAACGCGTCATCCGACAACAGCCGATAGGCATAGTCAGGTTTACAAAGTTCTACCACTTTCACAGGCAAAACCTCTTTCCCATTCTTTCGCATTGTTTCCTGTAAATCGAGTATCTGAATTACCTTCCACCCGTTTTGAGGAACAATTTCGGATAACCGGTCCACGGTTTCATCGAAACCATACCGACTTCTATTTTCAAAAAACATGGCATCCATTACTGTCCTCCTTTTACGATTTCTTTAATAGTACTTCCTCAATTGCTTGTTTAAAGGCATCCTTCGGAAGTGCTCCCTGTGCCATTTGCGGTGCCTCATTCATCGGCACGAAAAGCAGAGAAGGAATACTCCGGATACCGAATTCAGCGGCTAACTGCTGCTCAGCTTCAGTGTCGACCTTATAGATATAAATCTGACCATCATACTCCTCGGCAAGTTCCTCCAGAATGGGAGCGACCATCTTGCACGGCCCACACCAGTCTGCATAAAAATCTATAATCGCAGGCTTATCGCCCAGATATACCCATTTATCGGGATTCTTTTCAAAATTGGCCACTTTATTTAAAAAGTCGGCCCTTGTTAAGTGAATTGTTTTGTTTGTCGTTGTTGTTGTCATATTATTTTCAGTTTTTATTGTGTTCGTTTCTTTTGGATCCGGACTGCTTTTTTGACGCGGATTATTACATGCAGCAAAAGTAACGGTCATTGCAACCACAATGAATAAAAATCCTTTTCGTTTTAATTTCATAAGTTCCTTATATTTTTTTCTTTGTCTTGATTATCGTTTGTTTCAGTTACTTTCTTCGGACTGCTTTTAGGTGAAAACATGTCAAAGAGAAGATATCCAAGTAACGCCCCGTAGATCAACATTCTGTACGGATTGGATGTAATGGGACAGGTACCGCTGAGACACCCAATATAATGATAATACAGGTAACCAGCCAGTGCTCCGACTGTGATTCCCGCTATTTTAAGCCAGTGTTTTAAAAAAAAGTTTTTCATTGATCCTTGCTTTGTCGATTCTATACTCTGTTTTTAATATTCAATCTGTATGCTAATTCAGTTTTTTTCGCTCATTATCGATAAATCCAAACTGTTATCCGTATTATTACATCTCGTCAGACACCGCAATACATTTGTTGTACGTTTGTCTTTCAATGAATAAAAACTGTTTTTCCCTTCTTTCCGACAGTTCAGAATTCCTTTCGCGCGCATATCGGTAAGATGGTGAGACAGCAGCGACTGTTCGCAATCCATGCCTTCCATCAACTCGGTAACCGATTTCTCGGTAGTTTGTGAAAGTTGCAAAATCACACACAACCGGGTTTCATTCGCCAATGCGCGCAACAAATAAGCAGCTTCTTCAAACCGGGCCTTGTTTATTTTTTTATCCTCCTGTGCTGTTTCTGACTTCTCCATCTTTTTCTGTCTTCAAAACAATATATGAACATATATTCATGTATTTTTGTTCAAAAGTATAACTTTTTTTTTGTAGTACAAAATTTCTAGTGAATTTTTATATAATAGGTCAGTTTTGCTTCAATCAGCCGATGGGCAGAACGGGAAAAATATGCGTTTTTACTTCTGCGGTTTTCAAACACGTCTCCCAATCCGAAATAATAACGGCCTTCCAGATCGATTGCTCCAATCCCGGTTTGCAATTCTATGCCGGCTCCACCGATTAACCCGTAATCCACTCTTCTTAACTCACTGAAAGGACTGTACTGGTAACCGATTCTCGCATTCGGATCTGCAGCCTGCCTTTGCGCTACATCGTCAGCCAATGACTGACTCATTTTGGCATTATCATTCAGCAGGATACTGATCTGTGGACCCGCATTGATGATAAATCGAGACTTTTTACCAAAATAAACATGGGTCATGAAAGGAATCTCAAGATAATTCAACGTCCTGCTATATGAAAAATCCTGTTCAGCATTAAATTCTTCTGTCCATCCCCTTTGTGCGTAATTTAATTCGGTAATCAGACCCAGATGTTTTTCTGAAATATACCTGGCAGAGATGCCACCGTGTACTCCTTTCATGGACGATTGCTGAACCGTAGGCATGAAATCAATGCTTGTAGACATTGCGCCGCCACCTACCCCCATATAGAATTCACTCTTAAACACCTCTTTTTTCTGTGTGTATGCAGAAAATATGCTTAGTGCAGTAAGAATAATTGTCAAAAAAAGGGGTTTCATCGGCTTTGGTCAGTTTTTATTATTCCTCCGTTGGTATCGTAATAGACAAAATACAATCCGTTGTTGATGAAGCCGCCCCAATTGTTCATCCGCTCAAAGTGAAATGCGAACTGCAGGGAATTCGTGGGTACTTTTTGAATCGCCTGCTCGAAATGAGTTCCAAAGCGATTCAGTGCCGTCATGAAAAAAATACCGGTATCATATCCCCACATCCCATAAGAAGGATGTGTTTCCATCAGATTGCGACCATACCATTTGCTGAAATTGCTGATAAAAGCTTCTGTATCAGAATCGGTTTTATTAATGAAAAAAGGCGTAAAAATATATGTTCCAAAAAGATGAAAATCACCGATTTGTTCTGTATAAGTCTGCCACTCGGGATAACCAAAAAGACGTATTATGGTGGATGAGTCCGCTTCTCTCACCTCTTTCAGCTCCGTAATCAGTTGCCTCAGCGTGTTTGAATCAGCCGAAGTAGGAATAATTACATTTTCATTTCCCGACCGTAACAGCGGCACAATGGCACTATTCAGTGTTCCTGTTAAAGAGATCGTTTCAAATTTTATATGATTCTCCCGCAAGTCGTGTTGCAGTTCAGAAATAAATTCCTTTTTGTTATTTTGTTCCTCAGTGACAAAAATAATATTTGCATTACGGAATGTATTGATGAAGGCGGAAGATGCTTTTGTTTGGGTAGCGCTAGCGATGGGATTCACCTGAAAAATGTTTCCGTTGTTTAAAACTTCATCGTTACTTTGAGAGAAGGGTATCACATATTTGATGTTGTTTGCTTTTGAAAAGTCGGAAATTAAGCGGATCTGTGCATCGCTTACACCGCCTATGATCAGGTGTAATGAACGCATTTCCATGGTTTCGAGCAAACTTTCCAGTTTACTGGTATCGTCGCCCTTACCTATTTCAAAAACATATAGTTCCAGGTTGACACCGCTGTTCTTCATTGCTTCTACTGCCAGAAGAAAGCCTTCATAATACTCCTGAAGGCGGATGTGTCCTCTGCCTGTTTCATCGAGAAAGGGTAACAAAAGACCCACTTTCATTACATCTACTTTTTTCGAAACAATGTTTTGTGCCAGTAACCGGTTTGTCTCTTTCTCCGTAACACGGGAATCCTTTTCAACCAGACTCTTTTTCACCGGGATAATCAGTTCCATATTTGCTTTCAACCCTCCTCCAAGCATTGGATTCATGCGTTCGATGTCGGACACCTCCACCTGATAATTGCGGGCAATACTGTAAAGCGTTTCCTTATTTTGTACCTTATGAACAATATTGGTCGTCTGTGTCTCATAAGGGGTAATCACTTCATACGATTCAAAAAATGGAATCCTAATAGTTTTTCCGGTTCGAAAAGTTTCGGCAGACAATCCGGGATTGGCCAGCATCACATCTTCTGCCTTCAGCGAATAGGTCCGTGAAACCGAATAAAGCGTCTCTCCGGAAAGAATTGTATGGTAACGGTAGTTTTCCTCTTTTGTTTCGCTGATCACGCGACGTTGCGGAATAGTAAGGATTTGTCCCTCAGTGATGCCCTCGCTGGCACCAGGGTTATAACGGTTTACCTCGCCTACCGTAGTCTGATACATTTTAGAGATGCTATAAACTGTTTCTCCTTTTGAGACTGTATGCCGGAATGTGTTGTTCTGATCCATCAACTCACGTTGCACCGAGGAGCCGGCTGAAGATGAAATAAGCCCTTCATTTTCAACGGTGACAGGAATCAGCAGTTCCTGCCCGTTTTTCAGGCCAGCTTTCGCGCCCGGATTATTACGGATAATCTCAGTGATAGGCACTGAGAAGAAGCGTGAAATGGCATAGAGTCCCTCACCCGATTTCACCGCGTATTTAAAAAAGCGCTGTCCATTCACGGTCACAGTTTCGGATGGAGAATTCTGCGCCTGTACAGGCTGAAATACGATACCCAGCAGGAGCGTCAACGTCAATATCTTGATGATACAGAATATATTATGCATTTCAATCAGTTTTGTCTAAAGTTCCTTATACAACTTTTAACGCACAAAAATAGGAAAATAAATCGGAATAGTATCTTTCACCTATATCTCTTACGCATTGTTTGACAGTAATTAAGCTATTTAAACAGAAATGCTGATAAAGATATGACATACAACTTGCTTGTTAAAAGGGCAGAGGTTCTTTATTTTGAAGTGGAAAACCGGATGTGTCCCCTGCATCATTTGAATGAACGCCATTTTTTGCATGACTGTTCATCCGCGAAGGCCTTTCCACATATTTTTGTCCCACCGCATAATCATCCAGATTTTTGAAACGGGCATATTCATTGTCGAAACGCATATTTGCTATACCTGTAGGTCCGTTACGATGCTTTGCTACGATAATTTCTGCGATACCTATCAGTGAATTTCCTCGTTCATCCTCAGTAATACGATAATATTCGGGACGGTGAATAAAACAAACGATGTCGGCATCCTGCTCAATAGCTCCCGACTCACGCAGGTCGGCCAACTGAGGGCGCTTTCCCTCTGTTCCCTGACGCGTCTCCACGCCACGGTTCAACTGAGACAAGGCAATGATGGGAATATTCAGTTCCTTTGCAAGACCTTTCAGTGATCGGGAGATCATACTCACCTCCTGTTCACGGCTGCCAAAACTCATGCCACTGGCATTCATCAGCTGAAGATAGTCGATAATCAATACCCTCACCTTGTGTTCCCTTACCAGACGGCGGGCTTTAGTGCGTAATTCAAACACAGATAAACTGGGCGTGTCGTCAATATAAATGGGTGCATTGTATAAAAATTTGTGGTTTTTATCCAGCCGCTCCCACTCATCATCCGAGAGACGACCGCTTTTTATACTCTCTCCCTTAATCTGACAAACATTGACAATCAATCGGTTCACCAGTTGCACATTCGACATTTCAAGCGAAAATATGGCAACAGGCTGTTCATAATCCAGCGCGATATTCTTGGCCATGGAAAGGACAAAAGCCGTTTTACCCATGGCAGGCCGGGCTGCAATAATTACAAGATCGGAGTTCTGCCATCCCGATGTAAGCTTGTCCAATTCTTTAAATCCGGTCGGCAATCCGCTCATACCATCTTTCCGGTTTGCTGCAAGCTGAATGTTGTTCATCGCCTCCTTGATGACCGGATTAATCTGGATTACATCCTTCTTTACGTTCCGCTGGGAGATCTCAAACAAACGGCCTTCGGTTTCCTGCATCAGATCGTCCACATCCACTGTTTCATCAAAGGCATGCTGCGACACATCGGAAGAAAATGATATCAGCTCCCGGGCCAGATATTTCTGAGCAATGATCCGCGCGTGATATTCGATATGCGCTGCTGAGGCGACTTTTTCCGAAAGTTCTGCCACATACACCGCTCCCCCGGCAGTATCCAGTTCTCCCTGACGTTTTAACTCTTCCACAACAGTAAGCACGTCCACCGGCTTTTGTTGCATAGCCAGGCCTTGTATTGCGCCATAAATAAGCTGATGTGTGGGATCGTAAAAACTCTCCGGCTTTAATATCTCACTTACGATTGAATAAGCGTCCTTCTCAAGCATGAGCGCTCCCAACACCGCTTCCTCCAACTCTCTGGCCTGGGGTGGTAATTTCCCGATATCGGGGGCTACCACCGTTTTTTCAATTACTTTGACTGCCGGTTTGCGTTTCGCTTTCTCCATTATTCATCGGATATTTTTAATTAACGGTAAAGTTAAGGAAGTTATTCATTTTAGATGAAAATAGGGATGCTCTTTCTTTCCCTAAGTTATGAACATTGAATGTTGATAACTTTTAAAATGTCATTTAAACAACAATAATTTTATAACCGTTATTAACTTGGGTTTTACCTCCTGATTATTAACTTTGCAGATTCATCAGGATATAAAACAGAAGTATGCACATAAAAAGATCAACCGCACTACTCGGTTTGTTGTTTCTTTGCGCCTCCATGGTATTTTCCCAAAACGAAGTGGTCTGGCACTTCTCGCTAAAGGATGCGGGAAACGGTGAAATTGAGTTGTTAGCAGATGCACAAATCAAGCAGGGATGGCATCTGTATGATACAAAGATTCCCGATGGCGGACCTACCCCTACACAGATTAATTTTGACCGGATCGCCGGTGTAACACCCCTTGGTGAATTCCATGCCGAGACAAAAGCAAAAGTGAAGTACGACGGCATCTTCCAGATGACCATCGGCACATTTCAGAATAATGCCCGGTTTATACAACGGCTAAAAGTGACCGACAAGGCAGGCTTCATGCTACAGGGTGACGTGAGGGCGCAGGCATGCGACGACAGCAGCTGTACCCCTCCCCTACCGATCGATTTTTCCTTTACGGCAGCACAATTACCGGCAACAGTGACAACCCCCTCTGCCACCGGCGAAACAAGTCTGTCTTTCGCACCTTTAACAACAGGACAAGTTGCAGACAGCCTGCAAACCCCATCCTCTGTCGCCACCTCCCCGGAGATCGACAGTGACCTGCTCTGGACACCGGTCATTGAAGACTTAAAGGCTTTTGGAATGAAGGGAAGCACTGCCGGCATGTCACTGTTCTGGATTTTCATTTCCGGCTTCATCGGGGGTCTTATCGCACTGATTACCCCGTGTGTCTGGCCCATGATTCCCATGACAGTGAGTTTTTTCCTGAAACGTAACAAAACGGAGAAAAAGAAAGCCGTCACAGAAGCAATGGTATACGGCGCCGCCATCATTGTCATCTATGTGCTCCTCGGACTGCTGATCACCGGGATCTTCGGCGCGAGCGCGCTGAATAATCTGGCCACCAGTGCACTGTTCAATCTTATTTTCTTTGCCTTGCTGGTGGTGTTTGCCATAGCCTTCTTCGGAGGCTTTGAAATGGTACTGCCTGCAAAGTGGACCAACAAGATGGATGCGAGGGCAGACAAGACATCGGGCGCACTGAGCATTTTCTTTATGGCATTCACCCTGGTACTGGTATCCTTTTCCTGTACAGGTCCCATCATCGGTACGCTGCTGGTGGAGGCAGCCCTGTCGGGTAGCATCCTGGGCCCGGCCATCGGCATGCTCGGATTTGCCATCGCCCTGGCCGTCCCGTTTGTACTCTTCGCCATCTTCCCGTCGTGGTTATCCAACCTGCCCAAATCAGGCGGATGGCTCAACTCGGTGAAAGTGGTACTGGGTTTCCTCGAACTGGCACTGGCATTGAAATTCCTGTCTGTGGCCGATCTTGCTTATGGATGGGGAATCCTCGACCGTGAAGTGTTTCTGGTACTGTGGATTGTGATCTTTGCCTTGCTGGGAATCTACCTCCTTGGGAAAATTAAATTCCCAGGCGACAGCGATCTGCCTCATATTACCATACCCCGCCTTTTCCTGTCGATCATCTCGCTGGCCTTTGCCGTGTATATGATTCCCGGATTGTGGGGCGCTCCACTAAAAGCGATCAGCGCTTTCTCTCCTCCACTTTACACCCAGGATTTTAATCTCTACGACGGTGAAGTACATGCCCAGACAATGGATTATGAGACCGGCATCGCACTGGCGAAACAACAAAATAAGCCGGTGCTGATCGACTTTTCCGGTTACGGCTGTGTGAATTGTCGAAAGATGGAAGCCTCGGTGTGGACAGACCCTCGTGTAAAAGATATCCTTGACAATGAGTATATCCTCATCACACTCATGGTGGATGACAAAGCCAGGCTTCCCGAAATCATCGAAGTAAATGAGAATGGCAGAACAACCCGACTGAAAACCATTGGCGATAAATGGAGTTACCTGCAGCGTCACAAGTTCGGAGCCAATGCACAACCCTATTATATCGCGCTCGACCACGACGGAAAGCCGCTCAGCCCCTCCTACGCATACGATGAAAATGTAGAGAAGTATATCGAATTCCTCCAGACAGGCTTGACAAACTTTAAAAAATAATTATTCGCAGAGGCACTTTTGTGCGTCTCTGTTTTTTAGATATGAACACCAGAACGCAAAAGATGGAGGCTTTCGGACGATTGCTCGACATCATGGATGAGCTACGGGAGAAATGCCCGTGGGACAAAGTACAAACCAACGAGAGCCTGAGGGCCAACACCATCGAAGAGACCTATGAGCTGGCGGAAGCAATCCTCAGCGACGACAATGATGAAATCAAAAAGGAGCTGGGCGATCTATTGCTCCATGTGGTCTTTTATGCAAAAATTGGAGAAGAAAAACAGGCTTTTGATGTAGGCGATGTCTGCAATGCTATTTGCGACAAGCTTATCTTCCGTCACCCGCATGTATTCGGCGACAAGCGTGCCGACAGCGCAAGCATGGTAGAAAAGTCGTGGGAACAGATCAAACTGAAAGAGAATGGAGGAAATAAAACGGTGCTTGAAGGAGTGCCCGATACGCTGCCCTCCGTGATTAAGGCATACAGAATACAGGACAAAGCCCGCAACGTAGGGTTCGATTGGAATGAGCGGCACGATGTATGGGATAAGGTGAAGGAGGAACTGGGTGAATTGGAGACCGAAATTGAAAAGCTTGATTCCGACAGGATGGAGGCTGAGTTTGGCGACCTGCTTTTCAGTATCATTAACGCAGCCCGGCTCTACAAGGTGAATCCTGATAACGCGCTGGAACGAACCAACAAAAAATTTATGTTCCGGTTCAATTACATGGAAAAGAAAATAAAGGAACAGGGAAGATCCCTCAAAGAAATGCCCCTTGAAGAAATGGAAGAGATCTGGCAGGAAGCGAAAAAAAAGGAGTAGGTATTACTTCCCTGGTCTCCAGCGGCTTAAAATATTCTTTCTTTTCGGAAAAATACCGTTTTGTTTCGTGCGCACATCTTCCACGACGTAAAAAATATTGGTGTCGAAATCATTCAATGTACGCTCCAGTGTTTTCATCTCTTTGCGATCAACCACAGTTTCAATGATGTCCACCTCATTGGTTGATCCTGTTCCATGCGTAAGGGTCGCTCCGATATTCATCTTATTGAGCATCTGCACCAGATTTTTTCCGCTTTTTTGGGTATAAATACGGCACAAGACAATCCCGTATGCAATCCTGTTTTCTATGAGGATTCCCACGTAATTTCCAGTTGCATAGCCGGCTGCGTATGATAAATATGAGACCAGGTCGTTTGCGCGCGTGAGAATTTGGGATATAACCACTATCCAGACAAAAACTTCCACAAAGCCGATGACGGGAGCAATATTTTTAGCCCCTTTCGACACGAAGATAATACGCAGTGTACCCAATGTTACATCGATAATACGACCGAAAAAAATTATCAATGGCAACAGCCAGGGATAAACATCTAAAAAGTCAAACATATACTATTTTAATCATGAATAAAGGAGATAGCTCCTCCATGGTTATTAATTAATCAATCTGTAAGCTGCCTGAGGTAATTGATGAAATCGTCGACATCCTGCTGCGTGGTGTCCCACGAACAGACAAGGCGCATTTCGTTGCGACTTTCATCCCAGTCGTAAAAGAAATAGCGTTCCCTCAACTTGTCGGTGATCTCTTTTGGAAGAATGAAAAACAGTGCGTTCGATTCCACAGGCTGCGTAATCTCAATACCTTTCACATGCTGCATCTTATTCCACAACGACCGGGCTGAAGCATTGGATTTCTGTGCATTCTCAAGCCATAGGTTTTCATTCAGGTAGGGAATGAACTGCGCTGCAATATATCGCATCTTGGAATATAACTGGGTTGTTTGTTTCCGGTAATATTTAAGATGTGCGGCCAGCTCCTTCCGTAATGGCACAAGTGCCTCTCCAAACATCAGACCGTTCTTGGTGCCGCCCAGCGTGAAAATATCCACTCCGCAATCGGTGGTGATCTCTTTCAGTGTCACATTCAGATAAGCACAGGCGTTGGCAATGCGGGTACCATCTACAAAGAGATACATATCGTGGGCATGTGCCAGGTCGGCAAGCGCTTTTAATTCATCGGGTGTATAGCATGTCCCCAGCTCGGTAGTCTGCGAGATCGCGATTACTTTCGGTTGGGAATGATGCTCAAAGCCGAAGCCATGAAGATGGGGAAGAACCAGCTCGGGGGTAAGCTTTCCGTTAGGAGTGACGGCCTCTTTCAGCGAAGCGCCGGTCAATTTCACAGGCGAACCGCACTCATCCACGGCAATGTGCGCCGTAGCCGCACAAATGACGGAATGAAAAGGAAGCGTGCAGGCTTGCAATGCCACCACATTCGCACCGGTTCCGTTAAAAAGAAAAAAAGGTTCAACGCTGCTGTCTTCGAGCAGTGTACGTATTTCCACCTCTGCCTGTCGGGTCCATGGGTCATCGCCATAGGCAATGGTATGATCTATGTTTGCTTCCGTCAATGCCCGGATGATACGCGGGTGCACCCCTGAATTGTTGTCGCTTCCAAAACTCCGCATAAAAAATGATTTTTGTTATGCAAAAATACAAAATTTAGCCCAGATTTGCCAGGAGGAACTTCCTGATCTCTTCCGGCTTCACATTTTTCCGCTGTGCATAGTCGATCATCTGCTCTTCGCTGATTTCACCGACTGAAAAATATTTCGACTCGGGATGTGCAAAAAAGAGCCCGCTCACCGATGCATTGGGATACATCACGCCATTCTCAGTGAGAGAAATACCTATTTCTTCTGTCGAGAGGAGCTTGTGCAGCAGGAAATTGGTGGTCTGATCGGGAATGGAGGGGTAACCCACAGCAGGACGTATACCCTGGTACTTCACCGCAAACAATTCCGCCACAGAGAGTTGTTCATCGGCAGCATAGCCCCAGTAGTCGCGGCGTACCCTTTCATGCACCCACTCAGTAGCCGTTTCCGCCAGTCGGTCGAGCAACGATTTCATCAGCAGAGCGGAATAATCGTCGCCCTCTTCCTCATACCGATGGATCTGTTCATCGGCACCGGCACCGGCTGTTACTGCGAAAGCACCCATATAATCCTTCTTACCCGACTTCCTGGAAGCAACGAAATCGCTCAGACAAAAATATTCGTTGTTGTCAGTCTTCTTCTGCTGCCGTAGAAAGGGGAACGGCATTTCCCCGATGAAGATGGTGTCATTTTCGCTGTATGCTTCATACAGTCCGAAGACCGCTTTCACGTAATCTACCTCTGTATCCGCGAAACGCTGCAACATATTCTGTGCATCACGATACAACCTGGCAGCTTCCTCCGCTTTTTCCTGTTCATCATCGCGATAGGATGATTTCCATTTTTCATAGGCAGCCGCATCATCCCGATCAATGCGGGTGATGGTGTGAAATTTGGCCGACAGGTTCCAGGCAGGGAAAAAGAACTTCCAATCGATATAAGGTATCAACGTATCCACTGCAATCTTCTCCAGCTTCACCCGACCCATGGCTTTCGGTCGTACTGGTTCATAGCTGCTTACCATCCGGAAAGGGTTCCTGCGGGCTTCCGCCAGTGAAACCAGCTCAGTGGACTTCATGGCATGTCCTTCCCGTAGCAGTGCATATTCCTTGCGCACTTTCTGCACGTAGGCATCTTTGTTCTCTACGTTCATCAGATTGGCTACCGCCGAAGGACTTTGTGAGGCATCCTTTACGTAGACTACGGCGCCACGCTTATAACGATGTTCAATCTTCAATGCCGTATGCAGCTTGGAGGTTGTAGCGCCGCCAATCAACAGGGGCATGGCAAAGCCGGCCTTTTCCATCTCTTCGGCCATGATGCCCATCTCTTCCAGCGAGGGTGTAATCAGCCCACTCAGCCCCACGATATCTGGTTTTTCCCTGATTACCGTGTCAATGATTTTTTCGGGTGGTACCATCACCCCCAGGTCGATGATCTCGTAGTTGTTGCAAGCCAGCACGATGGATACAATATTCTTCCCTATGTCATGCACATCTCCTTTCACAGTGGCGAGCACAATCTTACCTGCTTTTTGCGAACCACCCGAGGAGCTTTTTTCCGCTTCGATGG
Organism: Porphyromonadaceae bacterium; assembly: GCA_021372865.1. GTDB lineage: Bacteria > Bacteroidota > Bacteroidia > Bacteroidales > Dysgonomonadaceae > Proteiniphilum. Next base: position 270,193 of record JAJFTO010000017.1, read on the forward strand.
TAGGTTGCAGGATGGCCACTGCCTTCTTCATGGTGCGTGCTGCCTTCACTACCTGTGGAAGAAACATCTTCCCCGATCCGAAGAGGTCGCCCACCCTGTTCATTCCCTCCATCAGAGGCTTGTCGATGATATCCACAGCACGCGGATATATCTTTAGCGCCTCCGCAAGATCTTCTTCCAGATAGTCGCCTATTCCTTTCACCAGTGCGTAACTCAGTCGTTCATCAAGCGAAAAGGCGCGCCATTCCTGTGTTTTAGCCTGTTCTGTTTCGGGAATCTTCTCATTTTTTATCTTCTCTGCATAAGCCATCAGTCGCTCCGTGGCATCGTCGCGTCTGTTCAGCACAGCATCTTCCACCAGTTCCCTCACATCCGCGGGAATGTCTTCATAGATGACCGACTGGGAAGGATTCACAATCCCCATATCCATACCCGCCTGGATGGCGTGATAGAGAAAGACCGAGTGCATCATCTCCCGGATGGAGTCGTTGCCGCGGAAAGAGAATGAGAGATTACTCACGCCACCGCTCACCTTGGCATACGGAAGATGCTCCTTGATCCAGCGGATGGTTTGGATATAGTCCACCCCGTAGTTCCTGTGTTCATCTATTCCAGTGGCAATGGCCAACACATTCGGGTCGAAAATGATGTCCTTGGGATCGAATCCATTCTCAGTGAGAAGTTTGTAGGCTCTCCCGCAGATTTCGATGCGGCGTGCATAGGTATCGGCCTGTCCCGTTTCATCAAAGGCCATCACCACCACGGCAGCACCATACTGTTGTATCTGTCGGGCCTGTTTCAGAAATTCAGTTTCGCCATTTTTCAGTGAGATAGAATTGACGATCGATTTGCCCTGCACACATTTCAACCCCGCTTCAATTACTTCCCATTTTGACGAGTCGATCATGATGGGTACACGGGAAACATCGGGATCGGAAGCCAGCAGATTCAGGAAGCGGGTCATCTCCTCTGTACCTTCCAGCAGACCGTCATCCATGTTGATGTCGAGTACCTGTGCGCCATCCTCCACCTGCCTGCGGGCTATTTCCAGTGCCTCCTCATATTTTTTCTCCTTTATCAATCGAAGGAACCGGCGTGAGCCGGCCACGTTGCACCGCTCTCCGATATTCAGAAAATTAATCTGCGGGGAGACTTCCAGCAACTCCAGTCCCGAAAGCTGCATATATGCAGGGGGAAGGGACCTGTGGTGAGGGACACCGTTCTTTACCAGACGTGCATATTCGGCGATGTGAGCGGGTGTGGTACCGCAACATCCCCCCACAATGTTTACCAGCCCCTCGTCGATAAACTCTTTGATCTGGGCGGCCATCTTTTCCGGTGTCTCATCGTACTCACCCAGCTGATTGGGCAATCCGGCGTTGGGATAGGTACTGACATAGAAAGGTGCGATTCTTCCCAGTTCTTTCACATACGGCTTCAGCTCTGCGGCGCCCATGGAACAGTTTAAGCCGATGGCCAGGGGATTGGCATGACTCACGGAGGCTACAAAAGCAGCGAGTGTCTGTCCCGAAAGGGTTCGTCCTGCCCTGTCAGAGATCGTAACTGATAAGATGATGGGAGTATTCCGGCCTGTTTGGGCCGCAACCTCTTTGGCCGCAAAAATCGCTGCCTTGGCATTGAGTGTATCGAAAATGGTCTCTATCAGTAGCAGATCCACACCACCTTCTACCAGTGCCAATATCTGTTCTTTATACGCAGCCTTGAAGTCATCGAATGTGGCAGCACGGAACATCGGGTCTTCCACCCGTGGGCTCATCGAGGCAGTTTTGTTTGTCGGCCCGATAGAACCTGCAACGAAACGGGGTTTTTGAGGAGTGAGCCTTGTGTACTCATCGGCCGCTTCACGGGCTACCTTAGCGGCCACCAGATTGATTTCGGCCACCAGGTGACTCATTCCGTAGTCGTGCATGGAGATGCTGGTGGCGCTGAATGTGTTTGTTTCAATGATGTCGGCTCCCGCTTCAAGATATTCCCTGTGGATCTGCGCGATGACGTCGGGGCGCGTGATCGAAAGCAGGTCGTTGTTCCCTTTCAGCAAAGTTTGGGAGTCTTTGAACCGCTCACCCCGGAAATCGGCCTCGGTGAGCTTATAACGCTGTATCATCGTACCCATTGCACCATCGAGTATCAGGATGCGATCGGGCATAATCTCTTCTAATTTCATTTTGTTTGTTCTCTCAATTTATTATTTCGCTCAAAAATAATCAATAAAATTGATCTTCAGCTATGATTCGGCTTTTAGGCGTATGTGTTCGAACCGCAATTTCAATACGAACCTTCTCAGCCAGACCACGATCCAGGCAATGACGAACCTTACCCCCAGTATCCACCAGATAGAGACACCCAGCGCCACAAACAGAAGGTTGTCTTCCAGAACAGAGTGCGAGACAGCAAGATGGTAATTCAGCAGACTGGCATCAGTTTTGGTGACTTTTCCCTCTTTCAGCTGATCCATCATCAATGCACCACCATAAGCCAAGCCCACGATATATCCGATGAGCCACAGAAAAGCGGTACTTACCGGCAATCCGAAGAAACGGAGGAGAGGCTCTACAGCCCTGCTCAGCTTCGGAATCAGCTGGTAGGCCTCAAGCAGGTTGTATAACAAATTTAAGGTAAAAACAATCACAACAATCAACAAGGCAATATTCAACGAGCTTTTCAGCCAGAGCAGCAGCACGTCGGCTACCGATGTCATGACAACCAGGTCTGTCTGTGCAAAGATGGGCATTCCCATTTCCCTGGGCAGGATCAGGTTCAATATAATACCCGTAAAAATGCTCGTCACAATACGCAAAACGGTCATTGCCCTGAATGAAGTCCCTGTCTTGGCCTGTATGGCGCTTTCCACCGGCAGATTGTGCGATATCTGACACATCAGCGCGAGGATGGTCAGTTCTCGCAGGGTAATAGGCATGGACGTGATGATTGCCAGGGGAGCGTAGAGCGGCAGAAAAATACTGGTGATAAAGATGATGGCCGTACTTCCCGGCAATCCCATGTAGACAAAAACAGGATCCAGAATATCAGCCACGAAAGTCAGCACGCCGTAATAATCCATAAAGCGTACCAGCAGTGAGATGGGTAAAATGATTTTTAGCAGCCATATGGCAGTATGTGCCGATTTTTTAAATGCACGGAGGATAATGTTGTGCAAAAATTGCATAGTGCAACGTTTTGAAATGTTGTAAACCTAAAACAGCAATCTAAAATTACTTTTTAAACATGCGATCCATGTCGCGTTTGTCTTCTTTCTCTTTCAACGACTGACGCTTGTCGTACTCTTTTTTCCCTTTTGCCACGGCAATTACCAGCTTGGCCAATCCCTTTTCGTTGATGAATAACCGGACCGGTATGATGGTGAATCCAGTCTCACGGGTCAGCCGTAAAAGTTTTTGCAGCTCTTTCTTGTTGAGCAGCAGCTTGCGGTCTCGGCGGGCATTGTGGTTGTTATAGGTACCGTAGAAATATTCGGAAATATTCATATTGCGGACCCACAGCTCACCCTTTTCAAAAAAACAGTAGGTATCAACCAGGCTTGCCTTACCCTGCCGGAGCGATTTGATTTCAGTCCCAGTCAGTACGATGCCTGCCGTATAGATATCCAAAAGTTCGTAATCGAACGTGGCACGTTTATTTTTTATGTTGATGGCTGTTTGTTGCATCATTTCATCAAATATGTAAACACTCCCCTGATCAGCGACGGTATCACGATGATAAGAGCCGAAGCGAAAAGGGTGAAATTAAGACGATTCACAACCGGCACCTTCAGGTAATACGTCGCACCTGCCTGCACAATATAAAAAGTGTAGAGAGAAAGCAACCAGAGTATAAAAAAATCGGGAAGGAAAGGAATTATCATGTACAACAGGTAAATCATCACCGAAGCATATCCTGTAAAAATCCGATATGAAATCGAGTCTTTAACGAGACCGAAGCGGGCTGCAGTCTCATTCAAAGCATAGGAGACAATATAAAATCCACCATACAGAGCCACAATTGTGACAATGGTATTTTTTAGTGCCCCCGGCAATCCGCCTTCACGGGCAAACCACAATCCTCCCACAAAAGTCGCCAAAGCGATTATTCCGATTAAAGGATGAAGAAAGCGGTCAGTAAAGCTGTTCAGGCTTCTCTCCTCCTTTGTGATTTCTTTCCATGCAGTTGGGGAAGCGACTATTAATTGTACAATTGTAACAAAAATATCTCTCCACATTATCTTTTTATTTTGGATTGCAAAGGTAATGAATTCCTCTTAATTAAGGGAATAAGAGAGAGATAAAAAAAGCAGCCCCAATGAGGGCTGCCATTTGATTGATAAATTGTGTGAAAGTCAATTACCCCTTACCGTCATCCGGTAGACCGGTGATTCTACGATCTGGTTGTTTCCTTTCACATAGTATTTAAAATTAATTTTCAATTCTTTGGTATTTGTCGTACTCGTTCCTTCGTACATGGCCCGCAAATCGGACATGTTCAATGCGATGAGATCGGATTTCGTACTCACTGTGGTCCCTTCAGGGGTCCCCCCTATAGTCAGATCCATCACGATGGTAATCTCATTGTCTGTGGCTGCGGGATCTTCGGTATAATAGAAATTCACCACGGCAGACTCACCCTTTTTGGCTTCGTACGCGTACTGAAAAATCCAATTATCTCCTAAATAGAGGTCGTCTCCGGCATAAAAAGGCGGATCAATGGCTACAAATTTTGCGGGGGTCTCCACCACCGGCGGTTGCTGATCTATGTGTAAAGAGACGGAGCTTACTGTCACCGGCTCACTGGAAATGATCACGTTGTCGGCATTGACCACTTCGGTCGAGGATGCGCCCACACGCACGGGTGTAGTTCCCCGCTCCTCAGTCCAACTATACTGGAAGAGCTGCAATGTTCCAGGGAACATCAGTTGCATTTGCGACGAAGTAATAAAGCGTCCCGAGAGTGTTCTGCCGTAGACATTGCCTGTTGCATAATCTTCAGCAATATACGCCACGGAAGTCTCTTCGTAATTCCGGCTTCCCTCTTCAAGGCAGGACGTCAGTAAAAGAGTCATGCTGATCATTCCAAACAATAAAATTGTTTTCTTCATTTTGTTTTTATTTTGTGATTATTTAAATTCATATCTCAGACCTACATTCAGATCCATCACGATCTTACTGTCGGAATAGATGGTTTTGTATTGATTGTTCGCATCGAAGTAATAGGCTCCTCCAATCTTGCCGTACAATTTTAAATTTTGCCAGACAGGATAAGAAACGCCCAAACCGGCATTGACAGAAATTTGCGGATTACGTTGCGAGATCTTTGTGATTTCCTCTTCAGAAGATATATTCAATTCAGTAGATTTTTGTTCTCCTGTTCTCCTGTACTCACCATACACATCTTTTTCAAACATACCTCCCACAGAAGCATACACATCCAGCCTTTTGAGTGAAAAAAGATTATAATTCACATTCAGGGGAATGCCCAAATAATGTAAATGCTGGCTCTCCTGTACCTGAAAATTGGTGCCGGAATTTCTTACTTTTGAAGAGAGGTAGGTATAGAGGAACCCTGTTTCCAGGGAGAGGTTATCGAAGAGTGATTTGGACACCGTAATACCAAAAGAAACAGGCTGATCGTGTTCCATCTCAGAAACATTTCCGGCCGTATTATTTGTGGTAAGCATCATCCTGGAATCACCCAATTGAGAATTGTTTTCAGTAAGCTGGGCTGAACGCAGTGTCATGGGTGTATTAACCGTTTGCTGAAAAGGAGCAAGACCACCGCGACCGTTCATCGCCAAAATGATCGGTTCCTTACGTATTTGTTCCGGTTCTTCTTCGTTAATCAGACCGGCCTGTTCTTCACCCACGGCGATATACACCTCACTGCCTGTTTCTCCGATCAGAGACGATGTAAGTTGGCGTTTAATCTGTTCCAGGATGGAGGGAAAATCGTCATCGGTAATGTTCCTTTTCACGTCAACCAGTAGTATTCGTCCGCCTTGCAACATGTTCCCTATTCTTGCAGGTATTACGTTTGCAATGAGATTGTTTTTTCCCTGTTTCCTATAACCGGGAATTGTATGAATGGTAGCGGGGGAAGTGGGGGTTGCAGCAATATCCTCATGCGCTGGCACTTCATCCTTTGGTATTCCGTGATACTGAGATTCCGTATGGGAGACCGATGATTCCGATTCCGAAATAAGCGGCGTAATTATATCTGCAGTCGGTCTGAAAAAGAATAACCCTCCCACGAGCAGGATTACTGCGGCGGCAGCCGAAACAGCATACCACCGACGGCGAACAGTCCGGTGCATTGTCCGGGCAGCATTCAGCGACTGCTCCAACCGATCCCATCCATCAGACGGTATCGGAACCCGGTAATCGCTGAATTTCGATTGTAACTCTCTTCTTATCTCGTTATCTCTGTTCATTGTACTTACCGTTGTAATGATGAAGGATGGTGCTGATTTTGTTCTTTAACATTTTCTTTGCTCTGAAAAACTGGGAACGCGAAGCTGCTTCTTTGATACCCAGCATTTGTGCAATCTCTCTGTGCGACAATTCCTCGAAAATAAAAAGGTTGAAAACTATTCTGTATCCAGGCGGGAGGTCTCTGATCATTTCCATGACCTCTTCACGTGGGATATTTTCTATGTCGAGTAAATCATCGGGCTCACCGTTATTTTCTGTTTCATTAGCCATTTGGTAGCTATACTCTTCCAGAAAGCGGTTTTTCTGCTTTTCTTTCCGGAAATTTTCCAGTGCCAGATTTACAAAAATTCGTCTCAGCCAACCTTCAAAAGAACCCTTGCCCGAATACGAGCCTATTTGCGTAAAAATACGGATGAACCCATCGTGCAACAGATCGAGGGCCGCTTCTTCCTCCTTGCAATAACGCATGCACACGGCCATCATTACAGGAGCATACCGCTCGTATAATGCTTGCTGGGCATTACGGTCCTGTTTCTTACATGCTATTATCAGTTGCGAATCATCCATTCTTATCGCAGTTCAAATGATAGATGACAAAAGAATAAAAATGTTGCATCAGATCAACAGTTTTTATCTGTATTTATCTTTTTTTAAGCAAAAACAAATACAATCACATTGTCAATATATTTCACCAATCAAATATACTATCAGCCTTAAAATAAACCAAGTGAAATTAATTAAGAATGTGTAATTTTATATTGCAGTATAACTGTTTTTTACTTATTTTTGTCCAACCAATACACTAAAAGTCCTCCTTATGAAAGATTTTATAAAAATCATGCTCGCCTCAGCCGTAGGATTTCTTATTGCTCAAGTGATCCTCTCTCTCATTGCCATGTTACTGTTTTTCGGGATGATGGGGTCGGTTCTCAGCACGGTGACATCTGAGAAGTTTGTACTTCAGGAAAATTCCGTGTTAAATCTACGTTTGGACGGTACCATCGCCGAACGAACACCGGAAGAGGATCCCTTCACGTCGATGATTGGGGACGACTACCCTTCCGTCACGGGACTAAACGATATTGTGGCCGCTATCCGTAAAGCGAAAAATGAGGATAAAATAAAAGGGATTTACCTGGATTCCCGCAATCTTTCTGCCTCAATGGCTACCCTGGCAGAGATCCGTCAGGAGCTGGCCAGTTTCAAGGAAAGCGGTAAGTTTATTGTATCCTATGCTGACACCTATACACAGGGTGGCTATTACCTCGCTTCGGTGGCCGATAAGGTAGCCATTAACCCGCAGGGGATGCTCGATCTGCACGGATTGGCCTCCACCCCACTCTTTTTCAAGGATGCCCTGGACAAGCTGGGCATTGAAATGCAGATTTTCAAGGTTGGAACTTATAAATCGGCCGTGGAACCCTTCACACAAAATGAAATGAGTGAAGCCAACAGAATGCAGGTAGCTTCTTATCTGAACGATGCCTGGAGTTTCCTGCGACAGGATATTGCAGCGTCACGTTCCCTCACCGGTGTGGCCGTAGATTCACTGGCCAACGCAATGCCCATGTTACAGTCTACCGATTATCTGATTTCTGCAAACCTTGTAGATACTCTGCTGTATGAAACCGAAATGAAGGATTATTTGAGAACCCTGATGGATATCGAAAAAGAGAATAAAATTCCTTCTGTCACAGTAGATGAGATGAAATCTGTAAATACAAAGCCTGTAAAGAAGACCGACAACACGATCGCCCTCCTCTATGCCAGTGGCAACATTGTTTCGGGAAATGGTTCAATGGAAATACAGGACAAGTATATGGTGGATCAGATCGAAAAGCTGAGAAAAGATAAAGAAGTGAAAGCAGTGGTGTTCCGCATCAACTCCGGCGGAGGCAGTGCATATGCATCAGAGCAAATTTGGAAAGCAATAAGCTCCCTGAAGGAGGAGAAACCGGTGGTTGTTTCCATGGGAGATCTGGCTGCTTCGGGAGGTTATTATATTGCCTGCAATGCAACCAAAATTGTGGCGCAACCCACTACACTCACAGGCTCCATCGGCATATTCGGAATGTTCCCTAATATGGAAGGCACTTCCAAAAAAATCGGAATCCACACCGATGAGGTGAAAACCCACGAATTTGCCGATTTCGGGAACATTACGCGTCCCGTGAGCACAAGAGAAGGAGAGATGCTTCAAGCCTATATTGAGAAGGGATACGACCTTTTTCTCACCCGCTGCGCCGAGGGGCGCAATATGCCGAAAGATTCCATGGCGCTATATGCTGAGGGACGTGTGTGGACAGGAAATCAGGCAAAAGAGATCGGCCTCGTCGATGAACTGGGCGGAATTGAAAAGGCCATCGAAACAGCCGCAGAACTGGCCAACCTTGGTAAAAGTTATGTCATCTTTGAATACCCGAAGATGCGCTCGCGCATCGATGAACTGCTGAAACCGGCCAAGGAAGAGTTGGCTGCACGTACATTGAAAGAGTACCTGGGTGATAGCTATGCGTTATTCACGATTTTGAAAGATTTGAAAGAACAGGATTATGTTCAGGCTCGAATTCCTTTCGACCTGAATATCAAATAAAATGGACAAGCCCACCGTTGAAATACATCGCGCCATGCTGCCATTATCATGGTTGTACGGGATTGGCGTGAATTTCCGAAACTGGCTTTTCAACAAAAAAATACTCAAACAGCACGTTTTTGATATCCCGATCATCTGTGTGGGCAACATTACCGTAGGTGGTACCGGGAAAACTCCGCATATAGAATATCTGATCAGGCTACTGACACCACGGTACAAGGTAGCTGTGCTGAGCAGAGGATATAAACGAAAGAGCAAAGGTTTTCTTATTGTGGATTCCGACTCAAAAGTGCAGGATGTGGGAGATGAGCCACTGCAGATAAAGCAGAAGTTCCCGGACACTTTGGTGGTAGTTGACAAAGACCGGGTATCTGGCATTAAAAAAATTCTTTCCATTGAAAAGACGGAACGTCCCGACGTGATCCTGCTTGACGATGGTTTTCAACACCGTCATGTGTTGCCATCCCTCTCAATCCTGTTGGTGGACAGCAACAGGCCCGTATTCGAAGACAAACTACTTCCAGCAGGACGACAGAGAGAACCCCTTAAAGGAAAAGACAGGGCCTCCATTGTGTTGGTTACCAAATGCGATCCCGACATGCAGCCCATTGATTTCAGGATCTATACGAACGGACTCGAACTGTTTCCTTACCAGCGACTCTATTTCACCACATTCGACTACGATTCGGTGAAGCCGGTATTTCCCGATATGCAACTTGAACCGATCCTGCTGAACGAGTTACGGAAGAAACATCTCTTTCTTATTACCGGCATCGCTTCACCCGCTCCTTTGGTAGATAAGCTGGAACACAAGACCTACAACCTCTACACAAAGTTTTTTTCCGATCATCATTTATTCACGAAGGAAGACGTGCAGTCTATCCGCCAAATGGTAGAGTCGGTGGATGACGACAATAAGATGATCATCACTACCGAAAAGGATGCCACGCGGTTCCGTGCATTACCCTATCTGGATGATGAGTTAAAAAAAATACTATATTATATTCCGGTACGTGTTACCTTTGTGGATGACACCGAAAGGAACGCTTTCAATCATAAAATACTTGAACATGTTAGAAACCATCAAACAAACAGCTGATTACTTGAGAACCAGGATCAGAGAGATCCCGAATACTGCAATCATCCTGGGTACAGGCCTGGGAGAACTGGCGCATGAGATCGCCGACAAAAAGGAAATCCCCTATACCGAGATACCCAATTTTCCTGTTTCCACCGTGGAGGGACATAGTGGGAAACTGATTATCGGTACCCTCGGTGGCAAAAAAGTACTGGCAATGCAGGGACGTTTCCACTATTACGAAGGATACGATATGAAACAGGTTACTTTTCCTGTACGTGTTTTCCAGGCACTGGGCCTTGAATATCTGTTTGTATCGAACGCAGCCGGTGGAATGAATCCCAGCTTCGATATCGGCGATATCATGCTGATTGAAGACCACATTAACATGTTTCCGGAACATCCGCTGCATGGAAAGAACTTTAACGAGCTGGGTACCCGTTTCCCGGATATGAGCGAAGCTTACGATAAATCGCTGCGCCTGATGGCCATGGAGATTGCAAAGGAAAAGAACATCAAATTACAGCACGGTGTATATGTGGGAGTACAGGGGCCCACGTTTGAAACACCTGCCGAATACAATTTTTTCCGTGTGATCGGCGGAGATGCCGTGGGGATGTCCACCGTACCCGAAGTGATCGTGGCCAACCATGCCGGCATGAAAGTACTTGCGTTTTCCATTATTACTGATCTGGGCGTAATCGGGAAGATCGTGGAAGTATCGCATGAGGATGTACAGGTGGCCGCGAAAATTGCGCAGCCCAAGATGGCAGAGATCATGCGTACCATCATCGGAAGAATTAAATGAACAGAACAGAAATAGCCTCATTGGGAGAGTTTGGGCTGATTGATCATCTGACAAAAGATATTCAACTTACACAACCCTCCTCCATCAAAGGAGTAGGCGATGATGCTGCCGTACTGGATTATGCCGGCAAAAAGATTGTGGTGACTACCGACCTGCTACTGGAAGGGATTCATTTCGATCTTGTGTATACTCCGCTGAAACATCTGGGATATAAGTCTGCCATTGTCAATTTTTCCGACGTTTACGCGATGAACGGGACCCCACATCAGATCACCGTCTCCCTGGGTATATCGAAACGGTTCACGGTGGAAGACCTCGAAGAATTTTACAGCGGACTGAAACTGGCGTGTGAGATTTACGGGGTAGACATCGTGGGCGGGGATACTTCCTCCTCGCTTACCGGATTCACCATCAGTATCACCTGCATCGGCACGGCCGACAAGGATAAGATTGTTTACAGGAATGGCGCAAAGGATACCGACCTACTCTATGTTTCGGGCGACCTGGGCTCATCTTATATGGGGCTGCAACTGCTGGAAAGAGAGAAAAGCGTGTTCAACGGATCAGATGAGGCGCAACCCGATTTCTCCGGCAAGGAATATCTGCTGGAACGGCAGCTCAAGCCAGAAGCGAGGAAAGATATCGTGGCCCTGCTGGCCGAGAACGATATTGTTCCCACCGCTATGATCGACATCTCCGATGGTCTATCATCCGATCTGCTTCATATCTGTAAGCAAAGTAATGTGGGATGTCAGCTTTTTGAGGAGCGACTCCCCATCGACTACCAGACGGCCATGATGGCGGAGACGTTCAATATGAACGTAACCACTGTGGCGCTGAACGGCGGTGAAGACTATGAGCTCCTTTTCACGGTTCCGCTTACGTTACACGAGAAGATGGAAGTAGTGCCGGGTGTTCACCTCGTGGGTCATATCACAAAACCCGAACAGGGATGTTACCTGGTAACCCGCGACGGTCAAGAGATGCAGCTCCGCGCACAGGGATGGAATCCTTTGGCTGAAGAGTAAACATTTCGACAAAGTGTAGAAGCGCAAACCGCATTATCGTCGGGTTCCAGGCCAATTATTTTTGACTTTTTTATTGACATATTTTGCATTTCACAAAAATGCGCTTATCTTTGCACTCGCAATTTAAGCAATGTTGGTGCCATAGCTCAGTCGGTAGAGCAACGGACTGAAAATCCGTGTGTCCCCGGTTCGATTCCTGGTGGCACCACTTAAAAAAGACCAAAAAATGGGTCAATCCCTGAAATTTAAACATTTCAGGGATTTTTATTTCCCTCAAATCTCACATTTTTAGCAGATTTTTTTTAATTTTGCCCTCAGAATTGCAAGAATTGATTGATGAAAAACTGGGTTAAAATATTACTTCCGATAATTGGCATTGCATACTGCATTGCCTTTTTGGAAATAGATTTCCCCGGTAGTGTTCAACAAACTTTTCACGACCCGTATGACACGTACGTCGTCGTACAAAATAACACTTGTTTTCATCCCGAAAATCTGTCTATAAACCTGAATTCACTGAATTTAGCTATTTTATGCAGTAAAAGTGTGGATCCAATTGTAGTCATTTCTCTTTTCCTGTTATTCACTCCGCTGTTTATCCTGTTGTACAATTCTTTCACTATTTATCTGAAGAATTGTACTTTTCTTGTTTAGCATTTTCCATAATTAAAGGTTTTATCCAAACGATGGATAACTGTCGCGACGGCATTTATCCAACTATAAATCAATGATTTTACAAAATGGAAAATGATAAATCAAATCATATCTTTCTCAATTAAAAATAAACTGATTATTGGGTTATTTACAATAATTCTGGCAGCCTGGGGTATTTACTCCCTTCAGACCATACCCATTAATGCAGTGCCCGACATAACCAATAATCAGGTTCAGATAATTACAACCTCCGAAAATCTGGCTGCTCTGGAAGTGGAACAACTCATAACCTATCCTGTAGAGCTGGCAATGAATAATCTCCCCGGCGTGCAGGAGATACGTTCAATCTCACGCTTTGGATTGTCGGTTGTGACAGTTGTCTTCAAAGAAGACATGGGAACATATCTGCCCAGGCAACTTGTAGCCGAAAAACTTACGGAAGCACAGGAAAGTATCGGTAATCTGGGGACATCACAAATGGCACCGATATCAACAGGATTGGGAGAAATATACCAATATATCCTTGAAGTAAAACCCGGATATGAATCAAAATATAATGCCACAGACTTACGGACAGTTCAAGAATGGGTTATATCGAGGCAACTATCCGGCATTGAGGGAGTAGTGGAAATCAATTCGTTGGGAGGATATCTCAAGCAATACGAAATTGCAGTGGATCCAGGCAAATTGAATGCTTACAATTTAACATTGTCTGATATTTTTGCAGCACTTGAAAAGAACAACCAGAATACGGGTGGAAGCTATATAGAGCATGGTCCGGATATGTATTATATCCGCAGTAAAGGTTTACTTGGTTCGTTTGATGATATCCGTCAGATTGGCATAACGAACAGAGAAAGCATCCCTATTAAAATCGGAGATGTTGCGGAAGTGAATATCGGCCATGCTCCCCGCTTTGGTGCAGCCACAGAAAATGGCAATGGCGAGACAGTCATCGGCGTTGTGATGATGTTGAAAGGCGCAAACACAACCCAGGTCATTAAACGTGTTAAGCAGCATGTGGAAGAAATTCAAAAATCTTTGCCGGAAGGGTTGGTGATAAAACCTTTCGTGGATCAGACAAAATTGATTAAAAAGACCTCTGGCACGGTGAAGGAGAATCTTATTCTCGGTGGATTTATCGTAATTTTTGCCCTGGTGTTTTTACTGGGGAATATCCGTTCCGGCTTTATTGTTGCCTCTGTCATACCTTTATCCATGCTATTTGCTTTTGGAATGATGAAATCGTTCGGTGTGTCTGCGAACCTCCTGAGTCTTGGAGCGATGGATTTTGGGATTATTATTGACGGGGCTGTGATTATTGTTGAATTCATGGCTGTGCAACTGGTCAAAAACAATAAAAAATTACATTCACTTACCGGCAGGGCAAAACAGGATGAAATTGACCGAATTGCCAAAGACTCATCTTCCAAGATGATGAACACTGCCATATTCGGCCAGATTATTATTTTGATTGTTTTCTTGCCCATCCTTTCATTACAAAGTGTTGAAGGAAAAATGTTTAGGCCCATGGCCTTGACCTTTGCATTTGCCTTATTGGGAGCCATGATTTTATGCATCACATATGTACCCATGATGGCATCGGCAATTTTACATGAAGACAAAAAGAAGCAAGAGTCGCCAGGTGAAAAATTTATAGAATGGCTTAATAAAATATATGCACCCGTCATTCGATTTGCACTGGAAAAGAAAACAATCATCATTTCTGTTGCTTTGGTTCTCCTGATATCCTCAGTGATTGTATTTCTGAAATTAGGCGGTGTGTTTATTCCCCGGCTCGAAGAAGGTGATTTTGCATTGGAAACAAGAATGGTTCCCGGGACATCACTCACGGAGATGGAAAAAAATATGGGCAAACTCGAAAAAATACTTTTGGATGGTTTCCCCGAAATTGAATCTGTGATTACTAAAATAGGTGCATCGGAAATTCCGACTGACCCTCAACCCATTGAAGGAGCCGACATTATGGTTACCCTCAAAGATAAAAGCGAGTGGACTTCTGCAAGTTCTACTGAAGAATTGATGGAGAAAATGGACAATGCATTGACCATTTTACCCGGTTTATCAGTTGAATTTTCCCAACCCATCGAGATGCGGTTTAATGAGCTTCTGACGGGAACAAAATCTGATTTGGCAATAAAAATATTTGGTGATGACCTTGATACGTTGCAAAATCTGGGCAATCAGTTGGTAAAGTTGGTCCAGGATATTGACGGTGCAAGTGATGTAAGGTCAGAACAACTATCGGGTTTACCTCAGTTGGTAGTCAATTTTAAAAGAAACCGTCTGGCTCAATATGGTTTATCTGTCACTGATTTAAATAAACTGATAAGCACAGCCTTTGCAGGTAGTTCCGCAGGTCAGTTTTATGAAGGCGAAAAAAGGTTCGATTTGGTACTACGCCTTGACAAGTTGGCGAGGGAGAATATTGAGTCAATTAAAAATTTATATATCCCGCTGACCAATGGCAGTAAAATTCTTTTGAAGGAAGTAGTCGACATCTCATTTGAAAATGGTCCCAATCAAATATCACGAGATGATACACACAGGAGAATCGTGGTGGGCGTAAATGTTCGGAACAGGGATATGCAGTCGTTGGTTGACGAAATCAAAATGAAACTCGACAATCAGATGGAACTACCTTCCGGTTACTATATCACATACGGAGGCCAATTTGAAAACCTTCAAAGAGCTACCAGGCGTCTTGGTCTGGTAATACCTGCAGCTCTGGCATTAATTTTTATCATTCTTTTTATAAGTCTCGGATCACTCAAACAGTCATTACTGATTTTTAGTGCCATTCCTTTTGCCGCTGTGGGCGGTATATTTGCTTTGCTTGTTCGCGGAATGCCTTTTAGCATTTCAGCCGGAATCGGGTTTATTGCACTATTTGGCGTTGCTGTGCTGAACGGGCTGATACTAATATCCAGCTTAAATGACTTGAAAAAAGAAGGGGTATTCAGTTTGGATAATCGGATTTTCAAGGCAACCCGCTCCCGGTTGAGACCCATCATTCTTACGGCACTCGTTGACATCCTTGGTTTCTTACCAATGGCAATTTCAACTTCTGCCGGAGCAGAAATACAAAGACCTCTGGCAACAGTGGTCATTGGCGGGTTAATTACTTCAACCATACTCACCCTGGTTGTTTTACCGGTTTTGTATGCTATATCTGAAAAAGTAAATCCATGGAAATTTAAAAAGATCAGAAATCAATAAGAGAATTGAATGCACAGGATATCTAAATAGATAACCACAGAATTAATTATAGAACAGGAAAAAACAAGAAATTATGAAGTACACATCATATGTAATTTTTATCATCATTATCTTACTCGCTTATGCTTGCAATAATAAAGTCAGTG
Source organism: Porphyromonadaceae bacterium (assembly GCA_021372865.1). GTDB lineage: Bacteria > Bacteroidota > Bacteroidia > Bacteroidales > Dysgonomonadaceae > Proteiniphilum. The sequence goes on from JAJFTO010000017.1 coordinate 286,180, forward strand.
ATGAACAAAACAGAAACAGGGAATCGGATAAATCAACAACAGCCGGAATTGTTGAATTAAACCAGGCACAAATAAAAACAGCGGGGATCTTGATGGGAAATTTACAATCAGATACCATAAGCTCAGTGGTTGATGCCAACGGGTATGTGGAACTCCTTCCCAACAACCGGGCGACCATCAACCCGCCCATTAACGGATTGATCGAAAATATAAAATGTATAGAAGGCAAACCGGTAAAAAAGGGAGAACCATTGTTTGTACTGAGGCATCCGGATATAATTGAACTACAAAAGGAGTATATTCGATCTATTAACGAATTCAATATTGCCAGGCAGGATGTAGAGAGGCAAAAAATTCTGAGTGAATCAAATGTGGCTGCCCGGAAACAATATGAACAGGCTCAGGCTACTTTTCAAATAGCCAAAGCTCAAAAAAATGCCGTCGCTGAACAACTCTTATTTATAGGGATAATTCCCGACGATGTAGAAAATGGCAGGATTTTAAATACAGTTTCTGTGATTGCACCTTTTAGCGGAACAGTATCGAAGATTTATTCACACAAGGGTCAACTGGTTACCCCTGGAGAAAGTATGGCAGAACTGATAAATGCTGACAAACTGCTTCTCAAACTCAACATTTTCGAACAGGATGTCAATAAAGTAAAAGTCAATCAAAAGTTAACATTTACAATCCCCTCTTTCAGCAATTCCAAAACTTATCTGGGTACTGTTTCCTTCGTTGGCAAAGACATTGATGCAGAAACAAGAACAGTACAGGTAACCTCTGTTCTATCAAGCTATCCCGAATTGATTCCGGGTGTTTATGCTGAAGCAAAGATATTATGTAATCCTAAAATTGCCTGGGTACTTCCCGATGAGTCCATAATTAAGGATGTGGATGGCGAATACGTATTCAGGCTTGAATCAGATTCTGTAATGACCAACAACGCAGATGTCCAACGGTTTATAAAAATGAATGTGACCACAGGCGTTTCTGAAAATGGATATACAGAAATAACGAACGAGTCGGTTCCGGAAAATTCAGTATTTGTCACAAAAGGAGCATATTACCTGAAATCTGAAATGAACAAAAGTGAGGGGGTGGACGATTAAAAAGGATGAATGCATTTAAAAAATTAAAAACGAGTCTGCTCAGTTTAAAGAGAGAACTGGTCGTCTTGTATCTGGCTTTTCAGGACAAGCGCACTCCATGGTATGCCAAGGTTATAATTTTTTTGACTGTCTCTTATGCATTGAGTCCGATTGACCTGATTCCTGATTTTGTACCGGTTTTGGGTTACCTGGATGATTTGATCTTATTGCCTTTGACGATTTATCTCGTAAAGTTTCTTATTCCAGCCGATATTTTAGAAGACTGCAGAAAGAAAGCGGAAACGTATACCTGGAAAAAGAAAAGCAGCTGGATTGGAATGGGAATGATTATATTTATCTGGTTACTTCTGTTGTACCTTTTAATTCGATTTTTTTTAACATGCGCGCTGCGGCGTAGAGTAAATTTCACTATCCAGGGTGGAATGCAGTCAGATATTTATCAATATAGAGCTGTCTGTCTTTCGATTTGTATTGTTGAATAAAGCGGGGATGTTCCAGGGGAGTCAGTTTATCAAACAACTTCTCCTCCGCATTTATTTTCGAGATAAAATCCGCGTTCTTTATCCCGAGGACAAATACCTCTGAGGTGTCGAGCCCCAAATCAATATGTCTCTTTAGTGATTCGATCATAAACCCTTTCAACCTGTTAAAGAGCAGCGGATCATCATAATAGTTTGCATTCAGCCAGGTCCCTGCCGCAGTCTGCCGGATAATGGCCAGTGGAAAAGGAGAGTTGATGTAAAAATCACGATAGAAATCCCCTGTGCCTCCGTATGCCTCAATCATATCGTACAAAAAAACGGAAGAGACTTCGTGGGTGCGTGCCGATTTCATCGTGATACCACAAGCCTTCTCCAGCCTTTTGGTGTCAGTAAAAGGCACGCCGGTCACCCCTGCCCCATTGCGGCTCGGGTTTATCCCGATGATAAACCTGCGTTGCAGGGTATCTTGATAATACTTGCGATAAAACGCTTCCATCACCTGCATCGTTTCCGGATTATCCAGAAAAGGGTTCATCACCTGAAAACCTTCAGGCAACTCTCCCGTGTAAACCAAATTGCGGTTAAACTCTATTACTTTATCTGCGAATGTCTGCATAATTCAAAGATAACATTTCTAATTGATTTTCCGATAGATATAGCATCCCGCTTCGGAAGGATGATCCAGTACAAAATTGTCCGGACTCTCTTTCCGTAATATCCACACCACCATAAAATCGCCGGCTGCTGCACTGATAAAGAAAACTCCCAGAATGAGAGACATCAGGTTTCCATTAAATAAGGAAACAACCGCGGGAATAAGTCCGAGGATAAATGCCGGCATCAATGCGCCGACTACATAATGTCTGAGTTTCAATAGCTCAGTGCAATGGCAATAGGGTGCAAGATATTCCCATAGTACTCCAAAACGAATACTCCTTAATTTGTGTTTTGCAAAGAGTCCGAAAAAGAGTCCGTGGATCAATTCATGAAACACAATTCCAGCAATAAGTAGCAGCACGAATATGAGGATGTCCTGCCACGAAGACTTAAATTCCGGGCTCCGTAAAATGTAAAATGGAATTCCAAAGAGTAATCCTGCAACCACAAACAGAATGAATGCCAATTTGCTTGCTTTGTAAATATCTATTATTTTCTCTTCCTTAATATAATCATCAAAACCACTCATGGATTTAAGCAAAAAACAAAGGTAACATAATTCGTACAGAATGGCAGTTACGCCGATCACCTTATGCAAAAAAACGAGTGACAAAAATATGAAGAGTCACGAAAAAATTTGAAGTGAAATGTGCCGATACAGTGGAAATATAGGGAGAATTGTTTATCTCAGCTCTTTTTAAGTACATATACATAAAAATTAATCCGATTAAAAATGTGTTAATCATAAGAAATACAGAATAATTATGGTAACAACCAAAAGCAACAGCTGATAACGTTATAATTATCCATCGGTTAATATTGACATGTTTGAAAAAAAGATAAAATAAAGTTTGAAACACAAGTGTTTCTAATAAGGGGGCTATTACCAAAGTATCTATTAGTAAATCCACTGATATCTCAAGATTCTCATCTACAAGATTCTCGCGGAACTGAATATCTGACACATTTATAACTTTTATAAATCCAAAAAAAGTCCCCTGATAACAAAAATAATTATTGTAATCAATATAGAATTAGGAATATGTTCGTCTTGACGAGCCAATCGATAAGTGTCTTTACGATATCTATTAAAAAAGTTTGCATTTTGCTAATTAACATAAACTACAAAAATAGAAATTTTCTCTTTAATTAATTGATAAATAGCACATTAATATGCGAATCCTCAATTAATTAAAGATCATCTTAATGGACTTGAAGGAGCGTAGCTACCCCAATAATCTTCTAGGCAAATTTATTGCACAGAAGAGAAAATATTCACTATTTAATATGTAACATACGTGGACACTTAGATCCACTTGATTTCTAATTGTTTATAATTGAGTTCTTTGACATTTTTGTAATCGCTTTTGTTAAGTATCTCTTTTACAGGAGACTTGTCAAGTAGAGAGAAGCTGAGAATCTGCAAAATTT
>JAJFTO010000019.1 GCA_021372865.1 Porphyromonadaceae bacterium
CGAAATTTTGCAGATTCTCAGCTTCTCTCTACTTGACAAGTCTCCTGTAAAAGAGATACTTAACAAAAGCGATTACAAAAATGTCAAAGAACTCAATTATAAACAATTAGAAATCAAGTGGATCTAAGTGTCCACGTATGAGAATATTTCTAAAAAGAAATATATATTTAACCATCATAATACCTGCGTGTTAATTAGAAATGTCTGTTTTGTATAATATTATGTGTGAATTATGTTATCTCTCTATAGTACAAAAGGAAATGGCGGATTGTATATTTGCAATTAGATAATATATAACGATATGCAAACACAAGAGTTTGAGATCATGATTGGAAACAATCATCATCCGAGAAGCAGAATTGCAATCGATATAAATGAAATTCCTTTTCCGACTGCAATTTATTTCTTTACAAATGGAGAGGTACTGTTAAATAAACGAGCATTCAAATGTTTGGGAATGAGGGAGAGCGAAGCTTTTGATCTTTACACCTGGCGAAAAATAAATCCTTATTTGGACGACATGATCAAAAATATCCATCAGGATATGGTCATAGATCAAAAAATGCATGTCATTTTGTTCAATGGCAAGCATGAAATAATGAATTATTCTTTTTCGTGTTTTTCAAACCTTTCATGGGGAAAGATGATCATTGTTCACTTCTCCAAGGTATCTGAAAAATACGCCGTGGCCTCTCTTTCGGCGTTGTATAATATCAGAGATGAAATTACAAAATTAAAACCCTATTTAAACCGGGCCGGCCAGAAGATTCTTCAGAATCTGATCTCAAAGTACTTCAGAGAAGAGAATCAACAACTTACGTTGGATGACTTGGTTTATTATGAGAGAGAATTGCGTATTATACAAAAAGCATATCCTTCGCTATCACATCGTGAGATAATCCTGTGTGGATTACTGGTTAATGATTTGAACAGCAATGATATTGCAACAATTATGAACAGGACCAATGATGCGGTGTTTGTGACGATTCATCGGATAAATAAGAAATTGAGTCTACTTAACAAAAAACAGCTGGTAGACACGTTGAAGAAACTGATCAGTCAGCAGGAGGAAGACCAAAATATCCCTACTGCAGTATAATAACCAATGATGCGGTGTTTGTTGACCAGCCACCGCATCAATTGGAAACTCCGTTTTATATATAAGAAACAGTGTGGAGGTATCTTAAGGAGGTAATGATAAGTACAAAACAATATCAGCCCGTAGCTTTAGAATCCTTAAACTGATTTATTCAATTGTACGACGTCCTTTTATCTGATAAGTTACTCCGTATGGAGTTTCGTCGTCCTCAAACTGAATTTCAAAATAAATACTGTCGGAGGAGAATATCTTTCCGTTTGATATTTTTATTCCGATCTCTTCTCCGCCTACTTCACTGCTGGATAATTTGGTATTGAAGGTACCGTTTGCTTCGTCCGCCCGGACTTTTACACGGAATTCCCAAAATTTCATTTCTGTATCCTGGATGGTAATTGAGTCACTTCCCGAAGTATCTTTAAGAGTCATCACCTTAAAAGGTCCGTACAGGAGGGTTGAATCATTGTACGCATTCACATTCCACTGGCCTGTGATATTGATAGGACTGAGAATTGCATCAGATTCAATCTCTCGTTCGCACGAAATAATCGTACCGAGTATGATAAGCCCCATGAGATAAAATATATTTTTCATATGAATTTAATAATAGTGTAGTGATAATGTAATAAATGTTTATGCTTGCCACAATGGAGGGTAAAAAGAAATGTTTTATGTTTTCTTGTTGCGCCAATTGTGGCTGAAATCAGAATTCAATTATATTCGATTCAGGGTATATTGAGCATTTTTAAGTGTGCCTTATCGCCATTCCTTACAAGAATGTAATATTTCCCTGGAGCAGGTCTGTATGGCAGCACAGTGTGATAACGTGTGAGTTTCTGACTGTAAATAATTGCACCTGATTCGTTGGCAGCAAGAATGTTTGCCGTTGGAGCATAAGGTCCCTGACAGTTTACGCAGACCCTGTTATATTTATCGAGATAAATTGAAATTGAAGGGTCGTTTGTAATATTCGGCAACGAGATGACCGGATCGGTCGGAACTACTGAACCACCTTCTGGTACTTTTTCCCCGGTTGTGGATGTTAACCGGGCTCTTCCTATTATTGTATCCGGAAGGATGGATGCCGATAGATTTCGATCGTATATGTTTGTCGCTTTACCTTCAATGGGTTCTACATTTCCTGCAAACCAAAAATTATTCACTACGCCATCTCTGTTCGTATAGTTTACAGCATTGTTCGTTACGGTAATGTTGTAGGAATTTCCCAAAGATTCATACCAGTTGGCTGCATAGATTCCGACATTGTTGTACGATTTGCGACTGCTGAACACTTTGTTATTTCTTAATATCATGTTGTTGCCACCTGCAATGCTTATGCCGTACTGACCTGGATCAACAACAATATTGTTTTCGGCTATCTGGTATGAGCCTCCCACATCCCCCAGAATGATGCCACCTCCAGATGAGGAAGGACCTCCGCCACGAAGCCAGTTTCCTTTTACTATGATTGGACTTTCGGATGTGCCATGCGATTGGTTCACGTTGATAATGTCTTCAGGATAACTCTGGCCTGAAATGTTTTCACATACGTTGTAGCTGATACTATTCCCAGGGCCGGTGACTTTATCAAATATAGCCATGTTCCCAATTTTCCCTCCTCCCATCAAAGGACCTACCACGTTCGTCAAATCGTTGTATTCAAACTTAATACCCCGGGAATTATGTGCTACCATTCCTGACTGTACATTCTCAAAGGTGTTGTCTATGATCGTAATATTCTCACAGTTGTCCAGATAGATCGCCAGATTCACAGGAGAAGAACCAAACTTGTTGTTCCTGATGATCACATTTTTACAACTATACAGCACAATAAGATATTTGCTGCTGCTACTTGTGAATGCTGACCCCTCTATTACAAAATTGGATTTACCCACATGTTGAATTGCTGCTGACTCGGTGTATGATCCCGTATACCGTGCTCCTTGTCCATAAGAAAAATGGAAGGGCAGAGCGATTAAGATCACACCAAGAATGAAAGTAAAAATTTTTGATTTCATTTTTTTTGAATTAATAGTTTGTTCAATGGAAGCTCCGTGAAAAAAAACTCCAGCTGATAAGATCCTTTTCAATATGGCTTGTGAAGATTGCATTGCAAAAATACGTTTTTTTTATCTGATTATCGTGTTAAAAAACAAATCCTTAGAGCAAATTTTATTGAAATTAAAGAGATTTAATTGGCATTAACTGTAAATCAAACACTATTTGTATTGATTATAAACAGAGACTGTGGCTGAACAAAATGCCACATTGGTTTCAGTATAAAAATAGCCCTGGCTTTGTAATATTATGTAATGAGTTTTTTGGTGGAAATGATTCTTTACAAGCATATATTTGCGGTACTTAACTAAGTTAGTTAAGAAAACAAGTGACTGACTTTGATATAACATTGTTATCACTTTAAAAATTAAAAATCACAGCTTATCAAATTGGATATTTTTTTATTGTCCGTTTTTCAATATCATGTATCCTTATTGTGTAATAGATATAATAAGAAAATAAAAAGATGAGAAGATTCATGTACCTGCTGGCATTCACTTATATTATGGTTTCTTGTGCCCAAGTGAAAGACATCTCTTACTTCCAGCAAACCAGCCGCGGTGAAACCATTCTGAACAACAAAAAGTATGATGCGAGGATTAAACCCAAGGACATCCTCTCCATTACTGTGGTAAGCAGCGAGGCTGCCGCTTCGGTAAGGTATAATCTTATCATGCCGCAGATAGATGCGAGGATGAATAACATTCAGTCACAGCCTGCATTGCAAAATTATCTGGTAGATAGTGACGGTAATATTACTTTCCCCACGCTGGGTGTGCTGAAAGTAAGCGGGATGACTACTGATGAGCTGGGAGCATTTATTGGTAACAAACTGAAATCCTTCTTCTCTGAAGAACTTCCAGTGATTACGGTAAGGATTTTGAATTACACCGTGAGTATTCTTGGTGAAGTATTGAGACCGGGAAAATTTGAATCAAGTAACGGGCGGATCACCATTTTGGAAGGATTGGCTATGGCCGGAGATATGACCATCTTTGGGAGGCGTGACAATGTAACGGTTGTGCGTGAAAATGAAAATGGAGAAAAGATAATTTACAAAGTGAACCTCAACAACGATAAATTGTTTGAGTCTCCTGCATTTTTTCTTGAGCAAAACGATGTGGTGTATGTAGAACCCAACCAGACAAGGGCAAATTCCTCGAAATATGGAGCAGCAGAAAATTACCGGATGACAACCATATCTGTTCTGATCTCGTTGGCTACCTTGGGTGCAACTATATTTGGACTGACGAAATGAGCGTTGTTTCTTTTGGGCAATCAGATTATTGAATAGTACACAAATATGAACAAGTATTCGAATGTGGAGGAGGAGTTTTTTGCTCTTTCAGAGAAAAAGATCGACGTGACGGCCATACTGATGAAGTATTATTCTTATTGGAAATGGTTTTTGGTATCTGTCGTCCTGTGTCTTTTCGTTGCCCTGTTATATCTCTATTTTACATTGCCGCAATACCAGGTCACCACTGCCATCCTGTTTAAAGATGACCAAAAGGGAGGGACCTCAGACATAACTATCTTCGAGGAAATGGGCGTAACGACCCGAAGGAACAATGTAGACAACGAGGTGGAGATTCTGAAAAAATCACTTATAGCAGAAGATGTAGTCAGGAAGTTTAACATGAATGTCACTTACATTCAATTGAAACCATTGATTCCCGGTCTGGAAAAGCTGATACCGGGTTTGCCGAAACGGAAAACTGCTTTTTTGTATGGAGGAGAACTGCCAGTGGAAATCAAGATTCCGGAAGACAGGCTGATTGCTCTGGGAGGCTATATCTCGTTCGACCTTTTTGTCAATCCTTATGGTAAGATGTTATTTACCGGTAAATATAAAGGGAGTAAATATCAGGTATCGACAGTATCAAACGATACCATCGTGCGGTTGCCTTTCGGCGAACTGAAACTTTCCAAAGACAGCTCAAATCCTAAAAAGAATACGTGGATCAGGGTGGAGATTCTGAATCCGCTGAATGTGGCCGATGGATTTGTTAACTCAATGGCGATTGAATTAACTTCAAAAACCTCCTCTGTTGCCGATATTGCTTTAACCACCTTTCATACGGAGCTTGGAAAACATTTTCTAAAGGAGTATTTTGAAGCATACAACGAACACGGCATACAGGACCAGCTTGATCTGGCCGAAAAAACATCAAAGATCATTGATAAACATCTTGCCATGCTGAATAATGAGTTGAACACAGTGGAAGATCAGGCGCAAGCGTTCAAGCAATCGCAGGGATTAACCAATATTGGTTCTCAGGCCGATCTGTACAACTCTCAACTGGCAAATGTAAGCCAAAGGAAGATGGATATTGAGTCTCAATATTCCATTGTAGCGAGTCTGTTAAGTTTTGTACAGCAAAAGGGTGGCCACGATAGGCTGATACCGGCCAATTCCGGCATCCAAAGTCCCGTATTGAACTCCCAGATCAGTACATACAATAATTTGGTACTGGAACGAAACAAACTGGCGCGAATTGCCTCAAACAGGAATCAGTCTATGATAGATTTGAATAATCAACTTGAGTCTACGTTTGCCTCTGTAGTTTCAGGCTTGCAAAGCGAGAAAAACAACATGGAAATTCTGCTGCGGGATATTAATTCCGAGTATTCGAGGAACTATTCAAAAATCAGGGCTATTCCCCAGCAGGAACGTATCTTCTCGGACATTGTCCGCCAGCAGAATACCAAGGAAGAATTGTTTCTCTATCTTCTTCAGAAGAAAGAGGAACGTTATATGAATATGACCGTGGTGGCACCAAATTCTAAACTGGTCGATAATATTCGTGTTGCGGGGATAGTGTGGCCGAATAAAAAAATGATCCTGATGATTTTTTTTATTGCCGGACTGATCCTGCCTGTCGTCATTATAAAAATAAAAGAACTGCTGCGCTACCAGATTTCTTCCAGGGAGGAACTTGAGGAAATTTCCACGATTCCGGTATTGGGCGAAATTCCCAAATTATTGCAATTGCAAACCGTTGCGGTAAAAGACAACTGTAACGATTACTTTAATGAGATGTTGCGTCTTGTACGTGCGAATTTATTGTTTATCATTGACAGCAAAGAGAAGAAGGTAATCAATATGTTATCAAGTGTCAGTGGTGAAGGCAAATCGTTTATTACCGCAAATCTTGCCATGAGCCTGGCATTGCTTGAAAAAAAAGTATTGATTATCGAGTTGGATATCAGAAAACCGAAACTTGCCAATTTATTGGGATTGAGCAATGGCCCGGGAATAACGCTTTACCTATCGGGATATGTAAGCAAAGAAGAGCTGATAAGGCCTTCCGGTATTCATGAGAATTTATCAATCATCACCTCCGGGGCAATTCCTCCCAACCCGAACGAACTGCTGGCAAAGCCAAAACTGGACGATCTGATTAGTCAATTAAGGGAAGAATACGATTATATACTGATTGATACGTCCCCTATCGGGATAGTATCAGACGGTTTTTTGTTGAACAGGCTTGCAGACGTCAACCTGTTTATCGCACGTGTAGGGTATACCCCGCGAAAGTGCATTGAGGAAGCAGAGGTATATCACCGGGAAAATAAGTTGAAAAGAATGTATTTCATCCTAAACTCAGTTGACTTGAACGCGCCCGAGTACAGGTATGGAATGAATAAGAAATATGGATATGGATATGGATAATCGAATCCTAGTAGAAGTCCGGTAGTATTTTTAGATAAAAAACTGTCATGTAACTCTGTCAGTGTAACAAATGTATGTGTAACATGATTAAAATGTGCAGCAAAATGAAATTCAACGGAGCAGGAATTATTCAACTCCCGAAAAAATTAGATAGGAGAGGAAATCTATCTGTTATTGAGGGTATTAATCATATCCCTTTTAAAATTGCCCGTACCTACTGGATTTATGATGTACCCGGAGGAGAGGTACGTGGTGGGCACGCATACAGGCAAAATCAGGAATTTATCGTGGCTTTGTCGGGTAGTTTTGATGTGATTCTGGATGATGGTAAAGAAAGAAAAACATATTCCCTGAACCGTTCTTATTATGGATTATACGTACCCAGAGGAATGTGGAGACAGATGCAGAATTTTTCAACCAACGCTTTGGCGCTGGTATTGGCATCCATCAAATTTAATCCCGAAGATTATATTTACGATTACGCACTCTTCAAGGAATTGGCAAATGAAGCGAGAATATAATATGGACACACATAGCTTATGAAGAAGACAAACATTTATGATTGTACCATGCTGGAAATCGATAAGCATCATAACGAAAAGGGAAATATCAGTGTGGTGGAGAATGCCAAAACCATTCCTTTTGGTGTCAAACGTGTTTATTACCTCTATGATGTACCGGGAGGCGAGTCGAGAGGCGGGCATGCACATAAAAAACTGCAGCAATTTATCGTAGCTGCCAGCGGCAGTTTTGACGTTACGATCGATGATGGCGAGTTAAAAAGAACATTTACCATTAATAGGCCATACCGGGGCTTACTTGTGGTGCCCGGCATCTGGAGAGAACTGGATAATTTTTCTTCGGGATCAGTTTGTTTGGTGTTGGCGTCAACAGAATTTTCCGAAGATGACTATATAAGAGATTATAACGAATTTAAAGAGTATAAAAATGATTCACATCCAATCTGATGTTCAGAGTGAAAATATCGGAATTGATACCAATGTATGGCAATATTGTGTAATACTGCCCGAAGCCGTTATCGGATCCAACTGCAATATTTGTGCTTGCGTATTTATTGAAAACAAGGTTGTGATAGGCAATAATGTAACGATAAAGAATGGGGTTCAACTGTGGGACGGAGTGACTATTGAAGACAATGTCTTTATTGGTCCCAACGTAACCTTTACGAATGAGTTGATTCCCCGCTCCAAAGCATATGATAGCATGAATCTTATGAGCACGCTGGTGAAGACTGGAGCTTCTATCGGTGCCAATGCAACGATTCTTCCCGGTATTACTGTCGGGGAATACGCGTTTGTGGGTGCGGGAAGTGTTGTTACAAGTGATATCCCGGCATATGCACTGTATTATGGCAATCCGGCAACACATCAGGGGTACATGACAGAAGACGGTGTGATATTGGATCTTCAAAAAAAAGACAAAAAAGGCATCGTTCATCATTTATAACAAAAGTGTATGGTGAAATTTCTTGATATTCAAAAAATAACGCAGAAGTATGAGAATGAAATCCATCATTCTATCTCTCGGATTGTTGATTCGGGCTGGTACCTGCTGGGTGAGGAAACGGCTGAATTTGAAAAGAATTATGCCCTATTTATCGGAACCGAGCACTGCATAGGCGTTGCTAACGGATTGGATGCGCTACGCATAATTCTGCGTGCTTATATGGAAATGGGAGCGATGAAGGAAGGCGATGAAATAATTGTTCCCGCCAATACTTTTATTGCCTCAATTATTGCCATAACCGACAACCGACTGGTTCCTGTTCTGATTGAACCCTGTTTAACGACTTATCAGATTGACGACGAGAAAATCGAGGAGGCCATTACTCCCAGAACAAAAGGAATCATGGTGGTGCATTTATACGGCAGATGTGGTTATACAGACAAAATAGCATTGTTGTGCCGAAAGTATAACCTGAAATTGATTGAGGACAACGCACAGGCGGCAGGATGCAAGTATCATGGAAAAACTACCGGGTCGCTGGGAGATGCTGCAGGCCATAGTTTCTATCCGGGCAAGAATCTGGGTGCACTGGGTGATGGCGGTGCCATCACTACCAACGATAGGTGTTTGGCAGAAAAGGCCAGGTCGCTGGGCAACTACGGGTCTGTCAGAAAGTATATTTTCGACTATCAGGGGTATAATAGCAGATTGGACGAAATTCAGGCAGCTGTATTGAACGTGAAGCTGAATCATCTTGAAAGTGACAATGAACGCAGAAAAGAGGTAGCACGACATTACCTGGATCGTATTACCCAACCGGAAGTTATATTACCCGAGGTGAATGATTGGAATGCGCACGTATTTCATCTGTTTGTTATCCGTACTCCCAAACGAGATGAAATGTTGCGATTTCTGAACGATCATGGTGTGCAGGCACTGGTTCACTATCCAGTCCCACCCCATAGGCAAAAAGCATACAAGGAGCTGAATCATTTGCATTTACCTGTAACAGAAAAAATTCACAAAGAGGTGTTGAGCTTACCAATAAGTCCGGTTGTTACCGATGAAGAGGTGGAAATGGTGGTTCGGGTTGTGAATTCATTTTGTTCACAGAATTGAAAAAAGATAGATGACAGTACAGAAAAATTCATACCGGCAAATCATGAAGGCAACGTCGCTTTTTGGCGGAGTTCAGTTCTTTCAGATTTTAATTTCGGTAGTACGCTCAAAATTTATTGCGATACTACTGGGTCCATCCGGTATGGGAATTGTCGGACTGCTTACCTCTGCTACCGGTTTGGTAAGTGGAGTCACAAGCTTCGGCCTGGGAACGAGCGCAGTGAAGAATATTTCCGAAGCAAATGCTACAGGAGATGACGTTCGTGTATCTACTGTTATCTCCGTTTTACGCCGTCTGGTCTGGTACACCGGCTTGTTGGGCGCTTTGGTGACACTGCTACTGTCTCACTGGCTCAGTGCTGTCACTTTTGGAAACAGAGAATACAGGCTGGCATTCGTGTGGATTTCAGTTACGTTGTTGTTCAACCAGTTGAGTTCCGGGGAATTGGTGTTGTTACAGGGATTGCGCCGGTTGCAGAATCTGGCAAAGGCCAATGTGTACGGCAGCCTGACCGGACTGCTTATTTCCATTCCTCTTTATTACCGGTTCGGTGTTCGAGGAATAGTACCGGTCATTATTATCACATCGTTCATCACACTTTTCTTTTCGCGGTATTTCGCACGCAAGATCAAGACTGAAAAGACTGAAATTTCCAGACCGGCAATTTTAACAGAAGGGAAAAGTATGATTGTGATGGGAGTGATGATCAGTCTGAGTGGTTTAACCACGCTCGTTGCGACCTATCTGCTGCGCATCTTTATTAATCATGCAGGAAATGTGGCGGATGTAGGCCATTATTCGGCCGGATTCACCATCATCAATACGTACGTAGGGATGATCTTCACCGCCATGGGAACAGATTACTATCCGCGTTTATCAACAGTAGCAAACGACAATGTGCAATGTAAAGAGAGTATCAATCAGCAAGCTGAAATTGCCCTGCTTATTTTGGCTCCTATTCTCATCTTTTTCCTTGTATTCATTAACTGGGCAGTAATTCTTTTGTATTCGACTCAATTTTTAGCAATTACCGGGATGGTTTATTGGGCTTCGTTGGGTATTTTCTTTAAAGCCGTGAGCTGGGCAGTTGCTTTTGTGTTTTTGGCAAAAGGAGACGGTAAGCTCTTCTTTTGGAATGAATTTGTTGGAAGCGTTTATTCTTTAATAATCAATATGATGGGATATTATCTGGGTGGACTGACCGGTTTGGGTTTTTCTTTCCTGATATCCTACATTCTATATTGTATACAGGTATTTATAATTGCGAAGATCAAGTATGATTTTTCATTCCATAAGGAAGTGGTCACTCTTTTTTTAATTCAGTTTCTGCTGGCTTTGGTGAGCTTTATTGTAGTGAACCTGATAGAATACCCATATAGCTACCTGCCGGGGATTATGCTCATAGCTATATCCTCGTGGTATTCATTCAGGGAGTTGGAAAAAAGGATTGGCATAAGAGAGATGATTCGGGAATTTACGCAGAAAATCAAAAAAAACAGTTCATTATGATTTCAGAGGATGCCACGTTGGTCTCGGTGATCATTATCACATATAACAGTGCCCGGTATGTGACAAAAACATTGGAAAGTGTGAAATCACAGACCTGGAAGCATATAGAGTTGATTGTAAGTGATGACTGCTCAACTGACGAGACTGTCATGATTTGCAGCGAATGGTTAAACAATAACAGGCATCGTTTTGTCAACGCCCGATTAATTACTTCCGGTTGTAATACAGGTACTTCCGCAAATTGTAACAGAGGATTCAAATCAACTACCGGTGAATGGATAAAAACCATATCCGGAGATGATATACTCCTGCCTGACTGTATTTCCGATAATTTGAACTATGCCGGTAATTCAAATGCCTCTTTTATTGTATCGGATATGTGTAAGATAGACGAAAACGGCATGCCTCTCGCAGACAATACGGGAAACGAAGGTTTGGCTTACTTTGTAAATTTTCCTACTGCAAGAAAACAACTGAAGGCGTATGTCCGTTGGCCGGCTTTCTTAAATACTCCCACTTTCTTCTACAAAAAAGAAATCCTGGACCTTATTCATCTTTGTGACGAGGAGTTCAGAATCTACGAAGATATGACGGTTATTTACCGGATTACTGAAATGAATGTGAAGGTGCATTATATGAATAAGTTAACCGTAGGATACAGAGTCCATGCTGACTCAGTTTCCAGGAGTAATAAATTGGAAGAAATCAGAACGGAAGAGGCACATAGGATATTTAAAAAATACCGGTCAAAACATCTGAATCTATTGAATCCTATCGACTTGTCGATATATTATGAGTGTTGGCTGCGATTTAAATATAAAGGGTTTAAGGGACGGAAAGGAATTGTGATCCTGAACAAGTTAAGTCTATTTTATTGGTGTTTACGACTAAGTGGAATTAGAAAATAGTAAGTTTCTGATAATGTATAACAATTTAAATAACGGAACATTATGCGTATTCTTTGGGTCACACATGATCTGTTTGAAGCTTTTCTTCCCTATGTAAAAGGAAGGCCTACACTGGGAGGTTCGTGGATCGCTCCGTTGTTTTATCTTCTTCATAATGAACCCGACGTTAAATTGGGTTCAATTACACCGGTCCTCAACGGTGAAGCTCAAAAAAAAGAGATCGACAATATTATCTATTATTCTGTTCCTGTGATGAAAAATGAGAATATCCGAAATATAAACCTTCGTCTTGCATCAGAATATCTGTGTGCCATAAACGATTTTAAGCCTGATATCATCCATGTGCATGGTACGGAAAAAAATTTTGGTCTTCTGCGAAAATTTATCGACGAATCAATCCCTGTCGTCTGCTCTATTCAGGGTATTGTCTCTCCCTGCTATGATAACCTGAAACATAGCGTGGCAACTGTCAATATAAAAAAATACCGATCGATTAAAAACAGGTTGGGACGGGGAGGGGTGAATTTTGCTTTGCGAAAATGGAAACGTTACATCCTGATAGAGCGGGAAATATACAATATAAACAACTATTTTGTGGGTCGTACAATGTGGGACAGAGCACAATTGATGTCGTTAAATCCCGGAGCAGTCTATTTCCATGGAGAAGAGCTGCTGCGTGCAGAGTTTTACACAACAAAATGGGAGATTGACAATTGTGAACGCCACAGGATATTTGTTCCCTCTGCCGCATCACCCCTGAAAGGTTTCCATGTTCTGCTAAAAGCAGCTGCCATACTTAAACAGGATTATCCTGATGTGAAAATTGTAGCACCTTTGTCCACGATTCAGACGAAATCCCCCAAGTGGAAAGACTATCTGGTGTCTGAAGATTATGCAAATTACGTGAAAACTCAAATAAAAGAACTCGGATTGGAGGATCATGTTGTATTCAAAAAAAAGTTATCTGCATTCGAAATGGCTCATGAATATTGCAATGCACATGTATTTGTCTTACCTTCTTTTATTGAAAATAGTCCCAATTCGTTGGGAGAGAGTATGATGGTTGGGGTTCCATCTGTGGCTTGTGCAGTAGGTGGAGTGTCCTCTATCGTGAAAGATAACGAGAGTTCGCTACTGTTCTCTCCGGGAGATCACGCTTATTTGGCATTTCAGATAAAACGTATTTTTTCTGATGATGCATTGGCGGAGAAAATTGGTCGTGAAGCCCGGATGATCGCTCAGAAGCGTCATCATATCGAGCATACAATCAGGCAATACATGTCAATTTATTCCAGCATAATCGATCAACATCATGAAAATATTGCATGTGCTCTATGAGCTAAAATTTTCGGGCGCTGAGATAATGTATGTGGATGCAGCCCCTCTTTTTCAGGAAAGAGGGTGTGATCTTACCGTCATGGCTACGGCTGCAAACCCCGGTGAATATGCATCGCATTTCAGGCAAGCCGGATTCGAAGTGGTTCATTGCCCTTACCCCAGAGGCTGGAGGATAACAGCGCGCATCCGATTTTACTCACAATTTATTCATTTTTTGAAAAAAGAGCAATTCGATGTCGTTCACATTCACGTGAATGCTTTCATGTGGGCATTGGCTTTCTGTACGTGGGTGTCCGGAAAACGTTCCGTATATACGTTTCACAGTGTTTTTCCCTCTCATCGTTATAGCTATCTGTATCATGTTTTTCAACGTTGGTCCGCCAAAAATATTTTTGGATGCAGATTTCAAACTATAAGTGATTCTGTTTATGAACACGAACAGTCCTACTACCATAATCAAACAAAGAAAGTGTATAACTGGTATGGGGCTCATCGTTTTTTCCCTTCGCTAAACGGCGAAAAAAAACAAATCAGAGAAGCCTTGGATATTCCACAGGAAGCTCTGGTACTTATTTCAGTAGGAAGTTGCAGCGAGATTAAAAGACATTCCGAAATAATAAAAGCACTCCCCTATATTGTACGAGAGCATCCTTCTGTAGTGTACCTTCACCTGGGAGAAGGAGATATTGAAACAAAAGAGAAGGAGCTTGCAACTGAATTGGGTGTCAGTACACATGTCAGATTTTATGGTAACAGGCATGATGTCAGGAAGTTTTTGGTGGCATCAGACATTTATCTTATGACAAGTAAATTCGAGGGAATCTCCCTTACAACAATTGAGGCCATGGCGTGCGGTATCCCCGCCATACTTTATGATGTAGCCGGATTGAGGGACTTTAATAAAAACGGGGAAAACAGTTGTCTTATTCCCGAAGATCATCAATTGCTGGCTAAGACAGTAATCGAACTATACTCCAACCATGAGATTTCAGAAAGGTTTTCGGCCAATGCCAAAGAGTTGGTCGATAAAACCTACCATATGGAAAAAAATGTGCCGGTGATATTTACTCTTTATAACCAGTGAAAAATGAAAAAAGTAAATGTGAACAAACAGATAGTGGGTCATCTGATTCCCGTATCGATTCTTTTAATGACTATTTACACCGTGTTGCCTTATATAAAGCCGGGAATTCCGGTCATCTCCTCTTTCGATAACACAACACTGTGGTGGGGTATTTCATTTTTGATTCTAGTGGTATTTTTCTTTTCCCGGTATTATTTTTTCGATAAAACGAACGAAGACAATATGCTCATAGTCTGGATATACCTGCTGTGGAATGTAGTATGCATAACAAGAGGTATGTTTGAAGCAGAATTGTATTGGGACTGGAAAGGATTGATAAGCAACGCGATGGCTCTTATGTTGCCCATCGTCATGTTTTCCGCCACCAACAAGATTGTGGTACAGTCGCTCTTTGTTTTTTATGTAAAATATGCCTTGCCGTTGTTCGTGTTGTTTGGCCTGATCATCAGAACCGATGCTTTTGGTTTTTACCTGATGCCAGTGACTGTCATGATCCTGTTTTTTCCGGCATTTACCGTGCGTCAGAGATTCTTTATTCTGCTGCTTACTGTTGTAGTTATATTTTCCGACTTCGGTGCCAGGAGCAATATCCTGAAGTTTGGCGTGCCATTTATTATCCTGGCCATTTACTATCTGAAAGAGAAGATCAGTGTCAGAGTTATTGAAATTGCCCGTGTTTCATTGTTTATTGCTCCGGTACTTTTTTTTGTACTGGGAGTGACCCATGTATTTAACGTATTTAATATGAACGAATATATCAAAGGCGATTATGTTGCTGTGGGCACCGATAATGAGGGTAACCGTGTGGAAATGAGTGCTACTGCCGATACAAGGACTTTTATTTATATTGAGGTGTTGGAGTCGGCCATCAACAACAATTATTGGTTGTTGGGCAGAACACCCGCGAGAGGAAATGATTCCAATACATTCGGTGTGCTGGCAGCCGAATTAACGGGTAGAAACGAACGACTTGCCAACGAAATAGGGTTAGCCAATGTATTTACATGGACGGGGGTAATGGGAGTGATTCTCTATTTTCTGATATTCTTCAGAGCATCTTATCTGGCGGTAAACAGATCAAAGAACATCTATATAAAGATGTTGGGCGTTTTCATTGCTTTTCGATGGCTCTTTTCGTGGATTGAAGATGTGAATAACTTCACCGTAAATTACTTTATGTTGATGATTATTCTGGGGATCTGTTTTTCTCATTCGTTCAGAAAAATGACAAATAATGAAATTGTGGTGTGGGCGAGAGGAATATTTGACGTGCGGTTTATTCGTTTTCAATACGCTATGACGAAGAAGAACGAATACGACATTAACTTGAACATGAAGCCGATAGCCGAGGAGAATGAAAAAATTATCGTATGAACATAAAGAGTGTAGCGGCATTGATTACATGCCACAACAGAAGGGAAAAAACAATTGCTTGTCTGGAATCATTACAGCGGGCAGAGGTTCCTCCTGCATATCGGATCGACGTCTATTTGACCGATGACGGTTCCACCGATGGAACCGGCAATGCAGTGAGAGAACAGTTTCCACATGTCAATCTGATACAAGGTAACGGGAATATGTTTTGGGCTGGCGGCATGCGCTTGGCATGGAAAACCGCCCTGGACAGGAAAAAGTATGATGCCTTTCTGCTGATCAACGACGATGTGATATTGCACCGGAATTTTATTTGGAATTTATTGAAGGCAGAGACATATTCACTGTCGGAAACGGGCATGAAGGGAATATATACAGGAGCTACAGTTGACGGAGCTACGGGCGAGGTAACGTACGGCGGGTCAACGATCATACGAAACCACCTCATTGTGACCATGCAGAAACTTGCGCTGGCTTCTTATCCTCAACAGTGCGACCTGGCTAACGCCAATATTCTGTGGGTCAGTGGTTATGTGGTGGACAGGATCGGTATTTTTGAAGAACGGTATACCCACGGAATTGCCGATTACGATTACTCCCTAAGAGCGCTAAAGAGGAATATTCCATTATGGCTGGCACCCGGTGTTTGTGGTATATGTGAGCACAATCGCGGGAAAAACTGGAAAACCGGCGTATCTCTGAAAGAAAGAATCCGTTGGATGAAAAGTCCGAAGGGACTTGCATACAGCGAATATCTGTTTTACATAAAGAAGCATTTTCCGGCATACCTTCCTTATTCATTTATTATGATGTGGATGAAGATCCTCTTTCCTTTTGTTTGGGATCGATTTAAAAAGACGGCGTGAACAATTCAATAGATAACAATGCAATGAAAAAAATATTTCAACTCATATCATCTATTCAGTTGGGAGGAGCAGAAATAATTGCTTTTCACCTGTCGGAGTATGGCAGCAACTTATCCCATTCTACAGAGATTTCCGTCGTAGAGTTGTACCGGACAAAAAACAGTTATGCCGATCACAAAAGAAAAGAGTTAGAGCGTAAAAATATACGGATCATCACTCTGCATAGAGGCTCCAAGCGGGGAAGCCTTCTTTTTGGCCCCCTTCACCTGTTTTTTCTTATTCTGAAAGAGAAGCCTTCCATCATTCACTCCCATACGGATCTGCCTGATTTCGTTTTGGCTGTTGCCATAAGAATTCTCACTCTGTTCAGAATTAAAACGCCGGAGGTTGTTCGTACAATACACAACACTCAGTTATGGCGAACTCATCATAAAATGGGTAGGATTGCCGAGTCGGCCTATGGAAATGAGCCGGTTGCAGCGGTCTCTTCATACGCGATGGTGGCTTACGAACAATTAAGAAAGAAATACCGGCTGCCACTTTCCCCGAACAGGCAGATAATTTATAACGGATGTGCCGTTCCTCAACAATGTCCCCATCCGTTTAAAATAAACAAAGAAAAAATAAATATTGCCTTTTGCGGGCGTTTTGAAGATTATAAAGGGATGGAAACACTCATATCGGCAATACCGGAGGTCGGCCGGTTATACCCCGGTAGTTTCCTGTTTCACCTTATAGGGGACGGAACCTATAAAAAACAATTGCTCCAGCTTTCGCAACAAAGGAGCGATGTATTGCTATACGATCCCGTTCCCGATGTTTCCACCATGTTTTATGCATTCGATTTTCTGTTCATGCCTTCTCATTTTGAGGGGTTGACACTGATATCGATCGAAGCCTCATTTTCCGGAGTTCCGGTCATTGCCTCCTTTGCTCCGGGGCTCGACGAGACATTGCCGGAAAATTGGCCACTTAAATTTCATCTTGAGAGGCAGGAGGAGTTATACGTAATTTTTGAAAAGATAAAGGAGCATCTTTACAACATAAAGAAACTTCGGAAAATGGCATTTGATTTTGCAATGATGAAATTCTCCATGAATAAAATGATTGAATCCTATGCTCGATTATACACCAAAATGTTATGAAATCTGAACGAAAAGAGATATTATACCTGTTGCATCTGCCGCCCCCTGTGCACGGTTCATCGGTAGTTGGGGAACAGATTAAAGGAAGCAGACTGATAAATGATGCATTCAGGGGAAAATATATCAATCTTATATTGTCGCGGAAGGTGAATGAGAGCGGAAAAACGAACCTTGTGAAGATAGTCCGGCTTATGAAAATATGGTTAACATTACTCGGCACGTTAATCAGGCACAAGCCTCATCTCTGTTATTATGCACTGACCACTACCGGACCCGGCTTTCGTAAAGATGTAATCCTAATTGCCCTGTTGCGTTTGTTCCACACTAAAATTATCTACCATATTCATAACAGAGGCATAATAAACGAAAAAAACAACAGGCTGAATGACCTGTTTTATCGGTTCGTATTTAACCAAGCTCCGGTGATACTTCTCTCCAGGCATCTTTATTACGACGTAGAAGCATATGTGCCAGAGTCGAATGTGTATTATTGTGCTAATGGTATAAGTGATTGCCAGCCCCGGATAGCCTTTCTGTCCAAAACCGGGAACATGCCTTTCAGGATACTTTTCTTCTCGAACCTGATGAGGGAGAAGGGGGTTTTTATTTTGGTGGAAGCTTGCAAGATCCTTTTGGAAAAAGGATATCATTTTCAATGTGAACTTGTAGGAGGAGAAAGCGATGTTACCGAAAAGGGACTTACCGACTTCGCTGGGAGTATGGGACTTGACGGGCATGTAAAATATCTGGGAAAGAGGTATGGAAAACTGAAGGAGATGGTGTTTGAAGAGGCCGATATTTTTGTACTTCCTTCGCGTTGCGATTGTTTTCCCCTGGTAATACTGGAGGCCATGCAACACAGGTTGCCTGTAATCTCATATGCTGTGGGCGGTATACCGGAAATAGTGGACGATGGCGTTACCGGCTACCTGCTCCACCCTCACAATGATGCAAATGATCTGGCCGAACGGATTGAAAGCCTGATTCAGAATCCTTCCTTGAGGGAGGAAATGGGGACAAACGGAAGAGTGAAGTACGAGAATTTCTTTACGAAGAGAATTTTTGAGCGGAGGTTGCTATCAATATTACAAGATGTTATCAATTAAAAAAAGAAGTACAATGTTAATCGAAGTATCAAAAGATGTTTACAGAAAACATTTTTCTACAGACTTGAATCCTTTTATCTCTGAGGCATTTATTGGATTAGTAGAAGGTAAAACTGATAAAATTATCAGGTTGATGAAGAGTGATGACATTTCAATGGGACTGCTTGCAGGGGTGAAGGATGATGTCCTCTGTGCTCCTTTTTCAGCACCTTTTGCCGGTTTTCACTATACGCATGAGTATTTGTCATACGAGTTAGTTTTTGATTTTATATCCCAGCTAAAAAACTTTGTTCGTGAAAATAATTTTAAAAGAATCACCATCACACTTCCGCCAGACCTTTATCAGACGAATATGAATGCAAAATGCATCAATGCATTTGTCAGACTCAACTTCGTTATGTCAATCCCTGAAATCATCAATTGGATAGACCTTCACAAATTTAATTGTATATGGGTTAAACACTCGGTGGCACAGAATTACAATAAAGCTTTGCGCAATGAACTCTCTTTCCATGTCGTGACAGACGAGCAATCCATTCGCGAAGTGTACACAATTATTTTCAGAAATCGCGAGGTACAAGGAAGAAAAATACACATGAGTTTGAACGACATTGTACAAGTAAACCACATTATGCCGGTCGATTTTTTTCTGATAAAAGATGGAAACGGAAATCGCTTGGGAGCAGCTGTCTTTTACCGCGGTCATGAAAAAATTGCACAGGGAATCTTTATGGGAGACGATCTGGAGAACAGGTCTGTTGGAGTGATGGACCTGTTGTACGGAAGCATATATGATTATTACAAAAAAATGGAGTATGATTTTATCGATTTGGGCGCTTCCGGACTCAACGGAGAACCCAATATCGGATTACTCAGATTTAAGGAGATACACAATTGTACCACATCTCTAAAGTATACATTTACATGGGGTCCCGATATAGAACACATAGATACTGAAAATTATGCTGCAAAAACTTGAAATATACAGTGGCCCTTTGCAGGAGATTCAGCCTTCAAAGAAGCTGATCAATACGCTCAATGCTCATTCCTACAATACACTTAGGAAAGATGCCGTTTTCAGACAGGCACTTCAGGCAAGCGACATGTTGTTGCCTGACGGTATTAGTGTGGTATTGGCAATACGTCTACTGAAGGGGGAAAAAATAAAAAAGATTGCAGGTTTTGATCTTTTTCAATACGAAATGACACGCGTGCAGGAACGGGGCGGAAAATGTTTTTTCCTTGGCAGTTCGGAGCGAACGCTGAAACTTATAAAAGCAAGAGCTCGGCAAGAATACCCCGGGCTGCAGGTTTATGGCTATTCCCCGCCATTCAAGACTTTGTTCGACGAAGAAGATAACCTGGCAATGATCAACGCAGTGAATGAGGTTGAGCCTGATGTGCTTTTTGTCGGGATGACTGCTCCGAAGCAGGAAAAATGGTCTTATGAATATTTTGGCCAATTGAATGCGGGACATATTTGCTGTATCGGTGCAGTGTTCGATTTTTACGCCGGCACGGTGAAACGCGCGCCGGGGTGGATGATAAACATGGGGATGGAATGGTTGTATCGTTTGATCCGGGAGCCACGCCGAATGTGGCGAAGGTATCTTATTGGGAATACTCAGTTTGTAATAGGGATTTTAAAAGAAAAGTTCAGGAAATAATTATTTAACAATCACAGCTTATGGATTCTGAACATACAGGGATAAGATTTTTCTATCTTATCTTCGACTTATTACTCTTAAACTTATCGGTTTACATGGTTTATTACAATAGCCCGATGTATAATTATGTGGATCTTCCGGGAAGAAATCTTTATGTCTTGCATGCCAATATTTCGGAACTTTTTGCATACATCATCTACTCAAAGAGAAATTATTTTTTTAATGATGCATACGCTGAAAGGGTGAAAGCATTTAGCATAAGGTTTCTCATTCTTCTCATCACTCTTTTCCTGTTGGCAGAGATATTTCTCCCGAAAGGGTATCACAAGGGATTTCTGGTAGAGTATACCGGCTTCTTTTTTGTGACGAAAGTGATCGTTTTTTATTTTATCTATAAATTCCACCAGTACCGATATAAAATGGGATATGCCCACCACAGAGTAGCAATATTGGGAGTTGGAGATTCAGCCCTGATACTGGGCAAATTATTAATGAATAATCCTTCTTTGGGTTATAAACTTGTAGGTTATCTTTCTAATAATGAGTACAAGCCAGATGTTGAAATACTTGGGGAACTTAATGAATTAACCTCTTTGGCAGAGAACTACAAATTAAATATGCTTTTTGTTACTGATCCCAAATATTTTACCAGGGATAATACCAAAGTACTTCTCTCACAGTGTAACGAAACCGGAATGCGTATACGGTATGTACTCATGAAAGGTTTTTGGAGTAATCACGGCTATACGGGTAAGAAAATTGACTCGTCACGTTTGTTCGAGATGTTTAACCCTCAAGAGATTCCATTGGATAAGTTGACATTTCGATTTGTAAAACGTCTGTTCGATATCCTATTCTCATTCGCCGTTATTATTTTAATATTCAGCTGGTTATTCCCCGTAATAATTGTATTGATAAAGCTGGACTCCAAAGGCCCCCTGTTTTTTAAGCAACAAAGGACAGGAATTAACAACAAAACTTTCACATGCCTTAAATTCAGAACGATGACTGTGAATGACGAATCCGATAGTAAACAGGCACAAGTGAACGATTCAAGGATTACCTCGATAGGCAAATTCCTCAGACGCAGCAATATCGACGAGTTGCCTCAGTTTATAAATGTATTTCTCGGCAACATGTCGGTGGTTGGACCCCGGCCGCATATGCTGAAACATACTCAACAATACTCTGAACTTATACGGCATTATAAAGTCCGCCATTTCGTAAAACCAGGGATTACCGGCTGGGCACAGGTGAATGGATACAGGGGACTGACAGACGAGCTGTGGAAAATGGAAAAAAGGGTGGAATACGATATGGAATATCTTGAAAATTGGGACTTGATGCGGGACATCAAGATAATATTTATGACACTCTTTGGAAATAATGCCTATAAAAATGCAGGGTGATTTTCTGTCCGGCTGATGGTCGGGCATATTGTGAAAAATATAAGAAAATTTGGAGTTAAGTATGCAGTCGACTATGAATAAGAATAGTAAAATTTATCTTGCCGGACATAAAGGCCTGGTGGGATCGGCTATTTGGAAGTGTTTTCAGAACCAGGGATATGCCAATCTTATCGGCCGCTCTCATAGCGAACTAGATTTGATGGATGGTGTTGTTGTAAGGGATTTCTTTGATCAGGAAAAACCGGAATATGTGATTTTGGCAGCAGCTTATGTCGGGGGAATTATTGCCAACAATACTTACCGAGCAGACTTCATCTATCGTAATCTTCAGATTCAGAACAATGTGATTGGCGAAAGTTTCCGCCACAAGGTGAAAAAACTGTTGTTTATAGGGAGTAGCTGTATTTATCCCAAAGAATCTCCTCAACCCATAAAAGAAGAATATCTACTTACCTCACAGCTTGAATATACGAATGAGCCTTATGCGATTGCAAAAATAGCAGCATTAAAAATGCTGGAAAGTTTCAACCTGCAATATGGTACCAATTATTTGGCCGTTATGCCAGCGAATCTTTATGGTCCTAATGATAATTTTGACCTTGAAAAAAGCCACGTACTTCCGGCAATCATCCGAAAGATGCATTTGGCAAAGTGTTTGCAGGAAAATAACTGGAGTAGCATTCAGAAAGATCTGAGGAGAAGGAGACTGAATGATGTGAATGGTATGAGTACGATAGACGATTTTATTTTCACATTGAATAAGTTTGGAGTTTTCTCGAATCATTTGGAGTTGTGGGGGTCCGGAAAGCCCACAAGGGAGTTTTTGTGGAGCGAAGATTTGGCCGAAGCTTGTCTGTTCATCATGAACAATGTGAATTTTTTGGATTTAAAAGAAGGAATGGATGAGGTGCGCAATTGTCATATCAATATTGGCACCGGAAAGGAGATCAGCATCAAGAAACTTGCCGAGCTTGTAGCCGATATCGTAGGGTATACGGGAAAAATAAAATTCAATCCTTTTCAACCCGACGGAACAATGAGAAAACTTACGGATGTCTCCAAAATAAACGCTCTCGGTTGGAAATATTCTGTGGAACTTGAAGAGGGAATATTCCTTTTATATCGATGGTATCTTAAAGATCAGGAACAGAAGTAGAACTGATTTTGTCTTTATTTTAATCATAATACGGCCAGGAGCCTTGTAAGAAAAACCAAATTACAACCAACACAATGAAGGAGAATGGAACCGCTTCTACTTCTTTCCAAAGGATCGAAGTTATTGACGCTTTAAGAGGTTTTGCATTGCTAGGAGTTATTCTTATGCACATGCTGGATTATTTTGGTTATACCTTCACCAGCTTATCGAATAATTTATCTCCTTCTGTATTGGATATATTTATTGATCGGTTTTCAGACATGATGATCAGGGGGAAATTTATAAGTATCTTTTCCTTCCTTTTCGGATTGAGTTTTTACATTCAGATGGAAAGAGCCTCAAAAAAAGGCGTGGATTTTCGGAGCCGGTTTTTGTGGCGCATGCTGTTGCTGTTTGTAATAGGCCTCATAGGGATAAGTTTTACTTATCTCGACATACTTACTATTTACGCACTGTTCGGGGTGATTCTGGTCTTCTTGTTTCCCTTAAGAAACTGGATTCTTATGCTTATTGTATTTTTGATATTCACAGGCGTACCGAACTTATTTATAATCGGTTTTGATCAGATAAAAACGGAGCGTTCCATCTTTGTCGGCGACATGACGTTACAAGATAAGTCCGTAGTTCGTTCTGAAGTTCCTAAATCAAATGACAGCGATAATAGAACAAAAATCAATGTTTTTTTTGAAACGACGAAAGAGAATCTAACCGTTCGGACAATTGACAAATTAAAGTTTCAATTCTTGCACACTGATACCGGATTTTTGGTACTGGCATTGTTTATTACCGGTTTTATTGTAGGCAAGCTTCATTTTTTTGAGAAGGTGCATATCAGGAAAAAGAGAAATGTTGTTCTGTTCGGCGCATTTATGGTTGTTTCTTTGGCTGCAGTGTTCACAGCCAGAATCATCGAACCCGAGGAACCGATTAACTTAATAAAATTAAGAGCCGGGAAGGAAGACGTGCCTCTAATTGCACTCCTTGTATCCTCTTTAAATAACATCGGTACTATTGCCATGGCAGGGGCGTTGGTGACAGGTTTCATATCCCTTTATCAAGTCAATGGTGCCAGAAAATATCTGAACCTGCTTACCCCATACGGACGAATGGGGCTGACAAACTATGAGATGCAAAATATATTGGGCGCAATTCTTTTTTCTGCATGGGGATTCGGTTCGTTCTTCGGCGTCAAGGGTCCTGCATTGCTTTTTATTCTAGGCTTGACAATCTATACACTGCAGGTTGTGATAAGCATATGCTGGATGAGACAATTTGTTTATGGCCCGCTTGAATGGCTTTGGCGTTCGGGGACATACTTGAAATGGCAACTGTTTAAAAGAAATCTGAATCCTCAGAAAATGGAGATCGTACGCGAATAGCTAACATATATTCAGGACGAAGTCAATATAATATAACACACTAATAATGAATTTATGGAATACAGAAAATTTTTTGAGGCTGAATTCAGAGAATTCAATCGCGATATACTGGAAAAATCGCGGGAATGGTTAAATGATCCAATCATTAAAGAGTTAACCTCTGCATCGGAATTTGATGCGGAGTCACAGGAGAGATGGTTCGAAAGCCTGAAGACTCGAAACGATTATTATATAAGATCTGTCTGGTATAAAGACAAACCTATCGGGGTGATGGGTATCAAGCATCTTACCGATAAAGATGGCGAGACGTTCGGTTATCTTGGTGAAAAAGAGTACTGGGGTAAAACCATTGGAGTTCAGGGATTGCAATATATGATTGATTACGCAAAATCGATAAAACTGGAATCGCTATATGCCATTGTACTAAAAGAAAATATCAATTCTTACAAATTAATGCGAAGACTTGGTTTTGAAACAGAAAAGGACATTGATGAGAAAACTATTGTCATGAGGCTTTATTTGTTTCCCAGGGAAAATTAATCGGAATGTTTTCGCACGGAATAACGCTTTTGAACTTCTCTTTTTATGACAACGATAAAGTTTTTTATGAATCTGGCACCACACTACAGGGCACCTCTCTGGAAAGTTTTACTCAACAATCCAGAGTGGAATGTGCATTTTTTCTATGGTGATCATGCAAGCCTTGTGGAAACAATCGATTTTGAAAGAGAAGGGTTTTCTTCAAACAGCGAACAAATTCACAAAGTGAAAAATTATTGGTGGAAAGGCACCGTCCTGATTTGGCAAAAAGGAATTATTCACGAATGTTTGAAAAGTAAATTTGAGTTTGCGGTTTTCCCCGGTGAAATGTCCCGCCTCTCCACGTGGGTAGCTGCGATAATATGCCGGCTACGTGAAGTTAAGGTCGTTTTTTGGGAACATGGTTTGTATGGGGATGAAAAGGGAGTTACTTTGATGCTAAAAAAAGCGTTTTTTAGCCTTGCACACAAACACTTGCTTTATGAGAGAAGAGCGAAAAAACTAATGATTGAACATGGGTTTGCTCCGGATAATCTATACGTTTTTTTTAATTCATTGGATTACGATGCCCATAAAGTATTGCGTCATAAACTTCTGTCACTGCAAAAAAAAAATGTTTTTCCTTTTTTCACGAACCCTAATTTGCCTGTTGTCATTTTTATTGGGAGGTTGACCGGCGTAAAGAAACTAGACTTGCTCTTGCAGTCAGTGAATCAGATTAACGATAAGCAAACGAATGTAAACCTGTTGATTGTGGGAGATGGAATATACAGAAACAGCCTGGAGGAACAAGGGAGAAAAGGAATCCAAAATGGATGGTTGTATTTTGCAGGTGCTTGCTACGACGAAGAGAAAAATGGCAGGTATCTTTCGTTTGCCGACTTGTGTGTATCGCCTGGAAATGTAGGATTGACCGCTATCCACGCGCTGAGTTTTGGAACGCCTGTCTGCACTCACGACAATATGTATAACCAAATGCCTGAAGCAGGAGCGATTCAGGCAGGGTATAATGGCTTTTTCTTTAGGGAAAACGATGTGAATGATCTTAAAATTAAAATAGAAGACTGGTTAAATCAGATGGACAGGCTGCAAGTGAGGAAAAATTCGTACGAAATAATCGACAAATATTACAACCAACATTACCAACTGTCAGTTTTTAACAGATTGATTTCAGGAGTCACTCCGGAGTTGTAACGAATTTACAATTTGCATTTTTCGGCTTTGTTGAAGAATTTTATTATATCTTTGCCGGCAGATGACCGAAATAAATATTTGAAACGCGTTGCAAACATATCCGTTATAGTTTTCGCAAGCATGCTTATGCTTGTGCTCTCTGTAATTCCGCATCATCATCACAATGATGGAATGCCATGTTTTCAGACAGAACAGGCAAAGAATGATTGCGAGCGGCCACATACACACCACCATGACCCTGTTTCGGATACGAGTTCTGAAAATTCAGACTGTTTTGTACATGTCAATTTCATTGCCCAACAGTCTGATTCCGAAGGTCGTTTCAAATTATTCGCGTCCGCTCATGCGGATGATCTTCCATTTCATCCTGGCTTGTTGGTCTCTCTTTTGACTGATTTAACGAATCCCCTTCTGGATGGAAAAACGGATTATGGTGAATTAATCCAATTTGTTCCTGATACCGAAAAAACTGGCCCGATTGGGTTACGTGCTCCCCCCTTTTCCTTTTCTTAGATTATTTCTCAAAATAATCGCACCGTGGATTGGCTGCTTATGATCAATCGGTTACAGAAAGCAGACAATCCGATTACTTATTTATCTTTTGTTTATTTTTCTTTCAACCATTTTATGAGAACAGTTATTGTTTCTTTATTTGCCACTGTGGCTTTATTATTATTAGGCTGTAGGAATGAAAATCATGAAAAAAAAGTTTCCCATGATGCAACCGAACACGCCGATGGTGAGTTGCATGAACATTCAACAGCAAATGTGCACACCGACGAAATACATTTTTCCAAAGCCCGGGCCAAAGCTGTGGGGCTGACTTTGGAAACTGTTTCGACGGGTACCTTTCGTCAGGTCATTAAAACAAGCGGTCAAATTCTTTCGTCGCAAGGTGACGAAACGACCATTACTTCCACAGCCAACGGGGTGGTGTCGTTCACAAATGGTTCCATAGTACCGGGCACAACGGTGCGGGCTGGCGAGAGAGTGGTCACTGTTTCGGTGCAAAAGCTTCCCGAAGGAGATCCCGTGGTGAAGGCAAAAATAGCATACGAAACAGCACAGAAAGCTTTTCAGCGTGCCGAAAAGCTGGAGAAAGAACAGATCATCTCAGCAAGAGATTTTGAAGAGGCCCGTTCACGATATGAAACTGCTAAAAATTCCTATGAATCAATGGCTTTCGGTTATAGTGCGGGCAGTATAAGCATCACTTCACCCATGGGTGGGTTTGTGAAAAAACTTTTTGTTGGTCAGGGCGATTATGTTTCGGTGGGACAACCCATTGCCACGGTATCCCAGAACAGGAGACTGCAGCTTCGCGCCGAAGTACCCGAAACGTATTACAAAACCATTCCGACCATCCAGAGCGCCAATTTTAAAATGGCATATGACGACAGGCTGTACGAACTTTCCACCCTGCACGGGAGTTTACTTTCGTTCGGAAAATCATTGGATGGAAACTCCTTTTTTATTCCTGTTACATTTGAATTCGATAACGTAGATGGTATTATTCCCGGTTCGTATATCGACGTATTTTTGCTTTCCTCACCACTTGAAAATATTCTTTCTGTGCCCGTATCGGCAATTACCGAAGAGCAGGGACTTTATTTTGTATATGTTCAGCTCGATGAGGAGGGATACAAAAAACAGGAGATCACATTCGGACAAAGCGATGGCGCTCGCGTTCAGGTACTTACTGGATTGAAACAGGGAGACAAAATAGTCACCCACGGCGTGTATCAGGTGAAATTGGCAGCGACCTCCTCGGTCATACCCGAAGGACATACCCATTGATAAAAATCGGAGATAAAACCATGTTGAATAAGATCATTCAATTTTCTTTACATAACAGGATCGCTATCCTGGTCGTATCCCTGCTGGTGATGTTGGGAGGAATTTACACTGCCACCAACATGGAGGTGGATGTCTTTCCCGATTTAAATGCACCGACCGTAGTTGTAATGACCGAAGCACAGGGAATGGCACCCGAAGAAGTGGAGCGTCTGGTCACCTTTCCCGTAGAAACTGCACTGAACGGAGCGACGAATGTAAGGCGTGTACGCTCTTCGTCCACCACCGGTTTTTCGGTGGTCTGGGTCGAATTCGACTGGAGGACGGACATTTATATTGCCAGGCAGATCGTATCGGAGAAACTGTCAGTTGTAAAAGATGCCCTGCCTTCCAATGTGGGAAATCCCACCCTGGGGCCGCAATCCTCCATCATGGGTGAGGCGATGATTATCGGACTTACTGCCGACACGACCTCAATGCAGGATTTACGGACGATTGCCGACTGGACTATCCGTCCCCGTCTGCTCTCCACCGGAGGCGTGGCTCAGGTTACCGTGCTGGGAGGAGAGATAAAAGAATACCAGATTTTGCTTCATCCGGAAAAAATGAGACATTACGATGTGCGACTCGACGAAGTGCTCACCGTGGTGAGGGGAATGAATCAGAATGCTTCGGGGGGAGTACTTAACGAATATGGGAATGAGTACATCATTCGTGGAATGCTTTCCACCAACAATCTGTCGGATTTGAAAAAAACGGTGGTGAAAGTCGTGCGAAACAGCCCTGTACTCCTCGAAAGCATTGCCGAGGTGAAGGTGGGCGACAGGACGCCCAAATTGGGTACTGCTTCGGAACGGGCCAAACCGGCGGTATTGCTGACTGTGACCAAGCAGCCTGCAACCAGTACCATGCAATTGACCGATAAATTAGACCAATCCATTGCCGAATTGCAGTCGGCTTTACCATCGGATGTGAAATTGTCCACCGATATTTTCCGACAGTCCCGTTTTATTGAAAGTTCCATTCACAACATACAGGAATCGTTGTTGGAAGGTGCTGTTTTTGTGATTATTGTGCTCTTTGTGTTTCTGATGAATACACGAACAACCATTATATCACTTGTGACGATTCCCATATCGCTCCTGGTTACGATTCTCGTGTTAAAACTGATGGGGTTGACGATCAATACAATGAGCCTGGGAGGGATGGCAATCGCCATCGGTTCACTGGTGGACGATGCCATTGTGGATGTGGAAAATGTATTTAAGCGGCTGCGTGAAAACAGAAAGAAGCCGGAAGAGAAACGCCAAACAGTGATTGAGGTCGTTTATCATGCTTCAAAAGAAGTCCGCCTTCCGATTCTCAATTCGACATTAATTATCATTGTAAGTTTTGTTCCGCTTTTCTTTCTTACAGGAATGGAGGGACGCATGCTGGCTCCCCTCGGAATTGCTTTTATCGTGGCACTGATTGCGTCTACAATTGTTGCGTTGACGCTCACTCCCGTACTGAGCAGCTATCTGTTAGGAAAAGAAAAGGTTAAAAATGATAAGACGGAGCGCGACCCGGTTGTGGTAAGATTTCTGAAGAAACATTACGCAAAAGCTTTGTCGCTGACACTGCAAAATAAAAAATGGGTACTGGGAGGCACAAGTGGACTGTTGGTTATAGCACTCGTCATGTTTTTTTCGCTTGGAAGAAGCTTTCTACCTCCTTTCAATGAAGGTTCTTTCACCATTAACGTGAGTACACTGCCTGGAATTTCACTCGAAGAGTCGGACAAAATAGGGCGCATGGCTGAAGAGATACTACTCTCAATTCCTGAAGTGCAGACAGTGGGACGTAAGACGGGACGCGCCGAACTGGACGAACATGCGTTGGGAGTGAACGTGTCGGAAATTGAAGCACCCATAATCCTGGACAAACGATCCAAAGATGAGATCCTTGAAGAGATTCGCGAAAAAATGAAGGTGATACCGGGTGTAAATATCGAAATAGGACAACCTATTTCGCACCGGCTCGACGCCATCCTTTCCGGCACACGTGCCAATATTGCCATCAAACTATTCGGCACCGACCTGAACAGGATGTACGGATTGGGCAATCGGATTAAAACTTCTATACAAGATGTGAAAGGTGTTGTGGATCTGAATGTGGAACAACAGGTAGAACGTCCGCAGCTGAAAATAATACCCAAACGGGAACTGTTGGCGAAGTACGGTGTTTCTTTGCCGGAGTTTTCTGAGATGGTAAATGTCCTGCTTGCAGGAGAGGTGGTCTCGCAGGTATATGAAGAAAACCGGTCGTACGACCTCACACTGAAAGTAAATGATGATAGTCGTGCATCGGCCGAACGCATCAGAAATATTATCGTCGATGCCAACGGACAGAAAATTCCCTTTGGAAATATCGCGGACATATCTTCTGTAACTGGACCCAATACCATCAATCGTGAAAACGTATCCCGCAAGATCGTTGTTTCGGCAAATGTGTCCGGGGGAGATCTCCGAGGAGTTGTAAATGAGATCCGGAAAATTATTGACCGTGAAATTGTGCTGCCCGAAGGATACCACATCGAATACGGCGGTCAGTTTGAGAGCGAGCAAAGAGCGTCGCGCACGTTGTTCATCGCCTCCATCTTCTCTATTCTTGCAATTTTTCTCTTGTTGTTTAATCAGTTCCGAAGTGTCACACAGTCTGTGGTAATCCTTTTTAATCTGCCGCTGGCGCTGATCGGAGGTGTTTTTATCCTGTTTTTCACGGGTGGCAACATCAATATTCCGGCTACCATCGGTTTTATTTCACTTTTTGGGATTGCCACAAGAAATGGCATGTTGCTGATATCGCGTTACAACGATTTACGGGAGGAAGGATTCTCGGCACGGGAAAGTGTGATGCTCGGTTCGATGGATCGTTTGAACCCGATATTGATGACGGCGCTCACCACGGCACTCGCACTGATACCTCTGGCGGTGGGCGGAAGCCTTCCCGGTAACGAAATTCAAAGCCCCATGGCAAAAGTCATCCTGGGGGGCTTACTCACCTCCACGCTCCTCAACGGATTTATTATCCCGGCAATGTACCTGTTGACGAACAAAAAAACGGATGGTGAGCGGTAATTGAAAACGGTTTCAGAGAAACTCTGAAACCGTTTGTTGTTGTAAGCAGCGAGAGTAGGGCAAAAAGTATTGAAACCTCACTGTTTATAAATATATTTTCTGTCTCAAACAAGGAAAGATGAAAGTTGATAGACTTAATCTGCATATAGACAATCTTTTTTGCATTATATATGAAGGAATACATTACTCTTCGGTCGGTAATGCAACGTGTGGGATATTTGTTACATCTCCAATATATGTTCAAGGCAAATAATAAACAAGGCCAAAGCGGAAACCGCTTTCATCCGTACGAAGCTGATATTTTTCCATAGAAAATGGAATCAGACTATGGATTTTGTAGTATGGGTTGACAAACAATCCCACAGGGATATTTTCCAAGTCATATTTTGCTCCCAAACCAAACATTGTACCTACACCTGTCTGGCTATCCTGTTCGTTTTTCATTCCTGTGTCAATTCCCAGCAATAATCCACCGTTCAAAAAGAAATATTTAAGAAAGGTCCATTTAACTGTAAGGGGTATATCTATTATTGCATTCGTTACGTCATTAGGATCGGGTGCTTCAGGTCCGAGCGACGCATTGCTGAATTTGTATTTATATTTACTATAAGAGATTCCCGTTTCAATATCTATACTTTTTGTAATAGGTAGCACGTAAGTAATTCCAAAAGAGTAATACCCTTTACCTTCATATCCGCCAGAACCAACAAGCTCCTGAAAATAGAAAGCATAATTGTCCCCTAAACCTGAATAGGTTATACCGATGGCTCCTTTTGAATCCGAAAAATTTGATTGGCCATATAGGACGCTTTGCCAAAATTGAGCAGTGAAGATCAGTAGACCAATCAGAAAGTAGTGCTTTAATCTTTTCACGACAGTATATTTTTCTTTTATTTCAATATATTTTATAAGTAACTTGGTAAGTGATGTTACTGATTTTGTTATTGAAAGAAGTAATAATAGTGCTAGTTTTACGGAGTTGTTAATTTTTATTGATTGTAATTTGGTTTATACTTGTCAGATGAATGATCTACAAAAACGTTTCAAATAATTAGTTGAATTATGTTAAGATTATTATTAAAAATATTTATCGCAACCTTTCAATGTCTTTTAATATGGTGCGTGAATTGTGTATGAAGCATAAAAAAACAGTCACAAGTATTTCATTGCAACTGTCCTTAAATCATTGTGTAGCGAGACCGGGGGATGATCCCGGGACCTCATGATTATGAATCATGCGCTCTAACCAACTGAGCTATCTCGCCAAAAATACAAGTTGGAAAACCCGACCTCATGATTATGAATCATGTATTCTGACCAACAAGCAAAACCGGAAGTTTATTTCCAAATTCGAGGGGCAAAAGTAGTATATCTTTTTGAATTCTGCAACTAGATAAAGTAAAAATGTGGGTAAAAAAAGGAAGTCAACTTCTGATAATCCCAAAACCGGTATTCTGGGAGGAAATAAAAGTGAATCTGCATGGCTAAATAGCATTAGTCAGCATAAAATTGTAATTTTGTGAAATAAACATGCATGTATAACGCAACTTACAAGTAGAACAACGTGATCTATCCCGATAATTTTGAACAGAAAATAGAATTCGACAAAGTGCGGCAACTAATCTCCGACCGGTGCTTAAGCACACTGGGACGGGAGAAAGTGGAGGAAATGCAATTTTCTGCTTCATTTGATGAGATCTGTACGAGGTTGTCCCAAACGGAAGAGTTTGTCCACATCAGGGAGGAAGAGGATGCTTTTCCGGTGGATCATTTCTACGATTTGCGGCCGGTCCTGAGACGCCTGCGTGTGGCAGGTTCATGGATAGACCAGAGTGCACTCTTTGAACTGCGACGTTCGCTGCAAACCATCCATGGTATTGTGGCGTTCCTGCGTCGCGACGAAGAGAAAACGCCCCGGTATCCGCATTTACTTGCGTTGACAGGGCATGTGGTGACCTTCCCTGAGATTACCAAAAAGATAGATAACCTGCTGGACGTCTTCGGTCAGATGAAGGACAACGCTTCCGCACGTCTGTCGGAGATACGGCGTGAACTGACTGCTACCGCGAATGGCATCTCCAGAAGCCTCAACTCCATCCTTCGTAAGGCGCAGGCCGAAGGGTTTGTGGAAAAGGATGTAGCGCCAAGCATGCGCGACGGGCGCCTTGTGATACCGGTGAACCCTTCCTTCAAGCGAAAGATCAAAGGGATCGTACACGATGAGTCGGCTTCGGGCAAGACCGTATTTATTGAACCCTCCGAGGTGGTGGAAGCTAACAACCGGATCCGTGAACTGGAGAGCGATGAACGACGTGAAATTATTCGAATACTGGTTGATTTCACCGACTATCTGCGTCCCTTCCTGCCTGATTTGATGGGGTCGTACGAGTTTCTTGCCAGGATCGATTTTATTCAGGCAAAGGCTGCATTTGCGCAACAAATAGGAGCCATCAGGCCTTCCCTTGAGGATGCAAGACTGATCGATTGGGTGGAGGCGGTGCACCCGCTGCTCTATCTTTCACTGAAGAAGCAAAGCCGAAAAATTGTTCCACTCGACATCGCACTTGGAGGAACAAACCGCATCCTGGTCATATCAGGTCCCAACGCAGGTGGTAAATCGGTCTGTCTGAAGACGGCCGGTCTTCTCCAGTATATGGTACAGTGCGGATTGCTGATCCCATTGAAAGAAAATTCAAAAGTGGGCGTATTTGCAGATATTTTTATCGATATTGGTGATGAGCAATCCATTGAAAATGATCTTTCCACCTACAGCTCTCATTTGATGAACATGAAGTTCTTCGAACGAAATTGTAATGCAAAATCATTGCTGTTGATCGATGAGTTCGGGAGTGGAACCGAGCCGCAGATTGGCGCTGCCATTGCTGAGGCACTGCTCGATAGATTCAACAGGCAACAATCTTTTGGCGTGATTACCACCCATTATCAGAACCTAAAACATTTTGCCAATGAACACGAAGGGGTGGTGAATGGTGCCATGTTGTATGACCGGCATGAGATGCAGCCACTCTTTCAGCTCTCCATCGGCAATCCAGGTAGCTCCTTCGCCGTAGAGATAGCCCGTAAAATCGGATTACCGGAAGAGGTGATCGCGCATGCCTCGGAGATTGTGGGAAGTGATTACATCAACATGGACAAATACCTGCAGGATATAGCCCGCGACCGCCGCTACTGGGAGCGAAAACGCGATGAGATACGGCGTGAACGCAACCGGCTGGAAGAGAATGCTACAAAATATGAGGCCAGCCTGGAGGAAATTAACAAGCAAAAGAAAGAGATTCTCGGACAAGCCAGGCAGCAGGCAGAACAATTGTTGGCAGAGAGCAATGCACGCATAGAAAATACCATTCGGGAGATCAGAGAGGCAAAGGCCGACAAGGAGAAAACCAAGCAGGTACGCGAGTCTCTGAATCGTTTCAAAGAGCAGGTGACTGTGGAAGAAACCGAAGAGAAAGGGATTACGATACCAAAGAGATCTCTCAAAAAAACAAAAAATCAGGCTTCAGTACCAAAAATAATCCACGAGAAACCGACCGCAGGAGATGCCGTACGAATTAAAGGACAGACCTCTGTAGGTGAAGTGATGGAGGTTTCCGGTAAAAAAGCAACCGTTGCCTTTGGAATGATCAAGACCTCCGTACACCTTGAGAGTCTTGAGCGGGTGAGTAACAACCAACTTAAAAAGGAGAAGAAAGCCTCTAATACCCGTGACCTGTTGCACGAGCGGAAACTGAACTTCAGGCAGGATATCGATGTACGTGGCATGCGTGGTGATGAGGCGCTGCAGGCAGTCATGTACTTTATTGATGATGCATTGCAGCTGGGTGTTTCACGGGTACGCATTTTGCACGGAACAGGTACCGGTGCATTGCGGCAGATCATTCGTGAGTATCTGGGTACAGTGGAAGGCATCGCTCATTTTCAGGATGAACATGTACAGTTTGGTGGTGCCGGAATAACGGTAATCGACCTGATATGATATTCAAATTTTTTTCTATCTTTGCCCTTTATATTAAAAAATAATTCAAATAGAAATTAACATATCTGTGGATGTCGAAATTTTCAAAACCCTTCTGGGTAGCCAACTTTGTTGAACTTCTGGAACGACTCGCTTACTATGCGGTCTTTATTGTCATCACACTTTATCTGTCTAATGTATGGGGTTTCTCAGACATTGAGGCAGGTGTGATTGCCGGACTTTTTTCGGCTTCTCTTTATTTGCTGCCGCTGTTTGCAGGTGCCTATGCCGATAAAATTGGATTCCGGTCGGCAATCATTCTTGCATTTACATTGCTCACCATTGGTTATGTAGGATTGGGCATCCTGCCCACGATGCTTGAAAATGCCGGACTGGTAAATTATGAGATGACAACCACCTATACGGGGTTGAGAGAGAGTTATCTCAGATGGTCCATTGTTGCACCCCTTGTATTGGTAGTGATTGGTGGCGCATTTATTAAGTCGGTGATCTCCGGCACTGTCGCCCGTGAGACAACCCCTGAAAACAGGGCGCGGGGATACTCCGTCTTTTACATGATGGTCAACATTGGCGCCTTCACAGGTAAAACGGTGGTCGATCCTCTTCGCAGGAGCATGGGCGATCAGGGTCTGGTCTACCTGAACTATTTTTCAGCTGCAATGACCCTCCTTGCTCTCATCGCGGTTTATTTCTTTTACAAATCGGTCAAGACAGAGGGCAAGGGAAAAAGTTTTGCCGAAATTGGACAATCGCTGGTGAAAGTAGTGCTCAACGGTCGACTGATGTTGCTGATTCTAATTGTCAGTGGTTTCTGGATGATACAGAGCCAGATGTATGCCACCATGCCCAAATATGTAATCCGGCTGATTGGAGAGAGTGCTTCTCCCGGATGGTATGCAAATGTGAACCCATTGGTGGTGTTTGTATGTGTTAACTTCGTGACCTCACTGATGAAAAAAAGAAGTGCCATCACTTCCATGATGGTGGGTATGTTCATTATTCCTTTGTCGGCGCTGATTATGTCTTTAGGCACGCAAATCGGAGAAAGTTACATTCTGGGATTGCATCCCGTGGCTTTCATGATGATCATTGGGATAGCTTCTCAGGCAATCGCGGAGTGTTTTATTTCACCCCGCTACCTGGAATATTTTTCACTTCAGGCTCCAAAAGGGGAGGAGGGGCTGTATCTGGGATTCAGCCATCTGCATTCTTTCTTTTCATTCCTGTTTGCTTTTGGACTGTCGGGATTCTTACTCGATAAATATTTACCAGACCCCCGACTTTTTACCAATGATGCCGGGGTGATTGATCGCGTAGCGTACGCTGCCGCCACGCAAAATGCGCACCATATCTGGTATGTTTTTGTGGCGATTGGGGCCATTTCTGCCATCGCACTTTTTATTTACGGACAGGTTACCCGCAGGTTGGATCGCAAGGAAGTCAACGAATAGTTAAATATAAACATGTCATCTCTTCAGATGTTATATCATGTATGCACGACATTTTAAAAAAAATAAAATATGAGATTAGATCTTAGTTCACACATTACGCTTGAAAGAGTCCCCAGAAAATACTACCGCCCTGAAAACGATTTTGAAGAATATAATCTGGCACGCTTTGAAAAATTACCCGTGGCCATCTACGAGGAATCAAAAAAAGCGGCAAAGAAAGTGGCCGGCGATATTGTTGCGGAGATGTTACTCAAACAACAGAAGGGAGAAATGTTTGTGCTTGGCATCAGTGGAGGTGCCTCCCCCATGCCGGTTTATGAAGAGCTGGTAAGGCAGTATCAAGAGAAAAACATAAGCTTCAGAAATCTGGTTATTTTTAATACGTACGAGTTCTATCCCGTGCTCGACTTTTCATTCAGTAACCTGCAGATGTTGAAAGATGTTTTTTTAAATCAGATCGACATAAACCCTGAACACATTTTCTCTCCGGATGCTACCATTGAGAAAGATCTGATTGCAGAAAACTGCGAAGCTTTTGAACAGGATCTGAAAAAAAACGGCGGACTCGACTATCTGTTACTGGGACTGGGCAGTAAAGGAAATGTGGGCTTTAATATGCCGGGTAGCGGCCTTCACTCACAAACAAGACTTGTCATGCTCGACGGTGACTCGCGCAAAGATATAGCCCGCAACTTCGGATCACTCGACAAAGTGCCGGTGAGTGCGATCACCATGGGACTGTCGGATATGATGGATGCCAAAAAAATAGCCCTTGTTGCCTGGAGCGAGCAAAAGGCGGGAAGTATCCGCGATATTGTGGAGGGTACGGTCACCGATCTGGTCCCGGGTTCCATTCTGCAAACACACCCCGAAACCAAAGTATATGTCGATTTGGCGGCAGCCTCGGAACTTACACGCATCAGTCGCCCCTGGCTGGTTACAAACTGTGAATGGACAAGCAAACTTATCCGGCGGGCCATAGTCTGGCTTTGTGGCGTAGTGGACAAGCCTATTCTCAAGTTGACAAATAAGGATTATAACGACAACGGATTAAGTGAATTAATTACCCTTTACGGATCAGCCTATAATGTAAATATCAAGATATTCAATGATCTGCAACATACCATAACCGGATGGCCCGGGGGAAAACCAGATGCAGATGATACCTATCGTCCCGAGCGGGCAAAACCTTACCCTAAGCGGGTCATCATTTTCAGTCCTCACCCCGACGATGATGTAATCTCTATGGGTGGCACCTTTCAGCGCCTTGTCAATCAGGGTCACGAGGTACATGTGGCCTATCAGACTTCAGGAAACATTGCAGTGGGAGACGAGGAGGTAATTCGTTACATCTCGGTACTCAACAGCATGCGCAAGAAATTCACCCCTGGCAACACCGATCTGCTGGAGAAATATGAGAAGATACGTCATTATCTCTTGCATGAAAAAACGAAGGAGGATATTGATACTCCCGATATTCTTTTTATCAAGGGAAGAATACGTCGTGAGGAAGCCCGTTCAGCAGACCGATATGTGGGCCTTTCTGAGGACAATGTGCATTTTCTGGATCTTCCGTTCTATGAAACGGGAAAGGTAAAAAAGAGCCCTATTTCGGAAAAGGACGCAACCATTGTTAAAGATTTTATTGAAACCATCAAGCCCCACCAGATTTATGTGGCAGGGGATCTCGCAGACCCACACGGTACGCACAAGGTTTGTCTCGACGCCATTCTGGGGGCAGTTGACATGCTCAAAGAAGAGGAATGGTTCAACGATTGCCGCATCTGGATGTATCGCGGTGCATGGATGGAGTGGGAGATTGATCATATTGAAATGGCCGTACCGCTCTCCCCCGAAGAGCTGCGTCAGAAAAGAAATGCCATCCTGAAGCATCAGTCCCAGATGGAAAGCGCACCTTTCCTGGGGGATGACGAACGTTTGTTCTGGCAACGTTCGGAAGAACGCAACCGTGCCACGGCCGATATGTACTGGAAACTGGGACTGGCCTCGTACGAAGCCATTGAGGCTTTTGTGGAATACATTCCAGTTCAGTAATCAACTGATTAAACATATTTACAAAGAAGCTGTCTGGAAAGACAGCTTCTTTGTTTGATGCGAGAAATAGTCTAACTTTTGTGAACTATTTCGATAAGCCAGTTGTGCAGAGCCGAACTTGTTCGTGCTATGCCATGGCGAGAATTGAAAATCGAGTGTAACTCAAATAGTCTAACTTTTGTGAACTTTTGGCAATGGATCCAAAAAAAAGTTGTATATTGTGCGTCTGTTTCTAAAATATGCATGTCGAAAGAAAAATTCCATATCGAGTTCCTGATGGGAAACGCGACCCAAAGTAGTTTATGGCGCATGGTCAGTCAGATCGACGGCCTTTCGGAATGGTTTGCAGATGAAGTGTCGATGGATGAAACCGAGGCCATTTACACATTTTACTGGGGAAAGACAAACAATCAGGCAATCATTGTAAACCAGAAACCTCAGTCAAGCATCCGTTACAAATGGATAGACGAGGAAGAAGAGAATTGCTATTTCGAGTTTTTGTTGCGTAAACTGGATCTGTCGGGCGACATGACACTTGAAATTACAGACTTCGCTGAATCCAATGAAAAGGGAGACGCTATTGCTTTGTGGGAATCACAAATAGACGAGATGAAAAGAAGACTGGGTATCTAAACCTGTCACGTCATCATTCTACCGTCTCAATTAATCATCTTTACACTTCTGAACCCACGATTGTCCGTTTGATTTTACTATCTTTGCCTAAAATTAAACGTCTCTTTTTTTGTGCTGTCCAATGAAAAGATTTTTCCACATAAAGCGGTTATATGGTTATATTCTGACGACCTTCATTCCGCTTTTTCTTATGACTTTTGCCATCTGCCTGTTTCTGGTGTTGATGCAATTTTTGTGGAAATATGTGGAGGACATGGTAGGTAAGGGACTGGGACTCGATGTGATCGGGGAAATGTTCTTTTATGCTGCACTTAACCTTATTCCTATGGCGCTGCCGCTGGCCATCCTGCTGGCATCATTGATGGTCTTTGGTAACATGGGTGAAAACCTGGAATTGCTTGCCATCAAATCGGCGGGTATTCCTCTGCTGAAGATTATGAAACCACTCATTATCCTCATTTTTTTCATCAGTGTGGGTGCCTTTTTTTTCCAAAATGATGCCATCCCCAAAATACAGACCAAGTTTTATTCGCTGCTCATATCCATCCGACAGGCATCACCCGAACTGGATATCCCGGAAAGTGTTTTTTATAAGGAGATTGATGGCTATAACCTCTACGTGGAAAGAAAAGATCAAAAGACCGGTATGTTGTATGATGTACTGATTTACGACGTGGCGGGCGGATTCGACAACATGGCGGTAATCATCTGTGATTCTGCTAAAATGAGTATGACAGAAGACAAGAGAATGCTGATCTTTACGATGTACAGCGGACAGCAGTTTCAAAACTTTTCACAGGGAAACAAGCCCCAAAATGCTACAGATTTTGTTCCTTATGCGCGAGAAAACTTCGATGTAAAAACCATGATGATCTCATACGATGCAAACTTCAACCGCATGGGAGAGGAGATGATTGAAGGAAGCTCAACCAGCAATTACGTCTCCAAGAACTTGTCGGAGTTGGGTACCTCAATCGATTCCATGACAATGATTATGGACAGTGTGAACCGGCTGGACCGTAACATGATGAAAAATTATTCATATCTTGCCTTTCGTAACAGTTATCCGCCAAATGAAAAGGATTCACTTATTTCAGCCGCACTGTTGGCCAATGAAAAGGTTCCCCGGCCCGATACATTGCTACAGTCGAAAGGACTACAGGAACAATCATCCATCCTGCAAAGCGCCTTTTCCAAAGCTGAAAATAACAGCAACGAGTTCCTTTTCAGGTCGCTCAATAAAACAACAACCCAGAAGGTTATCAACCGTCACTGGATAGAATGGCACAGAAAGTTTACCATTCCTTTCACCTGTCTCATTTTCTTTTTTATTGGAGCCCCGTTGGGGTCTATTGTAAGAAAGGGAGGTTTGGGCACTCCCATCGTCATATCGGTCATTCTCTTCATTATTTATTATATTGTGGAGAATGTGGGTTACAAGATGACGCGCGACGGGGTGTGGGAACATTGGTTCGGGATGTGGTTCAGTTCGCTCATCCTGCTGCCCATCGGCGTGTTTTTGACCTATAAGGCAATGAACGATTCGGTGATCATGAATGCCGACACCTATGTACAATTCTTTAAAAGATTGTTTTTCATTCGGGAAAAAAGAAAATATCCGATAAAAAGTGTGATCATCGACAGTCCCGATTATGAGGAGATCGTCAATTCACTGTCGGGGTTGTCGGATGAGATAAATCGCTGGTTTGATAAATACAATCACCCGACATATAAATCCTTTTGGATGGATAATGCCAGAGAAAGAGAATTAT
Organism: Porphyromonadaceae bacterium; assembly: GCA_021372865.1. Classification (GTDB taxonomy): domain Bacteria; phylum Bacteroidota; class Bacteroidia; order Bacteroidales; family Dysgonomonadaceae; genus Proteiniphilum. The sequence continues at coordinate 40,914 of JAJFTO010000019.1, forward strand.
TCACAATTAAAAGCTCTACGGAGATTATTCTCAATCAATTGTCCAATTCCCGAAATCTGGTGGAGTTGACAAAGGCTGAAGCATTTCCTGTGCTCATCACAAAAACAGGATCGTTTAAAGCTGGTACGCCCGGAGCAAAATTCAACATGTATTTCTTTCCGACAGGATTTTTATTCAGACTTCTGTCTATTCCATTTGAACTGAGAACGAAAAAAGACCTGAAAGAAGTACAACGGTTGAGTAAAGAAATGATTGAGATTATACAAGGCATCCACACTGTGGAGTAGCATAATAACAGCAAAAAATCAAAAATAAAATATGCAAAAACAAATTAAATTAGACACCATAGAGGAAGCCATTGACGAGATTCGAAAAGGTAATTTCATCATAGTGGTCGACGATGAGGACAGGGAGAATGAAGGTGATCTGATCATCGCGGCGGAGTGCATCACCCCGGAGAAAATAAATTTTCTGGAGACCCATGCCCGTGGCCTTATTTGTGCACCGATTACCAAAGAACGAGCCGAAGAACTTGAGTTGCCGATGATGGTCACTCACAACACTTCCATACATTCTACTCCTTTTACTGTGTCGATTGATCTGCTTACACATGGATGTACAACCGGAATTTCGGCTTACGACAGGGCACAGACCATCCTGGCACTTACCAGGGAGGAGACGGCACCCGAGGATTTTGGACGTCCCGGACACATCTTTCCACTTCGTGCACAGTCGAAAGGTGTGCTTCGCAGGGCAGGACATACAGAGGCGACCATCGACTTTGCAAGGCTTGCCGGTTTGTATCCTGCCGGAGCGCTCGCCGAGATTAAAAATGAGGATGGCTCGATGGCACGTCTTCCCAAATTGATGGAGATGGCCAGAAAATTCAATCTTAAGATCGTGTCGGTGGCCGATTTAATTAAATACAGACTCCAGACCGAATCGCTGATTGAACGGGGGGAAGCAGTGAAGCTACCTACCGAGTACGGTGAATTTACAATGATTCCCTTTCTTCAGAAAGCAACGGGACAGGAACATGTGGCATTGATCAAAGGGGAGTGGCATGATGACGAACCACTCCTGGTACGGGTACATTCCTCCTGTATTACAGGCGATATTTTTGGCTCCTTGCGGTGTGAATGCGGAGAACAGCTACATAAGGCATTGAAAATGATTGAGCAGGAAGGCAAGGGGGTTTTGGTCTATTTAAATCAGGAAGGACGTGGTATTGGCCTTATGGCCAAGGCTGCGGCTTACAAGCTGCAGGAACAGGGTCTTGACACCGTAGATGCCAATCTGCACCTGGGCTATCAGGCCGATGAAAGGGATTATGGTGTGGGCGCCCAGATACTGCGCAGCCTTGAAGTAAAAAAAATGCGGCTGATGACCAACAATCCAAGAAAACGGATCGGCCTGGAATCATACGGCCTGGAAGTGGTGGAAAATGTACCACTTGAAATCACACCCAATCCGTACAATCATTTCTATATGGAGACGAAAAAAAAGAAGATGGGACATGTGTTGAGAAATATAAAGTAATGGAAATTTTGAATTGATCGGTTTCCCGTGGAAGATTATGCAAATTTCATTTATATACTGGCAGGATGTGGAATTGGGGGCATTCTGGCATGGATTATTACCACATTAAATTGTAAATCCAAAACTGTTTCCAGAAGAGACTTTGAGATTTTAACCCAGGAAAATCATCAACTGAATATCCAGCTGGAAGTGTCAAAGGAAAGAATGGGAGACATCGAGCTGCAGAAAAGTGAGATGGAAACCATCCGGAAACAGTTTAACCTGGAGTTTGAACAGATTGCATCGAAGATATTGGAAGAAAAATCCGAAAAGTTCACGAATCTGAACAGGAATAACCTGGATTTGATACTGAAGCCGCTGGGAGAAAATATTGATTCGTTCCGTAAGAAAGTGGAAGAGGTCTATATTACCGAGGCGAAGGAACGTTTTTCTCTGGGACAGGAAGTGAAAAACCTGCGCGAACTGAATGACCGGCTCAGCAGTGAAGCAAATAACCTGACCCAGGCATTACGGGGTAACTCAAAGATGCAGGGAGACTGGGGACAGATGATTTTGGAAAACATACTGGAACGTTCGGGCCTGACGGAGGGGAGGGAATATTTCGTGCAGGAATTTCTGAAAGATCCCGACGGCAATTATTACACTGCTGAGAATGGCTCCAGGATGCAGCCCGACGTGATTGTCGTGTATCCGGACAAAAGAAAGGTGATTATCGACGCAAAAGTATCGCTTACGGCATATGCCAATTACACCGGCAGTGATGATCCTGGAGAACAAAAGAAGTTTATAGGGGAACATCTGCGTTCGGTAAGAAAACACATCGATGAACTGAGTCGGAAAAACTATCAGGATTACGCTGATACACTCGATTTCGTGATGATGTTTATTCCCAATGAACCGGCTTATATGCTGGCTTTGCGTTATGAAGAGAGCCTGTGGCAGTATGCATATGAAAAGAAAATTCTACTGATAAGTCCCACGAACCTGATCACCGCATTGAAATTAATTGTAGATTTGTGGAAGCGTGAATATCAAAACCGCAATGCGTTAGAGATCGCAGAACGGGGCGCCGCACTTTACGATAAATTTGTCAATTTTGTGGATTCTCTCACTGATATTGAAATTCATCTCGAAAGAGCCAGGCGAAGTTATGATAATGCTTACGGGCAGTTGAAAGGGGGAAGGGGAAACCTTATCGGACAGACCGAGAAGCTGCGTGAGCTGGGAGTGAAGGCAAAAAAATCCCTTCCACAATCATTGCTTAATAATTTGGAAGAAGAGAACGGTTACTGAACATCCAACATTTAACTCTAAAAGCTGACTGATGAAAGTGAATACTTTACGGCAGTCGCTGAAAACTTAAACATCATGTACGGAAAAATGCAACAACACCTGCAGACAGAACTGAAAGTTATTGAGAAAGCAGGTCTCTACAAAAATGAACGGATCATTGTCACGCCACAGCGGGCAGAGATAAAAGTGCAATCGGGACAGCAGGTACTCAATTTTTGTGCAAACAACTACCTGGGGCTGTCAGACCATCCCCGTCTGATTGCCGCAGCCAAAAGCGCACTCGACGACCGAGGTTACGGTATGTCGTCGGTGCGGTTTATCTGCGGTACACAGGATTACCACAAGGAGCTGGAAAAAACCATCAGTGATTTTTTCAAAACGGACGATGCCATCCTCTATGCTTCCTGCTTCGATGCCAACGGTGGCCTCTTTGAACCACTTTTCACGGAAGACGATGCCATCATTTCCGATGCATTGAATCATGCGTCCATCATTGACGGGGTCCGTTTGTGCAAGGCCCAACGTTATCGTTATGCCAATGCCGATATGGCAGACCTGGAGGAAAAGCTGAAGGCGGCACAGGCACAACGTTTTCGCATCATTGCCACCGATGGCGTTTTTTCCATGGATGGCAACGTGGCGCCGCTCGATAAAATCATGCAGCTGGCTGACAAATATGACGCACTGGTAATGGTCGACGAAAGTCACTCTGCCGGTGTGGTAGGCAAAACAGGAAAAGGAGTTTCGGAGCTGTATAATCTTATCGGAAAAGTGGATGTCATTACCGGCACACTGGGCAAAGCATTCGGTGGAGCCATTGGCGGCTTCACCACCGGTCGCAAGGAGATCATCGACATGTTGCGTCAACGCTCACGGCCTTATCTCTTTTCCAACTCTATTCCTCCCATGGTGGCCGCAGCGGGCGTGGAAGCTTTTCATCTGTTGCAGGAATCCAATCATCTGCAAGATAAATTGCACAAAAATGTGGATTACTTTGTCGCAAAGATGATTTCCGCCGGGTTTGATATCAAGCCAACCCAATCGGCCATTTGTGCCGTGATGCTTTACGATGCCAGACTGTCACAACAGTTTGCTGCCGAACTGCTGAATGAGGGAATCTATGTGACCGGATTTTACTACCCTGTGGTTCCCAAAGATCAGGCACGCATCAGGGTGCAGCTCTCTGCAGGTCATGAGAAGGAACACCTCGACAAGGCTATCGTAGCCTTTGTTAAAGTCGGAAAAAACTTAGGTGTTATCTGACCCAAATCACTGTCGGCAGAATCTATCAGTTTGAATGCTGACTGCTGAAAGTTAATTAAAAACGAAACCGCTGCCCGCTCCATTTTTCAACTTATAAAGCTGAAAGCTGATGGCTGACCGCTGAAAACTCATAAATATGAAAGCACTGGTGAAACTACGGCCTGAGAAAGGCATCTGGATGGAAGAGGTTCCCATTCCTTCCATTGGGGTGAATGATGTACTGATTAAAATTAAAAAGACATCTATTTGCGGAACCGACCTGCATATTTATAGGTGGGACGAATGGTCACAGAAGACCATCAAGACTCCCATGACCATTGGTCACGAGTATGTGGGTGAAATAGTGGATATGGGCAGTGGCGTGGAGAACCTGAAAGTGGGCGACCGTGTGACGGGAGAAGGCCATATTGCCTGCGGACATTGTCGCAATTGTCGCAGAGGCAAGTTGCACGTATGTGAAAATACCGTCGGTGTGGGTGTAAACCGCGACGGCGCTTTTGCCGAATATCTCTCCCTGCCGGCATCGAATGTGGTCAAACTCGATCCCCGCATTCCCGATGAGATTGCTTCCATCATGGATCCTTTTGGGAATGCCACACACACAGCCCTGTCTTTTCCGCTGATTGCCGAAGATGTGCTGATTACGGGTGCGGGTCTGATTGGAAGCATGGCCACGGCCATCTGCCGTTTTGCAGGAGCGCGTTACATTGTTGTTAGTGATCTGAGTGAATACAGGTTGGAAATAGCCCGTAAGATGGGAGCTACACTCACCGTGAATCTCTCCCGGGGGGAAACCATTGCGCAGGCAGTGGAGAAGCTTGGTATGCGCGGATTCGACGTGGGACTGGAGATGTCCGGCTCACCGGCCGGCTTCCGGGAGATGATTGACAACATGTACAATGGTTCTAAAATATCGCTGCTGGGTATCCTGCCCAATAGTACCACGGTCGACTGGAACGAAATTATCTTCAAGGCACTGACGTTAAAAGGAATTTATGGCCGCGAAATGTGGGAGACATGGTACCAGATGGAACAGATGCTTATTTCAGGCCTCGATCTGACACCAGTCATCACACACCGGTTTGACATCGACGAATTCCAAAAGGGGTTCGATGTAATGGAGAGCGGAAAGTGTGGTAAAGTTATTTTAAACTGGGACTGATATGAAACAACTGATAATCCTGCGTCACGGCAAAGCCGAACAGGATACAATGGCCAAGGACGATTATGACCGTAGCCTCACCGAACGTGGCCGCAAAAATGCGACCACCATGGGAAATTATATTCTGAAAAGATCGGGCCTTCCCGACCTGATTCTTTCGTCTTCTGCAAAAAGGGCCCACGAAACAGCCATCCTTGCTGCACAACAACTCGGTTATTCCAAAGATCAAATCCGGACAGATCAAAATCTTTATTTTGCACCAGCCAGATGGATTCTGAATGTGCTTTCCAAATTGCCCGATGAGGTGGAGAGTTGTCTGTTCGTGGGGCACAACCCGGGAATAACCGATCTGATCAACACTCTGGGAGTCAAACTCGATAATCTTCCCACTTCTTCGGCCACCTGTTTTGAGTTTCAAATTGATACATGGGCCGATATCACTTCTGAATGTGCCAACTTTATGTGGCTGAAGCTGGCGAAAGAACTCTGATCATTCCTCTCTGTCGGTATTCTGCTTGTATGATGCGGAGAGGATATGATAAGCTTTCGTACGGAAGGCGAGCAGCGATAAAATGAGCATGAAAACGCCTGCTAACACGAAAGTGAGTGCAATACCGCGTGTGTCACCCTCACCGAGCAACCAGCCCAATGCCTGTTTCCCGGCATTGCTCTTCATATACGGGATGATGGATGATTGGGCCAATGGCCCGATGATAAAGATGGAGACGGGCGTGACACCTGCCTCCACGGTTTGTGCAAATCCAAAGACCCGGCCTTGTTTGGGTTTTGGGACCACGGTCTGAATGATGGTCTGTTCACCTGCTTCGACAATCGGAGCAACGAGCATATAAAGAAACATTCCTCCCACAAATAAAACCGATCCTTCCCTCAGGGTGAAGAGGATGCAGATGAGGCTGATAAAAACGTAACCCAGAAGCAATGAGCGGAGTGGTCTCTTGCCCAGTCCCAGCTTCCCGATAAGTAATCCTCCCAGAATAAATCCGGTACCGGTGAATCCCAGAATAATTCCCCATACTTCCACCGGGAAAAGCGTAAGGCCATATGGATCGAGCAACACCGCGAAGGCACCGCCAATGAAATTGTTAAATGTAGTGAAGAAAATAAGTGCCATCAGTCCGGGCACCAGCTGTATTGCCCGAAAGGCACCGCGAAAATCGATTTGACTGTTTTGCAGATGCGGATCGTGCAGGATATGTTCTTCGGGTATGGAGAGAAAAAAGAGATGTATCAGTGTACCGGCTGATAGCGCGAGGGTGATAAAAATGGCCCAGTCCATCCCCAGATATCCGATGATAAGCCCACTAAAAACAGTGTTGGCAATCATTCCGAATCCCTGGATAGTCCCTATCAGTCCGTTTGCACGGGCATAATCCTGTTTTGGAACAAGTATGGAAACGGTCGTGGAAAGTGCTATTCCCCGCAGATTGCCGGTCAGCGCACTACACAAGAGAGGTAGTGAAAAAAGCCAGAATGCCGGTGAAGAAATGTTGACAATATGCTTTGTATCAGATAATAAGAAAATGGTACTTGCCAGCAGCAAGAGTATCATGGTTACTATCGAAGCACCTGCCATCACCTTTTTTTTCTTGTGTTTGTCTACGATGGTCCCAAAAAACATGCTGGAAAGGGTAACCAGCAACATGTAAGTGCCACTGAGCACCGAGAGAACCAAAACCGATCTGGTTTCGAGGTAAATCCAAAAAGAAAAAGCGCTCCAAAGCAGGTAGGTGCTTGTATTGGCTATGGCCGTATTGACGAGAACAGAAATGAATTGTTTCATCAGGGAATAACTTGCTTCACTTCTCAAAAAACATATTTATCATGGGTTGATAAATAGTCACAGGAGAAATTATGATCGACAGTATCCCTAATGAACGTTCATAAGTAAGCTTTTGTTTGAAAAATATCTATTGGATCATATTTCTGAACAGCAGCCACGCGATCAGCAGCGTGAGTAGAATGTTAAAAGTCTGTGCACTGAGAAAAGACCAGATATATCTGGCATTCTCCTTCCTGAATATATAACGAAAGTCGGTTTCCAGTCCTATGCAGACAAATGCCAGTGAGAAGAGCAGGCTGCGTGCGCCTTTATTGGCTACGCCCGACAATGCCTTCCCGGTTTCTGCATCAAAAGCAAAGCTGAATATCAGTGAGGCAATCAGAAATCCTATTACGAACTTCGGGAACCGATCCCACAATACACTACCCGTGGGACGAATGTCGCTGTTGGTTCCCTTATATGACCAATAGATGGAAATCGCAAAGGCTGCAACACCCAACAGTACATTCTGTGCAGATTTGATGATGACACTATATTGTTCGGCCGTTTCACCGATAAACTTACCGGAGGCCACCACGGCTGCGGTGGTGTCGATGGTTCCACCCAGCCAGGCACCCGCAACTTCTTCGCTAAGCCCCATCCATTTAGCCAGATAAGGCAACAGGTACATCATGGGAATGGCTATAATCAGCACCAGCGAAATTACAAATGAGAGTTTCTTGGGGTCTCCTTTAATGGCGCCACTGGTGGCAATGGCTGCCGAAACACCACAAATTGAGACTGCGCTGGAGAGTAAGATGGACATTTCTTTGTCTATTTTAAATGCCTTGTTGGCGATCCAGAAACTGAAATACCAGACCGACATTACCACAATAATTGCCTGAATCATTCCCAGTGCACCGGCTTTCATGATTTCATTGAAAAGAATGGAACTACCCAGAATCACCAATCCGGCTTTGATATAATATTCGCTCATCACTGCCGGAGCCATCCATGAGGGTAGTCCCACCGTGTTGCGGATCAGCAGACCGATGATGACAGCGAAAAATACAGATTCCAGCCCCATGGTTTTTACCGGTGTGAGCCCGGCAATATAAGTAGCCAGCCATGCCAGAAGATATACCATTGCAAAAGAAAACAGGAAACGACCCTTGTCCTTTTTCCCCATAAAGAGATAACCCAGGTAAGCCAGGAGTGCTACTATCACGGACATGTAAGCGTAATTCTTCATTATCGATGGCAGAAGAATCACAAGAAGAAGAATGATGGCACCGACAATCGTAGCAACCCAGTCTTCACTTTTCAAAGATTTCAACATAACAACAACGGATTTATATTCAGAAAATATTAGAGAATTTTAATATGACAATTGCAAGGAGTGCAAAAATAAATATAATTTACCAACAAAATGAAAAATAATAATTTTTTTTCCCTTGTGTAATCGTGTTTGTTGTCTTAAATCATTTATTGGTCGATGAAATTAACAAGTTTGTCTATTTCTTTTGCTGACATTTTCTACCGGCTTTATTTTTGCATAGTATTTTAATTTATAAGGAGTGACTTAGTAAAAATTACCATAATGAAGAAATTATTTATTGTTGCAATATCGTTCGTACTATATTCATTTTCATTGGTTGCGCAGGTCCAGTCTGGCAGTTCAATCTCCGGAAAACTGATAGATAAAGATACGGATAAACCGGTTGACCTGGCCAATATACGTATATTGCAGCGTACAGACAGTGCATTCGTGACGGGCAAGGCTTCGGATGCCGAGGGTCTCTTTACAATTCCGGTGAGGAACGGATCTTATATATTGCATATCTCTTTCATTGGGTACAATGATGTTTATCGTGATGTACAGGTTTCCTCTTCACGGCCCAAAGTGCAGTTGGGAAACATCATTCTGAGCAAGGATGATATTTTATTGTCGGAAACGGTGGTTACTGCCAAGGCGCCGGAGATCGTCGTGAAAGGGGATACATTGGAGTACAATGCCGACTCGTACAAAGTGACAGAGAGTGCAGTGGTCGAAGATCTGTTGAAAAAAATGCCCGGTGTGGAAGTGAACAATGAAGGAAAGATCTCTGTCAACGGAAAAGAAATAAAAAAGATACTGGTTGACGGGGAGGAGTTTTTTAGCGACGATCCCAAGGTGGCATCAAAAAACCTGCCGGCAAAGATGGTCGATAAGTTACAGGTGCTTGAGAGAAAGACGGAGATGGCACAGATGACCGGATTTGACGATGGAGAGGAAGAAAATGTGATTAACCTCCTGGTACGTCCCGGAATGAAAGAGGGCCTTTTTGGTAACGCTTTCGCCGGATATGGCAGCAAGGACCGTTATGAAGGAAATGCCATGGTAAATTTCATGAAAAACAAGGATCAGTACACATTTCTCGGTGGAATTAACAATACAAACAATGCCGGTTTTTCTGATTTGGCTTCCTCCATGTTTGGAAGCATGGGGGGGCGCGGTGGCCGCTCACGTATGTCTGGGGGACGTGATGGAATAGCTACTTCGATAAATACAGGAGGAAACTTCAGCAAGCAGTTTACTCCAAATTTTAAAATTGGGGGAAATGCCCGTTACGGTTATACCAACAATGAGGTGATTTCCGGTGTTTTTACTCAAAATCTGTTGAGCAAAGGGAATACATTGGAAAAGGAGAACAACTTCTCAAATAACAAAAGCCAAAATTTCAATCTGGATCTCCGACTTGAATGGGAACCGGATACGCTTACCAAAATTATTTTCCGTCCGGAGATCTCATTTTATAACAACAACCGTCTTGAAACAGGTGACTTTCTTACTGTGAGTGAACTGGCAGGGGATACCATCAATTATGGCGAATCGGATTACTTTTCAGAGGGCGACGGTAAAAATCTAGAGTTAAGTCTCGATGCCAGCCGTGAATTGGGTAAGGAAGGCCGGGTGTTGAGTGTGCAGTTGCGGGCAGAAAAAGGTGATTCGGAAAACAGTGGTACAAGCAAATCGGGCACCTTTTACAATGGTACACGTCCCGACGATCTCATCGATCAGCGTTTTACCAATATCAATAACAACCAGTCTTGGCGGGGATATATTTCTTACGTGGAACCCATTGGTAAGAATAATTTTCTTCAGCTGGCATATCAGTACAGACAAAATAACTCCGAATCGGATAAGGATACCCGCTCAAAAGATGGGTCTGGAAATTATACAGTATTCGATTCACTTTATAGCAAACGGCTGGAAAATTATTTCGTGAATCAGGAACTGGAAGTCAATTTCCGGTCTGTACGGGAGAAATTTGACTACCTGTTTGGCTTTTCCATGCAACCCTCTTCTTCGCGCAGCAAGACATTTATTGGTTCGGACATGATCTACGATGGGAAACAGAATGTAATCAACTATGCTCCCATGGCGCAGTTCAATTATCGTTGGAGTCGTACCAACAACCTCAGGTTCCGGTATTACGGCAACACGGACCAACCATCGATCTCGCAGCTTTCACCAGTGGTAGATGTGTCGGACCCCTTGAACATCAGCTATGGAAATCCCGACCTGAAACCCTCGTTTCAGCATCGTTTGAATATTCTTTACATGCTTTCGAACCCTGAAAAGGCCAGTTCCATGCATGCCTTCATCGATGGAGGATATCTTACCAATGACGTTGTCAGTTCCACTATCACCGACAGGGCTACCGGACGTAAGGAAACTACTTTCCGTAACGTGTCAGGGAACTGGAATAGCAGCGGCCGTGTCATGTTCAACGTGCCTTTGAAGAATATTAAATTTTCGGTCTTCTCCATGTCTTTTGCCAGTTATAATCATACGAGCGGTTTTTCAAATAACGAGCTGAATGTAAACAAAAGAACAACACTGTCCGAAGTGCTGGGCCTTAATTATCGTTCCGACCTGTTCGATTTCGGCATAAGAGGGAATGTAAATTTTAATAATATTGCCAACAGCCTCCAGGGACAGACGGATCAGCAATATTTTAATTATGGTGGAAATGCATCCACATCGGTTTACCTGCCATGGGACCTGACATTGGAGAGCGACATCAATTATTCTACCAATTCAGGCTATACCAGCGGATTTGAACAGAACGAATGGTTGTGGAATGCATCTTTGCAGAAGACCCTCTTCAAGCAGAAAAACGGCACAATCCGTTTCAAGATATATGATATTCTGCAACAACGCAGCAACATCAGCAGAAGCGCAACATCAAACTATATCAGGGATACGACCACCAATACACTTACCAGCTACTTCATGGTGCACTTCGTATACCGGTTTAACATCTTTAAGGGCGGCGCAACAAGGGAAGAAATGATGCCCGATCGGCATGAGTTTGGCGGCCCGCGTGACAGGGGAGGTCATGGCGGACACGGCGAACGTGGAGGAATGGGCCCCATGTTATAAAGGAGAAAATTGAATAAAATTAACGAATGTCGATGAGTTTTTTGCTATATTTACTGAATATTTAAAATATGGACGAATGAGTAAAGCATTCAAACTGAAAGTGCGCAGCAAATGGAACAATGTATTTGTTCATTTGCTGCTTTGGGGCGTGATTTTTATTCTTCCTTACTTTTTCATGGATACCGAACGCGTATTCACATGGCGTCCTTTTTTGAGATCGATTCCGGAAATGCTGGGATTCATCCTTGTCTTCTACCTGAACTATCTCTTTCTGATTGATAAATTTATTTACAAGGGAAAAACAACAGAATTTATCATTTACAATTTGGTGCTGATTCTTGCCACAGCATTTATAATGCATTATGGCAGGGGGCTACTCGAACAGCTTATACCACAATTGAGACCCAGATGGCATGGAAAGGGCAATCATTTTTTTCCGTTTTTATTTATCGTCCGCAACTCAACAACGCTATTTCTGGTGATGGGCTTGAGTGTGGCCCTGAAGATGACGATGCGCTGGTTCGAAGTGGACAATGAGCGCAAAGAGCTGGCCAAAGCCAAATCGGAGGCCGAACTGCAGAACCTGAAAAACCAGATTAATCCCCATTTTCTACTCAACACCCTCAACAATATTTACGCCCTGATTGAGTTCAATCCTCCAAAGGCACAAAAGGCAGTAATGGACTTGAGCAGGATGTTGCGTCATCTGTTGTATGACAATAATCAGACGTATGTGCCGTTGCGTCAGGAAGCTGAATTTATGCGGAATTACATTGAACTGATGCGCATACGGCTGGCTGATAATGTGAAACTGACCACAGATATTTCCTATTCTCAAACTGGAAATACGTTGGTATCTCCGCTCATTTTTATATCTTTGATAGAAAATGCATTTAAGCACGGTGTCAGTGGCGACAAGCCGTCGTTCATCGATATCTCTCTGAAAGAACATCCCGACGGAAAAATTGAATTTGCATCAAGCAACAGCTATTTTCCCAAATCGGAAAAGGATAAAAGTGGCAGCGGAATTGGCCTTGATCTGGTAAGGCGAAGACTGGAGCTGCTGTATCCCGACAGTTATCTCTGGCATACAACAATAGAAGGTGATATCTATTCTACCGTGCTTGTAATAGACACCAAAAAACAACAGGATGATACTGAATTGTTGGATCGTGGACGATGAGCCGCTGGCCTTGTCACTCCTCGAATCGTATGTACAAAAAACGGCTTTTCTTCGCCTTACTGGCAAATATAGCAATGCTTTGTCTGCCATGAGGCAAATCTCTGCAGAGAAAGTCGATTTGCTCTTCCTGGATATACAGATGCCCGGAATCAACGGAATGGAGTTTGCACGGACCATCAGTCACCGCACGCGTGTTGTCTTTACCACTGCTTTCAGTGAATATGCCCTGGAAGGGTACAAGGTGAGTGCACTCGATTATCTGCTGAAACCCTTTTCGTTTGATGAATTTCTTTTGGCTTCACGCAAGGCATTGGAGTGGTTTGAAATGACAGCATCCAAACCTGTAGCTGATACGGCACGTGAAAATATCGGTATTTTTGTGAAGTCGGAGCATCGGCTACTTCATGTACTGTTTGAAGAGATCATCTATATTGAGGGCCTAAAAGATTATGTGAAAATCTATACCGAAAATGAAGCGAAACCCATCTTATCGCTGATGAGCCTCAAACAGTTGGAAGAGGATCTGCCGGCAGATCGTTTTATGCGTGTACACCGTTCTTACATCATTCATCTTAACAAAATCACCAGCATCAACAAAAACAGGATTATTATCGACAAAAAGCAGATTCCTGTTGGCGAAACGTACCGAAAGCAATTCAAGACAGTTGTTGAGGGTAAATAAAAACAGCTTTCAGTCTTGTCTGACAATAATGATTTTCTTTCTTTAGCGCGGAAAATTATCGTGAACAGTTTGATACTTTTGTTAAGCATTTCCGGTAATACTGAGTTCCACCCTTTCGCTGCATACAAGCATTCCTAAAGGGTATCTTTTCGATTACCTGATTATCGATGAATCCTCGCAGGTGGGATAATCCCCCGGATAATGCATCGGTATATTTACCGAACAAAAGGGTAAATTTGTCGGCGTGTTGAAAAATGCAGAAACAATGGATATCGACCAAGATAAATTGATGAAGGAGTGTGTCTTTACCGCTACCAGAAGCAGTGGGAGCGGGGGACAGAACGTGAACAAGGTTTCGTCTAAGGTGCTTTTATCTTTCGATGTGAACATGTCAGACGCGCTTGATGATGACCAGAAGCAACTGAAAAACGGTTTCGATCCCGGAGTATTGACTTTTGATTGGCATACAATTTGCAAGAGTATCGATACAAGTTTCATTTATTATTAAGTTTTAAGACATGAGTTTTTTAGATATTGCAAAGAACCGGTACACGACAAAAAAGTATGACCCTTCCATGAAAATAGACAACGCAACGATCGAAAAATTAAAAGAAATCCTGCGTTTGAGCCCCTCATCCATTAATAGCCAGCCTTGGAAGTTCACCTTTATCTCCGATGCAGAAATGAAAAAAGAACTGGCAAAGGTCTCCTGCCACAATGAAAGTAAAGTGAACGATGCCAGTCACGTGGTAGTCTTTAGCGTGGTGGAGGAGGTGAAGGATTTCGAAAAGAAGAACCTGTCTCTTTTACCGGAAAGAGCCGGCTTGTATTACAACCGGGTACTAAAACCCAGGAGTAAGGCAGAGATTAAAACATGGTTGGCCTGTCAGGTCTATCTTTCCCTGGGTTTCTTTTTAAGTGCTTGTGCGAGCATGGGGATCGACTCGACTCCCATGGAGGGAATTCAATGCGAAGAATACGACCGGAATTTGCAACAGAACGGGTACAAAACGCTGTTCGCAGTGGCTATCGGCTACAGGGATAAAGAGGATGAGAACCAGCCCTCGTTGACGCCCAAGTTCCGTCTGGATCCGGAAAACGTGATCCGGTCTATTTAATCAATTTTAACTTTAATGGATTACTTGTCGCCACCCGGCATCACGGTGGTACCAAGGGATATCCATGAAGGGAAAACGGCCATCATCTGCTCCCTGTAGCCCTCATACAAGGAACAGGAGGTGAATCCGCGGGTGTGGCTTACCTCGGAATGAATAATCACATCAAATCAGTGGGTACATATGCTCTGGAATAATCAAGAGTGCAATTTTATCAATGAACTACCTCATAAAAATTGCTGAATGGTACCTCTATGAATGCAGTTTTCACACAGATATGGATTGCCATATGTGATTATCTTTTGCTGATCATAGCCAGGAAGCGATATATATTGGAACCAAGTCTTCATACAATCTCAAACTCTATCGGACGGATCCTCTTCAAAAGAGGGAATATCCGTGATATATTCAATCAACCTATGCTCTCTGTTAATGCTCCGAAGACAGAGTTCGTTGATCAACTTTCATTATGGTAAAATTTCTCCGGACAGCTATCAATCAAACTCTATCTTTTTTCCCATTTGAATCAGATATTTTTTTTAATTACTTGGAGTATATTTAAATGTTAGTGTTACTGGATTTTCCTCACGACTCATAATATATATATATCATTACTACTTAAATGATAATTGTCACCATCTGGGTCACCTTTATATTTTGTGCCGTAGTAACTTGTAGCCTTCCCTATTTATAGGGAAGGCTACAAAAGAACTCATTGAGTTTGCAGCTATTGCTGCGTGACTCGAAACTATATTTTTAACGAACTATTGTAATTAGAGTCGAGGAGATTATTTTTACATAACTCTATAGTTTCAATAATCGAAAATATTTTCTGCATATAATCGAAAAAAGCGTTCGTATATTTACGAATTGAAAAACTGTTCGTATATTTGCGAATTGAAATGAATTACATTTCGATCTCAAAGAATAGTATGTCGAAAAAAGAATTCACAGAAGACCAAATCAAAATTGCTCGAATCGCAAAAGCGCTGGCACATCCGGTGAGGATTGCTATTTTACAGCTGTTGGTCAATCAAAATTGTTGTTATCACGGCGATATGTCTGAAATTATTCCTGTAGCCAAAAGCACGCTGTCCCAGCACTTAACAGAACTCAAGGAAGCAGGGCTGATTCAGGGAGAGTTTACTCCTCCCACGGTTAAATATTGCATAAATAGAGAAAACTGGGAAAATATCAGAGAGTTATTTGGCTCGTTCATTGATAATATAGCAGAGATGAAAAGCTATTGTTGACGGTATTTAATCAATTATACTTATTGTAAAAAATTAAAGGAACAACTTATTATATTCGAAATACAAATTAGTTTATTTAATTAACCCATCAAATTTTTTTAACACGTATGAAACAAGCTCTTTTAATCTTATTGGCGGTATTTACAATGACCGCCTGCGGCAACAAAAAAACAGATGCAGTTAAAACTACTGCAGACACTTCCTTAGAGAACACAGAAATAGTTTCAGTTGCTGCTGCTGATTCTTCTACGGTCTATGTCTATTATTTTCACGGCAAACAGCGCTGCAAGACCTGTATAGTAGTTCAAAATCACTCAAAAGAAGCGATTGAACAGATGTATGGTGACAATAAAAATGTCCAATTTCTGGAAGTATTAATCGAAGATGCAGGCTACAAAGGACTCGTGGAAAAGTATGGTGTGTCCTGGAGTACTTTAATAGTTGCCAAAGGAGACGATTATATTGATATAACACAAAACTCGTTTGCAAATCCGGAGGGTGTAAAAGAGTTACTGAAGACCGAAATAGATAGAAGACTGTAACAGACTAAAATATTCCTGAACGATGATGAATTTTTTGCAGAGTCTTTCGGAAGGCTCTGGCTGGCCATTGTTTACTGCGTTTCTGCTTGGCCTGATGACAGCCCTCAGTCCCTGTCCGCTTGCTACTAATATCACGGCAACAGCTTATTTAGGTAAAGATATTGGTATCAAAAAACGAGTGTTGTTCAACGGCATTTTTTATACACTTGGCAGGATGTTTACATATACGGCTCTTGGTGCATTATTCTTTTTCGGTGCCAGCCAGCTAAAGATTGCCGTACTCTTGCAGAGTTTTGGAGGTGTCTGGTTAGGAATAGCCTTACTGTTAATCGGCTTCTTCATGCTTGATATTATTCCACTAAATCTACCCGGAGCGGGTAAGCTAACTGAAAAGTTGAGCAATAAAGAAGGTAAGAAAACTTATTGGGACGCTTTCTTACTGGGGTTATTGTTCGCTTTGGCTTTCTGTCCCTATAGCGCGATGCTATATTTCGGAGGATTGATACCGATGACCATTGCTTCTCCATCGGGTCTCCTGCTACCACCAACATTTGCAATTGCAACAGGTCTTCCAGTTATAATTATTGCATGGATAATTGCCTACAGCGTGAGTAACATAGGAAAGTTTTATAACAGCTTGAATAGTTTCCAGAAATGGTTCAAACGTATAGTAGCAGCCTTATTTATTATTGTAGGTGTTTACTATATTATCATTAGCGTATGAAAAAGTTCAAATAATATAAAAAAAAACAACAAATTTAAAATAGAAATAATCATGGAAGTATTGGTATTAGGACCCGGTTGCAAGAAATGTGTGTTGACGTACAACGCGATCACTAAAGTTGTAGAAGAGACAGGAGCTGAAGTAACTTTACGAAAGGTAGAAGATATAGTGGAAATAATGAAATATAATGTGATGTCGACTCCGGCAGTAGTAGTCAACGGAGAGGTGATGGTGAAAGGTCACGTACCCTCTGAAACTGAAATAAAACAAATGCTTAATATCTGAATAGTTGGCTATAAGCTGTTATGACGACCGCGTCACTGACGTGGAAAGATTTTGTATTGTTTAAAAATAAAAAAATGGAAACAAAAAAAGAATTAAAATATTTGGGCTGGATGGTTCTTATTTTTGGGTTGATCTTCTTTATTCCCATTGACAATGAGCGATTTATGACCGCTATCGATGCCACTCTTGACCTATCAAAATGGTATGCACAAGAGCATGTGATTTTATGTCTGTTACCTGCTTTCTTTATTGCTGGAGTGATTGCGGTCTTTATCAGCCAGGGCTCGGTGATCCGCTACTTTGGGGCCAATGCAAACAAATGGCTTTCCTATACCGTGGCATCTGTTTCCGGAGCCATTCTTGCCGTATGCTCTTGCACCATACTCCCGCTCTTCACTAGCATCTACAAGCGGGGTGCGGGACTGGGACCGGCAATCGCGTTTCTCTACTCGGGACCAGCCATCAGTATCCTTTCCATTATTCTTACCTGGAGAATTCTTGGCACTGAAATGGGTGTGGTCCGAATGGTGGGAGCGATACTTTTCTCGGTCGTGATCGGGTTGGTGATGGCTTTTATCTTCCGCAAGGAGGAGAAAGCAAAACAGGAGGAACAGATGAATTTTGAGGCACCGCCCGCCAAACGACCAATCTCGCAGACGATGTTTCACTTCTTCACACTGGTATTGATTCTGGTGGCTGCCAACTGGGGCGCACCGGTAACGGGAGACACTTCTAGCGTATGGTTTTATATTTATTCATACAAGTGGTACATCACGGGCTTCCTGGGGGTGATGTTGGCTTACTCTCTTATTAAAATCCTTAAAATCAAATGGCAATGGGTATTGCTTGCGTTAGCCGCTACAGCGCTGTCGGCTGTGCTTGCCAGCCAATTCATATCCAATCCTAGGATGGTACCTTTGGTACCCACGGTAGTGGGTATCGCTGCGCTCTCCATCGTGACTCTCTTCGACAAGAATGACGAGGAGAACAGGGAGTGGACACTCTCTGCCTGGGGTTTTGCCAAGCAGATTATGCCGCTGCTGGCCATCGGGGTGGTGACCGCCGGGTTTCTGCTGGGATCGACGCACGATAACGTAGCCATCCCAGGGGTTGTACCCAATGAGTGGATCGAGTGGACCGTAGGAGGTAACTCGCTATTTTCCAATTTTTTCGCCAGCTTCACGGGTGCTTTCATGTATTTTGCCACGCTCACCGAGGTGCCGATCGTACAGGGACTCTTGGCCAGCGGAATGGGCAAAGGTCCCGCGCTTGCATTGCTGCTTGCCGGCCCCTCGCTCTCGCTACCCAACATGCTGGTAATCCGCGGGGTGATGGGCACAAAGAAAACCCTTGTCTATGTATCACTGGTAATAATCATGGCCACCTTCTCCGGGATGGTCTATGGCTCATTCTTTTGAATAAACGTGTACAATAATTCAGAAAAAATTAAACCCCAAAAGTAAGGCCAATACTTTTGGGGTTAATAAAATCAATGCGGAGAGCAATTGTCGTCTCCAAATGCTTCTTTCTTATGAGAGAAAGGCAGTAAGCATCCATACGTTTTTCTCCTGTGCCGAAATAAAATCACTCATCAGGACAACAGTACCTTCGTCGTTACCCTCAGAGGCTGTTGCAAGTACTTTACCCTCCAGGCTGATCAACACTTTCAATGAATCGAGAAGGTTTTTCCCAATTTCTTTTGCATTGCTCACCACTCCCGTCTCCTTGATGGAAGAAGTTTTCAGATATTCGGTATAATTATGGGCAGGCACACCTCCCAGCATCAGAATGCGCTCTGCCACCTCATCCACCTTTTCGGCCGCATCGTCATAGAACTCCTCGAGTTTGGTGTATAAGCCATAAAATTCTACCCCCTTCACGTTCCAGTGGAAACTACGCAGGTTGGTGTAATAAAGTTGTAAATTTGCCAATAACTTTTGCAAGCCATCCACTGCTTTCTCTGTACTTTTCGAATTTAGCTGTAAATAATCTACTGTTTTCAGAATACAATAATTTAATTGTTTTATTTATAACTTCATCACAGTGTCCCCTGATCTGAGCCGAATCATCTACCGGAAGGTTGTATCGGACCTGTAAAGCACCAACCGGTGATGAACCAAAGTAAAGAACATTGACAAAACAAAATCAGTAATCAGTTATTTCAAGAAAATATTGGGAAACGTTGGAGAAGTGTCATTTGATATTTCATCCGAAGAAACAGAAAATAAAAATCCAAATCAAATAAGTTCTGAAATACTACTCAAAGCACTTGATGAGATAGATTTGCTGGAGCCAAGGTCAGCCTTATCAAACTATATTGATGGAACCACCCCTGCCGTTATTGCTTCCATTAAACCCCTAATTTCCCAAACAAAAGGGTAAATTTGCGTTATATTGTCAAATGTAGGAACAATGGAGATCGACTTAGAAAAATTGATAGAGGAGTGTGTTTTTACCGCTGCCAGAAGCAGTGGGAGTGGGGGACAGAACGTGAACAAGGTCTCGTCCAAGGTGCTGTTGTCGTTTGATGTAAACGCGTCGGACACGCTCGACGAAGACCAGAAACGACTGATTCTTGAAAAACTGGCGAATCGTGTGAACAAGAATGGGGTGTTGCAAATCAGCAGCGAATCGGAACGTACCCAGTGGATGAACAAGAAGGCTGTGACAACCCGGTTCAGTCAACTTATCCGGTACGCCCTGACTCCGGAAAGAAAAAGGGTTGCTACCAAACCCACTTTTGCGTCCATTCAAAAACGATTGGAAGGAAAGAAACAACAATCCGGTAAAAAACAACTTCGCTCCCGGAACTTTGACTTTTAATTGATGTACACCCCACAGGAGTACAAATATAATTGGTTCGCCCGTCAAGGAGTAAAGACAATTCTGTTAACCTAACTTTTGGTGAAGTCTTTCCTCAGTATACGCACTGCGTTGAGGATGGCTATCAGGGAGACGCCCACGTCGGCGAAGACGGCTTCCCACATGCTGGCGATGCCAAAGGCGCCCAATAGCATGATGAGAAATTTTACACCCAGCGCGAAGACGATATTTTGAATGACGATCGCGCGGGTGGAACGGGCTACCTGTATGGCGGTTGCGATCTTCGAGGGCTGGTCGGTCTGGATCACCACGTCGGCTATCTCGATAGCAGCATCAGAACCCATCCCTCCCATGGCTATGCCCACGTCGCTCAATGCCAGCGCCGGTGCGTCGTTGATGCCATCGCCGACGAAGGCTACCACGTTCGACGACTCTTTCTTCAGCTCCTCGATATACTTTACCTTGTCTTCCGGCAACAAATCGCCATAGGCCTTGTCCACATTTACCTTCGCTGCCACCTCCTGCACGATGGAGGAGGTGTCGCCGCTCAGCATCACCGTAGTATGGATGCCCAGCTGCTTCAACCGCTGGATGGCACTCGCGGCATCGGCCTTTACCTCATCGGCGATCACGAGGTACCCGGCGTATTGCTGGTCGATGGCGACCAGCACCACAGACTCCCGGATATCATCCACGCCCGGATCGTACTGCACATCGTGCATCCGCATCAACCTGGTATTTCCTGCCAACACCGTGTGACCATCCACAAGGCCACTCATCCCGTGTCCGGCAATCTCTTTGACATCTTCTATCCGGTAGTTTTCCGGTACAATCTTTGGGAAGTGCTCCAGGATGGCCTTGGCGACCGGGTGGTTCGATTTCGATTCGAGGGCGACGGCATACCCGGCCATTTTCTCTTTTTCAGGGTAGACCGATTCTATTTTCTGCACCTGGAAGACCCCTTCGGTAAGGGTGCCTGTCTTGTCGATGACCACCGTATTGGCCTTGGCAATGATGTCGATGTAATTGGCCCCTTTGAACAGGATGCCGTTTCGGGATGCGGCGCCGATGCCGCCAAAATAACTCAGCGGCACGGAGATAACGAGGGCACACGGGCAGGAGATGACCAGGAACACCAGTGCCCGGTAAAGCCAGTCGGCAAAAATGTAATCCGAAACAATGAAGAAGGGGATCACCGTGATGGCCAGCGCGAGGGCGAAGACAATGGGGGTGTAGACCCGGGCGAACGAGCGTATGAAAAGCTCTGTCTTCGCCTTGCGGGAGGTGGCTTCCTGCACCATCTCCAGTACACGGGACAAGGAGCTGTCGGCATACGCTTTCTCTACCCGGACCTCTACCACGCGATCTAGATTTACCATGCCCGCGAGCACGGTTTCGCCTTTGCGGATGGTGCGGGGAACGCTCTCGCCGGTGAGTGCGGAGGTGTTGAAGCTTCCCCTGGGCGATAACAGTGTCCCGTCGAGTGGGATTTTCTCACCTGCCTTTGCCTGTATGGTTTCGCCGATGGAGACCTCTTCCGGCGAAACGGTGTAAGTTAGCCCGTTGCGGACGACTGTCGCCGTGTCGGGACGTACATCCAGCAGCGTTTGAATGTTCCTCCGTGCCTTGTGTACGGCCGATTTCTGAAACAGATCGCCCACCGTGTAAAACAGCATCACGGCGACACCCTCGGGGTACTCGCCGATGAAGAACGCCCCCAGCGTGGCGACGATCATCAGGGTGAACTCGTTGAAGAAATTTTTTTGTGCCATGGCGCTCCCCGCATGCCTGAAGGCAGGCAAAGCGACCGGCAGATACGCGGCAATATACCAAGCCAGGCGGGTGGTGCCGTTAAAGAAAGTAGGTTTCACCAGAGAGTCAAGCAGAATGCCCAAAATAAAAAGGAAGCTTGTAACAGTCACCGGTAGGTACTTTTCCCATATAGGTTTCTCCGGAAGAACAGCCGTGCGTGATTTTTCACATCCGCAACAGCTATCGTCGTCGCAATTATAGTCATTCTCTTTCGCGAGTTTTTTGATTCTCGACATAAATGAAACTTTATTTACGGCAAAAGTAGGGGTAAATTCTTGCAACCTGGTTGCAATTAAATGGGAGTGCCCGAACACTGGTCGCACAGCCCTTTCATCACGAAATTGATGTTTTCCAGTAAGAACTTTTCGGGGAGTTGCACGGGAGGAATTGATATACTTTCCAGACAGAATGTTTTGTGGCAGCGGGTACAGTTAAAATGGACGTGCAGCTCGTTGAGCATACACTGGCAATCGTCGTTGCAGACCGAGTACTTCATGGAGCCCGAGCCATCGTCGATGCTGTGAATGAGCAGGTGTTCGTGGAACAGCGTGATGGCCCTGGAGATGGTCGATTTATCGACTGTCCCCAACGCTGCTTCCAGGTCCGAAAGACTGAATGCCTGGGAGGATTCCAACATCGCCTTGAATATTAACAGCCTTACAGCCGTCGGCTTGATACCCCTGTTCACTAATTTCTGCTCAAGTTCCATAATAGAATTCGTTATACCACTGGTAGAAACTTTGAATTCCAGCTGCTAACGGTGTGGAGGGTTTGTAATTAAAATCTCTTTTGAGGCGTGTTGTATCGGCATAGGTGGAGACGACGTCTCCCGGTTGCATTCCCTCCATTTCTACGATTGCTTTTTTGCCCGTCACTTTTTCAATCTCGGCAAGGAAATCAGTCAGTTTTACCGGTGAAGTACAACCCATATTGTAAATTGCATGGGGTGTCTCCATCGATGGAGGTGAAGGGATAATTTTTAGGACACCTTTCACGATGTCATTCACAAAAGTGAAATCCCGCTCCATGTTTCCATGATTAAAGAGCCGGATGGTTTCTCCTTTCAGAATGGCCGACATGAACAGGGAAGGAGCCATGTCGGGGCGTCCCCAGGGTCCGTACACCGTAAAAAAACGAATGCCGGTGGCCGGAATATGATAGAGCCTGGCATAGGAGTATGCCATCAGTTCATTCGCTTTTTTTGTGGCTGCATAGAGGCTCACTGGTCGATCGGTATTGTCTGACTCCCTGAATGGAGTGTCTGTATTGTCTCCATACACACTGCTCGAGCTGGCATATACAAGATGTTTTACCGGATTGTGGCGACAGGCTTCAAGGATATTCATGAATCCGGTTATGTTGGAGTTGATATAGGCAAACGGGTTTTGCAGTGAATACCTTACCCCCGCCTGTGCTGCAAGATGAATGGCATACGAAAAATGTTCCTTTTCAAAAAGATTATACAAGGCTTCTCTGTCGTTTAAATCCATCCGGATGAACTGATAGGAATCAAAAATTGTACTTTGCACACATTCTCCGGGTTTTATATTTTGCTCTTCAATACCTGTCTCTTTTAGACGGGCATATTTAAGCCGCACATCATAATAATCGTTGATATTATCTATGCCCGTTACCGCGTGTCCCTGACTAAGTAGCTCCCGGGAAACATGATATCCTATAAATCCGGCTGATCCCGTAACCAATATTTTCATTTTACTCCTTTTAAAAAATAACCACAGTATGATCCCCTATCTGATGTTGCTCCCTGCTTGACAAGGCAGCGCGTATATCAGAATCGTTTTTTATATCCTTTGTTCGCAACAAGAGTATCTTTTTTTCCGGCGATGCATTGAGTATATCTCCTTTCTCTGCTTTGATGATATCCTTTCCGAGGTAAACATCCATGTTCTCAGCACGTTTTATGTTATATACCCAATAGTCGGGAATGTTATGCTCCTCAGACAGTTCCACTGCTTTTTCGCACAACTCACCCCATCCAAGCCGGTTGTTTATCTGTGGCAAGGACCAGCCAACAATAAAAACAGCCAATAAAAAACCCAATGCCAGTGTCTGGATTGCGCGGAGTGTATCACTTTTTCGATAAAGAAACCAGACCATGCACAATCCGGTGAGTGTGATTACCCCCGCTCCTGCATAAATAAATGGATTCGACAGATATTGCATTTCTCCGATACCGCCCAGATAGATGAATCCCGGCATGACAAGAACAAATATAACAGCCGGAATAGCCACCGTCATTTTAATCCATCGGTTTTGTATATCGAATTTATTGAAAAGTAACACCGTGAGGAAAATGAAAAAGGGGACAACAGGCAGTGAATAGATTGCTATTTTTGAGCTGATGAGCGAAAGCAGAACAAAGGTTGACAGGATTGTGACGGTGAAAAATTGTTCCAATGTGCTGTGAATTCTTTTTTTTACCAATCCTGCAACGAAAAGGGGGATCACCAGAAAAGACCAGGGTGCCAGTATATACCAGATGGAGATCAGATAATAATAAAAAGGTTCCTTGTGGTGGAATGAGTCAATACCGCGTCCCACGGTCTGGTGTACCAGTAAGTTATTGAGGTAGTCATTGCCCCCTTCAATGTATACCCCGGCAAACCAGACAACAGCCCCGGCCAGAATAATCAGGAAACTCTTCCATCCCCAATAGTTTTTAAAATCCGATAATTTCTTTTTGTAAATCAAAAATGTAACGGTTGCAATGAAAGGGATCAAAAGTCCCAACGGCCCTTTTGAAAAAAGGGCCAGAAAAACGTACACAGGAAAAAGAAGACTGTTTCGTTTGATGTTTTCGCCTTTGTACATCTGGTAAAAAGAATAGAGGGATAAAACAATAAACATGTTCATCAGCATATCCATACGGACTATTAACGCGGCACCGGTGAACAGTCCGCTGGTCATCAACATCAGCGAAGCAGTGGTTTGCTTTCTGCTGTGTTTGTCCGTTATTCCGTTATTTTCTGTTTCATTGTTTATCTCTTCTTCCCGGCGGATCCATTTCGACATGGTGGCAAGAATAATCAATGCGGGAATAAAAGACAACAGCGAATAATACCACATCCGGTGTTCTCCCAGGATAAGCTTTCCTGTCATCATCAGCCAGAAATGGAGTGGGGGCTTGTCCGCGTATATCTCGCCCTGGTTTGTGAATGTAAAGAGGCTTCCATTTTGCAATGCTTCGTCCACAATACTCAGGTAACGCAACTCGTTGTTGGGCGTATAGTCACGTAAAATCATTGCCGGCAACAGCGCGATGAACCAAATCAAATAAATATGCTTATTCTTCATAGACCGTGATTTTTCTGCTTTTATAAGCAATCATTAAATTTCTGATGTATGCTACAAATCCAAATGATTGCCCCAGAATCAATACAGGATCTTTTCGGAAAAGAGCATAACTGATGATAATGATGGACCCGACCAGGCTGATGATCCAGAAGCCGACAGGGAGGGTAGATTCATGCCGGGCTGCCGAATAAAGAAACTGATAAACGAAACGCAGCGCAAAGATGACCTGTCCGGCAGATCCAAAAATCAACAGCCACAAAGGTACATCTTTATTGTTAAAAAAAGTGTCGAAAAAACCGGATGCATCGTGAAGCATAATTCCGATTGCCACAATGGGTGTCAGTATCAGAAGTGCTTTGATACTTTGTGCAATTTTCTTCCATTGGCCCTGTATCTTCAGGTTCCAGAGATAGATGTAATAGGAGATAAACTGGCCAAGTATGATGGCAAAATCATTTCGCAGAACCCCATAGATGAACAACAGGTATGAGCCTGCGATACTCAGAATCCAGAAAGCTGGGGGTGAGAGCACCTTTCCCGCTTTTTCAGAAGCAATCCACTGATACAGGATGCGGGCGGAGAAAAAGAGCTGCGACAAAAACCCAATACCAAAGATCCAAACATTACTTCCCTGCATATTTAATCCAGGTTATCTTTATTCACATGATAGTTGATATATCTTTTTTTCATCCAACGGTAAGCAAAACAATCGATAAACGGCCCGGTAAGCCTGTTCCAAAGATGATATTTCGATGTGCCGGCCACGCGCGGATAGTGACGCACGGGGGTCTGCTTCACCTTTCCGTTTTGAAGCAGGATCAATGCAGGCAGAAACCGGTGCATCCCATTGAAAAAAGGGATACGTCTCGCAACATCGGTATGCATCACTTTCAGAGGGCATCCTGTATCTGAAACACCGTCGTTTGTCATCATCCGGCGGTATCCGTTGGCAATTTTCGATTGAAGATTTTTGAAAAACGAATCTTTCCTGTTTGCTCTTATACCGGTCACCATTTCATAATCGCGGATATCCCGAAGCAATAGATTGAAATCCTCCGGATCCGTCTGCAAATCGGCATCCATATATCCAACATACTCCGAAAAACAGGCGTCAATGCCTGCCTTCAGGGCTGCGCTCAAACCTCCGTTTCTGTCGAGGCTGAGATAAAAGAAATGACTATTTCGGGAACATATTTCATCGATTCTGTGCAGGCTGTCGTCTTTTGAACCGTCGTTGACAAACAAAACACAGGCAGAGAGAATAGAGTGGGGCAGAAACTGTTTCAGTTTTTCTTCCAACGTGTAGATGTTTTCTTCTTCGTTATAAACAGGAACAATGATTGTGAACCTGTATTTTGCAGTACTATTTTCTCTTATATTCATTTAGCTCGTTAAAATGTTAATTTTTTATTGCAGCGTATGACTGATTATGATTTTGATATGCAAATGTATTCATTTTATCTTTAACTTCATTTTCTCCCGTGTCTATAATTTTTCGTACAGCTCCGTTATTGTTCCCAATAACCTACACTTTATTTTTATTGTGCGTTTGTCCTTGAGAAAGGAATTCTTGTGACTCTCAAATAATTTCGTGAAAAAACAGAATCTTAAAAATAATGTAACAACATCATCCTGTTTCTTTCGGTTTGTTTGTTTAAATTTGCAGTAAAGTTTAATTATACAATCTATTCTGATTGAAATGGTAAATATTGCCTGCTTTAAATTCCGGAGGAACTAATTTTAAATGTAAATAATATTTTATGAGACAAAGAAATTTATTGCTTATTGGTCTGATGCTGATACCTGTATTCGCTATCGGACAGAGAAAAGAAGTGGAGGGAATGAAATATCTGGACGAGCACAGGCGTCCCGTCTACAGAGAGAATATAATTATTCCCGACGTGGGTAATTATCAGGTGCTGAAGTGCGACTTCCATATGCACACCGTTTTTTCAGACGGTCAGGTATGGCCCAGTGTCCGCAATCAGGAGGCATGGCAGG
The DNA here is from genome assembly GCA_021372865.1 of Porphyromonadaceae bacterium. Lineage (GTDB taxonomy): Bacteria > Bacteroidota > Bacteroidia > Bacteroidales > Dysgonomonadaceae > Proteiniphilum. Next base: position 68,115 of record JAJFTO010000019.1, read on the forward strand.
AAGGCCTGGATGCGTATGCAATTACAGATCATATTGAGTATACCCCCCATAAGGATGATGTAAAGGTAAATAACAACCGTGCATATGAACTACTCAAGGAGAGTGCGGCAAAGAGCAACCTGATTCTGGTGAAAGGCAACGAGGTGACACGCAGGACACCTCCCGGACATTTCAATGCTCTTTATATTGGTGACTCATCGGAATATATTGAAAGTAATGATGCTTCACAGGACAAGGCAGCAGTGATGAAAGCTGCCGCACAGAATGCCTTTATATTCTGGAATCATCCGGGATGGCAACCGGGTATAGCGGGATCGTATGACTGGATACCTTTCGTGAACGACCTCTACAAAAGCAAGGCATTGCAGGGTATTGAAGTGATCAATGGATTCGGGTTTCATATGAAAGCACTCGACTGGTGTATCGACAAGGGACTGACCGTGATGGGTACCACCGACATGCACAACCTGGTGGCACATGAATATGATTTCAGCAAGGAATATGTACATCGTACCATGACACTCGTGATGGCCAAAGAACGCACAGCAGAATCTATCAGGGAAGCGCTTGTTGCGGGACGAACTGTAGCATGGGCCAGCAAAATACTTGCAGGCAAGGAGGAGCATGTGCGGGCACTCTTTGATGCCTGTGTAAAGCTGACTCCTGCATTTTATACCGAGGAGAAAAAGAACGGCGACAAGATCAATTACTACGAGTTGCGTAACAACAGCGACCTCTATTTTGAGCTGGAACTGAAGGAGGGTAACAACACCAAACTGGTTGTACTTTATCCACGTTCTGTACAACAGATCACAGCATCAGCAGAAGCGACTTCACTTTTCGGTGAAGTTGTATCTACTTACGTAAGAAGCGATAAGCACCTTTCTGTGAACTTTTCGTTGAAGTAAGAACCTGATTTGACAGCCGGAATCCGGGAGTTCCGAGGATGTCTACCATAGCCGCTTCTTTATTTTTCCCGGACCGATAGGGGCTCTGTGTTTTAAAACGCAGAGCCCCTAATCAGTAAAAAGGATTAGTTCATTTAGAAGGGGGGGTACCCGGGATTCTGTACAAGATTGTTGTTTGTTTCCCATGCCGCCTCCGGAATCGGGAAAAGAAGCATGTGTGCTTTTAACGCAATCGATTGCACAAAAAAGGGACAAATTTAAAATACACTGTAGAAATCAGGCTTGATGCCAATTCCTACGCGCAGTTGTACGTCCTTTCTCTTGTAATCGAGCAGGCTATCTCCGGTACCACTGTAAAGTTCGCCGAAAATATATTGGTTGAATCTTTCCGATATTTTATATCCGGCACTGAATTTCAGATTAATGGCTTTCACGCTCTTCCGGAGACTATAGGTGCCTGTCAGCCACCATTTGTTGTCCGGTGTTTTGTAGTCTGCTGTGAAGTACCCTGTTCCTCTGTAGTCGTATAAGTCGCCGTTTTCTTCGCCCGTCATGAATGGAATTGTTATTTTGAAGCTGGTAGCGAGATTGGAAGTCAAAAAATATTTTCCCGAGAAACCAATCCAGTTGGTACTCCTCGATTCAATGCTGTCGCGACCGTTCGATTCATGTTCCAGTTGCAGGAAGGCTGCACCCGTAAGGCGGTTGTCCACAATAATATATCTTCCCAGTCCGATTCCCGGATTGTAGTTGGAATCCCTGAACGGAGCTGATTCCCGGTAAATATTCCAAAATGATTTTTGGGTATAGGTCAAATAGAGAAAGGTATCGAAAGGCAATCTGCTTCTTGTAAGACGATGTCTGAAACTGATCTGGAATTTGGCATCGGCTGTTTCCCGGTCTATGTTTCTGTTTAAAGGAATGCCTGTAATAAAATAGTTGTCCTTGTAGATAGAAAAAGGTGGCAGGTTATCCATGTAGCTGATGATCTCCTCTTCAGACATGACTAGTTCCTGTCGGTCATGCTCTATTTTCGATTTCACGCCCTCGATGAGGTGCCTGAGCGTCCGTTTGGTCGTGTCGGATGGTACGTCTTCCGATTGTGCCTTTATTTCCAGAGTGAATGAAAAAAATATTACAAGAAGGGACAATAAAATTCTTTGGTGCATTTTGTGTAATTTTTGCCATTATTGATTCAATCGGATCAGACATACATACCGATCCCGAGGAAAAACTCATCTGAATTATGGTCGACATTTGGAAAATATTTATACACCGTATGTCGGGTAAAATGTCTGGCCCGAAATATTAGATGCGTATTTTCATTCAGCCGATATTTCATGTTCAGTCCCAGCAGATGTAGTCTGACACTGCTTTTATCGCCCTGTACGTTAAGAAAATCGATTTCATCTGTTGTCAGATTTTTCAGTTTTTCATAATCGTTCACCCCTTTCCATGAGAAAAGAATATAATTTTCAGCATACAGTGCAAAGAGTAATTTCTGCCTGAATTGGAATGAACTGCTTAATTTCAGGCTAAACCCGCTGCCAAAATTATAATCTCTGTCTTCCAGCTTAAAATGGTCTGATGTGCTTGCTCCCAGTATAATCCCACTTAAGTGAGCACCGAATTGTGTTTTCACCTCATTCTTCTTCTTTTGTACAATGACTCCCGGACCGATTGCTGCTGCCTCGGAGATATACAGCGTTGTCGTGCTGTTATTGTTATTGTTTCCAGTCTGTTTTATGTCGTAGTAATTGAAATGTTGAAACAACCCTCCTGTGACCCATGTATTCTCATTTTGAAACAATACTTTGTTGAAAAGGAGGCCGAGGATGCTCATCTGTGTCAGATGAAATCCTTCATTCCCTATAATGGCTTCTCCGGTTGTTTGAAACCATTCATAGGGCTTTTCGACCAGTTCGCCATATTGTTCGCCATATTGCAATCCGGTTCCCAAAGTCGTGCTCCACAGATTTGCATCTGTGCTGTGAACGACTGTCATTGTTTCTCCTGAATACAATTCCAGGAGGTAAGGAGACCTGTAAAGAAGGTTTCCCCTGAATCGTCCTGTTTTCCATGCTTCACCGTTCATGAGTCTGGAAATAAGCCGGGTGGGGGAGAGGATGCCGGCAAGCAGCTCCCGGCCTGCACGTTCCAGTCCGGTTGTCCGGTTGTCGAGTATCAGATCGGTCCACCGGAACAGGACTTCTCCCAAAGCAGTCCCTCCCACGGTGGTTGCCCACAGGTCGTTGTGAGAGGGAGGTTTTGTCTCCATCAGGTATTCCCACATCAGGCTACCTGCGGCCGTGACAAGGGAAGATTGATAGAATTCAAATCCGTTTGCACGCGCGCTGTTGAAATACATGGATCCATGATAGGGATGTCCCGCAAGGTTTGTGGTGAAACGGTTTGTATCCCATACGGGCAATGTATTTATGTTGTTTCTCATGGAACGCAGGTTGATTTGCGCATATTCATCTTTCAGCACAAACCGGTTAAATCCCCTCATTGCCATGTTCAGGCCCACATTGATTGATACCGCTTTCCCTCTTTTTTTCTCAATGATGGAAAAAGGAACAATTGTTGAATCTGCCTGTATTGCAACAATGCTGTCTGTCCTGCCCTGTCCGTAAAGAGACAGGGAGAGTAGTACAAAATATATCAGGACCGCTGTTTTCATCCTTTCCAATCATCAATCCAACCTATCAACCCATCAACCTATCATTACATCATTACATCATTACATTATTACATCAACCTTACCCTCTTTTTTTGTAACTAAATACGGCCCACCCATTTAGTATAACTGCAATCACTCCCATTGCCAGCAGATTTCCGGTGACATCGGCCAGCTTACTGCCATTCAGATACAGCATCCGGAAGGTGTCTGCCAGGTAACTGAACGGGTTAATGGCTGCAATCAACTGGGCCCATGATGGCATGCTGGAGACCGGGGTAAACATACCTCCCAGCAGAATCAGTATCAGGATAAAGAACATCACCAGAAAGCTGGCCTGTTGCATCGTCTCCGAGTAGTTGGATATGATGAGTCCCAGACCCGATATGGAGAGAATAAAAACGATGGCAGAAAAAAGTACTGCCAGTACACTTCCTACGGGCCATAGGCCGTATAACAGGTAGGCAGCGGAAACTGAGATAATCATTACAACCAGGCCGACAACCCAGAAGGGGATCAGTTTGGCCAGGATAAAGTGAATTCTACTCACCGGGGTGACGTTTATTTGCTGAATGGTTCCGTTTTCTTTTTCCATCACGATATTCAATGCGGGCAGAATACCACAAATCAGGGTGAGCAGCAGCACCATAAAACCGGGGATCATAAAGTTTTTATAATCCAGCGACGGATTAAACTTGTATTGAGGAACAATATCAATCTGTGCCATACGCTTTATGGAAGCCCTTGATTGCGGTGGCAAGGTATGCATCAGTTCACTGCGCAGTTCCGACGAGAAATCGTTAACAATCTGCGTAATATAATTGCTTCCCAGCAATCCCATGGTGCCGTTTACCGAGTTTACAGCCATGCCCACGCCGGATGTCCTGTTCTTTACCATATCAGTATCGAACGAGGAGGGAATCTCCAGAATCATATCTGTTTCGTTATGTTCCATGTTCAACATGGCAGTCCGGTAATCGGGTGGGGTATCGTTCAGGATAAAATAGCCGGATGCTTCAATTTTGTCGGTCAGCCGCTTTGAGTATGTACTCTTGCTATGATCCACGACATCGATTCTGATATTTTTTATTTCGAAACTGACAGCCCACGGAAATACCAGCAACACCATGATGGGATACATCACGATCATCCTTGGAATCAGTGGATTCCTGAACATCTGCTTAAACTCTTTCTCTATGAGGAATTTTAATGTTTTCATATAATTTTTAGTTTTCAACTGTCAACTATCAGCTGTCAGCCTTGAAACGTTTGTTTTTATTCAAGTCGTTTTTTTGTTTTCGCGATGGTCACTCCCAGCAGGAAGAGTGTCATTCCGATCAGAATGAGTATCTCTTTCCAGATCATTGTGATTCCCAGTCCCTGAATCATTACTTTTCGTACGGCTTCAATAAACCAGCGTGCTGGTACGATGGCCGACAACGCCTGTAACACCAGGGGCATGTTGTCTATAGGGAAGATCATACCTGAAAGCATCAGTACCGGAATCATGGCTGTGATGGCCGAGAAGATGACCGCGTTCACCTGTTTATCAACCAGCGTGGAGACCGTCAGTCCATACGACAAAGTCAGGTTTATGTAGAGTATTGCAATCATAAAAAGTAACAAAAGGCTACCGTTTATAGGGACACCGAGTACGAAATAGCTCAGCAGAAGAATGATGATGAAATCGATAAACGATATCACCATGTAGGGAATAGTCTTTGCAAAAATCATGGTTCCCTGTTTCAGTGGTGAAGCGAGGAGCACCTCCATGGTGCCGCGCTCCTTTTCCCGGACGATGGAGACCGATGTCATGATGGTACAGATGATCATCAGCACCAGTCCCATTATTCCCGGCACAAACATATAGGAGGATTTCATCAGCGGATTGTAGATCATCCGGTTTTCAGTCTGTATCTGAAAAGGAATCTGAATTAATTTGGTGTGTTCCTGTTGAAAACTAGCGATGATGGCAGTCGCATAGGTCGCCGAGATGGATCCCCTATTTGGATCGGAGCTGTTGGAGAGCAGTTGTACAGCTGCCTTACCGGAGTGTACCAGGCTCTCCTGAAAGTTTTGTGGAAATACCACTGCCAGATCGAGTTTTCCCTTTCGCATCGCTACCTCCATTTCCTCCATCGACTGCATATTTCCCTGATAGTTAAAGTAAGAGTTCTGTCTGATACGTTCTGCAATGCCGGTAGTAAAAGCATCGGGGGTGGGATCGTAGAAAGCCACACGAATATTCTGTACCTCCATGTTGATGGCAAAACCAAACAGCAGGATCTCTACCACGGGCATTCCCAGAATGATCAGTAATGTTCTGTTGTCACGCATGATGTGGCGGAACTCTTTTCTTACAAATGCGATAAATTGTTTCATTTTTTGATATTTTTATAATCAGTAGACAGCATTGTACACTAAGTGCATACTGTCTGTTAATCGCCCCTTTTTGCCTTGCGGGCCAGTTGCCTGAAAACTTCATCCATGGAGTCTGCGTTGAACTGACGTCGCAATTCCGCCGGTGTATCCAGTGCATCGATACGTCCGTCCACCATGATGGAGACCCGGTTACAATACTCCGCTTCATCCATATAGTGTGTGGTGACAAAGACTGTGATTCCCTGATCAGCGGCCTCATAGATCATCTCCCAGAATTGCCGCCTCATGGCCGGATCCACGCCGCCGGTCGGTTCGTCCAGAAAGACAATTTTGGGTTCGTGAAAGATGGCCACCGAAAAAGCCAGTTTCTGTTTCCAGCCCAGCGGCAGATATTTCACCATGGTGTTTCGTTCTTCGCGAAAGTTCAATCTTTCGAGCAACGCATCGGTCTTCGTGGCGATCACCTTATCAGTGAGCCCGTAGATACCACCGAACAGACGGATATTTTCCCACACCTTGAGGTCTTCATATAGTGAGAACTTCTGGCTCATATAGCCAATGTTGCGTTTGATCCGTTCATTTTCCTTAATGATATCGTAACCCGCTACTGTCCCTGCCCCTGCCGTAGGCATGCTGATACCGCAAAGCATCTGCATGGCTGTCGTTTTTCCTGCTCCGTTGGCACCGAGGAACCCGAAAATTTCACCCTCTTTCACGTCAAAAGTGATGTGATCTACGGCAGTAAAATTGCCGAACTTTTTCGTCAGGCCTGATACTTCAATTACTTTTGCTTTCATATTATTCACTTGTCAATGCCATGAAACAATCTTCTACAGTCGGTTTGATTGGAGCGATACGTACGTCGTCAAATTTTTTTTCTGCCAGATATTGTCTTAATTCTCCGACCTGCAACCCTTCGGTCACGGTGATATGAATCTTGTCTCCGAAAGCGAAACTGGTCTTCACTGCGGAGTAGTCACGCAGGGCAGACAGCAGGGCAGACATGCGGGTTCCTTCTACCGACCACAATATATCGGCGTAATTCTCAATGATACCCTGTGGGGTGTCGCTCGCAATAAACTTTCCATCCCGTATCAGCGCAATCCGGTCACAACGGCTTGCTTCGTCCATATAAGCCGTGGACACCAGGATGGTGATGCCCTGCTCCTTCAACCGTCCCAGCATATCCCAGAACTCCTTCCTCGATACAGGATCCACACCGGTTGTCGGTTCATCCAGGATAAGAATTTCCGGTTTATGGATCAGCGCACAGCTTAATGCCAGCTTCTGTTTCATTCCGCCCGAGAGTGCACCGGCCCGCCGGTTTTTAAAGGGTTCTATCTGCTGATAAATATCTTTGATCAGGTGGTAGTTCTCCTCGATGGTGGTATTGAACAGTGTCGCAAAAAACGTCAGGTTTTCCTCCACGCTCAGATCCTGATAGAGCGAAAACCGCCCTGGCATGTAGCCAATGATCTGCCGTACCTTTCGATAATCAATCACCACATCATGCTCGTTCATGACTGCGATCCCGCTGTCGGGCAGCAGCAGTGAGGCGAGAATGCGGAAGAGCGATGATTTACCGGCGCCATCCGGACCAATTACCCCGAATATTTCACCGTCTTCCACTGAAAAAGTGATTCCGTTCAACGCATTCACTTTTCCTTTGGCGTAGCTCTTGTATAAATCTTTTACTTCAATCATTTTGTTGTCATTCACAGGACGCGGGTCCCCATTTCTACCTTTTCTCTGATTTTAAAATTTCACTTCGCCATACATGCCTATCTTCAGAAAGCCATCATTTGGAACGGCAATTTTAAGTGCATAGACTAAGTTTGCACGTTCGTTTTTGGTCTGTATGGTTTTGGGTGTAAACTCCGATTTGCTGGAGATCCAGTTGATTTTACCCCTATAGGACTTCATGTTCCCTTCTCCGTCATCCACTCGTACGGCTACTTCATCGTTGAGTTTAATCCGTGCAAGCTGATCATTGGTCACATAAGCCCTCAGTTCCATCGTGTCGGTATCTGCAATTTTAAAGAGAGGGGTACCCATTGTTGCCAGTTCACCTGCCTCAGCATACCGGTTGAGGACGGTCCCGGCAATCGGACTGACGATACGGGTCTTTTCAAGCTGATCATCGAGTTGTGCCACCTGTATTTCGAGGGTCGAACTCTGAGCAGAAATGTTCTCACTGTTTTTTTCCAGGGTGGATGTCAACGCAAGCAATTGCTTCTGAAGTACATCGATCTGAGACTCTATGTCGTCGAGTTGCTTTTGATTGGCCGCATTGGAGGCAAGAAGCCTTTGTACACGTGCTTTTTCTCGTTCCTGTGTCCTGATCTGCTCCTGAATTGATGCGGTCTGCTTGCGTATATCCGGCTGTTGCGCCCTTACACCACGTGCATTGGAGAGGAGACTCATTTTTTGCAGATAGAGCTGTGTGCTGTCGATGACGCCCACGATTTGTCCCTGCTGCAACTGGTCCCCCTCATTCAGATTTAATGTCAAAATGCGACCATTCGCCTGAGAGGATACGATAATTTCTGTGGCTTCGAACGATCCGGTTGCGTCGTAATCGTCGTTGCCATTACCACAGGAAAGCAAAAGAAACGAGACTGATAATGAGGTGAGTAATGTAACTGGTTTCATAGTTTAATCTTTTTTCGAATATTCTGTTTTAAATTTTTATTTAAAGCTGATCATTGATTGCCGACTCTGCTGAAAGCTGACCGCTGACTGCGGAGTTATGATCACTTAATTATTTGTTGTGTATTTAAGTGCATAAACCGACATGAGGTACTGAATTTCGTGCAATGTCTTTGCTTGTTTGGCCGCTTCCTCTGAATTAATCTCCTTCATCAGGTCGGAGACGGTCATCGTGCCGTTTTCAACCTTTACTTCCGCTGCCTCACGTATCTGACTTTGCAGTCGAATGATTTCGTCGTCATCCCGCATTGTCATTCTGAATTTTTCAATTTCTATTTGCTGCTGGGGAATCACTGTATTCAGATTATAGAGGAATGTCTCTCGCAGTGAATTGACAGACAGCTTTTGCAAGTCGATTTTTTTCTTGTCGTTTTTTAATGTGTATAAATTGCCGAAGTTCCACGAGACACGTACGCCACCTAAAAAATAAGGAGAAAATTCATTGTCGAACATGTTAAGTCCCGGTTTCCCGTACCCTCCCTGTGCAAAAGCACCAATTGTAGGCCTTATCCTGGCATTCAGCAGCGATCTTTGGGTCTCAATGCTTTGTTCCCGGGCATCGAATGTTTGTAGTTCAGGCCTCTGAATAACGGGTGAGATCACTGAGTTACCCGGATCCGGTTTGATAAATACCATTTTGCTATCCAGTTCTTCTCCCATTAGTACCGACAACATCCGGATATATGCTTCCAGCGTGGATTCAAGATGAATGCGTTGCTGGGCTGCTTTCAATTGCTCCACTTTTACTACGTTCAGGTCGCCTTCGTTGGCTACGCCATTTTGCACATAAACCTGCACATTGTCGTAGTTACGCTGAAGTTCTTTTTCAAGGATTTTATGCTGATTGAGTTGCCCCTTCATCAGCAGAATACCGAAATAAAGGTTGTTTACCCGCTCTCTCAGGGTGTAAATTTCACTTTCCAGCTGTTTCTTCTCTACAGCTGCCTCAGCTTCAATATTTTTTTTCTGTGCCGATATTTTTCCACCGTCCCAGATCAGCTGGTTAAGTTCGGCCACGAGCTTGTACTGGTCCTGGTCGATGGATGGAATTTCCAGCCCCGGCATGTTGATATCAATACTCGTGACATCAGACTGCCACGTTCCCTGGGCACTGAGCGTACCTTGCGGTAAATAAGCCTTATTTGCATTGGCAATGTTGAAGTTTTTCGTTCGCTCGATGAGGTCGTATCGTACGATAGCAGGATAATTTGCTTCTGCTTTCGACTGGGATTCTTCAATCGTGATCATTTGCGCCGAAACGGACTGGATACCCAGCCCTGTCAATAGCACAAGATGTAACAATGTTCTCATATTCATAATTTCACTTATTTTTTGGTTGTTTTCATGATCCAGCCTATGATCTTTTCTTTCCGTCCGGTTATAAATTCCACAAACTCTTCTTCCTTCACCAACCCTGAGGAGATGAACAAGGGTTTTGCTACAAATGGGAACATGGTAAGACTCAGCGTGTTGACTACTAAGTCTTTGGCGGAAATTTCCATTTTTCTTTCTTTCAGCTGTTTTTCAATTGCCGGTTGCGCAATTTGACGGGTATTTTGGGTGATTTCCTCAAAAAGTTTTCTGTTGACCGACAGCTCATTCAATATAAAAATGGGGAGTTCTTCATTTTCGAGCAACAGGGTGGTATAATTTTCAGTGATGGAGCTTATTTTGTCTTCGAGAGAAATATTTTCATCTGACAAAACCGGCCCCATTGCGCCAAGTAACATCCTTAATTTCTCCTGTACTACCTTTTTGTAAAGATTTTCTTTGCTGCCAAAGTAGTAGTTAAGCAGGGCCAGGTTGGTACCCGCTTCCTCGGCAATATCCCTGGTCTTTGTGGCAGCGTACCCTTTCTGTGTAAAGAGCTTGTCGGCTGCACGGATAATTTTCTGTTCTGTTGTGATTGTTTCCATCATTTATTTTTTTTGATCGATACAAAAGTATTTTATCTTTTTGATTAAAACAAATGATTAAATCAAATGTTTAAATCAATTTCGAAAATTTAATACTTTTCTTGTAGTTTCTTTTGTAAATTGATGCCAGTTAACAGTATCGTGTTAGAACAATGAAATAGTTTAATTACAAAAGATTATAAATTTTGGAAGAATGCCATCATTTTTTACGAAAAATTTATGATGAAGACAGAATGATCACGGTACAATTTTTTAAAAATTTTTCACAAGTGACAGCCCGACGCCTCCGTTGAAAGTTGGAGTGACAATGTAAGCTGAATGATTTTTCTTCAAAAGTTCATCGTATATAAGATAGGACAAGGTAGTGGAAGCAATTCCGAACCCAGCACCTGCTACCACGTCCGTGAGCCAATGCCGGTCATTGTACATTCGCAATATCCCTGTAGTGGCTGCCATTGCGTAACCTGTAACGCCAATCCAGGGTGACACCTCCCAATATTCCCGTCGCAGGAACTCTGCCGCAGCAAATGCAGTCGCCGTGTGTCCCGATGGAAATGAGTCTTTACTGGAACCGTCTGGCCTTTCCACTTGTGTGATATACTTGATCGGGAATACAAAAGCTGAAGTAATGACTATGCTTCCGCCATAAATCAACGCTGCATCTTTCCAACTGTGCTTTCCGTTAATTCCCAGTGCGTTGAGCATGAAAACCGATGCACCGGGTATATATTGGGTAAAATTGTCAATATTCGAATCAAATGACGGATTGTGTTCGTGGATTTCTTTTTGTATTGATGCATTCAGCAATTTCAATCCATCACTTTTCAACCCGACGAAACCAAAAGTTATCAATGCAGCAGGTATGATGAAATGTGTGATTTTAATATTTTCTTTTTTATTTGATAATACAACGGAATCAGACTTTAACGACACACTATCCAGCTCTTGTGCATTCAAAACCAAAATCGGCAATATTAGCAAAATACTTAGCAAAACAATCAGAATTTTCATGATTTCCTTTTATCAATGGTTCATTTTATGGACAGGTACCACCAGGGTGAATCTGAAAAATGTACTTTTTTTATCTTTACTTGCTGATCATTCTTTCTTTAAGATGATTTGATCAGACTACCCGCCAGTCCCCCGAAAATTCCACCGTAAGTACAATTTACCCAACACTCCGAAGAGAGGGGGAGTGTGCCGTAATACATACCCCAGTTGAACCAATAAATATAACCAATTATTATTCCTGAAAAGACAAAAATCAGAACAAATAAATTTCTTTTTATAAATGAAATGAATTGTTTCATGCGTCCTCATTTAATGATTGTACAATCTTCTTTAAATTTTTGTAAGATACAATACCCATAATTCTTTGAATCTCTTTGTCACCTTTAAAAACCAATATATTGGGAATACCGGATACATTGTGTTCATAAAAGACTTCTGGGTTTTTCTGTACATCTATTGCATAAAAAAGTATCCCGTTCTCTTCATTTTCAATAAATTGTTCAATATTAAACCTCATTTTTCTACAAAGTTGAGAATTGTTGTCATGGAAAAAAACAAAACGCACCTCATTGTCTTCAAATTTTATCTCATCCAGTTCAATTAAATTTGTTTTCTCTGAAGCCAGGGACATTTGTTTCACCCTGACTTCTGAAATAATTACAGTCAGGGTGTAAAACATCACTGCAGCGATGACAAAATGCCATGTTTTCAGTTGGGATACTTTATTCGACATATGTACGAGGTGATAATGTGGTTAATTTTACCGGTCCGGAATTATTTTTTATGTACTTTCAAAAGTTCCATCAGTGAGAGGGACAACGACTCAATTTCACGATCAATATCCGATTCAAAATTGGTTATTTTCCATTTGAACATTTGGTGCCGGAAGGCAGGGATGATGATTAGCGCTATTTGTTCAGATGTAAGCAAGCCTGTAATCAGCTGCATTTTTTGACCATCTTCAATGATGGATTGTACATGCTTTGTCAAGGTGTCCATCAGTTGAATAATTTTTTCACTTATTTGCGCACTCTCATCCAATAATCCTTCGGAAAATACAGCCACCACATAATAAGGGTTCTCTTTGAAATAGCGGGTCAGTCTTTTGAAAAGGGAATAAAACTCTTTTTTAAAGTCGCCTGATCTGGGTGTGTTATTCATAATCCTGGCTACATTTTCATGTAAGTACTGCAGCAACGTAAGAATTATTTCCTCCTTGCTGGTGAAATGTCTGTAAATAGCACTCTCTGAAAAATTCATCTCTATCGCCAGATTTTTTATTGTAAGCCCGCTTACTCCGGATGTTGTCAGTAATTTTCCGGCCGCCTCAATAATTTCCAGCTGTCTCGGTTTTATTTCCATTTTAATTTTCATCGTTTTTTATTTTTAGGGGTTAAAAGATCATTTGGCATATAGGTAATTATATAGTTACCTGTTATTTTATCGTTATTTCTCCGCGCTTACCAGCGCAATGAATTTATTCGTATTATCAAAGATCTTTTTGGGAAAGGCCCTTTTCATTAATAGGACAGGTACTTTAAAACCAGGTGAAACAGTAGTTTTAATTGTAATTTCCACTTGGTTTTCTTTCAGCTCTCTGAATGAATAAATTTCTTTTGCGTACCTAATTCTTGATGCATCGGTTTCTTTTACCAAAGTAGGATCTGCCGTAATTGTAAAAGTGGCCGTTTTATTTTTCTTGTCTTCTTCAAAGATCATGATGTAGGACCCGTCTACCGCAGGTGCGATCAAGGATTTTTCATTGTAGTAATAAATGATCCATTCATTTTCTGAAATTTGCTCGATCAGTTTGCTTGTTTTTTCTCCCCTGAAATCTTTGTGTTTTGAAATATCCTTCATCAGTGAAATACAGTTATCGATACTTGTATTTTCTATCGTAGAAGCAATTGCTTCAATTACCGTGACTTTTTCGTCGTTTTCATTTGTGCGTGACGAAAAATTATATTTCACCGTCACTTTGCCATCTTTGCTCGTGGCGGTTTTCCATTCGGGTGTCTGAGCAGACAGATATGTGCTGAAAAGAACCATACCAAACAGAATTATTCGAGTTTTCAGAATTTTCTTCATTGCGTTATTTTAATTTAGTTTTTTAAGTAAATGATTTCTCTTACACGACATTGTATTTTAAAACAATGGTGCCGACAGATAAAGTGTATTCAATAGTTTATCATTTTCCAGCATCGATGCCGTTTTTACCTCTATGCCGTAGTAGATAAACTTGTTTTTCGTTTCCTCATCCATTGTGGACACATAGATTACATTGATATATATTCTACGTAAATAAAGTAAAAGTACTTCAGTGGGCATATTCATCTTTTTTAAAGCAATCGTCTCCACGCCGATCACTTTGCTGGCCTCCAGATCAAAAATCACCAATATTTTGTTTTCACCGTGAAGGTTGGTGAGTTTATCTTTCGAAACGAGAATTGCTTTTCTTTCAATCATAGCGTTCTATTTTTTCGCCTAATCATCGTATACCAAAATATGTAAGTGAATGATCACTCACAAAAGTAGAAATAAAAAATATATCAGAAAGTGTCTTTGAAATATTTAACTAGTTATTAATGAACTTTAAAGCATTGGTGAAGTTATATTGCTTTCTGCAGAAACTTAAATTATACAATTTATCGACATTAAAATGAAACATACAATTTTGGGAGCAGGGGGTTCCATCGGAAATGCACTGACACATACACTGCTGAAAAATGGGGAAGAGGTGAAACTGGTATCCAGGGAAACACATCCTATTGAAGGAACAGAATATCTGAAAGGAGATTTAACTTCTTATGCCGATACGCTGGAAGGGGTGAACCAGTCGGATATCGTATACCTGTGTGTGGGACTCCCTTATGATGCAAAAATATGGAAAGAGAGGTGGCCAAAGATTATCAGGAATACAATTGACGCATGTAAAGAGGTAGGGACCAAATTGATTTTTTTCGACAATGTCTACATGTATGGTAAAGTAGACGGCATCATGACAGAGGAAACAGTCTATCACCCGATCAGCCGGAAAGGGGAGGTGCGGGCTGAGATATCGAAACTTTTGGAAGAGGAGATGAAGAAGGACGACCTGGATGTAATCATTGCAAGGGCTGCAGATCTTTATGGTCCTTTTGGTACCCCGACTACCAGCATACCTTACATGATGGTCTTTGACAGAATGATGCACGGGAAAGCTGCCCAATGGATGGCGGATGTGAATCAGCCTCATTCCTATACCTATATACCCGATTGTGCCGAAGGACTTTATTTGCTTGCCAAAGAAAATACCGTCTGGAATCAGATATGGCATTTACCGACCCATAGTCCGGCCATCGACGGCAAAACTTTCATTGATCTGGTTGCCCGGGAGATTGGTGTCGAACCAAAATATACGATTCTGTCCAAATCGTTGATGCGTTTTGGAAAATTATTCAGCAAGATTGCCGGAGAAGCATACGAAATGCTGTACCAGAACGAATATCCTTATTATTTCGATTCCTCAAAGTTTAATCAGCATTTCAACTATGTGCCTGTCAATTATGAAGAAGGAATCAGGAAAACCATTCAATGGATCAATCAAAAGTAACGGCAGGTGAATTTTTTAGTGAAGCAGGTGTTTCGTACGCAGGAATAGTATATATTTGCTTTCTCATAATCACAGCGATCTGATTCTTCGAATTTTCGGTTTATTCAAATCGGGGTTCCAATAGGTTTCAGACCAAAGACAAATATATTTCAATGAAGAATAAACTATTATCCAGCGACCGACAATCGTTGTTGGGACAGAAGATTCATCAATATTTTTTTATCAGCGCTCTGGTTACAATATTCACCCTTGGATGTATGTGGGGAGCCATCAACCTGCTCCTGATCGGGCTGGAGGAAAGTTTTCACGGGATCGACTATTCCTGGGTTTTGGCGCACGGACATGCCATGGTATTCGGTTTTGTCGGCCTTTTCATCATGGGTTTTTCCTACCGGGCATTACCGCACTTTAAGGGAACGACTCTGTGGAGTCCGTGGCTGGCGCTGTCCACACTCCCTCTGATGATTGCCGGTATTCTGTTGCAGGCGTATGCGCATGTGATTGCTCCGCGGCAACCTTACCTTATACTCGGGATTTTCGCCGGCATCCTGCAGATTGTCGCTGTCGTACTCTTCGTGCTGGTCATCGCGCGTACCTTAGGCGGTGCTCCCACCGGTCGAAAAAAAGATGGGTTTGCTTTTACAGCCATTGCCTGGTTTCTTATTGCAGCCATATTGAATCCCATCATCTTTTGGCTGTTTGAGTCGGCCTCTGATCAGAAAACATTCCTTTTTAACGTTTCCTCGTTCAATATTCCCTACCGCGACATCCAGACACTCGGAATGGCCGTGATGATGATACTGGGTGTATCACAGCATATTCTGCCCCGTGCATATGGCCTTCGGAAACCTTCGGAGGGCTGGAGAAGATTTCTGTTGTGGGGTATGAACGGAGCCGTTCTTTTCGGTGTAATTTCTTTTACAGCCGGAATGACTACCGGGGTACATTGGTGGCATGCTGCAAACGGCATCTCCTACATCATTATCCTGGTGGCAGCCATTGGTACCCCTATCCAGTTCCGCCTGTTCCATCGGGTGCCGGCCGGTTACAGCGACCGCAGCCTGAAGTTTATTCGGGCAGCTTACTTCTGGTTCATTGTGGCCGCACTGCTTCTGGTGTTCGGTCCCTACTATATGTTTGGCATCTATCTCCCTACGACAGGAGGCGAGAATCCTTTCTCACATGCCTATTTCGGAGCCTATCGACATGCGCTGACAGTCGGTTTTATCATGATGATGATTGTGGCTGTTTCCAGCAAGGTGGTACCCGACTTTGCCGGTGTCGATGTCCGGGAGACAAACTCTCTCTGGGCTGTATTTATTTTGCTCAACCTGGGTAATACCTGGCGCATCACCTCTCAGATCCTGACCGATTTCTATCCTGAAGCATTTCGGTTTATCGGCTTTTCCGGTTTTATCGAACTCACTGCCCTCAGTTTATGGGGATATGAACTGATCAGAAATATCAGGACCGGGAAAAACATGCAAAAACTTCATTCTGGAATGTGATATCATTCTAAGGCGTTGATTCCCTGAATAATTATCGACAACCGCTGCGTCGCGGCTGTAGGCAGTGTGGTCACAAAAGATGTACCCGACAACTGTCTGGTTGCGGGCAATCCAATCCCACAGTGATCAAAAGAAGACTGAATCAGTGAATCTTATTTTTCTTTGCGAGTCGCATCACCCTTTGTACCGCATCGTCCACTTGGGCGGTCGACTCCATTCCCAGGGTCATGCAATGGATATTTGCATCGGTCAGTGCAAATCTGAGCGATTGTTCCCGCTCGGTATCGCTTACATGGCTGCCTTCACCAAATATCTTCATGCCGATCACCCCGATACCGTTCTTTTTGGCTTTTCCCAACAATTCTTTTACTACGTCGGGGGTCCCGTCCATGTGACTTTGGAAAGGATTGATGCGCGCCATAATCACATCTACCCAGGGATTATCCACCGCTTCCACCATGGCATCCCAATTATGACAGGAAACACCCACGGCTTTGATGATTCCGTCTTGCTTGGCTTTCGATAAACCCTCCATATAATGTGTACGGTTTTTACTCCAACCTGGTTTCATAAGGCAGTGCATCAGAACAATATCGATATAATCGGTACCCATCTCCTGCCTGTAACGATCGAGTGATTCCCGTACAGGGACTACTTTTTCCGAGCCGTTCTCGTATGTCCATATCTTTGTGAGCAGGGTAAGCTTTTCGCGGGGAAGGGATTTAATGGCATTTCCCACATATTGATGTGTTCCGTAGGAATCTGCCATATCGAAGAACGTTATTCCTTTTTCGTAAGCATGGTGGGCCATCTTTGTGAAACTCTCCATTCCCAGGCGGGTTTGATTCGATGCTTTTGAACCACCTTTTGTGCCGGTACCCAGTGCAATCCGGGAAACATCCAGCCCGCTGTTCCCCAATTTCACCTTGTCGACCCTGATTTCAGATGCCAGGGTCAATTCAAACGAACCGGGCCGTACCATAGTCAATCCGGCGAATCCCGCAAAACCCGTACGGAGAAAGTCGCGCCGCGATAATTTCTTCATATGTTGTTTTTTTTAAAAATGTCTACAGCGTAAAAATAGGAAATAAATTCAAGTAATCAAGTAGTTGTTCAATTTTTTCTTTAATATTTCCTTTCGGTTTTTTGATCAAGATTTCTCGCCACCTCCTGTTTTAATTTCATCGTCACCCTTTCTTATTATATCCATCATTGCAGTAGATTTCATGAGGTTCTACACTTTCATCCTTCATTTATATTGGAAGATATGGGGTTTAAGAATATTACTAATCTCTAATTTGTGACTCATGATTTATTTATTGCAATTAGTAAATAGTGAATATCGCCCTAAGATTGTAGGACAGCACCATTAATCCGAAAAATATCAGCATATCGAGAATAATAGTCGAGATCCAAAGACCTTTTTTAGACAGACCAAAATTGTAAAAGTAGAAATATTCTTCCTTCCTGTACTCATTGGTAAAATATATAGAGGCTCCCAACGTGAATAACTTAAACCAGAATAAGGCTGAATATGTGTCAATGCCATTCTTCCATAAAATGAAAGCGCATGCAAGATCTATAAAAACAGAAACCCAAATAAAGTTCCGGTAATAAGTGAATATAAGGCGCAGCTTTTGAAGGTATTTCATTATTCAACTAATTTTTCAATTGCAGCCTTGGTCTCCGGTATGGAAGGAAGCAGATGGTGACCAAAATCAACCATCACACCCTCCTTATTGAACAGGAGATAATAGGGAATACCCTTTGCATTGAATCGTTTCATTACGTCTTGCCATTCTTTATCTGTTAAATAGAGATGGATCCCCGACAGTTCGTACTTATTGATGGTTTCTTTCCATTGCTCGTCCGTGCCGCCGATATTCAAATAGACAAAAGTAATTGGTTGATCAGAAAAATAATCTGAAAGTTTTTTGCTGTCAGGCATCTGTCTGATGCATGGTCCGCACCATGGAGCCCAAATGTCGACATAAAGCACTTGCCCCGGATTATCATCAAGAATCCGTTTAACGATGTTGAATGAATCTTGCGGTTGTACTCCAGCAGCGAATCTCTCCAGTAGATTTCTCCCCATTACTGCATTGGAATAGATTGTTGGATTTGCTTTGTACGCTTTAATTCGGTTGTATTCCTTTTGCAATGCAGCACGCAGGAAAGGATGCGTGATCAGTCGGTTCAATTGCGCTTCGTTCTCTTCTATTTCCTGCGTATTGTTTGCCTTGGTACTGAACCCAAGATGCGTAGCAATTGCAAATTGGGAGAAGAAAGGATTATCGGGAACCTCTTGAAATAGCTGCAATGTCTCCGTTGTTGAGAGGGCTACCTTGCTCTCTTTGGGTACAGGATCTGCGCCTATTCTCTTCCTTAGGATGTATCGTGCCATGACATCAAAATAACTGCTCAAAATCATCGTTTCATCGATTGTCTTTTCAACTTCCGGAAGGAACGCATAATAGGTCTCCCTTTCTGTAAACTCCTCTTTCGTTCGCAAGAAATGCTGAAAAGGGAAGAAAAGTAATGCATGATAATAATCGAGTCTGATTTGTTTCTCAGCCCAACGATTAAACAATTCCGACGTGTTGAATTCTTTCTGGAAGAGGCTCAGTTTTTCAGCGGTCTCTTCCAACTGTTTATCGCATGCCTCTTTGTACTCCAAATAGGGGAGATCATAAGGAAAGTTAAAACGTCCGAGGTATCTTTTTCTGAATTGTGCAATTTGTCGGTTTAACTCAGCTGCCGAGCCCGAAAACTGAGAATTGGTAATATCGGAAAAATCATGCTCGATGTAAAGCGTATCACCCGGCGCAATCATCAGTCCAACTTCTATGGGAGTAAGAGAAAGTTCGCGCGGTACCATGGGATAAATTGTAAGACTAAACTCTCCAGAAGAATCTATGGGCGACACGTACACTTCCCCCGCTACAGAAAAGTCGGGCAAAGTAAGCGTCACCTCCTTTATATGCGGATAAACCTGCAGGTTCCTGATTTTACCGTGTACAATGGCTGCTTCACCCCTGTCCGGTTCCTGCTGCGCAGAAAAGGGAGGATACTTCATTGATTTTTCCTGATTACAGGCTATTTCTACAATAAGCATGAACGAAATAAGAAAATGTCTGCTCTTCATACGATTTTTCTTTATTCTTCAGTATGGTGAATGGAATTTGTTCTATCGACTACGAATTTTACACTTCCGACTTGAACACTTTTGCTGGATTAATCCTTGTTGCTTTTCTCACCTGCCACGTGAGAGTCAGCAGCGATACCCCAGCCACAACAATCCCGGATAACGCGAACAGCCACCAAGAGATCATTGCTTTATAAGCAAAAGTTTCCAGATATTTGTGAATGGCAAAGTAGGATAGGGGAACGGATATTAAAAACGAAGCCAAAAGAAGTAACATATATTTCTTTGATATTCCGGTGATATGCACCCACTTGTTAAACTATCATTTTGACAAAGTTATCTTTTTTTTCTTAAACTCTCTCCTGACTTATGGAAAGTTTTCCATAAAAAAGGAGACTCATACCGGTTGAAAGAAACAGAAAAAATGATGAATGGAAAATGAAGATAACAGTCAGAATAAGAACGTCCGGGTAATATGGCAACAGAACAAGCTCGTTTACACGTTGTTTCATTGAAAACTCATGAAACTCCTCTTCGCTCATCTTCTTGTACCTGGAAACTGCGATCAATACCCAACTTTTTGCAATTTTACTATCCGAATTGCCCAGAATAGTGGAAAGTTCTTTAACTTCGTACCACATACGTACCTTTCTAAGGTCATGTATCTGAGTCTTCATAGTGTTTGTATTTTCGTGAATTACAAATATATGAAGACTCTTCTTTAACCCTTTTTATGTACATTGCATATTGTCAATTTCTGTACAATTAACCTTGCCGAAAATTGGACATGCGAAGTTGTTCACTTATATATCAAGTTATTAGCTAAATACAGAATGTTGATGTTTTTCCAATATTAAAGCTATATTTGGTTTGGAAAGCTTTATAATTTATATATTTGTACAATAAAATGTACATCAAAAAAATAAAGTATGAAAGTTATTAGTTCGGCGGAATTACGCAACAATATGAAGAAATATTTGGATACGGCAAGAACTGAAACTGTAGTTATTCAACGGGGAAGAGCAGAAACGTTTGTTTTGACAAAACAGGATAATCTACCCGAGGATTTAAACAGAGCAATTTCAATGGATGATGCAATACTCAGAGTAGAAGAAGGGATGAGAAAAATAATCAAGAGTAAAAAAATATGAACAGTTCTATTAAAGTAGTTATACTTCCTGAAGTAGTAGACTACTTTTTGGAACTTGCTTCAATACTTTATGATAAAGGGTATTTTGGTTTTGAAGAAAATGCAATAAAATATTCAAGAGATTTATTTAAAGATATAAGAGACAACTTGCCTAAAATGCATAAAAAAATTGCTCCAAAATACTTTGAAAAATACGGAAAAGGTATGCATTATGCAATATATAAAAGAAACGAGAATACTTCATGGTGTGTTTTTTTTAGTATATACCATGTGAATAACGAAACGACTTATCTTGTTAGATATGTTAATAACAATCATATGATTGCAAAATATCTGTAGGTAACCTTTTAAAATGCAAAAGCAAGGTAAAATATTAATTGTTGATGATAACGAAGATATTCTTTTCGCGCTGAATCTGTTGTTGCAACCGTATGTAGAGAAAATCAAGGTAACCACCAAGCCAGAACGGATTGAACATTTTATGCAGAGTTTTGAGCCTGATGTGATCTTGCTGGATATGAACTCAATAAGGACGCGAACAGCGGTCAGGAGGGGTTTCAATGGCTGAAAATGATAAAAAAAGCAGATCCGGATATGGTGGTGATCTTTGTCACAGCTTATGCGGATATGGAGAAGGCGGTGCGTGCAATAAAAGAGGGAGCGACCGACTTTATCCCGAAACCGTGGGAGCGGGAGAAACTGCTGGCCACGGTGGCTTCGGCAGTGGAGCTGCGAAAGAGCCGCCACGAGGTTACGCAACTCAGACAACAGGTTGCCGCCCTGGAGAGCAATTGTGCCTACCCGGAAATAATTGGCGAGAGCGATGTCATTCGGTCACTCTTGGAAACGGTAGAGAAGCTGAAGGATACCGACGCGAACATCCTTATTCTGGGAGAGAACGGAACGGGGAAGGATCTTTTTGCAAACCTGCTATACCGGACTTCTCCACGGGCAGAGAAGCCATTCGTGCAAATCGACCTGGGTACTATTCCGGAACAATTGTTCGAAAGTGAACTGTTCGGACATCAGAAAGGAGCTTTTACCGACGCCAAACATGAGAAGCCGGGTAGATTCGAGATCGCTAGCGGAGGCACGCTCTTTCTGGATGAGATCGGAAACCTGACACCTCCTATGCAGGCAAAACTGTTGAGTGCGATCGAAAAGCAGCAGATTAACAGGCTGGGATCCACGCAACCTGTATCGATTAACGTGCGACTTATTTGTGCGACGAATGCCGATATCCATAAAATGGTGACCGACGGAGATTTTCGTCAGGATTTGCTTTATCGGATAAATACCATTGAACTGCATATTCCTCCGCTCAGAGAGAGGGGAGAAGATATAGAACTTCTCGCAAACTTTTTCCATGATCGATACAAAAAGAAATATAAGAAGGATAGCCGAAATATTTCGGTCGCAGCCATGCGCAAGCTGAGAGAATATCCCTGGCCGGGAAACGTGCGGGAGCTGCAGCATGCCATGGAGAGGACAGTGATCCTCTCTTCGGGATTCACGCTTACTCCGGAGAATTTTGTACTAAAACCGACTGCGAAGAAACAGAAAGAATTGAATCTGAACCTGGAGCAGCTTGAAATGAATACTATTGAGCATGCACTGCTTCAAGCGGAAGGTAATATGAATCGGGCAGCGGAACTGCTCGGCGTATCCCGTTTTACACTGTACCGGAAGATTGAAAAGTATGGATTATAAATGAAAATCAGGTCTAAACATAGTTACTTTCTGAAAATAACCGCCCTCGTGCTGTTATCGCTGACCGGAGCCTGGTTGTGCGTAAAAGGGTTCTATTTTTCTGCAGCGTTGATGCTGGCAGGGGTGGTTACTTTTGCCATTTCTATCCATGGCGACAGAAAGAAACTGATTGAAAGGATGGAGCGCATGATTGGCGGGATTCGCCATGCCGACTTTTCGACCCATTTCAGAGTGAATCACTCCAACGATGAACTGGACAGGCTGATGAGAGAGATGAACGAGGCTCTGGACATGTTCAGAAGTCGTACCTACGACTCCATGATGGAGGAGGCAGAGACAAAAGCCAGGCAAAAGCTGATCAGCGTACTCACGCACGAGATCATGAACAGCATCGCATCCATAATCTCCCTTTCGGAGACATTGGCAGAAAGAGAGATTGACGGAAAGAATGATTCTGAGGAGTACCGGGTGATGAAGCAGGCAATGGAGACCATCCACTTTGCCGGGTGAAATGAAAATTATTTGTTCGACTATAGTTTGACCAAAACAAAAAACGGTCTCAAGAAATCTCCTGAAACCGTTTGTGGAATTGGGTGGGCGTTGACGGATTCGAACCGCCGACATCCTGCTTGTAGGGCAGGCGCTCTGAACCAGCTGAGCTAAACGCCCTTTTTTCAAATTTCCGAATACTGTGTCATCCTCTCGTTTGATTCACTTTCCGGGCTCCTTTTCAGTGTTCCCTTCCGCGCCTGGAGGTTGCTTTCTGAAAAAGTGATGCAAAGATAGACTCTTTTTGTTTTCCCGCAAAATATTTCGCAAATAATTTTATAAAAATTTTTCCGACTCTATAATTATCACTATTTTTGTATCGTGAAAACAGGGGAGTTACATTCTTTTTTGAGGAGACACAGCTACAATGAAAAAAAGTGAATGAGCAGAAAAGTGATTTCCCGCCATTCAGAAATCGATTTAAAAACCGCTTGCGCGACAAAAAATGAACTTGAACAAACTGACAGCCATCTCGCCCATCGACGGACGGTACAGGGATAAAACCGACGAACTTGCCGCTTTCTTTTCGGAATATGCATTGATAAAATACCGGGTGAGAGTAGAGGTTGAATACTTCATTGCACTCTGTGAAGCAGGCATACCTTCATTGGAGAGGGTTGACAGGCAACTGTTTGCAAAGTTAAGGGGATTATACGAAAACTTTACCGAAGAAAATGCCCTGAAAATAAAGGATATCGAAAAGATCACCAATCATGATGTGAAAGCCGTTGAATATTTTCTGAAGGAAAAATTCGATCTGCTTCAACTCTCCGATCACAAAGAGTTCATCCATTTTGGGCTTACCTCACAGGATATCAACAATACGGCCATCCCGATGATGTGGCAGGAAGCACTGCAAACAGTCTATATACCGGAACTCGGAAACCTCATTGCACAAATTGATGCCTATGCCGAAGCGTGGAAGGACATCCCCATGCTAGCACGTACCCACGGACAACCGGCATCACCTACCAGGCTGGGAAAAGAAATAAAAGTGTTCGCCTACAGGCTTACCAATCAGCTGGAAGTGCTACAACACATTCCGGCAAAAGCAAAGTTCGGCGGAGCCACAGGTAATTTTAACGCACACAGGGTAGCGTATCCGGCCATGGACTGGAAGAAGTTCGCCGAAGAATTTCTGTGCAATAAACTCAATCTGCGACGGGAGGAATACACCACGCAGATTTCGAACTACGATGCACTGGCAGCCTCATTCGATGCCCTGAAAAGAATCAATACGATCCTCATCGATTTCTGCCGCGATATGTGGCAGTACATCTCGATGGAATATTTCAAACAGAAAATCAAGGAGGGCGAAGTGGGTTCATCGGCCATGCCACATAAGGTGAATCCCATCGATTTTGAGAATGCGGAGGGCAATCTTGGTATTGCCAACGCATTATTGGAGCACCTGTCAGCCAAGCTACCTATTTCACGGTTGCAGCGGGACCTTACCGACTCCACTGTAATCCGTAACATTGGCATTCCCCTCGCACACGGAATAATTGCACTGAAAAGCACAACAAAAGGACTGAGTAAATTGTTATTATACAGTGATGCAATAGAAAAAGATTTGGAGAATAACTGGGCAGTGGTTGCCGAAGGTATTCAAACCATATTGAGAAGAGAAGGATATCCGAAACCGTATGAAGCGCTAAAAGGTCTAACCCGTACAAACAAGCATATTACGAAAGAACTCATTTCAGAATTTATTGACGGACTGGCAGTAGACGAGCAGATAAAACAGGAATTAAAAGCAATTACACCTCAAAGTTACACAGGTATTTAAGCAAAAAGGAAAATTAAATTTATGGGGAATCTGGTTGAGTTATTTTACTGATATTGGATAACTGGCCAGTGTTTTAGGGAAACAAAGAAAACAATAAACCGTGAGGTTTTATCATTCAAACAAAAAGGAAAACGACATGACAACAAACAACGAAGAATCGCGCCCGAGAAGAAGTTTTAGCAGTGCGAACAATGAGAGACACATTTCACCCAACAGAAATCAGGGCTATGATTCACCCAACCGAAACCAGAATTATGATTCGCGCAACAGAAATCAAGACTACGATTCGCGCAACCGGAACCAGAGTTATGATTCATCCAACCGGAACCAGGGCTATGAGCGGAGACCGCGTCAGGATGGATATCGCTCACCGGAGCGGTCCTATAATCAGAACTGGGGTGAGTCACAACAAAGAAATGCCTATGGCGAGGGTGAAGGAGCTCCCCGGAAACGTCGCCCGAGGGTAGGGGAACGCGTTCAATCACCGCAACGGGGACCTGGAGGAAATTACGGCAACCGCAGCTGGGGTGATCAATCACAAAACAGGAATAGCCAACCAGCCGCAGGCCCCAAAAAGCTGAAGAAGAAAAAACCATTCAAGCAGATAAAGTATAAGGAAAATGCCGATCCCAATGCACCGATCCGGCTCAACAAGTATCTGGCCAATGCAGGCGTTTGTTCACGCCGTGAAGCGGATGAGTTTATACAGGCAGGAGTGGTAAAAGTGAATGGAGAAGTTGTAACCGAACTTGGGACCAAAATTACCCGCGCTGATGCAGTGATGTTCCACAATCAGCCGGTGACACTGGAAAGCAAGGTGTATGTCCTGCTGAACAAGCCGAAAGGATTTGTGACCACCACCGATGATCCGGAAAACCGCAAGACGGTGATGGAACTGGTAAAAAGTGCCTGCTCTGAACGGATATATCCTGTGGGACGCCTCGACAGAGCTACGACCGGTGTGCTTCTGCTTACCAACGACGGTGATCTGGCATCAAAATTAACACATCCAAAATACGAAAAAAGGAAGATTTATCAGGTGTGGCTCGACAAACCCGTGGCCATGGAGCATATGCAGGCGATGGCCGACGGGATTGAACTGGAAGACGGGGAGATTCATGCCGATGCCATCAGCTACGTCACAGAAGAAGATCTGACACAGGTGGGCATTGAAATACACTCCGGCAAGAACCGTGTGGTACGTCGCATGTTCGAGAAACTGGGTTACCGGGTATTGAAACTGGACAGGGTCTATTTTGCCGGACTGACCAAGAAAAAACTCTCCCGTGGAAAATGGCGTTACCTCTCAGAACAGGAGGTAAACATGCTCCGCATGGGGGCGTTTGATTAACGTTTCACCTAAATAAACCGGTTCGCCCTGCATTCGAAAGAGTGCAAGGCTGCCATTGACCTGCCAGTCAGTTATTGAGTTATTTTTCATTTCTTCTGAAAGAAGGGAGAACACAGATATAGCATCATTCCCGAAAGGGAAACAGCGTTGATTATGAAACAAATTAAAAAAACAAAAATTTCAGAAGCTTTAAAGCTTACCAACTTCGGCGAAGAAGTAAACATCAAAGGGTGGGTGCGAACCCGCAGAGGTAACAAAAATGTGGGATTCGTTGCATTAAATGACGGATCAACAATTAATAACATACAGATTGTGATTGATATATCTCGATTTGGCGAAGAGTTTCTTAAACCTATTACTACTGGTGCGTGCCTCAATGTAAACGGCAAACTGGTCGAGTCGCAGGGGCAGGGGCAGTCGGTGGAGATTCAGGCTACCGAAATTGAGATCTACGGAGAGGCCGATCCTGCGGTATACCCGCTGCAAAAGAAGGGACACTCGCTGGAATTCCTACGTGATATTGCTCATCTACGACCACGTACCAATACATTCGGTGCCATCTTCCGGATGCGCCACCACATGTCGTATGCCATCCACAAGTTTTTTAACGACAAGGGCTTTTACTATTTCCATACTCCCATCATCACCGCTTCAGATGCAGAGGGTGCCGGTTCCATGTTTGAGGTCACCACGCTCGATGCCGACAAGATGCCGCGCAATGCGGAGGGGAAAGTAGACTTTTCCGAAGACTTCTTTGGCAGACAGACCAACCTCACCGTATCGGGCCAGCTCGAAGGCGAGCTGGGTGCCATGGCGCTGGGTGCCATCTACACCTTCGGACCTACTTTTCGTGCCGAGAACTCCAACACGCCACGACATCTTGCCGAGTTCTGGATGATTGAACCGGAGGTTGCCTTCAACGACAACAATGACAACATGGACCTGGCGGAGGAGTTTCTGAAATACCTGATCCGTTATGCGCTGGATCATTGCATGGAAGATATTGATTTCCTGGCGAAGATGTACGACAACGAACTGACCGACCGGCTGAAGTTTGTGGTGGAGAATGATTTTGTGAGACTCACTTACACCGAAGGGGTGAAGATACTGGAAGCATCGGGAGAAAAATTTGAATTTCCTGTCTTCTGGGGTGCCGACCTGCAGTCGGAGCATGAACGTTATCTGGTAGAAAAGCATTTCAAGCGTCCTGTGATCCTGACCGACTATCCGAAGGAGATCAAATCGTTCTACATGAAACAGAACGAAGACGGGAAAACAGTTCGTGCCATGGATGTGCTTTTCCCGAAAATCGGTGAAATCATTGGTGGCTCGGAACGCGAAGCCGACTACGACAAGTTGATGCGTAGGGTGAATGAGATTGGTATGCACACGGAACCCATCTGGTGGTATCTGGAAACACGCAAGTTTGGTACTGCCCCCCACGCCGGGTTCGGCCTTGGCTTTGAAAGACTGATGCTTTTCGTTACCGGCATGGCCAACATCCGCGATGTGATCCCATTCCCGCGCACCCCAAACAACGCGGAATTTTAAGATCGAAAAATTAGTTGATGAAGAATATACGCAATTTTTGCATTATTGCTCACATTGACCATGGCAAGAGTACCCTGGCCGACCGTCTGCTTGAGTTTACAAAAACCGTGGAAGGGAAGGATTTGCAGGCACAGGTGCTCGACAACATGGATCTGGAGCGGGAGAGAGGCATCACCATCAAAAGCCACGCCATTCAGATGGAGTATATCTATGAGGGGGAGAAGTACACCCTCAACCTGATTGATACTCCGGGACATGTGGATTTCTCCTACGAGGTTTCACGCTCCATTGCTGCCTGCGAAGGTGCGTTGCTGGTGGTAGATGCGGCACAGGGCATTCAGGCACAGACCATCTCCAACGTTTACATGGCCATTGAGCATGATCTGCAGATCATTCCCATACTCAACAAAATCGACCTGGAAAGCGCCATGCCCGACGAGGTGGAGGATCAGATCGTACAGTTGCTGGGTACGCCGCGTGAAGAAATCATCCGCGCCAGTGGCAAGACCGGCGTTGGTATTGAAGAGATACTGCGTGCCATCATTGAAAGGGTTCCTGCACCGCAGGGCGACCCCGATGCGCCGTTGCAGGCGTTGATATTCGACTCTGTCTTCAATTCATTCCGGGGCATAATTGCTTATTTCAAGATTGTGAACGGAACCATTCGCACAGGAGATCTGGTAAAGTTCATCAATACCGGCAAGGAATATGAGGCCGACGAAGTGGGTATCCTGCGGCTCAACATGGTACCGTGCGAGGAGGTAGGCTGTGGCAATGTGGGATATATTATCTCCGGCATCAAAACATCGAAGGAGGTGAAGGTGGGTGATACCATCACCCATGTGAAGCGCCCCGCAACAAAAAGTATTGAAGGATTTGAGGAGGTAAAACCAATGGTCTTCGCAGGTGTCTATCCCATCGAAAGCGAAGAATTTGAAAATCTGCGTGCCTCGCTGGAGAAATTGCAGCTGAATGATGCTTCCCTCACGTTTCAGCCCGAGTCGTCAATTGCACTGGGTTTCGGCTTCCGGTGCGGCTTCCTGGGATTACTCCACATGGAGATCGTCCAGGAGCGACTCGAGCGTGAGTTCAATATGGATGTGATTACCACCGTCCCAAACGTATCATACCGGGTATACGACAAGAAGGGTAACATGAAAGAGGTGCACAATCCGAGCGGACTGCCCGATCCTACGCTTATTGAACGAATCGAAGAACCCTTCATCCGTGCATCGGTCATCACCAATACCACTTACATTGGCCCCATCATGACACTCTGCCTGGGAAAAAGAGGGTTGCTGATCAAACAGGAATATATTTCTGGTGACCGGGTGGAGATCATCTACGACCTGCCCCTCGGGGAAATTGTGATCGATTTTTACGATAAACTGAAGAGTATTTCGAAAGGATATGCTTCGTTCGACTACCACATGCACGATTACCGTCCTTCCAAGCTGGTAAAGCTCGATATCCTGCTCAACGGCGAACCGGTGGACGCACTCTCCACGCTGACGCATTCCGACAATGCACAGAGCTTCGGTAGGCGCATGTGTGAGAAGCTGAAGGAACTGATTCCACGCCAACAGTTCGACATTGCCATCCAGGCGGCCATCGGCGCCAAGATCATTGCCCGTGAGACGGTGAAGGCGGTACGCAAGGATGTGACGGCCAAGTGTTACGGGGGTGACATCTCCCGAAAACGCAAACTACTCGAGAAACAAAAGGAGGGTAAGAAGCGGATGAAGCAGGTGGGCAATGTGGAAGTGCCACAGAAAGCATTCCTGGCTGTTTTGAAATTGGATTGATGAAAGCGGTCAGTTATCAGGAATCAGGAATCAGCTTTGGCGGTGAAAGATTTATATTGTCAGCGGTATGCAAGGAAGTGATCAGCATAAAGGCATATAATTAACAAGAAAATACCAAAACAATGAAGGCTAAATTTTTTCTTTTGACACTGTTTGTAATGGGGAGCATCTCCTTTGCCAGTGCGCAGTATGTGAACGAGAAACCAATCAGGGACCTGGATGCCGATTATATTCGTATCTGGTCCGACTCGGGACCGCTGCTGAGTTCAAAAATCACGGTGCGGGTCGACTGGGGCCAGGGAGGCCGTACGCCGCAGATCACAGACGACCGCCGTCGTGCCATCTCCTTTAACGGAATGATTGCTGTGCTGAACATGCTCAGTAAAGAGGGCTTCGAGCTGATTGAGATTGTGCGTGACTCGAAAGACGAGACAGAGATATTCTATCTGAAAAGAAAAGAGAGATTTATTCCAGGCAATGTTGTGGAATATGATTCCCGGACGCACAGCCGGTAAACCTACAATGGCCAAAAGCAAAAGGCACGCCAATCACTTGGAATGCCTTTCTATCAAAATAATAAAGTAGAGAGAATCTGCACATATGGTGCAGATTTTTTTTATTCGTCCATTAAAATGGTCAGATCATCGATGCAGAAGTAGGAGGGAGTATTCATTCCCCAGTCGCCATTGTCGGTAGAGGTGAGATTGAAATGAAGATCCTTTAGTTCCCCGAGACCCGAAAGTTCGACCCACTTCCATGTATTCAGTATCTCTTTTTTTCCGTTCCTGAAATCGGCCAGATACACTGAAACAGGCTGACTTTCATTCCCTGAAACATCTTCGCCGTAAATATCCAGTTTGAACCAATCGCCATCGCTGAATTTTTTTGCAAACTGATCTCCGTTTTTCATCGACAGATATGCATAGGTACTGTTGGTGATGTACATCCCCTTTACCCTGTAAGTTTTGCCATCTTTGAATGAGACCACCGCCGGATTGGATTCTGTATTATTTGCAGTGAGATACACTTTTCCCGAATAGGCTTTGCCGGTGATTGCGCTGTTATTTGTATAGCTTACAGTGGAGATATCACTTTTGTTGGTATACATAAATCCACCCCATGCAAAATCGGAGAAATAATTGTCGAACTGAAAGATATTGTCGCTGTCGCTGAATTGATTTTTCCAGGTTGATCCCCAGTCGCCCGGAATTTCGGTACCCGATTTATTACCGGTCCATTCGGTTTCGGGCTGGGTAAGCTTGCTCTCCAGGTCCATCACCTTCGTGATGGTCATCTCTTCATTTTCACAGGATACCAGCAGCAATGCCGAAATAAATAACAGATAAAACAGATTTTTTTTCATTTTAAATTATTTGATGATTAATATTTTATATATCGATAATTAATAAGTAGTTATTTTTGTAATAGGTGCAGATCTGCCACACCGGATACCTCGGTTGATGATTCACCGATGTGTCCGTTAAACTGGTTGACACCGGTATAAATCTTTACAAAATCGATTCCGGGTAAGTTTACTTTGTTGTCGGCTGCGTCCACCGCCCAGTCAATATCGAGTTGTGCTCCGGTATCATTGTTGGCCACATTGTCGGCATATCCCCATGCATAGGATTGGAGCATGTAAATATCATCTATGACTGTAACATTGTCGGGTAGTTTGGTTCCCATGAATTTCAGTTCCGGTTGATTGATCCACTGTGGATAGTAGCTCTGCTGGTGAAATTGGAGTTTGTAGATAAATCCTTCGCCATGTTCCCCGGCACTCCACCGGATGTAGGTGGCATCGGTCACATAGGTGAGCGAACCGTGGGGAACCGGCGTTTTGTTTTCGTCGGGCCTGTAGTAGGTAATCGCATACCGATGGATGGTTTCAGCATTGCTATATTCGCTGCCGGCCAGTTCATACCAGGTGTCATCGGGTTTCCCGTTTTTATTGCTGTCCACAGAAACCATGACGATGCCCGGTTCACTGTTTCCATTGTAGGCATTTCCAAAAACGACAAAGTCTGTTTTCCCTGCTTTGTTCTCAATGGTGTGATCAAATCCTACCACCACGTACCCTCCGTATCCACCCAGCGTAATAAGTCCTCCCTTATCTCCGGCTATCGCCGCTTCTACTTTCACGGCCATGGAGGCAGGTGTGTCTCCAGCTGCATACGCAGGCAACTCATTTACAAATTGTCCCGGTGCCGGTGTATATTCAAACACACGGGTCAGATAAGCCGAATATTCCGGCTCTTCGATCTCCCCGGGACCGTCATTTTCTTCGCTGCAGCCCTGCAGGAAGGCGGCCGTCAAAAGGAAAGACAACAACACTAGATTCTTTATACTTGTTTCCATATTGTAGAAATTTTCAGTTTTGTTTATTTTTAAACATTCCCTTGTCTCACTCTTTACTTGCAACTAAAGTGGAGACATATTGATATTTTTGGGGAGAAACACAAAGTGGGCCGGAATATCTCCCGTCTGTACACTCCATATTTTTTTACCTTCCCGATTGAACCGATAGAGGTACCCGGGATTGATGTAATCCCCTGCATCGGTAATATAGATGTCTCTTGTTTCCGGATGTACCGTGATCCCGTAAGGGGTCTCAAGTCCTTTATCCGTGCCGTCGGTAATAAAACCGGAGTTTACCACTTCCCTGGTCGCTGTATTCACAATAGAAAAATAGTCTGCTCTCTGGGCCAATTCACCCATGCCGATCAGGTATAATGAATCACCGGCAATGGCAAAATTGCTGACTGGCAGATCGATGGTGTCAGTCACTGCCTGTTTCCGGTGATCGATAAAATAGAGACGAGAGGGAGAATCGCGATAATCACTTCTCGAGGAGACCCAGAGGTCGCCCCGGCTATCGGTTTTTATCCGGTGCAGATTCAGGTCCACATCAATCCGGGCGGTCTCCCTGAATGTAGCAATGGATATTACGGAGACTGTTCTTTCGTAATTCATCGACTTGCCTGCTCCACGGTAACCGCCTGAATTGGCTACGTAGATGTTTCCGTCGGATACCGCAATGCCATCCGGCTGATAGCCTACAATACAGGCATCAAGAACCTTCAGGGTGGCTGTATCGATTTTGGCTACATATCCTTTCTGCTTGTATTCGGGATCTATCTCTATGGGTCCGGCATAGGAGGTAACATAGGCATATCCTTCTTGAAAGGTGATGTGGCGGCAGTTGGGAATCTCTATCCGTCCGATGCGTTCGGTTGTATGGGCATCCATCACCTCAATCTTATTGGAAGCGTTGATTACGGCATACAAGCGACTGCCATAGAGCTGAAGATCGTTGCCCACATCACCCAGCTCCTTGGGTACGGAAGGATTTCTTTCGGCATAGACGTTCCGGTGATAATTTCCGGTCACGAAATCATAAAAGTCGAGTGTCGCCTTGTTGCTTCCCATGTTCCCTTCATTCAGCAGGTAGAGACCGGCATAACGACCGGCAGCCGATGCTCCGGGATCAGTAAAAGTCACCTCCGACAGCAACAGTTCCACATCTTTACGACAGGAAGCCAGCAGCAGTGCGACGACAAACAAGTATATGATGATCGCCTGTTTCTTCATATTTCAACGGTGAGGGTTAGTTTATAATTCCTTTTGGGCATCGGATAGTTGAGTACCACCTCGTAGTCCTGACTGAACAGATTGTTTACTTCGAGTGTAAGTTTGCTGCTGAACCGATCGTGAGTAAAGGAGCGGCTCAGCGACAGATCGCTGGTGTACCAGGGTTGTTCATAATTCTCGGGCGTGTTGGCAGAAGAGCGATAGCGCTCACCCACGTAGATAAAGCTGTAGTTCAATTGCCAGAGACGATGCTGCAGGCCTGCCACGAGAGACCCACTGTGCCATGGGATATAGGCAATCTGACCTCCATAGGTGATTTTCTCCAGCTCCTTGTTGGGACGCCGGGTGAGATCGCGGGCCTGCTGATGGGTGTAGGTCATTCTCAGGTTCAGCTGCCACTCCCTGTGCACTTCCGAAATGGCAGAAGCCGACAGGTCAACACCTTTGATCTCCGCCTGTCCCAGGTTTGTCATCATCCAGCGGTACATGCCGTTTCCTTTGGGAACTGCAATGATCTTATTGGTGACCCTGTTTAAGTAGGCATCACCCTTTATCTCCCAATGACGGATCACACCCCGATTGAAAGATTTGTCATAAAGGGCTCCCAGATTATACTGATGGCTTTCTTCGGGATCCAGATCCACGTTGCCGATATCGGTATAGTAGAGATCATTGAAGGTGGGCATCCGGAAACTCTGCTTGTAGAAAGCACGAATATGGAGGTTGTGTGAATCGAGGGGTTTATAGGTGAGAAACAGGGCAGGGGTGAACTGTTCTCGTGCTGAGCGACGCTGCTCATCTCCCGCAGCGCTTTCGTAGATCCAACTGCCGAGGATGCTGCCCTGCAGTCTGACTCTGCCAAAATCTGCCGCTGTGGCAGCCGCAATGAGGGTGGTGTAACGGGTGGGTTCCCTGAATCCGTCGAGATCCGATTGAAGCCCGTTCCACTGCCAATCCGCCGCCAGGGAGATATCCCAGTTGCTCAGCAGTGCATATTTATTCACCAGAGAGAGATATGCCTCCTGCTGGGTGAATGAGTTGTCTATGTACATCAGGGTGGTGTCGGGATTGAGGTATCTCATCCTGTCATGGGCATATTTCGTATTTATCAGGATGTCATACCGTGGTGAGACCGATTTCAGGAACGAACCCTGGGTAAAGAAATTCTGGTCCCATTGCCGTTGTGAGCGCTTCCACACATTATTCACGATGGCTCCGGGAATACCCCGTTCCGAGGAGTAGAAGTAGGTTTTCAGTTTCCAGTTTCCGGAAGGCACAAAGCCATGCAATCCTCCTTCGAGCCTCAAGGCATTCACATCGCCATTCTCCCGGGTGGCCGTGGTGTCGTAAACCACCTCGTGTGTGACGGGATGGATCCGTCTGTAGCGGTATGCATACTTGCCGTTTGCCGATACCCATTCCGTGTTGAAGGTGGCGGAGAGCGAGGTGGAGAGCTTCTGTTCCCACAAAAGGGAGGGATTGATTAACCCGAACGAGCCTGATCGGAGGATACCCCTGAGGTTGTGGCTTTTATCGCTTTCGAAGCGAGGATAACGCGTGCGGAGATAGATGGAACCGGAGGTACCGAAGTCCCGGGCAGATTGAAAAATTTCGCTTTTCTGTCCGTTGTAGAGGGTAACCGACTCCAGGTTATCGAGTGAATATTTGCCCAGGTCGATCTGTCCGTTTTGGGCATTGCCCAGCTGAATGCCATCATAGAAGACGCCCATGTGGTTGCTGCCCATGCTGCGGATATCCACTGTCTTCAGTCCCCCTATGCCTCCATAATCTTTAATTTGAATACCGGAGAAGTACCGGATGGCATCGGCGACGGAAAAACTGTTCAGTCCTTTCAGCTCATTGCCTGAAAGCGTTTGTGCGGGAATAATCTCCCGCTGGACCTTTGCTGAGACCACCACCTCCGGCAGATAGAGGCTGTCGGCCAGATCCATTCCACCAGCCACAGGCTGGAGGGATGCGGCCGGTCGTGCAGCATGAGCAATGCCTGGCAGAATAACTGCAGCAACACAAAATAATATCAGTTTGAACGAATTCATCTATACCGAATTAATTCCGGTAAAGCATGCTGAAAATGAAACACGGTGTAAATAAAATAGTTGTGCGTCGTTTTCATGCTTTATTTCCCGAAAGCCATGTAACTAAAATAAACCTGTTGGCAGGTCTTCTGACTTACTCCCGTGTCTGAACGCCTTCCCGAAACCACCCTGATTGTCCGAGGAACTTCTCCTTTTTGGAGCAGGGTGTTTATTCAGTGGCAAAAGGTATTTTGTTCAGCACGTAAGCGGAGCTTACAGCAGCGGGTCTGTTCAGGATTTACACCTGATTCCCTTTTCATTACCTGTCCCGAAGCCGAAATGGAACAGATAACACCAACATTTCTGATGACAAAGATACAAAAAAAAAGGACGACTCTTCTCTTTTCAATGGAAAAGTCCAAATAAAGTTTTAATATGTTGCAAAATAAATACTTGAATTAATTTTCAGGTTTGTGCCCTCTTGAGAGACATCCTCTACAACCGCATATTTCCCCTCGGAGGTGCCAGGCTAGAGACAGTTGCCTATGCGAGAGACATCCTCTACAACGGCATATTCCCATGTTTCTTGGGCGGATTCGACTCTGTTTTGTTGGCTGTCATTTCCAATGCCAGAATGAGTTTAGACCGGGTGTATCTGGGGAGGATGATTTCATCGATATAACCTTTTTCAGCCGCGCGATAAGGATTTGAAAAAAGTTCACTGTATTCATCCACGGCGTGTTGCCGTTCTGCCTCGTTGGAAGAGCGGTATAGGATGTTCACGGCTCCAGCAGCACCCATCACGGCTATCTCGGCATTGGGGTACGCGAAATTCACATCGGCACCCGACTCTTTGGAGGACATGACGATGTATGCGCCGCCATATGCTTTGCGGGTGATGAGGGTGATCTTTGGCACGGTCGCTTCGGCATAGGCATACACAATCTTGGCCCCGTGACGGATGATGCCATTGTGTTCCTGATCGCGTCCGGGAAGAAATCCCGGGACATCCACGAAGGTAACCAGCGGAATGTCAAAGCTATCACAGAAACGGATAAATCGCGCGGCCTTGTCAGAGGCATCGATATCGAGTACACCGGCCAGATAAGCAGGCTGATTTGCGACAATACCCACCGAACGGCCTCCCAGTCGCGCAAATCCGATCACAATGTTTTGTGCAAACTGGGACATGATTTCAAAAAAATAATTCTCGTCTGCAACCTCTTCAATGAGCTTCTTGATGTCATAGGGCAGATTGGTGTCGTCGGGAATCAGCTTCTGCAGTTCGGGCGATTCACGGACAATGCTATCTTTGGTGGGAACCAATGGGGGATCTTCCATGTTGTTGGATGGAAGAAAACTCAACAACTCACGGATCATCATCAGCGTTTCTTCTTCATCGTTTCCCACGAAATGGGCCACACCGCTTTTTGTCGCATGCACGCTGGCACCGCCCAGCTCCTCCTTCGTCAATGTTTCATGCGTGACAGTCTTCACGACATCGGGACCAGTCACAAACATGTTGCTCTTGTCCTTTACCATGAAAATAAAATCGGTCAGTGCAGGAGAATAGCAGGCACCCCCCGCACAGGGGCCCAGTATGGCTGAAATCTGGGGAACCACCCCCGATGCTTTGATGTTCTGATAAAAAATATCGGAATATCCGCTCAACGAGGCCACTCCTTCCTGAATGCGGGCACCCCCCGAATCATTCAGCGCAATGACCGGCGCACCGTTTTTCAGGGCCAGCTTCTGCACCTTCACGATCTTGTGTGCGTTTGAGCGGCCCAGGGAGCCTCCAAACACGGTGAAGTCATAGGCGTATATATATACCAGACGACCGTCTATTTTTCCGTAACCGCTTACCACACCATCACCGGGAATACGTTTCTCCTGCATGCCATAATTCTGTGATTCGTGTAATACAAATTTGTCAATTTCAACAAATGTGTCGTCATCCAATAAAAGTTTTATCCTTTCACGGGCCGTCAACTTGCCGGCCTCCTTTTGTTTCTCTATTGCTTTGGCTCCGCCTCCCAATTCGGCTGCGTTGTTTCTCTCTTCGAAAGCCTGATATATTTCCTGAAGTGTCATTGTTTCTGTAGTTAATTTGTTTTAAATGAGATAAGAAGCTGATCACGGATCACAGAGTCTCCCTCCTCCACGTGAATCTTCTCCACGATGGCGTTTTGTGCTGCCGTGTAAGTACTCTGCATTTTCATTGCCTCTACCACAATGAGGGGGTCGCCCTGTTTCACTTCCATCTCTTCGGAAACCATGATTTTGACTATTTTTCCCGGCATGGGTGAGGTAATAGTCTCCTGCACCTCATCCAGGGCTTGCTGTCGTCCTCTTAAATATTTCTTTTGCGGGTGGGACAGTTCGATATCAAAATAACGAAAATTGGTGGTGATGGTATATTTTCCTTCGGAATGACGGACCGATTCGGCGTTGTAAGAGCGTCCCCCGTGAATAATGGAACAGAAACCGTTCTCTGACATGACCACGTCGATGTCGTATAGTTTTCCGTCCACAGTGATCTCGACCCTGTTTCCATCCTTCGATATCATTTCCACTTCACATGTTCTGCTGCCTGTTTTTGCTTTCATATTCTCAATACTCCTTTTTGTTTACCAAAAGCACGCCACCTGCTTATCGGAAGGTTGTCGGTCTGAGCAGAGGAAGGTGCGTCATTGCTGTTCACGATATAATCGATGTAGGCAGCAATGATGGCCATATCTTCTATTTCATTGTCTTTCTCTATACTTTCCTGAAGTTTCTTGCTGTTGTCTTCAATAAAATGTGTGGTATAATTTCCCTGTTCAAAATCGCGTGTATCCATGATACGCCGGAGGTAATCGATGTTTGTCTTCACGCCGGTGATCTTGTACTCATACAGCACGCGTCGCATCCGTTCGAGCGCATATACACGGCTGGTAGCCCAGACAATCAGTTTACCAATCATGGCATCGTAGTAAACCGGTATTTCATATCCGTCGTAAATATAACTGTCTACCCGCACACCAATGCCCTCGGGCGTTTGAATATGACGGATGATGCCGGGTGACGGGGCAAAATTATTTTCGGGGTCTTCGGCGTATATGCGGCATTCAATTGCATGTCCTCTTTGATGCAATCTTTTTTGGGTCAGTCGCAGCTTTTTTCCGTTGGCAATATGAATTTGTTCTTTTACCAGATCAATGCCCAACACTTCTTCCGTAATGGGGTGCTCCACCTGAAGGCGGGTATTCATCTCCAGAAAGTAAAAATTCATCTCACCATCTACCAAAAATTCGATGGTGCCTGCACCGGTATATCCGATGGATTTTGCTGCCCTGACCGCAATGGCACCCATTGCCAGACGGGTCTTCTCATCAATAAAAGGGGAGGGGCTTTCTTCTACAATCTTCTGATGACGACGCTGTACCGAGCATTCACGGTCGAACAAGTGAATCACATTGCCATGCGAGTCGCCCAGAAATTGTATTTCTATGTGGTGGGGCGATTCAATATATTTCTCAATATATACAGAATCATTCCCGAAAGAAGCCTTTGCTTCCGATTTGGCAGCATCGTAAGCTTCCTGCAGATATTTCTCCTCATGCACCAGTCGCATTCCTTTACCACCTCCACCGGCTGTTGCTTTGATAATGACAGGAAAACCGATTTTTCGGCAAACGCGGAAAAGGTCTTTCGGCTTCATATCTTCCGATGTGCCAGGAACGACGGGCACTTTCGCCTCGATCATCTTCCGGCGCGCGGAAATCTTGTCCCCCATGGCTTCAATACTTTCAGCCGAAGGACCGATGAAAATGATGCCTTCTTCTTTACAGCGGCGTGCAAAATCAGCATTTTCACTCAGAAATCCATAACCGGGATGAATGGCATCGGCATGGAACTGTTTTGCCGCATCGATTATTTTATCGGCTCTCAGATAGCTTTCCTGTGATGAGGCAAGGCCGATGCATACCGCCTCATCGGCGTATGAAACATGTCGGGAAGTACGGTCGGCCTCAGAATAGACAGCCACCGTGCGAATACCCATCTCTTTACAGGTACGCATGACGCGAATCGCTATTTCTCCCCGGTTCGCAATTAAAATTTTCTGTATCACAATGGTTTAGTTTGAATTTACCACAATTGATTTTTTTTCAATCCTAGCAGAATAATAATTCAAACAAATATGTGTGATAATTGTTCCCGACAGAATATAATTTTACAGATGAGGTGACGACATCAAAACCTGTCGATGATTCCCCTATAAAAACCGGTTACGCAACGGTTGTCGGGTAATGCGAGAGATATCTTTAAATCGCAGGTACCGGCGCCATCCAATATTTTTATCTTTATATTGGCACTTTGAAAGCCGGTTCTTCCGAGCCGGTTGCCGGAATAGGTCATGCCGTTTACCGCACCGTCTACCGACCATTCTCCCTGTGCCATGGGGAGGGTGAATAAAGTATCAGTCAGCGTTTCCGGAAAGGACAATTCCATAAAATTATCATTTGAAGAAAGGTTGTTGTCAGGGTATAACTGGAACACAAAACCATCGCCCTCGTGGAAAGCCTTGGCTGCCGTAATGGAAGTCTTTTTTCCTTCAAAGGACAAATAGTTGTTGTCGGAGCTTAATTTATCTCCCAATTGGTCACAACTTGCTAAAACAAGCATAAAAGTAATTACAGCGAAAGTATTTCTTTTCATTTTTTGATAGTTAGACTATTATTTTAAATTGTTTTTGTGAATATATTACGCGACTGTGAGAAACAGTTATGAGGTATCGTTGGTATAATGTTATTTTTTTTCTTTCGACTCGAGATAACGAATCAATGTTTCACTTTTTTCTTTCTCAAATTTAAGCTGTTCTATGTTTAGCAGCAGCGTGGAGAGTTCGAAAGAGTTGGCAATGCCTTGTTTGGCGGCTTGGGTCAAAGTAACAGAGACCGTCCTTTTGCCAATAAATTCCACACGGATCGGATCATTCTGAAAAGTATAGATAAAACGGGCAATTCCGTTTTCATTGCTGCCCGTGAAGCGGACTATTTCGTATGATTTATCCAGTGTCTGAAAGCGATAATTCAAACCATCGGATGTAACTGCAAGTGTTTCAGCAAAGTTCCCGTCACCGGCTGTAACCTTAATTTTATGATGTTTGACGGTACTACCGGAAAGAACACTTTCTATGAACAGGTCTCCCTTTTCACCCACTCCCGAACGAAGTCCATTTTGATTCAGAGAAGATTTGTGCGGAAATATTTTAGGATAATATTCACCAAATTCCTGGTATCGGTCGTCTCTCACAAAATCAAATTTTGTAAGCATTTCATTAAGTTGATTGTATTGTTCGCGCAACATCGAATCGCAATAGATAATATTTCGCTTGTTTTCCGACATACGTACTTGTTGCATCAATGCAAAACCAGCATTAATCTCATCAAATGATTTAGGAAAAAGAATTTTTATGCTGTCAATCTTTAATTTAGCAAGTGTGAAGTTTGATTCTGTATAAGCCCTCCCTGCTTCGTCGAGATAAGTTTTTGCATCTTTTTTTTTCCCGAAACAGGAAAAAAACGCAAATAAAAGAAGAAACAGAAAAACGAAACGGACGTGAGAAATCATTGCTAAAAGAATATAAATCCTATAAAATTAACTCTATTATTGACTTTAATCCTACAAATCTACAAAAATATATCTGCAAAAGGATCGTTTTAAAGCCCATTTGTTGTAATTTTGTGATAAATAACAGATAACTAACTGTAGTAAAGATGTATATGGAGATATCCCGCGAGGAGATACAATCTCATTTAAATATTCCTGTTTTAAAGCTTGTTTCACGGGTAGCAGATGAAAAAAAAATGCCGTGCTACCTAATTGGCGGTTTTGTGCGCGACTATTTTCTCCGGCGTCCATCAAAGGATATTGATATTGTTGCCGTAGGGCCGGGAATAGAGCTAGCTGAGGCAGTCGCCAGGGAGTTGGGTAAAAAGACACATTTGACGGTATTTAAAAATTTTGGCACGGCTCAGATAAAATACAAGGATTTTGAAATTGAGTTTGTAGGTGCCCGAAAGGAATCCTATAGCCACGATTCACGTAA
Source organism: Porphyromonadaceae bacterium (assembly GCA_021372865.1). Classification (GTDB taxonomy): domain Bacteria; phylum Bacteroidota; class Bacteroidia; order Bacteroidales; family Dysgonomonadaceae; genus Proteiniphilum. The sequence continues at coordinate 109,592 of JAJFTO010000019.1, forward strand.
GCCGATCGTCGAAGACGGTACACTTGAAGACGACCAAAAAAGACGGGACTTCACCATCAATGCGATGGCTTTTTGTCTGAATGGCGATCATTATGGTGAATTGCTTGATCCTTTTAACGGCATGCAGGATCTGGAGGATCTGATCATCCGCACCCCCCTCGATCCTGATATCACTTTCAGCGATGATCCGTTGAGAATGATGCGCGCTGTCCGGTTTGCTTCACAACTCGGATTCGATATTTTTCCCGATACATTCAGTGCAATAGAGAGAAATAAGGAGCGCATCCATATTGTTTCACGGGAACGAGTGACCGACGAACTTAACAAAATTATTCTTTCGCCAAAGCCCTCCATCGGGTTTGTTATTCTCGAAAAGACAGGACTGCTGGAACTCATCCTCCCCGAGCTGATGGCTCTGAAGGGGGCAGAGACGAAAGACGGTGTGGGACACAAAGACAATTTTTACCACACTCTTGTTGTGCTGGATAACGTTTCCCGACGTACCGGCGACCTTTGGCTGAGATGGTCGGCTTTGTTGCATGATATTGCCAAGCCGGTGACCAAACGATGGGATCCAAAGCAAGGATGGACTTTTTATAATCACAGCATCGTGGGCGAAAGAATGATTCCGAAAATATTTAGCAGGATGAAACTTCCGCAAAACGAAAAAATGAAATACATCCAAAAGATGGTGTCGTTACATATGCGTCCCATGCAGCTGGTGGAGGAGGAAGTGACAGATTCTGCAGTACGCCGTCTGCTTTTCGATGCCGGTGACGATATCGATGACTTAATGACGCTCTGTGAAGCCGACATCACCTCCAAAAACCCGGAGAAGGTGAAACGATTTATGAATAATTTCAAAATTGTCCGGGAGAAACTGCTGGAGATAGAGGAAAAAGATCGTGTACGTAATTTCCAGCCTCCCATTGACGGGAAAGAGATCATGGAGATCTTCGCTCTGCCGCCGGGACGTGAGGTGGGTATATTGAAATCAGCCATTAAAGATGCTATTCTGGACGGTATTATACCCAATGAACAGGGTGCTGCATATAGGTTCCTTTTAGAAAAAGCAAGTGAGCTAAACTTGAAACCCCACCCAGATAATTGATTTTGGCTCACATACTGGCGAAGCGACAACTTGACTGATGAACTTTTTGGATATTAATACGTTTACTTCTTCTAAATTTTCATATTTCACAAATGGTTATCGGTCCTGTATTTTGGATAGGATTCATCATCCTCATCGTGATCCTGTTGGCACTCGACATGTTTGTTTTTCACAAAAAGGGTGAGATAGTCAACGTCAAAAAGGCATTGTGGCTCAGCTTCCTTTGGATTTCTCTGGCACTTCTTTTTAATGTTTTCATCTTTTTTATGTTCGGGAAAGAACCAGCATTGGAATTTTTTACGGCATATATAATTGAGAAATCACTAAGTATAGACAATCTTTTTGTTTTTATCCTGATATTCAGTTCATTTAAGATACATCCCAGATATCAACATGATGTCCTTTTCTGGGGAATCCTGGGTGCACTTATCTTTCGGGCGATATTCATCTTTGCAGGTATTTCACTTATCGAACAGTTTGCCTGGGTGATGTATCTCTTCGGTGCATTTCTGGTAATCACCGGGATAAAAATGGTAGTCGATCTGCTTCGGGAAAAAGAAAATGGACATAGGGATGAGGTGAAGGATATGAATCAGAATCTCTTTGTAAAATTTATTCGCAGGGTATTTCCGATGACAGACGACATATCGGAACCCCGTTTTTTTAAAAAGATTGACGGAAGACGGTATGCAACACCTTTTTTCCTTGCGTTGCTGGTGATAGAAATGACCGATCTCGTATTTGCAATTGACTCCATTCCTGCTGTATTGGCTGTTTCTACCAATATATTCATCGTATACACTTCCAATATATTTGCCATCCTCGGAATGCGGTCACTCTATTTTGCATTGAAGGGGGTCATGGACTATTTTTACTATTTGAAATACGCGCTGAGCGCCATTCTTATCTTCATCGGAAGTAAAATGACCATCAACCACTACGCGCATGAAAACGGATCCACATTCTATGTTGCCACGACTACGTCTCTTCTGATCATCTTGGCGTTGATCATTATTTCCATCGCAGCATCAATTATAAGAAGTAAACAACAGGAGAAGATTACGACCAAAGAAAAAGTGAGAGAATCATAAATTAAGTTTTTTTGCCTTATTATTTGATTTAATCCCTCTTTTTCTGCGAGTTTTTTTATTACTTTGCAGTTAATTTCGGAGTAAGTGTGCTTGCTCAATCTGTGCCCTTTTGTTTATCCGAATTCGTATGTCGAACAAGAAAAAAGTTTCCGTTGCCCGATTCTTAAATGCAAAAATAACTTCCACTATCAGTATCTCTCTGGTTTTGGTATTATTGGGACTAACCGTACTCATTCTCTTTATGGGAAAAGGGTTGTCTCAATACATGAAAGAAAACATGAGTTTCAACGTCATGCTTTCTTCAGATGTGAGCGATGCCCAGATCTCTGTAATACGCAAAAATCTGGATGCCCAGCCTTTTGTGAAATCGTCCCGTTTTATCAGCAGGCAGGAAGCAAAAGACCAACTGATAAAGGATCTGGGAGAGGATCCCGAGGAGCTTCTGGGTTACAACCCTGCACAGGACTGTATCGAGATTTTTCTTCATGCCGAATATGCGAATAGTGACAGTATCAAAATGATTAACAATCTTATACGACAGAATCAAAACGTGACCGACATGCTTTATCAACAGGAGGCTATTGACCTGATCAATAGCAATTTGTCCAAGGTAATGATGGTACTGTTAATCCTCGCTGCCATCCTGTTGTTTATATCCTTCACGCTCATCCGCAATACCATTCGTTTAAGTGTGTACTCTAAAAGGTTCCTGATTCACACCATGAAACTTGTGGGTGCCACATCCTCTTTTATTAGAAAACCGTTTGTGGTAAATAACATATATAGCGGTATCACGGCCGGGATCATTGCCGATGTCATTATTTGGCTGATTATCACTTATGTTAGTAGAGGATACGTTTCAATAGACCCCATCGTCACGGCAATCGACCTGGGAATTATATTCGGGGTTGTCATCCTGCTTGGCGTTCTGATCACTACTGTAGCAACCACATTCGCGGTAAACAGGTATCTGAAAATGCAAACCGATCAACTTTATTATATATAACACGTTCAAAATAAATATGTCACGGAAAAACTTTGCCCTTAGCAAGACAAATTTGATTATTTGTGGAATTGCAGTGCTTCTGATCATTGCCGGTTTTTTGTTGATGACCGGCGCTCCCAGCTCTTTCGATAATGGCTTTGAGCCCGACATTTTCAGTACCAGGAGAGTAAAGGTGGCACCCGTGATTGTGCTTTCCGGATTCATCCTGATGATTGTGGGCATTCTGTATCCTTCGAAAGAGAGGAAAGACGATGAGCACGAATAATCCCCGCATCAAACTACCCAAAATAACGAGTTCATGAATATCTTCGAGGCAATTGTTATTGCTATAGTTGAAGGACTGACAGAGTTTCTTCCCGTTTCTTCCACCGGACATATGATCATCACCCAGGCACTGTTGGGTATAGAAAGTTCTCCTTTTGTGAAAGCCTTTACTGTTATTATCCAGTTTGGAGCAATCTTGTCGGTGGTTATTCTGTACTGGAAGCGTTTTTTTCGTCTTAATCAGATCAAAGTTTACGACGAGAATATTCTGGCAGGCATGCCGGCAGGTAAAAGAGTGTGGACTCTTCTGAGTCGTCTACTTTATAAATTCGATTTTTACTGGAAACTATTCATTGCTGTCATCCCGGCAGGGGTCATCGGCCTGTTTCTGGGTGATTATATTGATACCCTGCTCGAAAACGTGACTGTGGTTGCTGTGATGCTGGTCGTGGGAGGTGTCTTTATGCTGTTTGTCGATAAATGGTTTAATAAACCCTCGCAGGATCAGTCGATGAGCTGTCAACGTGCACTGAAGATCGGTTTTTATCAGTGCATTGCTATGATCCCTGGCATCTCCCGTTCCATGGCCACCATTGTGGGAGGAATGGGTACCAGACTGTCCCGCAAAAACGCAGCTGAGTTCTCTTTCTTTCTGGCGGTACCCACTATGGCTGCTGCAGCGGGATACAAGCTGTTTCAACTGTTGAAAGACCCGGTGAACAGCGAGATGTTGACTGACAATTTAATTTTGTTGGTTGTCGGCAATGTGGTGGCCTTTGTCGTGGCTGTCTTTGCAATCAAATTCTTTATCGATTTTCTCACCAGATATGGTTTCAAAGCATTTGGGGTTTATCGGATTATCGTAGGCTCCCTGTTACTGATGCTCATTTTTTCCGGTGTTGACTTAAGTATGTAACCAGGCATGGATTTTATAGAAGGAGAGATTTTATATATTGACAAACCGCTTTACTGGACTTCGTTCCGTGTGGTACGGATCATCCGCGCAAAGTTATGCCAGAAGCTGAAGATAAAAAAATTAAAGGTTGGACACGCCGGCACCCTCGACCCGCTTGCCACAGGTGTAATGGTCATCTGTACAGGAAAAAAGACAAAACAGATAGAACAATTGCAGGCGGATACCAAGGAATACATTGCACAGGTACGGCTGGGAGCCACCACCCCTTCATTTGATCTGGAGACTGAGATCGATGCCGAGTATCCCACCGGCCATATTACAAGAGAATTGATTGAAAAAATTCTTTCTCAGTTTGAGGGCAAGATAGAACAAGTACCGCCGCTTTTCTCAGCTGTGAAAGTGGAAGGGCGACGAGCGTATGAGTTTGCCCGTAAAAATGAAGATATTGAACTAAAACCCAAATTATTGGTTATAGAAGACATTGAATTGGTTTATTGCGATCTGCCCGACATTACAATTCGTGTGGTATGCAGCAAAGGTACCTATATACGGGCACTTGCCAGGGATATTGGTGAAGCGCTGCATTCAGGTGCCCACCTGACAGGTCTAACACGTACAAGGGTAGGGGAGATTACACTGGACAGATGTCTGAAAATGGAGGGAATAGATAAGTTCCTGGAAGAAAATAAATTGTCTTAATCATATGAAACTTTCACAATTCAAATTTAATTTACCGGAGGAACTTGTAGCGAAGTACCCTGCCGTTCATCGTGATGAAGCCCGTCTACTGGTAGTACACCGGAAAACTGGTGAAGTGGAACATAAGGTGTTCAAGGATGTGCTGGAATACTTCAAACCAAAGGATTTCTTTATATTCAACAATACCAAGGTTTTTCCTGCACGGCTCTACGGAAACAAAGAGAAAACAGGTGCCAAAATCGAAGTATTTCTTCTGAGAGAATTAAATGCAGATCAACATTTGTGGGATGTTTTGGTCAATCCTGCCAGAAAAATCCGCATCGGCAACAAACTTTATTTTGGGGAAAACGAGGAGCTGGTGGCAGAGGTAATAGACAATACCACGTCCCGCGGGCGTACTTTGCGTTTCCTTTACGATGGTCCCTACGATGAATTTAAAAAACAACTTTTTTCCATCGGGGAAACACCCATACCTGAATATCTTGAACGTGAAGCGATGCCCGAAGATGCAGATCGCTATCAGAATATTTTCGCACAGTATGAAGGGGCAGTTGTCGCACCGGCTGCAGGACTTCATTTTAGCCGTGAGTTGATGAAAAGGATGGAGATAAAAGACATCGAGTTCGGGTATCTCACACTTCATAATGGACTGGGTGCATATCGGATGATCGACGTAGAGGATCTGACCAAGCATAAGATGGAGTCGGAACAGATGATTATCACTTCTGAATTGTGTGACCGGGTGAATCAGGCAAAGGACGCAGAACGAAACATCTGTGCTGTGGGCACATCCGTCCTTCGTGCAGTTGAGACCACAGTCAGTACCGATGGACATTTGAAACCGCGTGAGGGATGGACCAATAAATTTATCTTTCCTCCGTATGATTTTACACTCACAAACAGCCTCATAACCAATTTTCATTTGCCTTATTCCACATTGTTGATGATGGCTTGTGCATTCGGGGGCTACGAAAAAATTATGGAGACTTATGAAATTGCCATCAAGGAAAAATATCGGTTTGGAGCATACGGCGATGCAATGCTGATTCTGGATTAATAACTCATGACTTGTTCCGTTATTTTGGCACTGGGCTCCAACCTGGGCGATAAGCGACAAAATATAGCCATCGCACTCGATAAAATTGAAGAGCGGATAGGAAGGATCACTTCTTTATCCGCTCTTTATGATACCCTCCCTGAAGGTTTTTATACTGAGCAAAATTTTGTAAACTGCGTTTGCGAAGTAGATTCAAATCTAAATATATTGACCCTATTCTTAATTACACAAGAGATTGAGAAAGAGATTGGTAGGACAAAAAAAAGTGTCAACAGCCAATATGCCGACAGAATCATCGATATTGATCTGATTCTGGTCGGTGATTTGATTATTCAGACACCGGATCTGATAATTCCGCATCCTTTATTTCATACACGTGATTTTGTACTCAAACCATTGTGCGAAATTGCTCCCGATAGGGTGCATCCTGTGATAGGAAAAACCATCCGTCAGTTGAAAGAAGAACTGGATCAAAAAAAAAACCACATAGAATGACTTGTAGAAATTCATCAAAATTCATAGGGGTATCATGAAAAAAAGTTGCATATTTGTGCATAAATAAGAATATTATTATGGCTCTTGTGGGTAAGTATTATGATTATTTTCTGGGTTATGCACTGAGCGGAGGAGGAGCCAAAGGTTTTGCTCATCTTGGCGCACTGCGTGTGCTGGAAAAATGTGGATTAAAACCGGACATCATTGCCGGCACCAGCGCAGGAGCCCTGGCCGGTGTTTTTTATGCCGACGGATATCATCCCGATGAGATTGCCGAGCTTTTTCGTAAGCGTGAATTCAGGGAGTTTGTAGAATTCACCATCCCCAGAACCGGTTTATTAAAGAATGCCGGATTGCACAGTTTTCTGAAAAAGAATCTGAGAGCCAGACGATTCGAAGAATTACAGATACCTTTTTGTACTGTCGCAACCGACTGGAACAGGGCAACCACAGTCGTTTTTTCAAATGGGGATGAACTGGTAGATGCAGTTGTGGCATCCTGTTCTGTGCCCGTTGTCTTTCCTCCACAATCGATTCATGGCGTACAATATGTGGACGGAGGACTCCTGAAGAATTTTCCTGTTTCGGTTATCCGCAAACAGTGCAAGTATGTAATTGGCGTAAATGTATCTTTGGTGATACCCCCTGCCGGGAAAGATAACATCAGGACGATAATGGAGCGAACGTTCAACCTGATGTCCAATTCAAATACTATGTTTGATAAAGCATACTGCGACATACTCATCGAAACAAGAGGTATAGAAAAATTTCCCATGTTCGATTTGCATAACCAGGAAACCATTATGGAAGCCGGATATCATCACGCAGCCATAAAAATGAGCGAAAAAGAATCCTGGAAAATTGTGGAAAAATGTCACCGACATTACGAGTTGATTCAGAAAGTACGGAGTCGTATCCATTTTTTAAAGGGAGGTAAACCACAAAATCAGCCCTATGCGGAAAAATAAGATTTTTATTTATCAATTATTGCCCAGATTATTTGGAAATGACGCTACCCGAAACAAACGGAACGGCACCATTGAGGAGAATGGATGTGGAAAATTCGATGATATCTCTGATACTGTTTTACAAAAAATAAAAGAGTGCGGATACACCCACATATGGTATATCGGCGTTCTGGCCCACGCCTCCGCGACCGATTATACCCGTTTTGGAATTCCGGCTGAATACCCGGAGATTATTAAAGGCGAGGCCGGATCACCCTATGCAGTACGTGATTTTTATGATGTGGACCCTGATTTGTCGACAAATGTTCCTCAGCGTTTGCAGGAATTTAAAGATCTGATCCAGCGTACACACAAAGCGGGGCTGAAGGTAATCATTGACCATGTACCCAATCATGTTGCCCGCACTTACCGGTCAATCTGCAAACCGGAAGATGTCTCTGATCTGGGAGAAAACGATGATTCCTCTATCGGTTTTTCACCGCAGAACAACTTCTATTATCTTCCGGGAAATACGCTGGAGATTCAGCTTTCTCCCGACAAACTGGAAAAATCCACCTACAAGGAATTTCCTGCAAAAGCCACTGGAAACGACTGTTTTACTCACAGACCCACACAATATGACTGGTATGAAACGGTGAAACTCAATTATGGTGTGGACTATATGAAAGGGATGACCAGTTACTTTGACCCAATTCCGGATACATGGATAAAAATGAAAAATATCCTTCTTTTCTGGGCTGAAAAAGAAATAGACGGGTTCCGCTGCGACATGGCTGAAATGGTTCCGCTGGCTTTCTGGAAATGGGCAATTCCTCAGGTCAAGACAAAATATCCCGGTATAATTTTTCTTGCTGAAATATATAACCCTGCCGCATATCGCGATTTTTTAAGTGAAAACACATTTGATTATCTCTATGACAAAGTGGGTCTGTATGATGTTTTACGTGACGTAGCATGTGGCTATCGGCCTTCTTCCGACATCACCTTCGCATTAAACAATGTGGGTGATATTCAGCATCAAATGCTCAATTTCCTTGAAAATCATGATGAACAGCGACTGGCCTCTGATTATTTTCTGAAAGACGGAGAGCTAGGAAAGGCAGCAATGATTGTTTCCTGCTTTATAAACAGAAACCCAGTCATGGTCTATGCAGGGCAGGAGTTTGGGGAAAGAGGAATGGACGAAGAGGGATTCAGTGGCAGAAACGGACGTACAACCATTTTTGACTATTGGTCAATAGATACGCTTCGTCGATGGAACAATCACGGCCGGTGGGACGACCAGCTTCTGACAAAAAAAGAAGTGAATCTGCGTAATTTTTATAGCAGGCTGATCAGATTATGTAACGAAGAAAAAGCACTCTCTGAAGGACTTTTTTATGATCTGATGAGTGCCAATTACGAAAATAGGGAATTTGACTCCACCCGTTTGTTTGCTTTTTTGAGAGGTGCACAGGAGTCATTGTTGCTTGTTGTTGCCAACTTCGACAAAAAAATCCAGGAATTTACAGTAAATATTCCCGCACACGCCTTCTCTTTTTTCAACATAACAGACCATGGGGAGGGTATTTTAATTCCCCTGTTGCAGAAGAATGGCACTGAACTTCATTACTCCCTCGAATATCCGTTCCGAATTAAGCTTGAAGCATGTTCAGGTGAAGTTTATCGTATTTCTTTTTAAGAAAAATGGCTTAATTGAGTATAGTTTTTGTACTTTTGTAAAAAAACTTTATCATCGTTTTTTCAAAATTAAAAGCATGCAGGAGAGACCTTTTAAAATCTTTTCGGGGAGTAAATCACGTTACTTTGCCGAGAAGGTATGTAACAGCTTGGGTTGCCCGTTGGGTAACATGATCATTGAACATTTTGCTGATGGTGAATTTGCCGTATCTTACGAAGAATCTATTCGTGGCAAACAGGTATTTCTTATCCAATCTACCTTCCCCAATTCAGACAACCTGATGGAGTTGTTGTTGATGATTGATGCGGCAAAACGTGCTTCAGCAAAATCAATAGTGGCTGTCATTCCTTATTTTGGTTGGGCAAGACAAGACAGAAAAGATAAACCACGCGTGAGCATCGGCGCGAAACTGATTGCGGATATGCTTGCCGCAGCCGGAATAAACCGTCTGATCACCATGGATCTGCATGCAGACCAGATTCAGGGTTTTTTTAACGTTCCGGTGGATCATCTCTATGCTTCAGGAGTATTCATCGAGTATACCAAACAACTCGATCTGAGTAACATGGTCATTGCCACACCCGACGTAGGAGGAACAAAACGGGCCAGCGCTTATTCCAAGTTTTTGGGTTGTCCCATGGTAATTTGTTACAAACTGCGCAAAAAAGCAAATGAGATATCAGACATGCAGATTATTGGTGATGTGAGGGGAATGGATGTATTGCTGATCGATGACATCGTGGATACGGCCGGTACCATCACAAAGGCCGCCGATCTGATCATGGATAATGGCGCCAATTCAGTAAGAGCAATTGCCAGCCATGCTGTCATGTCGGATCCCGCCTCCACAAGGGTGGATCAGTCACGTCTGAAGGAGATCATCTTCACCGATAGCATCCCATACTCCAACAAATCGGAAAAAGTGAAAATACTCTCTGTGGCCGATATGTTTGCAGATTCCATTATGAGAGTCTGCAACAACGAGTCAATCAGCTCATTGTACATTGTCTGATTACAAAAATCCCTGTTTTCTCTCTTTTTCCTTTTCGGTTATAAAACTGTTATAAGGATTGAGTCATTACGAAAATAGGGATTTTTTCTACACATTTTGTAATATTTTTTTTGTGTGTCGCCAATTGATTAAAAAAACCGTACATTTAAAGGATTGGCCTTATATGTTTAATCCTAAAAAAAAAATTATGGTTTACAAAATTGAAGAAATTGAAGGGATCGGACCCGTTTACGGAGAAAAATTAAGAGCAGCGGGTATTATGAATGCGGACATCCTGCTCGAAAAATGTTACACCAAGAGTGGTCGTATGACCGTAGCAAATGAGACAGGGATTGATGAGAAACTTATATTAAAGTGGGCCAACCATGCCGACTTGTTTCGCATCGATGGCATAGGCCCTCAGTTTGCAGAACTACTCGAAGAAGCCGGTGTGGATACTGTAAAAGAATTGCGTACCCGTAATGCTGAAAACCTTTACGCAAAAATTAAGGAAATAAATGAAAAGAAACAACTGGTTCGTCGCCTTCCCTCTCAGGGACAGATTGCCTCAATGATTGAGAATGCGGGTAAATCTGAAGCCAGAATGACTTATTAAAAACACCTTGTCAGTGAAAATAGGATGGAATAAAACCGTCCTATTTTCATTTAAATCAGAGAATAATGATTTTTGATTGATTGAAGAAGGCCGACGCAGGCATCCTCAAGCAAATCGAGAACCAACTCAAAATCAGAAGAATTTCCGTAATAAGGATCCGGTATTTCGTCATAATAACCATACTGCAGTGAAAATTCAGTCATCAGATGGATTTTCCCAATCTGTTCAGGGCTGTCAGCCAATGCCTTCACACTGTTGTAGTTGTTTTTATCCATGACGATGACGTAGTCGAATTTGTCGAAATCGGACTTTCTGAATTTGCGGGCGTAACTACAGAAGTCATATTTTCTTTTTTCACCATGCGCATGCATTCTTTCATCCGGCAGCTCTCCTTCATGCCAGCCAGATGTGCCCGCAGAGTCCACTTCAATGACATCCTGAAGATCATTTTTCTCCACTATCTTTTTCATGATTCCCTCTGCCGCAGGTGAACGGCATATATTTCCGAGACAGACAAAAAGTAGACTGATTTTTTTCTTCTTTACTTGTGTGGATCCCATCTTTATCATCCAAGTTTTTTATAACCTTAACAATTTCTGCAAAGATAAAATATTTCTGCCTAAGTCCAAAAAATATCGGCGACAATCTTCATATGTGAGAATTTACCTATATTTGCAAATCGCTCTTCTTTAGAAGAAATGAATATAAGTATAAAATAGGATTATGGACAGGGATAATAACTCAAATATACAGCAAGGGAGGCCGGTTCCTGTAGAAATGGTGGTCGCATCAGAAGAAAAGATAAAACTGGAGATCAAAAAAAACAAGATCACCCGTATGCTATATGTCATAGGAGGTACGTTGTCACTGGCATTGGCCATTCTTGGCATTGTTGTTCCAGGACTTCCCGTTACACCGTTGGCCCTTTTATCTGCTTTTCTCTATGCAAAAAGTTCAAAAAGATTATATCACTGGCTTTTAAATAATAAATTACTTGGACCCAGAATTAAAAGCTACCAAAAAAGAAATGGGGTAACGCGTAAGGGTAAAATTGGAATCATTGCGTTTATGACAATCATGGTACTATTCTCCTCATTCATTGTTATTCAAAACCTACCCATCCGAATGGCCATTCTCTCACTCGGACTGATTGGTTTGGTGGTGGTTTGGTTTTTTGTGCCGACAGCACAGCCCGACATAGTTGCAAATCCGGAAAAAGAAAAGGAAGATCTATCCGCGTAGATAGGCAAAATAATATTTGATCACCTTCTTCGACAGCAACTCAATATTGAGCATATCGGAGGCTTTTGAAATATCTTTAACTGTACCGTTTTTGTAAAGGATATCGATGCTGTCATCTTTTTCACTGTACATATCGGTGGTCAATACATCCGACACGATGAAATAAGCCGCTTCATCCATGCTCAGTTGATATTTTTCCCGGTACCGTTTCAGCATGCTTTCACGTCGCTCCTCGGAAGGCTTTTCTTCGGTAATTTCAATTTTAAATAGTTTTCTGTTTATCATGCCGTCGCTTAGCACCGACAATACCTTGTCCGGATGAGTACTCCATACTTTCAGAGAGGTCCAGAGGTCATTGTCGTCCAGGTTTGAAAAGTGGCGCAGTGCTTCTCCATTCTGTTCAAAATCGGTAATCCCGGGTTCATTCTTCAGAAAATAGGAGAGGGCGGGAGAAGCGAACAACTTTTCTCCGTTTCGGGACAATTCTTTGGCGCGGAGCAGTGTATTGATCAGCATCTTTTCCGCTGCCACAGCTGTTTTGTGCAGATAGACCTGCCAGTACATCAACCGCCGTGACATGAGAAAATTCTCAATGGAATAGATACCTTTCGATTCCACTACCAGCTTGTCATCCTTCACGTCAAGCATTTTAATGATGCGTGCCGATCCGATATTTCCCTCGCTTACGCCTGTGAAGAAGCTGTCGCGTCGCAGGTAATCGAGTCTGTCCATATCCAGCTGTCCGCTCACCAGCTGATGAAGAAACCGTTTGGGATAGTCGTCGCTAAAAATATCGATGGCTGTCTGTAATGCGCCGTTCCAAGCAGCGTTCATTTGCTGCATCAGTAACAACGAGATGGTCTCGTGGCGAATTTTTGTTACCAGGGTGTGCTCCAGTACGTGGGAGAAAGGTCCATGCCCAATGTCGTGCATAAGAATGGCTGCCAATGCACCGCTATATTCCGATTCTGTAATGGAATGCCCTTTTTCTTTCAATGTTTTCAATGCCTCATCCATCAGAAACATGGCACCTATGGAATGATGAAAGCGGGAATGCTGAGCTCCGGGATAGACAAAAGCAGCCAGACCCAATTGTTTTATGCGATTTAACCGTTGCAGATAGGGGTGCTGAATTACATCATACACAAAGTCGTTGGGTATGCTGATGAATCCGAAAACCGGATCGTTGATAATTTTTCGTTTCATATTATTGCAGCCAGCAGTCAGTTTTTTAGGAACCAAGCTTGAGGCATTCAGTAGTCTGGAAGTCAGCGATCAGCTTTAGAAGTGAGATATTTGGTCGTGCAGCGTAAATAAAAGGCGGGAGAGCAGTTAGCCTTCTGTAATCAGGTATTTGCCGAGCATTTCCTTCATTTCCTGCTGAAGCTTGCGTGCTGCTTCACAGGCTGCATCCGCATAGTCTTCATCATGGCTTGCATAAATGATTCCTCTTGAAGAATTAACCAGCAGACCACATTGTCTGTTCATTCCATAGCGACAAACTTCTTCCAGCGATCCTCCCTGTGCGCCTACGCCTGGTACCAGCAGGAAGTGGCCGGGTACAATCCTGCGCACATCTTCAAACAGCTGTCCCCGGGTAGCACCTACCACATACATCATCTGTTCATCGTCGGCCCATTCCTGTGAAACCCGCAACACCTTTTCGAACAGACGTTCCCCCTTTTCATCGGTCGATAGCTGAAAGTCATGGGATCCTTCGTTGCTGGTGAGTGCCAGGAGAATCACCCACTTTTCGGGATAAAGCAAAAAAGGTTTTACGCTGTCTGCCCCCATGTAGGGGGCCACAGTTACGGCATCGAGTTTTATCTCATCGAAGAAGGAGCGGGCATACATTTCACTCGTATTCCCGATATCTCCCCGTTTTGCGTCGGCTATGATGAAATGCTGCGGGTGGCGTTGGCGAATATAAGCCACTGTCTTCTCAAATGCAAACCACCCTTTCACACCCTCGCTTTCATAGAAAGCCATATTTGGTTTGTAGGCCACACAATAGGGAGCTGTGGCATCGATGATGGCTTTGTTGAATGTATAAAGCGGATCATCGGTATCGAGCAGATGTTCAGGTATTTTTTTTATATCGCTATCCAGGCCTACGCAAAGGAAGGACTGTTTTTTTTGTATCTGTTCAAAAAGTTGTTGTTTTGTCATATCTGTTTTTTATAAGTCCGCATCTTTCATTCTTTCGGCATTTTCACTCACCATCAGCTGATCGATAACCCCCTGGATATCTCCGTCCATAAAAGCGGCGAGATTGTAGATCGTATAGTTGATCCGATGATCGGTAATGCGACCCTGCGGATAGTTATAGGTCCGGATCTTGGCAGACCGGTCGCCCGTTGATACCATGGTCTTTCTCCGGGATGCGATGTCTCCCTGCCGTTTGGAAAGTTCCATGTCGTAAAGTTTGGTCCGCAACATCTGCATGGCCAGCTCTCTGTTTTGCAACTGCGAACGGGCCTGCTGGCAGACCACCACAATGCCGGTGGGTTTGTGTGTGAGTTGTACCTTGGTTTCCACTTTATTCACGTTCTGCCCCCCGGCGCCGCTCGAACGGGCCGTATGGAAGTCAATGTCTGCGGGATTAAGTTCCACATCAAATTCTTCAGCCTCAGGCAATACGGCCACAGTAGCCGCCGAAGTATGTACACGACCCTGTGTTTCGGTTTGCGGGACCCGTTGCACACGATGTACTCCCGACTCATATTTTAAAGTACCATATACCTCTGTACCGTTGACTGTAAAGATGATCTCCTTGTATCCGCCGGCTGTTCCTTCGGTAAAACTGACCAGTTCGGTTTTCCATCCTTTGCCATCACAATAGCGTGAATACATTTTGTAGAGATCACCTGCGAAAATGGCGGCTTCATCGCCTCCGGTACCTCCGCGAATCTCCATCACCACGTTTTTCGCATCTTCAGGATCTGCAGGGATGAGCAACAATTTAATCTTTTCTTCAAGTAGTGGTAGTGAAGCGGTGTTGAGGGAGAGTTCATCGGCAGCAAGTTGACGGAGGTCCGCATCCGATTCATGATCAAGAATATTTCTGGCTTCTGCAATCCCGTCAAGCGCATTTTTGTATTGATTGCGTACCTGGACAATCTTTTGCAGTTCGCTATATTCCTTGTTCAGTTTCACATAGCGGGCCATGTCTGCGACTACGGCCGGATCGGTAATTAGTGTACCCACTTCTTCGAACCGTGAGACGAGATGCTGTAATTTTTCGAGCAATGAATTTTCTGACATAAATATTAATCTGACATTTCTCAGAGAAACTTGAAACGGCCGAATTCGCTTTCAATCACCAGTTCCCGCACATGAGATTTCTCCACATGGCCCACAATACGGGCGTCCACATGAAACGATTTGGAAATTTCAATCACACGCTGTGCATGTGCTTCAGAAAGATAGAGTTCCATCCGATGACCCATATTAAATACTTTGTACATCTCCTTCCAGTCGGTGCCCGATTGTTTTTGGATCAGTTCAAAGAGGGGAGGGATCGGGAAAAGTTGATTCTTTACCACTTTCAAATTATCATCAAGAAAATGCAGAATTTTGGTCTGTGCCCCTCCCGAACAGTGAACCATTCCGTGAATGCATTCTTTTAACTCGTTGATTATCTTTGATATAATTGGCGCATAGGTGCGGGTGGGGGAGAGTACCAGTTTTCCGGCTTCCATACCCAACTCCTCAATTTCCTCTGTCAGGCGCATTCCGCCCGAATAAACCAGATCGGCCGGAATGGAGGCATCATAGCTTTCGGGATATTTTTTTGCCAGATAGTTGGCAAATACATCGTGGCGTGCCGAAGTAAGCCCGTTGCTGCCCATACCGCCATTGTATTCTTTTTCATAGCTTGCCTGTCCCGAGGAAGAGAGCCCCACAATTACATCACCGGCCTGTATGCGGGCATTGTCGATCACATCGGAACGCTTCATGCGGCAGGTAACCGTGCTATCCACGATAATTGTCCGTACCAGATCGCCCACATCGGCCGTTTCCCCGCCTGTGGGATGAATATGCACACCCAGAGAAGAGAGCTCTTCACATAATTCATTGGTTCCGTTAATAATAGCAGAAATTACTTCTCCGGGAATCAGATTTTTATTTCTACCAATGGTAGAAGAAACCAGAATGTTGTCAGTGGCACCCACGCAAAGCAGATCGTCCACGTTCATGATCAGCGCATCCTGGGCAATTCCTTTCCAGACGGAAAGATCGCCGGTTTCGCGCCAGTAAACATAGGCCAGCGACGACTTTGTGCCGGCACCATCGGCATGCATGATGTTACAGTAAGCCGGATCATTTCCCAGGTAATCAGGTATAATTTTACAGAACGCTTTCGGGAATATCCCTTTGTCGATGTTCCTGATGGCGTTGTGCACATCTTCCTTCGATGCGGATACACCACGCTGATTGTATCGTTGGTTGATCATATTGCGAATTGTATGAAAATAATATGCAAAGATAGTAAATATTCACGTGAAGCAGTCAGCTTTCAGTGCTCAGCTTTTAAGCGGAAGCATGAAACCTGCGTTCTGTTCATTCGTGAAAAAGAACATTGTTTTATTTTGAGAAAATCTTATTCGTCCTATAATAACTATTATGTTTAATATATTCTGTCTTTTTTGATAGTTTGCCATACTTTATTGAAAAAACTTCCCCTCTCTTCTTTATAAACAAAAAGAGCAGCATCTTTTCGATGCCACTCTTTTTTACTTTGAAAAATCTTTTTTGTGGTGAGAAATCAGAGGTTCAATTCTTTTTCCACAGCTTCCAATTCTTTTGCTTTGTCTACTCCCATGCTGCTCATGTTATAATACACGTTGCGCAGCTTGAGTAACGCCGATTCGATGTCACGTTTCTCAGCTTTGCGTGCTCTGAGCAATTGGGTATATTTTTCCAGCGATGGCAGCGATTTCTGATACAACTCAATGGTCGTTTTGTCATTGGCAACCTGCTGTTGTCTGTCGGTCAACGTGGCAGTTTTTTCCTTCAGGTTCTGTGCCTGAAGAATATAGTTTACTGCTATTGCTTCGAGTGCCCTTTCGCAATTGGGATCCTGTGTGAGGGCTTTATTATACTCGGCTTCGGCGGCTGCGTAATCGCCTTTTTCAGCCAGTAATGCGCCTTTCACACTATTCAGGTCGCATGCGTTGGACGGGTCATTTTTGATCGCCTGGTCGAGATAATTCATTGCTTTTTGGGCATCACCCTGACGGATAAACACGTTGATAAGATTGGGAATGAAATACTTGCTACTTGGAAATCTTTCAGCGCCAAGATTCAGTATTTCAAGATATTTGGCTGTATCTTTCAGACTCACATATTCACTGGCCATCAGTTCATAAATATCACTTTCCTTATAGGCATTATTTTCAATAAAAGGCTCTTTGGCTGCACGTTCCAGCATTTTTATCGCCCTTTTATGATCTTGTGCCTGAATGGCTGTGATGATGGCGTAATATTTGATTGTCTGATAGGTACTGTCCAGTACAAAACTGCTTTTCTCTCCTTCAAACATGGGTAAAGAAGGAATGTCCCAGTAGATCTGGAAGAAATCGGTTGCTTTCTTGTAATTTTTCTGATCGTTGTAATAAACCCCGCCATTAATATAGAAAGGATGATTGGCTTTGAGGATACCGGCAATATCTTTCCGGAAGCGGTTTTTTATTTTTCCTTTATCATCGGGAAGCTCACTAAGAGAATCAGCTTTCAGATAAGGTGCATAAGACTCATAAAGACCTTCATACATGACCTTGTCGTTTGCTTGCTTGCCGAGCATGGCGTTGGTCCTTTCGTTATCGAAAGCCTTGTTTCCTACGTCTCCCATTGTTTTCCATGTCTCAGGATCGTTGGCTGTCTCGGCATTTGTTGATGCTTGTTTGATCAAGGTACGGGCTTCATTTAAGTCGTTGCGTCCCAGTGCCCTTTTGGCATCTTTTAAAGCCGATTTTTGTGCAAAAATACTCCCTGCAGAAAAAACAGCAATCATAGTAAGGAATAAGATTTTTCTCATTTTACTCATTGTTTAAAGTGATTAAATTGATATTGTTTTAAATATTGTTTGCTACAGACTTTGACTAAAAGATTTCAAAAAGTTTAAAATGGAAACTTATTCTTCACTGTCAGTATCATCGTCCTGATTGCTTTGGGTCTCCTCAGACGGAATTTCTTCATCCAGTTCTTCCGAATTCACTTTGCAGACGGAGGCTATCTCATCATTTCTTTTTTCCAGATTAATGAGTCGCACTCCCTGTGTAGCCCGTCCCATGATGCGAATATCGGAAATATTCAGACGTATGGTAATACCTGATTTGTTAATTATCATTAAATCATTTCCATCCGATACACTCTTGATAGCGATCAGCTTACCTGTCTTGTCTGTAACATTCAGTGTCTTAACACCTTTTCCTCCTCTGCGGGTCAAACGGTATACCGGTTCGCCATCCTCATCATCGAGTCGGGTTCTCTTTCCGTAACCCTGTTCTGAAACCACCATGATCGTATTTTCCGAACGGGGTTCCATACATATCATGCCAATTATGCAATCTTCGCCGTCGTCATCGAGTGTCATTCCCCTGACTCCCGTTGCCGTTCGTCCCATAGGTCGTACATCATCCTCCTCAAAGCGAATGGCACGTCCGTTCCTGTTCGCCAGTATTACATGCTGGTTCCCGTCAGTCAGTCGTACCGATATCACCTGATCTTCTTCCCGGATGGTGATGGCAATAACGCCGTTCTGTCTTGGTCGGGAGTACGCTTCGAGTTGTGTCTTTTTTACAATACCCTCTTTGGTACAGAACAGCAGATAGTGCGTGTTAATGTATTCCTGATCTGTGAGGGTATCAACACGTACAAAAGCAGTTACGTTGTCGTCCGGATCAATGTTCAGCAAGTTTTGAATGGCTCTCCCCTTGGAGTTCTTGGTTCCTTCCGGAATTTCAAATACACGCAGCCAGTAACACATGCCTTTTTGGGTGAAAAAGAGCATATAATTGTGCGTAGTGGCCGGATAAATATATTCCACGAAATCTTCTTCCCGGGTATCGGTTCCCTTTGCCCCTACTCCCCCCCGGTTTTGGGTGTGAAAATCTGTCAATGGTGTACGTTTAATATAGCCCAGGTGTGAGATAGTAATCACCATTTCATCGTCGGCATAAAAATCTTCCGGATTCATCTCTTCAGAGGAGAAGATAATCTCAGTGCGACGGGCATCACCATATTTATCGCGAATTTCAATCAGTTCATCCTTGATCACCTGCATACGCAGTCCCTCGTCGTTTAGAATATCATTCAGACGAGCTATCAGCTTTTGCACTTCATCATATTCAGCATGAAGCTTATCCTGTTCCAGTCCAGTCAACTGCCTCAACCGCATTTCTACAATCGCGCGCGACTGGATGTCACTGAGTGCAAAACGTTCCATCAATCGTTGAATGGCTTCCTGGGGTGTGGAAGAGCCGCGAATGATGGCAATCACCTCATCGATATTGTCCGATGCAATGATCAGTCCTTCGAGGATGTGAGCGCGTTCTTCAGCCTTACGCAGTTCGTAGCGGGTACGACGGATCACCACATCGTGGCGGTGATCTACGAAGAGCTGGATCAGGCGTTTGAGGGTGAGCAGCTCGGGGCGTCCATTTACCAGCGCAATGTTATTCACGCTGAAAGAGGATTGCAGTGCGGTGAGCTTATAGAGTTTGTTAAGTACAACATTCGCATTGCCGTCACGTTTGACGTCCACCACAATGCGCATGCCTTCACGATCTGACTCATCATTTACATTGGAAACACCTTCGATCTTTTTTTCATTTACCAGATCGGCAATATTTTTGATGAGTTCGGCTTTATTGACCAGATAGGGTATCTCGGAAATGATAATCTTATCATGTGTTTTTCCCGATTCAATCTCTGCTTTTCCGCGCATCACAATGCGTCCCCTACCCGTTTCAAATGCCTCTTCCACCCCTTTATAGCCATATATGTAGGCACCGGTGGGAAAATCCGGAGCTTTGATGTAATGCATCAATCCCTGGGTGTCGATCTCGTGATCGTCGATATATGCGATAATACCATTCACACATTCTGTAAGATTGTGAGGAGCCATATTGGTCGCCATACCTACCGCAATACCCGAGGATCCGTTGACAAGTAGATTGGGAATACGGGTAGGAAGCACCGTGGGCTCCAGCAGCGTATCATCGAAATTCAGTTGAAAATCGACTGTCTCTTTGTCTATATCACGCAACATCTCTTCTGCGAGCCTGTTCAACCTTGCCTCGGTATAACGCATGGCCGCGGGACTATCACCATCCACACTACCCATGTTTCCCTGACCGTCGATCAGCGGGTACCGCATGCTCCAGTCCTGCGCCAGTCGCACCATTGCGCCATATACGGAGGAGTCGCCGTGCGGGTGATATTTACCCAATACCTCACCGACGATTCTGGCCGATTTCTTATGGGGTTTATCGGAGGTGTTACTCAGCTCCGACATACCGAATAAAATACGGCGGTGCACTGGCTTAAAGCCATCACGCACATCGGGCAGGGCGCGGGAAACGATCACTGACATCGAATAGTCGATGTACGATGATTTCATTTCATCTTCGATATTAATCTTGATGATTCTGTCTTCCTGATCAGTCATATTGAAATGTGATTATTCTCTTTAATAATTCTATATATGTAGCTCAATTTCAGATAAATAATTATTTTTGAAATTTCACCTTTTGACTACACTAAGATACAGCTTTTCTTTGAATTTAACAAAAAAACAGAGAGACAATTGCTCTCTGTTTTAATTTTTTTTATTGACCCTATTGACCGTGGCAGTTTTTATATTTTTTACCGCTACCACAAGGACAGGGATCGTTACGTCCCACCTTTTTTTCCACACGAATCGGTTCCAGTTTCTGTGGTTGTCGCGGTGGCTGCGCTCCGTCGCTCTCTCCCCTTCCTGGTGTCATGCCTTCGGTATCCTCTTTCTGTGTCCGATAACGGCTATAATCCGTCTTTTGCTCCGGTGCGGCCTGGCGCACACCAGCGGGATCCTGTACCGGTATTTGACCTCTCATCAGAATAGAAACAGCTTTTGAATTCACGTCATTGATCATTTCCCGGAAAAGATTAAATGACTCCAGCTTGTAGATCAGCAATGGATCTTTTTGTTCGTAGCTGGCGTTTTGTACCGATTGCCGCAATTCATCCATTTCGCGCAGGTGTTCTTTCCAGTCCTCGTCGATGGTGTGCAGGAGGATCGATTTTTCAAAAGCCTTCACCAGTGTCCTGGAGTTTGTTTCATAGGCTTCCTTCAGATTGCAGGCAATGTTATACACCCTTTTTCCGTCGGAGACAGGAATGAGAATATTTTCATACATGGCTCCCTGGTGTTCATACACCTGCTTAATCACCGGTTGGGCTATTTCAGCCAATCGTCCTGTTTTTCGCTTAAATGTTTCAAACGCTTTTTCAGTAACAGCTTCAATCTGTTCCTGCTGTTTCAATCCTTTCATATCCGTCTCCTCGAAAGGAATCTCAAGCGCCATCACACGCAACAGTTCGAATTTCATAGCCAGGTAATCATCTTCATTCGATTCTACGATGTTGCGGGCTGTCTCCGTGATCATGCCTGCCACGTCGTTATCGATTCGTTCACCCATCAGGGCATGTCGACGTCGTTTGTAGATTACCTCTCGTTGTGAGTTCATCACGTCATCGTATTCCAGCAAACGTTTACGAATACCAAAGTTATTTTCCTCCACCTTCTTTTGTGCGCGCTCCACTGATTTACTTAACATGCTGTGCTCCAGAACATCACCTTCTTTGAATCCCATCCGATCCATCAATCCTGCAATGCGTTCGGTAGCAAAGAGACGCATCAGGTCGTCTTCCAGTGAAACAAAGAAAACTGACGAACCCGGATCACCCTGACGTCCCGCACGTCCCCGCAGCTGGCGGTCCACACGGCGTGATTCGTGCCGTTCCGTTCCGATAATGGCCAAACCGCCTGCAGCCTTTACTTCGGGTGCAAGCTTGATGTCGGTACCACGACCTGCCATATTGGTAGCTATGGTCACCACGCCGGTCTGCCCCGCGTTGGCTACAATCTCGGCTTCACGCTGGTGGAGCTTGGCATTCAGCACATTGTGTTTTATTTTTCGCAACGTAAGCATGCGGCTCAACAATTCGGAGATTTCCACGGAAGTTGTTCCCACCAGTACCGGGCGACCGGCATTGATAAGCTTTACGATCTCTTCGATGACGGCGGTATATTTTTCCCTTTTTGTCTTATAAATACGATCGTTCTGATCGTCGCGGACAACTGGTCTGTTGGTTGGTATGACCACCACATCCAGCTTGTAGATATCCCAGAATTCACCCGCTTCCGTTTCAGCCGTTCCAGTCATACCTGCCAGTTTTTCGTACATACGAAAAAAGTTTTGCAGGGTGATGGTCGCAAAGGTCTGCGTGGCAGCCTCCACTTTCACTCTTTCCTTTGCTTCGATGGCCTGATGCAGACCGTCGGAATAACGGCGTCCTTCCATCACACGACCCGTTTGCTCATCAACAATCTTCACCTTGTTGTCGATCACCACATACTCGTCGTCCTTATCAAACAGGGTATACGCTTTCAACAACTGGTTGACGGTATGTACCCGTTCCGACTTGATGGCATAATTCTGCAACAACTCATCTTTTTTGGCAGCTTTTTCCTCATCGGTACCGGTAGTATGTTCCAGTTCAGACAACTGAGAAGCGATGTCGGGCAGAATGAAAAACTGCGGGTCGTCCGATTTGCCGGTCAGCATATCAATCCCCTTATCGGTCAGCTCGATGCTATTCTGTTTCTCATCGATCACGAAATAGAGCGGGTCGGTTACTACATGCATATTACGCATCTGCTCCTGCATGTAAAATGCTTCGGTCTTAAGCATGGCCGCTTTCACACCTTGCTCACTGAGAAACTTAATCAGTGGCTGGTATTTGGGCATCCCTTTGTAAGAGCGGAAAAGTAACAGAGCACCCTCTTCCTGTTCTTTCGGATCGGATGAAGCCATCTTGGCTTTTGCTTCGGCCAGCAGGCGCGTCGTAAGGTCACGCTGGGCTTTTACGATCACTTCCACGCGAGGGCGAAAGAGATCAAAAAGCTGGTCGTCTCCCTTGGGCACCGGTCCGGAGATGATCAACGGGGTACGCGCATCGTCGATCAGCACAGAGTCAACCTCATCCACGATGGCATAGTTGTGCTTTCGCTGTACCAGGTCTTTTGGTGAGACCGCCATGTTGTCGCGCAGATAATCGAAACCAAACTCGTTGTTGGTACCAAAAGTAATGTCGGCTTCGTATGCTTTGCGACGTGCATCGGAGTTGGGTTCGTGCTTGTCGATACAGTCTACCGACAGGCCGTGAAACATGTACATCGGACCCATCCACTCAGAGTCGCGTTTCGACAGATAATCGTTTACAGTCACCACATGTACGCCCTCATGGGTGAGGGCGTTCAGGAATACCGGAAGTGTGGCGACCAGTGTTTTACCTTCACCCGTGGCCATCTCGGCAATTTTGCCCTGATGTAATACCACCCCGCCAAAGAGCTGCACATCATAATGAACCATGTCCCATATAATCTCGTTGCCGCCAGCTATCCAGTGGTTCTGATAGATGGCCTTCTCTCCCTCGATGCGGACAAAATCGTGTGAAGCAGCCAGGTCACGGTCGAAGCTGGTTGCCGCAACTACGATTTCATTATTTTCGGCAAAGCGCCGCGCGGTTTCTTTCATGATGGAGAAAGCATCTGGCAGTATCTGGTTCAATGCCTTCTCATATTTTGCAGTGATATCTTTCTCCAGCTTGTCGATCTGATTCCAGACAGCCTCACGCCCGTCCAGGTCGATCTCTTCCATACCTGCTTTTAGCTTCTCAATCTCTGCTCTTTCCGCTGTTACCTGTTCCCGAATATAATTCTCCAGTTCTTTGGTCTTTTCGCGTAATCCGTCGTTTGAAAGCGGTTCAATACTAGCATATGCTTCCTTGACTCGCTTTACCACCGGGTTTATTTCGTTCAGGTCGCGTTGCGCCTTGTTTCCGAATATTTTAGAAATAATGTCGTTGAATCCCATATTTTGTTTTGTATGTTGTATTTTTTATATCGGGATACATTTTTTATATCCCATTTTGAACGAATGTTGTCTCGAGATAGACCTGTATTTTGTTAAAACAGTTCTTCCAGTATCTCGCCGTGAGCTGCATTGGGAGCCCTGATGCGCAGTCGGTAAGTTACGCTGGGCGCTATTTCTGTGACCTCGATGGTCCGTTCAATCTTCCGGGGCTTAATGTCGTTGCCAAAAAAGATTACCGGAGAAATCACTGCATTATGACGTACCAGGTATGTGTCCGGCGACTGGGGTTCAACCACCCGCCATCCCGGTTGTAACAACAGAAACAGATCCCCCGATATTCCCTTGTAATATCCATTCCGGTAAAATTGTACATTTTCATCATATGCGTCGTGCAGCATCTGGTGTGAAGTAATCACATCCTGCACACCGGCAGACTGGACAAGAAACTCTGCGGCCTTTTGTTGAAATTCGGCCAGGTCAATCTTCTTGTCTTCAATCAGTTTCCTGTCGAAAAATATTTGGCCGTCATAATATTTCTTGATCCATTGCTCCCGGCCATAGAGCGCCATCAGGTACATGTTCAGCAGTGCCTGACTCCGGTCGGGATGAAAATCGCCGCCCGAGGTGACCATTCCTTCGGGAAGAAGTTCCTGTTCATTGAAGTAGCCGGTGGATACGATGAAGATCAGCGTATTCCTGATCCCTACGGTTGCCTCAATAGCATCGAGCAATCTTCCGAGTTCCTCGTCGAGACGATAATAGGTGTCCTGGATCTCTACAGAGTAGTTCTTGTCGAGGGCTTTTTCATAATTTCCGGCATAAAAAGTAAGGGCCAAATAATCGGGGTTCATCCTTTTTCCAAGAGAACCCGACTCCAGCATCCGGATGGCCATGTCGTTCACCTCCTTGTTCACATAGGGAGACTGCTTAAACAAATGAATGTTGTCTTTCTTGTCCAGTCCGAAGTAATGCTGAAAATTGTACCGGTTTTTGGTGTATGGAAAAGCATTGTATTTTGTTATGTCGAGGGCAGGACGCCAGGTGATGCTGCCGATGGTGGTAGTAAGTGACTGGTTGCTACGGTTGTGCTGATCCACTATGGGTTGCTTGTTTTTGTAGAATGTAGTAGTGGCCCATTTGCCTGTCACATCTTCAATCCAGTAGGCGCCGTTTGCAGCATGGCCCCCTGAGGCAATCGCCTGCGAGGCGTCAGGTGCAAAGGCATAAATATCAGACTGTCCACCCGAAGCAATTTTCAATTCATCGGCTATTGTGGAAACCTTTATTGGGAGCGGAGATTTTTTGTCCGTTGTGAAATTTCCCAGATAGTTGTCGTCAAAAAAAGAGGATTCCTCTCTGTTCTGGTTAACCACATAATTGTCTTCAGCCGTGATGCCATGGTATGAAGGATTGGCACCCGTAAAGATTGAGGTGATGGTGGAGGCTTTGTCCGGCTTGGGGAAGTCGTAATGTACATTGCTGTACACCAGTCCGCCGGTTAGTAGTCTGTTAAATCCCTTTTGTCCGAAAGTGTGTCTAAACATTTCCAGATAATCACCCCGTAGTTGATCGATGGTGATTCCCACAACCAGCTTTGGCACTTCCGGCGTGGAATGTTGTGCAGTAAGTGTGGCGACCGAGAAGAGGGCAACCAAAGAAGATAATATCCTGATCATTATATAATAAATACCTGTCGTTTATTGATTCATTGCCCCCATCCCGCTTTGAGATATCTGCTCGACCTGAATCGCTTGTCTTTTTGTCTTTTTTTTCTCCATAAAAGCAAATTTGTACCCGATCTGAGCCACAGACTCAATGAGAAAGGGATTGTGGCTACCGGCAATGTTTGTGGAATCAGCCACCACAAAAAAAGAAAAAGCGTAAGGAGTGCAAAGTTAATGAAATGGTAGAAATAAACGATATTCTTTGCCGAATTTACCCAAAAGAAAAAGGTCACAATCAATGCAAAAAGATTTAACCAGACAAAATTCCAGTTGGGCATCATGGCAGGATGTTCGGAGAAAAACATCAGAAAAAAGAGAACAACTCCGCCCAGTCCGGCAATACCAAAAAGAAGTGTATCATAGAAGAGGAAAAGTCTTGTTGTGTTGAGTTTGATCAGCTGGAACAGACTGATCAAAAGGGTCAATGCCAATAGCAGAATGGCTGTAACAAACGGAGTGAGCGGTGTTGGCACTTTCGGAGTATTCTTTTTGTTGTCCAGTTTTAGCAGGACTTCCTGATTCTTCACCAGAGATTGACGCAATGTGTCGTTTACCTGAACAGAGGCATCCTGGAATGAGTTCATCAGGTAATGTGGAATAAACATTTTCTCCCGCACATCGAGGATCCGGTCGGCCTCGCTACCAATGACCAGATCAATGCCAAACATAAGCCACGGATAATCTTCTGTACACTCATGCACCAGGTCTCTATATGTTTGCTTACTCAGAGTGCCTGCGTAAATGATTTTACCGTCTACCTGACTCTCTACCATGTCACGTGGTCGGGTGGCACAGTTGTCGTAGAAGAAATTATACCGGTATTCTCTGTTCTCCGGCAATGCATTGATGAATAGTGCCTCGTAAAGCTTTTGTTTCCCGACAGGAGACAGATTCAGTTCCTGTATTGTGACCTCCTGACCTTTATAACTATATTCAGAGAGAAAATCCTCAAAAGAAGTAACTCCGAGAATATAGTCTGTCTCCCCTTTTACAAAGCGGTAGATGAAGTTGGGTTGTGAGGAATCGAAAAAACCGTAATTAAAAACGGCATCCACACCTGTAGAATCATCTTGTACAAGGATGGCAGTGTGACCGAACAGCGCATATACGGCTCCGTACCAGGGGGATGCAGTAAGCAGACTTATTTTGGCATTATCGTTCAATTGCACCTGGGCGGGTGCCAGAGGAACAAAAAGTAAAAGCAGCAGAAGTAATGCTGCCAGAGTTAGTCGTTTCATCGGGTCTCATTTATCAATTGCGAAAGAACCTTCGAATGACAAAAATAGACAAAATTCCGCTAACTTCATGCGTATATAACAGAAAAACGGCGATCTGCTATGACCGCCGTTCAACAATACCCTGCAGGATATCTCATTTTTTCTTATTTCTGTTTCCGTAACGGTTCATAAACTTGTCCACACGTCCTGCCGTATCCACCAGTTTTTGTTTTCCGGTGTAGAAAGGATGAGAAGCACTTGTGATCTCAAGTTTCACCAACGGGTATGTAACGCCTTCAATTTCAATTGTATCCTTGGCATTAATTGTGGAGCGGGAGATGAAGATCTCTTCGTTCGACATATCTTTGAATACAACAGGGCGGTAATTGCTGGGATGAATTTCTTTCTTCATATGTTTTATTTTTTTTCTTCTAATTTTTCGGTTGGCAAAGATAGTACAATCCTTTAAAATAAAAAAATAAATGTGTTTCTTTTTTCTTTTATCAGAATTATCTGTTTATTTGCGTTTCTATTTACACATCAAAGAGTTTAATATGAGGGTAGAAATCATTTCCATCGGGGACGAATTACTTATCGGACAAGTTGCAAACACCAATGCGGAATGGATGGGACGTGAACTGACACAGCAGGGCTTCATCATCACGGCCGTCACCACGGTGGGTGATCAGGGCGATGAAATCACCCGTGCAATCGACAACGCCTTCGAACGGGCCGATATCTTGCTGCTTACCGGAGGTGTGGGACCGACCAACGACGACATCACGAAGCATATATTATGCCAGTATTTTCATACGGCCCTGGAATTCAATGATGAAGTATTGCAACATATTGAGACGGTGTTTTTGAAAAGAAACATCCAACTGAATCAACTCACCCGGAACCAGGCTTTTGTGCCGGTGAGTGCCACCGTGATACAGAATAAAGTGGGTACAGCTCCCATACTCTGGTTCGATCAAGGTGAAAAAGTGCTGATATCGATGCCGGGGGTACCTTTTGAAATGAAAACGACCATGCATGACGACATCATCCCCCGATTACAGGAACAATTTCAGACGGACCGGCATCTGAAGCGCACTTATCTGGTTTCAGGCATCACCGAGTCTGCTCTGGCCACCCGTCTTGCCACCTTCGAGACACTTCTTCCTGCCGGTTTCACGCTGGCCTATCTCCCTTCTTTTGGATTTATCCGACTGCGATTGTCTACCTGGGGTGAAGCTCGCAAGCCGGAAATGAAACAACAGGGACGCAAGCTGAAGCTGCTTCTGGACAAAGAGTTTGTCGCCCGAAGCGAGAAAAAGATCGAAGCACTCCTCGGAGAAAAGCTACGCAAGCAACAGCTCACGGTCTCCACTGCCGAAAGCTGTACCGGCGGCTACATTGCACATCTGATCACATCCGTCCCGGGAGCTTCGGACTACTTTGAAGGTAGCATCGTGTCATATGACAATCGCATCAAAGAAGAGCTGCTTAATGTAGATAAACAGACAATTGAAGATCGTGGTGTGGTAAGCAGCGAGGTTGTGGAGCAGATGGCACTGAACGTCGCCCTTAAGTTGAAGACTCAATGCAGCATTGCTGTCTCCGGTATCATGGGACCCGATGGAGGTACACGGGAGAAGCCGGTAGGAACAGTCTGGATATGCACAAAACATGCGGATGAATTACTTTCCGTGGAATATCATGTGGGCAGCAGCCGTGAAGAAAATATAGAACGTACGGCCAACCTGGCCATCATTCAGTTGCTGAAAATGATTACCCGAAAAGGAGAGAATCAAATGGATGTGAAGCCGCAATAAGGCACCAACACTTCAGGAATACGTATTCCTGAAGGAGTTTGGTTATTTTCCAACAGAGCCGCCACAATGCGGGGTAAGGCAAGCGCACTGCCGTTCAGTGTGTGACAAAGTTGTATCTTACGGTCTGCATCGCGGTAACGGCACTTAAGCCGATTGGCCTGAAAGCTTTCAAAATTGGACACGGAACTCACCTCGAGCCATCGTTGCTGTGCGGCAGAGTATACTTCAAAATCGAATGTCAGTGCAGAAGTAAAACTGATGTCGCCACCACAAAGCCGGAGTATACGCCAGGGAAGCTCCAGCTTTTCAACCAGCGTTTCCACATACCGGACCATCTCTTCTAGCCTTTCGTATGAACGTTCCGGCTTGTCGATACAGACGATCTCCACCTTGTCGAACTGATGCAACCTGTTCAGCCCTCTTACGTCTTTCCCATAAGAACCCGCTTCACGACGGAAACAGGCGGAATAAGCCGTATTTTTCAGTGGCAATTCTTTTTCTTCGATGATCACATCGCGATACATGTTTGTGACGGGTACCTCGGCCGTAGGAATCAGGTAGAGGTCGTCCAAAGTTGCGTGGTACATCTGTCCCTCTTTGTCGGGTAGCTGGCCAGTACCAAACCCGGAATCGCTGTTTACCAGATAGGGCGGTTGTACCTCCAGAAAGCCTGCATCGCGGGCACTGTCCAGAAAGAAATTAATCAGCGCCCGTTGCAGACGGGCTCCCTTTCCTTTATATACCGGAAATCCGGCCCCGGTAATCTTTACCCCCAACTCAAAGTCGATGAGGTCATATTTCTTCGCCAGCTCCCAGTGTGGCAATGCATCATCGGATAACACAGGCATCACTCCGCCGGTTTTTTCCACGAGATTGTCATCTGCTCCTTTTCCTTCGGGCACCGACTCATGAGGAAGGTTGGGAATTGTAACCAGCAGCTCCTCAATTTTGGTTGTTGCTGCTTTTAATGTCTCCTCCAATTGTTTGGTCGATTCTTTCAGGGCAACCACCTTTCTGCGTGCCGTTTCAGCCTCTTCCTTCTTTCCCTCTTTCATGAGGGAGCCGACAGAACGCGACAATACATTGATCTCTCCCTGTAATGTATCGAGAGATGTCTGTGTACTACGTCTGACATTATCGGCGTCGATTATCTGTGAAACTGTCTCTTTTGCATCGAAATGCTTTTTAGACAGGCGACGAATCACTTCTTCGGGATTCTCGTTGATTACTTTCAGTGTGAGCATAGAAAAAATTCACGAAAACGTTTTAATACCTTTTTCAGTGCGCAAAGATACAAAAATATCAACGAAACGGAATGAGTCGCTGTCGATATTTTGTCATCTGCATCGTTTTTTGGAAATTCAGGGAGTCACCCGAAGACGATTGATTAAAATAGCTGAAAGTGGAGCGTCTCACGCAGTTCTCTCTCTTTTTGCTTTTTCTGTCGATAATAACGGGAAACATAATAAGCAAACCCGGCAAATACGCTTACCATCACAATGTCCTTTAATGTACTATTCTTCATGATTTCTTTTTTATCTACTTTCTATAACAAAAGAAAATGTAATTAAGTTTTACAGGTAAGATGCAAAAAAGGGATAAAAGTTGCATGAAGACAAAAAAAATTTCATAAATCCTGGTTATACATTTTCAGACAATACTACATGGAATGTGCGAACGGTGTTCTTTGTAACCCTGAACCGGTCGTCGGGGCGCTCTCCCACAACCCATAAGATCTCATCACCCGAGAGCAGGATCCATGCATCTTCTTTGTCTTTCAGACTAAACTTGCGATCTGTGAAGTAATCACTTAACTTCTTTCTACCTTTCATACCGAAGGGAATGAACCAATCGCCCTGCCGCCATTTTCGGAGGGTGAGCGGGAATTTCAGCCGGTCATAATCGGCATAGAGAAAGCGTTTGTTTCGCTGAATGTCGGCCGTCACTGGTAGCGTATGAAAAGTAAGGTGCAACGGAATAAATAACTCTTTGGTATGTGTTTCTATCAGAAAGGACTGATCTGCTGCCATCGTATCAGAAATCTTGTCGATAAGGAAGTAATCACGGTCTTTGATCACACGGTATTGCTCTGAAAAAAAAATCTTTCCCGGTTCGGCATCCAGGCTTTTGCAGATATCACGTATGGAGGACGGGCCGAACCCCAGCGGCGTAAGCAACTCGAACAGGACGGATAACGGGGAGGGTGTCTTGCGAAGCGACTGAATATCAATCTTGTCCTGATGAAAAATGTTTTCTATCGATTCCTTTACCGAGGCATTGTACACCTTTTCCGCTTCCGATACCTGCAGTGCTGTACGATAAATCGCATCCTTCACTGACGGATTCAGTTTTTTGAGCTCTGGTATGATGTGCAGGCGGAGTTTGTTTCTCAGAAAAAGATCATCATTGTTGGTGCTGTCGGTCACATAGGGGATACCGTGGGCTACCAAATATTGTGAAATTTCTTCCCGTGAAAGGCACAACAACGGACGTACCACCCGGCCATTTTTGGGTGAGATGCCGGTCAGTCCCTTGATGCCGGTGCCGCGAATCAGATTCAGCAGTACCGTCTCCACCGAGTCGTCCCTATGATGTGCCACGGCAATGGCCTCTGCACGATATTGTACCCGCAACATCTCAAACCAGTTGTAACGCAGTTCACGGGCTGCCATTTCAATGGATATTTTTTTATCGGAAGCATAGCTTCGGGTATCAAAATCAATTGATACAAAAGGAACGTCTACACTTTTACACCATCGTTTTACGAAAGCTTCATCCCTGTCCGATTCTTCTCCCCGAAGATGAAAATTGCAATGGGCAGCCATGCAACGATAACCCAGCAAGGTGAGTATATCGAGCAATGCCATGGAATCCATTCCCCCACTAACGCCTACAATAACAGGGGATTCAGTGGAGAACAGACTCTCCTTTTCTATGAATGAACGAATCGTGTCAATCATCTTTTTTGACAATCAGCATTGTGAAAACAAAAGTACGAAATTAATTCTTTACCGGAAAACAGGACCAAATTGCCATAAAAAGTGTATTTTTGTACTACAAATTAATGGTTAAGTGATTTCGTAAAATGATAGAAAAGATAGAGGCTCTCCTTTCAGAAATAGCACATTTGACAGTATCCACGGCCGATGAACTGGAGGCGGCACGCATCAAATACCTGAGTAAAAAAGGAATTATTTCTGCGCTAATGGACGATTTTCGTAATGTACCGACGGAACAGAAAAGGGAGATGGGCATGCGTGTGAACGAACTAAAACAGCAGGCCATGGAGAAAATTCAAATGTTGAAAGAACAGTTCGATCACAGTCATTCAGCCACCGCAGACACCGATCTCTCCCGTACTGCCAGTCCCGTTTCATTGGGCACACGACATCCCATATCGATTGTCAAAGAAGAAATTACGGATATTTTCAAGCGACTCGGTTTCTCTATTGCGGAGGGACCGGAGGTGGAGGACGACTGGCATGTTTTCTCTTCACTGAACTTTGCAGAGGATCATCCCGCACGGGACATGCAGGATACGTTCTTTATACAGCATGATCCCCAAATTGTGTTGCGTACACATACCTCGTCGGTACAGACACGTGTGATGGAAAAGACGGAACCGCCCATTCGCATTATCTGTCCCGGCCGTGTATACAGGAATGAGGCGATTTCCTACCGGGCCCACTGTTTTTTTCACCAGGTGGAGGCATTGTACATCGATAAGGAGGTGTCGTTTGCAGACCTGAAGCAAGCTTTACTTTTCTTTGCCAGGGAGATGTTCGGTGAACATACCCGGATCAGGTTGCGTCCCTCTTATTTTCCGTTTACCGAACCAAGTGCCGAAATGGATATTTCCTGTAACATCTGTGGAGGAAAAGGATGTCCTTTCTGTAAGCACACAGGATGGGTAGAGATTCTGGGATGTGGCATGGTGGACCCCAACGTACTGGAAAACTGCGGCATCGACAGCAAAACATATTCCGGTTATGCATTGGGAATGGGTATTGAGCGTATTACAAACCTCAAGTATCAGGTAAAAGATTTGAGAATGTTCTCAGAGAACGACGTACGTTTTCTGGATCAGTTCCAATCGGCCCATTGATATTCGCGCGAAGTGCTTCGCCGTTATTTATGCTTCTCACGTGATTCGCTTCGCGTGATTTGTGTTTTGCACGTGATTCGGTTTCGTGTTGGTAGTGCTTCGCACGTGGCACTACGATTAGCAAGTGTAAATCAAACTTGTTCGAATTTGCCGAGCGTAGCAAACATTCAAGTTTACAAAGTAAATTTGAATAACACCGAATGATTACTGAATAACAATCGAAAACCCCTATATAAAATGGATATCAGATATTTTCTTATTTCGGCTTTGATTTTGGCTCCCATGGGCATGCAGGCGCAAAAGACAACGCGTGTGAATGCCATTAAGGCCAATGATTATGGTGTGATTTACACACTTCCCAAAACCTCATTTGAGATTACATTGCTGGTAAAAAAAAGTAGCTATCGGCGGGGCGATTTTTACCCTTACGCACAACGTTACTTGGGTATTGATAATCCGGTAGCTGAGGACAGGGTGGTCTATACGCTCGAAGATATATCGGTTAAAAACAAAGGCATTCCCGACAAGAGCAATTCATTTATGGTACAATTCCAGCCCAAAAGTTTTGAACCTTTTGTCGGCTTGCGCGAAGATGGAGTAATTGTCTCTGTGAATGCCGATCCGGTGAATGAAAAAGAAGAGAAAGAGCCGTTACCACAGGGTGAAAGTGCAGCAATGAACCCACGGCGGTTCCTTTCACAGGAAACACTCATGGCGGGCTCCGTAGCCAAGCAGGCCGAGTTGGTGGCCCGACAAATATTTGACCTGCGCCGCAGTCGCACCGACATCCTCACGGGCGAAGCAGAGAACATGCCACCGGATGGAAATGCTTACAAAGTGGTGATGGATGAGATAGATTTGCAGGAAAAGGCACTCACAGAACTTTTTAGCGGTAGCCTGCAGACCGAGTACTTTGTCCGTACCTATACCATTGTCCCCGAAGCCCGGGATATCGACAAAATGGTGGTGGCCCGTTTCTCCGGAAAGCTTGGACCCGTGGATACGGATGATCTTGCCGGTGAACCCATTCTTTTTTCGCTGCAAAATAAGTCGCTCCGGATTGAACCTCAGTTACCGGAACGTGATCTGAAGCGACTGGAAACGAAATTCGCCGAAGGACTGATATACAACATTCCTGGAAAGGCTCGGCTGACCATTGGGTTCAGGAACGATACTTTGAAGGAGATGGAAACCGATGTCGTTCAATACGGTTCGCAGGATGTGCTGACCAAAAAGATGTTCGACAATATGAAGAAACCGATTCAGGTTTATTTCTACCCGGAGCTGGGTGCCATTAAACAGATTATTCAGTAATGAAGAAAAATATCATTTCAACAACTGCCTTACTGGTCTTCATCTCGATGATTTTTCTTTCTTCGTGCAACGGCACAGGAAGTAGAGGAACAAAAAATGACGTGGTATTTGACAGTATCGTCGTAAAACAGCAAATACCCCTGCTACATGAGAATGATTCAACGCTGCCATATGCCGACGTGAATGTCGCATTTATCTACCCTGTTCAATTTCGTGATGAGGCGAGCCTGGCAAGATTACAGGAAATTTTCAAAGGTACTTTTTTTGGTAGTACGGAATTTGATGCCATGACCCCAAAAATGGCTATGGACGAATATGTGGGCAGATACAGCGTACGCTACAAGTCTCTGTCGAATAGCTACTACGAGGACAAGGCCCGTCTGAAGGGGAAAACGCCTGCCTGGTACTGGTATTACATGAATACACACAATAAGATTGTATTTCAGGATGATTCTCTGCTCAGTTACGCGGTTGAGTACAGCGATTATGAGGGAGGGGCACATGGTTCTTATCGCATCACATATACCAACATCGACCTGAACAGACTTGTGACCCTTACGGAAGAAGACCTGTTCGTACCCGATTACTACAGGCCGCTCACCGAAAAGATTGTACAGTCTCTTATGAAAACTTATGACGTCAGTGAACCCGATTCACTGCTGACAAAAGGTTTTTTCACTATCGAAGATATTGTTCCCAACAACAATTTCTGGCTTAATCGGGAGGGCATTCACTATACCTACAATCAGTATGAGATTGCCCCTTATTCCATGGGTACGATTGATGTAGAAATACCTTATACCGAATTGGAAGATATCCTTCTTTATATGCCGGTAGAACACTGAAAATCAATGTTAAGATTAATTCTAACATACAAAATTCGTTGATTGTTCATCTATGGGATTCCCTTTCACCGATAGAATAAATTGATGAAAAAGCATTATCTTTGTACAACAAAAGCAACCAGACAATTGTTATTTCCTATGCAGGATATATTCTGCCTCTCTTTTTGAACGGGTGTAACACCCAGAATTTATAAGAAATATGCAAGAATTAGATCAAGACCAAATATTAAGCGATCTGACCAACCAGGATTACAAGTATGGTTTTACAACGGAGGTGGAGACCGACATCATAGAAAAGGGACTGAATGAAGACATCATCCGATTGATATCATCAAAAAAAGAGGAACCCGAGTGGCTGCTCGATTTTCGGTTAAAGGCTTATCGCTACTGGCTGACAATGAAACTGCCTGATTGGGCACATCTGAAAATCCCTCCCATTGATTACCAGAATATTATCTATTACGCCGACCCCACAAAAAAGAAAAAACCGGAGAATCTCGACGAGGTAGACCCTGAATTGCTCAAAACTTTTGAAAAGCTCGGTATTCCGCTCGAGGAGCAGAAACAGCTTACCGGTGTTGCCGTGGATGCTGTGATGGACAGCGTATCCATCAAAACGACCTTCAAGGAGGTACTGGCAGAGAAAGGGATTATCTTCAGTTCGTTCAGTGAGGCGGTGAAGCATCATCCCGATCTGGTGAAGAAGTATCTGGGTACAGTTGTGCCCTACAAGGACAATTTTTATGCAGCATTGAATTCCGCAGTATTCAGTGACGGCTCCTTCGTCTATATTCCGAAAGGTGTACGCTGCCCCATGGAGTTATCCACTTACTTCCGTATCAATACGGCCAACACAGGGCAATTTGAACGAACACTGATTGTGGCAGACGACGACTCTTATGTAAGTTACCTCGAGGGTTGTACAGCTCCCATGCGCGACGAGAATCAACTGCATGCCGCCATCGTTGAAATTATCGCACTCGACAATGCAGAAGTGAAATATTCCACGGTACAAAACTGGTATCCAGGAGACAAACACGGAAACGGCGGAGT
Organism: Porphyromonadaceae bacterium; assembly: GCA_021372865.1. Lineage (GTDB taxonomy): Bacteria > Bacteroidota > Bacteroidia > Bacteroidales > Dysgonomonadaceae > Proteiniphilum. Next base: position 145,950 of record JAJFTO010000019.1, read on the forward strand.
CTATAACTTTGTGACCAAAAGAGGTATCTGTAAAGGAATCAACTCAAAGATTTCCTGGACACAAGTAGAAACAGGATCGGCCATTACCTGGAAGTATCCCTCGTGCATTCTGGCCGGCGACAATTCGGTAGGTGAATTTTATTCGGTGGCTGTGACCAACCACTATCAACAGGCAGACACGGGTACCAAGATGATCCATCTGGGCAAGAACACCCGCAGTCGCATAGTCTCAAAAGGTATTTCGGCAGGGAACAGTCAGAATAGCTACCGGGGCCTGGTCAAGGTGACCAAAAAGGCTGAGAATGCACGCAATCACTCACAATGCGACAGCCTGCTGCTGACCGACCACTGCGGTGCGCATACTTTTCCCTATACCGACATCCAGAATCCGACTGCAGTGCTTGAGCATGAAGCAACCACATCCAAAATCAGTGAGGATCAGGTTTTTTATTGCAACCAGCGTGGTCTGGGTGAAGAGGAAGCCATTGGGTTGATTGTAAACGGTTATGTGAAAGAGGTCGTCAACAAATTGCCAATGGAGTTTGCAGTCGAAGCTCAAAAGCTTTTGCAAATCAGCCTGGAGGGAAGCGTTGGCTAATTATAGTCACTCCTGTGACAAGTCTTTGCATGCTGGAAAATCCTGTTTCGCCACGTTACCAATCGATGGGTTGTTTCCCATGAGCCTTCAGATAATCGTTCGAACGACTAAAATGCTTATTTCCAAAAAATCCACGGTGAGCAGACAACGGCGAAGGATGTGCTGATTTTAGTATTAAATGCTTCTTCGCATCTATGGATTCCCCTTTTCGTTGAGCGTAGGCGCCCCATAATATAAAGACAAGGTGTTCCCGTTCTGTGGCAAGATGACGGATGGCAGCATCGGTAAATTCTTCCCATCCTTTTCCCTGGTGAGAGCCCGCGCGATGAGCTTGCACCGTAAGCGTGGCATTCAGTAGTAGTACGCCCTGTGATGCCCATCTTTCGAGGTTTCCCGATCGGGGTATCTCCTTTCCCATATCCTGCTGTATCTCCTTGTAAATATTCTGCAGAGAGGGTGGCAACGCCACTCCTTCGTTGACCGAAAAGCACAATCCATGCGCCTGGCCCGGTTCATGATAGGGATCCTGTCCCACAATTACCACCTGCACGTCGTCGAAAGGACACCGGTCAAAAGCATTGAAAATAAGTCTGGCAGGAGGATACACTGTTTTACTTGCATACTCCTGTCGTATGAATTCTGTCAGTCTTTCGAAATAAGATTTACCAAACTCTTCCTGCAAATGAGCTTTCCAGCTTTCTTCAATCTTTACATCCATGGTTCTATCTTAATGAGGATACTAAAATACAAAAAAATCACTACAAAAGAAAAATCCTTCTCTTTTGAAGAAGGATTCGAATAGCTCTGGAAAACGTTTAGATAAGCAACACACCCTGTGCTTTTGCCGATTCCCGCATCTCCTGTGGCCACAAGCTCGCCTGTATTTCCCCGATATGAGCTTTCCTCAGATAGTACATGCAGAGGCGCGACTGGCCGATACCTCCCCCAATGGAAAGGGGTAATTCATTATTCATTAGCCGTTTGTGAAAATATAAAGAAAGTCGTTCCTCCTTATTCCGTGCTTTCAGTTGTCGCTGCAACGCCACAGCATCCACGCGGATACCCATCGACGAGAGTTCCATGGCTTTTTCCAAAACCGGGTTCCAGACCAGTAAATCGCCATTCAATCCCAGGTAACCGTCACTGTTCAACGTACTCCAATCGTCGTAATCCGGTGCCCGCCCGTCGTGTGGGAGCCCATTGGAGAGAGGGGCCCCGATGCCAATAATAAACACAGCTCCGTAAGCTTTGGTGATGGCATCTTCCCGCTGCTTGTCGTCCATGCCGGGATACTTTTGAAGTAACTCTTCAGAGTGGATAAATGTGATTTCACTCGGGAGCTGCGGTGTGATTGCGGGGAACAATTCAAATACCAGGTATTCGGTACGCAACATGGCTGCGTAAATGCGGCGCACAATCTGCTTCAGATAACTCACGCTCCTGTTTTGCTCACCAATCACCATCTCCCAGTCCCACTGATCTACATACAATGAATGCAGGTTGTCCAGTTCTTCGTCTGCACGAATGGCATTCATGTCGGTATAAACACCAAAACCTTCTTCTATTCCGTAATCGGCAAGGGTCAGGCGCTTCCATTTGGCGAGGGAATGCACAATCTCGGCCTGTTTGTCGTTCATATCCCTGATCGGAAAGTGAACGGGTCGTTCTATACCGTTCAGGTCGTCGTTGATACCGGTACCGCTCTCCACAAAAAGAGGAGCAGTGACCCTGCGTAAACGAAGCTCTGAAGAAAGGTTTACCTGGAAAAAATCTTTTATATGCTTGATACCCAATTCCGTCTGCTTTAAGTTTAGCAACGGTTTGTATCCGGCCGGTATTTGCAGTTGTGACATACGTTTTATAATCTGAATTCAATAAACTGCAAAGTTACCATAATTATTCATTTTGTCAAATAATATCGGACTAAAATTTACAATATGATAGAAATTGAATCAAAACAGAAACATTTATTTCAATTAAAACACAGAAAATTGGCATTTTAGCAATCAGATCAGAGATAGTCAATCTGTCCCACAAGTTCATTTACTGAAGCGATGTGGTGCCTGTTGAGATATTCCTCGATGCCTTCCACTATTTTTATCGACGCAGCGGGATCGATAAAATTATAGGTACCGACCTGTATTGCCGTGGCCCCGGCCAGTATGAACTCGATGGCATCCTGCCAGTTGCAAATGCCTCCCATACCAATGATGGGGATCTGTACGGCATGATAGACTTGCCAGACCATGCGCACGGCAATGGGTTTGATACAGGGACCCGACAATCCGCCGGTGATGGTTGAAAGTTTGGGGCGTCTGCTTTCCACATCGAGGGCCATTCCCAGGAAAGTATTTACCAGCGAAACGGCATCAGCTCCCTCATCTTCCACGGCACGGGCAATTTCGGTAATATCGGTCACATTGGGTGAAAGCTTCACGATCATTGTCTTAGGAAACACTTTACGTACTTCCCGCGTGACGGTTGCTGCCGACTGGCAGGAGGTACCAAATGCCATACCACCTTCCTTTACATTGGGACAAGAAATATTCAATTCAATGGCCGGCATTTTGTCAAGATTGGCCAGCTTCTCAGCACATGCCACATAATCTTCGACCGTAGAGCCGGACACATTTACAATCATATGCGTGTCGTAATTCTTTATTTGCGGATAGAGGTGATCCACGAAATAATCGACCCCCTTGTTTTGTAACCCTACCGAATTAAGCATTCCTGAGGGTGTTTCGGCCATTCTGGGATAATCATTTCCCTGTCTAGGCTCCAGGGTCGTTCCTTTCACAAAGACACCTCCCAGGCGCCCCAGATCCATAAAATCGGTATACTCCGTTCCGTAACCAAATGTACCGGATGCGGTCATCACCGGGTTTTTCAATTCCAAATCTCCGATACGTACTTTTAATCCAGCCATGTGAGTTCCTTTATGTTAAATACGGGTCCTTCGGTACAGGCACAAACATTTCCTCTTATGGTTTTCTCGATACAACAGAGACAGGCTCCAAAACCACAAGCCATCATATTCTCAAGCGATGCTTCGCAGGAAATTCCGTTCTGTTGCGCGTAACGCGCCACCGCCACCATCATTGGTTTTGGTCCGCATGTATAGATAAAATCATATTTCTTTTTTTGAAGAATCGGGTGTTGGGTGACAAATCCTTTCTCTCCAAGTGATCCATCTTCAGTGGTACAATAAAGCGTCCCCAGACGTTCAAAATCGTCTCTCTGCAAAATATCCTTTGCAGAACGCCCACCCAGCAGAAATTCCGGATCCATGCCTTTTTCCCTTATTTTTTTTCCCAGAAAAAGCAGCGGGGCAGTACCTACTCCTCCACCAATCAGCAAAAAGTTTCCTTTTTTTTCGGGAAGAGTAAAAGAACTTCCCAGCGGAAACAAAAGGTTGATGGTTTCTCCGGGAGCTAAATCAGATATTTTTGCGGTTCCTTCTCCCACACGCTGGATCAAAAGCCAGATTTCATTGTGTTGATGATCCACATAATTAATGGAAATGGGCCTGCGAAGAAAGACATGTGGTGAATTGTCGACCCGAATCTGAACAAATTGTCCCGGATACATTTCCGGAAGAGGTTCCTTGTCGATCGGGGTGACCTTTAACAAATGATTCCGATCGTTTAACCGGGTGTTGGAACGAATGGTGAAATCGCGTACTTTCATTGACTACCTCTCTTTATGGAGTACAAAAATACATCATAATTTTCAAATAATCTATTTCGCAATCTCATTCCTTCCAGATTGTGGATTGAAGATTTCAAAAGTATTGTCGGAATAGTAAATAATTATTTGGGTGATTTTTTTGTTTTCAGTTTTTGGAGGTTCAAATTGTTTATATTCTGCATTTTGGGTGGTAGAAACAGTAGGTTTAAACAATGTTTCCTGCCTCTTTTCGACATCTTCCGGTCGTTCTCTTTGATTTATCACCTCCGAGCGGAATAAATCAGGTTCGACAGGCAGTGATTCGGCATGATGTCCTTCCTTATACATGTGACCGGTTCCTTTAAGTAGCCATTCGGGACTGATGTAGTCCATCTCATCCAGAATTTTGGTCACTACATCGAGACTGGGGTTATTTCGTCCGTTCAGGATGTGTGAAATAATTGCCCGGTTGATCTGTAACTGATCGGCAAACCTGGCAGGCGTGAGGTTCTCCTTTTCCATGATCATTTTTATTCGATCTTTCATAGCGTTTCCTTTTTCGATGTTTCAGTAGGGATACTTTTGTTGTGAAACCAAAGATACAAATGTATAAATTTTTATTCACAAATGGAAAATAATAAATTTATAATTGTTTATTACAAATGTACTTAGATTCATTACAATTGTAAAGGAAGTATTTGAAATAATAAAATTACATCTGTATACTCATTGATTTTTTAATTCATATAATTTATATTATTACCTCATAATCTGATATATAAATAAATAAAAGTATTAATATTTAACGTTTTATTCAAGTCATCTGTTTATTTCTGATGAAGTGAGAAACTTTTTCTTTATTTTTATAAGATAAACTCCTGTATTAAAGCGATTAAAAATTATTACAGATCGATATTTTAAAATGTTAAAGCACCAAACTTACAATTGTAACACACTGTTTTTTATGAATCCTTTGACGGTATTATTATGTAATATATAGAATACATTTCTCATTCCTTACCTTCTATTTACATTTCTAATTAATTTATTGTAGACAATTTACGAAGAAATGTAAATTATTCGACAGTTCTATTCAAGTTATTTTTTACAAATCTGGATGAACCGAGTGAATCAAGCAAATTCCGTAATATTTGCCCTCCCCATATCATGCACGGCATAAAAGCGAATCTAAAACAATTAATTTATCATTATTTGATTGATATACTGATAAATAAATTGTATTTTTTATGTCTGAATTTTGGTTCAAATAATAAAATGACCCAGGAAATGAACAGGTGTGTGCTCATTGCTGTTATTTTAGTATCAAGTGTATCCGTTTAATAAAAAAATCAGTATGAAATCGTATTATGGCATCAACTTACTCTTCACCCTTTTTATGTTCCTGACCATTCAGGTCATCGGGCAACAAAAAGTTACTTCTCAAAATAAGAACAATGGAAATGCGAATCTGAAAGACGGAGTTTCTTTGGTGGAAAATAAAACGCTACACGACTTCACCGTGAAAGATATTGATGGGAAACCATTCAATATGGCATCGCTCAAAGGGAAAAAGGTGCTGATTGTAAATGTGGCATCCAAATGCGGTTTTACTCCCCAGTATGAAGATCTGCAGACTCTATATGGACGCTATAAAACAAGGAACTTTGTAGTAATTGGTTTCCCGGCGAATAATTTCAAAAATCAGGAGCCTGGAATAAACCGTGACATCAAAGAGTTTTGTACGGCCAATTATGGAGTAACGTTCCCGATGATGGAGAAAATCAGCGTCAAGGGTGAAGATCAGGCACCTTTGTACAAATGGCTCACTCGTAAAGCCGATAACGGTGTAATGGATCAGGAAGTCACCTGGAATTTTCAAAAGTATCTGGTCGACGAACAGGGTCGACTGGTGGACGTGGTGATGCCCAAGGAGAGTCCCCTGAGCGATAAAATCGTGAAGTGGATCACTGCTGATTAGTGCATGATTCTGTAGACAAGTTCTTTCAGCAGTTCGCCCTGCGAGGCCGAAAGGTTATCAATGCCTTTTGCACGGGCATCGAATGTTCTCAGATCAGAGATGATCGACATCACTTTGCTGGCGTTGTAATTCCGAAGTCCTGTCACATAATCCCTCACAAAGTAATTCGACCTCAAGTTTAAGGCAGCCATGATGGTTGCTTCATCTTTTTGGGGCAACCAGTAGCATTCAAGCAGATTGCTGAAGTAGTTAAACAATACAGCCAGCGTAGCCATGATGGGATTTTCTTTCGGATTATTACCAAAGTAATCCACAATCCGTTGGGCAGCGAGCATATCTTTTCTGATGATTGCGCTCTGCAATTCAAAAGTATTGTAATCTTTACTGATCCCCACGTTTTTCTCAATCAGTTCGGATGTGACACGGGTAGACCCTTCCGGCAGGGATACCTCAAGCTTTTGCAGTTGCGGAATCAGTTTGCTGAGATCGTTTCCCACGTAATCGGCCAGCATCCTGGCTGATTTTTCATCGATACCCATCTGCTTCTCTCTGAAATACGTTGTGATGAAGGGAGGAATCTGGTTGTCGTATAGTTTCTTCGATTCAAAAACAACGCCAGTCTTGTCGATCTGCTTCACCCAGGCCTTGCGCCGGTCCACTGTACCGTGCTTGTAATTGATGACCAGCACGGTGGAGGGCATCGGATTTTTTACATAATGTTCCAGCAGCTCCAGGTTATCGAGATTCTGCGCCTCTTTCACCACAATCAACTGATGTTCGGCCATCATTGGAAAACGACGCGCCGAAGAGATGATGACATTTACATCGGAGTCAGCTCCATAAAATGTAAGCAGGTTAAAATCCTTCTCGGTTTCTGTCAGCACCGTCTCAAGAAGAAGTTCGGTAAGAACATCAATAAAATAAGCTTCGTCGCCCATCAACAGGTAGACGCATTGAAAATTGCGACGAAGAATGTCGTTGCGAATGGTGTCAAAGGTGAATTTTTGGGCTGTGGCCATCGTTATTTACAATTTTACCAGTCGAACCGGAGATGTTTAATTGTCGAACCGTTATTCATGATGGAGGAAAGCGATTTGATACCTATTTTTACATGCTCCTCCACAAAATTTTCGGTCACATGCTGATCGCTTTTCTCTGTTTTCACGCCTGTGGAAATAAGCGGCTGATCAGAAACCAGCAGCAATGCTCCTGTGGAAATATGATTGGCAAACCCACAAGTGAAGAGTGTAGCTGTTTCCATATCCACCGCCATCACGCGCACCTGTCTCAGATAGCTTTTAAAGTCATCGTCATATTCCCATACACGCCTGTTCGTAGTGTAGACTGTTCCGGTCCAGTAGTCCCTGCCGAAATCGCGGATGTTGGAGGATACTGCGCGTAACAGGCTGAAAGCAGGCAGAGAAGGTACCTCAGGAGGAAAATAATCGTTCGATGTTCCTTCACCACGGATTGCAGCGATGGGCAGGATATAATCGCCCAGTTCGCTCCTGGCCTTTAGTCCGCCACATTTACCCAGGAAGAGTACTGCCGTCGGTGTAATGGCGCTGAGCAGATCCATGATGGTTGCCGCATTGGCACTCCCCATTCCAAAATTGACGATGGTAATACCGTTGGAAGAGGCATTGGGCATATTTGCATCGGCACCCACAACCGGTACGTTGAAATGATTCGCAAATATCTCAACGTACTTCTGAAAATTGGTCAGTAGAATGAATTTCGTAAACTCATGCAACGGCCGTTTGGTATATCGGGGGAGCCAATTCTCCACAATTTCCTGTTTCGTTCTCATAAAAAAACGTTATTTTTGTGCTGTTGGAGTCCGGTTCTTCTACAAAGATACAATATGTACACGTTAAATCTTCCCTCTTACGATGCAAAAATCAGAAAAAAAGGCAGCATTTTTGAGATTTTCGATCCCCTGCGACGAAAATATCTGGTGCTCACTCCCGAGGAATGGGTACGCCAGCATTTTGTCCATTATCTGATTGCGGTGAAAGATTATCCTGCATCACTTATTGCCAATGAAGCTTCGCTGAAACTAAACAACCTCACCAGGCGTTGCGATACTGTGGTGTACAACACGCAGCTCCAGCCGGTGATGATCCTTGAATATAAAGAACCACAAGTAACAATCACGCAGGATGTTTTCGATCAGGTAGCGCGCTACAACAGTGTGTTGCGGGTAAAACATATCGTGGTCTCAAATGGTATGCAACATTACTGTTACCGGCTGAATTTCGATGATCAGTCGTATGAATTTCTGACTGAAATTCCGAAATATAGCGATCTTTAAAATAGTAGTTCAGTTATCAACTTTTTAAGAGTGATTGTTCAACGAACAACGGGTTGTAAGAAAGCGGTCAGCAATCAGCTCTTTAGAAATGAATGTTGATCGGACAGTGGTTTGGAAAGTTAGTACCAGCGGTTAGTAGCTTTCGGCTTCGGATGGAAAATCAGCCGATTTCACGTCACTGATATATTGCCGGACAGCAGATTCAATCTGGTCGTACAGGTTGGCATACCGGCGCAGGAAACGGGGTGAAAAACCTTTGTTTAGCCCAAGCATATCCTGCATGACCAATACCTGCCCGTCCACATACGGGCCGGCGCCAATGCCGATCATCGGGATAGTCAGCTCTGCCGAGACTTTTTTTGCCAGTTCAGCAGGAATTTTCTCCAGCACAATGGCACAACAGCCGGCTTCCTGCAACAGATGTGCATCATCAAGCAGTCTGGCGGCTTCTGCATCATCCTGCGCCCTTACAGCGTAGGTTCCATATTTATTGATCGATTGCGGCATCAGTCCGAGATGACCCATAATGGGAATGCCGGCATTCAGTATCGCCTGGATGGAAGACAATATTTCCTTTCCTCCTTCCAGCTTGAGACAGTCGGCTTGTGTCTCCTTCATCATTCTCACCGCATTGGATACCGCTTCGTAGGGATTGCCCTGATAACTTCCAAAAGGCATGTCTATCACAACCATGGCACGTTTTACGGCATTCATGACTGACTTGCCGTGGTAGATCATCTGTTCTACCGTTATGGGTAGTGTGGTAGTGTTTCCTGCCATTACGTTAGAGGCCGAGTCTCCCACCAGGATTACGTCCATTCCCGCCTGATCAATCACCGAAGCCATCGAATAGTCGTATGCTGTAAGCATTGATATTTTTTCACCCCGCTGCTTCATCTCCAACAGGCGGTGGGTGGTTACTTTTCTTTTGTTATCGGCAGAGAGATATCCTTTTTCTTGAGACATACTATTCGATCTTTTATGATTCGAGTACAAAGATAATTCTTTTACCGGGAAAAAGCCAAAAAGAAAGCCGGGTCTGTTGCCCGGCCTGCTTTATATACCTTCCACTATTTTGCGTTGCATGTGGAACCACTGTTGAAAATATCTTTTATGTTGTTCGGGTTCAGGAACCCGCAATGACTTGCATTAAAACTTATATCCCAGCGTGACCAATCCTCTGAATGAACTGTTTTTCAGCTCAAACGGGCTGGCGTCAATCACAAGGTCGTTCCTGTTCTGATTCCACAGATTGGGGAAGGGATACAGATCGTCGGTTTGTGTTTTGTAGACCAGCGCGAAATCGAGGAAAAAGTTCCTGTTGAAACGATAGCCGATACCACCGGTAAAGTAATTGGTGTCTCCTTCTACCCTAAAGATGGTGTTAGAGCCAGCTACAGCGGCATCCCCTTTTTCCCGGAATGTTGTTTCGTAGGGATTCTGCATCCAGGCATAGCCCAAGCGACCTGAGAACTGTGGTGTAAAGCGGTACTCCAACCCTACCTTCACTGTGGATGCGGGACGGAAATCCATTGAGATATATTCATTGTCTATATCGTACCAGGTGGGATCATCTATTGAACCGGAGGGGACATTCAGCTTCATGCGGCTGTAGTTCATCAGTTCATAGTCCATGCTGGCGATGAAATTGCTTCCGAATACGCCTGCAATGCTGGCGACCAACTTGCCGGAAGTCTTCAGATCGTAGTCGTTGGTAAAGACAGCCGAATAGGTTTGCCCGGGCTCGTAATTTGGATCCGTCGCGTATGCACCCATGTCATCATCAATCTGTGCCTCATAGGTTTCCGTCAGTGCGTACCAGGTGGGCGTGTGCCAGGCCAAGCCGAGTCTGAGAAAATTGACCGGCCTGTAGATTGCACCCAGCTTGGCACTCACACCGGCACCGCTGGAGGTAATCCAGTTTGTGAGCGTGTAGCCACCGTTGTCAAAATCTTCCAGATAATCCGATTCAAGACTGTAGGATATATCCTTGACGGAGAGAGAGAGACCCAGGTTCAGCACGTTGTTGATGGTAGTTCCCACTGTAAAATCATAGTTGTCTACATGGCCTCTTTCTTTCGTCCGTATCTCACCGATGGCTGTTTCACCGAAAGTATTCACCGGATCATAGCGGGCTCCGTTGTTCACCGGATCGATCAGGTGGGAGTTAAATCCCAGAACCGAAAGCCAGGGTTGTGTAATAAAGGGATCGGACAGATTATCACCCATCTCAAGTTTCACCGGATCCACGCCGGCACTTCTGTCGGCAATATAATCGATCATTGTACTGGCAGCCGGTCCGACGGCAGAAATGGTCTTGTCGAACGATTTCAACCTGTTGAAAGAAAAACCGAAGTTCACGAGGGGTAAAGCGTCACTCCTCAGCGGAAAATAACCCACGAAGCCGAGGTTGTCCATGTCAAAACGGGTTTTGTTTGCATCCTGGTTTCCCACACTCGATTTCTCCTGAGAGAGGTTCAAGGTTCCCACTACTTCCGAACTGCGATAAACTGCAATACCGGCAGGATTGATTGAAATTGCCGTCTGATCACCACCCAGTGCACCAAAAGCCCCTCCCATGGACATAGCACGGGCTGTTCCGTGAAGATCCTCGCGTGAAAAGCGTAACGCATCCACTTCAGACTGTGCAAAAAGTGAAGGTGATAGTAGGAACAATATAAAAAGTATGTAAACGATTTTTTTCATCATCTTCTGTATAATAAATTGAGAATTAGAAAAGACTGTCTCCATAAACACACGGGGTGCAGGAGACAGCCTTAAATACTTGTTACCTATCTGCGACTGCCGCTTGAACGTCCACTGCTACCGGAACTTGAACTACTGCCACCAAAGGAACCGCCGGATGAGGAGCTACGGCTCGGGGCGGAATATACGGAGCCTCTGTCTGAGCTTGAGCTTCTTGACGGCGAGGAATAGGTGTCACTGCTCCGGCTGGGAGTTACACTACGTTCATAACCGGAACTACTTCTTGAAGGAGTGGAGGTGCTTCCTCTCTGATAAATGTTGCCACTGCGGGAAGGAGTAGTTGTACTACGTTCATAGGATGAGCTGCTTCTCGTAGAAGATGGGGCGATAGATCTGTTGATAGATTCAGAACGGCTGCTGCTACCCGAACGGTCAATTATGCGACCTGTTCTGGAGTCATACGTCCTGCCCGAGTTGTCAATAATTCTTGTTCTTGAGGCAGTCGATTCATTCCTGTCCGCTACACGGGAACGCGTATTGTTTGTGACGGTCCTATCAGATACTGATCCGCGCGTGTTGGCTGTCCTGCCTGACAAAGCGCTGCGAGTACCCGACGTGGTGGATGATCTTCCGGAAAGCCGTGCTGAAGCACTACTTCTGTTGGCTGAACTGGATCTGTACACGCCTGAACTTCTTCCCGAGCGGTTGTGTGTCAGGCTGCTGTAATATCCGTCATAGAAACCGTTTTGGTAACCACCGCCCCAGTATCCGCCATATCCGTAACCGTAGCCATATCCATAGTACCAGGGATCATACCAACCTCCGTAATACCAGGGTGAATACCAGCTACCGTAATACCAGGGGCTTCCCATACCGTACCAACCGCCATAACCGTAATACCAGGGGTCGTACCAGCGATTGTAATACCAGGGACTGTACCAGCTGCCATAATACCAGGGATCATACCAGGGATAATAGGAAGCTCCCCACCCCATGCCAAAATAGATGTCGTTGTTCCATCCGCGGTTGTTGTAATTGTCATACAGATCATCGTCCACGTAGACAATTACTTCGTCTGCTCCTGAAATTTTGATACTCGATTCGGGATCGTGAAACCGTACAATCCGGTCGGTGTACTCGTATTCCGTATAATCATCTTCTGTTCTCCCGGAAAGAGATTGATCATTGGATAATGTATCATCATTTCCGCGACGATTGTATTCATCTACATCTCTACCGTTGGCCATTACCTCCATATTGGCAGCGTCGCCCTGAACAATGACTACTTTCTTTTTCTGTGGTTCCGGTTGCTTTTTTTGAATTCTCACCGTTTCATTCCGTGCCGGATCGGCATAGATATCATCCCATTCCTGAGCGAAACCGAAGAGAGGTACCGCAGCAAGCAAAACGGTCAGTAAAATTTTATTCGTTTTCATAGTTTCTCCCCATTTTATATTCTTATTCCGATTTTTTTATCCGTTTACCTTTCATTGACCCTTTGACATTATTTGCAGGCAATAGTTTAATGCTCACGACCTTTTTTTTACGACAAACTACTTTACCATTACAAATATACGAATCAAAGCAGACAAAACAACCTCATTTGTTCAAAAGACGAATATTTTATCAAAACGCTGCATTTCTATTAGTTAAAAAATGCGACAAAAAACATTCCAAGGCCATTCTTTCAACTCCTACAGCCTTGTCAAACATTACAAGGGACAGATTGAAACTGTGATTATGCCATGGAGTTTTCAAATGGATAGCTCCAGGCCATCATATGCCAGCTTCACGTGGGAAGGAAGTTCTTCATCCACCATCTCATGCAATCCCATTTCGTGGCTCATGTGAGTAAAAAAGACCTTTTTGGGTCCGATTCTGTCGACTACCTTCAAAGCCTGTTCCAATGTCTGATGTGAAATATGCTCTTTTTTTCTTAATGCACTGATCACAAGCGTATCCACATTTTTCAGTTTATCAAACTCGGTCTCCGGAATAGTTTTTACATCGGTCAGATAGACAAAATTCTCAATCCGGTATCCCAGAATTGGCAATTTGTAATGCATCACACGGATGGGTATCACCTCCACACTTCCTATATAAAAAGGATTTTTTTCGTTAATTTTTCGGACGGTGATGTCAGGCACGCCACCATACTTGACCGGACCAAAACAATAAGGCATACGTTTCCTGATCGCATATTCCAGCTGTTCTTCCATGAACAGGTCCACCGAACCGAAAACTGAAAAGGGACGTAGGTCGTCAATACCACCCGTGTGATCGTAATGTTCGTGTGTAAGCAGTACTCCGTCGATCTTTGCGAAGGGAAGTGGCAACATCTGCTGCCTGAAATCGGGTGTACAATCTATCACCAGTGACTTGTCCGCTACCTCCACCCTGACGGATGCCCGCAGTCGCTTGTCGCGCAGGTCATTGGAGCGGCATACCGCGCAACGGCAACCAATCTGGGGTACCCCCGTAGAGGTTCCGGTGCCCAAAAATTGAACTTTCATATTGTGAAGAATGAAAGAGCTGCCTCATTTTCTGTAACGGGCAGCTCTTGATCTTGTAAAGAAAAAGGGCGACGAACGGACTTTTATAAATCCGGTTCCGTCTCTTTTTCACACAACCTTTAATATTGTCTTTCCAGAATCCAGAGATCATTGAATGGAACGCCGTACGTCTTTCTCAGATAATCGGTATCGCCTTTGGCAGAATAGGTACTGTACAGTTGTTCGCGCTTGGCTGCAGCCTGCTGTTTGTCGTCGTAACTGGCAACAATTACCCGGTACATACCCTGTTCATTTTGGGCCAGAATTACCTGATGTCCCTCGCTAACCATTCTCTCTTTCAGTGATTCGGCATTCAGTTTTACACTGAGTGAGGCAATCACCACACTGTATTTCTTGAGACCTGCCGCATCATTCGCATACACAGGCTCAACTTTTTCTTTTCTTACAGACACCTCGACAGGAGGAAGCGGACTGGCATCTTTTACCACAGTCGTAGGTTGAGATGCGGTTTGCTGCATTTCTCTTTCTTTTGCGGCTTCGTAAACCTGCTTATAAGCACTCTGTTTGGGTTTGCACGATACACCCAGGACCATAACAGCAGCCAAAATTAATGCGTAATGAAATCTTTTCATATGTATTCAGTATTTTTATTTCTTATCTACTCACTCAGTAATAAGTACCTGCAAAGATAGTAAAGAAGGCGTGGTTTGTACGTTCGTAAATGTGAAAATAAATTAAATGGAGCCATTCATTGGCTCCATTTTTTACATTTAATCAAAATCCGGTGAATCTTCATTTTTTATGTAATTGAATCATACCAAGATCGACAACCTTTCCAGACTCGACATTGATACCGGTAATCACCGTATCCTTATAGGTCGTGGTTGTATCTGCAAAAACGGTCAGATTCCACAGCGCAGGTTTCAACCCTGGGAAAAGGAACATTCCATTATCCTCAGGAAGAGAAATCAATGTATCTGTACCGTTGATAATTTGCACGTAACTTACTCCCGTCGTATCAGCTCGTGCCGGCAAAGCAGTTCCTTTTATCGTACCGCCAAATGCTTCGGCATAGGTACGGATCACCGGTTTCAGGCTGTATGTACCGTTACCTTTTTTTACGATTGATCGGGCGGCATCGAAATCAATTACGAAGCTGTAAGCCAGGTCTGGCAACAGTGTTTCGTGCAGATTAAACTTAAGGCCACTGGTTTGGGCCGAAGGAGTCTTCAGGTCGTGGGGCACACCATCTACCACCACATTGCTTCCATCACCTAGAATTAATCTTACCTGGCTGATTTTTCCAGCAGGAATATCACCACCGGCCAACAAGACCGTTTCTCCGTTTCTTAAGTCCAGAAGATTATAAATACCTGGATTCTTGACATCCAGATCCACCCAGGTCACTTCACTTGAGTCGATATCATCTTCCACATCAAAAAATTTGTCTGCGACGCCTATGCGAACGCCACGAACATCAATATTTACTGCATCGTAATTCAACGCAGGCGCATCCGTCAGTTTAAACTGGATGGTTGCTTTCCCGTCGATTTTTTCATTTTCATTCTCATCCATACAACTTGCCAGAGCCCATAGCATCAACATGGATACTATTGCCAGGAAACCATTTTTAAAAAAAATTTTTTTCATAAAGTCTTGCATTTAAAAGAAGGTTTGTTTAAAAGAAAATATTTATACATTCTACGCACTTTAAACAAGTACAGACGTGCTAAAAGTTCATGCCACAGGGTTAAAGATGTCGAAGAAGTACTAAAGGATAAAAATAAAAAAACTACAAGGTTTAATATTTTGCAAAACAAATTGCGGCTTATTTCCGTTATAACCAACATTAATCGTTATTTATGTCAGCAATGAAATCAACTTTTCTTTTTTTTTTACTTTTAACACTGGGCAGCGTTCTTTTCCTCTCTTCATGCAATCAGTTTAACAAACAAAGCAATAAGACTGATGTACGGAATTCAATTTCCGACGACACCATAAAACATATGGCGAACAATCCAACAGGCACGGATTTACATGAAAAGCTAATGAATTCATTCAGTGATGACTGGATGGAACGGGAATCGGATCCCAACCTTTATCCGAATTTTTACGGCGGTTCATTTATCGACAACAGTGGCATTTTTGTGATTGCCGTTACAGGCGACAGGAATCGATATAAAGAGGAGTTGATTGCCCGGCTCGGAACAAACAACTTTAAAGTGGAAACAGTGCAATATTCTTATAAGCAGATGATGCAGGTAATGGATAAGATAGATGCTTTCCTGGTCGATGCCACCATCCCGGAGAGTCATCCCGTGGTGACACATTTTGCCGGAGCCTACCCCGATGTCATGGTAAACCGGGTAAAGGTAAATCTGACAGTCGTAAGCAAAGAAATCACGGATGCCTTTAAAAAAGATATCTCAGATTCCCCCATCATTGTTTTTGAACAAGGAGAGATACCCGAATTGTTTTGAAACAAACGGGTATCTTCCGATTTATCTTTATTTGTTCAGATCGCTATTGCGTACAGAGGCATGATACAAGATTCCTGTCTCCATATGCGTTGTCTACGCGTGCCACATTCACCCAGAATTTATTTTCAGATACGAAGGGAAGCGGAAATGCTGCTTTGCTTCGCGGGTATGCATGTTTCCACTCGTCCGCCGTCACCTCGTACTGGGGATGGGGCGCATTCACCAGTACGTTGTCGTCTCTTGTATATTCGCCCCGTGATACTTCGATGATTTCTTCATGAATCTGTTTCATGGCAGCCACAAACCGGTCCAGTTCAGCCAGACTTTCACTCTCTGTGGGTTCAACCATCAGCGTGCCATGTACTGGAAAAGAGAGTGTGGGCGCATGATAACCATAATCTATCAGTCGTTTTGCTATATCCGTTTCGGTGATACCCGACACCTCTTTCAGCCCCCTGCAATCAAGTATCAGTTCATGCCCCACTCTTCCGTGAACACCACGATAGACAATGCCGTATGCGTCGTTCAGCTTTTCGGCCAGGTAATTGGCGTTAAGAATGGCCGCTCCGGTAGCTTCTTTCAACCCTTCGGCTCCCATCATACGAATGTAGGCATAGGTAATCTCAAGTACCCCGGCACTACCAAATGCGGCTGCTGACACCGTATTCCTGTTCGTTTCAAATGTTACAGGATGACCTGGGAGAAAGGGAATCAGGTGTTCCGCCACACAGATGGGTCCCACACCGGGTCCGCCTCCACCGTGAGGAATGGCGAATGTTTTGTGCAGGTTCAGGTGGCACACGTCGGCACCAATGGTACCCGGATTGGTGTAACCCACCTGTGCATTCATGTTGGCTCCATCCATATACACCTGTCCTCCGGCTTCATGGATGAGTCGGCACATCTCTCGGATTTCTGTCTCAAAGATACCATGTGTGGAGGGATAAGTAATCATGTAGGCAGCCAGATTGTCGCGATGTTGTGCTATCTTGCTGCGCAGATCATCCATATCTACATTTCCTTTCGCATCGGTGGCCACCGTCACCGGCGTGAAGCCGGCCTGTGCGGCACTGGCAGGGTTTGTACCGTGTGCCGATGCCGGGATAAGCACCACCTTGCGATATCCTTCACCCTTGCTTTCGTGATAAGCACCGATGGTGATCAGTCCGGTGTACTCGCCTGCTGCTCCCGAGTTGGGCTGCAGGCTGGTAGCAGCAAAACCTGTAATCTCCGCCAGCATCTCTTCCAGTTCATCGATCATCTGCCTGTAGCCTGTGGTCTGTTCCTCCGGAGCAAAGGGATGCATACGCTGTAAACCGGGTAATCCGAGCGGCAACAATTCCGACGCTGCATTCAGTTTCATCGTGCAGGAACCAAGCGAGATCATGGAATGAGCCAGGGAAATATCTTTACGTTCCAGTTGCTTGATGTAACGCATTAGTTCGGTTTCCGTATGATAATTTTGAAAGGTGGGGTGTTTCAGGAAGTCCGATTTTCGGAGATGTAATTCCTTCAATGTGATTTTCTCAGGCAAGTCGTCTATCATAAAAACCTTTGAACTGCCCGCAGCCATTGCAAAAACAGCCAGCAGTTCATGCACCTTGTAATCATTGGTAGTTTCATCGATACTAATACCAATCTCTCCGCTTTTAAAATAACGCAGATTGATGGATCTCACCTCTGCGTTTTCCCGGATATCCTGAGCGGATATCCCTTCGGGTAATTCTATTTTCAGGGTATCGAAGAAATTTTTATTGAGTTGCTTAAAACCCAACTCTTTCAGTTCATCGCTCACATGGGAAGCCACAGAATGAATACGGCGGGCAATCTCTTTCAAGCCTTCGGGACCGTGATAAACGGCATAAAAAGAGGACATGGTTGCCAGTAGCGCCTGTGCAGTACAGATATTTGAAGTGGCTTTTTCCCGTTTGATATGTTGTTCACGCGTTTGCAGTGCCATGCGATACGCTTCTTTACCATATGCATCTTTCGAAATACCGATAATACGTCCCGGCATGGAACGCTTGAACTCTTCCCTTGCAGCGAAGAAAGCAGCGGAAGGACCGCCATAAAACATGGGTATGCCAAATCGCTGACTGCTGCCGAAAGCAATATCGGCCCCCCATTCGCCTGGAGGAGTAAGCAATACAAGTGCCATCAAATCGGTCGCCACAGCCACCTTACAATCTGCTTCGTGTGCTTTTTTCACCAAATCGCGATAATCTTCTACGTTTCCGTCTCCATCGGGATATTGGAGAATCATTCCAAAACAGGGCTGTCCAAAAGTAAAGGTTTTCCAATCTCCTATAATAATCTCAATTCCAGCATAATGCATTCTGGTTTGTAACACTGCCAATGTTTGAGGAAAGATCCGTTCATCCACAAACAAAGTTTCCACATTGTTTTTTACCTGTTCACGGCTACGCAGTCCGTACATCATGGTAGCCGCTTCGGCGGCGGCGGTGGCTTCATCGAGCAGAGAACAGTTAGAGAGAGGCAGTGCGGTGAGTTCACTTACTACTGTCTGAAAGTTTAACAATGCTTCCAGCCGTCCCTGTGATATTTCTGCCTGATAAGGAGTATAGGATGTGTACCACACCGGATTCTCGAACACGTTGCGGTAAATGGCTGCAGGAGTGATGTTGTCATACCATCCCATTCCAATATAGGAAGTAAATACCTGATTCCGGGATGCTATTTGAGCAATTTCTTCAGCATATTCCTGCTCGGATAACGGGGCGGGAAGTGACAAGGGTTCCGATAGGCGAATATCTGCAGGGATTGTCTGATTGATCAACTCCTCAACAGAATTTATTCCGAGAGATTTGAGCATCATTTCTTTTTCGGATTCCGATATCCCCACATGACGATTTTTAAATTGTTCCATTTTCAACATAATGAACGATATGATTTTTTATTGATCTTCAGATTGTTATCTTCCACCGACAAAAGGATTGTCGGCTTTTTCCTGCCCAATAGCGGTCGAGGGTCCGTGACCGGGATAGACCCGCGTTTCCGCAGGTAGTGTGAAAAGCTTTGTTTTTATGCCTTCCACCAGTGTATTGAAATCGCCTCCAGCCAGGTCTGTACGCCCAATGCCCGAATGAAACAATACATCTCCACTAAAAAGGACGTTTTCAGCCCTATTATGAAACACCACACTTCCGGGTGAATGTCCGGGCAGATGAATTACCTCGAGCATCTGATTACCAAAGGTAAGCTGATCCCCTTCCTGCAGGAACCTGCCTATATCGGGCCTGTAATTGTTATTTACATTCGGAAGACCAAACAAATGCATTTGTACGGGTATATCTTCCAAAAGAAACTCATCGGCCTGATGGCAGGATAAAGACAGTCCAAACTGTGCAGCCATCCGGTTGACGCCAAAAAGGTGGTCGAAGTGTAAATGCGTGTTGATTAGGTGCTTAACCACAAAATCATGATCCAGGATATAATTAAGCAATATTTCCCATTCATCGGCATAAAAACAGGCTGCATCGATCACAACACACTCTTTTGTTTCGTCGGAAAGTACGTAGGTATTCACACCCAACGGATTGAATTCAAAAGTTTTAATTTTCATAAAAAGAGGTTGCAAGAGGATATTCAGGACAAAAATAGCACTTTCTTTTGGAATAATCCTGCTCGGGCTGCAGATAAAAAGATCAGCTCAGTGAGACATACACCAGCTTCTTGGTTTGAAAGAAAGGCTCTGAAAAATATTTTGAGAGTAAAATTTCATCGGCCATCCTTTTATAAGGTTGAATCTCAGCTGTCAGGTCCCCACCCTTCAGGCAGATAATTCCATTGGGAAGAGCATTTATCTGTTCGGATGCAATGTTTTTTCGGGTTACTTTGATAAGGTCCGGCAAAGGCATGACTGCTCTGCTTACGATAAAATGAAACTTTCTCTTTTCGTCCTCCACACGGGTGTGTACTACCTCCACGTTAGAGAGTCCGATCGCTTGCGCCACGGCTCCGGCCACCCTGATTTTTTTTCCAATACTGTCGACCAACAGGAAATTCACATCAGGGAAAAAAATAGCAAGGGGTATTCCCGGGAATCCCCCGCCCGTACCCACGTCCATAATGCGGGTACCCGGAACAAATGAAATATACCTTGCAATGGAAAGCGAATGGAGCACATGATGCAGGGCCAGGTTTCCAATATCTTTTCTGGAAATCACATTAATCTTTTCATTCCAATCGGCATACAATCCTTCAAGCGCATCAAGCTGCTCTTTTTGTAACGCTGTAAGGGCTGGAAAATAGGTCTTGATATCTTTCACTGCAAACCAGCCAGTTTATATATAACAGTATTTTCTTTCAATAGAGAACGAATTGCTGAATAAGGTATAAATACCTGCGGGGCATCCAGCTGATAAGCCGAGTACTCTCCTTTGTTGTAGGTGTAAATAATTCCTTTTTCGTTCAACAGAAAATTCCGGTTGGGAATGATTTCCTGGATCCCAAAGAAACCCAGTTCTTCGAGTTCAGAAATTGTTTTTACATTATTCTGATCAAGCAAAGAATTGATAATCAAGCTTTGCATGGCAGAATCATATCCTGTGTTGAAAATATCACTTTCTGTCACCTGGTTGCCATTGTTTAAATTGATTACATAGTTGCGGTAAGAATTGTAAGACGTGGCACCATCTTTATTGTTCGATTGCTTTACCTGAAACGCAATGAGCCCGTATTGATTATAAACAATCGAATCGGACAGGCTTTCATAATAGGAATAAAAAGTATCCTTCACCTCGTGTTCGCTGTCAGAGATATCTATTCCGGGGATAAGGGTATTCAGTTCCATGATGTCTTTTGCAGTTTCCCTGTATGTAACGGCATCGGCATTGTAGTTTTTAATAAAGTTTTCCACATACGCATCTGCAGCAAGTGCCGGTGCAAGCGCATTGTAGAAGTCCCCGAATGTTTGTCTCACAAAAAAACGTTGCAAACTGTCCATAATGGCCCTGGAAGCGGTCGCCGGATATACAAACTGTACATGTATGTCACAAAACGGTTTCGAGGTATCGCCTTCGAGATGAGATCTTTCATGTACATTGATGGTGTCGAAACCGATATGATTCTCTGCACGAAACCTACTACGCCCAGCGCTGCTACACGCAGTAAACAGCACAATCAATACCGCCAGCAAAAAAAGATTATTTTTTCCTATTCCCTCCATACATGCACAAATGAATGACAAAATTAAATATTTTATCGGGACATCTGTCTATTTTTTATAAAATTCCACAAAAAAGAGGATACAAAGTTCTGTATCCTCCTCTGAAAATCATTGCTCCAGTCATCCTGTTTCAAAGACAACCCTAAATGATTCGTGAAATCAATACGCGTTTCCATCGGTATTCAGTTCTTCCATGCCCAGTCTCTTTTTCTCCAGTGCGCTCCAGGCATAGATGATGTAACCAATGACCACTGGTACAAAGAGTGAAACCACTGCCATCGCAGTGAGGGTGAATTCACTCGATGAGGAGTTTCCCAGCGTGAGTGAACTTTGCAGATCGGTGGAAGAGGGATAATAGGCCGTATTGTTATAGCCGGTAATCAGCAAAAGCATGGTCACGGTAACGATGGTTCCGGCACCGGCAAACCAGATACCTTTTTTGAATTGTGGACTGAAAACAGTTTTAAATGTACCATATAAGACAGCAACGACACCCAGAATGAACAACACCATGATCCATGGCATATCCATGAAATTATGCAGATATTTCATTTTCTCGAGTGAAACAGCCCTGGTGACAGGATCCACAGCATATCCTACATCAAATAATGTCCATATCAGAAAAACAAGGAAAAACAATAAAAAAGGCACACCGTTATAGAGTACAAACTTACGCGATCTATTTTCCAGAACTTCATGCCGGAGCCGGTTCACAAAAAAGAGACTGGCCAGTGTGCGGGCCAGAAATAACACTGCAAAACCCAGACAAAGATTCCGGAGATTAGCAAGTGATTCTAGTCCGTGAAGCGGATTTTGCCATTGGCTGATGACTGCTCCGGAGATCCCCAGACCGGCAATGTTTCCCTTGCCCACCGTAAAATCGGAGCCTGTAAAGAAAGTAGCGACCAACACGCCCAGTAAAAATGTGCCCAACACCCCGTTCAGAAAAAGAAAAGTACGGTACACGCGGGGGCCAAAAATATTGCCCGGTTTCGACTGAAACTCATAAGAAACCGCTTGCAGCACAAAGCAAAAGAGCAGGATCATCCAGGCCCAGTAAGCACCGCCAAAGCTGGTAGAATAAAATAATGGGAAAGAAGCAAAAAAGGCGCCGCCAAATGTTACCAACGTAGTAAATGTATATTCCCACTTCCGACCGAGTGCATTGATCAGCAGTTTTTTTTCATCCTCCTTTCTGGAAAGGGAACCGAGCATCGACTGTCCTCCCTGGACAAAAAGCAGAAAAACAAGCAGTCCTCCCAGGAGCGACATGATAAACCACCAGTATTGTTGTAGAAATTCATATGTAATCATTGTACTTTTTTTTTAACTGTGCAACTTCTTTTATTGTTCGGGTTGATGCTCGGACGAGAGCGGAGCAGGGCCCTTCTTTATCTGTTTTACCATGATGGTCGCCTCTGCGGCAAGTAAACCGGTAAAAATCAACGCAAACAAAATAAAAGTGGTGATAATATTTCCTGCAGATACTGCCGAAGCAGAAATCTGCACAGGCAGGATGTCCTGAATAGTCCAGGGTTGCCGTCCCACTTCTGCCACGATCCACCCCAACTGGGTCGCAATAAAGGAAAGGGGAATACTCCACAAAGCGACATATTGCAGCCACCGGGTACTGCTCATTTTCTTTCTGTAGAGATAATACAGCACCACTGTGAAGAGCAATATGAAAAAAATTCCGATCATTACCATCAGATGAAAACTATAGTAGGTCAACGGTATATCGGGAATCAGGTCCTCGCCGGTCTCAAGGTATCCATAACCAAAGTGAGCATAGTTATCCTTGAGAATTGCCTCATGGCTGGCCACTTCGTCAACACGTCCATCTTTCCTTGCAACCATTTGATCTGCAAGTGCCTGAATGGCTATTTCTCCGCGAACTTTACGTTCCTCAAAAGAGAGCGCCGTTGTTCCGTCTGGAAGTGCATACCCTCCGTCGATAATGTCTTTCACTCCCGGTACAAAAGCATTCGGGTCGCGATAAGCCAAGAATGAGAGAAGTTTGGGTATCTCCACATTGAGAATATAAGGTTTTACCTCATCATTGTACGCTGTTTTGTTGGGATTTAATATACCAAAAGCCGAAAGGCCCGCACCTTCTTTGCCCTCGTACAATCCTTCCATTGCCGCCAGCTTCATTGGTTGTTTTTGTGCTACCTGATAGGCAGAGCCGTCACCGGTGACGGCAAGCATCACAAAGCCGACAAGCCCCACAAGTGCCGCAATCCTTAAACTTTGAATGGCAAATTCTGTATGCCGCTTTTTTAGAAGATACCATCCCGACACCCCCGCCACGAAAGATGCACCCACAGCCCAACAGGAGAAGACCGCGTGGAGAAACTTGTTGTAAGCTACCGGAGAAAGTACCACTGCCCAGAAATCGACCATTTCATTACGCACCGTGTTTGGATTGAACTCCATTCCCACAGGATATTGCATCCACGCATTGGCAACCAGTATCCAGAAAGCAGACAGTGTTGCTCCCACAAAGACAAGCCATGTGGAGGCCAGATGTGCTTTTTTACTTACCCTGTTCCAACCAAAAAACATGACGGAGATAAATGTGGCTTCCAGAAAAAATGCGACAATGCCCTCAATGGCGAGAGGGGCGCCGAAAATATCACCCACAAACCAACTGTAATTCGACCAGTTTGTGCCGAACTGAAACTCCAGAATAATTCCAGTGGCCACACCAATGGCAAAGTTAATACCGAAAATCTTTTGCCAGAAACGGGTTGTCTGCTTCCATTTTTCATCGCCTGTTTTTACGTAAATACTCTCCATGATTGCCATGATGAGTCCCAGGCCGATGGTAAGGGGGACAAATATCCAGTGATAGCCGGCAGTGAGCGCAAACTGTGCTCTCGCCCAATTTACAGCAGATATACTTAACAGATCCATATATTTTTCAGATTAAACATATTAATTTTCATATACTTTCCTCCAATGGTCCGTTTTGAACCGGTTAAACTTATGGAAGGTTTTGATAATTGTTGCTGTGATTAAAAAGAATATCCACTCAGGCCTGTCCTATTCCCCCTATAGGTGGTAAAAAACCGGGATCGGCCTGAAGGCGGATGGTTCCGTTTTGTTGCTCAAACTTGTCTATATTGTCTTTCAGCGCCATGAACAATCTTTTTGTATGTTCCGGCGTAAGAATAATTCTGGATTTGACTTTAGCTTTCGGCAACCCGGGTACAATACGAATGAAATCAACCACAAACTCTGAGGTTGAATGTGAAATAACTGCCAGATTAGAATAAATACCCTGAGCAATCTCGTCACTCAACTCTATCTGAATCTCATTATCCTGATTGAATTTTTCCATAACAAACTGTGAATTTATAGTTATTTATAAATGTTATAAATAGAATATGAACAAAGAAAATTAATTTTTCTTTATCTACAAAAGAAAAGCATGATATTCTTGAAATTTTTCTTTAATTTTCAATCCGATTTTTTTAGATTAGTTTTTCCATTCTTTGTAAGGCAAATTCAAGGAATCAGCCACTCCCTTGAATACAATATCACCATGCACAACATTCAGTCCCTGTTTCAGATCGGGATGAGACAGACAGGCTTTTTTCCAGCCGTTATCAGCCAGTGTAATCACATAGGGCAGGGTCGCATTGGTGAGGGCACGTGTAGAAGAGACCGGCACTGCACCGGGAATGTTTGCCACACAATAGTGAATGACTCCATCTATCACGTAAACAGGGTCAGTGTGGGTCGTGGGATGTGTGGTTTCAAAACAACCTCCCTGATCGACCGACACGTCAATGATCACGGTACCGGGTGTCATCTCTTTTAGCATCTCCCGCGTTACCAGATGGGGAGCCTTCATGCCTACCTGCAAGGCAGCTCCGATAACCAGATCGGCACTCTTCACCAAATCGGAGATGGCAAAACGGGTTGAATAAACCGTCTCCACGTTGGCAGGCATGACTTCCGACAGATAACGAAGCCTGTTTAGATTGATGTCCAGTATTTTTACATTGGCGCCCAGTCCGGCTGCCATTAAAGCAGCATTGGCTCCCACTACACCAGCTCCAACGATGATCACTTCCGCAGGTTTCACACCCGGAACCCCTCCCAGCAACACGCCTTTTCCGCCCTGGGGTTTTTCAAGATATTTGGCTCCTTCCTGCACAGAAAGACGTCCGGCTACCTCACTCATGGGCGTGAGCAGCGGCAGGATTCCGTTCTGGTCCATTACCGTCTCATAGGCAATGCAAACTGCACCGCTCTTCCTCATTGCATCCGTCAAATTCTTGTCGGATGCGAAATGGAAGTATGTGAATAGAATCTGATTTTCCCTGATCAATGCATATTCTCTTCCCATCGGTTCCTTTACTTTTACTATCATGTCAGCACTCGCGTAGACTTCATCGATGGTGTCCACAACTACGGCTCCTGCGTTGATATAACGCTCATCAGGCAGATTACTTTCAAGGCCGGCATTTTTTTGTACATATACAGTGTGGCCTCTGCGGGTCACTTCATGTACACCAGCGGGAGTCATTGCTACCCTCCCCTCCTGGACTTTAATCTCTTTGGGTACTCCTATGGTCATCGTAATTAAGCTATTAGATATTTTAAAATAAACTGTAAGATTATAACACAAAAATAATAAAAAAAATTAAAAAAGATATTTTCCCTGTTGAAAATAAGGATTTTCTCGTTGCAGTGATTGTTTCAAAGATAAACATCCTACATAGTATAAAGTTGAAACATTTTTTGCAGTTTGCAGATTAAATCGTATTTTTGTACAGTATTAATATTTTCCGAAAAATAAAATAATTTGCAAATGGTTAGTTATAAAGAATTGGGTTTAGTAAACTCTAAGGATTTGTTCAGAAAAGCAGTTGACGGTGGTTATGCCATCCCTGCTTTTAATTTCAACAACATGGAACAATTGCAGGCCATTGTCTCCGCCTGCGTGGCAACAAAGTCTCCCGTTATCCTCCAGGTCTCCAGCGGTGCACGTAATTATGCCAATCAGACCTTGCTGCGTTATATGGCACAGGGAGCTGTTCAATACGCAAAAGAGTTGGGTTATGAAATTCCTATCGTACTCCATCTCGACCACGGCGACAGCTTTGAGTTATGCAAAGACTGTATCGAAAGCGGCTTTTCATCCGTTATGATTGATGGCTCTCATCTTCCCTATGAAGAAAATATTGCCCTGACAAAGAAAGTGGTTGAGTACGCTCATCAGTATGACGTTACGGTGGAAGGAGAGTTGGGTGTGCTTGCCGGCATCGAGGATGAGGTTCAGGCAGAACACCACACCTATACCGAACCCGACGAAGTGGTTGACTTTGTTTCGCGCACAGGTGTGGATTCGTTGGCTATTTCTATCGGTACTTCTCATGGTGCATTCAAGTTCACTCCGGAACAGTGTACCCGCAACGAGGAAGGTGTACTGGTGCCGCCTCCGCTTCGTTTCGATATTCTGGAAGAAATTGAGAAACGCATTCCAGGATTTCCCATCGTGCTTCATGGTTCATCATCGGTACCCCAGCAATATGTGAAAATTATCAACGAGAACGGTGGCAAACTGAATGATTCAATCGGTATTCCCGAAGACCAGTTGCGCAAAGCTGCCAAATCGGCTGTATGCAAAATAAATATCGACTCCGACGGTCGTCTTGCCATGACTGCAGCTGTACGTGAAGTACTTGCAAAAAAACCGGCAGAATTCGATCCCCGTAAATATCTGGGACCCGCTCGCGAAGAACTGAAAAAACTCTACATGCACAAGACTGAAGAAGTACTCGGAAGTGCAGGTAAAGCATAAACAATTATCTTCATGAACAAAAAAGGATTGGCCATTACGGTACAATCCTTTTTTTTAATTTATGATGTTCACTTTTGCGGGGTCAGCGACGGTTCATCTCAAGAATCATCTTGTTAAAATCAGTTTCCTTCAGTAAATCGTCCAGAGAAAGATGCATCCTGTATTGCCAGTAATGTGCCGGGTTGGCTGGTATGTTGATGCGTTCAGCGGCATAATTGGGGTTTCGCAGTTTTTCATCGACCGACATCCAGTCCTGCCAGGGCAATATAACCCACATTGCCGTGGATTGCAAATGTTTGGTAAGAATCTCCTTGCACAGTGTTTCGTTACATTCTTCCGGAGCTGTGCCACCATGATGTAAAATTTCGTTGTAATAACGCTGTGTGACCGCTCTGTTTTCAGTCCACCATGCACGAACGGGTGACATATCATGGGTAGAAGTGGTACATACAGAGAGATAAGGCAGTGAACTCAGATCGGTAAACAGGGTTTTTGAATCTTTGGGCATACGCTGGATCTCCAGGCTCAACATCTGCAATTCATTCATTACCGAGGGTACACAATCAGGCACCATACCAAGATCTTCACCACATGCCATCATGGTTGTGGAAGAAAGCAGCACGGGTAGTTTCTGCATTGCCTGCTCACGCCAGAAATAGTTGTGCTTGCGATAGAAAAAATCATCATACAGGCGATTAAAAGCTTCTTTTACATGATCGTCCAGGTATCGGTACGAGTACGTGTACTGTGCAGTGATACGCGGATGAAACTTGTGCTGATCATGCCGGTCGCGGATAAAAAGTACCTCTGTGCAAAGTGTAAGCAACCCGTCGTGGATGCGTCGTTTTTTTTCATCCTCCTGGCCAATAAACAATCTATCGATTTTCTGCTGCGTGTTACAGAATGATTTTAGTTTAAAACGCTGCCAGCCCCATATATCCAGATAGTAGTTTTTCACCTCATCTGCATATTCACCAAATATTTCCGGTAGATAGCGTTCGTGAATAAAAGGTTCAACCATTCTATCCTCGTCGAAGGGAATACCGTAACGTTCTATCTCTTCCGCCCAGTAAGGCAATGCAGGGCTGAAGTAGCCTAGCAGGCCATGCACGGCATGGAGAGGAATCTCCCAGATACGGAAAAAGCCCAGAATGTGATCTATCCGGTAAGCATCAAAATAATCAGACATCTTCCGGAACCGACTAATCCACCATGAATAACCATCCCGTGCCATCGCCAGCCAGTTGTATGTAGGAAATCCCCAGTTCTGACCCAGGAAAGAGAAATCATCAGGTGGCGCGCCGCTTTGTGTGTCCATATTAAAAAAACCGGGATCAGTCCAGGCATCCACACTGTGGCGACTGATTCCAATGGGAATATCCCCTTTTAGGGCTATCCCTTTTCCCCGCGCATACTTCTTTACTTCTGAAAATTGCTCATGGAGCAGGAATTGTACAAAATACCAGTAATGAATCTCTGCTTTTGCTTCCGGATTCATCTCCGTCATCCGCAGCAACCGATCTTTGTCGAAACTGCTGAACTCACCCCATTTCAGAAAATCGGCACTTTTATTTCTATCACGCAGATAGCAATAACCGGCATAAGGGAAAAGCCAATGGCTGTTCTTTTCATAGAAAGCCAAATATTCGGCAGAGGACAAAATTTGTTCACCACATTCCTGAAACAAAGCACGACTATAATCAGCTTTCAGTTTTAGCACCTGTTCATAGTCGACTTCTGGCAGGCTGTTGAGTCGCGCTGCTTTACGGGCAAATAAATTAAATTTTTCCTTATCTTTCAGCGGAAGAGAGCTGCAACCAAGATAGATGGGATGAAGGGCATAAATTGAAATGGCACTGTAGGGATAAGAGTCACGCCATGTTCCGGTGGAGGTGGTATCGTTCACAGGGAGCAGTTGGATCAGCTGTTGGCCGGTAACAGATACCCAGTCGATCATTTTATATAGATCAGTAAACTCACCGATACCAAAACTATCCTTTGTCTTCAGCGAGAAGACGGGGATTGAAGTACCGGTCCCTTTATAGTTAAAATGATGATAATGGTATTGTAATCCCATTTCTACGAAAACAATACCGTTCCCATAAGCCTTTTCCGCATAAAGAATACGGTTGCCACCATCTTCCCAGTGAATGATTTCACCACTGGCACAGTCCCTGATCACAAATTTATATTCACAGGACGGAGGGATTTTTTCTGCATCCAGTATAATCTGCCACTCTCCGTCGTCCACATAAGACAAAGGTATTGCATATGTCGGATTCCAGTGACCCAATACATCACAGTTACCGGTAATACAAATTTGCTGTGCTCTGTGAACATAAGGACAGATTACATTCAGAAGTATCGAATGGGCGTATTGTTTTAAAGAAACAGCTTCATTCGCATGACGAAAGATGCTTCCCGTGAAAACTGATGAATAAAGATAGGTATGCCAGGGTTTACTCTTCCACAAATCCTGGATAAGATAGTTCTTTTTGTCTCTGATAACATGTAATTTCCGGTGTTTCCCCCATTCACGCCGCACAGTACTCCCTCCGTGTCGGATAAAGTAATAGTACTGAATATTTTCCGTTTTCTTTACATTAATTTCGGCGAACCAATCATCTCCGGCATTGGAAAGGATGATGGCACGGGTTTCATCAAATTGTCCCAGCTCAGGAACGGATCCACAGAGGCAGACCTGCTGCCCCCAGGTGGTATGATAGTTGATTTGAAATGATAGAAGAGCCATTCCGATTCATTCGTTTAAATCATTAAATACGATAAACGTTTTTCAATGATGTAATGTATTAAATTATAAAATACTGGCCACAAAACTACGATAATTTATCATCGGGAGAAGTCGAATCCGGTTTCTTTTAGACAGAATACAGTGCAAACGATTGCGACGGAATGTGCTCAGACAGAGGCTCAACCTCTTTCTTTTAAATGAAAAGCAGAATTAAAAGTTGTGCCGTGATGACTCTCAGAAACATGGTCAGTGGGTATACGGTAGCATAACTCACAGCAGGGATATCATTCCCGGCAGTAGCATTGGCATAAGACAATGCCGGAGGGTCGGTCATGCTTCCAGCAATCAGACCCATAAGCGTAAAATAGTTCAGTTTATACACTTTTCGTCCAATTGTACCGATAATCAACAGCGGGATAACAGTGATGATTACACCATAACCAATCCATACGTATCCACCGTTGACAACTGTCTCCACAAAATTTTCACCGGCTCCAAGTCCTACGCAGGCAAGGAAAATAGCGATACCTATTTCCCGTAGCATTAAATTGGCACTCATGGTAGTGTAGGTTACAAGTTTGTATTTGGGGCCAAATTTACTGATCAGGATGGCTACGATAAGTGGTCCACCCGCAAGGCCCAGTTTCACAGGCTGAGGGATACCGGGAATCATAAAAGGGATACTACCTACCAGCACTCCCAGTGAGATGCCGATAAAGAAGGAGATCAGATTGGGTTCTCTGAGTCGTTTGAGTGAATTTCCGAGAAACTTTTCCACATTCAGGATTGATTCTTCCGACCCTACCACGGTCACACGGTCGCCCAGCTGTAACTGTAGTCTTGAATCGGCAATCAGGTCCACTCCGGCACGGTTGACACGGGTGATATTTACACCGAAAAGGTTCCTCAACCGCAGGCTTCCAATGGAACGACCGTTGATAGCCGACTTGGTGATGGATATTCTCCGTGATACAAGCTGAGAATCCAGCTTGTTCCATTCTTCTTTTCCCATTTCAATGCGTTGGCCTATCATTGCTTCAATGATCTCGATGTTTTTCAGATTGGAAACTACCAATATCTTATCATTCTCATTAAGAATGGTTAGCGTCTGAGGAACGACCAGTTCCTGCGTACGGGCATGCAACACCCGCGAGATTACAAATTCCTTTTGTATGAGATGTTTGATATCACGAATATTTTTCCCAAAAATTGAGGGATTTTCCACCTTGAGGGAAAACATATGTGCTTCGGTCAACTTGGATTCACTCTTGTAATCCAGCTCGTTGTTTTCTTTGACAAAATTGACGCGAAAAATATATCGGAATAAAACTATGGACAGAATGATACCAATCACTCCCAGGGGGTAAGATACGGCATAGGCTGTGGCAATGGTTGGCTCCACAGTTCCTGTCATATCGGTGTAAGTCTGCTGTGCTGCACCCAATCCAGGTGTGTTGGTAACCGCACCTGAGAGTACCCCCACCATGGTAGCCATGGGAGTACCGGTTACAATATGAATAATGTAGGTAGTCAACACTCCCAGAAAGACCACACCCGCAGCAAGCAAGTTGAGGGTGATCCCTCCCTGCTTGAATGAGGAAAAGAAACTGGGGCCTACCTGCATACCGATGGAGAAGATAAACAGAATCAGTCCGAATTCTTTCAGGAAATGCAATACATTTTCATCGATCTCCAGTCCCAGATGCCCGAGGAATATCCCAAAGAATAAAATCCACGTAGTTCCGAGTGAGATACCAAAAATTTTTACTTTCCCCAGCAGAAGTCCAATGGAGATTACCCAGGCAAGCACCAAAATTGAATGTGCAATACCACTGCCGGTGACTAATTCAACTAACCAATCCATTCTCTAATAACCTAAATGTACGTAATTCGCCACAAAGGTAGTGTTAATTGGCCGAAATTAAAAACATTTTATAAAAGTCACGGCCACCCATTGATCCATTTCCGCCACGGAGTGATAAGACCATCCGGTCTCTTCTCCTTTTCTGCGGATCACCGGGATATCTTCCCGGTAAAAACCGCTCATGATAATTTGGCCTTTAGGATTTAATACGCTGTCATAAAATGGCATATCATGTAGCAGAACATTTCGGTTGATGTTGGCAAAGATCACGTCGAAATGCTTTTTTTCCAATAGTCTGGCATCACCGAGCTGTACGTCGATATTGTTGATGCCATTGAGCGCCATATTTTCCCGTGCATTGTTGCATGCCCACTCATCGTTATCGATTGCAAAGACCGACTTCGCGCCTCTCATAGAAGCAAGAATAGCCAACACAGCTGTTCCGCATCCCATGTCCAGGACCGATTTTCCCTCAATATCGGCTGACAGGATTTCCTGCAGGATCAGTCCGGTTGTCTGGTGATGTCCCGTACCGAATGCCATCTTGGGATCTATCGTAATATCGTAACGGTACTTTTTTCCCGGCTGATGAAAGGAACTATGAATACAACATGCATCGCCAATAACAATCGGCTGAAAGTAATGTTTTTCCCACTCTTCATTCCAATTCTTATCCTCAAGCTCAGAATACTGCCAGTCAATATTGGCATTCAGCGGCAAATCTGTCAGGATTTTCGAAATTTTTTCGGGTGTGAAAATATTTGCCGGGAGATAGGCATCCAAACCGCCGGGAATTTGTACAAATGACTCAAAGCCTATCTCAACCAACATAGCAGCCAGTATATCTTTCAGCGTTTCTGTATCGGGGTCGCAGGTAAACTGCACATGAATATATTGCATACGGCGGGTCGTTTCAAATTATTATTATTCTTTTTAGACTACAAAAATAGGTAACTTTTCCGGAATCGATGGAAAATTCACTTTCAAAAAAAACAGGGTCTGGATATAGTAAAAATCTCTTTCGTTGGCCATTAAAATGTTTATTAATGTTACAAAATAATCTATTTCGTCAATTATGATTTCCGAATTGATTTTTTTGTCCTACATTTACCCAGCAAAAATTACCGTTTTCATGCTGTAGCATTGTCAGTATTGTTGACTTCTGATCAACCGGCATTACGAAAACTGTCTGTCAAATATAGTCTTATGAAAATAAAAACCGGATTTATCATTTTTATCATAGTCTCTTTTCTGTTTCAGGGTTACAGTCAGGTTCAACCCCCTAAGATAAAGTCGCTGATTCAGGAGGGTGTGTCATTACATGATCAGGGAGAATATAATCAGGCCATCGAAAAATATCAGGATGCGTTGAAACTCCAACCCGACTGTCCACAGGCAATTTATGAAATCGCCTTATCCTACCTTGCAATGAAAGACTATGAGAAAGCTTCGGAATACAGCACGAAGGTTATCAACACAAACGATAAACAGCTTTCTCCCGGTGCCTATGCTGTAAAAAGTGAAGCTCTGGTGGAAACAGGTCATCTCGACGATGCACTCACGCTGTTGTATGAAGGATTAAGCAAATTTGGCGATGAATATCTCCTTCATTTCAACATGGCAGTGAACTATTATAAGAAGGATGACATGGACAAAACACTGGAACATGTAAAAAAGGCGATCGATCTGGATAAATCGCATAGCGGGGCATTTCTTTTGTATGCTTATGCCCTGAACAACAAAGGTTTTTGGGTACAAAGCATCCTTTCAATGCAAATGTTTCTATTGCTGGAACCGGACAGTAACCGGTCCAAAAATGCTTACGAAGAGATGTTACAAACCATGCGCATAAAAAAGACCGGACAGCCCGTGGAACGTTCCTTTATTCAGCAACAGATGATGCGAAATAGTGGAGTGACCTTACTGCATCCGGAGGAGATTCCGCCGTTGTCTGTTCAGGATGGCTTGAACCGGAACCTTGTATATCAGGCCATTACTGTCACACTCGATTCTTTACAGTCGACCCCGGCGGAGGAAGATGAATTTATGCAGTTCAAGATTGTGAACCGGGCAATCATGAAAGTGCTTCAGAAAGAAAGTCTAAAGGATGGTAAGCAAGGCATTTTCTGGACTTTTTACGTTCCTTTCTTTTCCCATATAGAACAATCAAGCTTTTACGATACTTTTTGCCGGTATATCAGCGTATCTTATTATCCCGAATCATTGAAGTGGTGGCAGCAGAACAGGAAAGCCGCTGAGAATTTTGTGGTTTGGTTTGAAAAAGGGGACAATCTCTGAAACCGATGTAAAATTAATTAGATATCTTTGCGTTGCAGTCCGAATTTATGGGAACGATCGACGAGGAAATATTACTGGAGGAGTTACGCAACCTGATTACAAGCCGTAAAGGTTTTGCACATCTGGTATCTGAATACAGCGAGAGGCTTTATTGGCAGATACGAAAAATGGTACTTTCCCATGACGATGCGAATGATATTCTGCAAGATGTTTTCATTAAAGCATGGACCAATCTTGAAAATTTCAGGGGAGAATCCAAGCTTACCACCTGGCTTTATCGTATTGCCATCAATGAAAGCATCACTTTCCTGAATAAAAAACGAACTCAGAATAATATTTCCATTGACGACGAAGACACCTTCCTGCTTAACACCATTGAGAGTGACGAATATTTTGATGGCGACGAAGCTCAAAAATTACTGCAAAAAGCCATCCTCACGCTTCCCGACAAGCAGCGTCTTGTTTTTCAGATGAAATATTTTGATGAGATGAAATATGAGGATATGTCGGAAATCCTCGGTACTTCCGTGGGGGCGCTCAAAGCATCTTATCATCATGCGGTAAAGAAAATTGAAAAGATTTTGGGTGAATCCAATTAAACCTTTTATACATATACAAGTCTATTCATCAGTATAGCGAAAATGAGAAAGGTATGGAAACAAAGATTAACAAATTAAAAGAAATAGATAAAACAAAAAATCCTTTTAAAGTACCCGATAATTATTTCGCGCAATTCAATGAAGAGATAATGAGCCGACTTCCGGAAAAGGTGTATGTTGCTCCTCGACCGGTGTTGCTATGGGACAAAGTGAAACCTTGGGTTTATCTGGCTGCGATGTTCGTGGGGATTTATTTTACGGTAAATTTTCTGACACGAAATGCAGAGAAAGCACAGATCACAACCGAACAGTCTGATAGCAGTAGCCAGTTTGGCATATCTCGGCCTGTCGACAATTATTGGTCTACGGTAAGTATTACTGAAGAAGAATTTTATCAGTTTCTCGAAGATCAAATGGTTGACGACGGCTATTATGATTATATGTATAATCAATATTATTTGAATTAAGGATCTATCAAACTTCTTTTATAAGATTTCGTCATGAGAAAAAGTGTAATTTTATTATTTACCCAGTGTCTGCTCCTCCTACATTTTGCCTCATTACCGGCCCAGAACAGAAAAATGAACATGGCCGATTATGAAAGGAGAAAGATGGAGTTTATCATGAAAGAAGCCGGACTCACGAAGGCTGAGGCCGACAAGTATTTTCCGCTGAACAACGAACTGACACAGAAAAAATTTGAACTTCATAAGCTCCACAGAGACAAGATTCAACGGATCAAGGACAACAGCAATATTTCGGACGAGGAATACCGGAGAATGCTTGACGACGATGTGGAGGTGAAACTCAAGGAAGCCGCACTCGACAAGTTATATGCTCCCAGATTTGAAAAAGTACTTACACCGGAAAAACTCTATAGGGCACAACAGGCTGAAAGAAGCTTCATCCAGAAGGAGGTGACCAATTTCAGAAGTGAGCAGGAAAACAGACTGAAATGATGAGATAATGTTTGTTAATCCTGCGGTTATTACGAAGCTGCTATATTTTTTGCCTGATAAGATATCATGAATACCAAATTTTTAACGATGTTATGAAAGAATACGATTATTGTGGATTTTGAAGTTGCTATTGTTCTCATAATAATACGTTGTAAAATTAAACTTTCCTGAAATTAACATAATAAATTTTAAAAAGTGAAACGACTTGTTACAACACAATTGGCTTTCAGTGGTTTGGGTATACTTTTGAGTGCCCAAACCTCCGAGAAGCCCAACATCATTTATATTTTGGCGGACGACCTCGGATACGGAGATGTGGGATGTTATGGTCAGATAAAAATTGAAACACCTCACATAGACAATCTGGCAAAAGGAGGCATGCTCTTCTCTCAGTTTTATTCCGGAACAACAGTTTCAGCCCCATCCAGAAGTGCATTGCTTACAGGCAAACATACCGGACATACTTACATACGCGGCAATGATGAGTTACCCTCCCGGGGAAATATACTAAGCCATCAGGCCATGTTCGACAATCCCTTTCTTGAGGGACAACGTCCATTGCCATCAGATACATACACAATTTCCGAAATGTTAAAAAAAGCGGGATACACCACGGGATGTGTAGGTAAATGGGGGTTGGGATATCCTGGTTCGGAAAGTACATCCAACGAAATGGGATTCGATTTTTTTTATGGTTATAACTGTCAGCGACAGGCCCATACTTACTATCCTCCTTTTTTATATAAGAACGAAAAAAGAGAATATCTTGATAATCAAATCATCCAGCCGGGAACATTGTTGACCAAAGGTTCAGATCCGCTCTCCGCGGATAGCTACAACAAATATGTGCAAAAAGAGTATGCTCCCGACTTAATGTTCAACGAACTTCTTTCGTTTATAGAAAACAATAAAAAAAATCCTTTTTTCTTGTACTGGGCAACTACTATTCCGCATGTAGCCCTGCAGGCACCTCAAAGATGGATTGATTATTATGTAAAAAAGTTCGGAGACGAGAAGCCCTATCTGGGAGAAATGGGTTATTACCCGTCCAGATACCCCAATGCAACTTATGCAGCAATGATTTCATATTTGGATGAACAAGTGTGTGCTCTTGTGGATTATTTAAAGGCAAATGGATTGTATAGCAATACATTGATAATTTTCACAAGCGACAATGGACCGACGTTTAACGGGGGTACAAATTCTCAATATTTTCGTAGTGCCGGCCCTTTTAAATCAGAAAAAGGATGGGGAAAAACATCATTGCATGAAGGCGGAATACGTGTTCCCTTCATTGCCTCATGGCCAAAAGTAATTAAAGCGAATTCTTTTACAGATCATATTTCGGCAGCATGGGATATTATGCCTACTTTCGCAGAAATTACCGGAACCACAATTGCAGAGACCGATGGCATTAGTATTTTGCCAACGCTTACCGGGAAAAAACAAAGTAAGCACGACTATCTGTACTGGGAATTTCCTGAAAACGACGGACAAATTGCAATTCGAATAAACAATTGGAAAGGGCTTATACAAAATGTAAAGAAAGGGAATCAGACAATCGAACTATTTGATTTGAATTCAGATCCTCAGGAATTATACAATGTGGCAGATAAAAACCCCGAGGTAATTAAAAGAATGGAGGATATTATAAAAGAAGCACATATCCCCTCTGATGTGGAAAAATTCAGATTTCCTTTTGATAAATAAGCGAAGATTACGTCTCATAAATTTTAAAATAAAAATGGGCGATTCAATTTTCGGAAATTGAATCACTATGCAAGAAAAAATAAAAATATTTATAAATATGAAGTTTCAATCGTTACTCATTTTCGCACTATCACTAATCGCATTGGGTTCGTGCGCCAAGGAGAATAAATTCTCAGCCAATTTCGATAATACCCAAAACAGAATATGGATCGGCAAGGAATTTTGGTCAATTCCACTGGAGGACTGGAAAATAGAAGATGGTAAAATGCAGTGTATCGGATCAGTACCCCAATCCAGAGTGAATATCCTCACTCACCTATTGTCAGAAGGTGCCGGCGAATTTAAAGCAACTGTAAAAGTAGGCTTAATAAAAGAAAATAGTGTACCCGGATCAGCCGGCTTTCTCCTGGGAATATATGACGATGAAGACGACGATGTGAAGTCGCTTTGTTATTTTGGCAAGGGCATACCCGCGGGAATTAGTGTAAAAGGTTTTGCTTTCCTGAAAGACCAAAGGGTCGATTTACCTGAGAACTTCGACTTTTCTGAGGTTACAATTTCAGTATCAGGGAATGACAGACGGCTTGAGATGAAAGTTTCAGATAAAAATGGGAATAGTCCTAGGTTGCTTTCCTGTGAAGTGGATGGCATTCAGGGCTTAATTGCTGTAGCCAATAACATCAATATTGATGGCAATAAGAAATCCGGTAATTCTCTTTTCAGCTTTGATGATATTACACTTTCCGGCTCAAAGGTGACAGTGAAACAGGAAAATGCATTTGGTCCTATTTTATGGACGATGCACACACTCAGTAAAGGAACCATGAAGATGATGGCACTCCTGCCTCCCATAGGAGAACAAGACAATCAGATTGTGAACTTACAGGTTAAAAAAGATGAAAAGTGGGAAACTGTTGCCTCAGAATCAATAGAACCCGATTCCAGAACAGCCGTTTTTAAACTTGATAACTGGGATGCGGCAAAGGATGTTCCTTATCGCGTGGAATATATTGAAAAAGGAATGAATGGAAATGAAACACCAAACTATTATGAGGGAACCATACGCCGGGATCCGGTTGATCGACCTTTAAAATTTGGGGGTCTTACCTGTCAGAACCATAACGGTTTTCCGTATACGCCAATTGTAAAAAATCTGACCAAATTACAGCCTGATATACTTTATTTTTCAGGAGATCAAATATATGAAGGTAACGGAGGGTATCCCATCAAACGCAAGCCTGTAGATGTCTCAATAGTCAACTATCTGGGAAAATACTATCTGTTCGGCTGGGTATTTAGAGACTTGATGCGCGACATACCGACCATCTGTACTCCCGACGATCATGATGTTTTTCAGGGTAATCTCTGGGGTGAAGGAGGTATAGCCAAGCCACGCGGATTAGTTAATGACGACACCGGAGGTTTTACACAATCAGTGAAAATGTTGAATGTAGTGAACCGGACCAATTGCGGACAATTACCCGATCCTTATGATTCCACACCCATCGGGCAAGGAATGAGCGTCTGGTATACCGATCTGACTTACGGGAGGGTAAGCTTTGCCATCATCAGTGACAGAGTTTTTAAATCCGGTCCTGATAAGGTTGTTGACTGGAAAGGCCGTAAAGATCAAATGAAAGAACCATACAAAAATTTATCATTTCTCAATAAAAAAGGGTTAGAAATGATTGGCAAAAGGCAGACCGAATTTTTAAATCAATGGATCACTGAATGGGATGGCGCAGATATGAAAGTACTGCTGTCCCAAACGTTGTTTGCCAATATAGCAACACATCACGGGAACATTACCAACTACCTCTATGGCGATCTCGATTCAGGCGGATGGCCAAAGTACGATCGCGATAACATCATTCGCATAATGAGAAAAGCCGCAGTATTTCATATTAATGGCGATCAGCACATACCTTCACTCGTACAATATGGCCTTGATGATTTTCGTGATGCAGGATGGAGTTTTTGTACTCCGGCCATTTCTGTGGGTTACCAGCGGTGGTTTTTACCGGATGAACTGGGTGTGCCGGTGAATGATAGGCCCGACCATGGTTATGACAACACGGGCAAATACACGGATGCATTTGGGAATAAAAATTATGTTTATGCCATAGGTAATCCAGGGAAGATAGCAAACAATTCAGAAAGTCGCTATAATAAAGCCTCAATGCGTTCTTCAGGATTTGGAATGATTACATTCGATCAAAAAGCAAGAAATATACATATTGATGCCTGGCGGTTTAATGCTAATGTTGAAAATTCCAATCCGGTTCGCGATCAGTTCCCCGGATGGCCGTTAGAGATATCCCAGTTTGATAATTTAGGATCTGGTGCAAACAATGTATTGCCCGAAATAAAAGTAAACAAACCCAATCAGGTGCTACAGATATGGAATGAAAAAACGGGTGAGTTGGTGCAGACCTATAGAATAAATGGGACCACCTCAAAGTGTAAACTTTATGAACCAGGGAAATTTACAGTCAAAATCGGAGAAAATAAAAACTGGCAGGAGATAAAAGGCCTGTCTACAAAACCAGGGGAAAACAATGAAACAGTGGATGTGGAAATTCAATGATAAATATCGCATCAGAAAGTCAAAGCAAAACAAAATAGTCCTGTAAATATCTAATTTACAGGACTATTTTTATTCAGATTATTCAATAAGTGGAGCTGGAGGGATTCGAACCCTCGTCCAAACGAGGAAGCAATCTGCTTTCTACATGCTTAGCTTCATTTTATTTGTCGGGAAGGAGCGCGACTGAAGCCACCAAACTCAATCCTTATCTTCTTAATTTCGGAAGGGGTCCGAAGCCTCCCCCATCCTATCTCCGATTTGCCTGCACCACCTGATCGGAACGCTTCGAAGCCAGAGCTTCCGGGTGATGTCTTGTCCTGCCACATGTGACAGGATTAAGCGCTAACCTACTGTACTTCGGTTACGCAGCAAGAGCGTAATTGTTATTATTGCCAGTTATAGCTTTGCCAATTGAGATTAAAGTGCAAACCAACAACGCACTGCATGCTTACAAACCTCTTCTACCCGCTGTCAAAACCGGTCAACCCCATGTTGTGAAAGAACGCATCTGCACACTTGAGTAAGACACAAAATTAGGCAATTGGTTTGATACTGCCAAAAATTTTTCATTCCATCCTTTTCAAAAATCTGAGAATGACACCTGTATTATATATATAAGTAAATGAAACATTATGTCGATCGGTAAATTTCATGGAAAAAATGTGTAATTTTGTACCATAGTAACCAATCGTTATGAACAAGATAATCGCAAAAGAGAATTTCTCAGAGAAAGTTGTACGTTTTGAAGTGGAGGCGCCACTCATTGCAAAAAGTCGCAAGGCAGGCCA
Source organism: Porphyromonadaceae bacterium (assembly GCA_021372865.1). GTDB lineage: Bacteria > Bacteroidota > Bacteroidia > Bacteroidales > Dysgonomonadaceae > Proteiniphilum. Next base: position 186,765 of record JAJFTO010000019.1, read on the forward strand.
TTTCGTGATCGTGCGTGTGGGTAAAAAGGGAGAAAGGGTGCCTTACACCATCGCTTCTGCCGATCCCATGAAAGGTACCATCACGCTGGTTATCCAGCGTGTGGGTAAATCATCTGAAAAGCTTTGCCAGCTTGAAGTAGGAGACTACGTCACCGACATAGTGGGCCCGCTCGGAAAAGCAACCCACATCGAGAAATTCGGTACAGTAGTCTGCGCAGGCGGCGGTGTGGGTGTAGCCCCCATGTTGCCCATCATTGAGGCCATGAAAAAGGCCGGGAACCGGGTTATCTCTGTCCTGGCAGCCCGCACAAAGGAATTGATCATACTGGAGGAACAGGTACGCCAATACTCCGACGAAGTGATCGTCATGACCGACGATGGTTCATATGGCGAAAAGGGATTGGTAACCAACGGCGTGGAGAAAGTAATACAGCGCGAGAAGGTGGACCTGTGTGTCACCATTGGCCCGGCCATCATGATGAAGTTTGTAGCACAACTGACCAAGAAATATGAAGTTCCTACCCTCGCCTCACTGAATACCATCATGGTAGACGGTACCGGCATGTGCGGTGCCTGTCGCGTAACTGTGGGAGGAAAAACAAAATTTGTCTGCATCGACGGTCCAGAGTTCGATGCCCACCAGGTAGATTTTGATGAGATGCTGATGCGTCTCAAGGCATATAATTAGACAATCCGAATCAATCAATAAAATATGAGCGAGTATTTACAGGCCGAAAGAGCACAGGAGTGGCGCGAGGTCCAGCGCAAAACAATGAAAAGCAAAGACCGTACAGCCATTCCACGGGTAAAAATGCCAGAGGTGGATCCCGAAGTGCGAAGCCATACCTACGATGAAGTAAACCTCGGACTGACCGAAGCACTGGCCCTGGAGGAATCACACCGATGTCTCGATTGTGTGGAACCCACCTGCATCACAGGCTGTCCGGTAGAAATCAATATACCCAAATTCATCAAGAATATCGAACGGGGCAACTATCTGGAAGCAGCCCGTACACTGAAAGAAACCAGTGCCCTGCCGGCAGTCTGCGGACGTGTTTGTCCCCAGGAACGGCAGTGTGAAAGTCAATGTTTCTATAAATTGAAACTAAAGAAGGAATCTGTAGCCATAGGCCATCTTGAACGGTTTGCAGCCGACTATGAACGAATAAGCGGAAACATCTCCATCCCACAGACCGCCCCGGCCAACGGTATCAAAATAGCCGTCGTCGGTTCCGGTCCGGCCGGGCTTGCCTTTGCCGGTGACATGGTAAAACTGGGTTATGATGTCACCGTGTTCGAGGCGCTCCATGAACTGGGAGGGGTTTTGCGTTATGGTATCCCAGAATTTCGTCTGCCCAATGATATTGTCGATGTGGAGATTGACGGACTCAAAAAAATGGGTGTTAAATTCGAAACCAATTGCATCATAGGCAAAACCATCTCACAGGAAGACCTGAAGGAATATGGATTCAGCGGTATCTTCGTAGGGAGTGGAGCCGGACTGCCCAACTTCATGAACATACCGGGTGAGAATCTGATAGGTATCATGTCATGCAACGAGTACCTCACCCGCGTAAACCTGATGCAGGCGGCCGACCCTGAGAGTGACACGCCGGTATACAAAGGGAAGAAAGTGGCCGTAATTGGCGGAGGCAATACCGCCATGGACGCAGTACGTACAGCACGCAGGCTCGGAGCAGAAAAAGCAATGATCATCTATCGTCGCTCGGAAGAAGAGATGCCAGCCCGTTTGGAAGAGATCAAACATGCCAAAGAAGAAGGAATCGATTTCTTCACGCTGCATAACCCAATTCGTTACGAAGGGGATGAACGGGGGCGTGTACAACGCATGCTCCTGCAACGCATGCAGCTGGGAGAACCGGATCAGTCCGGACGCCGCCGTCCTGTAGCCATTGAGGGCGATACACTCTGGCTGGAGGTAGATGAAGTGATTGTGAGCGTAGGGGTCTCCCCCAACCCACTGATTCCACAAACTTTCTCCGGAATGGAAGTGACCGCATGGGGGACAATCGTGGTCGACAGCAACACCATGCAGACGGCCGACGAGATGATATTTGCCGGAGGCGACATTGTACGAGGCGGAGCTACCGTCATTCTTGCAATGGGCGACGGTAGGAAAGCCGCCAAGGCTATGCATGCACACTTAACCCATTCGTTGTGAAATTAAAGATACTGGCCGACGCCCACATCCCTTATTTGAGAGGAGTGGCCGAACAATTGGGCGAAGTGGAATACCTGCCCGGGAATCAATTCACCCGGGAGGCAATCATGGAAAAAGATGTACTGATCGTACGTACGGTCACCCACTTTGGGGAAGAGCTACTCAATGGTTCCGCCGTGAAGTTGATCTGTTCAGCCACCATCGGCTTCGATCATATCGACACCGCATATTGCGACACGCATGGAATTGCATGGCGGACGGCACCGGGTTGCAACGCCAATTCAGTGGAACAGTACATCACTGCTTCCTTGTTGTACCTTGCCTTGAAGTATCAATTTAATCTTGAAGAGAAAACCATTGGAATTGTGGGTGTTGGTAATGTAGGAAGCAAGGTAGCTACAGCCTGTCGCAAACTGGGCATGCGTGTATTGCTGAACGACCCGCCAAGGGAAGAAAAGGAGGGGAATGCAGCTGGTCCGTTTGTGGATCTGGAAATGATTAAACAAAAAGCCGACTTTATCACCTTCCACACACCCCTGACAAAAACAGGCAAACATCCCACCTGGCACCTCGCAGATGAATCATTTTTGCACAGTGTTTTCAGAAAACCTTTTATTATGAATGCAGCTCGCGGAGCTGTTACCGACAATTATGCCTTAAAAAAAGCATTGCGCGGAAAAACCATCTCAGGGATCGTAATCGATTGCTGGGAAAATGAACCGGATATAGACCGGGAGCTGCTTAACATGGCTGACATTGCCACGCCCCATATCGCCGGATACAGCGCCGACGGAAAGTGGACTGCCACCAGGATGAGCATCGAAAATCTGAACAACTTTTTCGGACTGGGTATCACGCCACAATACAAGGAGATACCCCAACCACTGCAGCCGGTCATCGATCTTGAAAAAATAACTCCCGAAGCGCAACTGGCACATGCTGTCTGGCATAGTTACGATCCCACGGCAGAAACAGATTCACTCAAGTCGGCTCCCGAAAAATTTTACTGGTTTCGCTCAAACTATCCTTTGCGAAGAGAGTATCCAGCATATCGGGTGATCAATGCAACTTCCTCTGTAACAAACAAGTTGAAATTACTGGGATTTAAACTTTAGTAAGGCAAGTCAGACAAGGTCGTTCTGCCAACAAGATCTTTCCTGTAGCAGAAATTAACGTTATTAAGCAAATCGCTCTTTTTTAATTGCTCAGGATTGGGTATTTTTGTCTGATATAACGTACTGGAAATTTGATCAATTTAATTTATAATAAACTTTATCCCAATGAACAGAAAATCAAATCTTTTATCGCTTCTGATTGTGGTGTCGGTAGTTTTATTTGCCACCTCCTGCAGCAGCAAACTCAAACCACTGTCACAAAATAATTTCAACGTGACACCTTCTCCGCTTGAGACAGTGGGAAATCAAATTCCTGTAACCGTCAACGGGACCTTCCCCGAAAAATGGTTTCATAAAAATGCAACGCTGACAATTACTCCCGTTCTGAAATTCGGGAACAGCGAAGTAACCGGTACCCCTTTCAGTTACCAGGGCGAGAACATATCCGGGAACAGGGTGACAATCTCAAACAGCAGAGGTGGAAATTTCACCATCAGCTCCACGTTCCCCTACAGGGAGGAGATGCAATCAGCCGAACTCTACCTTCGTTTCGACGGGAGGATCAAAAACAAGCAATCCATTCTTCCCGACCTGAAAGTAGCCGACGGCGTAATAGCCACGTCAGCATTGGCCAACGTAAAGACGACCACTCCCTCCGTGGCGGACGATGGATTCCAGCGCATCATTAAACAAGTACAGGAAGCGAACATTCTGTTCGTGATCCAGCAAGCCAATCTGCGCCAGAGCGAATTGAACAAGCAGGACATGTCTGCATGGAAAAAACGGGTGGAACAGGCATTTAATGATCCGAAACAAAATGTGAACGTGGAAGTATCGGCATACGCCTCTCCCGACGGGGGACTTTCACTCAACGAAAGGCTGGCAGAACAACGGGAAAAAAATACTTCTTCATATCTGGAAAAGGAATTGAAGAACAAGAATATAAACACAGATGTTTATGCCCGCTATACTGCGGAGGACTGGGACGGTTTACGTCAGCTTGTTTCCGCTTCAAATCTTCAGGATAAGGAGCTGATACTTCGTGTACTGGAAATGTATCCCGACTCCGAAACACGTGAAAGAGAAATCAAGAACATCTCTTATGTATTTGAAGATCTTGCCAAGACCATCCTGCCCCAACTGCGCCGTTCACGTATTACCGCCAATATTGAGATCGTTGGCAAGTCGGATGAGGAGATCATGACTGCGTGGAAAAACAATCCAAAAGGGCTGACTGTTGAAGAACTGCTGTATGCCTCTACCCTCACCAATGACGAGAAAGTAAAAGAACGCATCTATCAGTACGCCACGGCCAACTTCTCGAACGATTACAGAGGTTGGAACAACATTGGGACCATGTTCTACAAACAGGGCGATTTCGCGAAAGCAAAACAGTCGTTCGACCGTGCTGCGCAAGTTAACCCTTCGGCTCCTGAAGTCAATATGAACAAAGCCCTGCTGGCCATCATGAACAATGAACTGCAGGCAGCCAATGAACTGCTGGGACGTTCAGCCGGAGCTGCCGGCCTTGATGGAGCAATGGGATTGCTAAGCCTGCTACAGGGCAACTACAATCAGGCAGTGGGTGCTTACGGTCAAAACAGAACCAACAATGCAGGCCTGGCTCAACTGCTGGTAAGAGATTACAACAAGGCCAAGCTTACCCTGGAATCGATAGAAAATCCTGATGCCACCACCGCCTACCTGCTGGCCATCATTGCTTCACGTACAAACAATTTCAACGACGTGGCAGCAAATCTGCGCACAGCCATCAGCCGCGACCGTACTTTCGCTACCCGGGCGGCTAAAGACCTGGAGTTTGCAAAATATCGTACCAATCAGGAATTCATGTCAATCCTGAAATAAAAACAGCAAAAAAGTTAAACAAAAAAAGCTGTCTCATGAAGGTATCATGGGACAGCTTTTTTTTTCGTATGGAAAAGGAATGTCGGGTAAAAAATTATTTCGATAAAAAACAGTGAAGCATATCTTGTGATCGCAAAAAAAATGTAATTTTGCCGGTCGACAACTCACTCTTTGCCCACTTTTTTAACAACAGACGGAAGGCGATGCGAAAAAATAAACTATGATTCGGTTTAAAGTAGTTATAAAATATCTGGGTTATATCCTACTCTTTAATTCGCTGTTTCTGCTTATTGCGGCAGCGATCTCATTATTCAACAATGAAAAATCTTTAATTCCACTGATTACCAGTGCATTAATTTGCACAGTAGTTGGTATTCTGCCGCACTTACTTATTGGAAAAACAGGAGAAATACAATTTCATGAAGGCCTTGCTATCAGTGTAATCGGATGGTTTGTTACCTGTATTGCCGGAATGCTCCCCTATGTCATGTGGGGAAACGAGTTTGGACTGGCAGAAGCCATCTTTGAGAGTGTCTCAGGATATACAACCACTGGGGCAACCGTACTATCCGATGTGGAAGCACTGCCCAAAGGATTACTTTTTTGGCGTTCTTCCACCTCCTTCATCGGGGGTGTGGGAATCATCCTGTTTGTGTTGCTGGTGCTCCCCGAGAAACGAGGCGCCATGTCCAGTTTCTACCGGGCTGAAGTATCCGACTTATCGAAAATGAGCTTTACCATGCGGTCAAGACATATTACCCGCATCATCGTGACAGTATATTTCATTTTGATCGTTTCACAAATAATTTTACTGAAAGTGGCAGGCATGACTTTCTTTGATGCCGTTTGTCACTCTTTCACTACGGTAGCGACGTCAGGGTTCTCGACCAAAAACCTGAGTATAGGCGCATATAACAGTGTTTGGATTGAATCAATCACTATTTTCTTCATGCTCATAAGCAGCATGCATTTCGGATTGATTTACGGAACAATAACAGGAAGAAAATATAACCTGTTCCGTTCTCATCCGACTCGCATGTATGTGGTGGTAATACTCATCGGAATCATGCTGATCGCACTGCAGCTGACAAATGAACATTTTTATGGCTTTTGGGAATCATTCCGTCTCGCCTTCTTTCAGGTTGCATCTCTGGTAAGCACCACGGGATACGCAACGGTGGATACGGCAAACTGGCCCATATTTTCCATCATCCTGCTTCTCTATTTTTCCATCCAGTGCGGAATGGTCGGTTCCACGGCCGGAGGAATAAAATTCGACCGGGTTTATCTTTTTTTCGCATCTGCAAAGAAGCAACTGAAATTAATTTTACACCCGGAGGGAATGTATGTTGTCAGAATGAATAATCAGGTGGTTGACCAGAAGCTGGAACTGCAAGTCTTGGTCTTCATCGTTGTGTACATACTGACACTGTCTGTCACGACGTTGTTACTTTCAGCAATGGATATTGACGGGATGACGGCCTTCTCTGCATCGGTTGCCACCCTTGGAAATGTGGGTCCCGGCTTTGGCACGGTAAGCTCACTCGGGAATTTCGGCCATTTGCCCGATGCAGCCAAATACATCCTCTCCGCCAATATGTTGCTGGGCCGTCTCGAGATCATGAACGCCTTTGCACTCTTTATGATGCTGTCGGTAAAAAGAAGACATTAAGACCGATGGTTGAATACAGGATGTTAAATGATATTGACAACTTGTCCGGAATGATATCCCGATTACTTTTCGTATCTTTGCGGTACTTTTCTGAATATAACTGATTGTTAAAATGATGATGAACTTTGTGGAAGAACTTCGTTGGCGCGGCATGATACAAGATGTGATGCCCGGTACGGAAGAACAGTTAATGAAAGAACAAACCGCGGGTTATCTGGGAATTGACCCCACAGCCGATTCTTTACATATCGGCCATCTGGTGGGCGTGATGATGCTCAAGCATTTTCAACGTGCCGGACATACCCCCATCGCATTGGTGGGAGGTGCCACGGGAATGATCGGTGATCCCTCGATGAAGTCGGCCGAGCGCAACCTGCTTGATGAAGAGACATTGCGACACAACCAGGAAGCCATCAAAACCCAACTGGCCAGATTTCTCGATTTTGAAAGTAACATACCCAATAAAGCCATCCTGGTGAACAACTACGACTGGATGAAAGATTACAGCTTTCTGAATTTCATCCGTGATATCGGAAAGCACATCACCGTAAACTACATGATGGCCAAAGATTCCGTAAAAAAGCGCCTCAGCGGTGAATCAAGTGAAGGTATGTCATTCACTGAGTTCTCCTACCAACTGATGCAGGGGTATGATTTTTTGCATCTTTACAGAGAAAAAGGTTGCCGCCTGCAACTGGGAGGTTCCGACCAATGGGGAAACATCACGACCGGCACTGAACTGATACGTCGTGTGGAAGGTGGCGAAGCCTACGCACTGGTCTGCCCGCTGATCACCAAAGCCGACGGTGGCAAATTCGGGAAGACCGAAAGCGGCAACGTGTGGCTCGACCGGCGTTATACATCCCCTTACAAGTTTTATCAGTTCTGGTTGAATGTGAGCGATGCCGATGCCGAAAAATACATCAAGATATTTACCGCTCTCTCAAAAGAAGAGATTCAGGCATTGGTGGCAGAACAGCAGTCAGCACCCCATCTGCGTCCGTTACAGAAAAAACTGGCTGAAGAGATTACTGTGATGGTACATTCCCGGGAAGATTACGACAAGGCTGTGGATGCGTCGGAGATTCTCTTTGGGAAATCTACCTCACAAGCACTGCATGCCATCGATGAAGAAACATTCCTGCAAGTGTTTGAAGGAGTGCCCCAATTTACCGTCTCAAAAGAAAAACTAACGGCAGGTATCAAAGCAGTTGATCTGTTGACCGACGAGGCTGCGGTATTTTCATCCAAGGGAGAGTTGCGCAAAACTGTCCAGGCAGGTGGCGTGATGATCAACAAAGAGAAACTGGAAATATTTGATGAACAGATCGGTCTCTCACATCTGATTGGAAACAAGTATATCCTTGCTCAACGCGGGAAAAAGAACTATTTCCTGCTCATTGCAGAATAAAGCTGTTAAAGCTGAGGATCGCGCCCAAATTGAAGAATAAAAATTTGCAACGTTAAAATTATTATACTACTTTTGCACTGCTTTTCACGAAGCAATAAGGATTGTCCCATGGTGTAATGGTAGCACATCTGATTTTGGTTCAGCCAGTTAAGGTTCGAATCCTTGTGGGACAACCAATTAAATGGCGTATTTAGCATATTATCAGCTATTTACGTCTTTTTTTATTTTCAAAAAGTAAGAATTTTAGTAAGAATGAGGGATGATCCTTATCACAAGAACTATTACATAATAAGGTGTCCACAGCCTCATTCTTTGTCATTCAAGACTTTTTTTACCTTGTTTGACAAGTTTCCCGAATAAGTGGACAGTTTATAAAAATCAGAAATCAAGTAGTTGTTTTAGCTGTTCAGTATATAAATCAATTCGACGCATTTCGCTTGGAATATCAATAGATTGAGGACAAAGCGGGTTGCAAGTTTCGCAACCAATACAATGGCTCGATTGTCTTAGTTTTGGAACTTTGCGGTCGTATCCTACCAGATATGCACGTCTTGCTTTGCGATAATTTTCGTCATTGGAGCTTTGCAGGCGTTTACCTGCACTGATTATTCGGTTATAGTGTCCAAAAACATTCGGAATATCTACTCCATAAGGACAAGGCATGCAATATTGACATTCATTACACTGAATATAATCGGCATTAAGCATAATTTCTGTAACCTTTTCAAGTGCTGCATATTCTTCACTTTCTATCGGTTTTAGCGGTGAAAAAGTCCGTATGTTTTCCTGTAAATGTTCCATGTAAACCATGCCACTTAGTACTGTAATAACACTTTCAGGCGTGCCCGCATATCTAAAAGCCCACGATGCAGCACTGTCTTCCGGATGGATTGCGGCTAGTATATTCAATGCTTCTGTACCTAATCGGGAAAGACGACCACCAAGCAAAGGCTCCATTATTATTGCAGGAATATTTCGTTTTTCAAGTTCACCCAGCAAATATTCAGCATTGACATTTCTGCCGGAAGCGTGCTGCCAGTCGATGTAATTCATCTGTATCTGAACAAAATCCCATTTGACATCAGAATTTAGGGCATAGTCAAAAACTCTCACATCTCCATGGAAAGAAAAACCAAGATTACGGATCCTACCGGCTTCACGTTCTTTCAGCAAATAATTCAACAGTCCATTACTGATAAAACGTTCTTCATAAAAGGGAATGCCTGTTTCACCTCCTATTGAATGAAGTAAATAATAATCTAAATAATCAGTTTGTAGATTTTTAAGTGAATTATGGTACATTTCTACTGAGGCATTAAAAAGCTCTCTTTGAGACAATCCTTTACCAGCAAAACGCTGATTTGACATTTTGGTTGCTATAAAATAAGTGCCTCTTGGATGTTTACTTAATGCAATACCTGTTGCAGCCTCTGACCATCCTCTCACATAAGGAGGTGCTGTGTCGAAATAGTTCACACCATGTGCTATGGCATAATCAACAAGCTCATTTACTGCATCCTGGTCAATTTCTTCACCAGTGCCATCAGCTTTCTTACGCAGCGGCCAACGCATACATCCGTACCCCAAAAGTGAAACTTTATCACCCGTAGAAGGTACTACCCGATATGTCATTTTATCAGTAGGCACTTCTACCATTGTGTTACCTGCAGTGGATTCTTTTTTCTCTGATTTGCAACCGGATAATGACAATGATGTCGCAGTTGCAACAGATGCTGCTCCGATTGTTTTCAGAAAATGACGGCGTTGTATATTGTTCTTATTGTTCATATTTGTTGCTTAGTGATTTCGATGATTTTCTCAGATAACATGGTGTCTCACATTACCTTCTACGTAAATAGCACTATATGGACGTGCCGGGCACAAATTCTCACATGCACCACATCCTATACACAACTCTTTATCTACAAATGGTATTTTCAGAGAATCTTTTTTATCAGGGTTCCTACTAATTAGTGTAATGGCTCCGGTCGGACAATGACGTTGGCAATTATCACATTTAATTTCATCTTTATTGACTAAGCACAGATCTTTTAGCCAAAATGCAATTCCAACTGAGATCGATGATTTATCGACAACTGTGATAGGTTGTATTGCTCCGGTAGGACATACTTTAGAACACTCAATACACTCCGGCCGGCAATAGCCTCGTTCGAAAAACATTTCGGGCTGCATCAGTGTATCTATTTTGTTAGATGGACGTAGTACATTATTTGGACAAGACGACACGCAGAGCTGACATGCTGTGCATTTGTTATTCATATGTTGTGCACTTAATGCTCCAGGTGGAACGATCGGCGTTTTGCGGTCCGGTATTTTCTTATCAATAATTTCTGCTAAACCACCATCACCTCTTACTACTGGCTGTTGTGCCTTGAGTACAGTTCCGGCAGCTAAAAATGATAGCGAAGAAAGCGCTTTACGACGAGTCATCAAACGGTTTCCCGATTTTAAAGTTTTATCGATTGTTTTTTTATGAAATTTAATTGGAGAATAACTCATAGAATCAAATTTGCATTTTTCTATACAATTGAAACAATTCACGCATCTGCTATAATCTATATGCATTGATTTTACATCAATACACGACGATTTACAACTGCGTTCGCAAATATTGCATTGTGTGCATTTTTCCTTATCAAATGTAATTCTGAAAAACGAAAATTTTGACAGTAAACCTAAAAAGGATCCCACAGGACAAACAGTGTTACAGTATGTACGTCCATGACGCCAGGCAAGATAACTTACCATACCCATCGTAAGAAGCGAAGTTCCAAAAATTATCCAACCTTTAAACCAAATTTCGGTAGAATAGAAAACATAGCTATTTACCTGTTCAGCAAAAAACGAAAGAATATTATTTCCCCAATAATATAGAGGGGAAAAAAAATTATTGACGATACGCCCGTAAGCAGCATAAGGGTCGAGCAAAGCTACAATAACACCAATACCTGCAACTATTGTCACAATAAATAGTGCCAGGAAGCCGTATCGTAACCATGATTTTGCACGAGCGTAACGAAAACGGTACTTTTTCCCTCTTCTACGTGACGAGAGATGTGAAACACCGTCCTGAAATACACCTAACGGACAAATTGTTGAACAATAAACCCTCCCGAAAAGTAAAGTAAGCAATAAAATAATAACTATTGCGATAATATTTACCCCCAATAATGCAGGTATAAGCTGAACTTTGGCTACCCAACCCAATACTTTATTAAAAATACCTGTAAAATCAAGGAACAACATCGTAATGCTTACAAAAAATATTACGGCAAAAATTCGTCTGATTTTTTTCAACATAATTCTTTTATTTTGTTACTCTGAGATCTTGAAGACATACCCTTGCGTGTATTTTCATAGCTTTCATAGTCGCTTTTAGTTATATGCAAAATTATAATAAATTTAGGTACTTACAAATAATGATTGTGTAATAAATTGTGTTATATATCATTATCAGAAAGCCTGAAAGGGTTCAAACTATTGTTGGCCGTTTGTGTTGCAACCCTACCCCGGAACGGTGCAGTTTGCTAATAACGGCTCGAAGCAGATATTCAAGAAAAATCTTTGTATTAAATGAGGTGGAGTGATCTGAATTGATTTTGTCGACTAAAACATAAAAATATCACTGAACAAAAAAACCCGGAACAGTTTGCTCCGGGTCCTTTTAACAATAACAAATTAAAAGTTATTTGGCGTAGCTTTCTTTCACAAAAGCAGCATTGGTCAAATAATCGTAGCTTTCCTTCACTCCTTCGAAAGGAGTTCCGGTATATCTTTCCACTTCCACGACCATATATTTGGCCCCGGCTTTATCAGCGTTATTATAGATGGCATCAAATCCTACCATTCCGCTTTGACCCAACTCTTTGCTATCTTTAATATGGAGGATCTCAAAACGTCCCGGATATTCATTGAAATAATCTACCGGAGCTTTTTGTCCCATGACTACCCAATAGACATCCATCTGGAAGAATACTTTCGTAGGATCCGTATTTTTAAGCAGATAATCATATATCAGCTCACCTTCCACTTTGGTAAATTCGAAGTTGTGGTTGTGATATCCAAACCGAATGCCTGCAGCATTACATTTTTCACCAATCTTGTTGAAATAGTCGCTGTAAGCCTTCAGGTCGTCCAACGTTTTTGGGGTCGGTATCCAGGGAACCACCAGATATTTCATTCCGGCTTCTTTGTGGGCCTTAATAGCGGCATCCCACCATGCCCATGTTTCATCCCAGTTGGTCTTGGATGCTGGCTCTGCAAGGGGTTTGCCTGCATGAGACGACAACACTACCATACCGGCATCCTCGATCGATTTTTTGAAATCGGCAGGAGCCAACCCATAGAACTTCCCGTCTTTATAACCGGCAGTTTCCACACCGGTGTAACCCGTTTGAGCCACCTTGGCAATAGTACCGGGATAATCGGACTTGATATCATCCCGCACGGAGTATAGCTGCAAGTAAATCTCTTTTTTTATTGCAGGAGCAGATTCAGCTTTTTGTTGTCCCTGAATACAGCCTGAGAAAATAACCATGCTGCACAGAAGGGCTAAACTTAATAACTTGGAATATTTTTTCATTATATCTGTTTTTTATAAAAGGACATTTCCGCCCAATGACGGAAACATCCTTTTATGTGTAAAAGATTAGTCCAATATTTTAATTTTGATATTCCTGTACCAGACATCGTCGCCATGGTCCTGCAAGCCGATGAATCCTTCATGGTTTTCACCACCCGCATTCAGGAAGTTAGGCCAGTCTTTGAATTTGCTATTTGAAACCATCTCTTTCCATGCGTCGGTCCACAAATGATATTCTACCACATTTTCCCCATTCTGGGAGTGAATAACGGTTCCCTTATACACCATGATTCCACCGGTATTCCACTCTCCTGCAGGTTTTGCATTCTGAGGAACGGCAGGAACCAGGTCATAAAGTGATGCCGACTGACGGTTTCCATCCTTTCCTAATTTTGCATCGGGATGTCTCTCGTTGTCCAGAACCTGATATTCGGGTGAAGATTCGTATATAGGTTTCCCTTCTACCTCCTGAGCCAGATAGAAAACGCCACTGTTGCCGCCTTGCGATACCTTCCACTCAAAGGTAAGTTCAAAATTCTTAAATTTCTGATCATAAATGATGTCTCCACCATCTTTTGCCCCTGCTTCGCCCATACCCGAACCGTTGATTTTGATGGCACCATCTTCAATGGTCCATGCTTTAGGCATATCGGTACGGTTGTAACCACGCCAGCCAGTGAAATCGGTTCCGTTAAAAAGAGTGATCCAGCCTTCATCGGCAGCAACCACTGCAGTGGAATCGGCAGACTCCGTGGCATTTGATTGTTTATTTGCATTGGTGCATGATGTAAATGCCATTGCAGTCATTATTAGTAAACTAAATAAATAAACCTTTTTCATAACTATTTTCTTTTTAATTAAACTGATAAATATTAAACAGCAAGGGAATAATGATGAATGAAATCATCATTATTCCCTCTGATTCATCTTTACTTCGGCATTTCCGGCAATTTATAGCCGTTCTTATAAGTATGCTTGATCAGTTCATTTGCATATTCGATAGCATTCACTGGTTCTGTCCAGGTCTTTTTGAAAGTAGGATGCCCGTCGGTAATCTTGAAACCATCTTCAATAATGGAACGGATCGTGGCATCGGCAGGAATGTTGGTAAAACGCATGTTTTCACCATCCCATTCAAGTTCCTGATTCAATGTTTGCAGCCTTACAGCAAGTACACCCATGACAACCATTTCGTTGAAAGGACCTGCTTGTGAGAAAGGAGAAGCTGTTTCAACGCGGTTCTCCGGAGATTCTTTGCAAGCACGTACCCAATCCATTTCGTGGGAAAGGGTTACCTCACGCTGTGTCTTCGGAGAATTTGGGTTACGGCCAGATACCAGCCACGGATTTACACCATAGCAACCGCAGATAAGAGTATCTTTTGTTCCGTGGAAAATTACGCCCCCACCCTGGTCGTTCAGATTCTTGCCTGCTGGAACGCCTTCAGGGCGCACCGGCGTAAGTCCACCATCATACCAGTAAACCTCCACTTCAGGCATTGCCACCTTCGGCAGATTGTCACGCTGTGGGAAAATATATTTCACCATCTGGGCATTGGGAGCACAATCGTTCAGCAACATGGTAGATGATCCCTGCACCTTTGTCGGATAACCCAGGTTCAAACCTTTGAATACAGGATGAAGAATATGGCAAGCCATATCACCCAGTGCACCTGTACCAAAATCCCACCATCCACGCCAGTTCCAGGGGTGATAAATATTATTGAAAGGACGCTTGTTGGCCGGCCCGATGAAGAGATCCCAGTTCAGCGTCTGGGGTATTGGGCTTGCTTCTTTCGGAGTCATCAGTCCCTGTGGCCAGATGGGTCTGTCGGTGAATGTTTCCACCTTCGTCACCTCTCCGATCTGCCCATCGCTGATCCAGTCTACAATCTGACGGACACCGGGCTTCGATGAACCCTGATTTCCCATTTGGGTAGCCACTTTGTATTTTTTGGCCAATTTGGTCAATAAACGAGATTCATAAACGCTGTGAGTGAGCGGTTTCTGACAATAGACATGTTTGCCCATGGTCATTGCTTCAGCGGCAATGATGGCGTGGGTATGGTCGGCTGTGGCTATCAGCACGGCATCAATACTTTTTCCCAGCTCATCATACATTTTTCTGTAATCATAGTATTTTTTTGCTTTGGGGAAATGTTCGAAAACACGTTGACTGTATTTCCAATCCACATCACAAAGGCCAACAATGTTCTCGCTTTCCAGATTTTTCAGGTTTCCAAAACCCATTCCGCCGATACCCACTGCGCCAATATTCAGCTTATCACTCGGAGCTGTATAGCCCATACTCTTCCCTAGTACCGATGAAGGCACAACTGTAAGGCCGGCTGCTGCAATAGCGCCGGTACCTAAGAATTTTCTTCTTGAAATTTTTGATGACATAAGTACTTTTTTTAGGTGTTAACTCTTAGTTAATAACGATTTATTCTCTTGTAATCAATTCCTTGTCTTTATCCCAGTACATTGTTCTTCCTTCCAGGTAGGCCCGTGTTCCCATGTGTGCCGAGATGGCTTCTTCAAAGCCCTGATCAATGCCGCATGAGGGTTGTTTTCCGTTCCGGATACAGTCGATCCATTCCTTCAGATGCAAAAAAGTGGTATTGTATCGTTTTCCATCGATAAAGGAATAAAGCAACCCTCTTTCAAGGAAATAACGTTCTGTAGCTGAAGAAACAGCATCGACACTTTGACCTGGGACATAAGTGTAAAATGGTTCTCCCGGTTTTATAATACCATCTTCAATTTTCTTATGGTATTGCTCGCTTCTCGGATCTACAGTCACAGTAAGGGTGTTGCCTACTTCCATGGTAGCGTCATGCCCCATAATCTTTCTGGTGCGTTTAAACTGATTGGCAAGTGTGGCAGAATAGAACATGGTCAAATCTTTATCCCTATACTCGAAAACAGTTTGTAGTACATCGGGCACCGTACGTCCGTCCTTAAAAAAATAAACACCACCGGAAGAACTTGCGGACGAAGGAATGCCCAGATTGAGAATCTGGTTCATTGCGTCATATTCATGCGTCAGCAGATCGCCGCTCAGGCCGGTGCTGTAATCCCACCAGCAACGCCAACGGAAAAAACGCTCCAGACTGAATTTATCCCGGGACTCGGGACCCACATATTTTGTTACGCCCGCAGAAGTCATGTAATCCATATATTCTTTGATGCGCTCCGGGTCACCCTCAAATTGTTTCCAGTCGATGGTATCCCGACTTGCTTTTTCATGAATCGGATAAACCCATGCACCATTTGGATCGTTCCGGTTCGTACCTGTTTCAATCAGGGTTATTTTCCCCAGCAATCCTTTCTCAATTATCTGGCGGGCACGTTCATATGCTTCAATCTGTCTGTTTTGATGTCCCAGCTGAAAAACAAGATGCGGGTTTTCCTTTACAACGGTACGGAGTGCGTAGGTCTCCGGTACCGTCCAAGTCATCGGTTTCTCTACGTATACATGTTTCCCCGCTTTGATGGCATCCATGGCCATGGTACCATGCCAGTGGTCAGGCGCAGCAATTACCACGGCATCCACATCGGGCGCAGCGAGCAACTCTTTGTAATGAAGATATCGCTTGGGCTCACGGCCATAACGGCCATTTTTACCTTCCCTGTAAATATTGGAGCCAGCCTTCACGGCATCTTCGCCATATACATCAAAAATATCGCATACAGCCGTAATCTCTATCCGCAGATCCTCCTGCGCAAGAAAATCCCGGTAGCGGGTGTTTTCAGAATCTTTACGTTCCTGCTCTTTCAAGTCTTCCACATAGGCAGGTGTTGCAAAACCAAGAGCCTGCATCAGTAGTTTGCCCCTTATTCCGAAACCGATGATACCCAACCTGAGGACCGGTGCATCGGAGTTGGTAGGGGTATAAGCAGCCATATCACTTTTAAAACGGAACATTTCAGCCGCATTGCGGTTGTTCAGTTCTGTTTTTTTCTTTTGATATACGCCGTAAGCCATTGCCCCCAAAACGGGCACAGCAACCATTGCTTTGAGAGCATCACGGCGTCCCTGAGATACCTTTTTTTCCGGTTTATTTACGTTTTCGTTCTGTATATCGTTTTTTTCTTCACTCATAGACAAAATTCCCTAAATGTTACGTTTTCCTGTCGAGCGGCGCCAAATGACTGTCACCGCTCTTCGGTTTAAATTATGATTTTTTTTTGCGGACCAGCAAACTGTCAAATCCTATGATCCGTGATGTTGGAAACAGCATCAATACAACTATCGCCACAAGCATGATCAGGTTTTTATCGATCCACAGGTAAGAACCTTCGGTTGGCAGAATATATTTTGCATACAACAAAGGGGGATGCGAAAGATAAAACATCAGCAAAAAAAGAATGGCACCTATATAACCGGCTTTATTGAATAAGCCCGATATAAGTGACAATCCCACAAGCGTCAATCCCCATATATTAATGAAATTGACAACCGAAATCATGGTAGGATTTTCAGCCAATTGTACAAAAAACGGGGCAAAGATCCCTTTTGAATCGATCAGATACCCGTAGGCAGTCCAATTGGGAGTGAACACTTTTGCCAACCCTTCGTATAAAAAATACCAACCGATAAACACACGCAACGTAAACAAGAAATATAATTGAAGTTTACTATATTGAAATACTTGCTTCATATTAAAAATGACTAATTCGATTTTCTGCTCTTTTCTACTTTAACATGATAAATATTGCGTAAAAGTAAGACAAAAAAAAATGAAAAAGAAATTTTACAGACAGATTCGTTTATATTCTTCCAATAAGTTATCTTTAATAATATAATTAACATTTCCATAAGAAATGATTTGAAACTTTTGTCTAACTTCGTAGCTAATACAATAAGAACATCCCATTTTTTTTTAGATGTTTTTAAGTAGGAGATTGGTTTTCAAGACAAATTAACAACTGTAACAGAGAATGATCCAACACAATTTTTTAGGCTTAATAGAACAGAGTATACACACCAACTGGCATGCACCGGCAATGACTGATTTTGAAGGGAAGACCTTTTATTACAAAGATTTTGCCCGTGAAATAGATCAGCTTCATCATTATTTTAATGGTGCTGGCATACAACGAGGCGATAAGATTGCGGTTTGCGGGAAGAATTCCGCCCGCTGGGCAATCGCCTTCTTTGCCACACTTTCATACGGAGCAGTGGCGGTAAGCATCCTTCATGAATTTGATGTGGAGAGTGTAGAGTTTATTGTGGATCATTCCGATTCGAAGATGTTCTTTGTCGATGAAAGTATTTGGAGTCATATCGATGACACCGTACTGCCTCAGTTGGAAAATGTGTTTTCACTCGACGACTTTGCGCTGCTGAAAAGTACCTCAGATAAGGTAGGTACTTTTATCAGTACTGCTCCTGCTTACTTCGAGAAGAAATATGAAAACGGATTCTTTGCCAATGATCTCTCGTTTCGTACAGACAGACCCGAGGAACTTGCAGTGATAAACTATACATCGGGTACCACCAGCAGCCCAAAAGGAGTGATGTTACCCTACCGCAGCCTGTGGTCAAACACCCGATTTGCCAACGACAGCCTCCACTTCATACAGCCAGGCGACAACATTGTCTGCATGCTTCCCATGGCGCATACCTATGGGCTTTCCTTTGAGATACTCAATTCGATCTCGATGGGTTGTCATATTCATTTTCTGGGGAAGACACCTTCACCCAAAATATTACTGGAAGCATTTGCCCTCGTTAAACCGAAGCTGGTACTGGCCGTACCGCTCATCATTGAGAAGATAGTTACACGGAATGTTTTGCCCAAAATCAGCCGGGGAGCAGCAGCAGTGCTGACCAAAGTGCCTTTGTTCAACAAGATCGTATACAACAAGGTACGTAAATCGATGATCGACTTCTTTGGTGGAAATCTGGTAGAGGTAGTCATTGGAGGTGCAGCATTGAATGCCGATGTGGAAAAGTTTCTTCGGAAGATCAGATTTCCTTATTCAGTGGGTTATGGCATGACCGAATGCGGTCCTCTCATCTCCTATTCCTTCTGGACCGAGTACAAAATGAGATCCAGCGGAAAAGTGGTAGATCGGATGCAGGTAAAGATTGATTCTGAAGACCCGGAAAACATTGTCGGGGAGATACTGACCAAAGGCAGTAACCTGATGCTGGGTTACTACAAGAACGAGGAGGCCACGATGCAGACCTTCACCGAAGATGGCTGGTTGAAGACCGGCGATTTGGGTACCCTCGACCGGGATAAATTCGTATTTATCAGGGGAAGAAATAAAAATATGATTCTAGGATCTTCGGGACAAAATATTTATCCCGAAGACATAGAAGCAAAAATCAACGGCTCTCCTTTCGTCAGTGAATCACTGGCCATCGAAGAAAACCACAAAATTGTGGCATTGATTGTACCCGATTACGAAGCATTGAAGGCTGAAGGTATTGCGGATGATCATCTGACGAATTTCTTTGGGAAAATCATTGGTGAAATCAATTCCAAACTACCTGCATACAGCAAAATTGCTTCTTTTCGCATTCACACTGAGGAGTTTGAGAAAACCCCAAAACGAAGCATCAAACGGTTCAAGTACCAACAGTAAATCATTGGCTTAATACCGAGCTTAATGCGGACTTCCCATCCAGGTTCAATTACCAACAGTAAATCATTGGTCTGTTGTCTCATTGGTATATTTGCTAATGTGACATATTGTCTCGATGTCACATTAGCAAATTAGCACATTGATCAGTATTCATCCCAGCTCTTTATTTCGATATCCTCCAACCCCATTTTGCAGAACGCAGTAATAAAGGCGCTGGCCAGACGGGCGTTGGTGATGAGCGGAATGTTGTGATCCACTGCTCCACGCCGGATGATATAGCCGTTCGTCAGTTCCCTGCGCGTCACATCCTTCGGAATGTTGATGATCAGGTCGAATTGCTTGTCGGCAATCATCTGCCGTATGTTGTTATCCCCATCCTCGTCGGGCCAATTCACATCGGTGGCATCGATACCATTGTCACCGAGGAACTTACAGGTACCGTGACTGGCAAAAAGGTTAAATCCTTTCTCGCCCAGCAATTTGCAGGCTTCCAGCAGATCCACCTTCGACTTCATCTCGCCTGAAGAGATAAGAATCCCTTTTTTCGGTATTTTATATCCCACGGAGAGCATCGACTTCAGGATGGCGTCGGAAAAATCTTCACCAATGCAGCCCACCTCGCCGGTAGATGACATGTCCACGCCCAACACCGGGTCGGTATTCTGCAGACGGGAGAAAGAAAACTGCGATGCTTTTACTCCGATATAGTCCAGATCGAACACCGAGCTATCGGGTTTTGCGTAAGGCGCATTCAGCATGATGCGGGTGGCAGTTTCAATGAAGTTGTGTTTCAGCACCTTCGACACAAACGGGAAGGAGCGGGAAGCACGCAGGTTGCATTCAATCACCTTGATGTCGTTGTTCTTGGCCAGATACTGGATGTTGAAGGGGCCGCTTATGTTCAGTGCGCGGGCTATCTGCTTCGAAATCTTCTTTACACGCCGCATGGTCTCAAAATAGATCTTCTGCGCTGGGAATACCAGTGTAGCATCGCCTGAGTGCACCCCGGCAAATTCCACATGCTCCGAAATGGCGTATTCTACCACTTCTCCATCCCTGGCCACTGCATCGAATTCGATCTCTTTGGCATTCTGCATAAAGCTGGAGATCACCACAGGGTATTCCTTCGATACATTGACGGCCATCTTCAGGAAAATGCGCATCTGCTCTCTGTCGTAACACACATTCATGGCTGCACCGGAGAGTACGTAGGAGGGACGAATCAGCAACGGGAAGCCCACCTCTTCGATGAAGGCATCAATCTCAGCAATGCTGCTTGCCTCTGTCCAGCGTGGCTGGTCGATACCCAATTCATCGAGCATGGCTGAAAACTTGTGCCTGTTTTCAGCACGGTCAATGGAGAGGGGTGAAGTCCCCAGAATGGGTACCTGTTGTCTGTGCAACTTCATTGCCAGGTTATTGGGTATCTGTCCGCCCACAGAGACAATGACGCCCTTCGGTTTTTCCACGTCAATGACATCCATCACCCGTTCGAAGGTGAGTTCATCGAAATAGAGCCGGTCACACATATCGTAATCGGTTGACACCGTCTCGGGGTTGTAGTTGATCATCACCGAAGCATATCCCAGTTCACGTGCAGTCTGCACTGCATTTACCGAACACCAGTCGAACTCCACCGACGAGCCAATGCGGTAGGCACCCGAGCCCAGCACAATGACCGCTTCTTTATCTTCCTTGTGTGGCGTATAAGCTTTCTCCGATCCATAGGTGAAATAGAGATAATTTGTTTTGTCGGGATTTTCCGAGGCCACGGTATTGATCCGGCGAACTACCGGCTTGATTCCCATATTTTTGCGGTAATTCCTTACCCGGATCAGTTCATTTTCCAAAGTGCCGGCAGGTTCTTCCACAAAACGGGCAATCTGAAAATCAGAGAAACCAAGCCTTTTGGCTTCTTTGAGCACCTCCTCAGACAGTTCTTCTATTTTGTTATACGACGCAAGTACTTTTGAATAATTGTATATATTTTCCAGTTTTTCCAGAAACCAGTGATCAATCTTTGTAAGTTCCTCGATCTGTGCCACACTGTATCCTTTTTCGAATGCATCGGCAATGGCGAAGATGCGAAGGTCAGTCGGTTTGGCCAGTGACTCCTCCACATTGTCGAAGGTAATCTCCCTGTTCCCTACAAAACCGTGCATCCCCTGTCCGATCATGCGCAACCCTTTCTGGATGATCTCTTCGAACGACTGTCCGATAGACATGATCTCACCCACCGACTTCATGGAGGAGCCGATCTCGTGGCTCACGCCGTAGAACTTATTCAGGTCCCAGCGGGGTATCTTCACAATCATGTAGTCCACCGCAGGTGCTATATAGGCCGAGTTGGGCGTACCCTGTTCGCCGATCTGGTCGAGGGTATAACCCAGCGCCAGCTTGGTAGCCACAAAGGCCAACGGATATCCCGATGCCTTGGAGGCAAGTGCAGAGGAACGACTCAGGCGGGCATTGATCTCGATGATACGGTAGTCATTGGTAGTTGCATTGAATGCATACTGTATGTTACACTCGCCCACAATGCCAATGTGGCGAACAACCTTTCCTGCGATATCCTCCAACAGGGAGATTTGCTCTTTGGTGAGCGTAATGATAGGTGCCACCACGATACTTTCGCCGGTATGGATACCCAGCGGGTCGAAGTTTTCCATCGGCACCACCGTGAAACAGTGGTCGTTGCTGTCGCGAATCACCTCAAACTCTATCTCCTTCCATCCTTTCAGACTCTCCTCCACCAGAATCTGGTTCGAAAAGGAGAGGGCACTTTTGCAAAGTTCAACAAATTCCGCTTCATTTTCACAGATTCCTGAACCCTGCCCTCCCAGTGCATAGGCAGAGCGCACCATGATGGGGAAGCCTATCTCACGGGCCGCAGCCAATGCATCTTCCAGCGATTCTACCGCATGAGACAAAGGTGTTTTGGCATCAATCTCTTTCAGTTTCTTCACGAACAGGTCACGGTCTTCGGTGATCATGATGGCCTCCACCGACGTCCCCAGCACCCGTACGCCATACTTCTCCAGCGTACCGCTCAGGTAAAGTTCGGTTCCGCAATTCAGGGCGGTCTGGCCACCAAAGGCAAGCAGGATGCCATCGGGTTGTTCTTTCTGAATCACCTTCTCCACGAAGTAGGGTGTGATGGGCAGGAAATAAACCTTGTCGGCCACCCCCTTCGATGTTTGAATGGTAGCGATGTTCGGGTTGATGAGCACCGTCTCTATTCCCTCCTCCCGCATTGCTTTCAATGCCTGTGAACCGGAATAATCAAATTCTCCCGCCTGTCCGATCTTCAGGGCGCCGGAACCCAGTAAAATAACTTTTTTAATTGATTGATCCATTATTGATGTGTTGATGTGTTGATGTGTTGATGTGTTGATTTGCTAATCTGCTAATCTGCTAATCAATTATATTCTTCCCAATGTTTAATTTCTATATCCTCACGCGTGATCTTGCAGAAAGCTTTGATGAAAGCGCTTGCCAGTCGGGCGTTAGTAATCAGTGGAATATTGTAATCGATTGCTCCGCGACGAATACGGTAACCGTTGGTCAGTTCTCTTTCTGTCAGATTCTTGGGAATATTGATGATCAAGTCGAACTTTTTTTCTGCGATCATATCGTTTACCTTCAGCGTGGCATTTTCATCATCGGGCCATGCCACAAGGGTACTGTTCACGCCATTTTCTTCCAAAAATTTTTGTGTACCGCCGGTGGCGTACAATGCATATCCGTTTTTCTGTAAAAGCCGGCATGCATCCAACAGATCTATTTTCGATTTCGTTCCGCCGGAAGAGATCATGATGTTTTTTTCGGGAACGCGATAGCCTACTGCCAGCATCGATGTGAGCAAAGCATCATCGAACTGGTTCCCAATCGCACCGACTTCACCCGTAGAAGCCATATCTACACCCAGTACGGGATCGGCCTTCTGCAGACGGGTAAAAGAGAACTGTGGTGCTTTTATTCCTACATAATCGAGCTCAAATTCTGATTTTTCAGGTTTTATAACTGGAATTTCAAGCATCACTTTGGTTGCAAGCTCTATAAAATTAATTTTCAATATTTTGGAAACAAAAGGAAATGATCTCGAAGCGCGAAGATTACATTCTATCACCTTGATATCGTTGTCTTTTGCCAGGAACTGAATATTGAACGGGCCGGTAATATTTAATGCTTTGGCGATCTGTCGTGTAATCTGTTTAATCCTCCGGGCAGTCTGCACATAGATTTTCTGCGCAGGAAACAGGATGGTGGCGTCTCCGGAGTGTACACCTGCAAATTCCACATGTTCGGAGATGGCATACACCACCAGCTCACCATTGTGTGCAACCGCATCCATCTCAATTTCCTTTGATTCCTCAATAAATTCGGAGACGACCACCGGATACCGGCTCGATACTTCCGTGGCAAGAGTCAGGAACCGTTCCAGTTCACTGTTGTTTGAACAGACGTTCATTGCTGCGCCGGAGAGTACATAGGAAGGTCTTACCAGCAATGGAAAACCCACCTCGTCGGCGAAATGATGAATTTCACTGAGCGTGGTCAGCTCCCTCCATCTCGGCTGGTCTATCTCCAGCCTGTCGAGCATGGAGGAGAATTTATGCCTATCCTCTGCATTGTCAATACTTTTGGCTGATGTCCCCAGTATGTTTACCCCTGAGTTATCCAGCCTCACAGCCAGGTTGTTGGGTATCTGTCCACCCACAGAGACAATCACACCATACGGGTTCTCCAGTTCAATGATATCCATCACCCGTTCGTACGTCAACTCATCGAAGTAGAGCCGGTCGCACATATCATAATCGGTCGATACCGTCTCCGGGTTGTAGTTGATCATCACCGAGCGAAAACCTTCCTTGCGCACCGTATCGAGGGCATTTACCGAACACCAGTCGAACTCCACCGACGAGCCGATGCGGTAAGCTCCCGATCCCAGTACAATCACCGAACGGCGATCACCCAGGTAGTGAACATCATTCTCCGACCCGTTGTAGGTAAGATAGAGATAGTTGGTCTGTGCGGGGTATTCTGCTGCCAGCGTGTCAATCTGTTTTACTACCGGAAGGATATCTTTTTTCTTTCTGTAACCGCGAATGACTGTCGGTGCCGCATCGTCCGTCTCTTCTTTCCACAGAGCCCTGGCAATCTGAAAGTCCGAAAAGCCCTGTTGTTTGGCTCTCTTGAGGATTTCATCAAAATCGTTGTTTCCGTTTTTTTCTAAATCCACCGCTGACGGGGTATACCCTTCCAGCGTTTCAGCTGTCAGCACAATCTGGTAGAGTTTATGAAGAAACCAGCGGTCGATTTTTGTCAGTTCATGAATCTGATCCACCGTATATCCTTTTCGAAAAGCCTTGCTGATCACGAAGATACGTTGATCAGTCGGCTCACGCAATGCTTTGTCGATGTCGTCGATGATGAGCTCCTTATTCTCCACAAAGCCATGCATACCCAGTCCGATCATGCGAAGCCCTTTTTGAATGGCCTCTTCAAAGGTACGTCCGATAGCCATGATTTCGCCGACTGACTTCATGCTGGAGCCGATTTCTTTGGATACACCGCTGAACTTACCCAGATCCCAACGGGGAATTTTTACCACAATGTAGTCCAATGCTGGTTCAAAGAAAGCACTGGTCGACTTCGTAACCGAATTTTTCAGGTCGAAAAGTCCAAATCCCAGTCCCAGTTTGGCCGCGACAAAAGCCAGAGGATATCCGGTTGCCTTGGAAGCCAGCGCAGAAGAGCGGCTCAGGCGGGCATTCACCTCAATCACCCGGTAATCTTCTGATTCGGGATCGAAGGCATACTGCACATTGCACTCGCCCACGATGCCGATGTGACGGACAATCTGAATGGCCAGCTCCCGCAATTTATGATATTCTGAGTTGGTGAGTGTCTGTGAGGGAGCCACCACAATGCTCTCGCCAGTGTGAATACCCAGCGGGTCGAAGTTTTCCATGTTACAGACCGTGATGCAATTGTCGTATCGGTCGCGTACCACCTCATACTCTATTTCTTTCCACCCTTTCAGCGACTTCTCAATCAACAGCTGGCCGGAGTAGTTAAACGCCTTGCCAGCAAGCGATTTCAGCTCCTCTGCATCGTTACAGAAACCCGAACCGAGTCCGCCCAGTGCATAGGCAGCCCGCACGATGATGGGGTAACCCAGCTTGCCGGCAGCTTGCAATGCATCCTCCAGGGTAGAAACGGCAAAACTTTGAATGGTTTTCACGTCGATCTGATCGAGCTTCTTCACAAACAGATCCCGGTCTTCGGTATCCATGATCGCCTGTACGGGGGTACCCAGCACCTGCAAATCAAATTTTTCAAACACACCGGACTGATAAAGAGCAACCCCACAGTTCAATGCTGTCTGTCCGCCAAAGGCGAGCAGGATGCCATCGGGCCGTTCACGGGCTATCACCTTCTCCACAAAGTAAGGAGTAACTGGTAGAAAGTATATTTTATCGGCCACTCCTTCTGAGGTCTGCACCGTGGCGATATTCGGATTGATCAGGATTGTTTCTTTCCCTTCCTCTCGCAGGGCTTTCAATGCCTGTGAACCGGAGTAGTCGAATTCTCCCGCCTCACCGATCTTGAGTGCACCCGATCCCAGCACAAGGACTTTACGGATTTCCCTCTCGCTGTGTAAAATTTCTTTTTTTGGCGCCAATATCTGATCTGTCATATTTTTAATCACTAATGATTTCTGAAAACTATCTTGCAGCCAGCAACTTCACAAACTCTTCAAAAAAGAAACGGGTGTCTGTTGGACCCCCTGCAGCCTCGGGGTGAAACTGTACCGAGAAAAAAGGTTTTGTTTTGTGCCGGATTCCTTCGTTGGTACCATCGTTCATATTGATAAACCAGGGTTCCCATTCATCACCCAGAAGCGATTCATCCACCGCATAGCCGTGGTTTTGCGAAGTGATGAAGCAGGCATTGGAACCGATCATTCGTACCGGCTGATTGTGGCTGCGATGCCCGTATTTCAGTTTGTAGGTGTTGGCCCCCGCGGCCTTGGCCAGCAGCTGGTTTCCCATACAAATGCCAAAAACCGGTTTATCCTGATGCATTGCTTTTCGAATATGCTCTACCGTGATTGCACAATAATCGGGGTTTCCAGGTCCGTTGGAAATAAAGAGTCCGTCGTAATCCATCCCGGTGAAGTCATAGTCCCATGGCACCCTGATCAGATGTACATTTCGTTTGATCAACTCCCTCACAATGTTCAATTTTGCACCGCAATCGATCAGCACTACTTTTTTCTCTCCATGCCCGTACTCGACCGGATCTTTGCAACTTACCCTTGCCACCAGGTTTTCGCTTCCCGGATCATAAAAATCGATTTCATCCTCCTCCGCAAAGACGATCTTACCCAGCATGGATCCTTTTTCCCGCAATACTTTTGTGAGCAGACGGGTATCTATACCGAAGATGCCGGGAACTCCATTCTGTCGCAACCATTCACCCAGCCCTTCCTGTGCATTCCAGTGTGAATAATCGTCGCAATAATCCTGCACGATCAGACCCGACGCATGGATGCGTGTGGACTCAAAAAAATCGGAAACTCCGTCTGTTTCGCTTTGTGCGGGAACTCCGTAATTTCCGATGATGGGATATGTGAGTGTTAAAATTTGTCCTTCGTAGGAGGGGTCTGACAGACTTTCGGGATAACCGACCATTGCTGTACTGAAAACGACCTCCCCCGATGATGCCTTTTCGGCTCCAAACGATTGTCCATGAAAAACCGTCCCGTTTTCAAGGATCAACCGCACCGGTTTGTATCTGTGCATAGAATCTCCGTTGTATTGGTGAATTGATACCGTATGATATTAGGGTACAAAGATAGAAAAAAATCAGTAAATAGAATAGAGATATCCAATTTATTGAATTGTTTTTTCGTCCAATAATCCAATTGTTATCTCAAAAGATTTTTAACTTTGCCGAAACAAACAATAAAAGAGGAGGAGATGATTATGCAAAACCGGATTATTGAAGCTGCTATCCTTGCCATAAGTTTGGTGGTAACGGGTATCATACTAAGCGCTGCTTTCAACAACTTCACAGATCGTGACCGTTTGGTAACAGTGAAGGGGCTTGCCGAGATGGAGGTACCCGCTGACAAAGTGATTTGGCCTTTGATGTATAAAGATCTCGGAAATGATATGGCTACACTTTATACCAACATTCAAAGCAAAAACAAAACCATCATCGATTTTTTACAGTCAAATGGTATCACCCGAGAGGAGATCAGCGTTGCTCCTCCCGAGATCATCGATATGGAGGCGGAACGATATATAAATCAGGCCATTCAATATCGATACAATGCAACCTCGGTCATTACCGTTACTTCTTCCAATGTGGACAAAATACGCAAATTGATTTCTGAACAGACAGAATTGCTGAAACAGGGAGTAGCCATTACCGGTGGCGACTACCGTTATAATACGCTCTATGAATTCACCGGGCTAAACGACATAAAACCGGGAATGATTGAAGAAGCAACCAAAAATGCCCGTGAAGCAGCAGAAAAATTTGCAATGGATTCGGGCAGTAAATTGGGCAAAATACGCAATGCATCGCAGGGACAGTTTACAATTACCGACCGGGATGCGAACACTCCCTACATTAAAAATGTACGGGTAGTGACCACCGTAAATTATTATCTCAAAAAATAAACATCGGCGCCTGACCGATATTAATAAGTGCGATATAAATACCGGCCGGCTGTTATCTCAGAGAGAGAAGCGTTTGCCTGTCTTCAGAAATTTCTCGTATTTTTCCGGATTAAATGAATAGAAAAAAGCTCCCCGTTTGGAGTTCTCTTTATCTTTCACTTCGAGCCTGTCGAGAATATCCATTGAGGCCAGCTTCTTTCTGAAATTCCTTTTGTCCAGGGGCATCTGGTATATTGTCTCATAAAGATCCTGCAGCGAGGGAAGTGTAAACTTTGCGTCGAAAAAATTAAAAATCAATGGTTCCTTTGATACTTTGTATTGCAATAGCATCAGCGCATCACCGACCATCCGGTTGTGGTCGAAGACCAACCTGGGTAACTCATTGATATTGGTCCAGCGGGCATCGAAATTTTGAGCAGGCGAGGTATTGAACTTTTCGATCTGTACCAATGCATAAAATGCCACCGAAATGACCCTGCCTCCACTGTCTCTGTTCTTCTCTCCATAGGCACCCACCTGTTCCATGTAAATACCTTTCTGTTGTGTGTAGCGATAGAGCACCTTCTCAGCAGCTTCGTTGAGGCTTTCGTTTTCTTCCATGAACCCTCCCATGAGAGACCATTCGTTTTTCAGCGGTTCCACTGGGCGTCGGGTAAGCAGTACGTGCAGTTCTCTTTCATGGAATCCAAAGATAATGCAATCCACTGCGATTAAAAAATGATCGTTGTTTTGGTAATAATTTGCTGTCATAGGCATAGAAGGCAAAGAAAGGTTGATTCTTTGATGGTAAAAGAAAAAAGAAAAAAGGGAAGCAGGTACCACGCGGTATCCTGCTTCCTGCTTATTTTTTGACAACAGGGTCAGAGTCTGCGTGCTCCGTCACTGATGACTACGTCGTACACTTTCGGCTCATGGCCGTATTTGGCACTGAACTGTGTTTTGGCATCCCGGATAAAAGAATCGTAAAGCTCGTCTTTCACCAGATTGATTGTACATCCACCAAAGCCACCACCCATTACGCGTGAGCCGGTTACACCGTGTGCACGAGCCACGTCGTTGAGAAAGTCCAGTTCTTCGCAGCTTACCTCGTAAAGTTTACTCATGCCATGATGCGTTTCATACATCTTCGCACCAACTGTTTCGTAGTCTCCACGTTCAAGTGCGTCACTCACGTCTCTCACCCGTTGGGTCTCCTCAATCACGTACTTTGCACGCATGTAATCCTCTTCTGATATTTCGCCCTTCACTTCGTCGAGCATCCCCAGTGTGGCATCACGGAGAAACTCCACTTCGGGATGACGCTTAGCAATGGTGCGTGCAGCATGTTCGCACGATTCGCGACGTTTGTTGTAGGCCGAAGAGGCCAGTTCGTGTTTCACCACCGTGTCGAGCAACACCAGCCTGTAGCCTTTAGGATCGAATGGGAAATAGGCATATTCCATTGATTTGGTGTCAAGACGGATCAGATGGCCCTTCTTTCCGAAGATGGATGCAAACTGATCCATGATACCACACTTTACACCCACGTAGTTGTGCTCTGTGCTTTGCCCAATGCGGGCCAGTTCAAATTTGTCGATGCCCAGATTCAACAGGTCGTTCAGCGCAAAGGCAAACGTACTCTCAAGCGCTGCCGAGGAAGACATTCCTGCTCCCAAGGGCACATCACCCGTGAAAACGGTATCAAATCCTTTCACGGTACCCCCTCGTTTGATTATTTCGCGGCAAACGCCGAATATATATTTGGCCCATCCTTCCTTTGGAAGGTCTTCTTCATTGAGTCCGAACTCCGAGCTTTCATCCAGGTCGATCGCATAAGCTCTCACCTTGTCGGTTCCATTAAAACGAATGGCCGCAGTCATTCCTTTATCTATGGCACCCGGAAACACAAAACTGCCATTGTAATCGGTATGTTCCCCAATAAGGTTTATACGTCCCGGGGAAGCGTAAATTTCGGGTAGTTCATTCCCGTAAAACTTTTGAAAAATTTCAGTGATTTTTTCTGTGGTCATATTACAAATTATAAAAGAGTCTGCCTTTCCTGTTTCATGTCGGAAATAGTCCGTTCTTTCTTCAGGAATATTTCCGACACTTAACTATTCTGACAGACCCAAATGTTATTTTACAAATATTTTATTCTTTTACAGTATCTTCTTCTGTAACTACAATGTTGGTATTTACATTTTTAGAACCCACAACGGCATAATAAAGCAGATAAACCAAGCCGGCAATCACCAGCCAGTAGCTATTCAGGAAATCTGAATTGTCGGCAATCAATCCTTGCAAATAAGGAAGAATACCGCCACCGCAAACCATCACCATAAATATACCGGACGCCATTTCGGTGTATTTGCCCAATCCTTCCACTGCCAGATTGAAAATACTACCCCACATGATGGAAGTACACAAACCGCCCAGTACGAGGAAGAACACTTTAATCGGCACGACTGCGCCAAACAAGCTGATAGAAAATCCTGCAGGAATGAAAATAGCCAACAGAACCAGCAAAACGCCGATTGCAGAAGTGGTGGCGAGCATGGCCTTGCTCGATACTTTTGCCCCAATGGAAGCACCCACCAGTCGTCCTGCAAGCATAAGAAGCCAGTAGAGTCCCACAATTGATCCAGCCACGCCGGCAGCGATACTCAAGCCACCTCCAGCAACATCCGTAGTCATATAAAGATTGGCAATGTTTGGTATTCCCACTTCCACACCCACATAGATGAAGATAGCCACGATACCGAGTACAAAATGACGGAACGAAAGTGCGCTGTGTTCGTCTTTCACCTTCACCGTATTTTTCTTGTTGCGCGTAACTTCGAGACGTGGTTCAGGTATTTTCACAGCCAGAATCACAATGAAAGCGAAGGCGAAGATACCCATTGCCAGGAACAGTACCGGGTTTGCGTCGCTGATGGCAGCCCGGGCAACATCACCCATCAAATAACCCACAAGGATAGGAACGATGGTAGCACCGATAGAATTGATGGCACCACCAAACTGAATCAACTGATTTCCTTTATTTCCGCCACCACCCAGGGTATTCAACATGGGGTTTACCACAGTATTCAACATACACATGGAAAAGCCCGAGATGAAAGCGCCGGTCAAATAGACACCAAAGCTGGCCACCGTTCCGGAAAGGAAGGTGATAGCCACCCCGATGAATCCTATGGCCACGGCCATCAGTGAAGTAAATTTATATCCTTTTCTTTCCAGGATCATTCCGGCTGGAATTCCCATGAAGGCATAAGCGATAAAGTTTGCAAGGTTTCCCAATTGGGACATGGCGTTGCTCGCGCCGAACTGGTTCTTTACAATAACTCCCATCGGATTTTGTAATCCTGTCACGAAGGATATCATAAAAAACAACATGATCATCACCGCAATGGGTAATGCATAATTTTTCTTTTCTGTCGCTGGGCTCATAATTTAATTCAATTAAAATTTTTATTTATATTTACAAAAAGTTCAAAATTAATTATCGACACAATCCATACCTTCAGCATTCACACAAAATTACAGGGAGAATCTGAATGTCGTTCTCGACTCAAACAACTCATCCGGCCGCAGAATCACTGAAGGGTATGCAGGTTTGTTGATACTGTCGGGAAAATGTTGTGTTTCGAAACAAACGGCAGCTCTTTGGGGGTAGCGATGTCCTTTTTTGGCTGTAAAACTACCGCTCATCCAGTTTCCTGTATATAGCTGCATGCCCGGTTCGGTGGTATATATCTCCATCTTAATCCCTGTTTTGGGTGATTCGCAGATACCGGCGTAGGTATATTCGTTGCTGGCAACAGGTTTATTTAATACGTAGGTATGATCATATCCTTTGCCGAAATGCAGCTGTTCGAAATCATCGTCAATCCGGTCGCCAATGGCAAACGGCCTTGTAAAATCCATGGGGGTATCTTTTACCGGCGCAGGATCTCCATAAGGAATGGCTGTGGCATCGGTAGGCAGATAGTAATCGGCATTGAGCGTGAGCAGATGATCACCTATATAGGAATCACCTTCACCCGAGAGATTGAAAAAGGAATGATTTGTCAGATTCAGGATGGTTGTTTTATCGGTGGTAGCCCGGTAATAAAGTTCAAGTGAATTGTCGTCGGTCAGCGTATAAATTACCGTCACCGACAGATTGCCTGGAAAGCCTTCTTCACCGTCGGGAGACAAATAAAAAAGTTCTATGCTGTTGCGGGTCACATTTTTTACATCCCAGACGACCGCATTGTAACCTTTTATTCCTCCGTGAAGTGAGTTCGGGCCGTTGTTTACGGCCAGTTTGTATTCCTTGCCTTCCAAAGAAAAGCGGCCCCCGGCAATTCTGTTTGCTGTGCGACCGCATACTGCCCCGTAGTAGGGTTCTGTGGAAGTGAGGTATTCATCTATTGAAGGATATCCCATTACCACATCGGTAAAATTGCCCTCTCTGTCGGGCACCATTAACGACACTATTTTCGCTCCGTAGTTGGTAACGGTGACTTCACACCCGAGATTGTTTGTCAGTGTGTATAATCCGGTTTGCTTGCCATCTACTGTTTTTTCAAAAGCTCCAACCAGCAAACCGGATTTGCTATACATTTCGTTCATGTAATTTCTTGGTTTTAAATAATAAGATATTGATGAAGATTGATCTTGTATAAAATTCGTGTAAAATTAACACAGATTTTGTGAATGTCCTAAAAAAAAATTGTGTTATAAAACATAAATTTTACACGCTAAAACTTCGTCATTCTAATCTTTCACTTCATCAACA
Source organism: Porphyromonadaceae bacterium (assembly GCA_021372865.1). Taxonomy (GTDB): domain Bacteria; phylum Bacteroidota; class Bacteroidia; order Bacteroidales; family Dysgonomonadaceae; genus Proteiniphilum. Next base: position 219,668 of record JAJFTO010000019.1, read on the forward strand.
TCTTTTATCTTTTTTGTTACTAATATTTTATCTATTTTATTTCCATCGACATCCACTATTTCAAAATGGAGTTTGTCATAATCAAATTTGTCACCCACACTGGGAATCTTGTTGATGCATGCAAAAACAAATCCTGCCACCGTGGAATAGTCGATCTTGTCGAAATCAACTATGAAGTCCTCATCCAGTTGCGTCAGTATCTCAATGGGAGCCTCTCCGCTGACCAGCGCAGACTGATCGTCGCGCATAAAAAGGAGCGGTTCGGCACCGGCATCGTCAGTCTCTTCAGGTATGGTTCCCACGAGGTTTTCGAAAATATCGTGCATGGTAATGATGCCATCAAGGCTGCCATATTCATCCACCACCACAGCCACAAACTTGTGGTTATTTTTGAAGTTCTCCAGTACCTTTTTGGCACGAAGTGTATTGGGAACGATGATCGGTTCGATGATCAGATCTTCGATCTCAAATCTTTCACCCGTATTTAACCTTAGCAAAAAGTCGCGCATCGAGATAATGCCTGCAAAGTCATCGATTTGTTTTCTGCAGGCAAGTATTTTACTGTGCTTTGTCTGCAGAAGATCACGGATGACCGTTTCCCGGTTTTTGCTGATGTCCACCCACTCCACATCGGTGCGATGTGTCATCAGGTGTATTGCCCTTTTGTCGGAAAAGTAAAATACCTGTTCGTGTATAATATTTTCTTCCACATCGATGATCCCTTCGTGTGAGGCAGTTTTCAGCATGGCACGTAATTCCATTTCAGAAATCACCTCATTTTTTGGTTTCAGGCCGATCAGCCTGGCGATAAAGCTGGTGGAAATTGCCAGCAACTTCACGAAAGGGAAAAAGATGATGCTCACCACATGTATTGCGGGAGCAACGGCGATGGCCATTTTCTCCGAGTTGTTCAGTGCGATTGTTTTGGGTACCAGTTCACCAATTACGATAGAGACATAGGTGATCAGGAAGACCACAATCACCATTGAAATAGCCTCAGAAAAAGGTGCGGTGGCAGTAAATTGTTCGAAGAAAGGAATCAGGTATACAGCAAAAGCCTGCCCTCCGAATGCTCCGTTGATGATGCCAATCAGCGTAATTCCCACTTGTACAGACGACAGAAAATTGTCGGGATCAGCTTGCAATCTGAGTGCTCGAACGGCTCCCTTTTTTCCCAGTCGTCGTTCCTTCTCCAGCTTATTCTTCCTTGCGGAGACAATCGCAATCTCCGAAAGGGCAAAAAATCCGTTGAGCAGGATCAGCAGAAAAACAATGATGACATCAATCCACATACGCAGTCAAAGTAAGTGCGTCTTGTCTTTGTTACCACAACGGTGAGGGGTAGACACCGCTTTCAGCGAGGTCTTTCAGTTTCGCCACCACATCAGGACGGTCTTCGGCATAGGTTACACCAAACCATTTTGAGGGAGTGTCGAGTACCTTCACGGTCACCTTACCACTTACAGTGAGGTTATTCACCAGCAAGGGAATAAAAAATTCGGCTTTGATATTTCCGGCATTTTCCTTCAGAAATTGTACGAAATAATCATCTGAATACCGGAAGTAATCAGGCGTAAAGCCCCACATGTTCATCGACACAGGCGTATTGTCACCGATGGGTACCCACTTGTCATTTTCATCCTTGTAGGATACCTTGCCATCGACACGCATCACCTGGGTACGTTCCACCACGCCGGTGAGATTGCCCTCCACATCGGTTTCACATATACCGCGTGCCACGGTACCGCTTTCCGAAAGAGTGTTTCCCACGCGGTAACCCACCATACAATACCTGTTTTCACTGTGAGCGAGCTCCGAAAGGAAGTCTGCCAGTACTTTGAAACTCTCACGTCCGTAAAAATCGTCTGCATTGATCACAGCAAACGGCTCATGGATGACTTCTTTTCCCATCATCACCGCGTGGTTGGTACCCCACGGCTTCACCCTGTCAGGGTTTAGTGTAAATCCCTCCGGCAGATTATCGAGTTCCTGGAACACCAGTTCGACTGGTATTTTTTTCTCATATTTACTGACAATTTTTTCCCGGAAGTCATTTTCGAATGATTTCCGGATTACGAATACCAGCTTGCCGAATCCGGCATTCACGGCATCATAAATTGAATAATCCATGATGGTCTCCCCACCAGGTCCCAGGCCGTCAAGTTGTTTCAATCCGCCATAACGGCTTCCCATCCCTGCGGCCAATACAAATAATGTAGGTTTCATTCTTCGCGTTTATTAATTTAATTTTTACCCCACAAATATAGGATTTTTACGGTTACGGAGAAAGAGAAACGGCATCCAAATTGACGTCCATACTTACATTAAATGAGAAAAGGCATTCCACAACACCTCCTCCGGAAGAGGAGCAGTAACGGAGATTTCTTCCTTTGATACGGGATGAATAAAGGAGACTGTGCGGGCATGCAGGCTGATGCTTCCGTCAGGATTGGAGCGTTCCGCACCATATTTAAGATCTCCCCTGAGGGGAGAACCAATTTTTGCAAGCTGGCAGCGTATCTGATGGTGCCGGCCGGTCTCCAGGTCTACCTCCAGCAGGAAATAGTTTTGAGAGGCGGCGATCAGCCGGTAATGAAGTACCGCCCGCTTGGTATGTGGTTTTTCAGTATCGTAAGCGATTGATTTATTGGTTTTTTCGTTCTTTATAAGATAATGAATCAATGTATCTTCATCTGCTGCCGGTCTGTTTTTCACAACGGCCCAATAGGTTTTCTTAATTTCCCCGTTGCGAAACATGTCATTGAGCCGTGTGAGGGACTTACTGGTTTTCGCGAATACCACCACTCCACTCGTAGGCCGGTCGAGCCGGTGTGTCACACCACAGAAAACGTTCCCCGGTTTGTGATATTTTTCTTTCAGATAAGCTTTTACCTTATCAGACAAAGGTTCGTCGCCCGTCTTATCTCCCTGTACAATCTCGCCTGCCGCCTTGTTGACTATAATAAGGTGGTTGTCCTCATATAAAACTTCCATACGACTCTTGTTATGATACTTTTAAAAAGTTCAGAGGCACATAGGATCTCCTGTGTGCCTCCGAAATAAAATTTATTACCCGAATCAGGTATTCATCCCGCCGCAGACATTGATTACCTGTCCACTCACATACGAAGATAGATCCGAGGCAAGGAAAAGAGCTACATTCGCAACATCCTCCGGTGTGCCGCCACGCCGCAATGGTATTTGTTTGGCCCATTCGTTGCGGACTTCCTCTGAAAGTTGTCCTGTCATATCGGTGATAATGAAACCTGGAGCGATGGCATTGGCCCGGATACCCCGTGAACCGAGCTCCTTGGCGATCGATTTGGCAAGTCCTATCATTCCGGCTTTTGATGCCGAATAGTTTGCCTGCCCTGCATTTCCCGACACCCCTACTACGGAACTCATGTTCACAATACTGCCCGATTTCTGGCGCATCATCACGGGTGTCACGGCATGTACAAAATTGAATGCCGATTTCAGGTTCACGTTGATCACCGCATCCCATTGCTGTTCACTCATTCGCATCATCAACCCGTCTTTGGTGATGCCTGCGTTGTTTACCAGCACATCAATGCGTCCGAAATCCTGCATAATCTGATCCACTACTTTGTGTGATTCATCAAAGTTGGCTGCATTGGATGCATAACCTTTACACTTCACGCCGAGGGAAGCTATTTCATTTTCGGTGGCTTTACCGGTTTCATCGATGACCAGGTCGGTGAATGCAATATTTGCTCCTTCCGATGCATATTTCAGTGCGATGGCTTTGCCAATCCCACGGGCTGCACCGGTAATAAGGGCTGTTTTTCCTTCTAATAACTTCATACAATTATTTTTAATCTATAATAATTCCTATTGAATCCCAATTCTCATCTTATCAGCGCCAACCGTTCACTTGCCTACCGCTGTATCTGACAAACCTCGACTACCAAAGTTGATTGCTGATTGCAGAAACCAGACCGCTCACTTTACATACATCCCTTTAAACAAAATATCCGAAATGAGTTCACGGTCCTCTTTTATGTTGTAATCGAGTTTCATGGCACCACGTATGGTGGGTACCTCAAGCCCTTTAAATGCGTAATGCAATATCTCGGCAGTCTGTTTTACATCCTGTAGCTGAAAGATTCCTTTTTCACATCCGTCCTGAATAATAGTCTCAAGATAGTGAATCTCTTTCTTATCAAACTCCTTACGTACATTTTCCACTTTCCAGATATCCCGAAAGAAGTCGGCACGGAGTGTACCATTGCGCGTAACCACCTCCTTGATGGCATACAAACGGGTAAAAGCCAGCAGTATGAGCTTTTCGTCGGCGGGAATCTTACGTCGAATTACCTCCTCCAGCTTACCATACAGCACACCGAGCTCCGATTCAATTACAGCTTTGTATATTTCATTTTTGTTGCTGAAATAAGTGTACAGCGTACGTCTTCCCCTTTGGGAAGCTTCGGCAATATCATTCATTGTCGTATTTTCAACACCTTTTTTCGCGAAAAGCTGCCGAGCTACGTCAATTAAATCGTTCTTGGTTTTTGAAATGGCTGAAGTCACTTTTTCTGCACATTTTATTTATATATGTGCAAAAATAAAACAAAAATTTCAAATCCCGACGCCATTGTAATAAAAATATCCATATCTGCTGTTATTTTTTTTTGAGTAATACCGCAGCCTCGCATACCTCCTGGTACCACTCCTCACCGAATTTTCTGATCAGCGGTTCTCTTAAAAACCGGTAAAGAGGCACACCTTCTTTAAGACCAAGCTTCAGTGCAGGCCGGCAAACCGACCAGCGGTGATAGTTCACTGCCGTAAAATCGACATACTCATGCAATCTGATCGGGTAGAGATGGCAAGAAATTGGTTTTTGCACAGAAATACGCCCCTCTCTAAATGCACTATCTATCACACATTTGCAAATACCGTTTTCATCAAACCGGGTAAAAACGCACTCTTTACCCTCAATGATGGAAGTAACCAATTCCCCGTCGGTATCGGTATAGGCAATTCCCTGCTTGTCGATCAACTCCAGTGCTTTGGGCGAAAGATCTTTCCTGATTTCAGGCAGAATTTCATTCATCTGGTCAAATTCCTCCCTTGTGATGGGAGCGCCCGATTCTCCCTCCACGCAGCACTGACCTTTACATTTACATAGGTCGCAAATAAACTGTTCTTCGAATATGTCGTCAGAAATAAGTGTATTCTGTATTTGTATCATTTTAATATGGGTTTGTTTTATTGATCATTAAGACTGCGTTCTGATTCTACTTCGGAAGATCCGAAACAGAAGAAAAGTGACCAGCGCACTCACCAGCGCAGCAATAAAATAGGAAAAAGTGACGGGCTGCTCATCCATGCGGACAAACCATTCGGTTTTGCCCCAAAAAAAATTCATCAAAATAACCGAGGCATTATTTACGAAATGAAAAACAACCGGAACCCAGAAATTCCCCGAGTAGAGGAACAGGTATCCCAGCAGCGTCCCAAGCACCATCCTCGGTAAGAAACCGTAAAACTGAAAGTGTACGACACTGAATAAAAGCGCGGTAAGCCATACCGCTGCATGACCGTTTCTGAATTTTTCCATCAGAAACTGCTGCAGTGCACCCCTGAAAAACAACTCTTCCGAAATTGCAGCCATACCGGCAACAATGACCAGATTTAGTATCAAAGAACCGATTGTATTTCCGGAAAGTAATAGTTCGGTTGTTTCCATGGCTGCATTTTCCATGGACCGCAATACCCCTTCAATACCGCTCATCCAGTCCGGCAGCTCCATGGCGCTGTTCCAACGGGTCAGAAACGATACAAACGGATAGGAGACACAAAATATAAGTACTGTGAAAATAATTTTCCAGATTAGCTTTTTGTTGTTGTTAGTCTTCAGATAATGGGAGGGTCGGTCTTCGGTAAAAGCAATCACAAGATATGCAGGCAGTGCAATCGCAAAGACCGACTGCAATGCAGAGCTCAAATAGACTTGCGCAGCTCCTTCGGCGTAGCCCACTCCGGGAATCATTTGCATCAAACGGATAAATATTCCTGCCACGATCACACCGATGAACAACAATAAAAAAAGGTAGATAATTTTGAATCCAGGTGAAGCTGATTTGAAAATTGGTTGCATTTCTTCTGTTTTAAGTGCAAAGATAAAGCTTTCGTGTGAATTCCCCGCTCTTCATCACAGAAACGGCTCCGCAGGGAGTAAAATTTTTTTGCAAATTAAAAGAATAACACTAATTTTGCACTCTTATTTAAAAAAAGGATTCAATCGGTTGAAATTAACCGACTTTCACAAAAAAAAATCACCCATTCTAATGAAGTCATCACTGAATAAAAAGGACGAGGTAAATGGAACCATCGTCATCGAACTGGAGAAAACAGATTATCAGGAAAAAGTAGATAAGTCTCTGAATCAATTCCGCCAAAAAGCAAATATCCCCGGCTTTCGTCAGGGAAAAGTGCCCAAAAGTATTATTCAAAAAATGTACGGTAAAGCGGTGTTGGTAGACGAGGTCAACAAGATTGTCACAGAAGAGCTGACCGGTTTCATTCGGGATAACAAACTGAAGATTTTGGGTGAGCCCATCTCCGACGACAGTGAAGAAAAGCGGGTTGATCTTGATAAGGATGAAATCCTGACGTTTTATTTCGATGTAGCACTTACGCCGGAATTTGATCTGCAGCTCGACAAAAACATCGAACTGACTTATTATCAGGTAAAACTGGAAGAGGACCTTCTGGAAAAACAGATGGATGCGTACAAACAAAACTATGGCACATATGCGTCCATTGAAGGGGAAGCAAAGGATACCGACCTCATCAAGGGAACGCTTACAGAAATGGACGGCGAAAAGGAAAAAGAAAACGGTCTGGTAATTGAAAACGCCATTCTGATGCCTTCCTATGTGAAGGAAGAAACAGTGAAGAACAGTTTTATCGGTGCCAAGGTGGGTGATCAAGTGGTGTTCAACCCGAAAAATGCATATGACAACAACGAAGCAGAGGTGGCTTCATTGTTACAAACGACCAAAGAACAGGTGAAAGATATCAATGCCGACTTCCGTTTCGACATCAAAGAAGTGACCCGGTATCAGGAAGCAGAATTGAACCAGGAACTGTTCGACCGTGTACTGGGTGAAGGAGTTGCCAGCACCGAAGAAGCGTTCCGCACAAAGGTGTCGGCAGAGCTTGGTAACCAGTTTAAGCCCAACGCAGATCATCTTTTCATCCACGAAGCAAGAGACATTATTGTGGACAAAATGAAAGATGTGCAATTCCCTGACGAGTTTTTAAAACGTTGGTTACTCGAATCAAGTGATCAAAAAACCTCCGAACAGGTGGAAGAGGATTATCCTGCAATTCTGGAAGATCTCAAATTTCAAATTGCCAAGCAGAAGATTGTAGAAGAGAACGGGATCAAGGTAGAATACGAGGACATCGTAACCCTGGCCACAGAAGTGGCCAAGGCACAATTTGCACAGTACGGAATGACCAACCTTCCGGCAGATGTATTGCAGAACTATACAAAAAGCATGCTTGAGAAGGAAGAAACCATCCGGAATCTTCACGACAGAGCTACAGAAGACAAAATCATCAGCTGGTTGAAAGAGAATGTAACCGTGATTGAAAAAGAGGTTTCATCGAAAGATTTCAACGAAATAATGCACGAACACGCCCACCTGCATGGAGAAATTGCCGATGATCATGTAGACGATCATGCTGCGGAGGACTCTTCTGAAAAGGTGGAGACACCGACTGAATAAACAGTATAGAACAAAAAAACGGACTGTTTTTCAGGATTTTATTTTGTAGTTCAACAATTCGTTATAATTTTGTTTTTTAATTTAGCCGGCAGTCTGCACTCCGGTGTAAAAATTCCGGCACTTTATTTGCAATAGCTTATTTTGACAAATAAAGAAACAACAATTAATAAAAAAGTCGTATGAAAGACGATTTCAGAAAATATGCAGTAAAGCATCTGGGTATGAGCGGCGGCAGACTGGACAGTTACATGAACATCACCAGTCAGGGGGGATACATCTCTCCGACCATCATTGAGGAGCGTCAGCTCAACGTGGCACAGATGGACGTTTTTTCAAGGTTGATGATGGATCGTATTATCTTCCTCGGCACAGCCATCGATGATTACACAGCCAATGTAATACAGGCCCAACTGCTTTATCTCGATTCTGCTGACCCCGGCAAGGATATCTCTATCTACATCAATTCCCCCGGAGGGTCGGTCTATGCAGGCCTGGGCATTTATGACACCATGCAGTTCATCTCGAGCAATGTCTCCACCATCTGCACAGGTATTGCTGCATCAATGGCCGCCGTTCTGCTGGTCGCAGGGACCGAAAAGAAACGTTACGCCCTCACCCACTCCCGGGTGATGATCCATCAACCAATGGGAGGTGTACAGGGTCAAGCATCAGACATCGAAATCACTGCGCGGGAGATTGCTAAAATAAAACAGGAACTCTATACCATTATTTCCAAGCATTCAGGAAAAGCGATTGAAGAGGTAGCGCGCGATTCAGACCGTGATTTCTGGATGACTGCCTCAGAAGCCAAAGAATACGGGATGGTGGATGATGTTCTGATAAGAAAGGGTTAAAATTACAGAGGATGGCAAAAAAAGCGAATAGCAGCAATCATTGCAGTTTTTGCGGGAGGAGTGAGCAGGAAGTCAACCTGCTTATATCCGGCATGACCGGTTATATCTGCGATATGTGTGCTGAACAGGCACATGAGATCGTGAACGACACTTTCAAAAGCAGTACCAAATCGGATCCGGGAATCTCGCTGACCTCTTTGCCCAAACCGGCACAAATAAAGGAGTTTCTGGATCAGTACGTAATCAAACAGGACAATGCAAAACGTTTTTTGTCCGTCTCGGTCTATAACCACTACAAACGTATTTTGCAGAAGAATTTAAAAGACGACGTGGAGATCGAGAAATCGAATATCATCATGGTGGGTGCTACCGGTACCGGTAAAACATTGCTGGCGCGTACCATTGCTAAAATGTTACATGTTCCCTTTACCATTGTAGATGCCACGGTACTCACAGAGGCAGGATACGTGGGAGAAGATATCGAAAGTATTCTTACCCGATTGCTGCAGGTGGCTGACTACGACGTGAATGCCGCCGAAAGGGGGATTGTATTCATTGATGAAATCGATAAAATTGCACGCAAGAGTGACAATCCCTCCATTACCCGTGACGTGAGCGGTGAAGGTGTACAACAGGGACTGTTGAAACTCCTGGAAGGTTCGGTGGTGAACGTGCCGCCCCAAGGTGGCCGCAAGCATCCCGAACAACGAATGATTGCCGTCAACACCAAGAATATTCTGTTCATTTGCGGGGGTGCCTTCGACGGTATTGAGAAGAAGATTGCCCAACGGCTCAACACACGCGTAGTAGGATATGCAGCAAGCAGTGACAAAGCAAATATTGACCGGAACAACCTGTTGAAGTATATTACTCCCCCCGATTTGAAATCTTTCGGGTTGATTCCGGAAATTATAGGCCGTCTTCCAATACTCACCTACCTGGAGCCACTCGACAGAGATGCCTTGTTACGCATACTCACAGAACCGAAGAACTCCATCATCAAGCAATATCAGAAATTGTTTGACATGGATGGGGTGACCCTTTCATTTGATCAGGGTACCTATGAATATATCGTGGACAAAGCCATTGAATTCAGACTGGGGGCACGCGGACTGCGTTCCATCGTGGAAGCCATCATGATTGACGCGATGTTTACGCTGCCTTCTGAGGAGAAAAAGAAATTGCATGTCACGCGTGATTACGCCATACATCAATTGGAAAATTCCGACTTTCACCACCTACGGGTAGCCTGATACTCACTCCCGTGAATAAAAAAACCGCCGGTCACAGAAGCGTGTCAGGCGGTTTATTGAAAACGCATGCTTGTCCTGCGTTTTTTTAATACGATTTTTCAGAAAAAAGACGCTTTTTTAAGAAGTTTATTTGCAAGGATTATTTTTATCCACTATCTTGGATGTATATTTATGGTCCGGCATGCAACTGTCAGAGAATTCATAAGAAAACATACTTACGATGTAATTGCGAATGTAGTTTTATGTTTGGAAATATAAATTACTTATTTAATTTTGTGTCAGACTTGCGGCGGCCAAATTTTGTCACCGGGTAATTTGCTGAATGAAAGAACAGGAGAGTCTATATCAGGGGTTAAAGAAATATTTCGGATTCGATACATTTAAAGGGATGCAGGAAGCTGTCATTCATAGTATCTTATCCGGGAAGGATACCTTTGTGCTGATGCCCACAGGCGGAGGAAAATCTCTTTGTTATCAGCTTCCTGCCCTGCTTTCGGAGGGTACTGCCATTGTCATATCCCCGTTGATTGCGCTGATGAAGAACCAGGTAGATGCCATGCGTAACTATAGTGAAGAAGACGGTATCGCCCATTTCCTCAACTCATCGCTTTCAAGACAGGAAATTGAAGAAGTAAAAAAAGATGTACTTTCAGGGAAAACGAAGATGCTCTATGTCGCTCCAGAATCACTTACAAAGCAGGAGAACATAGAATTTCTGCGAAACATCCCAATTTCATTCTATGCGGTGGACGAAGCCCATTGCATTTCGGAATGGGGACACGACTTTCGTCCCGAATACCGGCGGATCAGACCCATTATCGCAGAGATATGTCCGCGACCCATTATTGCGCTGACTGCTACTGCGACACCCAAGGTACAACACGATATACAGAAAAATCTCGGAATGAACGGGGCTGTAGTATACAAATCATCTTTTAATCGCCCCAACCTTTATTACGAAGTAAGAAAAAAAACGGAACATATCGATCGTGAGATCATCAAATTCATCCTCTCCCAAGAGCGGAAATCAGGCATTATCTATTGTCTGAGCCGCAAAAAAGTGGACGATTTTACAGAGATACTGCAAGCAAACGATATAAGGGCACTGCCTTATCACGCAGGCATGGACGCCGCGAATCGGAGCAACAATCAGGATGCTTTCCTGATGGAAAAAGCAGATGTAATTGTCGCTACCATCGCCTTCGGGATGGGAATCGATAAACCCGACGTGCGATATGTCATCCATTACGATATTCCCAAGAGCCTGGAAGGATATTATCAGGAGACAGGCCGTGCAGGCCGCGACGGAGGCGAAGGCCGATGCATTGCTTTCTATTCTGAAAAGGACCTGCAGAAACTGGAACGTTTCATGCAGGGAAAACCCGTCTCAGAACAGGAGATAGGCAAACAGCTCTTACTGGAGACAGCAGCTTATGCAGAAACGTCCGTGTGCCGTAGGAAAGTATTGTTACACTATTTCGGAGAAGATTATCTGGATCCGAATTGTGGACATTGTGATAATTGTTTAAATCCCAAAAAGAAAGTGGAAGCGAAAGAATTACTCATTACTGTATTAGAAGCGATTATTGCTCTCAAAGAAAAACAAAAAGCTGATTATCTGGTTGATTTTCTAGTCGGAAAAGAATCATCCGACATTGAAACATATGGACACAATGAACTGGAAGAATTCGGATCGGGTGCCGATGAAGAAGCAAGCACCTGGGAAGCCCTCATACGTCAGGCTTTGCTCGATAATTACCTGAAAAAGGATATCGAGAATTACGGAATTCTTAAAATCACGAAGAAAGGAAAAGAGTTCTTAAAAAACCCCATCTCATTTAAAATAACAAAAGATGATGAAGATGAAGATGATATGGGCGATTTAGAAAGTGACGATTCAGATGTAATTGCTTCCGCCGGGAGTGGCGGAGCTGCGGATCCGGTACTCTTCTCCATGATGAAAGATCTCCGAAAAAAAATCTCGAAAAAACTAAATGTCCCACCCTATGTGATTTTCCAACCCTCCTCACTCGAGGCAATGGCCACTTCCTACCCCATCACTCTCGAAGAACTGCAGAATATACCCGGTGTGGGAGCAGGAAAAGCAAAGCGTTATGGCAAGGAATTTGTGGATCTCATCAGGAAACATGTAGAGGAGAACGAGATTATTCGCCCCGAAGACCTGCGTGTAAAGACAGTTGCCAACAAATCAAAACTAAAAGTATCTATCGTACAGGCGATAGACCGCAAAGTGGCACTCGATGACCTGGCTGAATCTAAAGGTATCGACTTCAACGAGATGCTTTCGGAGGTAGAAGCCATCGTATACTCGGGGACAAAAATTAATATCGATTATTTCCTCAACGAAGTGATGGATCAGGATGTGATACAGGATATCTATTCCTACTTCAAGGAGACAGAGACGGACGACATCGATAAAGCTCAGGAGGAACTTTCCGACTATACCGATACCGAAATAAGAATGGTACGCATCAAGTTTTTCTCCGACATGGCGAATTGATGTACCAAAGCCAACAGGCCAATGCATTTCTAAACTATTTTAAAACGCTTCCGTTATATATGGATTGGCTATAGATTATGCAATATTTACAAAATATAGATAGTCCCGACGATCTCAAGAAGCTTAGTATTGACGAACTGGAGACAGTCTGTACCGAGCTGAGAGAGTTTATCATTGAACAGCTTTCCAACAATCCGGGACACTTCGGCTCAAGTCTGGGTTCGGTGGAGTTGACTGTGGCACTACATTATCTGTATAATACACCCTATGATCGTATTGTATGGGATGTGGGACATCAGGCATACAGCCACAAGATTCTTACCGGCAGACGTGACCGTTTTTCCACAAACCGCAAATTGGGTGGACTTTCCGGGTTTACCAATCCTTCGGAAAGTGAATTCGACACCTTTGTGGCCGGCCACGCATCCACCTCCATCTCGGCAGCGCTGGGCATGGCCGTAGCCGCCACACTCAACAAGGAAGAGGACAGGCACGTAGTAGCTGTCATCGGCGACGGCGCCATGACGGGAGGCCTGGCCTATGAAGGGCTCAACAACGCCTGTTCACAGCCCAACAACCTGCTTATCATCCTTAACGACAATAACATGTCCATTGACAACAATGTGGGTGGCATACAGGATTATCTGGTTAAACTGACTACGTCCAACAAATACAATCGATTTCGGAATTCGGTATACCAGGGATTTAAACGAAGAAATCTGATATCGGAAGAAGAGAAAAATATCGTACTGCGGTTTAACAACAGCATGAAATCTCTGATTACCAAAGAACAAAATCTCTTTGAAGGATTTAATATCCGTTACTTTGGACCTGTAGACGGACATGATTTACGCGGTCTGATCCGCATTCTACGCAATATAAAGGATATGAAAGGTCCAAAGATGCTTCATATCAAGACCGTAAAGGGCAAAGGATATAAGCCGGCAGAAAATTCGGCCACAATCTGGCATGCACCAGGCCTTTTTAACAAAGAGACCGGGGAACGCATCCTCAAAGATCAGAAGAATCAACCGCTGCCCTATCAGGAGGTTTTCGGACATACACTGGTTGAAATGGCGGAACGAAATGACCGGATTGTGGGTATCACACCTGCCATGCCCACCGGCTGTTCGATGACCTACATGATGAGTGCCTTTCCTGAGCGAACTTTCGATGTGGGCATTGCAGAAGCACACGCTGTCACCTTCTCTGCCGGTATGGCAAAAGAAGGGTTCATACCCTTTTGCAACATCTACTCCTCGTTTATGCAGCGTGCCTACGATCAGGTGATACATGATGTGGCATTGCAAAAATTAAAAGTGATCATGTGTCTCGACAGAGCAGGACTGGTAGGGCCCGACGGACCCACACACCATGGCGTCTTCGATCTTGCCTATCTGCGGCCAATACCCAACCTGGTAATTTCAGCGCCTCTCAACGAACATGAACAGCGTAACCTAATGTACACAGCCGTGTATGGGAACGAGGGTCCATTTGTAATCCGCTATCCCCGGGGTCAGGGTGAACTTACGGAGTGGCACAATGAACCCAGGCTCCTTACCATTGGAAAGGGAAGAAAACTGAAAAAAGGAAAAGATATGGCGCTTCTCAGCATCGGGACCATTGGCAACAATGCAGCAAAAGCTATTGCCAGAGCAGAGGAAATGGGCGTTAGCGTAGCTCATTACGACATGGTTTTCCTTAAGCCAATAGACGAAGATTTGCTCAGGAAGGTGGCGACAAAATTCAAGTTGATTGTCACCGTTGAAGATGGCATTATTAAGGGGGGACTGGGCAGTGCCGTCCTCGAGTTCCTTGCAGAAAATCACTTTTCCGATGTCCAGGTGCATCGAATCGGTATTGCCGATGAATTTGTCACACATGGCTCTGTAAAGGAACTTCAACAATTGACTGACATCGATACAGAAGGTATACTGAGACAGATTTTGCAACTTTATCATGACAGCAGAGGTGGCAACATTTCCGACCAAAATACCGGGACCATTAATCCGGCTGAGCTGATCCAAAATATGAAAGATTAATTAATTGCATTCATAATGAAGATTCTAATAGCCGGTGCCGGCGCTGTAGGAACACACCTCGCAAAACTTCTCGGACAGGAAGATCACGAAATTACCCTTATGGATGCCGACAGGGAACGTCTGGCTATCACACGCGACAATACAGACATCCTCACGTCTGTAGGAAATTGTACCTCATTGAAAGATCTCACCGAAGCCGGGGTGGCCCATGCCGACCTCTACATTGGCGTAACACCGGAGGAATCCAGGAATATCACATCCTGCATGCTCGCTGCCAACCTGGGCGCCAGGAAAACGCTTGCGCGCATCGACAACTATGAGTACCTGCTACCCAAAAATACGGAGTTTTTTGAAAAACTGGGAATTCATTCCATGATCTATCCCGAGTTGAGCGCCGCCCGTGAGATTGCAATGGCGCTAAAGACTCCCTGGACCCGTTTTTGGTGGGAACTTTGTAATGGGACAGTGATCCTGGTGGGTGTCAAGGTGCGGGAGAACGCTCCCATCGTCAATAAATACCTGCATGAATTAACACAGGAGAACAAACAGTTTCACCTGGTAGCCATCAAACGGGACACGCACACGTTGATCCCAAAGGGAAGCGACCAGGTTCTGGCAAACGACATTCTTTATTTTACCACGATGCGGAAGTACGTGCATATACTCCCTGATCTCCTTGGGAAAAAATCATTTGAGACCAAACGCATTATCATCATGGGAGGCAGCCGCATCACCATGCGCACGATCCAGCAGCTTCCCCAAAATATCAATATCAAGGTCATCGAACAGGATAGGGAGCGAGCGGAAAGGCTGGTTGAGGTGATGCCACCCAATGTAACTATTTTTGTGGAGGATGGACGCAATGCCGAGTTTCTCGTGCGTGAAGGAATTGCTGAGACCGATGCTTTTCTGGCACTTACCGACAATTCAGAAGCCAATATTCTGGGATGTATGATGGCAAAGCGTTATGGCGTGAAGAAAACAGTAGCCGAAGTGGAAAATATCGACTATATTTCAATGGCAGAACGCCTCGATATTGGTACCGTCATAAACAAAAAACTCATCTCAGCCAGTAAAATATATGAATTGCTGTTGAAAGCTGACGCCTCCAACATCAAGAGTCTCACTTTTGCCGATGCCAACGTGGGAGAGGTCATTGCCAAACCCAATTCGAGAGTCACCAAAAAATTGATTAAAAATCTGGAACTGCCACCAAACATTACATTCGGTGCGCTCATCAGAAACGGAGAGCCCATGCTCATCGATGGTGATACGTTGATTGAGCCGTATGACCAGGTGGTAGTCTTCTTCCTGAGTAAATCATTGAAAAGCATCGAAAAACTGTTTAATTAACAACAAAGCCGGATATCATCATGCAACAGCCATTCAGTCACCAATGGCATAAAAGGGTGAAACATGCGGAAATTTAACCATCGGATCGTACTTAGTAGCATCGGGCTTCTTTTAATGATTGAAGCAGCTTTTATGTTATTTTCTGCTTTCGTGGGTGAATATTTTCATGAAAGTGCAGTTCAAAGTATTTATCTTTCGGGTGTCATTACTTTTACCTCCGGGGCCTTGTTCCTGTTCCTTGGAAAAAGAAAGAAAACCTCACCGGGGCAGATATCCAAACGGGAAGTCTACTTCACTGTGACCATGGCATGGATCATGATGGCACTGTTCGGGACCCTCCCTTTCATGCTCAGCGGTGCCATTCCTTCGTTCACCAATGCCTTTTTCGAAACCATGTGTGGCTTTACCACCACAGGCAGCTCTACACTGCTCAACATTGAAGCCTTCCCCAAATCGCTTCATTTCTGGCGTAGTTTCACACAGTGGATCGGCGGTATTGGCATCATCATCTTCGTGATGTCGTTCGTGCCTGTATTTGCAGGAAATTCGGGACAATTCTTCGAGGCTGAAGCCACTGGAATATCCGAAGATATGGTGCGTCCGCGCATCAGTGTCATTACCAAAAACATGGCACTCACTTATCTTGGACTGACAATTGTCGGTTTTTTCTTTCTATGGGCCGGTCCCATGGACGCATTCGATGCAGCCTGTCATTCCCTTTCAGCCATTTCCACCGGAGGCTTCTCTACCAAACAGGCGAGCATCGCCTATTTTAATTCTCCCTATACCGAATACGTGATCACGGCGCTCATGTTCTTTGGCGGTACCAACTTCATGCTGCTTTACACTTTCTTTAGCCATTTCAGCATCAGCACATTCCGGGATGAAGAGTTCAAATGGTACTTTTCCATCATCCTGATTTTTACTCTCGGCATCTCCATGATGTTGCTCTTATCGGGTAAAATGAACGACGTGGAATATACAGTCCGTACGGCGCTTTTTCAGGTAGTGGCAGCCGTCACCACTACCGGATATGCCACAGTGGACTATCAACAGTGGGGAGAAGTTTACTGGCTTCTTTTTCTGGCGATGATTCTCTTTTGCGGTTGTGAAGGATCCACATCTGGCGGGATGAAAGTATCGCGTCTGGTAGTGCTCACAAAAAATACACTGCTTGTATTCAAGAAACAGGTACATCCTGACGCGCTCTACCGGGTGAAGATGAACGGAAAGGTTATCAGCGAAAATGCCTCTTCGAAGATTCTTGCATTCGTCTTTCTCTATCTTTCACTGGCGGCTTTCAGTGCAGTGGTACTGAGCTTCACCGGCATGTCTTTCGATGAATCCATCGGCGTCTCCATCTCCTCCATAAGCAGCTACGGCTTCGGGTTAGGATCCTACGGACCCAGCGGCACCTATGAGCCGGCTTCAGTCTTTGCCAAATATTACATTTGCTTCCTCATGCTGGTGGGTCGCCTTGAAGTCTTCACCATCCTCTCACTTTTCGTACCGGGATTTTGGAAGAAGTAAAGAAGGGGTCAGGATTCAGGAGTCAGCTCCGGTAATGGAATGTTGCCAAGGGCAGCGGTTCAAAAGTCAGCGGACAGCTAGAGGAGACATGTCGGAACAGACGGCGGCTTGCAAGAAACTGTAGCAGTGATCAGTTGCGAAAGAAGATGGTGTCGTCTATCGCATCGATGATGATGGGTTGTGACTTATCAACCGTACCTGCCAGAAGATCTTTCGAAAGCTGGTTCAGCACCTTATTCTGAATCACCCGTTTCACGGGACGAGCCCCGAACTCGGGATCGAAACCTGCCGCAGAAATGCTCTTCAATGCTTCTTCTGTATATTGCAGCTCGATGCCGTTCTCTGCCAGTATTTTTCGTACACCCCCGAGTTGAAGACGGACGATCTGTTCAATCTCAGACTCTTTGAGCGGAGTAAACATGATGATGTCGTCGATCCGGTTCAGAAATTCAGGCCGGATGGTCTTCTTCAGCAGGTCCATTACCAGGTTTTTCGTTTTCTCAATGATTTCTTCCCGGTTTGCGGGTGTGATTCTTTCAAGATTTTCCCGAATCATACCCGATCCCATGTTGGACGTCATGATGATGATGGTATTTTTGAAATTCACAACCCTCCCCTTGTTGTCGGTCAGCCTTCCGTCATCCAACACCTGCAGGAGGATGTTAAACACATCGGGATGAGCCTTTTCGATCTCGTCGAACAGCACCACCGAATAGGGTTTACGCCTTATAGCTTCGGTCAGCTGTCCCCCTTCATCGTATCCCA
The DNA here is from genome assembly GCA_021372865.1 of Porphyromonadaceae bacterium. Lineage (GTDB taxonomy): Bacteria > Bacteroidota > Bacteroidia > Bacteroidales > Dysgonomonadaceae > Proteiniphilum. Next base: position 237,752 of record JAJFTO010000019.1, read on the forward strand.
CATATCCCGGAGGGGCACCGATCAGTCGCGTGGCACTGAACTTCTCCTGGTACTCGCTCATGTCGATGCGGGTCATCATATTTTCATCATCAAACAGATATTCCGCAAGGGCTTTGGCCAGTTCGGTCTTACCGACACCGGTAGTTCCCAGAAAGATAAAAGAACCAATCGGCCGCTTTGGATCACTCAATCCTGCCCGGTTGCGTCTCACCGCGTCGGAGACAGCCGTGATGGCTTCATCCTGTCCGACGACGCGCTTGTGCAGTTCCTCCTCCAGATGAAGCAGCTTCTGTCGCTCGCTCTGCAGCATCTTGCTCACAGGAATGCCTGTCCAGCGTGAAACCACATCGGCAATATCCTCGGCATCCACCTCCTCCTTGATCATGGCGCGGTTACCCTGACGCGCATGCAACTCCTTCTGCAGCGCCTCAATGGTGTTCTCCAGTTCTTTGATCCTTCCGTAGCGCAACTCGGCCACCTTTCCATAGTCTCCCTCCCGTTCGGCCCGGTCTGCTTCGAACTTCGCATCCTCTATCTCTATTTTATTTTGCTGAATCTGGTTGATCAGATCCTTCTCCGACTGCCACTTGGCCTTGTAATCGGCCTCCTCCGCCTTCAGTTCCTCAATCTGACGAGTCAGCAGCTCCACTTTCGGCTGGTCATTCTCGCGTTTTATGGCCTCCCGCTCAATCTCAAGCTGCTTCACGCGCCGCATGATCTCATCCAGCTCCTCCGGAACAGAGTCTACCTCCATACGCAGCTTGGCAGCAGCCTCATCCATCAGGTCGATGGCCTTATCGGGCAGAAACCGGTCGGTGATATAACGGTGCGACAGTTGTACTGCCGCGATGATCGCCTCGTCCTTGATACGCACTTTGTGGTGATTCTCGTAACGTTCTTTCAGTCCACGCAGGATGGAGATGCTGTCCGACTCGCTCGGTTCATCCACCATCACCATCTGGAAACGTCTTTCCAGTGCCTTATCCTTTTCGAAATACTTCTGATATTCATCGAGTGTGGTCGCTCCGATGGCACGCAGTTCACCCCTCGCCAGAGCCGGCTTCAGGATGTTGGCAGCATCCATGGCTCCCTCGCTCTTGCCGGCGCCCACCAGCGTATGAATCTCGTCGATGAAGAGGATGATCTCTCCCTCTGCCTTCACCACTTCGTTGACGACCGACTTCAATCGTTCCTCAAACTCTCCCTTATATTTGGCGCCGGCAATCAACGCGCCCATGTCGAGTGAAAAAAGCTGCTTGCTGCGCAGGTTCTCCGGCACGTCACCCCGCACGATACGGTGTGCCAGTCCTTCGGCAATGGCTGTCTTGCCGGTTCCCGGTTCTCCGATCAGGATCGGGTTGTTCTTTGTGCGCCGGCTCAGTATCTGCAATACGCGGCGTATCTCCTCGTCACGGCCGATGACCGGGTCGAGTTTGCCGCTGCGAGCCCGCTCAATCAGATTTACAGCATACTTACTCAAGGCCTGGTAGGTATCTTCCGCTGTCTGACTGGTCACCTTCTCCCCTTTTCGCAGTTCATCGATGGCCTTTTGCAGCTCAGCCGGTGTGATACCGGCATCGCGCATCATGCGGGAAGCATTGTTGTTCTCCTGCACGAGAGCCAGCAACAGATATTCGATGGAGACAAACTGATCGCCCATCTTACCGGTAAGGTCCGTCGCTTTCTGGAAAACGGCGTTGGTATCCCTGCTCAGCATGGGTTCACCGCCCGACACACGTGGATAAGATTCGATTTCGCTGTCAACCACCTTTTCCAGATTCGATGCATTTACACCCAGCTTTTGAAATAGGAAGTTTATCACGTTCTCGCCCACCAGCATCACCCCTTTCAACAGGTGAGCCGGCTCAATCATCTGCTGCTTATTTCCCTGCGCAATCTCAATGGCCTTCTGTACCGCTTCCTGCGCCTTGATGGTAAAGTTATTGAAATTCATATTTCTCCTTTTTTAATATCTTTATAATTGGAATCTGAATTCATTCCATCAATGATCTTTTCACATGAACAAAGAAACAAGCCATAAAGTTAGTGCTCCTCTGTTCTTTCTTACTCAACCATCCATGAATCGCAGATTTACACCAGGATATCGTCAAAATCTTTGCCAAACCACCCACGCTGACGTTTTGACAGTTCTCCCATCAATGAGTGCATGCACCACGGGTAAGTCGATACAACTTTTAAATATATAATTTAACTGCGGGGATCATCAATTCTGCCAATAAAGAGTATTACCCCTGTACTTTTCTCCCTGATCAGCAGCATAAACGGGCGATTGGCAAAAAAGTGGACGGGTTCATTCGATGTCTTCATAACTCCGTAACCCACTATCATCATGGATGTAACAGCGGCAACCTCTGTACCCTCTTCATTCACTTCTATAAATGCTTTCTGTCTAATATTGGAGACATTGAAAGCATCATCTGAAAGATGTGCGAAACCTCCGCTGAAAATTTTTTGCATCCCCACATTTTTCAATGGCTGATTGAAAGGTATATTGCATTCTATCCTTAAACGGGGTAATTTCAACCATACTCGTTCACTCTTCATCTGATTGACAATACGCTCCCAATGAGCACTACTCAGGTATTCAATCAGTTGACTGATATTTTCATTGTCGGGTGGAAGAACTGCCATCATGCTGTACGCTCCGTTCCCATATGGTAATTCAACACATTGAAGATATGAGTCGCTATAATAAGGCAGGGAGGTGGTTTGTTCCATCATCTCCACCCTCAATGTTTTGCCGTCGGACTGAATAAAATCGTCCGGTTTTGTTTGCTCTTTCCTGAACCTTTTCTCCATCTGCCATTTACTCTTGAAATAGATGGCATTTGCCAGATACATCATCATATCTCCTGGCATCGGAGTGGCAGCAATATGATTGATCTTGCCATTTGTTTTATCAAGGCACCATTTGTTGATAACATTGGCCGCATTGGAATCATTGAAATCGAGCGCTTTTATATCCGTATCAAAATATCTCTTACTGGTTTCTTTAAACGCTTCTTTCATTGAAAAATCACTACGATACCAGATGGAATTGGCGATAGCAATATCCGTGAACCGATCTGCTTCCAATAATCTCCGGTTTATGGTTCGATAATAGTCGTTAAGTTCGGATTCTGAAAAGTTAGTGATACCCCAAATCTGGTTCATTTCTGTACGGGTATCACCCGAAGAACCGTTGTAGAGAGTCCCGAGAGCCATATTAAGACTTATAGGAGAAAAAAATGCATTGGGTCCTTGCAACCTTGAGATTTCCAAGAAAACGTTAAACGAAAACCTGTTGTCGGCCTCTGCCTTCTCGCGCTGCTTCGGAGTCAACAGGATCGGTTTCGCAGGCATTATTCCTTCTGAAATGTTGTCTTCCATCACCACGTCGATCCTCTGGCGGCCCTCAACTGCAATTTCCCGGTTCTCCATGCCAACGAAAGAAAATTGAAGAATAGCATCTTTTGGTACGGCAATAACGTACCTTCCATCCATATCAGTCACGGTCCCCTGTACAGTTCCTTTCACAATAACCGTCGTACCCGGAAACGTCTCACCCGACTGGTCCATCACCGTACCTGTCACCCTGTGCTCTGTTTGCTGTGCTTTTATGCCGGTAATATGCAGGACTGTCAGTAACAAAAGCTTGACCAGTATAATCCTGTACCACATTACATCACCTCTCATGTCAATCTGTTTTAATATTTATCTGCTAAAACATTTATTACGGGAATTGAACGATCACATCTCCAGTTGTTGAACCGCTTCCACCAAACGGATAAATTCGCGTCGGTAACCATGGGGATCGTTATCCAGTCCCTTAAGGGCCAGCTCGACCACATCCTCGTAAGTGCCGTCTCCTTTATAATCTGAATCACGCAGCAACTGCCCGAACATGGCGACAGCCATCACAAAATTGAAGTCAGGTGATGCCATCCGATTCGTTTTCGAAGCAGGCACGGGCACCTCGAGCTTCCTGCTTATGTCTTCACCTGGCTTTTTATAGCGCAGCTTCACGGTTAACAACTCTTTGGTATTGCTGAATTTGGACGGTAAACGTTCGGTTTTCTGTTGCTGATATTTCAATGGATCCACTTTTCCAACAGGAATATCAACTCCCACTGGAACAATTTCATAAAGCGCCGTAACGGTATGTCCGGGTCCAAGCTCACCAGCATCCTTGGTGTCGTCGTTGAAATCTTCATCTTCCAGCAATCGCGATTCATAGCCAATCAAACGGTAGGCATTCACAAAATTTGGATTGAACTCCACCTGGAGCTTTACATCCTTGGCCACGACAGCCATCGTGCTGCCAAACTCGTTTACCAACACTTTATTGGCTTCCTGCAGGTTATCGATATAGGCATGATTTCCATTGCCCTTTTGTGCGAGCGTCTGTAGTTTGTTGTCCTTGTAATTTCCCATTCCATAACCCAGCACAGTCAGGTAAATGCCCGACTGACGCTTTTGCTCAATCAACGACTCGAGTCCTTCGGTTGAGGAAACACCCACATTAAAATCGCCATCAGTACAAAGAATCACCCGGTTATTGCCTCCTTTCACCAGGTTCTTTTCAGCTATTTTATAGGCCAGCTGGATGCCGGCACCACCCGCAGTGGTACCTCCGGCCTGGAGATTATCCAGCGCTTCCGTTATCTTTTGCTTGTCGGCGCCGCTTGTCGAAGGCAATACTTCACCCGCCGCACCGGCATAGGTGACGATTGCCACACGGTCTTTCGGTCGCAGGTTGTTCACCAGGAGCTTCATAGATGCTTTAACCAAAGGGAGCTTATTGGCATCCATCATTGACCCGGACACATCAATCAGGAAAACAAAATTTCCTGCCGGAAGCATTTCCGAAGGGATCTCCTTTGTCTTTATGCCAATGCGTACCAGTTGTGTATTCCGGTTCCAGGGGCATCCGGCGGTTTCGGCTACGATACTTACCGGTTGTCCATCCTTCGGCTGTGGATAATCGTAGTTAAAATAATTGATCATCTCCTCCACCCGCACAGCATCTTTTTCTGGCATTTGTCCCTGGTTAATCATCCGGCGAATGTTACCGTAAGACGCCGCATCCACATCCAGCGAAAAGGTGGACAATGGATTTTTATTTACTGAAAAAAAACGATTTTCTCTGAATGGTTCGTACTCCTCTGAATTTTGAGGTTGCATTGGCAGCCTGTGTGACCAATCATTTACTGTGATTACCCGTTGAGTGGCGGCACCCACGACATTTGCCCGTTTCTGATTTCCAAAGGCCACCACTGTGACCTCCTCCATCAACCGAAGGTCGGGCTTCATATAGACATCAAGCTGTGCTTTGTTCACTTCGATTTCACGGGCCATATATCCGATAAACATAAAGACCAGTGTATCTCCAATCTTCGTTTTGATACGAAATTTTCCGTCTATATCGCTGACTGTTCCGTCGCGGGTAACTTTATTCATGATGGTCGCACCGATGATCGGCTGCTTCTCTTCATTAAATACCTTTCCGCTCACTTCAATCTGCTGTCCATAAACGGATACTGTCAGCAGCATCGTAATCAAAAATAGACAGACTCTTTGCATTGTTGTTTTCATACGATTTATTTTTTATATTATGATGTTTTGTATGATAGATACAAAAACAACCCAAATTCCATAAGCAAACGAATAATTTTTTAATTTTGTAAGACGAGATTACCAGTATATTCGCGCAACAGATTGATTAACAAACCCGACATATCAAAATTATCGGATAACGCATTGTTTGAACTTTGTAAAAAGGAAAAACAGATGGTCTTCTTCGGCGAGTTATACCGGCGCTATATTCCAATGGTATACGGATTGTGTCTGAAATACCTTGCCAACAGGGCTGATGCAGAAGATGCAGTAATGGATTTGTTCGAAGAAGTTTCGCAAAAGATAAAACAATACGAGATACAAAATTTTCATACATGGCTCTATACCGTTGCCAAAAACCATTGCCTGCAGCGTATAAAAAAAGAAAACAAGACTTTCTTTGTTTTATGTGGAGAGGATATTATGGAAAACGGCAGTTTTTTTACTCTATTGGATAGCGGTCAATCTAACGAAGAAGAGGCATCGGCATTGATCGTTTGTATGAATGAGCTGAGTGTGGAACAACGGAAAAGTATCGAGTATTTTTACTATCAGGATAAATCATACGCTGACATTGTTTCTTTGACGGGGTTCACACTTGCAAAAGTAAAAAGTTACATTCAGAACGGGAAAAGGAATTTGAAAAATTGTGTCAGCCGGATATTGAAAACTCTACCTGACCGGGACGAATTACATCACGTATATGCACCGAAGCAATGAACAGGACAGAAGAGGAAAGCTTGAAAGAGTATATACAGGGACAAAGACACGGAAAGAAAGCCAACCGACTGGAACGTCAGACGATGGACGATCCTTTCCTGCGTGACGCCATCGATGGTTATGATTCGGTGGAGGGTGATCACTCTTCTGTCATTGAAAAGCTGGAAAAAAGTGTTCAGCCAAACCAAAAACGGATTCACAAATCTCTCTGGATATGGGGTGCCGCAGCGGTGTTGATACTTCTTGTCGGGATTCCCCTTTTGCTGCTTTCCCCCGGAGCGAAAGAGGAAATTGTGGTTGCAACAACCGGAAATAATCCACAGGTGAAAGAGGTTACTCCTACTGCCGCACCAAAAGATCCGGGTGTCGTGGAGAAGAATCCCGTACAACAGCCTCCCGTTGTTCTTCCGTCGGCCGCCAGGAAAGAAAGGATCGTTTCGGACGATACGGTCATGCAGATCATCGTGAACGAGAAAGTACAGATGGCAGCAGTATCGCAGAATGTGACAGAGAAATCGATTCCCGAAGGTTTGAAGGAGACAGACATGGCATTGCTGGCGAGCGGACGTGTGGTGGACGAGACAGGTGAACCGATTATCGGAGCCACTATTCAATTGAGGAACAGCAATCTGGGTACAGTGTCTGATATGGACGGTAAATTCAACTTAAATATCCCTGCCAATGCAGATTCTACGCTGTTGGCTTCATTTATTGGAATGAAACCGCAGGAAATTCCGGTGAAGGAAAATATGGGTGATATTACACTGAAATCCGATGATATGGCACTGAATGAAGTGATTGTTGTGGGTTTCGGAACTCAGAAAAAGAGCAGCGTAGTGGGTTCCGTTACAGGAATAGGTTCTACTGAGAAAACAGGTTCCCACGAAAATGTTGATTCCACGACAACAAATACAAACCGAGTTGTTTTCGACAAAGAAGAATTTATCGGTTATTTCAGGGAAAATTATGATGAAAAAATCTGCAAAGAACAACCTGTATCATTTATTGTAACGTTTTTCATTGACAGCGATGGACATCCGCTAAATGTGCAAATTAAAGAGAACTCCTGTCCTGCAATGGAGACTGAAATCAAAAGGTTGCTACTCGGTTCGCCGCCATGGTCGGAAGGAAACCGGAAAGTAACGTTGAAAATTGAATTGTAATGTCAAAAAATAAATTCTATACATCGCGTGAGGAGCGCATCAACTACCTGACTCACGGTTTTGGCGCGCTGATGAGCGTAGCAGCGACGGTGCTGCTGCTAAGCCGTGCGTTGGCGACGGACAACGACACTGCCCTGCTGGGGTATGCTCTTTTTGGTTTCGGGATGATCGCATGCATGAGCTCATCCACAGTCTATCATTATGTGCAGGAGCCAATGCTTAAGTCAAAGCTACGCCATTTCGACCACGCAAGCATCTACCTGCTCATTGCAGCCAGCTATTCCCCCTTCACGCTCATCCTGTTACGCGATATTCCTTTCTGGGGGTGGTTTATTTTTATGCTGGTCTGGTTCATCGCACTCGTCGGAATCATCATCAGCTTCCGCCCACTGAAGCGAAACAGCCATCTGAAGACTTCCTCATATGTTCTGATGGGACTGATTGTGCTGATCGCCTTTAAGCCATTGATTGGGGTTGCTCGGGCACAGGATACCATGGATACGGTAATCTGGCTGATTGCAGGCGGAGTTTTCTATATTGCCGGTGCTGTAATCTATGCTACAGCCAGGCGGGAGTTTGTCCATGCCATTTTTCATATCTTCGTACTGCTGGGATTGGCATGCCATATCTACGCGGCATACCTGATTCCGTTATAAAAAAAAAGATTAGAATACTGACAATTAAAATATTAAAAGAAAATAATAGACAATGAGAAGTAAATCAATTACCATTGACAACTATTTAGACAACCATTTCATAGGTCGCAGTAACTGGCTTAGGGCTTCAGTGTTAGGTGCAAATGACGGAATAATTTCAATTTCAAGTCTTGCCATTGGTGTGGCAGCTGCAAATTCAGAAAGAGCTCCTATCTTACTGGCGACTGTCGCCGGTTTGGTTGCCGGTGCAATTTCAATGGCTGCCGGTGAGTATGTATCAGTCAGTTCACAAACGGATATCGAAAAATCGGATATCGAAAGAGAGAGGCAGGAATTAGAAGCTATGCCCGATGTAGAATTGAAGATTTTATCGGAAATATATGAGCGCCGCGGCCTACAAAAAGAAACAGCCATGTTGGTTGCCAAAGAATTGACGGAAAAAGATGCGCTGAGCGCTCATGTGAGAGACGAACTGGGCATCAACGAAATGAGCCAGGCCAATCCTGTTCAGGCTGCCCTGGCTTCCTGTGCCTCTTTTCTCGTAGGAGGAATACTGCCTCTTATGGTTGTATTGTTTACCCCTATATCCAATATGGTCTACTCTCTGTACGCCTTTACAATTGTAGCGCTTGCCGTACTGGGAGCGGTATCTGCCAAAACAGGAGGTTCTCAGATCATGAAGGGTGTGTTCCGGATTGTGATATGGGGTACCGTGGCAATGGGATTATCTGCTCTTGTGGGCTATCTTTTTGGTGTAAATGTATAATCTCCCAAACCGCTGTCAAATAACCTTTCACTACCCAAGCTGAAAGCTGATTCCTGAATCCACCTGATTACTGTATATTCGGCAATTCCAACCCGTATCCTTTTCTTTTGTCCTCCGCTTTCAGCAGGAATGCAAAAATCAGAGCCAGCACGCCGAAGCTTGTAAAGATCAACATCGGCAGGGTGTAATCGTAGGTGTTAACGGTCAGCCCGTCGCGCACCGTTTGTCCCGTCACGCAGTACTTCTCCAACACCCAGCCAATCAGCAGAGGCACACCCATCAGTCCCCAGTTCTGTACCCAGAATATCAGCGAGTAGGCAGTCCCCAGTCGCTTCTCCGGTACAATCTTGGGCACTGAAGGCCACATAGCCGAAGGCACCAACGAGAAGGCAATACCCAGGAATACGACGAGTACCATCGCAAAGATCCAGCTATGAAAAACCGGCACAGAAAAGAGCGCGTGTACGATAATCAAAAGGATGGCACCGATAATCATGATGGTTGCCCCTTTTCCTTTTTTGTCGTAAATACCTCCGAAAAAGGGTGTCAGCAGAATATTTCCAAACGGCAACAACATCGGTATTAAACCGGCGAGGTCTTCTTTCACACCGAATTTATTCACCATCAGGTCCGTAGCATATTTCAAAAAGGGAAACACAGCCGAGTAGAAGAGTACACATAGAATGGCAATATACCACCAGCCTCTATTACCCAGAATCTTGCCGATATCCGACAGTTTGAATTCATCTTCCGGATTCTTCTCATCCACTGTGAGGGCAGCTTCAGAAGCATCGAGTTTCCTGTCCATTACCACATAGACAAAGAAAGCGATCAGGCCAATACAGAGACCTATCAGCGCGATCAACAGCGGACGGGAGACATCGATCACACCCATTGCTTTGGCTATTGGGACAGAAAAGCCCAACGCCAGCGCAGTACCTATCCTGGCCATGGCGACCTGCATACCCATGGCAGTAGCAAGTTCCTTGCCTTTGAACCATTTGACGATAATCTTTGAGACTGTGATGCCGGCAACCTCCACACCCACGGCAAAAGTAGCAAAGCCGATGCTGGCCCAGAATACCTGCGCATCGAGACCGAAAAGTGTCTGTCCCCGCAATGCTCCATCAGAGACGGCCCAGTACTTTATTGCGGCACCGACTACCATCACAGCGGCTGCACCTACCCCGGTGATGCGCACACCCAGCTTGTCGAGGATGATCCCGCCGAAGATCAGCATCAACAGGAAAACATTAAACCAACCGTAAGAGCTTGTGAATGTGCCATATTCAGCACGCGACCAACCCAGCTGACCTTCCAGTAATCCTGCCAGAGGGGCCATGATATCGGTTAAAAAATAGCCGCACATCATTGTAAACGAAACAATGAACAATGCAGACCAACGCGCCGCCGGAGAGTCTCTCAGCGTTTTCCTTATTGCTTCTGTCATGAGAATATATTTAACTGTTATTGATTTATCTCAAAGTTGCAAAGATAAACAATCTGCACCATTTATTTAGAAAAAATTTTATTTTATCAGATGTCAGCGTGTATCGGTTTCCAGTCTGTTCAGGAATGCCACTGTTTTGCGGATCTCCTTGTACATGACGATGTCCTCGTCGATAAACGGGACCTCCTTACGATATTCCCTCACCATCTTTTCGATCAATGGAGATGAGCGCAGGGGGCGACGAAACTCGAGTGCCTGCACCCCGTTCATCAGTTCTATGGAGAGGATGGTATCGAGGTTATCCATCACTTTAATCAACTTGATGGCCGCAGTGGCGCCCATGCTCACATGATCTTCCTGCCCGTTGGAAGAGACGATGGAATCACTGCTGGCGGCATAGCAGTACATCTTGTTCTGGCTCACCACCGAGGCTGCCACATACTGTGGAATCATAAAGCCTGAGTTTAGCCCGGGGTTGGCTACCAGAAACTCCGGCAGGCCCCGTTTGCCGAGTATCAGTTGTGCCGTACGCCTTTCTGAGATGTTGCCCAGCTCTGCCAGAGCAATAGCCAGGAAGTCGAAGGCAATGGCCAGGGGTTGTCCGTGGAAGTTGCCCCCTGAGATGATCATGTCGTCATCCGGGAAGATAGTGGGGTTGTCGGTCACCGAGTTGATCTCGGTCACTACCACCTGTCGTACATAGTCGATGGCATCCTTGGTGGCGCCATGTACCTGTGGCACACAACGGAAAGAATAGGGATCCTGCAGATGCTCCTTCTTTCTGGATATCAGTTCGCTACCCTCCAGGATCCTGCGAATACTCCGGCTTGTCTCCAGCTGTCCCTGGTGAGGGCGTATCTGGTGTAACCGCTCGTCGAACGGCTCCAGGTGGCCATCATAGGCATCGAGTGAGAGTGCCGCAATCAGATCGGCCCGCTTTGAGAGACGTTGTCCCTTCATGATGGCATAGACGCCGTGTGCCGACATGAACTGGGTGCCGTTGAGCAGTGCAAGCCCCTCCTTGCTTTTCAACTGGATGGGTTTCCATCCAAACTCATCCAGCACATCGCCGATATCGCGTTTCCTGCCTTTGTAAAACACGTCCCCCACCCCGATCAGCGGCAGGAAGAGATTGGCCAGCGGTGCCAGGTCGCCCGAGGCACCCAGCGATCCCTTGTCATAGACAATGGGCAGGATATCGTTGTTGAACAGATCAAGCATCCGCTGTACCGTCGCCACCTGCACGCCGCTGTAGCCCAGCGAGAGGGCGTGGGCCTTGAGCAGAAACATCAGCTTGACGATGAGCGGTGCCACCTCCTCGCCCACGCTGCAGGCGTGTGACTTCACCAGGTTCTCCTGCAGGGCGCTCAGATCTTCATTGGAGACCGTCCGTTCGCAAAGCGACCCAAAGCCGGTGGTGATGCCATAGAGTGGCTCCTGCTGTGTTTCCATCTTCCGGTCCAGGTAGTCGCGGCACTTCTGTATTCGCTCTCTGGCTTCGGGTGACAGCTCTACCCTGATGTTGTCGTTGATGATCCATTCCAGGTCTTCGATGGTCAGGTCACACTGACCGATATAGTATATGTTTTTCATTCAATTAAAATTATTTATTTAATCATGTTCTTGTGTGAAAATGATTATTACGTCCTTTTCATGCTTTGTATCTGTTTCGTTCAAAGAATTGTCTTCACCCATTGGATCGATTGGTTCTCCTTTTCCAGCGTTTCCTGTTCCATTCTGTCGCATTTTGTAATCATTTCAGCAACAAATACCTTGTCATGGATGCCTCCCAGGTTTGTGCGAACATTCAGCAGTGCACCCATGATGGCCGTGCGGCAGGTCATCAGGCCGACCAGCCCGTCGGTCACCGCGTTCCGGTTTCCGGTCTCCAGTAATTCAATGATGGTGTCGAGCAGATTGTATGCCCGTTCCGCCACTTCCATCGGCACCAGAGAGGCTATTTTTGTGGCTTCCTCAATCTTCACGTCGCGCAGGGCGACCTCCGTTTCCGTTTCTTTCGGCTGACGGTATGCATCCATCACCAGTCGGTAAGCATCCGCATCGCGATCGATGTCGTTCACCAGATATGTCCTGTTTGCGGACATATCAGCGGCGATCTGTTTCATTCGTTCTTCCACGGCGGCATATTTTTTCTTACCGATGGTCAGGTTGGCCACCATCTCTGCCAGTGCCGTAGCAATGGCGGCATTGAGTGCGGCGCTGCTCCCACCACCGGGCACTGCTTCGTTCGCAGCGGTTTTCTCAAGAAATTGTTTGAGTGTAAGGTCTTGTAGTTTCATTGTTTAAATTTTATATAGGTGTCAGGAATCAGCTGTCAGCTGTCAGCTGTCAGCGTTCAGCGATCAGCGTTCAGCTTTTTTAGGAGCAATCATTGTATATTCAGCGGTTTGGGACATATCGGTCAGCTGTACCAAATTAGTAAATCAATCATTTTATCTGTAAATCTGCACATTAATCAATCATCACATCAAATGACGATTTTCCCTTTTTTAATCACACGTTCCACAATATTCATTCCCACATGGTAGGGTAAAAACTTGTAGGAAGGAAACTGCAGGAGGAGGAGATCGCCCTGTTTCCCGATGTCGATGCTTCCGATGCGGTCGGCGCGACCCAGTGCTGCGGCACTGTTGATGGTCAATGCGGTCACAGCCTCCTCCGGCGTCATTTTCATGTAGATGCAGGCCAGAGCAAAGAGCAGTGGCACCGAAGCGGTGAAGGCGCTTCCCGGATTCAGGTCGGTAGCCAGCGCCACAACGCATCCTGCGTCAATCATCTCCCTTGCGCGGGCGTACTCCTCCCGCAATGAGAATGCCGTCAGCGGCAGCAGCGTGGCCACCGTCCCTGCTTCTGCCAGGGCACAAATCCCTTCGTTGGAGGCCTGCATGAGGTGGTCGGCCGAAAGACAACCTAATTTGGCTGCCAGCTCAGCACCACCCTGTGGCACAATTTCATCGGCATGTATTTTGAGCTGAAATCCCTGCTCACGGGCTGCAGTCAGATATCTGCGAGACTGTTCAATCGTGAATACATTCTTTTCACAGAAGATATCCACCGCTTCGGCCAGCTTCTGCTGAGCGACCAGCGGAAACATCTCCTCAATCTGGAAATCGATAAACGCCTCTTCCCTGCCCTTCCACTCTTCCGGGAGGGCATGTGCCCCCATGTAGGTGGGGACGATGTCCACCGGGTGGCTCTCATTCAGTCGCCGCATGACAAGCAGCTGCTTGAGCTCGGTCTCCTTGTCCAGTCCGTATCCGCTTTTTCCCTCCACGGTGGTGATCCCCAGCCGGAGCATCGCATCGAGGCGTTGTCTGCCAGATGATATCAATTCCTCTTCTGTCGCATTCCGGGTGGCCCGGGTGGTATTGACAATGCCTCCACCCCGTTGCATGATCTCCATATAGCTGTCGCCCCGCATCCGCCAGGAGAACTCTTCCTCGCGGTATCCACCAAAAACAAAATGGGTATGGGAATCCACAAAGCCCGGCAAAAGAGCCTTACCGGTAGCATCAATGATGCTGTAATTCTGTTTATTGACCGGTACCGGTTCATCCTGTTTCAGAATGTGAGAGATGAAACCGTCTGTCACGATCACTGTCCCATTTTCTATGACCTGCAGATCAGACATCTCCTTTCCCCGCTTTCCGGCGAAGCCGCTGCAGGTCACCACCTGTGCCGCATTGTGAATGATCAGGTTGTTCATAAATGGTCTGTTTTTGCTTTCCATTCCTTCCAGCCCAGGATAGCCAAAGCCAGAAAAACGGAATACTGTATGCTTGTAAAGTAAAGTCCCTGCGAGGCGTAGATCGGTATGGAAATGATGTTGCCAATGATCCAGAACTGCCAGTTTTCCAGTTTCTTAATCGCCATCAGGAGGGTGGCTACCAGGAAGAAGGAAGTGTTGAATGCATCGATCCAGGGCAGCCAGGATTGCAGATAGGCATTGTCGTCGTCGTTCACACGGCGCAACAGGAAAAATACAGCGATGTAAATCATCACCACTGCGCCCCAGGAAAACAAATTCTGCATGGAGCTGTTCCTACTGATCTGTAGTTTGCCATTGTCGTCACCGGTCCGTGACCACATGTACCATCCAAAGATGTTCGATATCAGGTAGACCGCGTTGATACCGGCATTGGCATACAGTCGCGCCGCAAAGCAGATATAGATGTAGATGACTACATTGGCGATGCCAAACGGGAAAACCAGGATGTTCTCCTTGCGGGCGTACCATACGCTGAGGATACCGAGTAGTGCGGCAATCGCTTCAATCCAGTTCAAAATTTCCCGACTTTTCTGTTTATATTTCTGCTGTCAATCACTCCATCAGCTTTGCTTCGAGCACCTGGCTGATCGAAAAATTTTCCAACCCCAGGTAGTACGCTGCCGAATCGACCAGTGCCGCCATCGGCACCAGTCCGATCACCTCTCCCCCCACCACGGGTATACCGTATCGTTGTGCTTCCATGCGTACCATCTCATGCGCCTGGTAGATGGCGGTCCGGGTATAGTCGGTCAGGTTCATCGACACCTGGGTGATCCCGCGCTCGCGCAAGGTCACTCCCATCGCTTTGCAGTAACGCAGTCCCCCACCAATATGCCGTACTTTTCTGGCAATGGCGTCGGCTATTTCCCGATTATCGGTGCCGAGGTTCACGTTGTAGGCGATCAGTGGCATGCGTGCGCCTACGGCCACTGCTCCGGCAGTGGGATGTGGCAATGAAGGTCCGTAATCGGACTGCCACTCAGGTAGTTTCATTTTTTCTGTCAACCCCTCAAACTCTCCTTTGCGTACCGAGGCCAGGTTCTCTCGATGTGGTGCCGTAGCCGATTTTTCATAAAGGAACACCGGCAGGTGATACTTTTCTGCTGCAGTCTCCGCCACCTCCTTCGAGAGTGCGACGGCCTCCTCCATCGTTACGTTTTTAATCGGGATAAAGGGCACCACATCCACGGCCCCCATGCGGGGGTGCTGGCCTTTGTGTTGTGTCAGGTCGATCAACTTCACCGCCCTTCCTATGGCATCGATCACCGCTTCCTTCAGTGGTTCCGGTTCTCCCACCACGGTGATCACCGAACGGTTGTGATCGGCATCGCTGCTATAATCCAGCAGTTTTACCCCCTCTTTTCCCCGAAAAGCATCCGCAATTTTCTCGACTTTTGCTTTGTCGCGTCCCTCACTGAAATTGGGGACACATTCCATGATTTTGTTCATAAACGATCCAATGATATAACTCCAAAAGTAGTGATATTTCACCAATATTCTTCCATTCGTAAATGAAAGATGCAATCTACGTTTTATGGAAGAAGGTACTTTTTGATGATTGCCTCATCCACCGGATAAGGTTCGGTGATTTGATAGTTTTCTGCATGCGACCTATTGAATTCCTTCACGGTACTGATTGCATTCGGGTTGCGTGCCCAGGCACGCCGTGCCACGCCGCCCATCACATCCCATGTCATGGCGGAACGGAGGATCCCATCCACCCGCCGGCTGCCGTCGCATACCATGCCAAAGCCGCCGTTGATGGCTTTGCCGATCCCCACACCACCGCCATTGTGAAGGGCAACCAGGCTCATGCCGCGTGCGACGTTGCCTGCGAAGCACTGCACCGCCATGTCAGCCATCACGTTGCTGCCATCCTTTATATTGGCTGTTTCCCGAAAGGGGGAATCGGTACCGCTGACGTCGTGGTGATCGCGTCCCAGCATCACCGGCCCAATCTCGCCCTGGCGCACCATTTCATTGAAGCGCAGTGCAATCTTGAGTCGCCCTTCCGCATCCTGATAGAGGATGCGTGCCTGGGTACCCACCACCAGATTGTGTTTTTCCGCATCGCGGATCCAGATCCAGTTGTCGCGATCCTGTCCCCGCCGGGCGGGATTGATGCACGCCATTGCCGCCCGGTCCGTCTTCACCAGATCCTCCGGTTTCCCGCTCAGGCACACCCAGCGGAAGGGGCCATAGCCATAGTCGAACAGCTCCGGGCCCATGATATCCTCTACGTAGGAGGGCCAGATAAAACCCTCTTTCTCGTCGGTTCCGTTTCTCGATATTTCCTTCACACCGGCATCGTAAACTGCTTTCATAAAGGAGTTTCCATAATCGAAAAAGTAGGTTCCCCTATCGGTCAATTTCTTTATTACCCGATAATGACGTCGCAGCGATTCATCCACCTTCATCCGGAAGGTATCCCGATCTTCGTGCAGCAGGCGTGTGCGTTCGTCAAAAGAGATACCGGCGGGACAATAACCCCCGGTATACGGTTCATGACAGGAAGTCTGGTCGCTCAGCAGCTCAATGTGTATCTCCTTCTCTACGGCATACTCCAGCAGCTCCACGATATTTCCATGGTAAGCCACCGACAGTGGTTCTCTGCCTTGCATAGCTTTCTTCGCCCAGCTGAATGCCTGTTGTTTGTCCGCTGTGACACGCTGTACCCACCCCTGCTGTCGCCGCGTTTCTATGCGGGAAGCATCCACCTCGGCAATCACCGATACCGCGCCGGCAATATCAGCCGCCTTGGGTTGCGCACCGCTCATGCCACCCAGACCCGACGAGACGAAGAGATGCCCCCGGAGATCGCCGTCATGGGGAATACCCAGCTTCAGTCGTCCTGCATTCAACAACGTATTGAAAGTGCCATGCACGATACCCTGGGGACCGATGTACATCCACCCACCGGCGGTCATCTGTCCGTAGTTGGCCACACCCATCTGTGCAGCGACCTCCCAGTCGGCCTGGTTGTCGAACATCCCCACCATCATTGAGTTGGTAATGATCACCCGCGGTGCGTCGGGCCTGGACTTGAACAATCCCAGCGGATGGCCGCTTTCTACCACCAGCGTCTGTTCCCGGGTCATCACCTCCAGGTATTTTTTGATAAGCAGATACTGCATCCAGTTCTGACAGACCTGTCCCGTTTCGCCGTAGGTGACCAGCTCATAGGGATAGAGAGCGATGTCGAAGGAGAGGTTGTTGTCGATCATCACCTGAAAAGCTTTTCCTTCCACACATCTCCCCTTATACGCATCAATGGGCTTTGCTCGCAGATCGCCTACTGGGCGATAGCGGTATCCGTAGATGCGGCCCCGCGTTTTCAATTCACTCAGAAAATCCGGTGCCAGTGTGCTGTGCAACTCTGTGGGAATATACCGCAAAGCATTTTTTAAAGCGGTCACGGTCTGTGCTTCCGTGAGCCGGAAGCCGCGGTCCGGCGCACGTCGGATGCCCTCCTGAAAGGAAGGCAAGGAGGGCAGCTGATTGTCTAAGGTTATCTGCATACAGCAATTATTTTGAACCGGTCCGATTGACGACTGGTTTGCCTGCTTTGTCTAACTGTTTTATAAACAGTAAAAGGAATCCGTTGTCCCAGGGACAGGGTGAACAAAAATAACAAATTTTCCGGAATAATTTTTTTTGCAGATGTGTAATTTAATTCAAATCCAATCTAAAGGATAATTTTTTATTTGTAATTATTTTAAATTATATCAAAATGTGGGACTTATGCTGCAAAACAAGTGAGATTATTTTTAATTAATCGAATAACTGACTACTTTTATGTGAATCAACATTGAAAGAAACAGGTTATCATTGGGAGTAAGAAGAAAAACTCAGAAGAAATGTAAAATGATTTACCTCTTTAATTCATGTCTGGTAAATGGAATAAATGGTTCATCAGCTCTTATTAAATTATTATGAAACGATTAATTAAAAAAATGAGTGTTGTTTTATGTCTGTTGTTATTATTTCTATTTGATGCATGTCAAGCCAATACGGTGACATTGGAAACACTGCTTGACGAGATGGTCAATAGAGAAAAGATAGCCCGTTTGCCGGAAATCCCATTTTCACTCAAACAATTCAGCAGTTACGACAGGGGGGCAATCGCGCCCGATCAACCCGGTTGGTTTGCAAATTCTGACTCCAAATGGTTTATCAGGGAAGAGATAAATCAGGGCAGGAAAGAGTATGTGATGATGGATGCTGAAGGCCCGGGAGCCGTTGTCAGGATATGGATGACATTTGCCAGCGAGAATTCCGGAAAAGGCATCCTGCGTTTTTATTTTGACGGTAACCCGGAGCCGGTCATTGAAGGAACGGCTTTCGACATCCTGAGTGGAAATCTACTGGTCGGTGAACCGTTGGCATCTTCCGTGTCGGATCTTTCGCCCTATGATAAGCGGGGGCATAACCTTTATTTACCACTTCCATACGCAAAAAGCTGCAAAATTACATACCAGAACGAGAGCATCACAGCATTTGAAAATAATAGGATCAACGGAGAAAGTGTATATTACAACATCAATTACAGGACTTATGAATCGGGTACAACTGTTGAGACTTTCCATCCTGAACAATTACAAAAGGCGAAAGATAAAATAACTGAAGTACAAGAAAAGTTACAAAATCGTTATAGGGGATTGGACAAGATAAACTTATCCTTCAAAGATATCACCTGTGATCTTTCTCCGAAAGGGGAAAAGAGTATTCAAATACAAGGAGGCAAAGCCATCCGCCATATCCGATTATCTATCAAAGCAGACCGTTTGCCCGAAGCACTACGGACCATCATTGTTAAAGCAGAATTCGACAATGAGAAGACCATCTGGTGCCCGGTAGGAGACTTTTTCGGTACCGGTTACCAGATCAGACCCCTCAATACCTGGTATGCGCACGTAGAAGAAGATGGGACGATGGATGTATACTGGATAATGCCGTTTGAAAAGTCCGCAAATCTTTCATTCTCAAATATCGGAGATCAAACCGTGAAAATTATTGGTGAAATAGGCTTTGGCGATTGGGAGTGGGATAATAAAAGTATGCATTTCGGTGTTTCCTGGCATCAGTATACGGGAATTTTTACCCGGAAAGGGTTGACAGCCAATAATCCAGGAGAACCTTTGGATTTAAATTACGTTGCACTTTCCGGAAAAGGGATATTTGTGGGTGATGGTCTGACTTTATTCAATACGTCCTATATGTGGTGGGGTGAAGGTGACGAAAAAATTTATGTGGACAATGAGACTTTTCCGTCTCATTTTGGTACCGGAACAGAAGATTATTATGGATATGCCTGGGGAGGCCGTTCAAATCGATTTTCAAACCATCCTTTTATTGCTCAACCCGACGAGAGCGGAGACTGGAAACCTGGTTATGTAGTCAATCTGCGTCATCGCAGTCTTGATATCATCCCTTTTGAAGATCATTTGAAGGTGGACATGGAATTATGGCACTGGCATTCCACCTGGGTTAATTACGCCCCCACTACATTTTGGTACATGAGGCCTGGAGGAAAAAGCAATCAGGTAACCGATGTAAAAGGAGCACTTGCAAAGGTTGCTCTTCAGAGTACCGATATTATTCCCAATCAGATGGTCAATGGCATAATGGAAGCTGAATACATGACTTTCCACAACTCCTGCGGCAACAAACGTGGGAGCATGTCTATCAATCCGTTTGGGAATATCACCCTTGGCAATAACTTGCAGGTAATGTGGAGCGATGGAATGCCCGGCGATTCTATTTTCTTTGCCTTTCAATCTTTGCAAGCAGGGAACTATAATCTTACAGCCGATTTTACTGTCGGCCCAAAATTCGGAAATTTTTCTGTATTCCTGAATAACAGGCATATCAAAGATATCACACTGTTTGACCAGAAAATGGGTACAAAAAAAGTTCATCTCGGAAATATCAATTTAAAAAAAGGAGACAATATCCTTTTATTTACTGTAAACCCGAGTGATGGAAATGAGCATATATTTGGAATTGACAGAATCCAGGTAAATAAGTAGATGGGTCAAATCACAATCTCTACGATCTCTATTTTGCAGCAATAAGTTCGTTTATTTTATCAATCAGCTCCTGGCGGGGTATGCCCGATTGTTCGCTCATCATTTTGATGGTAGCAATGGGAAGGATCACTTTGGCCATCGGGCTGTTGAGTACGGCAAACTTAGGGTTGTAAGCTATTAGCTCTTCCTTCAGTCGTGGGAATTGCTGTAGCAGCGATTTTAATTTGGTGTCACCGGAAAGGGTTTGATCAACGCTGTTTCCGTTTGATGTGATACCTTCGTTGTCCGTTACTCTACCGGTTCCGGGGTCAGCGGTAATTCCAGATCGGAATGTGTTTCCGGTTTCATCGTTTGATTTTTTTGCTCCGTGGACTTCTTCCTTATGATAGCCGTTTTTATGTTCTTTCTCCATACCCCAGGATAGCAGGCGCTGTTCCCCTTCGAGCTGGCGGATATGGGTACAATCCTGCATCATCTCCATCACGCCCCGGAAATTTCCTTTGTCGTCTCTCACCGCTATATACACGATGTAGACAAAGAAACCGGGCTTGTTGATCCAGAACTCGGCTTTGCTCTGTTCGCCACTGCGGAACTTCTCGATGATCTCCTCCACCAGATGGATGCTTTTGGGAGGATGGCAGTTGCGCACCTCGCGACCGATCACTCCTTTGCTTCTTGGGAAGACACGGTGTTTTGTATCGGTATAAAACTTTACCAGTTCATTTTCATCCACGAAGGAGATGTCTACCGGCATATGCTGGTAGAGCAGGTTGATCTGTTCCAGCGTCAGTTTACCATGAGCCACATCCAGGACCTGATCCTGTCTGTCGTTCTTAGTCTCATGGCCATATTTGGCGAGCAGCGCGGTCAGTTCAATCCCAAAGAAACCGATTTCGCGGTCACCCGACTTCAATTGCTCCATTTTGTCGGCGGAGATCAGTTTCAGAGACGTAGGATAAAGAATCATCTCCTCCTTCTCCATCAGGTCGCGCAGATCGGTAGCCATCTCCCGGTAGGTATCAAGAAATGTTGTCACATCTACCGGTTCGCTCCGTAATATCTCCCAGGCCTTGTTCATCTCGTCACGAATGTAATCATCATACACCCACATGGTTGTGGTGGGACGGTCGAACCCTTCTCTTTCCAGTGCCGAGTAGAGCTGATTCTGCTTGCGACTGAAATGTACTTTGTAGGGCAATATCTGCTCCATCAGTTCCAGCCAGGGATTCAGAATAAAAGGCTTTTGGGCAAGTATATCGCCCTGCTGCAGGAGTTCCTTCATCCACCTGTTTTCCCGCCGGTAGGCGTCAATGGTATGACCGTGGGGCAACTCCGCCTCCTCTCTGTCCATCAGCCCTTCAAAGACCTCCAGCATGCCCCTCACATCCTCGTTGCGGCATTCATCCGGATCTTCATCCTTCAGCAACTGTTCTGCTGCGGCAAACTCAGCAGCCGAAATCGTGCCGACCTCATTTTTCATCCGGGCCCTTGCTTCTCCAAGCGGCAAATGGCCATTTTCGTACAGCTGCTTGATCTCCAGCATCCGTCTCAGCTTTTCCTGATCGAGGCTG
The DNA here is from genome assembly GCA_021372865.1 of Porphyromonadaceae bacterium. GTDB lineage: Bacteria > Bacteroidota > Bacteroidia > Bacteroidales > Dysgonomonadaceae > Proteiniphilum. The sequence continues at coordinate 259,513 of JAJFTO010000019.1, forward strand.
GCAAATATATGATTGGTTTTCTGCTCTTCCATATCTGTCGGAAATTAACTTATCCGACACAAAATTAAGAAGTGCACAGCAAGGCTACAATACCATAAAGTAACCATTTTTCAGGGTACAATATCCCTACTGATATGCAGAAGGTCCCGGTTTTGCCGATGTACTATCCCGTCATGCAATCATCAGAAGTATAACTGAAGCCCGACTGTGCCCTGGTTGGCTTCCGGTCCTTTGTTATGCAGAAAAAGAGTAAGCGGGGTGTAGGACACGAAAAAACCGACTTCTCCCACTCCGGCCTGCAGCAGAAAATCAAACGTTGCCGGACGGATATTCAAGTCGCCCGGTTGTTTAATTTTTCGTTCTTTTCCATTTTCATTCAACCATATTTTAGATGATGAGGCGGTCTTTATCTTACCCACCACCCCTGCATTCAGAAAGATGGTTTCTGTACATCCAACGGGAAAATTCACCTCCAGAAGCAAGGGAAAAGTAAGATAAGTAAAATGAAGTCGCGATTTATTTAATTCTTCTTCTGTATTACTAATCAGCGTTTTATAGTCGATCACCTCCATATATTTGTTTGTCTCCAGGTGCATGGAATTGAACTGAATGCCAAAACCAGTCACCAGGGAGAGGCCATGGTCACCCAGGCTCCAGCAATTGTCAACAAAGTTCAGGTTATATTGTAGCGACCGGCTCAGGTTAAGCGCTGAAGCCATCTCTCCCTCGAAATTCCATCCATCGGGCAGATTCGAAAAGCCAACGCCAAACCCGGCCCAGTGTGATGCTGCGATTTTTCGTTTGTCTTTTGGCTTGAAAATATCTGGAACCAATATGTCAAACCTGTTTTCGTAACGTCGTTCCACACTTTTGTCGTCCGTGAAAATTCCCTCATAAATTTTATTACTCTTGATGGTATCTCCCGCTTCATTATGCCGGTAGACAGACACATTGATTTCGTCCTGTTGTTCATGTATGACCACTGTCCGGTTCTGATAATGAAAGGTGGTATCGGTTGGAAAGAAAGTGGAAGCGTTCACACAGCTCAGGCTGGCCAGCAGCGCAAGAATTGCAAAGAAAGTTTTCATTGGTGATATGTTTAATTGTGTAATTACGTGATGATGTTTTTTTGAAAGACTGTTACTCCCTTATAAACAGTTTGTTGATTAGCTCTTCCGATTTGAGGTCACCCTCCATGTATATCAGTGTAGCCTGCTGATCATCTCCAATTTTAAAAAGGATGTACCGGTTTATTTTTTTCCCTTCATCGGGAAGCTGGTAGTATCCCGAACGAATCGCGCCGTCACGGATCACCTCCTTGATCTTTCGTGCCAGCTGCTTGTCTGCATTCAGGCACTGTTGAATATTATCCGACAAAGGAGCTTCGTATCGCAATGTGATGCTGCGGTATACGCTAAGCCGGTAGTTCTGTACCGCTTCTCCCGACAGGATGACCATGGTGCTTCCCTTCAGCTTCCCATACTTCTCAAAGATGCTGTTTATTTTCAAATCCTGTCCCTGTACTGAAGCCACAAAAAAGAGCATCATACAGCAGAATATAAAAGTACCCGTTCGTTTCATAAGTATAACTGTTTATCTGCTCGTTTCATATCTTATCATTTTACTCCATCATAAACCGAAGTTGCTCTTCCAGCATATTCTCTTCCGATTTTACTTTCTCGAACGATGTTTCAGCATATGCCCGCACCACATCGATTTGCGTAATCTTTTGGCCGCTTATCCAGACGCTGTTTTCAGTCAGCATGTTGTCATTTCTTATTATCCGGTTTAGAAGAACTACGCCCAGCAACAGGCAAGCAGCCATCGATGCGATTTTCAGGAACCGGACACGCACTATTTTGTTGTTGTCAACCACCGGCATTTCCTCTCTTAACCCCTTCAGAAACCCAGTCACGCTTGCTTCCTCACTAAAATAGGTGAAGAGGGGGGCAATTTCCGCCAGCTCATCTGTCGGGGCTACCTCATCAAAATACTGCCGGAGCCATTGTTCTTCTTCCCGTGTGGTCTCACCCCGGAAATATTTATCCACTCGTTTTTTTATCTCATTCATAATGCATCCTGTTTTATTCCGTCGTTTCCGAAAACCCCTACCCTGTTTTCTCTTTTCTGCAGGCAGTTCAGATAGACTTCCCGCAGTTGTCTCCTGGCCCTGGAAAGATTGTTTCGTACCGCTTCGGTGGCAATACCCGTGAACGCTGCAATTTCGTCCGTTTCATACCCCTCAATCTCTTTTAGCCGAAGTATTTTTCCTTGCAGTGGCGGTAGTGAGGCAATGATCCGGTGAATGAGGGCATGATCCTCTTTTATTTCCAACAACTCATCCGGAAGATGTGTCACCGCTTCGGCATGCTGCAGTTCTTCGAGGGGTTCCCCGGGATGTCTTCCCCTGATTTTGTCGATGCTGATATTTTTGGTCATTGTCACACAGTAGGCTTCCATGTTGTCCGGTTCACCCGATGTACGGCACCGGTGCCAGAGCTTCAGGCACACTTCCTGCACCACATCCTCCGCATCTTCACTGTTTCGTGTGATACGCTTTGCGACGAGAAGCAATGCGGGTCGCAACTCGATGACGGCTCTTTTGTATGCAGCAATGTTCATTTCTACTTATACGACGTATAGAAAGGAAAAACGTATCATCGGAATGGATTTTTTATTCCGACAAATAAAGATAACCTACAAGCCGCAGCAACAATATGCTCTGCTGAAAAGGGAATTTTGGGTAGTTCAAGCTTCTTTCGCCGCGCTATAGTCGGGAAAAATTGCGAAGATCGAGCTGAAGCCCGAGATATCGAAAATCTCTTTGATTTGTGGTTGCATGGAAAAAATTTTAAGTACGCCTCCCTGTATCTTCACCTTCTTCTGGAGGGTCAGAAATATGCGCAACCCGGAGCTGCTGATATAATCCAGTCTGCTACAATCCAGATAGATGGTCGCCCCTTTTTCGGTATACAAATGTGCTATGTTACCCTCAAACTCATTGTAGTTGGTTGTGTCGATTCTCCCTTCTATCTCAACCAGAAAGCCTTCATCTGTTTTATCGATGGTGATATTCATACGATTATTTATTTTGTTTTGTTTTGTTTTCATTTTTGCCCCAATAAGTGATGCACATCATGGTGATGTCGTCCGACTGCATATGGTCATTCACAAATTCTTTCACCGACTGTTTCACCCTTTCCGTCAACTCATTCGATGACTCGTCTCTGTTTTCCGAAAGTGCTTTGATCAGTGCAGCCTCACCAAAAAGGTTTTTGTCCACATCTTCGGCTTCGGTGACCCCATCGGTATAGAGAAATATCTGATCCGACTTGTCCAGCATCACTGTTTCATCGCAATAATCATACATCTCGAAGATCCCCACTGGGATTGCTTTGGTATTACTGAACATCAGCGGCTCCTGCCCTTCGCGCAGCAACACCGGGGGATTATGTCCCGCGTTGCAGTATTGCAGTTCACCAGTCCGCAGGTTCAGGATACCCACGAAGAGGGTGACGAACATATTGGATTCGTTGTTGATGGTGAGCGTTTTATTGACCGACTGCACGATCTCCGAGCTGCTTCTGTTTTTGTCAGACATCGACCGGATCAGGGTGATTGTCACCGCCATAAACAAGGATGCGGGGACTCCTTTTCCCGATACATCACCGACGGCAAAGCAGAAATGATCGTCATCAATCGGAAAAAAATCGTAAAGATCGCCTCCCACTTCCATGGCCGACTCCAACGAGGCATAGAGTCCAATTTCCGGCAGGTTGGGAAACGGCGGAAAGATATGAGGTATCATATCTGTCTGAATGCCACGGGCTATGCGTAACTCACTTTCAATCTTTTCCTTTGCCGAAGTGGTTTCCTTCAAGTCGGCAATATATTTGGTCAGTTCCTCCTGCATAAACCGGAACGAGTCGTGAAGTTCCAACATCTCATGGTTTTCATCCACTGCGGGCAGTTCGGTATCGAAATCGCCCCCCGCAATGCTGCGTGCCGCATTGGCAAACTTGGAGAGAGGTCTTATCTGCCGGTCGATGATGCGGATGGTGGCAATGATCAGCAGTACCAGCGCCACCACGGAAAGCAGAAAGATCATGATGTTGAGGTTTCTGAGTCCGGCAAACATCTCACGGTGAGGATACACCACCCCGAGCGACCATTTCGAGGATGGTATTTTGGTGTGATAGATCCATACGTTTCCCATCCCTTTCAGGTTGACATTAGAGAACTTGCTTTTTCCGCTGATCATGTCACGGCCTATCTCTCTTATTTTCGGTTCATTGATCTCCTTTGCAAAGGTGAATATGGTCTGGTTCATGATCTGCGACGCATTGGGATGGGTTACGTACACCCCGTTTCCGGAAATGAGAAAAGCATATCCCGTGTCGAATATTTTTACGGAGTTCACAATCTCGGTGAGCCACTCGAGCGAAATATCAATCGTGATGATCCCGGCGAACACCCGACTGTTGTTGATGTTCCTGTAAAAAGGGACCGAGTAGGTGGTCATCAACACTCCCCCGCCCCCTTCATCGTAATAGGGTTCTGACCAGTATGGCTTCTTCAGTAAGGCGGGAATCTGATACCAGTCCATGATGAAATAATTATACGCAGGCGACCATAGGTCACGACTCAGAATCTCCTCCCCGCTGCGGTAAGCATAAGGTGCAAAGGCATATTGATCTTCCGAGAACATATGCGGTTCAAAGGCGATGGCGCCGGCAAATACCGACTTGTTGTTGCGTACCAACCGCTTTAAAAAAGCGTAGATTGAATCGCGGGAGAGCGTGTTGGTCTCCATGATCCAGGCCAGGTTATCGGGGATCATCTCTGCTGGACTTATGATCTCTTCAATCTTATAGACAGTGCTTTCAGCCAGGTGAATGGCATTTTCGCGGCTCTCTCTTTCAATGGTTTTGCGGGCAAAGAGGTAGTAGATGGTGAAGATTGATCCCCCCAATATAAAGCAAAAAAGTAGAACACGGACAATTATTTTAAACGAAAGCCTCTTTCGATTCATCTTTTTTTTTTGATAATTTGATTTTTATCTCCCGTTCCGTCTGTTTTCATGACCGGGCAAGCGGTCGTGATTTATTTTAAGCCCCCGACCAGTGGCTGGTAAAACTGTTCAAATCCAAAGGTCTGATACCCTTGTGTTCCTTTTGCCATTTTGAAAACTTCCATCGCCCTGTCGAAATCCGTTTTCAATAATTGTCCCCTCGTCACTTTCTTCTTTCCGGGGTGCATCATCTCCAGTACTTTTTCCAGCATCCAGCGCTGGTGTACCCTGTTGTTTGGCAGATGTGCCCTGTTCATTTCCTCAATCACCAGATCCAGGGCATACTCCCGATGCTGACTGGCATACTCCCACCCTTTCAACGTAGCCTTCAGGAAACCGGCATACGCATCGCCTTTGCTATTGAGGGAATCCGCCAGACAATAAATTCCATCTTCCGGAATATCCAGGTTATAGTCGGAAAAGAAGAAGGTGTTCAACTCGTCCTCATCAATTCCGCAATTATTAATCTGATCATATTCATTGTAATACATCACCAACAGTGCATCCACCCCATCCACAAGAAAGAGGTTTACTGTTTGCAATATCCTGATAAGATCCATCCTGATACCACGCTCCTGCATAAAGGCAAGGGGTACGTCTTCGAAGCCGTTGCTCCAGATTCCCAATTTTTTGGCGTGTAGTTTTTGGTACGCATCAATGCCGCTCTTCTTTTTGGTGACCATCATCAGTGCCGAGTGCTGGGAGAGCTGACCGATATTTACCAGGGGAACACCGTTTGCCCGCTGTTCAATGGCATCGAGCATAAACGAAGAAACCACATCCGCTTTCCCATTTTTTAATAAATCCAAAGAGGCAATATTCGCTGTCGCGTGAACGATATTCACATCGAGTCCTTCATCCACGTAAAAGCCCTGATCCATAGCAACATAGTAGCCAGCAAACTGGGCCTGCGGAATCCAATGAGGAGTAAAAACCAACTTCTCATTTTGAGCCCGACAATCATTCCAACCAAGTAATAAAAGCATTATCCCCATCAGTGGGGAAAAGCACCGATCGTAAAATTTAACGCGTTTCAATCCAAGATTACATTAGATGAATCACAAAATATGTTCCAACAATGCAAGTTTACATAAAATTCTTGAATTATGCGTTATTTTTGTTATTTATTTCTTTTCCCGCCAGTAAGGAAGCCCACGACCATCCATACACATTGCAGATGAGATAAAAAAAGAAGCCAGCAGGTTAAGTTATAACCTTCTGGCTAAAGAGTTCGGATTATAAAACGATAACTGCTCCGACTTACATTTTAACGGGCGTACACCGGCTGCAACCATTTTTCGGGTGCCTCATACCGACTTACCACTGCCCAGCGAATGCCCCGCTTCATGATCTCCAGCGCTTCGGGTACCTGGAAATCTTTGGCCACATGTCCCAGCGACGAGTAAAATACCCGTCCCTTGCCATACATCTTCTTCCAGGCTACCGGTACGACGGCCCCTTCGATCCAGGGCGCATGCTCACCGCCAAAGGTTGTTGTGGCCAGCACCTTCACGTTGGGATCCACATGCATGTAATACTGTTCCGAATTCATGTGGAAATCCTTCAGTCCCTTTGTCACCTTATCCTTATGATCTATAATATTTACATCATAATAGGGAATTACCCCTCCGGGGTGTGCCACCCACTGACCGCCAACCATAAACTGAAACTCCACGTTGTTCCGGAACGCATCGCCAATGCCGCCATGCCAGCCAGCCAGTCCCACGCCCCGCTTTACAGCCGTAAGCAACCCTTTCTCCTGTTCCTTGGTGATGGTGCCCATGGTCCATATCTGTACCACCAGGTCGAGGCTGTTCATCAGCGTGCTGTCGGTATAAGCATCCAGGTTGTCGCTTACCACCACTTCAGCCCCTTCCGAACGCATCCAGGGCACAAATATATCGCGTGTCAGCACCGGATCATGTCCATTCCATCCCCCATGAACAAACAGTACTTTCTTCCCTTTCAGGGGGTGATCGCTTTGTTGCGCCACCAAGGAGGTGGAGATTGCCGGCATCATCAGCAACAGGAAAAAGTAAATGATATTTTTTTTGTCGATATGCATAATATAAATATATTTTCCGGTGTCAGTAGTTCATCACTTCAAAAATGAACGAGGGCTCATTATCCCCAATAGGGCAGTTTATAGGGCTCCCTGTAGTCATAGTGATACAACCTGTGGGCTTTTGCCTCCTTGTCGTCACCGAAGCTCAGTGTGACCGGATCCCATTTTACCGGCCTGTTCAATTCGGTGGCTATGTTGATCAGACAACAGAGAATGGCGGTGCTGCAGCCGGCTTCTACCGGTGCAATGGGGTTCAGTCGCGTGTGCACGGAATCCAGGAAATTCTGCATATGGGGTGCACTCACTTCAAACGAACCTGCAGCGACCTCCTGCTCCGATTTTTTCAACAGCGAGGGATCGGAACATTCAATGTAGCCCCTGGCCACCTTGACCCATCCCTTGGTGCCGATGAACTGTATGCCCTTGTCGTCCGGCTTGTCGTCACGGAAAGGTTGTTCCGTCATTATGATACCGTTCGCATATTTCATTGTGGTATATTTCGTTCCGTTGTATCCTGCCGGGATATATTCTACGGGGCCTGTACCATCGAGTCCCAGCGCCCATTGTGCGATATCGAAATGATGTGCTCCCCAGTCGCCGGTAAACCCGTTACCGGTCTCCCGATAATAACGCCAGACAGCCCATTCCCCTTTTTCCCTGTAGTCGGGCGGCGCAATGGGAGGACACATGGTAGGATTATAATGTACCTTCGGGTCATTCAACGGGCCGAGCCACTTTCTGAAGTTCAGGTTCGAGGGAACCGGAAACTCCGGTAAATTGAAAGGTTTCGGTGGTTCTCCGATTCGCACATATACTTTTTCAATGTGGCCGATTTTACCTTCCCGCACCAGGGCGACTGCCTTTTGAAATTCTGCACTGGAGCGCTGCTGGCTTCCCACCTGGAATACCCGTTTGTGTTTTCTTGCGGCTTCCACGATGGCCAGGCTTTCTGTGATTGTATACGACAACGGTTTCTGGCAATACACATCTTTTCCCGACTGACAGGCGTGGATGGCTGTAAGGGCATGCCAATGATCGGGCGTGGCAATTGAGATTGCGTCAATGTCTCTTCTCTCCAGCAGATCCTCGTAAAATTCATAGGTTTCGCATTTCACAGGCAGGCTGTTTTTTCCTTGCCACTCTTTCACCACGTTTCTGAAGCGATCGTTCTTTATGGAATCCACATCGCTCCCAGCCACCACCTGTACGCCCTTGCATCTGGAAAAAGCCTGAAAATCGCTGATTCCCTGTCGTCCCAGGCCAATAAAGCCCATATTGATTCTGTCACTCGGTGCAATCTTCACCCCGTTTATGGTCCAGGATGGTAAAATGGTCAACCCTGTCAATCCCAATGCCGAGAGGCCCAGGAACTCTCTCCGTGTTACTTTGTTAGATTTGTGTTTCATATAAATATTTTTTTCTGTATTATATTACGGTGGATTATAAACTCATTTTTTCGGTAAAAAAACGAGGACATCATTCCTTGGCAAATGTACAAAAATTTGTGAAAGAAGGTATATAAATTAAAGAAAAAGGAGAAATTATGAAAATTTTACCTTTTCCACCAAGTTCAAATCATTCTCTTTATAATCAGGTTGCACGTCTTTCATTTTATCCATTTGACTTGAGATATAGTGCATGAATTCAGGAGGATCGATGATCTCGATCTCCCCCGGCAGTCCCAGTACGAAGCGTCCTACTCCTTCGTAAGAGCAGACTTCGGTTTTGAGCAGCCAATGGTTGTCAGGCAGCTTCTGCAGCTGCGGGGCAGCCAGCGGAAACTCTTCTACCAGAAGGTTGGTCGCACGAAGTCCCATCTTCAGCACAATGGGCAGTTTCCGGTTGCTGTGTATCCTGAAGATATCGATATAGCCTGCCACATGCGCTTCTTCATGTTGCCACGACTCCGGCAGGATCTCCACCGCACCGATGCGGGAGACACGGAAGAGCTTCACCTCCCTTTCCTCCAGGCAGTAACACCACACCTGTTCATAGTTGGTGGTGAAGGCGAAGGCCTCCACCCTGCGGTCTCGGATATCGTTGCCGTGCGACGAGGCATATTTTTTCAGCATCACCTTCTGCCGGTTCTCCATGGCCTGTACCAGCTGGTGTACATTACGGCTGTGCCTGCCATGGACGATGGTCTCCGCCAGAATCTTGTAGTCGTAGACCGTGTAGAACTTTTTCTTCAGGTTCTGCTTCAGGATGTTGTTCTCGTCGATGCTCTCGATGGCCGACTTCAGGATGTAAGCCTCCTCCTCGGTGAAATGAATCAGCTCGCTGATCTCCTTAAAGTAGGGCGACGATTTATCGAGACGGATGCATCCATCCCTCCGCTTGATCAGAAAACCCGCAGAGCGAATTGTGTCGATGTATCGATATACCGAGCGAGAGGAGATAGAGAGCCTGGCGGCAATCTCCTCCACGGTCAGATAGTTATTGGCCGTGAGTAGTTTTATCAGACGGAGTAGCCGCTCCAATTTGGGTTGATCCATGATATCTAAATTATGCCATTGTTTATTCAGATGAAAAGCAAATATATACATTTAACTTATCGAATCACGTAACCGGCAGGCCTTCTCGTAAAACGCTTTATCTCCCCCAAAAGCGAAGAGGCGGATTACTTCGCTGTTGCATTTCCGACATCTGCCCCGTACCCTGACATCGTTCGACGCGGTCAGGTAAACTTCTGTTACATCTATGCCTTCATGAGCGTTCTGTCTGCATTGAGCGCAAAATACAAGATTTTCAATTACAAATCTGTAAAAAAGTTTTTTTGCCTCATCAAGTAATACCGCCAACTGAAACGAATTGATTTTTATTTCCGGTAATTTTTCCATACGCATTCTTTGCACAATCCTGTGAAAAATTGTGCAAAGAAAAATGTCTTTTTTGACATCTTTTGTCAATTGTAATTTTTTTACGTCCAACCTTTGCAAAAAAATGACTTTATTTCTCCTATTTTTTAATAAATGAGTCTCAATCTTCCACTCCCCATTACTCTGCACCTGAAAGGAAACTTCGTAAGTCCGCATGTCAAGCAACGAGATATTGGTATCGAGAGGCAGTTCAGGTTTTATCCAAATACCCTCGTCATCGGAACCTGGAATAAAAACAACTCAGAGAATCAAGGCAAATATTTTACATAATTGTTTCATGGCCATTCGTTGCGAATGTTAATGAAAACTACGCATATTGTAAATCTTAAAAATTATTTGCACAAAAAATGATTAGCCCCTTTTTTTTCAAGAGCTTATATTAATCCACCCATATCAAAAGCCGTTGATTTGCTTATTATCGGCTCAAAATTATAAAATATTTCTATGTATTAGTAAAGAGTATAGAAAATATTTTGTGGTTCCGGTCTGGGCAATCCCTTTCATCGCGATCTTCTTCGCCAGTTTCTTGTTGTACGCCTCCATGGCATCCAGCCGATAGATCAGATTATACCAGGGTTCAATATATTCAAATACATACAAGCGCATCTGCTCTCTTGTTTTGAGTTTGGTACCATAGACCAATTCAGATTTGAAAATTTTTTCAAAACTTTCAGTTACAGCATTATCCCAACAATTACCATTCCCGCTCATACTTTGTTCCAGTTTCAAGAATTTAAACAGGTTTACAGTTTGTTTGCAGGCATATTGGATGCCCCGGTCAGAATGAAATATCATCCTTTCAGCAAAAAGGCTGTTCTTGTTGCCATCCTAATGGCTGGGACTATGGTATGGGATGCATTCATATGATCTCTGATGGACCATCCGATCAGTTTGCGATCAAAAAGATCCAACACACAGGTCTGAGACACAAGCTTTATATTTGCGCTTACGTTCTCCCTCCGGACATTTAAGCCAGTGGCAATAACTGCTCCTGAGTACTTTCAACACTTTACACATCACCTCGCTCGTCTATTGTTTCGAGTTATATACCTTTATAAAAAGATAGATCAACGATCTCTCTTGGTGATGATCCTCTAAACTTTTATGCTTAACTCTTTGTCCCGGCAAAGTGAGTAATTCCAAGTCTGAACTATTACAACTAATTAGATATCCCTTTCTATTTTGATGGCCTTCCAACCCCACTCATCCTTCCTCTTGTTATAGGAAATTATCGCCGTCCCGTGAATCTGATCTCCATTAGCAAGGTCTAAGTTCTTTAGGATCCCAGCATCGATAAATACATTGTCACAGAATCCGAAATCTTTGCCTGGCAACTGCTGAAGAGTCCCATCGAAAGATTTTAATACTTCCGTTTCCACATCATCCTGACATTTTCTGACCGTTAACGCCTTGTTAAAATCGTTCTGTATTTCCCCGTTGAAACGTACACTGAGGATATCCCCCACTACCGGGCGGTCAATCAACCCGGAGTATTTAAAGAAACCCTTTGTCTGCCGGTCTTTCACAAAGCTGACCATATTCTTGTCCCTGTTCACGAATTCCACTACGACAATCACTTCCGGGATGTCCCGGAATAGAATCTCCTCCACTTTACCGTTGTGCTTCCTGTAGAGATCACTGTTGTTCGGCTTCGCTATGGCCGACTGATACCAGGTTTCCTCCATCCAATCAGCAATCTGCCGGGGAATGCCCCACTGTTTCTTCTGACGCGTATCCACCACGATCTCGATCTCCGTTTTCGCTTCGTCGTACATCTCCTTCTCCACCAGAAAAGCAGTAAACGCTTGTCTCATCTTCACGAGATAATCTTCCTGCGTTCTCAGGCTCAACGCCTTGCAATAGCAAGCTATCAGTAGTTCCCCGTCATCGTGGAAGATTTCAGCCATTAGTTCCCACACCCAGAACTCGTTTTTCTTCTGTCTGGCAAAGGGCAAAAAGGCGGACAACGCATCTTCTTCATCCCCCATCAACAGCAACAGTTTCGCCTTGTAATAGGGCGGGTAGAGGAAGTCCGGGTGCTGTTCAATCAACTGTTCCAGCCTGGGCAGGAAGGCGGTGATTCTATCTCTATCGATCGCACGGTTGTAACCGAACTGATCTACCGGTTCACCCTCCAGCAACTTTCTCGCATAAGCCATGTAGGCCTGTTCGGCGAGAGATGGCAGCTTGCGTTCATTCAACTCCTCTTTGAGGTAATCCTCCGGTCGGAAATTCTCCAGATCCCACCAGTCCGCGAAATCGAGAAAACCTTGCCAGGTATCTGAGAGTTTGATGAACGATTTGAAGAGAAAAGAGTAACCCTCGGAAGGCACCGTGAAATGAAAAGGCCTGATGATGCGAAAGATGGCATTATACTTTCTGAAATCGGTCTGCTCCTCCCTCTGGAGCGCAAATACCATGCTCCCTACCTGCCAGGCAACGTTGTCAAATACCATCCTGTCATCATCCGGCATATCCAGCTCTTTCAGCTTATGAAGATACTCCATGAAAGTCTCATAACTCTCCGGTTTGGCATTCTCCTTGATGTAGGCATAATAAACCCACGAGGCTGCACGCTTGATCCAGATGCTGTCGGGTTCACTTTCCAGGTCTCTGTTCACCATTTGCAACGCCTCTTCCAGTTCACCTTTTTTCCTTAATTCATTAATCTCCTTGAATGACATAATTTTCCGCTTTTAACCTGTTAACAATATCCCTTATTCTTCCCATCATAATTTCACCAGTGTATCTCTTTTGCAGTGGCGTCACATTACCGAAGAAACCGGATTTATTATATTGAAAATCACACACGCATTTCTCACCACCCTTTTCAAAAGTGTATCTCTCTTTCCACTCTAGATGCTCTATATTCGTAATAACTTCATTATTTTCCATATTTTTGTTTAGGTGGGAATAAAGTACTCCCAGGAAAGGCATTTTCTCCTCTAACTCCAAGTCTAACGAAACCTTAGATAGAATCGCAGTCTCGTTACTATTTCTATTCACGATAAGCGGCATCGGCTTGGAAAGTAAGTTTGTAATAGTTTCAGACAGCTCCTTTGAGTTGGTAAGCTTCGGTACCATATTAAAGGTCTTTTTAAACTCATTCTTCCCATTTATCCAAAAAAAGAATGCAGCCTTTTCATCTCCTCTTTTGAAATGATAGCGAATTTGAAAATCTAACTTTTCCCATCCGGTTATATCGATATAATGTTTTTGAAAGTAATACCATATCTTTATGAAATGATCCTGTATGGTAATTGGAGCATCTGACAGATAAAACCTCTCCAACACCGGCAAAAGTTCATCAACATCTATCTCTACCATATCATCTGTATTAGCCGTCAACTCTTTAAAGGCATTTTGCACCTCTGGACCCACATAAACCATTTCAGTGAACGAAGTAAAAAATGGAGGATTAATGCAGAACAATTTTTCAGATGCCCTGGTAACAGCAGTGTAAGCCCATCTGTAAAAGTCTCCGTTAGTTTTTCCTACCCTATCTTGTGTCTCATCAAAGAAATTGAAATCCGCTTTCACACCTCTATCCCAAAATAAGAATGCGTTAGACCATTCTCCACCCTGAGCTTTATGGCAGGTTACAGCATAGCCAAATTTCAAGAGGATACACCTTGCATAAGGATCAGTAGAAAGTGCATTTTTAAAATCATCCGTACCCTTTTCCAATTTAGGATAACGGTTCTTGAAATCTATGTAAAGAGCAATCCTCTCATCCGGGAGCAGATCGTTATCGCCGTACAGGTAGTTTTCCAGAAAGTATCCGCTCACACTCTTAGTTTGGTTTTCTTCATCCTGCAAGATAAGCGTGATGTATCTCCATGTAAGTTTAACAGATTCAACCCTACCACCTTTCTTTCTGAACCTAATTTCTCTGGTTTCTGCCGTCGAAGAAACATCTGCCACAACACCAAACTCCCCATTCATTATACCAGCCTGATAGTTGTTGTTCCCTATAATAACAGTGTCTGCGGGTTGCAACGGAAGATCTCTTCCATACTTGTTGAGACGTATAGACTTGTTCAACTCCAGTGCCGTTTTATTCTTATAGCAAATAATAACCTTATTACCATTAACTTTTTTGTAATGTTCTAAATAATTTTGATAAGTCGGATTAAATATATCAATACCATTTTCTCTCAGGTCAAAGTTATTAAAATATCCTGCAGTCAAGCACCTTCTGATTCTGGTAGCTGCATGCAAAATTCCATTATCGTCATCTTGGCGTTTCACTTCTTTCATCTCCACCTGAGACACCTTCAGCTTGTATTTTTCTCTTAAGTATTCCACATCAAGTGCAGGAGAAAAACTCATCCCTATGGGAGGCAATTGAGCTGGATCACCAATAAAAATAATCTTAACATCAGTATTTGCATCCTTAATCCTGCTATATTCTATTAAATCTTTAAGTAAGTATCCACTCCCGAAGCGAAAAAACTCACCTTCAGAGTAGTTGTCACTAACCATAGAAGCCTCATCTACTATTAAAACTGAGTTATAAACCATAGGATTATTCCACAACTTGTATTGATAGAAGAAGGAACCCTCTTCTCCTTCCTCCTCAGCATCAACCTCTTGTAGATCAGCAAAGCTGTATATACCCTTGTGAATAGTGTTAGCAGGAAGTCCTGTTTTCTGATTAATTACCTTTGCTGCCCTGCCGGTTGGTGCCATCAACTGGTATCGACGGTTAATGGTTTGTAAATACTCTACGAAACCTTTCAATAGAGTAGTCTTACCACTACCAGCGTAACCTTGGAGGATGAAAACCTGTTCATCAGACAACAGGAAGGCATGCAACTTCTCCAGCGCATTGCGCTGGTCATTTGTTAGGATTAGATGATTGAAATGGCTTAAAAGATTCATAGGCTTCAACTATATATTTATTTTATTTTCTAAAAGATTCAATAGTAAATAACTAAAAACTTTCTTTTAACTTTTCTAATACGTCTGCTAGTTTTGGATTATCCACTAATGTATTTGAGGTTTTCTTACTAGGTATCTGTTTTCTTTTAGATGGCACTGTAAGCTACCCCTTTTTGTAACCTTCCCTATTTGTAGGACAGTTCCAAGTTAGACAAAATTATTAACTTTGTTTGGCATAGGAACAACAATGAAAAAGACAGTACACAGCGAGTCAGAGAAGGTAAAGGCAGTCCATCAGCTTGAAAGTGGAGTGGATGCCGCAGTTGTAGCGCGTGACTACAACATATCCAGGGCAACCCTTTATAATTGGAAGTCCAAGTACAGTGGGATGGAGGTGAGTCAGGTCAAACGCCTCAAAGAGCTTGAAGATGAGAACCGCAAGTTGAAGCAGATGTATGCTGACCTTGCTCTTGACAACAAGATCCTGAAGGAGGTTATCGAAAAAAAACTCTAGAGCCCGAGGTAAAGAAAGAACTGGCAGGAGAGATAGTGGAAGAATATGGTATAAGCATCTCTCGGGCGTGCAAGCTGATGGAGATCCATCGCTCCTACTTCTACTATACAGAGAAGAAAGATGATACCGAAGTAGAAGAAGCAATCCGTGCTGCCGCCGAGTTCGGTGATGGCTTCTGGAAGATTTATTCAAGACTGAGACGTATTCTACTCCCCACTTGTCAGACCATAGGGTCTCGTTTTTAAGTTTAGTTCGTTACCATTGTAAACCACTCTTTGTGCCTGGAACGGGGTCTGTCAAGGCCGACCTTTAGGTCGCTTGTCACAGCCTTGACAGGTTCCG
>JAJFTO010000011.1 GCA_021372865.1 Porphyromonadaceae bacterium
GATTCCGTTGATATCCGGGAAAAAATTGAAAATCCTTACATCACAATGGATTCGCTGGAAATCAGGAATATCCGTTTTGAGGGGCTTGAAAGGATAGAAGAAGCCGATATGAAGAAGAGGTTAGATCTGAAAAATAATAAAATCACCCGAAAGGATTTGGAAACCTTCACTTCCCGTATTTTTGCAAGCGGGCTGTTTACGAAAGTTTTTTACCGGTTGGACGGTGAATCTCCTTTCGACCTGATATTCACGGTACAGGAAAAGGATTTCAACACGTTGGATCTCGGTATACGCTTCGACACCAATGACATGGCTGCAATTCTGGCGCATACTCCCATCAGGAGCAACGCATCGCAGGATTCCCATTTGGATGCCTCAATACGCTTAAGCCGCAATCCCTATTTGATACTTAATTACTCCATCAACAGTGGTGTCTTTTACAAGGGCGGTATTTCCGGCAAAATTAGTCGAAACGAAGTAAAAATCTATAACAGGGGAGAATCCATGTATAACCTCGATTTTTTACGAAATTCCCTGAATTTCAATTTTTCGGAATTCTACCTACACAATATGAAGCTGCATGTGGGAGCAGAGTTTGATCACTTTTATTTTATGACCAAACTCCGGGTCAATCCCGAAGAAGAGCAAAACGTTGATTTTAAACTGAGAAACAATGTGTATGTGAATTACTTTTTTAACGGAACATACGATAACCTGAATAAAAGCAATTTTCCTACCTCAGGACAATATTTTTCATTCAAATATGCGCTGCATACCGATAATTTTTACCAAATGAACGGGAAAGCTCCTCTTAATATATTGGATATGAGGTTCCTTAAACCCATCAGATTATCCGATAAACTCTACATCACTCCCGAATTGTCGACAAGGAGCATCTTCAATGCGAATGACAGCATCCCGCTGATGTACGACAATATCGCAGGAGGGCAATATAACGGCCACTATGTCCTTCAGCAAATAGCATTACAGGGCACGCGTGGTATGGAACTGCTTAAAACTACGGTTGGTGTGGCCCAGACCAATGTCCGTTATCATTTTACCCCCACCCGCGGCATATATGCCAACCTAAACTTTACAATGCATCATGATGAATTGCTAAAACTTCTTGCGGGGCAATCATTTTTAGGCGGAAGCATCGGATATTTCTATAACTCTATTATTGGGCCCATAACGTTTGAGTTGGGGTATTCGAGCCTCTCCCGGTTTTTGTATCCATTCATTAGTGCCGGGTATTATTTTTAGGGATAGAGAGAACAAACCCGATTTTTACAGGGTGTTTTAAATATTTGCGGCTTTATGAAGATATCCGTTTTTTTTAAAAAATATGTCAAGTTCGCTGTTTTAAATCCTGATTTTGAGGATGTCAGAAAAGAAGTTGAGCACATTGCAAAGATTTTCGACGAAAGTGAGCACGTCATACATAAAGGGCGAAATACATTGAAAATTGTTCTGTTGGGCTCATATGAAGTGGTGATTAAGAAATTTTCGGTACCAAACTTTTTCAATCAATTCATCTACTCCACTTTTCGTAAATCCAAAGCCGAACGCTCCTTTCGTAACTCTCTTGAGATCCTTGACAGGGGTTTTGTTGCACCCACACCCATTGCATTCATTGAAGAACGTCAGTGGGGTCGGTTGAAAGACAGCTATTACATCAGTACCTATGAGAAGGAATACCAGTCGATAAGGCCTTTTATGGACGGTTTACTTCAAAATAACGACCTGTTACAAGCCTTTGCTGAATTTACTTCCCAATTGCATATATCCGGTATATTGCATAAGGATTATAGTCCCGGAAATATTCTATGGAAACAGAATATGCCCGACACAACGTACTCTTTTTGTCTGGTAGATGTGAACAGAATGAGCATATATTCTTATGATAAAGAATATTACAAAAATCTGGCTCGATTATCAACAAAAAGAGACATTACAACGTTTCTTGCGGAGAATTATGCCCATTATACACATAACGACAAAAAAGTTGTAATTCAGTTGATTAATGAATATTCAGACAATTTTTTTCTGAAAAAAACCTATAAATATTCAATCAGGAATCTGCATAGGAAACCACATATCGTACATCTGAAAGGAATATGGGATCTCTCGTGCTATTTCTTATTTCTCCGTTTACGACAAACGAAAATTCTTCCGGAAAGAATCAATGAGAAGCTTCTCCGGAGAGAAGTAGTTATCTATAACCATTATATCCGTAAAAACGATATAAGCGATGTATTGGTTCATCGTTACAATTACAATCATGCAAAATAACTATTTCTGCTCGATTTCGTGTGGAATGTGTAAGACACCATCTGAAGTACAGGATAGAATATTTTTAAATAATAGTGTGGATAACAAACCGGATATAAAATGTCCAGCCTGTTTTGTATGTAGGGCATACACTACCATATAGAAGGTACTCCATTGCAAAATGGGGCGCTTTTTGTGTCCCTTTTATCCGATTAAGTTTACCGTCGTATATATCACGGTGAACAATTTTTGAGTATCTATTTTCTAAAGTTGGGTGCCTAAAACTCTCGTTTCGGTAAGTTCGTTAAAACACGGGACAGTACTATAATATAACTTTGTGTCATCAGGTTGGATATGATTGGGTTGAGAGTTAAGTGAAACATCCATGTAAATGATTATAGGCAGAGATGAAAAAACAATCTTTCAAATTAAGTCCGTGGCACTTTTTATTGGCAATCGTGATATTTTTTATACTGACCGGATTTATTGCCGAAAAAATAGTGAAAGATATTCCCATATCGGAGAAGGGTAATTCGATTTTGACAGAATTGCATGAGATTGATCTGGACAAAGAGGATATAACCTTCCTGTTTTTCTACCGGAAAGATTCTGAATTATGTCGGAAAATGCGATATAATATTAAGCAATTAGATGCAAATAATCTTCACGGAATAAATTTCTACGCTATGGATATCGAAGAAAGTACCGATTATTATTATAAGTACAACATATCTGGTATTCCCAATTTGTTAATATTCAATGGTGATGTTGAAATAAAGCGAGTCATGGGTATTGTATCTACCGATAATTTAGAGGAAATAGTTAATCGGATAAAACCTGTTAACTTCCAACACTGAACTTTTTCGGTAAGCAATATAAGTAGATGGCTACTGATTACCAACCGAAATCAAAAACAAACATGTTTGGGTTTTGGTAAGGTGCAAAGGAAGAAGACGATCTCAGGCTTACTTCCATTATGCCGTTGCGTGAATTATTTCGATAAGTGAATGCAGATACAGTTTATTGAACTATTTTATATCAAAAAAATATTAATGAAACAAAGAACAATAAAAGAATCCTTTTCCATTAACGGAAAAGGATTACACGGAGGGTTCGAAACTACTATCACGTTTCGTCCTGCGCCTGTTGATTTCGGATACAGGATAAAACGGATTGATCTTGCGGGAAGCCCTGTAATTACAGCTTCAGCCGAAAATGTAATGAATACACAGAGATGTACTGTCTTAGCTGTAGATGGAATACAGGTTGCTACGATAGAACATGCGTTGGCTGCACTTTACGGATGTGAGATTGATAATTGTCTGATTGAAATTGACTCACCTGAATTTCCCATATTGGATGGGAGTTCTGTTGAATATGTGAATAATATTCGCAAGGTAGGCTTTGACGTGCAGTCTAAAGAGAGGATTTATTATGAGGTGGATCAGAATATTGAATATTTCGATACCGAAACGGGTTCATATCTGATATTGATGCCCTCCGACAGGTTTAGTATAAATGTACAGATAGCATTTAACTCGGAGGTTTTGTCAATGCAGAGCGCTTCTCTGGAAAATTTATCCGACTTTAAAGATGAGGTTTCGATGTGCAGAACATTTGTTTTCATAAAAGAGATCGAAAATCTTCTTGAAACCGGATTGATTAAGGGCGGGGATTTGGATAACGCTATTGTTGTTTACGATCAACTAATTAAACAGGAGGAATTAGACAGGTTAGCCGATGTGATGAGTATTGAGAGGATGAAGATTGATAAAACAGGATATATCATGAATAAGCCGCTTTTTTTTCCTAATGAACCCGCAAGGCATAAATTACTGGATGTAATCGGAGATATAGCCCTTGTTGGCAGGTTTATCAAAGGAAGAGTAATCGCAAATCGTCCCGGTCACCGCATTAATAACCTGTTCGCAAGGAAGATAGTTGAACAGATCAAAACTGAACCAGTATTTGAGGTGCATGATAATTTTTTATAGAAAGCTATCATCGGTATGAAGACCTTCTTTCACTAGTGTCCGGTTAAGGACAAGTTAATTGCTTGTATAATGTTTATATTAAATTAGTTACACACGTTTTTTTACTTGGTCGATTTGAATTCATACTTTTGTTTATGTAATCATATTCAATATTATGAATTCAGGCAAAACAGTTCTATCACAACTAATGATGTTTAGATCAGATTTTCAATTCCAGAGATGCGTTGATCGCTACAAGGGTGACTTCCGGGTAAGAAGATTCTCCTGTAACGAGCATTTTCTGGTGATGAGTTTTGCCCAGCTAACCGCGAGAGAAAGTCTTCGAGATATTGAAAACAGCTTAACTGCTTTTTCATCGAAGCTTTATCACTCCGGACTAAGATCTGCAACTGCAAAATCCACGTTGGCAGAGGCTAACGAGAAACGCAATTGGAGAATCTATGCCGATTATGCTCAGGTTTTAATCAAACAAGCCAGACCTTTATATGCAGATGATCCCAATTTTAGATTGGATATTGACAATATGGTCTACGCTTTAGACAGTACTACAATTGACCTGTGTCTAAGTCTGTTTCCCTGGGCTAAATTTCGAAAGACCAAAGGTGCCGTAAAGATGCATACCGTTCTTGATTTAAGAGGATCAATACCAATCTATGTGGATATCACCAATGCGAATGTACATGATGTAAACATCCTTGATACGATCCCTATTGAAGCCGGTTCTTATTACATCATGGATAAGGGCTATACAGACTTCAATAGGCTTTACAACAAGATTCACAAGGAACAGGCATTCTTTGTCACCAGGTCTAAGGACAACATCAACTTTATAACGGTTGAAAAACAGAACGTTGATCACAGTACTGGCGTACTGGATGATGTCACCATCAGACTAACAGGATATTATTCGGCAAAGAAATACCCGGCTGAACTACGTCTTGTGACATACGAAGACTTTACAGACGGAAAGGTTTATCATTTTCTGACCAACAACTTTTCACTTGATTCTCTGACAATAGCTGAACTATATCGCGAACGGTGGAAAATTGAACTGTTTTTCAAATGGATTAAACAGCATCTTCGTATAAAAGCTTTTTACGGTACAAGTGAGAATGCTGTTAACTGTCAGATATGGATAGCTATCTGCACTTATCTCCTTGCGGCTATTGCTAAAAAGAAACTGGGCATCCCTGTAAGTTTGTATACTTTCACTCAGACTCTAGGGCTGGCTTTGTTTGAAAAAACGAATATCAAAGAACTCTTTAGTGGCAATAATAATTTAAATAAACAGTCCGATTATCCCATCCTGCCACTTTGGGAAAATTAAACCGGACAGTAGTGACCTTCTTTTTATTTTTAAAGAGAAACAAGACCTCTTTTCTGGGGATGATGCTGGGGTTGGCAGCCGGATATTTTTACTGGCTATATTATGGAATCTATGACGGTACATTTGGCTTTTCTTCGGAATGGTGGGCTAATTGCGTGTATGGATTATTGTTTGGAGGATTTATCGGCAGTTTGTTTGGGAAATAAACATTATACCGAGCATGAATGATTTTTTGTGTGTTGACAAAGATCCACAGTCCTTAAGTATGGATATATTTTAGTTCGGTGTTCAAAATTGTCGTTTGGGTAATTTTTAGGAGCAGCCCGTGTTTTGAATCCATATCTTTGCAATATCAAACAAGAGAAATGATAACAATTTTATTAATTAATTTATTCAGAAAAATGAGAAAGATGGTTTTAGTGTGTTTGTCAGTAATGATGACAACAGGATTGGTGACAGTGAATGCCCAAACTCCCATATCTTATGGTGTGAAAGCAGAAGCTAATATGTCGAATTTTTTGCTTACCGATTTAGATAATCAGTCAAGTACAATGAAATTGGGTCCTACACTGGGTGGATTTATGAATATTGGGTTGCATCGGAATTTTTCCATTCAACCCGAAGTGATGTTTTTCTACCGCAATTCCAAAATGGAAACCGGCGCTGTTGAAGACGATTTCAGACAATGGGGAATGCAGGTGCCGATTTACTTTTTGGGACAAACTTATACCAATAGCGGTAAGTTTTATGCCGGTGTGGGGCCATATTTGGGACTTGGTTTTGACGCCCGATATAAAGACGCCGATGTAGATCTGTACAAAAAGGTGAATGATGAGGCTGATATGAATCGTTGGGATTTTGGACTGGGTATACTTGTCGGCTACGAATTCATCAACGGTATCCAGGTTAATGCCGGATACCAGCTCGGACTGGTGGATCAGTTAGACGCTCTTAAAGACGATGCCTCCATGCGCACGCAGACCGTGAGCCTTGGAATCGGCTATCGCTTCTAAGAAGGTGCTGATGGAAAAGAGATTGCCCCGATACTTAACATCTTTGCCCCAATCATGCAGGCTTGCCGGCAATAGGATTGCATCGCACACCTGATGCGATAAAGGTGAAGATCAGACAGGGGCAATCTCCTCAAATAAGGAAAAATCTCTTTTTTTCCACAAAACTCAACGAGCTTCGAGTACCATTTCGTACGGCTCGTTGAGTTTATTTTCAGAATATCAGACGATTTCTTTCAGACTTTTTCCGGGTTCGACATAGTCAAAACAAGTGTTGCCTCTATGCTCATTTATCGGAATCGGAGTAATAGGCGCAATGACATAATGTTTTTGATTATATTTGTACTGTTCTCACTAAGTTATAATTAACCAATCTGTTCTTATGTCCCAAAAATTTCGGAAAACAAAACCTTCTATTATTCAGTTAGGCAGGAAAACAGCATTTCTATCAGCACTGTCCATAAGCATATTTTTTGTTTTGGTGCAGTTTGTTATCCTGATATACAGTTTCTATATGGGAGAAAATGTGGGTGAAAGATTTTCTGAAAGAATTTCCCAATCAGAATATTATCAACAACCTATAACCCTGCTTTTTGAATCTGCAATCCTATTTTTGGTAAATACCATTTTACTCTATCTCTTTTTTCGAATTGAATTTTGGATACTTACGCATTTTTCTCACAATCGGAAAAAGGTATGGTTTTCGTTCTTCGTTTTGTTTCTTTTTGTAGGGGTTTTGAGCACGATCATCTCGCAACTGTTGGGAATTTGGTTCAAGGGCGGACTGACCGCATACGAATATTCTATTATTCAGTTCGTCAAGAATTTGGTCTTTTTTATTACTTCCGTTTTTGTGACCAATTTAATCTATCTTATCATTAAGAATCAAGAGAGGATTGAAGAAAACAAGAACCTTACCATTGAAAATTTTAAAAACCGGTACAATGCACTGAAAAATCAAACCGATCCCCATTTCCTTTTCAACTCACTTAACTCACTTAACGGATTGATCGGTTATGACGATGAGCGTGCTCATGAATACCTGATACAGCTCTCATCCGTGTTTCGATATACCATGCAGGAAGGTTCGGTAGTGACACTTTCTGATGAACTGGAATTTGCCGAATCTTATATTTATCTAATGAAGATTCGTTACGGGGACGCTCTTTCTGTTAACATTCAAATTTTGGACAGTCATCAAGACTATTATATTCTGCCTTTTGCCATACAGACATTGGTGGAAAATGCCGTGAAACATAATATAGCCAGTCTGCAAAAGCCACTATATTTAGTCATTAAAATAACGGAAGATGAGGCAATTACTGTTGAGAATAATCTCCAACCCAGACAGGAAGTAAGATATGGAAACGGTTTGGGGTTGTCAAATCTTAACGAACGCTATTGGTTAATTTTCAGAAAAAATATCAGCATACAAGCTGACAACTCGGTCTTTAGGGTGGAGATACCACTGATAAAAAATTTGGAGAAGTATAGCGATAAGTTTCACAATTGATAAAATAATCATATGAAAGCTGTAATTGTAGAAGATGAATTTGCCGCTGCTCAAAATCTTGAAAGACTTTTAAAATCGATAGATGAAGATATCCATATAATCGCTGTACTGCAAAATGTAGACGAAAGTATAGCGTGGTTTTCCACAAACACTATGCCCGATGTAGTTTTCATGGATATTCATCTTGCTGATGGAGATTCTTTTTCTATTTTTAAAAGTATCGATATTCGTTGTGCAATAATTTTTATCACGGCTTATGACCAATATGCCCTGAAGGCTTTCGAGGTGAACAGTATAGACTATTTACTCAAGCCGATTAGTAAAAAAAGTCTTGAGAAAGCATTGAACAAACTGAAAAATTTCTCACCCAACAATAATAACTCAGACGTAATTGTGCAGATCATGCAAAGTATCAATCAGGTTAACAAAACACACAGAAGAAGTTTCCTTATCCCGTTTAAAGATAAATTAATACCTGTTTCATCTGACGATATTGCCTATGTTTACTCGAAAAATAAAAAGGCCGATATTGCTTGTTTCAATAAGCGCGATTATACAATGGATGTATCGCTGGATGATTTTTTGAAACAACTGGATCCTGATTTGTTTTTCAGGGCAAACAGACAATTCATTATTTCACATCAAGCCGTCACCGACTTGTCGATTTGGTTTGACGGGAAATTTTCCGTAAATCTTTCTGTTCCTACCCCTGAAAGAATCATTGTGAGCCGTGCCCGAAGCGCCGAATTTAAGAAATGGTATATGAAAACAGATGATTGATCTGTTTCTCCCACTTTAACCCATAACCTGATGCTACCGCCGCTGTAGGCTCGGTCTTGTTTTTTCATATTTGAGCAATCAAAATTACCGTTTCAGGGTTGTATCTCTTACAACCTGCACAGTTGTCATGTTACTTTGCATTGTCAAAAACATAAATAGGAATGTCGCCGGCTTTGCCGGAATTTTGAATATCAATGCGTGTTGGTTTTATAATAGCATATTAAAAACAAGAAACTACCCTGATTGATCAAATTTACGATACTCATTTTATTTTTTAAGAAGAAAACGATGTTAGGGGAAAGAATAATTCAACAAGCAACAGTCCTTTTTAGCCGTGATGGCATTAAAAATGTTTCAATGGACGATTTGGCATCTTCTTTGGGCATCTCTAAACGGACGATATACGAGAATTTTAAAAATAAAGAAGACATTTTGAAGAATTGTATCCTTGTTCTTCAAGAGAATAGAAACCGTAGGGTTATTGTCACCATGCGTCAATCGGAGAATATTATGTATGGATGTTTACAAATAATCAATGATATCAGATACACCCAATCACCAACGGTTAAATTCTGGGAAGATGTCTACAAATATTATCCTCAAGTTTATCAATGTATTTTGGAGGATGCAGAGAAAAGTAATATCTATTTGAAACAACTACTGGAAGAAGGAATAAAAGACAATTATTTCCGTAAAAATTTAGATTTTGATGAAACCGTCTTTATATTGGATATTAGTACTTACATAAAAATCATCGGGATTTATTCAGTTAGAGTTCCCTTATCCCGAACAGATCTGATTTTCAATATTATGGTTAATATGCTTCGTGGAATTTCTACCGCTAAAGGTATTGAAATTATAGATAAATATATTGCCGACTTACCCCATTCAAATAATTAATAATATTTTATGAGAGTTACAAAGATTAGTATCGTCGTAATGATGATTTATGGATTGTTTTGGTTACCTGTAGCGAATGCGCAAGAAGCAGATTCCGTAATATTGCGTTTAGATTTAGAAACGGCTGTTCAAATTGCATTGAGTGAAAATCCCCTGGTGAAAGTCGCCGATATGGAGATTGAGAAAAAAACGTATGCCCAAAAAAGCGCCTATGGCGCCCTGTTACCCCAAATTGATCTTATCGGACAGTTCCAGCGTACATTGAAACGTCAAACGATGTATTTGGATACGGATATGGGCAGCCTTTTTGGAACCGGTTCCATTGATCCGGGAGATTTTACTCCCGAAGAACTAAAGGTGGCGGAAGTACTGGGCAAGTTGATGGCACCCGATCCCGATGCCGCTGATGAAGGCATTCAGATAGGCAGAAAAAACATGTGGACGGGAACGGTGAATGTTAGTTTACCGCTCGTTGTCCCGTCGTTATGGAAAAACATCCAGATGAGTAAGGTCGACCTGGAGATGGCCGTGGAAGAGTCGCGCTCATCGAAGATTGATCTGACACATCAGGTAAAAAAGGCCTTTTACAGTATATTATTGGCAAAAGACAGCTACAATCTGTTCAAGGAAACATATGCGACTGACTCTTTGAATTTGGTGAGTATCAAAAATAAGTTTGAGCAGGGTGTTGTTGCCGAATACGATGTCATTACCGCCGATGTCCGCCTCAAAAGCATTATTCCCAATATCCTGCAGTCAGAGAGCATGTTGAAAATTGCGGAACTACAATTAAAAATGCTGATGGGGATCGATGCGGAGGTGCCAGTGGAGATTGTGGGGTCGCTCTCTGATTATGAAAAATGGATGTTTGAGACCATTGTTCCCTCTGATAATAACTTGCTTGAAAATAGTGATTTGAGACAATTCGACCTGCAAGCCATGCAGGCGAAAAATGCGCATGAGATTCAAAAACTTCAACGTTTACCTACACTTACCTCTTCTTTCAGCTATTCCTATATAAGCCAGAACAATAATTTCAAGTTCAACACATACCGCTGGGATCCTTATTCAGTAGCAGGTGTGACACTTGCCATCCCTATTTTTAGCGGAGGACAACGGTATCACAATATTAAACAGTCCGAAATTCAATTGTTACAACTGCAGGAGCAACGCCATAACCTGCAACGTGGTCTGCAACTATCCGTGAAGAACAGTGTAGAGCTTATCAATAAAAGCATTGAGCAGGTTGTTGCCGCCGAATCGTCTGTAAATCAGGCAAAGAAGGGATACGAAATCACGCAGAAAAGATACGAAACAGGAGCGGGAACCATCGTGGATCTGAATGCGGCCGCACTCGCAGTGACCAATGCCGAGCTGCAATACCGTAATGCAATCTATGACTATCTGGCATCCAAAGCCGATTTGGAAAAAACACTCGGCTACGATATAAACAAGATAAATTAGAAGAAACAAATAATGCAAATAATGCAATTAATACAATACAATAATCGTATGAAACGTAAAATCTTTCTAAAATTTATGCCGCTGGCAGCACTTCTAACACTCTCTTCTTGCGGGGGATCTTCAAAGAGTGAACAACAAACAGAGAACACCAAAAGAAATGTCTTTGTGGAAGAGGTCAGGTTGGTGCCTGTAGACCAACTATCGACTTTTACCGCAACCGTTGAAGCAAACACGGTGAATAATATCGCACCGGCCATGGGCGGACGCATACGAAGCATTCACGGGGATGTGGGTAGTCGCGTTGGCAAAGGTCAAACGCTGGTAACGATGGATGCTGCCAATTATTCGCAGCAAGAAACGCAATTGGCTACGCTAAAACGCGATTACGAGCGATATAGAGAACTATATGAAGTGGGCGGCGTTTCCAAACAACAACTCGATCAGTTGAAAGCGCAGCTCGATGTGGCACATTCTGCTCTGAATAGTCTGGATGAAAATACTCGTTTGATAAGCCCGATAAGCGGAGTGGTAACCACACGAAATTATGATCCGGGCGACGTAGCAGCAGCTTTGCCTATTCTGACCATTGAGAATATTAATCCGGTGAAGGTAATCGTACATGTCTCTGAGTCGTTTTACAGCCAGGTGGTAAAAGGAATGCTCGTCCATGTTCAGGTTGATGCGCTTGCCAACGAAGTTTTCGAAGGTAAAGTGTCATTGATTCATCCCACGCTAAATCCGGATTCACACACTTTTCCGGTGGAGATAGAAGTGAACAACACCGATCTGCGTCTTCGCCCGGGAATGTTTTCACGTGTGACCATGAATTTCGGGACCCACGATCGTCCACTCGTACCCGATATGGCGGTGTTAAAACAAACCGGTTCCAACGATAGATATGTTTTTGTAGAAAAAGACGGTAAAGCCATTTACACGCTTATTCAATTAGGAACCCGAATAGGGGATAAATATGAAATTATTTCCGGTTTAAGTGCAGGTGACAGGGTTATTGTGCAGGGAAATACCGGTTTAATTGACGGAGCCGAAGTGCAAGTGGTTGATTAATAACTTAAACGATGAAATCTGAGTTTTATATTTCCTGGTTTTGGTTTCAATTTAACGGCAGTCAATTTTAACAATAGAAAAAATAGTAACAAATGAAAATATATGAAACCGCGGTAAAAAATCCGGTGGGAACATCGCTGATATTTATCGGACTTGTTCTTATCGGACTTATGTTTTACCAACAGCTTCCCATCGACTTGTATCCCGAAGTAGAAGTAAATATGGTGTCGGTGATGACTTCTTATCCCGGAGCCGGCTCTGACGACATTGAAGCAAACGTTACAAGGCCGTTGGAAAATGCACTTAACTCTACCGAGAATATCAAAGAAATTTCATCGGTATCGAAAGATGGGGTCTCTGTAATTATGCTCGAGTTTGAATGGGGGTCTGATATGAATATGGTTATGAACGATGTACGCGACAAGGTAGATTTGGTTTCGGGAACGCTTCCCGACGGCACCAATGATCCGATGATTATGAAGTTCAGTTCCGATATGGCACCCGTATTGATTCTTTCGGCCACTGCCCGGGAAAGTTCAGACGCATTATATAAAATTCTTGATGAACAGATAGTCGCCCCGCTCAACCGTGTACAGGGTGTGGGAACTGTTTCACTCTCGGGCGCTCCGCAGCGTGAAGTTCAGGTGAATGTGATACCTGCAAAATTGGAAGCTTATAACATTTCATTGGAACAGATAGCGCGAGTTATTGCCGCTGAGAACGTGAATGTTCCTGCCGGAGATTTCGATATCGGTTCGCAAACCTATATGTTGCGTCTCGAAGGTGAAATTAACGAGAGCCGCGAGCTCAACAACATTGTGGTTGGCAGCAATTCAGGACAAGCCGTTTATCTGAAAGATGTGGCAACCG
Source organism: Porphyromonadaceae bacterium (assembly GCA_021372865.1). Taxonomy (GTDB): domain Bacteria; phylum Bacteroidota; class Bacteroidia; order Bacteroidales; family Dysgonomonadaceae; genus Proteiniphilum. The sequence goes on from JAJFTO010000011.1 coordinate 13,195, forward strand.
TGAACGACACGGTGCAGTCACGCATAATGGAAAGTTATACCAACGGAGAGCGCGGTGCCACCATCATGGTACAAAAACAAACAGGAGCCAATTCAGTAGCTATTGTTGATGCGATTGAAAAACAACTGCCGGAACTGATGAAAACACTTCCGCCCGACGTTGAAATCGTAACCGTGATGGATACGTCGGATAATATCAAAACTTCTATCAACAGTTTGTTGGAGACTATTCTTATCGCACTCATCATCGTGGGCATTGTTGTCCTTTTCTTCCTGGGTCGATGGCGTGCAACCATCATTATTATGGTATCCATTCCAATTTCACTGATAGGTTCGTTTATTTATCTGTATCTCACGGGAAATACCCTCAACATTGTTACGCTGGCGTCACTTTCCATCGCTATTGGCATGGTGGTGGATGATGCCATTGTGGTGCTCGAAAATATTACCAAACATATTGAGCGTGGCAGTCGCCCACGACAAGCCGCTATTTACGGAACCGAAGAAGTATCGCTCTCGGTTATCGCATCAACACTTACTATTATAGCCGTATTCCTGCCGATGACGATGGTTGGCGGATTAGCCGGTGCTCTGATCAAACAACTGGGTTGGATGGTAACCATCATTATGTCGTTGTCACTCGTTATCGCTTTAACGCTTACACCGATGATGAGTGCCAAAATGATGCGTTCGAGCAAAGACAAAAAATATAACAGGTTCGATAAATGGTACAACAAAAACATCCTTCCGCTTCTCGATAAATTAGACTCGGCTTATAGCAAACTGGTAAATAAAGTAACCAGAAAACGCGGCCTTACACTGGGTGTGGTTGTTGGTGTGTTTATTGTGGGAGTCGGCATTACCGCCGTAACGCTCAAAACCGAGTTTATATCGGCATCTGATAATAATACCATCATGATGACTGTGGAGATGCCAACCGGAACAAGGATGGAACTCACTCGTGAAACGGGGCATAAGATTACCCGGTTGATGAAAGAAAAATATTCTGAGATAGAGATATCCTCTTTTACGGTGGGACAAGCTGACACAGACAATCTTCTTGGGTCCTTGCAGGAAAATGGCTCAAACATTATGAATTTCAATATCCGAACAAAAAAAGCGAAGTTCAGAAACAAAACCATATTCGATATTTCCGATGAACTACGTACCGATTTGGCTGCTATGCCCGAAATAAGTAAATATGTGGTCACCCCCGGTGGAATCACAGGAATTATTGGATCAAGTAATATCTCCGTAGATATTTATGGATATGATTTGGCTGAAACCGATCAACTGGCCGCTCAGATGAAAACAAAACTTGAAGGTATTGAGGGATTGCGCGACATAACCATTTCGCGTAAAGATTATCGGGCTGAATATCGCATTGAATTCGACAGAGAAAAATTGTCACTCAATGGATTGAATATGGCAACTGCAGGCGGTGCCGTCAGAAACAGTATCAACGGACTTACGATGTCGCAATTTCGTGAAGATGGTGAAGAATACGATATCAGGGTGCGTTTCGATGAAGAACATCGACAAACTATTGAAGATATCGAAAATATTCTGATATATAATCCGATGGGAGTGGGCATTCGCATTCGCGACTTAGGAAAAGTAGTGGAAAGCTCGTCATTGCCACAAATCGATCGACAGAATCGCGAGCGCATTGTATCCGTAACCGGTTCCACTTACAAGCGTGCCTTGAGTGATATCTCAACCGATGTTAGTTCCGCCATTTCTACACTCGATATACCATCGGGAACGCATGTGGCCATTAGCGGATCGACGGAGGATCAGCAAGAAGCATTTTCCGATTTAGGATTGTTGCTTCTCATCGTGTCTCTCCTTGTTTATATCGTGTTGGCATCGCAGTTCGAATCACTAACTTATCCGTTCATTATCATCATGTCCATTCCTTTTGCCTTTATCGGAGCTTTATTGTTGCTTTCAGCAACGGGCAAACCACTCGGTATTATGGGACTTATCGGGCTCATTATGCTTGTGGGTATGGTGGTGAAGAACGGTATCGTGCTCGTCGATTACATCAACCTGAACCGTGAACGCGGTATGTCGATTATAACTGCCGTTGTGAATGCCGCAAAATCGAGGCTGCGTCCCGTATTAATGACTACATTGACCACCATTCTGGCTATGATTCCTCTTGCAATCGGTACCGGGCAAGGTTCGGAGCTGTGGCAACAGTTGGGATTAACAATCATTGGAGGTATGACATTCTCAACAATCGTAACGTTGATTCTTATTCCTGCCTTGTATTCTGTCTTTGGCGGAAATGGAGTGAAACGTGAACGCAAAAAGCATTATGAAAAAATATCGCGATACAACCAAACACTAACCCGAATTAAAACGAAGAATAATGAAAGCAGTAATGATTATATTAGACCAAGCGCATTATAGCCAAATAGAGAAAGATTTATCGAAACTCAATATTCGCGGATTTTCGTCGTGGAAAGAAGTCTATGGGCGAGGTAGCGGCAAAGGCGAACCTCACTACGGATCCCACGCCTGGCCTTCGGTTAACAATGCCATCCTCACCATGGTGGAGGATGACAAGGTAGCCGGTTTATTGAAGTATCTCAAGGAACTGGACAATGAGTCGGCCAACCTGGGACTGAGAGCGTTCGTGTGGAACGTGGAAGACGGAATGTGATTCAATTTTAAACGATAGATTTTCCGGGGGCGTCGCTGAGATAGTGACGCCCTTTCTATGAGTCCACGTCGATCAGCAGCACCCAGTCTTTTTGATCCGTTGAGGGTGGGGTGAAGGTCTCCTTCCCTGAGGTGAACCTTCCCCTCACCTTTTTCTTTTTCCCCGTTACCGGGTTAAACCAGGAGACGGTCTTGCGCCCCTCACGCAGCTTGTCCAGGTGGATGGTGACCGGTTCGGGCCGCGGTAGATAGATCATGGCATAACTGCCTTCCTGATTGCGGGTGGCAATGAGCTCGTCCCTGTAATCCCTGCCTCTGTCTGAGGCGATCAGGCTGTTGTCTTCCACTCGATGGAAATCGGGGTGCGAGAGCATCAACTCTTTGAGATGATGAATTTGGTTCGCAGCATTGGCTTCCAGTGCTCTCTGCCAGCCGATAATCGTGTCACCCACCCAGATGGGGGCATTGCGGGTCGTATCCACAAACTGCCATATCTGGTGGTGTCCGTAGACTGTTCCGCAACCGCCGGCGAACACACCCCTGTAGATCCGTGCCCGTACATCGTAATCATCGAAGTAACCCCTTTTGCTGCGTGTCCACTTGCCGTCCCACGGGTTTACCGGGTGATCCTCGTAGCAGGGCTCCATATCCATCACCGGCCGCCTGGGCGTACGCTTCAGATCACCGACGATGGCTTCCCACACTCTCACCTCCCTGCTGCCGTGACTGCTTTGGATGGCATGCATATCGAGCCACTCCTCCTGCTGCAGATGTTTTGAAGTGGAGGCCCCGCCCCGGGGATGGTAGGTAATAAATACATCCTTACCGCAGGCCTCCTCAATGGCCCGTGCCATGGCCCGCCAGATGGGGCGGTAATCGGCGCTGATCCTGTTGTGCTTATATTCCACACTCTCGCGGTCGCCACCCAGTATCCAGATGATGTTCCACTGCTCCCTGTAGCGCGTTGCCAACTCCTTCGCATAGCGATAAGCTCTCGCCTCATCTGTGAATATCACCGGTCCCGCAGCCCCGGGGACAACCTTGTCACCCCAGGCGGGCAGTAGTCCGATATACATTTTTCGTTTCGCCGCCTCGCGGACCACAAAGTCCACATGATCCCAGTAATCGTATGCCGTGGAATCTTTGGGGTTGTTACCCGGTGTGGTGTTCCATTCCAACGTTTTCAGGTTTTTGAACGGCACATCCCCATACCTGTTTGGCCGGCGTATGCCGTCCACTTCCGCCAGGGCCACACTGAGGATCACGTTGAATCCCTGTTTCCTGCGCGTCTCCAGGTAGTGGATGACTTCATCGCGCGTCAGCCGGTGGAATAATTCCCAGCCCGTGTCACCCAGCCAGAAGAAGGGTTTGCCATTGTTGCGGGTGATCAGATAGGTGCCGCTGCTGTCCGCGGTAATCTGTGCCTGTAGGGAGGGGAGGATACACAAAAGAAGGAGGAGGAGTGAAGCAAATTTTTTCATGATCTTGCCTTTTAATGGATATATGGGTTCACAACAGCAAATGTATTGTTTTTTACGACGACAGCAAAAGGACTGCCTGATTATGTTGTTCACCGCTCACTGTCGATGGTGGACGGAATGAACGAAATCAGGGTGAAAACGTTTATCAAGCATACATCCTAAAACAGAAAGCAATGGGAATCATCAGAAGCATCCTTGATACGGACCTGTACAAGTTTACCACCAGTTATGCCTATTCAAAGCTGTTCCCCCGTGCCTTCGGCGAGTTCGAGTTCGTGGACAGAAGCAACGGCGACTACCCTGAAGGATTCGACCGTCTGGTGAGAAGCGAGCTGGACGGGATGGCAGGGCTGGCACTTACCGGCGAGGAAGAAAATTTTGTGAGAAAACAGATGCCCTATCTTCCCCCCATCTATATCGATTTTCTGAAAGGATTCCGTTTTGATCCTTCGGAGGTGGATGTGCGGATGGAAGGACGTAAGCTGCATATCAGGGCCACCGGGTTGCTCTACCGCGTCACGCTGTGGGAGACGCCGATCCTGGCGACCGTCTCGGAGCTGTTCTTTCGGGAGACCGGCCAGTATCCCGACACGGCATACATGGAGGCGGCAGCCATCGACAAGGCGGTGAAGATGAAAGAGCACGACATCACCTTCTCCCTGTTCGGCATGCGCCGCCGCTTCAGCTTCGACGTGGAGGACCGGGTGACAGCGCTGCTGAAGCAGCATGCCGGTGACAGCCTGTTCGGCACCAGCAATGTTTACATGGCTTTTCGACACAATGTCAGCGTGTCGGGCACCCACCCGCATGAATGGGTGCAGTTCCATGCCTCGATCTATGGCTACAAGATGGCCAACTACATGGCGATGGAGGACTGGATCAACGTATATGACGGTGACCTGGGGACGGTGCTGACCGACACCTATACCACCGATGTGTTTCTGCGCAACTTCAGCAAGAAGCATGCAGCACTGTTCACCAGCCTGCGGCACGACAGCGGTGATCCGCTGCTGTTCACCGATAAGGTGATCAGACGCTATGAAGAGCTGCGCGTGAACCCGAAACTGAAATATCTGGTTTTCTCCGACAGCCTGAATGTGGATAAAGCGATCGAAATTAAGGCGTATTGCGGCGACCGCATCGGCGTCACTTTCGGGATTGGCACCAACCTTACCAACGATGTGTCGGCAGAGATCAGAAGCATGAACATCGTGATGAAGCTCTTCCGATGCAAAATGACTGCGAAAGGGGAGTGGCAGGAGTGCGTGAAACTCTCCGATGTGGAGGGAAAGCATACCGGCAGCGAGCGGGAGATTGCACTGGTGAAAGAAACCCTCGGATTATAACACTCTTCTGTATTCGCTGCTGTTGCCGGCTCCGTCGGTGGCCGTGAAAACAAGCGTCAGCTGTTCTCCTTTGTTCAGTCTTGCTTCGTCGAAATGATAACTGTAAAGGTTCGATTTGGTGTCGTGCGTGAAGAGCACAAACTTTCCGTTTATCTCACCCCGGAATATGGTGATGCCACTTTTGTTGTCGCTTAGCTTTACTCCGATACGACGCTGCTTTACCCAGCTTTCCGGAGTAACGGGCGTGATGACGGGAGGCTGGGTGTCGGATGATACGGCATAGCTGTCGCCCAGTTCCCGTATGGTGGCAGAAATACCGCCCCGCTTATAGGTTCCCCCAACCCAGCTTTCCGAGCCGTTGTCATTGATTCTTACAATTCCGTAGTTGCTCCTGTTTTGTAGCGTGTCGGTATGCATCCCGATCCACAGTTCTGCACCCCGATGAAGCGGCACCGGCTTGTCGTTCACCCGGTGCAGGTGTGAATAATAGGTATGGCTTTCGGTTCTGCGATGTGTGAAACAGAGGTCGTTGTACAGATTACCTGCCGGGATGGAAAGCGAGAATCCCATTTCAAGAAAGGAGTTGTTCAGGTTCCAGGTGAACCAGTTTTTACAGGGTGGGGGAGCCGGAATATCCTGTGATTTTCCCAGCACGCTGAAGCGATAGTCGAGCCGGTTACCCGCATGATCTTCCAACTCGTAACGGAGAAGGTATTCCCGCTCTTCGGTGATGTCGATGTAGCCGTTGTTTGTCGTTTTGTAGAAGGGGAGCCTGTTGCCCGGATCGATGAAAGACTTCATATAAAAGGAGCGCCGTTCGCTCCAGTCTTCAAAGTCGACAAAAGCATTCAGCATGCGGGTGTCTGAAAACGAAAACCGGTCGATAGAGCTGCTGAAAACCAGCTTTTCATCCACAAACAGGCGGATATGTTTTACTCCGTATATATTGGATTGGCCGTTCATCCGGTCGTAAGCTTTCACACCCACACCTATCCGCCCCCAGGCATTGATTACACGGTTGTTTCTCAGTGGGTTGCCGCTGCCATCCTTGCTGATATTGATCCGCAGGGAATTGCTGCTGCCTTGAATGAGACCCTTATCCTTTTGGGGATAGAAGGCGATGCCCTGCAGCTCCGGTTTCTGGGTGTCGGACACAAGCGGCAGATATGCCAGCGCATCCAGCGGTTCTTCGGTGTGGCTATCCCGGATCTCGAAATGCAGATGCGGCCCGCCCGAACTGCCACTATTGCCACTGAGTGCAATCTGTTCACCCCGCTTTACGGGAAACTGCCCTTTTTCCGGATAAAGGGTTACCTGAAAACTTTCCTGCTCATACTGCTTCTCCTTGACCCAGTCGGCAATCTCTTTGGAGAAACTGTTCAGGTGGGCATATACGCTGGTATGGCCTGTGGAAGGGTGATCCACATAGAGTGCCAGTCCAAATCCCCCGGGTGAGACGCTGATGCGGGAGACATAACCCTCATCGATGGTCACGACGGATTTGTTTACTGTCTGCTGTGTCTTGAAATCAAGACCCGAGTGAAAATGATTGCTGCGTAGTTCCCCAAAATTTGCACTGAAGGCGGGAGGAATGGTAATGGGATATCTGTATTGCTGAGAGAAAACGGAGGAATATACAACAAATAAAAAAATGTATATAAAAGGATTGATCTTCATTGTGTGTGGGTATTTCATTAAAAAACCGGTCACCCGGTTTTGACTGAATTATCCTGGATAGGGTGTGACGGTTCAACGTGAAAAACGAGGTCGACAATATCTTTGGCGACCTCTTTTTTTGATTTCAGACCAAACGATATGTTGTCGCCATCGCGGAAGAGGATGGTTACTTTGTTGGTATCACCGCCAAAGCCGGCTCCTTTCTCCTGCAGAGAGTTAAGGACGATGAAGTCGAGATTTTTCCTCTCCAGCTTCTTGCGGGCGTTTTGTAACTCGTCGTTCGTTTCCAGCGCAAAACCGATGAGGATTTGATGTGCCCCTTTCATCTGGCCGAGCGATGCGGCGATGTCGGGATTGGTCGTCAGGGTGAGGCTGAATTCTTCCTGCCCTTCCCGTTTCATTTTTTCAGGGCGGGACTGTAGGGGACGGTAATCGGCTACGGCTGCAGAGAGGATGGCTGCATCCATCTGCGGGAAAGCGCTTACTGCGGCGTCGTGCATCTGCTGAGCCGACTCCATATCGATGCGTCTGATGCGGGGATGTATGGTCTTCAGGGCGGTAGGTCCGGCAATCAGCAACACCTCTGCGCCCCGTTGTGCGCACTCTTCGGCCAGGGAAAATCCCATCTTGCCGGAAGAGAAATTGCCAATGAAACGCACCGGATCGATCCTTTCATAGGTGGGGCCGGCGGTGATCAGAATTTTCTTTCCCTGCAGATCGTTTTGTGAGGTAAAAAACTGTTCGATGACGGCCACGATGTTTTCCGGTTCCTCCATCCGCCCCTTTCCTTCGAGATGACTGGCCAGCTCTCCTTCTGTGGGTTCAATAACCTGTACGCCATCGCGCTTCAGCCTTTCAATATTCCGGCTGGTAGTAGTATGGCGGAACATGTCCAAATCCATGGCCGGTGCTACAAAAACAGGCGCCTTCATGGAGAGGTAGGTGGTGATCAGCATGTTGTCGGCCACCCCGTTTGCCATCTTGGCAAGGGTGGAGGCGGTGGCGGGAGCCACAATCATCAGGTCGGCCCACAGGCCCAGGTCCACGTGGCTGTGCCAGGTGCCGTCGCCGCTGGCAAAAAACTCACTAAGTACGGGTCGACCCGAGAGGACGGAGAGGGTAACCGGCGTGATAAACTCCCTGCCGGCCGGTGTGATCACAACCTGTACCTCCGCTCCCTTCTTTACGAGCAAACGGGTGAGAATTGCCGACTTATAGGCAGCGATACTGCCGGTAATGCCCAAGACGATATGTTTTCCTTGTAATGACATAGCTGATGAATAAAGCACAAATATACATAAAAGTCATTACTTATGCACAGACCAATAAAAATTGAGTGTTTTGCCTCACTGCATTACGTTTCGTTCGTATTTTTTGTACCTTTGTGTTTATCTATTTACAAATTTTTTTATCACTGTTTCACGCAAGTGAAATTTTCAGGAACTACACCCCTAAATTTATCAATCGAAAATGGACAAGTACAAAATCAAAACCCTTAACGGCATATCTGAGACAGGGTTGGAAAGGTTCGGAGAGAAATACGAAATCAACGGACCCACAGAGTCGCCTGACGGCATCATCTTACGCAGCGCTTCGCTACATGAAATGGAGTTTCCCAAAAGCTTGCACTGCATTGCCCGTGCCGGCGCGGGTGTAAACAATATTCCCACGGAGAAGTGCACCCAGCAAGGAATTGTTGTGTTTAATACTCCGGGCGCCAATGCCAACGCGGTAAAAGAACTGGCAATGGCTGCGCTCTTTTTTTCATCGCGCAGGATTGTGGAGGGCATCAACTGGGTGAACAACCTTTCGGGAAATGATATTGCGAAGCAGGTGGAAAAAGGCAAGGCTCAGTTTATAGGTCCCGAGATAAAGGGAAAAAAGCTGGGTGTAATTGGATTGGGTGCAATTGGTGTGATGGTGGCCAACGCAGCGGTCAATCTGGAGATGGAAGTGTATGGTTACGATCCTTATATCTCCGTAGATCACGCCTGGGGCCTGTCGCGTGCAGTGAAGAAAGCCAGTGACCTTAAAAAACTGTTTAAACACTGTGATTACATTACACTGCACATTCCATTAACCGACGAAACCAAAGGAATGCTCAACAAAGATGCGTTCGCACAAATGAAAAATGAAGTACGCATCATCAACCTCTCCAGAGGCGAACTGGTGAACGATAACGATATTATTGCCGCATTGAACAATGGGGAAGTGAGTGGATATGTAACCGATTTTCCCAATGAGAAACTGATTGGCGTACCGGGTATCATTTCTATCCCACACCTGGGTGCGTCAACGCCCGAAAGCGAGAATAACTGCGCCGTGATGGCCGTGTTGCAGACAAAAGATTTCCTGGAGAATGGGAATATTAAAAATTCGGTAAACTTCCCATCGTGCGACATGGGTGTGAGTGTGGTAAAACACCGACTAACCATCGCCCACAAAAATATTCCTAAAATGCTTGGACAAATCTCTGCAGTTCTTTCCGAGCAGAATGCCAATATCGCGAATATGATTAACCGCAGCCGTGGCGATTATGCATATACCATGGTCGATCTGGAAGAAGAAATTACAGATGAAAATGTGAGACGGATTAACGCTATCGACGGGGTGCTCAGGGTGAGAGTGATTTGATGAGATTTTTTCTTCTGCTGTAACTTCAAGATACAGATACCTTTAAGTGGAACTTTCTGTTCTGGTAACCGTGATGGACGCGATACACATCGTGCCCCGGGAATGGATTGTCACGATTTTAATAGTTAAATAAATTTAAATTGATAGAAATACTTGGTACTATGTATTGCATAATACTTTGTTTAATGTAATTTTGTGGTGTTGAATGCACATAAATAAGAAGACATGAATATCGAGAATACGCAGAGTCAGATGCGAAAGGGCGTTTTGGAATATTGTATCCTTTCAATTATCAGGCGCGGCGAGGCTTATCCGGGTGACATCATTGATGAGATGAAGAGCGCCGGGCTGCAATTGCTGGAAGGAACACTCTATCCCTTGCTGAACAGGTTGAAGAATGCAGAAATACTCACTTATCAATGGGTAGAGAGTACTTCGGGGCCCCCACGCAAATATTTCAGGCTTACAGAAAAGGGAAGCAAGGTATACACTTTACTGGAAGCCACCTGGCAGGAACTGGCCACCGGTGTAGCCACGGTCACACGGCAAAATCAGGAATGAGAGCAAAATCAACATTCCACATCACCACAACAGATCACCATAAAAAAAACAGACGAATCGCATGAAGAAAGTAATCAACATTAATTTTCAGGGGCAGGTCATTGCCATCGAAGAGACCGCTTATGAGATGTTACAGCAATACATCGAAAGCCTCCAGGACTATTTTGCGCATGAGGAGGGTGGCGATGAGATTGTCAATGATATTGAAAGCCGTATTGCAGAACTCTTCGGCAACAGATTGAAACACGGTATCAATTGCATTACCGATGAGGATGTGGAATCGGTTATTTCCAGCATTGGTCACCCCAAGGATTTTGATACGGACTATGAAGAATCCGTGAAACCCGAGACACCTCATGTCGCTCCAGAAGACCGGTCTGAAGAAGCACCCCGAGGCGACAACGTAGAACGCCGACCGCTTTACCGCAACGACAACGACAAGATCCTTGGCGGGGTATGCAGTGGACTGGCCCATTATTTTAAAATCGACCCCGTTTTGATGCGCATCATCTTCGTGTTGTTTTTTGGTGTGTTGTTCTGGGTCTACATTGTGTTGTGGGTTATGCTAAAGCCCAAAAAGCTGGAAACAAACGTAACCAAACGGCTCTACCGCAATCCCAATGATCGCTTTTTGGGAGGCGTCTGCGGCGGGATAGCTGCCTATTTCAGGATTGATAGCTGGATTCCCCGCGGATTGTTTCTTGTCCCACTGTTGTTCAACCTGATTGGGATCTTCTCCTTTTTTCCGCTGAATCATTTTTTCGATGACACCCATTTCAACTGGAACATCAACTCGAGCATGATATTGGTATACATTGTGCTGTGGATCATCATTCCCGAAGCCAAAACCGTGAAACAGAAGCTGGAGATGATGGGAGAAGAGGAGTATATCCGTACCATCCGCGAAAAAGTGAGTGACAATATGTCGGGCTCAAGGAGTCGTTACGAAACAGAAAAACCAGCCTACAGAGCAACCGAGAACATGACTGGAAAATCTGCAGGAACGGCCGACGTGAGCGGACCGACAGAAGTACGTCCCTATGAAGAAGGAGGACTTTCGGAGGAGATGCCCCCGCAACCCCCTGTGACGCCCAAACCTCCTTTACCGCCAGTGAATGATCCGCGTGATTTTGAAGTGAATCAGCAGACACAACGACCTGGATGTTTGAACGTATTGGTTATTTTCTTAAAAATCGTATTCTTCACTTTTGTCGGCATTTTCGCGCTGGTACTGGTGGGATTGTTTATTGGATTTTTGGTTGCGGGAACGCAGTTTATGTCGTTGAAAGCCCTGTTCATTGATCCGGGATATGAAACCAACCTGCTCATCGTCGCCTTATCGCTGATTGTTTTGGTGCCGGTGGTGTCCATCATCACTTGGATCATCAGACGGATAATGAAGGCGAAATCACATCCTGTCATAGGAATTATTTCATTTGTTCTTTGGTTTGCAGGGATTGCACTGACGGGTGTACTGACTAAGAATGTGGCCGACAAGTATGCCACGGAGAGTTCCAAAGAAACGGTTATAGCGCTTTCTCCGATCAATACGGATCGGCTCTACGTGGATATGTTACCCTATGGCGATGATTATGCTGAATTTAAACTTGGGTATGGTTGGAACAATGAAATTGATGAGTTGCCCTATACCACAGTCAACGAAGATTCGTTGTTGTTCCGGAATATACACCTGTATGTTAAGAAAAGTGACGACACTCTTTTTCATGTAAGAACCATTGCTGCCTCGAATGGCAAGGACCTTCGTACCGCCAAAGGCGATATTGCAGCGTTTACCTATACCCTGGAGCAGAAAGATTCGCTTTTGCTTTTGCCGGAGTTTCTCTCGGTTCCTGTCAGTCAGGGCTTCCGTGATCAGAGCATGACTGTGGAGATTGCTGTGCCTGTCGGAAAGACTGTGGAGATCAGCGACGCGCTGGAAGAATATAAAAACAACGAGCCCCCTTCCGTGGTGCGGAAAAGAATCAGAAACTATTCCCCCACGAACTATCAGGATGCGCCGGAAACGGCAGATGGGAGGAAAGGTATCGTGATTACATACGACTCACTATAAACTACTTTTCATTCTTTATCACTTTCATTTTGAATTCGGGGGCTGTCTGAGAAGGACAGCCCTCTTTTCTTTTACAAGAAACCAAAATTTTCAGAATTAATTTGAATTTTTCCTAAGATAGTTTATCTTTGTCTTAAATGTTGAATTAAAAAAGACACCTTTTGTGATATAGATTTGTTATGAGTTCTGGAAATATGAATTGGTATAAAGCAGTAGCTTGTTTACTGTTTTTAGTTTGTTCATTTGAAGCCTTGGCCCAAAATGACTTGCTTTCCGGTTTGTATTTTTCTTCTCATGAAGTTATACAGGATAAACGTACTTCTTTAAATCTGTCCCCCCATGGTAATTTGAAATTTTCTGATCATTTTTCGCTCGAATTTGAAGCCAGCTTCAGGGAGGGGGATGGTTATTACGGATATATTTTCAGGATATTGGGTGAAGATGCAACCAATATCGATTTGGTATCGAACCTTGCTTCTACCACCTCTAACTTTTGGTTGGTTTACAAAGAACAGACGCTACTCTCTTTTAAATGGGAACAACTACCGGGTACGGGTTATGATCAATGGGCGAAAATAAAATTCGACCTGGATATACCAAACTCCCGTGTCTCTTTGTCCATCAATGATGTAAAACAGGAATCTACCATTCCGGAATCTATCAATACCCATTTATTCGATGTTATTTTTGGAGCGCTTCATCATAAGGGTTTTGTGAGTGTGGATGTGTGTCCCATGTCATTGAAGAATGTAAAATTAGTCAAAGATGGTGAACTTTCCCGTTATTGGAAATTGTCGAAACATTTCAATGACAAGGTCTACGATGAAATGAAGAATGCTGAAGCATGGGTTTCCAATCCCATCTGGATTATCGACCGACACGTCAAGTGGAAAAAAGTAAAGGAACTGCAGGTCGATGGACTGATCGGAAGTACACATGATACGCGGAATGGAAGAATTTTCTTTCTGAATGACAAAGAAATATATTGTGTCAATATAAACTCTTTCGAAGTAGATACGATCCCTTATCTGGAAGGTAAACCCTACGAAGATAAGCTTGCCAGGCAAATTATTTATAATGAATATTTTGATCAATTGTGGTCTTTTGATTTTGATACGGAAGCAATAAATATTTTTAATTTTGAAACCCAAACCTGGTCTGAAAGTTCCGACAAAACAGTCGAATCATTGTATGCCCATCACAACAAATTTATTTCTCCCATCGACAGTTCTTTGATTACCATCGGGGGGTACGGTCATTACATCTATTCGAGTGTTGTTCATCATTACAACAGAGAGTCCAAATCATGGGAAACGTTCGACAGGAAAGATCAGATAGGTCCCCGTTATTTGAGCGGAGCTTCCGTAATAAGTGATAAGAAAGCTTTGGTATTCGGCGGCTATGGCAGTCAGACCGGTCATCAGGAGCTATCGCCGAAGTTTTATTATGACTTCTTTTATTTTGATTTAAAGGATTATACTTTTGAGAAAATAGGGACACTCCCTACACCTGAAACACCTTTTGTTCCCATTGAGACATTGGTTTATGATAAAAGTGGGAATTGTTTTTATACCCTGATATACAATAATATGCAACATAACACTCATCTCCGGTTAGCACGGTTTAATTTGGATGATGGGAAAGATGATGTGAAATATGTGGTGTATAACGATTCTATTCCATATAATTTTTTGGATGTCGAGTCCTGGACTTCACTTTTTCTGGATGAAAAAAGATCTGAATTGATCACTTATATCACTACAGGATCAAAAGTTGAGATATTTTCCATCTCCTATCCTCCCAAATTGAAACAGGAGGTTTTGCAAAAAGCAGGAAAAAAGCTATCGGTTGCCAATCTGTTTTGGTCTTTTCTCATTTTATTGCCTTCAATAGGCCTGGTATTTATACTATGGAAAAGAAAAAGTCGTAGAACCCCGTATTTTTACGATGTACCCGTCGTTTCAAATTATACAGAACTTATTCATATACCAGAACAAAATAAACCCTCATCCATCTATTTGTTGGGAAACTTCAAAGTGATTGATAGCGAAGGCAATGATATCACTGGGAGTTTTGCGCCAACCACTTCTCAATTGTTTCTTCTGATGCTGATGAACACCATTAAAAAAGGTAAAGGAACCACCTCGCAAGAGTTAAAGAATATTCTGTGGTTTGACAAGGATGATAATAGCGCCAGAAACAATAGGAATGTGTATATAAATAAATTAAGATTAATTTTAAAATCATTTGAAGAGATAAAAATAATCAATGACGATGGTTGTCAGGCTATACAGGGTTTGGATCTTATTTTCTGCGACTATGTTAGGGTACAGGCATTGATTAATCTAATGAAAAACAACCCTGTTTTCAATAAAAAACTCTTAGTGGAATTGACCGATTTGTCACTTACGGGTACACTTTTACCCTTTGTTCAATTTGAGTGGCTTGAATCATACCAGACAGAATACTCAAATATCCTCATCGATACAATGCTTCAGTACAAGGACCATGTTGAAGTAAAAAAGGATTTAATTTTGTTGTTAAAAATGGCTGATGTTATTTTATTACATGATAATATCGATGAAGACGCCATCGCAATGAAATGTTATGCCCTCTTCTATATGGGACATAAGAAGCAAGCATTGGATATTTTCAATAAGTTTTCCACAGATTACGAGAACTTACTTGCTGAAAAAACAAAACTCACCTTTGAGGATTTAATTAAATTATCTAAATGATTTTTCTTTTTAATCTTTCAGTTATACTTTAAAACCATCTCATTATTTAGTTAATTAATTGTTTTGTTAAATATACTTTTGTTTATTTTGTTTTAAATAATAAAAGTTATAAAAAATAATCTTACAATTAATCGAAATTTTAATCACTCTATTAAGTGATGTGAGTTTTCTTTGTGATGAAAATTTAATGATAAATTAAGCTTAAAAAACAGCTTTTATTACCAGGATTTAATGACAAACATAAAGTGAAAGATTTCCTTCCTAATTCCATTATTTAATTTATTAATCTAAAAAAATGAGACAATGAAATGAAAAGAAAAATTTTAAATCTATCAAGAGGAATTATGTACATATTATTTTGTACAATTTCTTTATCTGCCTTTGCTCAAAACATGAATGTTACTGGAAAAGTAACGGATAACACAGGAGCAGCTATTATTGGTGCCAATGTTACCCAAAAGGGAACAACAACAGGTACGGCTACCGATGTTGATGGCAATTTTTCCCTGAATGTCCCGGGGAACGCAACGCTTGTAGTTTCTTTCCTGGGGTTTATTCCTCAGGAAATAGGTGTGAATAACAGGACAAACATCAACATCACTTTGTTGGAAGATGTACAGGCCCTTGAAGAGGTAGTTGTCACGGGTTATGGTACGCAAAGAAAAGCGACACTGACGGGTTCAATTTCTTCAGTTAACAGTCAGGAATTGATGATTACGAAAAATGAAAACGTGGTGAATATGTTGAGTGGTAAAATGCCCGGATTACGTATTACACAAAGGACGTCACAACCAGGCCAATACAATACTGTTATTGATGTTCGTGGTTTCGGTGAGCCATTATTTGTTATTGATGGTGTAGCCCGGAGCAAGGATGATTTTGCTCGAATGGATCCAGAAGAAATTGAATCCATCTCTTTGTTGAAAGATGCGTCGGCTGCAATCTATGGTATTCGGGCTGCAAACGGTGTCATGTTGATCACCACGAAGAGTGGAACTTCTCAGAGTGGTAAGGTCGATATCAGTTACTCGGGGAATATTACAATGCAGGAAATGATTTTTATCCCTGGAGGTTATACTGTTTATGAATGGAAAATGTTAAGGAATGAACAAAATTACAGAGATTTCAATAATATGTATTTCTCTCGCAAATCACCGATACATTCCGATGAAGAAATGGTTGAGGCACTTGGTGCAAAGGAATATAACTGGCAGGACAGAGTGTTTAACAAACTAACTCCCCAGACCCAGCACAATATGAGTATCAATGGTGGAACAGAAACACTGCGTTACTTCTTTAGTTTGGGTTATCTGAAACAAGACGGTGCATACGCCAGTGGTTCTTTATGGGCAGACAGGTACAATTTGCGCTCCAACATTGATGCGAAAATTACCGACCGCCTGAGCATGAGGGTTTCCTTAGGAGGTGTTATCGGTGCGGTCCATGAACCGGCTGCCGGTTTGTGGGACAACTACAAAGTAGCTTTTCTTGCCATTCCCGGCACTCCTTTTTATGCAAATGATAACCCTGATTATCTAAATGGCTACACGCCATGGAACAATGAGTTCGCTAACCTGGTCGGAAAAATGGATGAGAAGTATACGGGATACACCCATCGAAAAGATCGTAGAATGAATGGATCTTTATCTCTTAACTACGATATTCCTGGAGTGAAAGGCTTGTCGGCATCTGCATTTTATGACTATTCGGTGAATACGCCCGATACGAAAACGTACAAACGAATGTATAGTACCTATAAATATATAGAGGAATCCGACTCATATGTTTTGGCGAAACTGGAAAACGGACCTACCAACACTGCCACACGTTCAGCCAGCTATTCAACAGGAACTACCCTGCAATTGGCATTGGCATACAAAAATACCTTTGGAGATCACAATGTCGACGGAAAGATTATTCATGAAGAAAATTATTCAGAGTGGGATAACTTCAGCGCTTCTCGTATATTAACATTGAATGCCGAAGACCTGTTTGCAGGAGAAACCAGTGGTCAGACAGGTTCAGGAGGTACGCCGGGTGATCGTTCACAAAGTGCCTATATTGGAAGGGTGAACTACGATTATGCCGGAAAATATATGCTCAGCCTTATTGGACGTTATGAAGGAAATTCACGCTGGGCTGCTGATAAACGTTGGGGATTCTTCCCCTCTGTCGCGGCTGCATGGCGTGTAAGTGAAGAAAATTTTATTAAAAATAATGTTGATTTCATCTCCAACTTGAAGTTAAGGGTTTCACACGGTAAATTGGGAGATGAAGCAAATGCCGGAAATTATCCGGAAATTTTCGTAGGCTACCAGACCAATGGTGATTTTGGATGGATCTATTCCAAGGGTGTGGGATCACAGGGATTACGCGCTACAGCTATTCCCAACCTGCAGAAGACATGGATAGAGATTACATCACAGAACGTAGCCCTGGACTTTGGCTTCTTGGGAAATAAAATCAGTGGAACTTTGGATCTGTTCAGACGCGACCGTGATGGTTTAATGGCTACGAATACAGCGGTTATTCCCGGGACGGTTGGTGCAGTTTTACCACAAGTTAACATGAATAGTGATCGCTATTATGGATGGGAATTTGAGTTGGCCTATCGCGATCGCATTGAAGATTTTAATTATGCTGTTTCAGGCCAGATTTCATCCACACGCAGAAAGTGGTTGTATCTACAAGAATCACCTGCCAGTAACTCATACGATCAATGGCGGAACCGTTATAGTGGAAGATTTCCCAGTGATGATTTCTGGTGGTCGAATGAATCAAAAGGAATGTTTACAAGTACGGAAGAAATCCGCAACTTTACAACCTATCCCATCGGTCAAGCCACATTACCCGGTGACTGGTATCTGACAGACTGGAATGGTGACGGCATTGTTGACGGAAGTGATAATCGTCCGATGGCTACAAAAGGATTACCCTATTTCAACTACGGGTTCACCTTGACTGCAAATTACAAAGGTTTTGACTTTGCTGCCAATTTCCAAGGTGCTTACAAAGTGTACACACAATTATCCGAGGTCTTTACCGAGGCGTTGCCTTTTGGCGGACAAAACAGTTTAAACTGGTTCCTGGACAGATGGCATCCGGTAGATCCAAATGCCGACTATTGGCATCCTGATACCGAATGGATTTCGGGATATTATCCACTTACGGGCGGTGGGTCTCGTCGGGATAATTCAAATGGGATAATGGATGCTTCGTACGTCCGGTTGAAAACGGTGGAATTCGGATATTCCATACCCAAATCTTTGCTGGCTAAGGCAAAAATTAAAGACATCCGGGTCTATTTAAATGCATATAACTTATTGACTTTCTCTGAATTGGATAAAGATATTGACCCAGAACGCCCGAGTTCAACAGAAAGAGCAGGAGGTTCTGAAGGTGGAGCTGCCGGAATGTATGTATATCCCAACAACAAAACTTATACAGTTGGAGTAAGTTTTAAATTCTAAATAACTGAACATTATGAAAATAAAAAATTTAATTATAATATTCATATCCTATTGTTGTGTTGGTTTCTATTCATGCGTAGATTTGGATTTGGAACCCAAAGGACAGTTTACTGAAGCTGAATTTTTTGGTACGGAATCTGGTGTACAAACCTATTTTGCAGGTTTATACGGATGGTTGCCTATTGAGGATTTTCATTATCAGCAGAATAACGGTTATCGTCCTGGTGATGCATGGGGTACATGGGAGTCTCCGAAACAGCAACAGGCTACCATGTCGGCCGAGTACGTGGGAGATCCCCAAGTCAATAACAATGGCAACGATTACTGGCGTTATGATCGTATCCGTGACGTGAATACGTTTATCAATAATTTTGAAAAATACAAGTCGCTGTATACGGAGAAGAAATACAATGAGCTGTTGGGAGAAGCTCGTTTTCTGCGTGCATTTATTTTTTCGGGAATGGTGAAACGATACGGTGGAATACCCATCGTAAGTGAAGTGCAGGATCCGATGGCTGATATCGAGACTTTGCGTGTGAAGCGCGACACCGAATATGACTGCTATAAATTCATTTATGAAGATTTGAAGTTTGCTTCAGAGAATATGACCGAAAAGGCGGATAAATACCGTGGCACCAAGTGGACCGCACTTGCGCTGCAGTCGCGCCTGATGCTGTACGCCGCAACAATCGCCAAGTATACCCAGTATGTGCCTTTTGCAGGTGAAGAAGCTTATGAGAAAGGATTAGCGGGAATTGATGCAAGCAAGGCCAACGAGTTTTTCCAGTATTCATATGATGCCAGCAAGAAACTAATTGAGTCCGGACCTTATCAACTGTACAAAGTGTATTCCGATTTGGCAGTAAATTTCCACGAAATGCTCTTGGATACAGAGTCAAAGGAAACGATCTTCTTCAAGAATTATCTCCACCACGACTTGTTTAACCGCAATGCTTACCTGATCGGCCACAATTGGGATGCATTGATGCTTCCGAACCCCAGCATGTCAAATTTTGTCGGTGCCCAGGCCTATCCATCCTTAACGGCTATGCAGTCATTTGAAGGCTTTCCTGATCTTGTTGCAGAAGACGGAACTCCAAAACGTTGGAACAGCCCCGCTGATATTAAAAACAGCATGGAACCCCGTATGCGCGGTAGCATGTTTTTTAATGGGGATGTATTTCAGGATGTAACTTTCGAAATCCGTCGCGGTTTATATAAAACTTTCCCATGGCAAGCCAGCGTGGTAATAGATGGACTGAATAACGAGTCTCCACACAATATCAGTGGTAATCGTATATTAAGCAATGATTATAACACGAAGTATACGTTTACCGCCCAGGAGGCTGCCAATATTCATAACATCAATGTAAAAGAAGATGGGGGTACGTATTACATCAATGTGATTGGCGCACATGGAACAAGAACATCTACCGGAAGAGAAAACAATTGCCTCACGGGTGCCTATGTGCAAAAATACATCAATCCGAAAATGGAAAAAGGTAAAATTATCGAACATGCCAGTTTCCAGCCTTGGGTAGTATTCCGCTTAGGCGAAGTTTATCTGAATCATGCAGAAGCCGCTTATGAATTAGGCTTTAAAGACGAAGCAAATACCTATATTCGTAAAATTAGGGAACGGGCAGGTTGTGTAAATCTTGATATCTCAAGCGATCCAGCTGATGTGATACCTTGGGATTATGAAAAGACAACCACTGTTTATCCCATTGATGTGGAATTACAGTTTATTCGTGATGAACGTTATCGTGAATTATGGGGAGAAAATCACCGCTGGTGGGATTTGAGACGCTGGAGAGTTGCGGACAAAGTTTTAGAACAATTTAGACCCCGCATTCTTTCCTGTTATTACGTGCTGGACGAAGATAAATATATTTATCTGGATGAGCGTGAAATGGGTAATCGGACCTGGACTGCCAATAGAATTTGTTATTATCAGGCAATCCCTTCAGGTGAAATCAATAAAAACCCCAACCTGTTACCACAAAATCCATTCCGTTAATGTATCATTTAAAAATTAGAAATTCATGAAAAAAATATTGTTTTTTATGGGAGTTGTTCTGATCAGTTTCTCCTCTTGTTTTGAGCTGGATAATTGGGAAGAACCCGATTGCGTTTGGAGGGGAACTGTAATAGATTCATATACCAATGAACCCCTGCTTTCATCGCAGAACGACTGGCAAATCCGTATTTGGGAAAGATCCTGGACTGGTTTGGAAGGTGGTGCATCCAATTTTCAAGATTTGAGAATAAAGCAGGATGGAACATATCAAAATACAAAACTTTTTGCCGGAACTTATGATATGCTTCCTTACAACGGCCCTTTCTGGCCCATGGATACGATTAAAAATCTGGAATTGAAAAAAGCGTTGGAGTATAACTTCACTGTCACTCCGTATATACAGATTGTGGATTACAAGGCTGAATTGATATCGCAGGATGCGAAGTACTATGTTAAGATGTCCTTCAAGGTAAAGGCTCCTCTTTTGGAAAACAATGGGAAAGTACTTCCCCGTCTTTACGAAATGAGACCTTTTCTGAGTCTTACTCCTTATTGCGGCAACGGAGCAGACAGCAGCATCGGTGTACCCGAGTATAATGAATATGTCAGGATTCGTCCTGCCAATAACAGTCAGAATAGCTGGGCAACATTAATAAGCAACGGAGGTGGTGATAATACAACACCTACGTATGAATTTGGATTGATGCAAGTCAAAAAAGGATATACCTATTATGTGCGTGCCGGAGCTGCTGTAGACGATACCTATCGTAGGCATGTTTATTCACCGATAGTCAAAATTGAAGTTCCCAATGATTAAGTTTTAGATGTGAGAAACTGAATAATAATCACCTTAGATCAGCATTTTCAATTTACGAGAAATTGATTTAAGGTGATTATTACAAATAGCTGTGCTGATGCCATGATCCATGTAAATCGAATTATTTTACAATTAAATCGCATGAATAAAACAATATTCTGCATCATAATATTTTCTATAGCCTCTTATTGTACACTTTTTTCTCAACAGAAAGGAATTAGTACCGTATCAGCCTCAGTCAATGCCAAACAGTCGGCGTTGACATTGGATGGTAATTCTTATACTAGTTGGATCCTCACTTCAGATAATATGAAGAATAACCATTTTTTGATGTTTTCATTGCAAACGCCAAATGATGTAAAAGGACTGGTGATTGAGTCGAAGGAAATTACAAACAAAGAATTGCAGAATCTGGTTGATATTTTTGTAACATATGATCCGATGAATTTTGGAGATGCCGTGAAGTACACAGTTAGTGGAAATAAGAGGTTTACAATAAACTTTCTCCCAAAATACGGAGCGCACGTAAAAATAGTATTCAAAAGTGGCATATTAAACAAAAACATATCCATCAGTGAGATAGATTTTGTTTACGATGAAAAGAAAAAGGTACGAAGAGAAATGGCAGAACAACCCTGGAGAAATTCTCAACTTCCGATAGATAAACGCGTTGAGCTGTTACTGTCCGCCATGACTCCAGAAGATAAAATGGAGTTACTCCGCGAAGGATGGGGTATACCGGGTATCCCTCATTTGGGAATTCCCTTTTTAAATAAAGTAGAAGCCATCCATGGTTACTCCTATGGAAGTGGCGCCACCATATTTCCACAATCTATAGCGATGGGCGCCACTTGGAATAAAGAGTTGGTAGAAAAGGTAGCCATGATTATCGGGGATGAAACAGTCAATGCCCATACATTACAGGCTTGGTCTCCTGTTCTGGATGTTGCCCAGGATGCGCGTTGGGGACGATGTGAGGAAACCTTTGGAGAAGATCCTGTACTTGTTTCCCAAATAGGAGGAGCCTGGATCAAAGGTTTTCAGTCCAAAGGTTTGTTGACTACGCCCAAGCATTTTGGAATCCATGGAGCACCCTTGGGGGGAAGGGATTCACATGATATCGGCTTATCGGAAAGAGAGGCTCGTGAAATTCATCTTGTTCCATTTCGCCACGCGGTGAAGCACTACGATGTCCAGTCGATTATGATGGCTTATTCCGACTATTTGGGCGTCCCGATTGCCAAAAGTGAGGAACTGCTGCATGGTATCTTACGCGAAGAGTGGGGGTTCAATGGTTATATCATCAGCGATTGCGGCGCTTTGGGTAACCTCACCAGCAGAAAGCACTACACCGCAAAAGATTTTGTTGAAGCAGCCAATCAAGCATTGGCGGCAGGTATTGCCACCAACTGTGGGGACACCTACAATAACAAGGAGGTGATTGCAGCGGCAAGAAATGGGGAAATCAATATGGATAATCTCGACAACGTTTGTCGAAGCCTGTTGCGTGTGATATATAGAAACGGGCTCTTCGAGAATAACCCCTCTAAACCGTTGGATTGGAATAAAACATATCCGGGATGGAATAGTCCCGAGCACAAAGATGTAGCACGCGAAGCAGCACGCCAAGCCATCGTGTTGCTTGAAAATAAAAACAACATCCTGCCACTGTCAAAATCAGTTAATACAATTGCGATTATCGGTCCCGGCGCCGATGATTTACAGCCGGGTGATTATACACAGAAGTTGCAACCCGGTCAGCTGAAATCAGTCTTAACCGGTATTAAGGCATCTGTAAGTCCCAGTACCAACGTGCTGTATGAAAAAGGATGTGCGTTTTTTAGCCGGGAAAGGTACGACATAGACAAAGTATTGGCTGTAACCAGCAAGTCAGACGTCGTGGTCATGGTACTGGGTGATTGTTCTACAAGTGAAAATATTCAGGGAATCGTAAAAACTTCAGGAGAAAATCATGATTTGGCTACGCTTGTCTTGCCGGGGCATCAACAAGAGATGTTGGAGGAAGTTTGCAAAACGGGAAAACCAGTCATATTGGTACTGCAGGCCGGGCGTCCCTATAATCTTTCGTATGCAGCTGAACATTGTGCAGCCATTCTGGTGAACTGGCTCCCGGGACAAGAGGGTGGGTATGCTACAGCCGACGTCCTCTTTGGAGATTACAATCCTGCCGGACGTTTGCCCATGACCTTTCCACGTCACGTGGGACAACTACCCCATTATTATAATTTCAAAACATCGGGTCGCAGGTACGAATATGCGGATATGGAATTTTATCCGCTTTATCCTTTTGGATACGGATTGAGTTATACAAACTTCAATTATGCCGATTTGAAAACCGAAGTACAATCGGACGGGAACGTGCTTGTAAAAGTAAAGGTATCCAATACGGGTGAACGGAAAGGAGACGAAGTGGTTCAACTGTACATAACCGATATGTATGCGAGTGTGAAAACACGGGTAATGGAGTTGAAAGATTTTGAAAGAATAACTTTAGCACCCCAGGAAACCAAAGAAGTGACATTTAAACTGTCCCCTTACGATCTCTCTTTGCTGAATGATAAAATGGATCGTGTCGTTGAACCAGGAGAATTTAAAATCATGGTGGGAGGAAAAAGTCCTTCCTATAAGGCCGCAGACAGGATCAAACACAGTGTGGGCTTTCAACGTACATCAGAGGGGATAAATGGAATAATCGATTATCCATTGTCTTTTTCTGCCGATTTTGATATCGTCTACACAGGGATGGAAGAGAATCTCGTCAACCACAAAAAAAATGTATTCGTAACCGTCAGAAATAAAGGCAATTTAACGGATATAGGAAAAATATATCTCTATAACAACACTATACGATCGGCTGAGATACATCATTTTGAACTGGATCCGGGAAAAGAAGCCAAAATCAGTTTTGAAGTCGAAAAGAATTCAGAGATACAAAATCTGACATTTGTTACTAAATATAAGATGTTAATGATTGATGACGATAAATAGTGTCGGAGGTTAATTATCCGATAGAGAGGGTGAATAAAAATAATTGTATGCAAATGAAAAGACTTTACAGTTTTACGATACTGAACGTCGTGGTACTCTTATTTGCCTGTATTAGCGGAGAAAAAGAAATAACGGATCCGGTGAAGCCGCCGAAACCGCCTCCGGTAACGGAGAATATTTTCAATAAACCCGATTTCAGTCCACATCAGGAGGGTGAACCTTTCGATTCTTACCGTGGACTGGTGATGGCGGGATATCAGGGCTGGTTTTGTGCACCGGGCGGCAACTGTTCACACAGCAAGCACAAGAATACCGAATGGTATCATTACAGGGAGGGCGAGATGTTTGCACCGGGAGTACGCAGAAACAGTATTGATATGTGGCCCGATATGAGGGAATATGAGGTGAAATATACGCCCGGCAATTTTCTTCTTCCCTCCGGACAAAAAGCACAGGTCTACAGCAATTACGATAAATCTACCGTAATGCTTCATTTCAAATGGATGAAGGAATATGGTATCGATGGGGCTTTTGTACAACGTTTTGTGGGAGAGGTCATAGACAATCCCGATGGCAAAGATCATTTCGATACGGTGCTGCGGCACGCCATGGAAGCTTCAAATACACATCAACGCGCCATTTGTGTCATGTATGATCTGGGTGGATTTACTCCGGAACGACTCGGTAAAACACTGGCGGATGCACAGACAATCATGCAAACTTATCAATTAAAAGACCGGACAAAACAGAAATTTTATCTCTACCAGAATGGAAAACCACTGATTACCCTGTGGGGGGTCGGTTTTAACGATGGACGACCTTTTTCGCTTATGGATGTGGAGTCTTTGATAAACGGTTTAAAAGGATTGGGTTACAGCATCATGCTGGGGGTACCTACTTATTGGCGTGAGAGAAGAAACGATGCGTTATCCGATCCCAAACTTCACGAAGTGATCAAATCGGCGGATGTAATCATGCCCTGGTTTGTCGGTCGATACGGGATGGGCAATTTCCCCGATTTTCACAAGTTAATAGAAAACGATATCCAGTGGTGTAAAACAAACAAGGTGGAGTACGCACCGCTTTGTTTTCCCGGCTTCTCCGATTTGAATATGCATCCGCATCATAGCAACAGAATTGATCGGTACAAAGGGCAGTTTTTATGGAATCAAATGTACCACAGCATCAAATCGGGAGCGCAGATGCTGTATATGGCCATGTTCGATGAAATAGACGAAGGCACCGCGCTTTACAAGGTGTTGAATCAGAAAGACGTACCGGGAAATGTGCCCGACAATCCCTATTACGTGACCTATCGGGGGGGCAGCTACAGCATCGGACCGAATCGGATAACCGACCTGCCCGGCGAAAAGGATTGGTGCAAACTTGTCCCCGACGAACTGAATATTTCCTTCCTTGGGATTGAAGATGGCTTGCCTACCGATCATTACCTGTGGCTTACCGGCCAAGGCCGGAAGATGTTACGGGGTGAAATTCCCTTGAGCCAGTCACTCCCGAACAGAAAATGAATTGAACAATAAAACCAGATAAAATAATTAGAAACAAATCGTTATGAGAAGATTTTTATTATCGGCAGCTGTGGTCGTTTTTACATTGGCCGGCTGTCAAGCGCAAAAAGAGAACGCGAGCCCTGTTGTTCTGGGACCCAATCCGTTTATCACCCACATTTATACTGCCGATCCCTCCGCCCGTGTCTGGGAAGACGGACGGTTGTATGTGTATCCGTCGCATGATATCGATCCGCCCCGGGGTTGTGACATGATGGACAAGTACCATGTTTTTTCGACAGACGACATGGTGAATTGGACGGATCACGGACAAATTGTGGAAGCGGCCGACGTTCCCTGGGGTAAAAAACCTTCTCTTGCGGGAGGTGCCACTTTTATGTGGGCACCCGATTGTGTGTACAGGAACGGGAAATATTATTTTTATTTCCCCCATCCCAGCGATGATCCCTGGAACGACAATTGGAAGATCGGGATTGCCGTGAGTGACAACCCCGCATCCGATTTTGTAGTCCTGGATCATTGGCTCGAAGGGTTGGGAGATGATACCTTTGCCATGATCGATCCGAACCTCTTCATCGATGACGACGGGCAGCCTTACTTTTATTATGGTGGTGGGGGACGATGCGCCGGGGCCAAACTGAACGACAACATGACGCAATTGGCAGAACCTTTGACTTTCATGGAAGGTCTGAAAGACTTTCACGAGGCCACCTGGGTCTTTAAAAGAAATGGAACCTATTATCTTACCTACTCCGACAATCATACCGAAAATGGAAAAGGTGCAAACCGGATGGTATATGCAACAAGCAATCAGCCCCTGGGTCCCTGGACCTATCAGGGTGAATTTTTGGCATCCACGAGCAGTGACACCAGCCACGGGTCGGTGGTGGAATACAAGGGTCAATGGTATGTGTTCTATCACAGCAGTGATATTTCGGGACGCGGCAACCTCCGTTCTATTTGTGTGGATAAGTTGTTTTTTAATGAAGACGGAACCATTCAAATGGTGCAACAAACGAGATAACACTAAAAAATAAAATAATCCTATGAATAAAAGAAAGTATGTATTCGTTACCTGGTTTCTCTTTCTCATTCTGCATGGCTCACTGGCTCAAACGGAAATGAGAAATTCCATCACAACAGTCTATCCTACAAAGGATTGGGTCGTGTCAG
The DNA here is from genome assembly GCA_021372865.1 of Porphyromonadaceae bacterium. Taxonomy (GTDB): domain Bacteria; phylum Bacteroidota; class Bacteroidia; order Bacteroidales; family Dysgonomonadaceae; genus Proteiniphilum. The sequence continues at coordinate 40,390 of JAJFTO010000011.1, forward strand.
ACTACACGGTGACCAATCCTAGGTTTGGAGCGAAAGCCGAACCGGGTTTCGACAACAGAGCTGCTTTCCAGGCTGCCATCGACGCCGCATACCATGATGGCGGTGGTGTGGTGTACATCCCGGCGGGGAATTATGAATTTCACACTACCCGAACCGCTACAAGCAGGGTCAGGGTACGCGAGGGGGGAGCAGAAACGATGAAAGATTTCAATTACGCGTATGTGCTACAACTTTCTCCGGGGGTGCAGATCCGCGGCGATTGGGCAAACCCGGAACTGCAGGGGGGAAAGGTGCTCGGAACGATCCTGGAAGTATACGCCGGAAAAGATTCGCCCAATCACAATGGAACGGTGGAAAGTTGGTGGAACGATCCACAGGCAAATAACCTGCTCCACACGACCTATACCAGCATAGCCGACAGATTCATCGACATGCGGGAAGGAACCGGCGTAACCAACCTTTCAATCTGGTATCCGGAGCAGGATATAAAGGATGTTAAACCTTATCCTTGGTCGCTGTATCAGGCCACAGGTAACAGTGCAACGGTCGAAAATGTTACGCTGGTGAATGCTTACAACGGTTTTTATTCCGCACCAAGCGAGTTGCATTATGTGCTGAACAGTTACATGACGGCATTGAATACGGGGCTGGAGGTGCATGTATGCACAGACATAGGGCGTATTGAAAACGTGAAGATCAATCCTGCCTACTGGGCAAATTCGGGACTCCCGGGGGCGCCTTCACGCAAGGAGGTAACTGCCTTTACAAAAGCACACGGTACGGGATTCCAGATGCATCGTTCCGACTGGGAGTATGTATCCTATCTGAATATATCCGGATACAAGACAGGCATGTGGATCGGGAGAGAGCCCGGGTTTGCGAATGCACCCAATGCACAGTTCTATGGAATACACATGGAAGATTGTGGCGTGGCACTCTATGTACAGGATGTCAATCCCTACGGATTGCTATTTTCGAACTCTGTATTGGGTGCGGATAAGAATGGACAGGCCGTATATTTCTACGAACACTTCCGTTCTTCGGTGCAATTCAATGGGGTTGATTTCCATGGTTCTGTCGTCAGTGATGGCGGAGGAGGTGTCATATCTTTTGAGAACTGTACATTCGCCGACTACAAGGACTACGCGCTTAAAATAAATAACGGAAATGTGTTGCTCAGTCAGACGGAATTTTCGAAACCTGGCAACCATGTCTACCTGACCGAAGAGGTGGATACATTAAAATCGATCAATTCAGGGTATCATCGTAAGTTAATGGTGAAAAAACAGGGTAAGCGGGCGTACGTGGAGTCCGTTGCCGATGATCAATATCTGTTCGACCCGATACCAAAAAATATCAAGACCGATATTGCCAAACACCCCAAACCGGCATCGAACAAGTTACTGCGGGTAGACTTGCCGAAAGCGGCCGGCCTGAATGGCGACGAGCCGACAGTCGACATTTCTGCAGCATTGCAGACCGCACTCAACAGGATGAAAGCCGCCGGCGGTGGCACCGTTTTCATGCCTGCCGGAAGATACCTGGTAGACAAACCTGTCACCATTCCCTCGGGAGTGGAATTAAGGGGTACCTGGGATGTACAACACCATACACAAAGCGGAGGTACAGCAATATTTTCAAATTATGCGGGAGGCAATGCCGGGGAAAAGGGCACCTCACTCATACAGCTTGAAGCAAACGCAGGCATACGCGGAATGAATATTGTACAGCTCAACATAGCCAGTGACGGGTTTGATGTGGGCAATCCGAGGGAAACTCCTTTCCTGATTCAGGGACGGGGTGAGAATGTGTATATTGTCAATGTAACGGTTCCTGTTGGTGATAAAGGTATCGATCTCGCATCATACAATACCAGTGGACATTATGTGGATTATTTCGCCGGCGTACTGGCCAGGGCAGGCATCTGGGTCGGTGGTGGTGCAGAGGGCGGATTTATCAGGAACATACAGTTTAATCCGCATTATGGTACAAGACTCCCCCGTGAAGGACAGGGATACCCCCAGGTCGCTTTGGGCAGGTTCATCCAGGCAAATTGCAGTGCTTTTAAATTTGCCGATGTGAAGCAGCAGACAATCTTCAACAATTTCGTATACGGATCGGTCTATGGCATTCACTTTTTAAAAGATGCGATCACCGGTAAATACCCGGGAGAGATGACGATGGTGGGTCATGGCTCCGACGGTTGTACCTATGCCTTATTTGTAGAGGATGCAGATGAAAACAGCAAAATCGTGGCGATCAACTCCGAACTGGTGAACACCCGCATTCAGGACCAACCTGTCAGATCATACGTCCTGATGGGAGATGAGACAAATACCGGTAAAGTTCATCCCGATGCACAACTGGTCCTCTACAATAGCGCCCTTTGGGGTAGCCCTACCGTAGGTGCCATCATCAATAATGGTATTGTCCGTTTCCAGCAAGCCAATTTCCAGCGCACAGGAACACCGGGTATAGATGTCAGGGGGGGAAGTGCACACGTCTATTCCTCCTATTTCGCACAACCCTTTGCGGGAGACCCGGCGGGAGACAATGTGTACGTACGGCTTCAGTCGACGGGCCGTTCCATTGAGCTCACGAACAACTATTACAAGTCCGGCGTGAGAATCAATAACGAAGGGGCGAAGGATATCCTTGGATCAGATATCATTGCCAGATAAATAGTGTAATGACAAAGGTTGCATGAATTAAAATCTTCACGATGGATGTCGCTATATCAAAAATAATCTATGGTTTCCTGTTCTTCCTTGTTTCTCTTCCACATGTCCAGGGGCAGGTTTTATTTCAAAGAGATTTCTCACCCGCAGAGGGACTGGTAAACAGTATATCTTTCCCCGAAGACAAACAGAAACGGGGATATTACAACAGGCCCTACAAGCGTTATGAAGCAGAATCAGGAAAATGTTTCACAACCGGATTATTCCTATCGCCCGCTTCTGTGCAAACGGAATTACAGAGCGAAGCATCTAATTCTATGGCAACCCAACTGATAGAGAAAGGCGCTTATATTCAGTGGAAGAACGAAGAGGCTGCCGATGGACTGGTTATCCGCTTTTCTATTCCCGATGGCGTGCATGGAGGAGGTACAAAAGGAGTAATTGCCCTGTACGTCGATGACACATTTGTTGCAAACATCACCCTCGATTCCTATTGGGCATGGCAACATGCTTTAAAGACGGGTCAAACGTATCCCGACAACCTCCCTGCGGCAAACAAATTTTCCCGCATGCGATTCGACGATTTGCGGGTTAAGCTCGCCAGAAAAATACCCCGGGGTGCCACATTTAAATTGGTCAAGGTTGACAAGAATCATATTCCCTATACCATCGATTTCGTTGAGCTGGAACCTATTCCTTCTCCGGTTACATACGAATCGATCACCGATCGGAATAAAGTAAGTTATCACTTGTCGGATGGTCCTTTGGATCAGTTTATTGCCAACAACGGAGGAAAGACCATTTATATACCTGCCGGGAAGTACGACGTTTATGAAAGGATTTTCATTCATAAAGCCAATACCAAAATTATCGGTGCCGGTATGTGGTATACCGAAATTTATTTTGCGTCTCCAGCAGACAAGGCAGAGACCTACCCGAAAAGAGGGATTCAAACGAATCAGGACAATATACTGCTGGATGGATTGTACATAACCACTGCCAATGACAGGCGCTATTTTGTTTTGCCCGATGGAAAGAATGGAGGAGTAGGAAAAGGAGTTATGGGCTCATTTGGTTCAAACTCCATCATCAGAAATGTGTGGATAGAGCATTTTGAATGTGGCGGATGGATCACAGGAACCAATCACCTCACAGTCCAACAGTGTCGCTTTCGGAATCAGTATGCCGATGGAATCAATTTGGCAACGGGGAGTAGAAATTCCGTCGTTGAATATTGTAGCTTCCGCAACAACGGCGACGATGATATGGCTTCCTGGTCAAGTGGTAAAAATATGTGCGAGAACATTACCTACCGATACTGTACGGCAGAGAACAACTGGAGAGCATCAAGCGTTGGCTTTTTTGGCGGCAGAGGACACAAAGCATTGAATCTCCTCATCACAGATGGCATGGAAGCAGCCCTGCGGGCCACGACAGACTTCCCCGGACAGCCTTTCAGCGAAGAGGGCATACATCTTTACGAGAACATTTCCATCTACAATTGTGGTGCACAAGAGGGCTCCCTGGGTTACAAGGGAGATATTATCAGCGGAAAAACAGCAGGGGCCATACATCTCACCAGTTATGGTCATTATGATTTGTTGAATGTGTATTTTTCAAATATTGATATCTATGATTCAAGATCCGATGCAATCTATCTTGATTCCGGCAAGGATAGAATGATGCGGAACATTCACTTCAAGAATATTAACATCCAGGGTGCCGGAAGGTATGGTATCTCCTTCAACCATGCTGCGGGCGAAGCATCGTACTGTAACATGGTGTTTGAAAATGTGGGAGACAACGACGTAGGTATTATTCCCAGTGGATTTAAATTTAGAGAAAATGTGGCATTTTTCGCCAACCCCGGTCCTTACCATTTTGACGCATCGGGTATCTCACGACCGGTACTGGAAAACTACCTGAAACGATCGGTTACCATGACCGAATTCCTGGCAGTCGACCCTTACACGAATGATGGTCCCTATCCCTACAAGGAGGACGATGTCAGGCTGATAAAAAATACGGGTGCGAAATTTATAGGAAGAGCCATTTACCGGTGGGGCAGGGAAGAGATCCTGACCATCCCCGCGTACCGGGAACAGGCAAGAAAACTCGTCGAAGCGGTGCATGCCTACGATAAGGATATCATTTTCCAGGCGGCCCTTTTTGAGATCGTTACACAAGATGTGGAAAAAATTCCCATTCCTTCCTGGGCATTTGAGGCAATGGGGCTGCTCGCCGAAAACCGGCATTTCAGTTATGACCTGATGCTGAATCCCGATGGCAAGTTCGTGAACCATTGGCGCGAAGGGTCAAGCGTGCCCGACATCACGCGGCAGGAAACCCAGCTGTGGTTCATCTTTCTGGCGGGAACCTATTTCAATATCGGATGTGAAGCGCTTCACCTGGGACAGACAGCCCTGATGGGCATGGCCGATCCCGATTTGCTACAATGGCAGTCGTTCATCGACAAACTAAGGGAATTCGCGAAAACAGCCACCCGCCGGGGATGGGTACTGCTGGATGCCCATGTGCCATATGGAGGAATGATCGTGGATGGAGTAAGTTTGCTGGATTTTAATTCTTTCCCATTGCGGATAAAAGAAATCCCTGACAAACCTCAGCAAGCCCTGTTGGAAGTGGGTTATCTGGATGCTTTATACAATAAGAGTAAAGGAGGTACCACCCCAAGTGGCTGGCGATGCCAGTCGTTGCCCTACCTGGTTGAGTTCGACAACTTTGGTTGTAGCCGTACCCCGGGCGAAGCAACGGTCGACAGTCATTTCATATGGGGTTACGACGAAATTACCTGGTTCTACCTGCAACGTGAAGCGTACCGGCAAGCGTGGTTGCGGTATGCATATAATTGGATAAGAGAAAATGATCCGAATGGTTTCTTACAAATGCCCGTGAGTCGGCTGGTCAGCCTGTGTGAAGGAAAAGGGCGGGGAAAATATCGTGGAAATAACAAATCGGCAGAAAATCCGGATGGGCTGAATGTGGAAGAAACCATCAAGGCGTTGTGGAGCAATCAATAACAAACTTAACAATAAATAATCATGCAAGAATCATCTTCTTCGAAGAAAAAAAAGGCAGTTCATTTCACGTATGCACTGCTTGTCGGTCTCTCTTTGATGCATCCCCTGCTTTCCAAAGCACAAGGTAAATCGGCCGCTTCACGCCAAAATCCGTTTATCGGGCATATGTACACCGCCGACCCTTCTGCAAGAGTGTGGGCCGATGGCCGGCTGTATGTTTACGCATCGCACGATATCGCTCCCCCGAGAGGGTGTGACCTGATGGATCAGTACCATGTTTTTTCTACCGATGACATGGTGAACTGGACAGATCATGGGGAGATACTGCGCGCAAGTCAGGTACCCTGGGGAAAACCGCTCTCCAACGATGCAAAGTTCATGTGGGCCCCCGATTGCGTCTATAAAAATGGGAAATATTATTTTTACTTTCCCCATCCCGATAAAGATCCCTGGGGCAAGAACTGGAAGATCGGTATCGCGGTCAGCGACAAACCCGCATCCGATTTTGTTGTACTGGATAGCTGGCTGAAAGGACTTCCGGAGAACGGTCAGATCGATCCCAATGTTTTTGTGGACGACGATGGTCAGGCCTACTTTTACTATGGCGGTGGAGGCAGATGTTTCGGTGCCAGACTGAAGGACAACATGACGGAGCTGGATGGTGCACTGCAGCCGATGGAAGGACTGTACGATTTTCACGAAGCTACCTGGGTGCACAAAAGAAATGGCATTTACTATCTTTCCTATTCCGACAACCACGATGAAGGAAATGACAAGGAGGGCGTGAAAGGAGATAACCGGATGCGGTATGCTACCAGCGATAGTCCCTTGGGTCCCTGGAAACATCAGGGGGTCTACATGGACCCTACCGACAGTTACACCAACCATGGTTCCATTGTGGAGTACAAGGGGCAATGGTATGCCTTCTATCATAACAGCATGCTATCGAGGGTAAATGGCGAACCCAACGATTGGTTGCGATCCATCTGCTTCGATAAGCTCTATTACAATCCCGATGGGACAATCCGCAAGGTGACACAAACTCCCGGCCTGTCCGCCAGTGAGCGGAACATGCCAATCAACGCCAGGTGGGTCGATCGTGCTGAATTTGCCGGAAAAGCGGACAAACCGGCCAACACCAAAAATCTGTTGTGGTACCGCAAGTCGGCCAGGGTATGGGAGGAAGCGCTGCCCCTGGGCAACGGACGCCTGGGTGCCATGGTTTTTGGGGGAGTCGCGGACGAACGCATTCAATTGAATGAAAATACCCTGTGGGATGGCTATCCGCTTGATCCCGACAACCCGGCCGGCCGCGAGGCCCTGCCCGAAGTACAACGGCTGCTGTTCGGGGATAAAAACAACGAAGCCGTCAAACTGGCCGAAGCCACGATGATGGGTAATCCCAAAGGCGTTAAATCTTACCAGTCCCTGGGAGAGCTGTGGTTTGATACCCCCGAGCTTAACGCGCGCGATTACGTGAGAACCCTGGATCTCTCGACGGCGGTTTCCACAGTGCAATATCGTTCCAACGGGGTCCATTACACGCGTGAATATTTTGCCTCGGCACCCGATAACGTGATCGTGGTACGGATTACAGCCGACAAGAAGAACAGCATCAACCTTTCCATGGCGCTGAAAAGAGCACAGGACGCGAAAACCGGGAAACTGGGAAATGACGGACTGCTGCTCAGCGGACAGGTTGCAAGGAAGGACAAGGATGGAAAACCCCGTGGAATAAGCTTCGCCGCCCAGGTGAAAGCCGTTGCCGACGGAGGAGATGTAGCTGTGGTGGAAAGTGCGGACCAAGGATACCTGCTCAAGGTGAACGGTGCCAATACCCTCACGCTCTATATCGCCGGAGCGACCAATTACCCCGGCATGGGAAACCTGGCCAGGGGGATGACCGACTTCTCGGGAGACCCCCTGGAAAAATGTGCCGAAACAATCACGAAGGCGACTTCGCAATCGTACGACAGGATTAAATCGACCCACATTGCCGATCATCAGCACTTTTTTGGACGGGTGGATCTTGATCTGGAGCCTGTGTCGGCAGAGGTAAACGCGTTGCCCACCAACGAGCGGTTAGACCTGGCACGGGATAAAGGCGAACCCGACCTGGGACTGCTCTCCACCTATTTCCAGTTTGGTCGCTACCTGCTCATCGGCTCCTCCCGGCCGGGAGGGATGCCCGCCAACCTGCAGGGACTCTGGGCGTGGCAGATGAATGCCCCCTGGAACGCTGATTTTCATACAAACATCAATTTCCAGATGAACTACTGGCCGTCCGACCTCACCAACCTGTCGGAAATGCACCTGCCCCTGTTCGATCTGATGGATGTGCTGGTTACACCGGGGGAGCGGAGTGCCGAGGTTATTTACGGGGCACGCGGATGGGTGGTGCACCACCTGACCGACGCCTGGGGTTTTACCGCTCCCGCCGATGGCCCCCAGGGCATATGGCCCATGGGAGCGGCATGGCTGGCACAACACCCCTGGGAACACTATTGCTTCACCGGTGACAAGGAGTTTCTCGCACGACGTGGCTGGCCCCTCATGAAGGGAGCGGCCCGCTTCATCATGGACTTCCTGGTGGAGGCACCGGCCGGCACAGCGTATGCCGGGAAACTGGTGACCAACCCTTCCTATTCACCCGAGAATGCATTTATCCTGCCCAATGGAGAACAGGCGGTGTTCACCTACGGAGCGACAATGGACCTGGAGATTATCCACAACCTGCTGACAAACTGCATCGAGGCTGCCAACATCCTGAAAGTGGATGCCGATTTCAGAAAAGAGTGCGAAGCAACCCTGAAAAGGATTCCCGCTATACGCATCAGCGAAAAAACCGGTCGCATCCTCGAATGGGCCGAAGATTACGAGGAAGCAGAACCCCACCACAGGCATACGTCCCACCTGTTTGGGTTGCACCCGGGAAACCAGATCACGCGGGTGGGGACTCCCGCGCTGGCCGAAGCAGCCCGCAAGACACTGGTCGCCCGTGGCGATGGGGGCACGGGCTGGGGATTGGCCTGGAAGATCAACATGTGGAACCGCCTGCACGATGGCGACCATGCCTTCAAACTCCTCTCCGTGCTGCTGGCAGAGAAAACGTTGCCCAACCTGTTCGACGACCACCCTCCCTTCCAGATCGATGGAAACTTCGGCGCCACGGCCGCGATTGCCGAGATGTTCCTGCAAAGCCAGCTGAAAAAGAAAGACGGGCGTTTCGAGATCCACCTGCTTCCGTCCCTCCCATCGGCAATGACGAAAAGTGGATCAGTCAAAGGATTGAAAGCCAGGGGGGGATTTACTGTGGACCTTTCCTGGAGAGAGGGAGCGGTAACCGAAGCCCAGGTCCATTCCCGATTGGGAGGCAAATTGTATCTCCGGGCCGGGAATATCCAAAAAACTTACAACACGAAGCCGGGAGAGACAATCAAGGTGGACGCCCAACTGAAACGAATAGATTGATATAAACTGAACTTTCGCGTGTGACTGTACTGCGCAATGGTAAAAACGGAAATATTGGGCTGTAAATAGGTCACATGTGAAATTAGAACAATGAATGAGATGAATAAGAGACTTTTGCTTTTCGTGCTTCTATTGGGGGTGGCGATGCCACTTATTCAGGCGCAGGAGGTGATGCCCTTCAGAAACGAAAACCTGCCCACGCACGAACGGGTGATGGACCTGCTGTCCCGTCTGACTGTGGAAGAGAAAATAAGCTTGCTCTATGCCACCTCTCCAGGGATACCGCGGCTGCAGATTCCCAAATACTATCACGGGAACGAAGCACTCCACGGCGTGGTACGCCCGGGACGCTTCACGGTCTTTCCCCAGGCGATCGGCCTTGCCAGCATGTGGAACCCCGGGCTGCACCAGAAAGTGGCTACAGCCATCTCCGATGAGGCCCGCGCACGGTGGAACGAACTCGAACAGGGTCGCCTGCAGACTGCCCGTTTTACGGACCTGCTGACCTTCTGGTCGCCCACCGTCAACATGGCGAGGGACCCCCGCTGGGGGCGCACTCCCGAGACCTACGGCGAAGACCCTTACTTGTCGGGAATGCTCGGCACGGCCTTCATAAAGGGACTGCAGGGAGACGATGACCGCTACCTGAAGATTGTCGCCACACCCAAGCATTTCGCAGCGAACAACGAAGAACACAATCGCTTCACCGCCAACCCGCAGATATCGGAACGGCAACTGCGGGAATACTACCTCCCGGCTTTCGAGATGAGTGTGAAGGACGGTCAGGCCGCCTCAATCATGTCGGCATACAATGCCATCAACGATGTGCCCTGTACGGCTAATCCCTGGCTGCTCACCAGGGTGTTGCGGCACGACTGGGGATTCAACGGCTACGTGGTATCCGATTGCGGAGGACCCAGCCTGTTGGTTTCAGCCATGCAGTACGTCAAGACAAAGGAGGCCGCCGCCACACTGTCCATCAAGGCGGGTCTCGACCTGGAGTGCGGCGACGATGTCTACATGGCACCCCTGCTCAACGCATACCGGCAGTACATGGTCACGCAAGCCGATATCGACACGGCTGCCTATCGCGTGTTGCGTGCCCGCGTGAAACTGGGATTCTTCGATGATCCCGATCACAACCCCTATAGCAAGATCCCGGTATCGGTGATCGGCTCGAAAGAACACAAGGAGCTGGCGCTGGAAGCGGCCCGTCAAAGCATTGTGCTATTGAAGAACAGCAACAACACCCTTCCCATCGATACAAGGAAGGTGAAATCAATCGCCGTGGTGGGGATCAACGCGGCCAACGCTGAGTTTGGGGATTACAGCGGCACTCCCGCCAACGAACCCATATCCGTTCTGCAGGGTATCCGAAACATGGTGGGCGACAAGGTCAAAATCGTGCATGCCCCCTGGAAATCGGCCAAAGACGGCATGGAGCTTATTCAAGGAGCAAGCTTCCCCAACGGATTGAAAGCCGAGTATTTCGACAACATGAAGCTGGAAGGAGATCCCGTGGTGCGTACCGAAGAGTGGATCAACTTTGAACCGGCCAACCAGGCACCCGATCCCTTTCTGCCCGCATCCCCGCTCTCTATCCGGTGGACGGGCACGTTGCGCCCACCCGTCTCGGGGAACTACACCTTCAGCTTTAGTTACGACGATGGAGCCCGGCTGAGTATCGGCGGCAAGCTGCTGATCGATCGATGGCGGGGTGCCGCGATCTCCAAAGACACGGTGGGTGTTTACCTTGAAGCCGGGAAGGATTACGAGTTGAAAGCCGAATACTATGACGACCGCGACTATGCCCTGGCGCGCTTGCAGTGGCGGGTGCCGCAAGTAGGGAAGAAAGAAAGGATCGAATTGTACGGTGAAGCCGGAAAGGCAGCCCGTGCATGTGACATGGTCATTGCAGTGCTGGGAATCAATAAAACCATCGAAAGGGAAGGCAAAGACCGGGAAGACATCTTCCTGCCCGAAGACCAACGCGAGTTCATCGAAGAGCTTTACAAGATCAACCCCAACACGGTGGTGGTGCTTGTCGCCGGGAGCTCGCTTGCCATCAACTGGATGCAGGAGCATCTTCCTGCGGTGGTGAATGCGTGGTACCCCGGGGAGCAGGGTGGTACGGCCGTAGCCGAAGTGTTGTTCGGTCGCTACAACCCGGGTGGGAGATTGCCGCTGACCTATTATAACTCGCTCGAAGAGTTGCCCCCCTTTGGGGATTACGATGTGACCCGGGGACGCACCTACCAGTATTTCACCGGGAAACCCCTTTATCCCTTCGGGTATGGGTTGAGCTATACCACGTTCCGGTACGGCAAGCCGGAGATCAAGGACCTGGGCAACGAACTGCTCGTGTCGTTCGATGTCCGAAACGCAGGGAAGTACGACGGGGACGAGGTCTCCCAGGTATACGTGAAGCTGCCTGATGTGGGGGTCGTCACACCCAACAAGGAGCTGAAGGGGTTTGCACGCACCACCATCCGGAAAGGAGAAAACAAGCGCGTGGAGATCAGGGTCCGGAAAGACCTGTTGCGTTATTGGGATGAAAAGGTGGATCATTTTGTGACTCCCCAGGGCATCTATACCTTCATGATCGGCTCCTCCTCCGAAGATATTCGCCTGACCAGAGAGTTCGGATTATAACAGGAATCAACAACGGAACACATCAAAAATAAACATAAAAGCTTCTCTCGGAGAAGCACAACCAAGTTAAACATAACAATATGAGAAGAAAAGTAGCGTTGATATTTATTGCGACATTGTTGTTCGCATCAGCTGTTTTTGCAGGGAATAAACATGCAACAGAAACAAAGTACCCGTCCTATAAAGGTCTTGTGATGGCTGGTTATCAGGGTTGGTTTCGTCTGCCGGCCGATGGGGTGATGTACCCCGATGAAAAACAGGTACGCATCGACATGTGGCCCGATGTGAGCGAATACAGGCAGACCTATCCCACCGGCCTGAAGCATGCCGACGGCAGCACCGCCCGCTTTTTTAATTCGGCCGATAAAAGCACCGTCGACACCCACTTCAGCTGGATGCAGGAATATGGGGTGGACGGGGTGTTCATGCAACGTTTTTTCAGTGCTGCAAGACCGGGCGCCCGAAAAGGACACGCCACCGATGTGCTGACCCACGCCTTTGAGGCCGCATCGAAGTGCAACCGCGCCATCGCGATCATGTACGATCTGTCTGGGTTAAGTAGAGAGGGTGAAGATTGTTCCACCCTCATCGAAGACTGGAAATTTCTGGTAGACTCGCTCAAGGTGACCCGGCAGAAAGGGAACAAAACGTATCTTCAGCATAACGGCAAGCCCTTGGTGGCCATCTGGGGAGTGGGTTTTCCCGATCGGCCCTACAACATCCGCAACATTGGCATTGAACGCTTTATAAATTTCCTGAAAAACGACCCGGTATATGGGGGATGCAGCGTGATGCTGGGCGTGCCCACCTTCTGGAGAGACCTGAATGCCGACTGTCTTCCCGATCCCTACCTGCACGATATCATCCGGAGTGTCGATATCGTCCTCCCCTGGATGGTGCAGCGGTTTACCCCCCTGCTTCACAACGACATGGACCGCTACCGCGATGTGGTTGTAAATGACATCAAATGGTGCAAGGAGAATAAAATCGATTACGTACCCTGCGTAACACCCGGATTCAGCTGGCACAACCTGAGTAGGTACGAGTTCCCCGACGATGTGAAACCTTCGGGTTCCATACCCCGTCAGGGGGGACGCTTTTACTGGCAGCAACTGTCGACTGCCATTCGTTCGGGGGCCGAAATGATTTACGTAGCCATGTTCGATGAAGTAAACGAGGGTACCGCCATCTTTAAGTGCAGCGACAACCCGCCCGTGAGCGAGCATGCCCAGTTTGTGAATCTCGATGGGAAGCCGTCGGATCATTACCTGTGGCTGACCGGCGAAGCCGCCCGGATGCTGCGTAGCGAAAAACCATTGTCCATGAAGATGCCCGAAAGAGAATGATCCGTATCTTTATCAGCAAATAATCAAGTAGAAACAATAAAACACTAAAAACAAACGACTATGAAACGACGCAACTTTTTATCCAATTCAGCCATCCTGGGTGCATCCCTGCCATTGGGTATGGCCACACCCGCTTTCATTTCATCCTGTTCAACCGGAGAGAAAAAAGAGTCCGCCAAAAAATATACCCCCGAAGAGCTGGGTATGTTCTCCTTTGTGGAGATTGCTCCCGATGGAGCGCAGTTAAAGGCAGCACTCATCGGCTGCGGAGACCGGGGTACCGGTGCTGCTTCTCAATTTCTGGAGTCTGGACCGAATGTCTCCATCATTGCTTTGGCTGATCTGTTTCCCGACAGAATGGGTAATTGCCGAAAAGTTCTCTCTGAAAAGTATAACAACAACGTGGACGACAGCAATTGTTTTTTTGGATTTGATGCTTATCAGAAGATCATGGAAATGCCGGAGATCAATGTGGTGCTCTTGTGTACGCCGACGCATTTCCGGGCGGAACAATTCAAAGCTGCAGTTGAGGCCGGCAAGCATGTCTTTATGGAGAAACCCTGCGCGGTGGATCCCACAGGCATACGCACGATCATTGCAGCATCAAAGGTGGCCACGGGAAAAGGATTGACCGTGGTGACCGGAAACCAGCGTAGGCATCGCCGCGACTATTGGGAAGCATACGTTGAAATAAAAAACGGCCTCATCGGGGATATTGTTTCTACTACATCCCATTGGGATCAGGGCGCCTGGTGGAACAAGGCCAAACGTCCCGAATGGAGCGACATGGAATATTGCATTCGCAACTGGTTTAATATCAAATGGCTGAGTGGAGATCATATTCTCGATCAGGGAATCCACAACATCGACGTGGTCACCTGGTTTATGGGCGACAAGCCACTGAAAGCAGTCGGTTTCGGCGGACGCGCACGCAGACTGACCGGCGACATCTTCGATTTCTTCAGTGTGGATTATTATTACAACAACAACAAAAGGGGGTTGCACACCGCCCGTCAGATCGACGGATGCGATGGCAATGTATCGGAACAGATTCTGGGCACGAAGGGAATGGCGCAGCTGAACGACCGGGGAGAGATAAAGATACTTGATTGGAACGGGAATCTGTTGTGGAAATACGATTATAAAAACAAACCCGTCAAGAATCCCTATAACCAGGAACACATCCACTTTGTGGAATCGATCCGTTTAAACAAGAAAATTAACCAGGCCGAAGATTTGGCTTACTCCAACATGGTTGCTATATTGGGCAGAGAAGCTGCCTATACGGGCAAAGAGATCAGCTGGGATGAGATTATGGCTTCCACGCTCCGCTACGGACCGGAAACCTATGAGATGGGACCGCTACCCAATTATCACGAAGGTGAGGTACCCGTGCCGGGAAAAGATCCCAAGGCTCCGTTATAAAAAATTATAACACACTGAAAATAATAGTAAACTAACCGTATGAAGCAAGCATGAGAAAAGACTCTCAATGGGTTCTTTTATTGCGTGCTCCATACAAAGTAAATAAAAGGATATGAGACATTCGTTACTTAACAAAAATTCAAGCATTTATTATTTAATGTCGGCTATATGGATTTCGTTCCTGCTGCTGTCATGTTCGTCCGTCCAAAGTCAATCAGCAAAGGAACCGGTCGATTATGTGAATCCCTATATGGGAAATATCAGTCATTTGCTGGTGCCTACCTTCCCCACGATTCAACTTCCCCACAGCATGCTGCGCGTGTATCCCGAACGGCGTGATTTCACCGGCGACGTGTTGGAAGGACTCCCTATCGTGGTCACCAGCCACCGGGGAAGCTCGGCATTCAACCTGAGTCCTTATTAC
>JAJFTO010000005.1 GCA_021372865.1 Porphyromonadaceae bacterium
TAAGCCAGCTGAGTTACAGTCAGCCCCATTTGGCCACTCTGGTAACTGCCCAGTTTTGAGCCTCTTGTCGGATTCGAACCAACGACCCCGAGATTACAAATCACGTGCTCTGGCCAGCTGAGCTAAAGAGGCTTATATCTTGAAATTAACCGTTTCTCCCCCGGAAAGAGAGAAACGGTCGCAAAGGTAGTGATATTTTTTTTGATGCCAAAACTTTTCTTTCAATTTTTTGGCGCGTTATCTTTCCTTTTTTTCTTTGGTTTTCAGAATTTGCTTTTCGATCGCCATCGTACACAGATCAATGGCTTCTTCAAAAGTGTCCGCTGTTTTACTTGCAAACGCTTCGCTGTGTCGCAGGCTTAATTTTACTGCAGCTTCCTTATTATTAGCTGTCTCGGGCTTAACTACTTTCAGTATGACTTCTGTCAGAATAATGTCTTCGGAAAATCGTTCCAGCTTCTTCATTTTCTTTTCTATGAAAGCTTGCAGCTGGTCGGTAGCATCAAAGTTTACAGATTGAATTGTCAGTTCCATACTATACCTCCTTCATTTTTTTGCTCTTGGATGAGCGTTGTGATATGCTTTTTTCAACTCTTCAAATGTGACGTGCGTATAAATCTCTGTGGATGCCAGGCTAGAGTGGCCAAGCAGTTCTTTCACCGCATTTATCTCCGCTCCGTTGTTCAGCATCACGGTCGCAAAAGAGTGACGTAATACGTGCGGACTTTTTTTAGAAAGGGTGGAGATACTGTCCAAATGGTTATGAATAATGCGATATACCAGTTTTGGATACAAGGGACCTCCATCTTCCTTAACAAACAAAAAAGGACATTTGTTTGGAATTTCCAGGTTTCTTCTTTCGATGTATTGTTGCAATTTTTCTTTCGTTTCGTCGGAGAAAGGAATAAGACGTTGTTTGTTGCGTTTACCCACTACACGCAGGGTTTTGCTGTGGAAGTCCACATCAGTGTCTTTTAATGCGATCAGCTCTGCCCTGCGCATGCCGGTAAGGTAGAACAGTTCAATGATAAAATGGTCTCGATGACCGGCGAAATCATCGTTATATGCCAGAGAGTCGTCGATTACCTGATTCAAATCTTCATTGTTTGCAAAGGAGGGTAGCTGTTTTGCTGTCTTGGGCCCCGATACCCGTTCTGCAGGGTTATGCTCCACGATATCATTTTTTTTCAGGTAACGAAAGAACGCTTTTAACGCACTGAGTTTCCGGTTTACAGAGCGTGCTTTCATCCCTCCTTCCATGAGCCGGCTTATCCAGATGCGGATCATATCGCTGTCGATCTCCTTCGGGTCAATTTCACCGCATTCTGATGCGATAAATTCTTCGAACTGTGAAAGGTCTTTTAAATAAGATATCTCCGTATGAGAGGAGTAATTCTTCTCGTAACGGAGATATTCTATGAATTTTTCTTTCCACATACCGCTGGAGTCAGATCAATCTCTATGGTATGGCGAAGATAAGAAAAAACTTTGTGAAAAAGAAAAATTAAAACGAAATTATTCGACTTGCGTCAGATAATTACGAAGCCCGGTAAAAACAAAAACAAGTTTTGCTTCTGCCCTCGCGTCTCGCAATTATTCTTCGTTTTCGTGCAACTGCTGCACATACACAGCATGCTGTTTTTGTTTGCGTTTCGCAACCGATGGCTTAATGAATGCCTGGCGACTGCGCAATTCTTTTACAACACCTGTTTTTTCATATTTGCGTTTAAATTTCTTCAGGGCCCTTTCAATGTTTTCACCCTCTTTTAGTTGTACTACGATCATTGTTTGAATTATTTTTTTTGATTTGTTATTGCGTTGAAAAAAAATCGGGTCAGTCGGTTCTGCTCAGCGAGAAGAAACATGCAATTTTTACATGCAACTGTCAGCAGAGTGAAAACAGACCATCAGTCTGTTGTTCCCGGTTCTTGGAATTTGAGTGTAAGATGTTTAATTTCTCTTCTTTTTCCGAGTGTTGCAATAACCTCCCTTCTGTTTGGGGTGCAAAGGTAGGAATAAAGTTTCGACAACCAAGCGATTTTTTATTTTTTTTCCGGGTTATAATTTAAAAAAAACATGATCCGTTGAAAGGTCATTACTCCTTTGGTGTTCAGGTGAAGAAGGGGTTTCTGTCACTCCTGCGTATTTGGAAGCATGCCTGCATTATGAATGACATCATATTCCTCTTTTAACCGGAAGATAACCTCTTTAACGCTGCGTAATTTATCCGCCAGATAGGCGTTCGCTCCTGCAAAGGCATATCCTCTGTTCATTCTTCCCCTGGACGCATTGTACAGCGCTTTCATGATACAGTAAGGACTTTTCGTATAGTCGCAGGTTTTAATACATTTGTAGGGACAGGAGATGGGCCTCTCGATACCTTTGTTCACATTCTTCAGAAAATCACTGGTAAAAGCGCGTCCCGGCATCCCTACAGGGCTTTGGATAATCATCAGGTCAGCCTTCGAAGAGTGAAGGTATATCTGTTTAAATTCTTCCGATGCGTCACATTCATTGGTAGGTACGAAAATACTGCCCATCTGTACTCCCGATGCGCCGAGTTGTATAAACCGATGGATATCCTCGCCAGTTGTAATTCCGCCCGCAGCAATAATCGGGATGACTTTGATATTTTTATAACCGGAGGTTACCTCTAAGATTGCAGGAATCAGTCTCTCCAGTTCATAGCTTTCATCTTCAATTTGATCTGTCTTGAAACCCAGGTGTCCGCCAGCCTTGGGACCTTCCACGACGAGTGCATCGGGCAGATAATTGTAATTTGACAACCACTTTTCACAAATTATTTTTGCTGCCCGGGCCGAAGATATAATGGGAATTAACTTTGTCTTGCTATCGCTTGTCAAATAGGAGGGCAGATCGAGTGGCAAACCGGCACCGGCAAAGATAAAATCTGCCTTTTCGGCGATAGAGGTGTGTACCATATCGGCAAAATTCGACAAGGCGACCATGATATTTACACCAATATTGCCGCGAGTTGCTTCGCGTGATTTGCGGATTTCCTCTTTCAGTCCCCAGATGCAGTCCTTGAGGTAATCGCGGGGAGATTGTCTGTACAATAATCCCAGTCCGGCACTTGAGATAACCCCAATGCCACCCTCGTTGGCTACTGCAGAAGCCAGCCCCGACAGTGAAATGCCGACACCCATGCCGCCCTGAATAAAAGGGAGATTAATCTCTTTATCTCCGATGAAAAATGATTGGATCATTTGTTTGGTAATATGTCAAAACAATGGCGTGCCACACATTTTAGACCTGTGATTTTATAAAAGCCGATGATGTTAATTCAGCCGATGAGAATGGGTGCCACGAGGGCAAGACAACGCATTACTGAAACTTGTCAAAATAGACCAAAGACAATACTTGACAAAAATACGTCAATTTGAGGAATAAACTCTTTTTTTTCAGTTAATTACTAAAGATAAAAGGTTAAAGTGGTATAAATAAAGAAAACCGTCATTTTCGAAACGGCTTTCTTTATTTATAACCTATGTCGGTGATATTGTATGCTGACTGACTGTTATCTACCAGTCGTCTGTTCGGAAAGAAGATAGAGGCAGATTCCCTTCCACAGTAAAAATTTCAGTTGCTTCCGTATCGTTGAAACAGTAACGGACAGCTACCGGTTTTTCTACATTGGGAGAGAATACAAAAATGCGGTTGCCTGCAATGGCTGCTTTGGCCTGATGGAATCTTTTGTCGTTACCTGCAATCTGAAATTGTAGAAGCTCTTTCCCATAGGTGGTGAGTCCGGGATTGGCGGGGATATCTATGGAGAGAATGGCCACACGTCCTTCCATGGTTACCGATTGCACCTCCGGACTGCGGTAATGAATTTTATCCATGCCGTATGTTTTTGCCAGTGCCCAGAGGGCCAGGCGTTCACCGGCCAGCTTCTTTTTGGGCGGATGTATACAGCCGGGACTGTTGGAATCCATCAGTACGGCCATTCCCGTGTTGGACGTCGTTTTCATCCCTTTGGCCTGTGCCTCGCGGATGTAGGCAGAATTGAATCCTCCACTACCATAGTTGTAAGGCGCAATCTGGCAGTAGTAAAATGGGAATTCACCCACTCCCCAAATTGAACGCCATTCACGTACCATCTTATCGAAAAGTTTTACATACTGATCCGGCTCATTTCTGTTCGATTCACCCTGGTACCAGATCGCACCGCGAATGCCATAACCTACGATTGGATGCAGCATACCATTATATAATACGGTAGGATCACCGTTCTGTGACTTTATCTCCGAGTCCGTGGCGGGTATCTGGACATCGACAATCACACTTTTTATTGAGGAAGGTGTCATCCAGGCTTCGATGCGTGAGCCACCCCAACTGGTATGGATCAGGCCTACAGGAACGTCCAGCGCCTGATTCAGCATGCGGGCGAAATAATAGCCTGTCGCAGTGAAAGCCGGTGTGGTCTCCGGTCCTGCCACCTCCCATGAGCCTTCACCCTCTTCCTGAGGAGCTGATTTGGAGGCTTTTTTCATGGTAAAGCACCGGATGCCAGGGTTCCTGGAGGTGGCAATTGCTTCCGGTCCCCCCTCGATCGGCTGATTAGCAAACCCTTTCATCGGCATCTCCATGTTGGATTGTCCCGAGCACACCCACACTTCCCCGATCAGAATGTTTTGCAACGTCACTGCCTTCCCGTCACTGAAGGTAATGGCATAGGGCGTAAAGCCAGCTGCCGGTGTTTTTACCTTTAGCTTCCAATACCCTTTTACGTTACTTTTTGTCGAATAACTTTTCCTGTCCCACGATGTGGTCACTTTTACAGTAGTGTTGGGCTTTGCCCATCCCCAGAGGGCTGCTTCCGATTGTTGCTGCAAAACCATGTTGTCTCCAAAAATGGCAGGCAGTTTTACCTCAGCGCGCAATGAAAACAGCGCGGAGGACACCAATAAAATAAATCCGAAAGATACGAGCTTTGTAATTTGTTTCATGAGATTCAGCGATATTTTAAACTATGAGGTTACAAATATAGGATGAAAAAATAAAAAAACCGCAGTAAACAGATGCTTACTGCGGTTTGGGAATATTTGTCAATTGAATCTTTCCGATCGCTCTGTCAATGTTTTGCCAAATTACTTATTTTACCTCTTCAAATGTAATATGTGTTGATATTCAGTAATATATAGGTGCATGTTGCAAATATGAAACAAATAAAAAGGCAATAAAAATTAAACATATAAACCTGTATATCAGTTATTTAAAGCCTTTTTGATAAACAAATATAAATCTCCTGCAAAGATACACTAAATATCAGAATTTGAGAGCTGGAGAATAAAAAAAACCGCCCCTTTTGAGGGCGGCTCTCGCAAGAAAACCATTTGCCAACGCTTAGGCAACAGTCACAGAACCCAAATACACACTGTTTGCAACTTCTTTACCGTCTGCTGTAATGAAGCCCAGGAACACTTCAACGCT